>NZ_CP094824.1:1461539-2923078 GCF_025561425.1 Mammaliicoccus sciuri | reverse complement strand
TTGCTCCCAAATTTCTTCTTTTGAATTCATAAAAGTCCTCTTTCTCATTTAAATTTATTGAGTTATACACATAAAATAAGATTGTTGATAAAGAAAATCACAGGCTGTGAATTATTATCCACAACTTACACACAAACGGTGGATAACTACACTTTATAATTCTCTTGTCCACAATCTTTACACGTAAATATTTATGAAATAATCACAGTAATATCAATGCTTTGTATAACTTATCCACATAATTATACTTTTAAACAAATCGAGTTGTCAAATACCTGTGAATATGTGTAGCTTGGTGAGATTATTTTGTGAATAAGAATAAATCTTAATCAATTTATCCACAAAAAGTTGGTTATGCATTGTGAATAAGTGGATAACTTAATAAATAGAAGTTGTAAATTTCTTCTTGATTTTTAAAATCTGATTTGTTATAGTTTAGTAGTTATTGAAATTGTGATAAATCACACGTATGGTATAAATAATTTTGAAACTAATCTTCTGATATATATAAATGAATATCATACAAATGATAATCTAATGTAGAATTAGATGTTAAGAATAATTAATGGAGGTGTTCTTAAATGGTAAAACGTACGTATCAACCAAATAAACGTAAACATAGTAAAGTACACGGTTTCCGTGCACGTATGAGTTCTAAAAACGGCCGTAAAGTATTAGCTCGCCGTCGTCGTAAAGGTAGAAAAGTATTATCAGCTTAAGATCACTGAAGAGCAGTGGTCTTTTTTTTGTTTTAATTGAAGGAATTGTTTTGTATAATAAACAATAATTAAGTGATGTATTGTGGAGTGGATGTTTGTGGAAAAGGCTTATCGAATAAAGAAAAATAATGATTTTCAAAGAATTTATAAAAAAGGTAAGTCAGTCGCTAATAGACAATTTGTTATTTACACAGCTGAAAATAATCTTGATCACTTTAGATTAGGTATAAGTGTTTCAAAGAAAATGGGTAATGCTGTTACAAGAAATAGAATTAAAAGGTCCATTAGAGAATGTTTTAAGAATCATAAAGAAAATATTATTCCTAAAGACATCATTGTTATCGCTCGAAACCAAGCTGTTGATTTAAAAGTCATTGAAACACAGAAGAGTCTAGAGCATGTATTGAAGATTGCTAAAGTTTTTAATAAACGTATTCCCTAAGTATTGATATATTACTAGGAGGTTGCAGCATGCTTAAATCACGCTATGAAGGACAATCAGTAGAACAAGCACTACAACAAGGTTTAGAAGATTTGAATGTTCAAGAACAACAAGTAAGAATTGATGTTATTAATGAAGGTAAAAAAGGTATTTTTGGATTTATGAAACAAGATGCACAAATTGAACTAACTGTAATCGATCCAGAACTTAAACAGTTTGAATCAATTGAAGCATTAAAAAATCGTCACGCGTCGGTCGAAGAGGACAATAGCCCAATAACAGATGAAGTGACACATCAAGAAGACACAATAATAGAAGAAAAAGATATTCAGTCAGAAACAGGTATACGTGAAGATCGCAATCAGAAAAAAGATTCATTAAATGAAGTGGCACAAAACACTTTAGATTATGTACTTAATATCATAAGAGAAATGAATATTGATGTAGATGGTTCATATGAGATTAAGTCTAATACAATTTATATTAATATGACTTCCAACAATGCTGCTTATATAATAGGTAAGCGTGGTCAAATTTTGAACGCCTTACAAATAGTAGGTCAAAATTATATGCATCAATTTGTTAAAGGTTATTATACGCTTATATTAGATATCGAATCATATCGAGCAAAGCGTAAAGAAACGTTAGAGAAGTTGGCACTTAATATGGCTAAGAAAGCAACTCAGACAAAGAGACCGGTTAAATTAGAACCTATGCCAAACTTTGAACGTAAAATTATGCATCAAGCAGTCAGTAAAATTGAAAATATCGAAACATACTCTGAAGGAAGAGAACCACATCGATATTTAGTCATTAAGAATAAATAAAAATAGTCGGAGTGAGTCATCTCGCTCCGCATTTTTTCGAATCAATATATTCGAAAAATAATACAAAACCATTTACAATCAATAGAATAGTTATTAATGGTGGAGGAGAATATCATGGATTTAGATACAATTACAAGTATCTCAACGCCTATGGGTGAAGGTGCAATAGCAATCGTACGATTAAGTGGGCCGGATGCCTTAAATATTGCTAATCGTATATATAAAGGTAAGAAACAAATTACTGAAGTAGCATCACATACAATTAATTATGGTCATATTATTGATCCTGAGACTGATGAAGTCGTAGAAGAAGTTATGGTAGCTGTCATGAAAGCACCTAAGACTTTTACGAGAGAAGACATCGTTGAAATAAATTGTCATGGTGGATTAGTAACGGTTAATCGTGTACTTGAGTTAACGTTATCTAATGGTGCTAGAATGGCAGAACCAGGTGAGTTTACGAAACGAGCATTCTTACACGGACGTATTGACTTGTCTCAAGCAGAAGCGGTTATGGATTTCATCCGCTCTAAGACGGAACGCGCATCGAAGGTAGCCTTAGGTCAGATGGAAGGACGTCTAAGCAGTCTTATTAAAGGCTTAAGACAGTCTATATTAGAAATACTTGCTCAAGTAGAAGTGAACATTGATTATCCTGAATACGATGACGTAGAAGAAGCGACGACTAAATTCTTATTAAAAGAATCAAGGCATATTGAAAATGAAATCGATCAGTTATTAAGAACTGGCCAGCAAGGTAAAATTATGCGAGAAGGTCTATCAACAGTCATTGTTGGGAAACCGAATGTAGGTAAGAGTTCTATGCTTAACAACTTGATTCAAGATAATAAAGCGATTGTTACTGAAGTAGCCGGTACAACAAGAGATGTATTAGAAGAATACGTCAATGTTCGTGGTGTACCATTAAGGTTAGTGGATACTGCAGGTATTCGTGAAACAGAAGACATCGTAGAAAAAATAGGTGTAGAAAGATCGAGAAAAGCTTTATCAGAAGCGGATTTAATTTTATTTGTTCTTAATTATAATGAAGCATTAACGGAAAATGACTATCAGCTATTTGATGTCATTAAAGATGAAGATGTGATTGTAATTATTAACAAAATGGACTTAGAACAGAAGTTAGATATTGATGAATTAAAAGCAATGATAGGTGACTATCCTTTAGTTCAAACTTCTATGGTTGAACAACAAGGTATCGAAGAACTTGAACAGAAGATTTCAGAGTTATTCTTTGGTGGACAAGTACAAGCACAAGATATGACATATGTCTCAAATTCAAGACATATTGCATTATTAAAAGACGCTAAGACATCTATAAATGATGCAATACAATCTGCTGAAGACGGTGTACCTATAGATATCGTACAAATAGATTTAATCAAAACTTGGGAATTGCTCGGTGAAGTAATTGGTGAAGAAGCAAGTGATTCACTAATTGACCAACTGTTTAGTCAATTCTGTCTCGGAAAATAAAAAGGAGGAAAAATTTTGACACAAAAATATGACGTTATTGTTGTCGGCGCTGGACATGCAGGTGTAGAAGCTGGTTTAGCTTCTGCAAGACGTGGTGCAAAAACATTAATGCTTACAATAAACCTTGATAGTGTAGCATTTATGCCATGTAATCCATCAGTTGGTGGTCCAGCTAAAGGAATTGTTGTAAGAGAAATCGATGCGCTTGGTGGTCAAATGGCTAAGACAATCGATAAGACACACATTCAAATGCGTATGTTAAACACTGGTAAAGGTCCAGCTGTAAGAGCGTTACGTGCACAAGCAGATAAAGTATTGTATCAAGAAGAAATGAAACGTGTGATTGAAGATGAACCAAATCTTGATATTATGCAAGGTATGGTTGAACGTTTAATTATAGAAGATAATAAAGTTAAAGGTGTAGAAATGGTTATCGGCTCAACTTATGAAGCGGATGCTGTTGTATTAACGACAGGTACATTTTTACGTGGTGAAATTATTTTAGGTAACTTGAAATATTCAAGTGGTCCAAACCACCAAATGCCATCTATTAAATTAGCTGAACACTTGAAAGAATTAGGCTTTGATATCGTGAGATTCAAGACTGGTACACCTCCACGTGTGAATGGTAATACAATAGATTACAGCAAAACAGAAATTCAACCAGGTGATGAAGTAGGGCGTGCGTTCAGTTATGAAACGACAGAATACATTTTAGATCAATTACCTTGTTGGTTAACATATACAAATGAACAAACGCATAAAGTAATCGATGACAACTTACATTTATCTGCTATGTACTCAGGTATGATTAAAGGTACAGGTCCGAGATATTGTCCTTCAATTGAAGACAAATTTGTAAGATTCAATGATAAACCACGACACCAATTGTTCTTAGAGCCAGAAGGACGTAAGACACAAGAAGTATACGTACAAGGTCTATCAACAAGTTTACCTGAACATGTTCAACGTAAAATGTTAGAAACAATTCCAGGTCTTGAAAAAGCAGACATGATGCGTGCAGGTTACGCAATTGAATATGATGCAATTGTACCTACACAATTATGGCCAACACTTGAAACGAAAGTCGTTACTAACTTATTTACTGCTGGTCAAATCAATGGTACTTCAGGATATGAAGAAGCGGCAGGACAAGGTTTAATGGCAGGTATTAACGCAGCTGGTAAAGTATTAGGTAAAGAAGACGTTATATTACGACGTTCAGATGCTTATATTGGTGTGTTAATTGATGATTTAGTTACAAAAGGTACGAACGAACCATACCGTTTATTAACTTCTAGAGCAGAACATCGTCTATTATTAAGACATGATAATGCAGACTTAAGACTGACAGATATCGGTTATGAAATTGGTATGATTTCTGAAGAACGTTACGCTAAATTTAATCAAAAACGTGAAGCAATTTCAGCTGAACAAGAACGATTAAGAGGTATTCGTATTAAACCGAATGCACATACACAAAGTGTTATCGAAAGTCGCGGTGGAACAGCGCTTAAAGATGGCATATTAGCTTTAGATTTATTACGTAGACCAGAAATGGATTATGCAGCTATTATGGAAATCTTACAAGAAACTTCACCTGTAGATGAAGACGTACAAGAACAAGTAGAAATTCAAACGAAATACGAAGGTTATATCCAAAAATCATTAGCACAAGTTGAAAAAATGAAACGTATGGAAGATAAAAAAATTCCTGAAAATATCGATTATGATGCAATCAATAGTTTAGCGACTGAAGCTCGTCAAAAACTTAAAGAAGTAAAACCACTTGATATTGCACAAGCTTCTCGTATTTCAGGTGTAAACCCTGCAGATATTTCAATTTTACTTGTGTACATTGAACAAGGTAAAATTCAGAAGGTGAACTAACATGAATGAACAAACTTTTATTGATACGTTAAAAGAATCTGGTATAACATTAACTGATAAACAAATTAAGCAATTCGAAACATACTTTGAGATGTTAGTAGAGTGGAACGAAAAAATTAACTTAACAGCAGTTACTGAAAAAGAAGAAGTGTACTTGAAACACTTCTTTGATTCAGTGACACCAAGCTTTTATATAGATTTTAATGAAATTGAAACGATCTGTGATGTAGGGGCAGGTGCTGGATTTCCGAGCATCCCTTTAAAAATCGTATATCCACACTTGCAAATTACGATAGTAGATTCACTAAATAAAAGAATTAAATTTTTAAATGAATTAGCTGCATCATTAGACATAGATCAAGTAAACTTTGTACATGATAGAGCAGAAACATTCGGTAAATCACAACAGTATCGTGAAAGCTTTGATCTTGTAACTGCAAGAGCAGTAGCACGATTATCTGTATTAAGTGAATTATGTCTACCTTTAGTGAAAAAGGGCGGTCAATTTGTCGCATTAAAAGGCTCACAAGGTAATGAAGAGTTAGAAGATGCACAATTTGCAATTTCTGTATTAGGTGGAGAAGTAAAAACAGTACATGAATTTACGCTACCTCTTGAAGAAAGTATGAGACAGATCATTACGATAGATAAATTAAGACAAACACCTAAGAAGTATCCAAGAAAGCCAGGAACACCAAACAAAGAACCTTTAACAAAATAATTCCTGGGAAATATGTATGAACGAAAGTAGGTATATTGAGATGAAAAAGCCTTTTTCTAAATTATTTGGACTTAAAGACAAAGAATTAGAACACATAGAAGAAGCACGAGCTGAAGGTAATGTGGCAGTCGTATCAACAGAAAGAATAGTGCCAAACCGTTATCAACCGAGAAAAGTATTCGATGAATCTAAAATTAAAGAACTCGCACAATCTATAAAAGAACATGGATTATTACAACCTATTGTTGTTCGTCCAATTGAAGAAGGTATGTATGAAATCATAGCAGGTGAGCGAAGATTTCGTGCAATGAAATATAACGATTTACCAGAAACTGAAGTTATTATTAAACCATTAAATGACAAAGAAACAGCAGCCGTTGCACTGATTGAAAATATACAAAGAGAAAATTTATCAGCTATAGAAGAAGCGGAAGCCTATAAGAAATTGTTGGATTTAGAAGACATTACACAACATGACTTAGCAGTTAGTATGGGTAAGAGCCAATCATTTATAGCCAATAAATTAAGACTGCTCAAATTATCAGAACCTATTATTATTTCATTGCAAAAAGGTGAAATAACAGAAAGACATGCAAGAGCATTGTTAGGTTTAGATGATGAAGGGCAACAAGAAGTCTTAACATCCATACAATCTCAGAACTTAAACGTTAAACAAACAGAAGATCGCGTTAAGAAAATACGCGGGTCTGAAAAAGTAAAAGCAAAACAATTTCAATTCGAACAAGATATCACAGAAGCACTTGATACACTCGGACAAAGCATTAAAAATGTTGAAAAAGAAGGTATTAAAATCAAGCGAATTGATGAAGAACATAAAGACTTCTATGAAATTACGATTAAAGTTTATAAGAAGAAATAATATATAGAGTTTGGGATATTAAACAATATCCTGAACTCTTTTTTATGTTTACATACAGAATTTCTGTAAATTTCCGATATATTATTGTTATTTGTAAAAATCTCATTTATACTTTTATGTAAACGTTTTCATTTTAAAAGGGGGATTTTAATGATTACATTTTTAGTTTCTATCGTTTTATTAGTTATAGGTTATTTTACATATGGCAAGTATATTGAAAAAATGTTTGGTGTTAAAGAAGAACGTCCGACGCCTGCTCATGATCAAAGGGATAATATTGATTTTGTTCCGATGTCGACAAATAAGAACTCATTGATTCAATTGTTAAATATTGCAGGGGTTGGACCGATATTTGGACCGATTATGGGTGCTTTATATGGACCAGTTGCTTTTATTTGGATTGTGTTAGGGTCTATATTTGCTGGTGCTGTTCATGATTATTTAACAGGTATGATTTCTATACGTAATAAGGGTGCTCATTTACCTGAATTAGCTGGTAAGTTTTTAGGTAATGTGATGAAACATCTCGTGAACGTCTTTACACTATTGCTATTGTTACTAACAGGTACTGTATTTGTTACGAGTCCGGCATTACTATTACATTCTTTAATGGATGGTAAAGTGGCTTTAGGTATTATTATTTTTGTTATTTTCTTATATTATTTCTTATCAACAGTGATACCTATCGATAAAATTATTGGTAAAGTTTATCCGATATTTGGATTTATCTTAATGATTTCTGCAATAGGAATCTTTATACGATTACTTATGACTGGTGCCGAAATTCCAGAATTAACATTGAAAAATATGCATCCTGATTCGGCGCCAATTTTTCCTTTATTATTCTTTACGATTACTTGTGGTGCCTTATCTGGTTTCCATGCGACACAATCACCGATTATTTCTAGAACGACGAATAATGAGAAAAATGGTCGTAAAATATTCTACGGTATGATGATTGCTGAAGGTATTATTGCGATGATTTGGGCTGCGGCTGCTATGAGTTTATTTGGTGGCTATGGTGGTCTACAAGAAGTGTTAGCGAAAGGTGAAGCGGCGCTTGTAGTGAGTGAGGCTTCTACTATGTTATTAGGTTCTGTATTTGGAACATTAGCGATATTAGGTGTTATTGTATTACCAATAACAAGTGGTGATACTTCATTTAGAAGTGCGAGAATGATTTTGGCTGACTACTTTAATTTCGGTCAGAAAAAAGTAATGAATCGCTTCGCAATTGCGATACCGATGTTTGTTATTAGTTTTATTTTAACGAGAGTAGATTTCACAATACTTTGGAGATACTTCTCATGGGCAAACCAAACAACAGCTGTTATCGCTCTATGGATAGGCGCTATGTATTTATTACTATCTAAAAAGAATTTCTATGTCGCTTTAATACCTGCTTTATTCATGACGTGGAATATATTCACATATATATTAAGCCAACCAATAGGATTTGGGATGGATTTATCGCTTAGTTATTGGTTATCAGCTGGTTTGACGATTTTATGGTCTATGTATTTCTATTATTTATATCGTAAAAATAGTGAAAATGCGATAGAAATAGATTATCAAATCGGAGGATCACCCGTATCTAAATATTAAACAGTAAAAGCACCTTTCGATCTCCATCGAAAGGTGCTTATTATATATTTAATATAGGGAAGGTAGTCTGCCATATGATACTCGCTCAAAAATATCATATGGCAGTGCTATTATTTAGGGGTAATAGCAAATGCTCGGACAGGGAATCCGGGTGCATTTTTAGGTTTAGGGCTAATGGCTAATATAACTGAACCACGTGTTGGTAGTTCATCTAATCCGGTTAACAGTTCTATTTGAAAAGTATCTAAACCAATTACGTATCGTTCACCGACAATGTCATTATTTTTACGGATGTCTACTGAAGCATCAGTATCAAATGTTTCATGTCCGATTGACTTGATTTTTCTCTCTTCAAATAAGTATTTAAGTGCGTCTAATGACCATCCTGGGAGATGTTCATGACCATCTTTGTCTTTGTTCTCAAATTGCTCTTTATCTGGCCATTTCTTTGACCAGTCACTTCTAAATGCGACAAACGTTCCACTTTCAATTGTTCCATTTTCAGATTCCCATTGAAGGATGTGTTCTTTCGTTAGTATGAAATCTGAATCTTGGGCTACTTCTTTTGAAAAATCTAACACGATTAAAGGTAAGACTGTTTCTTATAAACCGAGTTCATGTAAATATCGTTTATGTTCTACAAAATGTATCGGTGCATCTATATGCGTGCCATATTGTGTAGGAAATTGCCATGATTGGGCAAAGAAACCGTCGTCTTTAACTTTATACAATGTTTTTGTTTCTGCATTTTCAAAAGCTGAAAAATGTGGAGATTCTGAATCAAATGTATGCGTTAAATCTACCCATTTATATTCTTTCAGTTGATTTAGCGTGTTCCATAATGGATATGACATAACATCACCTCATTTATTAGTTAGGTTGTTTAACTGTATTGTCTTGACGTAATTTTTCTACTGAATTGACTAATACAGTTAAAGCTTGTTTTACTTCTTCTTCTTGTCTTGTCTTCAATCCGCAGTCAGGGTTTACCCAGAATAGAGAACGGTCAATTTCTTGAAGTGCTCTATTGATTGCAACTGTAATCTCTTCCTCTGTAGGTATACGAGGGCTATGAATATCGTATACACCTAAACCGATACCTAAGTCATATGTGATATCTTCAAAGTCTTTGATTAAGTCACCATGACTTCTTGAAGTTTCGATTGAGATAACATCAGCATCTAATGATTTGATCGCATGGATGATTTGACCAAATTGTGAATAGCACATATGTGTATGAATTTGTGTTGAATCTTGTACTGAAGAAGTTGATAATTTGAATGAATGTACAGCTTTATTTAAATAATCTTCATGGTATTCAGAACGTAAAGGTAAGCCTTCGCGCAATGCTGGTTCGTCTACTTGGATGACTTTAATACCCGCTTCTTCAAGTGCTAGAACTTCTTCATTAATTGCTAATGCGATTTGATCTTGAACTTCGCTACGTGGAATATCCACACGTTCGAATGACCAGTTTAAAATTGTAACTGGACCTGTAAGCATACCTTTAACAGGTTTGTCAGTTAAACTTTGAGCATATAATGTCTCTTTAACTGTTAATGGAGCTGTCCATTTAACATCTCCGTAAATGATTGGTGGCTTAACGGCACGAGAACCATATGATTGAACCCAACCAAAATTAGTTACTAAGAATCCGTTTAGCTTTTCACCGAAGAATTCAACCATGTCATTACGTTCAAATTCACCGTGTACTAATACGTCTAATCCGATTTCTTCTTGAATTTCAATCCAACGTTTAATTTCATTTTGTACGAATTCTTCGTATTTTTCATCTGAAATACGATTGTTTTTCCAATCAGCACGGTATTTACGTACTTCTCTTGATTGAGGGAATGAACCAATCGTTGTTGTTGGTAAGTCTGGTAAATTTAATACTTGATTTTGTAAGACTTTTCTTTCTTTAAATGGTGTAGTACGTTCTGATTTAACTGAGTCATAGTCATATTCTAGTTGTTTGAATGATTGACTTTCAAAGCGTTCATATTGCGCTTTTAATTCGTTATATAAAGTGTCATCATTTTCGTTAAATAATTGTTTTAAAGCATATAGTTCGTCTAATTTTTCAGTCGCAAAGCTTAAGCCTTCACGAACTGAGTCGTCTAATGTTTCTTCTTCTAAAGTAACTGGTACATGTAATAATGAAGAAGATGGTTGAATCACTAATTCATCTGTATAAGATTGTAATGTTTCGATTAAAGCTTTCTTCTCTTCAATATTAGTTGACCAAACATTTCTACCATCAACGATACCAGCGAATAAAGCTTTTTCTTTAGGGAATAAGCCATCTTTGATTTGTTGTAAGTTGAAACCATTGTCATGTACAAAGTCTAAACCGAATCCATAGACTGGTAATTGACCAACAAAGTTTAAATCTACGCGTTCGAAATATGTTTGTAAGACAAGTTTCGCAGCAGGTGCCGCTTCGTTAAAGAATTCATATGCTTCTTTCGTAATATCTTGAAGATCAGCTGCACCGTCTGTTACGAGAATTGGCTCATCTACTTGGATGTATTCAGCGCCAGCTTCAGTTAATTGCTCGAATACGTCTTTATATAATGGTAAAAGTGTTCTTACTTTTTCGTCGAAACTTTGGTCTCCACCTTTAGATAAGGCTACGTATGTAACAGGACCAAGAATAACTGGGTGAGATGTTACACCAACTTCTTTAGAGAAGTTGAATTTCTCAAGTAACACATTGTTATTTAATTGAGGTGACACGTTGTCCCATTCAGGTACGATGTAGTGATAGTTTGTGTTGAACCATTTGATTAACGCACTTGCAACATGATCTTTGTTACCACGTGCAATATCGAATAATAAATCGTCATCTACAGAACGTCCTTGGAAACGTTCTGGAATAATGTTAAATAGTAATGATGTATCTAACACGTGATCATAAAGTGAGAAGTCACCAGTAGGGATATGATCAACGTGATGGTCTTTCTGAATTGTTAAAATTTCTTTGTGTAAATCCTGCAACGTTTGATCTAATTCGGCTTTATCTATTTTTTTAGCCCAGTAACTTTCGATGGCTTTTTTCCATTCTCTTTTCTTACCTAGTCTTGGGAATCCTAAATTTGATGTTTTAATTGTCATAATATTGCCTCCTTGGTTTGTGTTCCAGTTTTTAGTTTTGAATAATTTGCTAATTCAACTGTTAAATCATATTTTAAAAATGGTGTAACTAAGTACAGTCCATTAAAATATTGGTGTACTGCATCAATCAATTGTTTACTCAAATTAATACTGAGTTCTCTTGTAGCATCTCTGTCATCTTTGACTTTTTCAAAGGCGTTTAGCACCGTATCTGATAGTTTAATACCAGGTACTTCGTTGTGTAAGAAGAGTGCGTTATTGTAATTCGTAATTGGCATAATACCAATGAAAATCGGGGCGTCTATATGTTTGGTTGCTTCATATATTTCTTTAACTCTTTCAGGTTCATAAATCGGTTGTGTAATAAAGTATTCCATTCCAGATTCAATCTTTTTTTCTAATCTTTTGACTGCTGGTTCTAGTCGTCTTACATTTGGATTGAATGCACCTGCAACAGAGAAGTTGGTATTGCTTCTCAATGTATCTCCATCTGCGTTTATACCTTGATTAAACTGTGTAATGATTTCAGCTAATCCGCTAGAATTAACGTCGAATACACTTGTTGCGCCTGGGAAGTTACCCACTTTAGAAGGGTCACCCGTAATCGTTAGTATGTCATTAATGCCAAGTAACGAAAGTCCCATTAGATGAGATTGCAAGCCGATTAAGTTTCTATCACGGCAAGCTAAGTGTACGAGTGGTCTAATTTTATACTTTTGTTTAATGATACTTGCTGCGGCAATGTTAGAAATTCTTACGCTTGCTAGGGAATTGTCAGCAAGTGTGACTGCATCTACACCTGCATCTTCTAGAGCTTGTATCCCATTGAAAAATTTATTCGTATCTAAATGTTTAGGTGTATCTAATTCAACAATAACGGTTGGTCTTTGTTGAACAAGCTCTTTAATACTAGGTTCTTCTTTATTTTGCTTTTTGTACTGTTTTGTTTCGATTGGTATAACATTTTTGTGCTTGATAGGCTTTAAATCTTTGACGACATTCTTTATTTTTTTAATATGTTCTGGTGTTGTACCACAACATCCACCTATTAATCTCACGCCTTGGTTAACGAGCTCTTTAGCTGCATCTGAAAAGTAATCTGAGTTGTTATTGTATTTCAAGTCGTTGTCTTCTAAATCCAGCAAACTTGCATTTGGATAACAAGAAAGGTAAGCATGATCAGGTAAGTCAATATGTTTAAATGTCTTAATCATATGATATGGACCGTGATGACAATTTAAACCAACGACATCTGCACCGGCTTTCACTAATGTTTCTAATGCATCTGGTATAGGTGTGCCATTTCTCAAATAATTTGTATTACTAGCTGTTAGTTGAGCAATAATCGGAATGTCGTATCTTGCTTTTGTATCTTTTAAGACAGCAAGCAATTCTTCTAAATCGTAGTATGTTTCAAATAAAATACCATCTACACCTTCATTAACAAGTGTTTCAATTTGAATCTCTGTATGATATTGAATGGCTTCAATTGATAAGTTACTCTTTTTGATATTACGAAAACCGCCTACCGTACCTAGAATAAACGTATGATCGTTGCTCGCTCTTTTAGCGATTTGAACAGCTTCACGATGAATTTCTTTTACGCGATGTTCTAAATTAAAATCTTGAAGCTTCTCAAAATTTGCACCGTACGTGTTTGTTTGAATAATATCTGCACCAGCTTCAATATAAGAACGGTGAATTTGTTCTATCTTGTTAGGGTGTGTCAAATTATAACTTTCTGGACAAGTATCCAATCCTTCAGAGTAGAGGATGGTTCCAATTGCTCCGTCAGCTACTAAAATTTGGTTCTTTAACGCTTCTTTTAGACTCATATGTAGCCTCCTTTAATGCCCAATCGATATCTGTGATCAATTCTTTGACATCTTCTAAGCCGACTGACAATCTAAATAATCCGTTAGTGATACCACGTTCAGCTCTCACTTCTTCAGGGATGGCTGCGTGACTCATTGTAGCTGGGTGAGAAAGAATCGTTTCAACACCGCCTAAGCTTACAGATACAAGTGGGATATTAAGATGGTCAACAAATGCTTGTGCTTTTGATTCATCTTTAAGTCTGAATCCGAGTACGGCACCGCCATTTTTAGCTTGTCTTAAATGTGTGTCATTTGTGATTGGATAATAGACTGTTTCAATTGCTTCATTATCGATTAAATATCTATAAATTTGTTCTGTGTTATAAACAGATTGTTTAAATCTAATTGGTAATGTCTTTAAATGTTTAGCAAGTGTCCAAGAATCATAAACGCTTAATCCAGAACCTGTACCATTTTGAATAAGATAAATTTCATTTTTAAGTTCTGGGTCATTCACGACTACTGCGCCTGCTATGAGGTCACTGTGACGGCCTAAGAATTTCGTAGCTGAATGAACGACAATGTCAGCACCTAGTTTCAATGGTGATTGTCCTAACGGTGTCATAAATGTATTATCGACAGCTAATAGTGCGTCGTGTTTACGTGCAATTTGGCTAACACCATCAATATCTGTCACTTTAAAAAGTGGGTTAGAAGGTGTTTCAACATAGATAAGTTTCGTATTTTCTTGAACAGCTTCTTTGATATTTTGTAAGTCTGTTTGATCGACAGTTGTAAATTCTATTTCAAATTTCTTAAGAATTTGCTCTGTTAGTCTGAACGTTCCACCGTAAACATCATCTGGTAGAATCACGTGGTCTCCTGGTTTCAATGTTAAGAAGACAGCTGTTATTGCAGCAATTCCTGAACTAAATGCAAATCCGTAATTACCGCCTTCTAAATCTGCTAACTTTTCTTCAAGTAACTTTCTATTAGGGTTACCACTGCGTGCATAGTCAAATTCTTGATTGCCACCTAAAGTTTCTTGATGATAAGTGGATGAATAATATAATGGTTGATTGCTTGATAAGTGCTCGTTACCTCTAGTGGAATCCAATATTAAAGATGTTTCTTTTGAATAGCTCATATTGACACTCCTTCTTTTCTTGAATTTTTTAAGGCTTGTAGTATGTCTTTGTAAATATCTTCATAATCTTCTATTCCAATAGATAAACGGAGTAAATATTCATCTATACCGCGTTTATCTTTTTCTTCATCTGCCATATCTACATGTGTTTGTGTATATGGGAATGTGATAAATGTTTCAGTACCGCCAAGACTTTCAGCAAATATACATAATTTAATATTTTGTAAGAAGCTATCAACGCTATATGCATTGTTTAAACGGATACTTAACATTCCGGTTTGACCTGAGTAAAGAACTTCATCAATGCTTTCAACAGATTGAAGTGATTGTGCTAACTTTTGAGCATTTTCAGTAGAACGGTCAAGTCGTAAATGTAATGTCTTTAAGCCTCTTAGTAATAAATAACTATCGAATGGTGAGAGTGTTGCACCGATCATATTATGAAATTGGCCAAGCAATTCACCTAAGTAGTCATCTGATACAGTGACAATGCCAGCTAACACATCATTATGACCACTTATGTACTTTGTAGCAGAATGTAAGACGATGTCAGCACCGTCTTTTAATGGTGTTGATAAGTAAGGTGTTAAGAACGTGTTATCGATAATCGTTAATATATTTCTTGCTTGTGCAATTTCATATAAAGGCTTTAAGTCTACTGAGAACATTAACGGATTTGAAATGGGTTCAATAAAGAATGCGTGTGTATGTTCATTAATCGATGCGTTTACTTCATCAATATTTGAAAAATCAATGTACTTAAATTTGATGTTGTATTGTTTTTCATAAAATTCAAATAGTCTAAATGTGCCGCCATATAAATCGAATGACACTAAGATTTCATCATTTGGTTTAAATAAGTTACAAACTAATTGGATACTAGCCATACCGCTTGAAGTTGCAAATGAGTATTTACCACCTTCAAGTTTGGCAAATGCCTCTTCAAAATTTGAGCGAGTTGGATTTTTCGTTCTTGTATAATCAAAGCCGGTTGAACAACCTAATTTTTCATGTTGATAGGCTGTTGAAAGATAAATCGGGTTTGTAGTTGCCCCGGTATGGTCTTTAGTTAATGAAATTTGAGCGAGTTGAGTAGATTTCATAATAGCCTTCCTCCCTAATGAATTTAAAAATAAAAATAAAAAAAGCTTCCGTCCTTTAAACCCGAAATGAATCGGATGTAAAGGACGAAAGCTTAGCTCGCGGTACCACCTTTGTTCGCAATGACATTACTGACATTACCTCTATAAGTACGAGTCTCCTTCAAGAAGATATAATGGCAGTAAAATAAGTGAACAAATTCCAGTACGCCATCATCGCTAAAGAGACTTTAATACTGTATCGCTATAACGGGCGATCCCGTTGACACCTCAATATCGATGCCACCACTCCAAGGCCATTTTCAATCTTTCTTTCAATGTTCCCTTTCAGCAAATGGGAACTCTCTGATGATTGCAGTGTAAGATTTACTTTCCTTTTTATCGTGATTTTATTTGTTTTCGTTGTTGATATATTACACAATACTATGCGTATATTTTTTTGTCAACAACTTTTCTGAATATTTTAATTTATCACTCAACTTTTCTTTTGTGCATATCCTTTTCAAAATTGTTATAATCTAATTTGGATGTTTTACGTGAAACATACGAGAATAAATAACGTGGTGATGAAATGAAAGAAAGAAATCAGGCATTAACAGATAAGATTTCTTATAACCATAGTCATGATAAAATTGTTGAACTTCCTTTAGAAAAATTAAGAAGGAATCCATATCAACCGAGAGATTATTTTGATGAAGAAGCTTTGAGAGATTTAACGCAGTCAATTTCACAACATGGTGTATTACAACCAATCGTCGTAAGAGAAACAATAAAAGGATACGACATCGTTGTAGGTGAAAGAAGATTTAGAGCAAGCCAATTAGCTAACAAAGAGTCAGTACCGGCAATCATTAAAAATTTAACCGATGAAGAAATGTTAGAACTTGCAATTATTGAGAATATTCAACGTGAGAATTTAAAACCTCTAGAAGAAGCAAAAAGTTATGCGATGATGATGGAAGAACTGAATTTAAAACAACAAGATGTAGCAGATAGATTAGGGAAATCAAGATCATACATTGCAAATGTCTTAAGGTTGCTGAACTTGCCACCAAGTGTAAAAAAATTAATCAACGAAGAAAAAATATCAAGTGCACATGGTAGAACATTACTTGGATTAGATAAAAAACATCAACTAGATCAAGTGGCTAAAAAAGTTGTAAAAGAACATATGAGTGTTAGAGCATTAGAAGAATATATTAAACAATTAAATGCTCATGGCCAAGATAAGAAAAAGAAAACGAAACAATCGAAACCTAATTTCTTAGTCAAACATGAATATCAATTAAAAGAAAAATTTGGAACGAATATTGATATTTCTAAGACTAAAAAAGCAGGCAAAATTTCTCTTGAATTTAATTCTGAAGAAGAATATAAGAGAATATTAGAATTATTGTTAGAAGAATAAGAGGTGTAAAAGTGAATAAGATTATGAACATCATCCATAAATTGATAGCCCCATTTATGGATCCAGAAAATTGGCAGAAGTGGATAGAACAAATATTAATTGGCATATTCTACATTGTATTAGCTTACGTCATTATTAAAGTACTTCATAAAGTCGTAGAGAAATTCTTTACAACGAAATACGGAACTAAGAGGGTAGGGAAGTCTAACAAGCGCGCTAAAACAATGGTTAACTTACTTCAAAATGTTATTTCCTATGTCGTATGGTTTATAGTTGCGACAACCATTTTAAGCAATTTAGGTATAAGAGTTGAAAGTATTATTGCTGGTGCCGGTGTTGTAGGGTTGGCAATTGGTTTCGGCGCACAAACTTTAGTGAAAGATGTCATTACAGGCTTCTTTATTATTTTCGAAAATCAATTTGATGTTGGCGATTATATAAAAATTAATACTACAGGTACCACTGTTGCGGAAGGTACTGTACAATCAATAGGAATGAGATCTACAAGAATATTATCGTTTGCTGGTGATTTAACGATACTTCCTAATGGTACAATGAATGAGATTGTAAACTTCTCAATTCATAACGGTATGGCTATTGTAGAAATCCCCGTATCTATTAAAGAAGATTTAGATGAAGTTGAAAGTAAGTTAAATGAATTTTTACCAACAGTTAAAGAAAGATATGAAATTTTCATTAAAGATCCTGAAATTTTAGGTGTAGAAACTGTGACAGCAGGGGAAGCAACAATTAAAATAGCAGGTGAAACAGAACCAAACCAACATTTATCAGGTGCTAGAATTTTAAGAAGAGAAGTGAAATCTTTCTTCGATAAAGAAGGTATTCAAGCGCCAATTCCAACAATGGTTTCTTATAATCCAAATAACATTCAATAATCATCTAATCGGGAGGCAAAAATATGATCAAATCGTATGAGTTAAATGATATCGTTGAAATGAAAAAACAACACGCATGTGGGTATAATAGATTTAAAATTATAAGACTCGGTGCAGATGTTAGAATAAAATGTGAAGAATGTTCTCGTAGTATCATGCTACCAAGACAAGATTTTAATAAAAAAATTAAAAAAATATTAGTAAAAGGACAAGGTGAATAAAATATGGCATTAACAGCTGGCATAGTAGGATTACCAAACGTAGGTAAATCAACATTATTTAACGCAATTACGAAAGCAGGAGCACTTGCAGCGAACTATCCTTTCGCAACAATCGATCCAAATGTAGGGATTGTAGAAGTACCAGACCATCGTTTACAAGAATTAACGAAATTAGTCAAACCTAAGAAAACTGTACCAACAGCATTCGAATTTACAGATATTGCAGGTATCGTTAAAGGTGCATCTAAAGGTGAAGGGTTAGGAAATAAATTCTTATCACATATCCGTGAAGTAGATGCGATTTGCCAAGTCGTACGTGCATTTGTTGATGAAAATGTTACACACGTATCAGGAAAAGTAGATCCAATCGATGATATTGAAGTTATTAATATGGAATTAGTATTAGCTGACTTAGAATCAGTAGAAAAACGCTATGAAAGAGTAGCAAAAATGGCAAAACAAAAAGATAAAGATGCCGTAGCAGAAGAAAAAGTATTAGCAAAAATTAAAGAAACATTAGAAAACAATAACCCAGTAAGAAGTTTAGAATTCACACCAGAAGAAAAAGCAATCGTGAAACATTTAAGCTTACTCACTTCTAAACCAATGTTATATGTAGCAAACGTAGCAGAAGATGAAGTAGCAAACCCAGAAAATAACGAATTCGTACAAAAAATCGAAGAATACGCAAGTAACGAAGGTTCACAAGTTATCGTGATTTCAGCAAAAATCGAAGAAGAATTAGCAACATTAGATGACGAAGACTGCGAAATGTTCTTAGAAGATTTAGGCGTAGAAGAAGCAGGATTAGACAAATTAATCCGTGCATCATATAACTTATTAGGATTAGCAACATACTTTACAGCAGGTGAACAAGAAGTAAGAGCATGGACATTTAAAGAAGGCATGACAGCACCACAATGTGCCGGAATCATCCATACAGACTTCGAAAGAGGCTTTATAAGAGCAGAAACCGTAAGTTATGACGATTTATTAGCAAATAACGGCATGAACGGTGCTAAAGAAGCGGGTAAAGTAAGATTAGAAGGTAAAGAATACCTAATGAAAGACGGAGACGTTGTACACTTTAGATTTAATGTGTAAGATAAAGGCCAGTAGTGTTTATGCACTATTGGCTTTTTCTTTGATATCAACGAGAAAAAGATTGTAAAAAGTAATACTCTATGCTATAATTCTTGATTGTGAGTAATGAAAATTATTCCTTGCTTAATACTGAGTTATTAGGCCGCATAGACCACAAGGAGGTGTAAATTGATGAGAACATATGAAGTAATGTACGTAGTACGTCCAAATATCGAAGACGAAGCTAGAAAAGCTGTCGTTGAGCGTTTTAAAGGAATCTTATCTTCAAACGGTTCAGAAATCATCGAAGAAAAGGATTGGGGTAAACGTCGTTTAGCTTATGAAATCCAAGACTTCACAGAAGGTTTCTACAACATCGTTAGAGTTAAGTCTGAAAATGACGAAGCTATCAGTGAATTTGATCGTTTAGCAAAAATCTCTGATGATATCATTCGTCACATCGTAGTACGCGAAGAAGAAAAATAATTTAACTTATAAAATGGGGGAGATTAAATGATTAATCGTGTTGTATTAGTCGGTCGATTAACTAAAGATCCGGAATACAGAGTAACACCCTCAGGCGTTCAAGTTGCTACTTTTACTTTAGCTATTAATCGTACTTATACGAATCAGCAAGGTGAAAGAGAAGCTGACTTTATCAACTGTGTTGTATTTAGACGTCCCGCAGAGAATGTAAACAATTACTTATCTAAAGGTAGTCTGGCAGGAGTTGAAGGTCGTCTACAATCTCGTAGCTACGAGAACCAAGAAGGTCGTCGTGTTTATGTAACTGAAGTTGTTTGTGACAGTGTTCAATTCCTTGAACCAAAAGGCGCAAATCAACGTCAATCTGGTAATGATAATCAATCATATAACCAAAATAATAACGAATTCCAAAATTATGGACAAGACTTTGGTGGTAACCAACAACAAGGACAAAAAGCACCTTCAAATCAACAGTCAAATAATCAACAATCAAGTAATCCATTTGCAAACGCTAATGGCCCAATTGATATCAGTGATGATGATTTGCCGTTCTAATAGTTGATTGAAACGAATATAAATTGATAAAGATTTAACGAGAAGGGAGGAACACAATCATGGCAGGTGGACCAAGAAGAGGTGGTCGTCGTCGTAAAAAAGTTTGTTACTTCACAGCAAACGGTATTACACATATCGACTACAAAGATACAGATTTACTTAAAAAGTTTATCTCAGAAAGAGGTAAAATCTTACCACGTCGTGTAACAGGTACTTCAGCAAAATACCAACGTATGCTTACTGTAGCTATCAAACGTGCACGTCACATGGCTTTATTACCATACGTTAAAGAAGAGCAATAATAGTTAGCGTATAACATAACCCTCTAGCAATCAGGCTAGAGGGTTATTTTTGTGTTTATTTTTATAAAAATTTCGCAAAAAATCCGCAGAGTGTGAATTTTTTTAGGAAATTGAGCATAAAAAAAGAACTATACATTAAAAATGTATAGCCCTTCTTCTTAAAACTTACAAGATTATAGAATCTTGCGGGACCTAATCCCTTTCCTCGAATTTAATATCATAGTTGTCAATAATTTTATCTAAAGCTTTGAAAAATCTTTGGATATGTGGGGTCTTACAATAGTAATCAAAATTCTGATTGTATCTCTGTTGCATATCCAATATCAAAGGTTTTCTCTCAGTCATGTCTAACTCCCTATCCCTTCTGATTTGTTCATCTTTTCGATCCCCAATTAATAAAGCAAAAACCCCCAATTCTTGAATTGGGGGCTTCACTACGGGTACTCCCGCATATTCATATTATGGCTAAATAATAAACTAAAACGAGTCTCCATACAAGATTAATGTTACCTCTAATTCATTCATCATATAGCTACACTTGTAACAAGTACGTTTCTTATTCTTATAGGGAAACTTATTCTCTCTAATAATAAATTCCTACATGGTTATAAATTTAACTTATATACTTCTATTAGTATGTTTTTACATAGTAAGTTAAAAAAAGAGGAGACCGTCAGTAACAGTCAACCTCAAGTGCATTCCGCAGATATGCACCGCTATTTGATTATAATTTTAATCTATATTTAGATAATTATCAATATTATTGATGAACTTCAATAATTATTATTGAAACCAGAATTAAATATTTTCTGAATTCCCTGTTTTAAATCTTCTCCTACAACTATGTCGGACATTTCTTCTAATGTTTTAGACACTTTGCTATTAAACTCCCAGTCATTTGCTGTAATAATAAATACTTTTGAAGCGGGATTTTCTTTTATGTGATCAACTAATATTTCAAAGTTTTTTCCTTTTATTGTTTTTGGATTCACTGGATAATATATTGCAAATTCGCCAAAGTTAGGGGTATTTGCGGTATATAAATTTAACTGTAATGATAAATCATTCAATTTGAAAGTTGTGTTTAGTGGTATCTCTTTTATAAGCATGCCTTGTTCTGTCAGATCTTTGAAAACTTCATTAGAATGAGCATATAATGTTCCTTTTGAATATTGGGATTGAGCTTCTATTGCAGCTAAAATAGATAATAATTTTATCTCATGAAACATACCTTTCGTTAATACTATTCGATTATCGCTATTTAAAAAGTTAATAAATTGCTTTTTAAACTCTTGAAATATTTCCATATAATCACTCCAAAAATGTAAGGTTAGTATGTACAGTTTATTATACTATGCAATTGAAATAAATATGTCTCATTTCATTCATTGTAAAAATACAATATAATAATGAATAATAGAGTCTAAAGGATGTGTTCTTAATGACTATCGAAGGATTAATTGAAAGATATAAAAATGAATTGCCTAACAAACAAGTAACAGAAGAAGAATTTAAATTAATGATGTCCAATATTGGAAACCCTAATGCCAATATTCGTGAAGATAATTTTGATTTAATTGCGCGTTTAATTATAAGTGGTAAATTGGAAGAATATCAAATGCTACAGTTACTTGAGCATTGTGAGTTTGTTTTAAGTAGTGTTAACGAAAGTGATACTGAACATCTTGTGCTGGATAGAAGTTTCAGTGCGCTTATTATTGGAATCATTGTTGAATATTTAGAAGAACATGATCAGTTGCTTCAGGATGTTTACGAGAAGATTATAAACTTAGCGATCGATTACATGGATAAGGAAACTGATGTTAGAGGATATGTACAAGGGGCAGGATGGATGCATAGTGTTGCTCATGGATCAGATTTACTTGCAACTTGTGTTAGATCTAAATATTATTCAGGTGAATGTAATAAAGTGATTTTAAAGGTCATCGCTAAAAAACTTTATCAGTTAAATACTGATTTATCTTGCTATATAGATGATGAAGATGAGCGACAAGCATTTATCATTGAAGCATTACTTGAAAAAGGCCTTACAGATCAAGAATTGAGTAATTGGATAAGCGAGTTATTCGTGACAGTTAATCAAATAGATTTAAATGAATCTGAAGAAGAATATTTAAGTTATTTTAGAATAAGGAAAAATATAAAAGATTTCTTGAAGACGTTATATTTTAGACTAAAATTTAATCAAAAATGCCAGGTAACTCAAGATAAAATAGAAGAAATCCTTAAAAAGTTATACTTAGAATTAACACAACAAGGAGAATAAAAATGGGGATAAAATTTTATGTAGCAGATAGTTTTGGGAAATAATAGATTTGTTATCATTTAGACTGCCGGAACACTAAAACCCTCTCTAGACAAGGACTATAGAGGGTTTTTTCTGCAGTAGTGTTCTTGATAATTTCCCCATTCATTATCAAGCTCTGATTTAGTTACAATTTTATAAGGATTAAAAATGGTTTGTCCATTTTTATTTATGAATAGTCTATCATCAATTTGATATGCGGCATGTACTACGGCGTTATTCTTTAAATAAACAATTACATCACCGTTTTGACTTCCTTCTGAAACTAATTCGTAGTTTAAAGATTTAAGGTATGTTAGAAAAGCATCTTCTTTTATCCACTGTTGTAATATATTTTTATCACTAGTAATAGCATAAAGGACTGTTGAAAGACAGTTTGATCCTTGATATTTTGGAAAAGTAGAAACAATTGAACTTAAATGATTGGGTAATTGCAATGTTGAATGGTGTGTTACGTGATTATCACAATATCTATCTACTCTATTTTGGAAAAACTGTCTTTGTTTATTTGTTGTTAATTGACTCCACTTCTGTGAAGTAATGAGGTTACCTTCTAAGAATAGTGGATTGTTAACTCTTTCTTGTTCCTGAAGTATATAAGCTTTTGAATCTCTGTTAAGATTTTCAAACCAACCTTTAGAAGCTTGGATTACATAATTGTAATCACTTAAATTCCAAAACTCATATAAATTATTTGTATCAATATTAAATGAACTTGTTGTCTTAAATGCATCTTTAAGAGTGATAACTACATCTTCATTTTCAAAAGGGATATCTTTAACAAAAAATAAATCAAAATTATTATAATAATTTTCAGACCAATATTTAAGTATTTGTTCAGTAGGATATATTTTCATAACTATACCTCAATTCTAATAACTTAAAATTTATTAAATTTCAGTTTTTCTATAACATGGTCGTGATTTTTATATAGTACGAGATCTGCTCTGTTTTTAGTTGGCAAGATGTTTTTGATTAAATTGACTTCGTTAATATTGTCCCATAGATCTGTTGCTATTTTTAAGGCTTCGTCTTTTGGGATGTCTCGATATTTATAGAAATGTGAGTCTGGCTTCTGGAAGGCTTCTTCTTGAAGTAGTAAGAAGCGGTTAAGATACCATTTCTTCATATTTTCTATAGTTGTGTGTAAATATATTTTGTAATCAATATAATCACTTACGAGTTCTTCTTCATGTGGACTTACTTGGAAGATGTTCACACCTTCTATAATAAGAATGTCCGGACAGTCTATGTTGTGATATTGGTCTTTAAGACGGTCGTATGTGATATGTGAATACGTGTATGTTGGAATGTTAGGCTCGTTGTTCTTAATTTGTTTTAAGTGACTGATTAATGTTTTTGTATCATAACTTTCAGGAAATCCTTTTTTAGAAAGTAAGTCTTTATCGATGAGTTCTTGTTTAGGCATGATGTAACCATCAGTCGTAATTAGATCAACTTTCCAGTCTGCGTTATATTCTTGTAGTAAGTTTAAAAGCAGTCTTGAGACAGTACTTTTTCCTACAGAAACCCCTCCTGATATTCCAATAATAAAAGGTGGTGTGTTATTTTTGTTATGTAATTTGTTGTTAATGTTAGATGAATAATCTTTATGGAACTTAACTTTGTTTGTCAAAAAATTAATGAGTGGCAAATAGAGTTCATTAATTTCTGAATTTGTTAAGTTATCATTTAAACTGATAATTTCTTCTAAGTTTAAATGACTTGTATCCATATCTAATTTAAAATTTGTGTTTTGCCATTCTTCTTTTGTGAATTTCATAATGAGTTCCTTTACTTAAGAATTTTTCACTTTTTACAGTACTCGTATAGGGTAACATAAATAGTCATGAAAGTGCTTTATTAATTTAGAAAAATTCTTATATACTATTTTATTCATGTTCATCATGATTTTCTTTATAGTGTTAAAATGTATAGAAGATATGGAAATTATTAAAAATTGTCTTAATATAATTTTGAATTAGAGGTGATTGGAAGACGAATGGTTCTATACATCATTTAGAGATCTATGTTAGTGATATAAATAAATCTAAAATCTTTTATAGTTGGTTATTAGGACTGCTAGGATATAGTTTGTATCAAGAATGGAGAGAAGGTTTTAGCTTTAAATTAAATGAAACGTACATAGTATTTGTACAAGTGGACGATTCATTTAAACAATATGGGTATCATCGTAAAAGGATTGGATTAAATCATTTGGCATTTACTGTTGAAGACAGAGTAACAGTGGATGATATCAATATTATTTTGGAACAAAAAAATATTAATAAACTGTATGATGATTTATATCCGTATGCTGGTGGTAATCATCATTATGCTGTTTATTTTGAAGATCCAGATAGAATGAAAATTGAAATAGTATCTAAAGAATAACACCACCTTCATATCAGATTTAGAGGTGGTGTTATTCTTAAAATTCTGCTATGACAAGTTTGTCTTCAAGGACTTGGTTTACAAAGTTTACGGTTGCTTCTCTTGATATAGGTTTATGTCCGAGCTTTTTATTGTTGTATAATATGAACTTTATGTTTGAACTGTTTATTTCGTATTTATCTAAGAAACTACAAAATGGATTGAAGTGTCTAGTCATATCAGTCTCACATAATCTGTTCTGGATGTAATAAATTTTAGGTACATATTTTTGTTTGCGGAATAAGCTTGTGATCGATAGTCTCAGTGCGTATTGTTTTTTGATATAATCACGTGAACGGTTGGGAAATATTTTGGTGTATAATTTTTCGACGTTCACTTTATCGTAGCGATCTACGTAACATTGTGGATTGTTCACTACAGCAGTTGTGCCTTTATGCAATGTTGCTAAATACATAGACATAAAGCCACCTGCTGATGAACCACAATAGACGACATTTTGAGATTCTATTTGGAGTGCTTGCGTGACTTGTTGCGCAATTTCAGAATAGTCTTTTAAGAAATGACGTTCTTCTCTTCCGACACCCCAACCTATACGTAATTGTTTATAATGAATGGTTCTGTCATCTATATAAAGACAATTCGCATTAAAATCTTCATGCCATTTACTTCTCATAAAGACAGGCGGTTTGCTTTTAGATGGATCAATCGCGCCATTTGAAAATACAACTAATTTATGATTGTCTTCTTTAAGATTTAATTTGATATAGATGTCTAAATCATCTTTCATGATTTTCACAACTTGATTGTTATGTGCCCATAAAAGGTCGTTATTCAAATCTTCGTAATTTAATGTTTCCATGATGTGAAACACTCCTAATGGTTAATATTCATTACAAGTACTTAATATAAAATTCAATATAACAAAGTACGCTAGCAATTAACAATTATATAGTGGAAATTTACAAAAACTTAACAAAAAAGAGGCTAGGCATCATGCCCGACCTCTTCTTAAAGGGATTAAATATTAAATAATCTTTGGAAGAATCCTTTTTTCTTAGGTTCTTCTTCAGTTTCTGATTTGATTTCTTCTTTTACGTCTTCTTCTTTGTTTTCTGAAGGCTTTGAAGTATCGTCTACTGTCGTTTCAGGTGCTTTTTCTTCAGTAGATGCTGCTTTGTCAGTCGTTTCTTCTTTAGATGTAGTTGTATCTTCTTTAGATTCTACTGCTTTATCAGTAGTCGTTTCTGGTTTAACAGCAGTTTCTTTATCTTCTGATTTCAATTCAGCTTGTGTTTCTGATTTAGCTGGCTCTTCAGCTACAGCAACTTTTGTTTCTTCTTTTACTTCTTGTTTGTTCGTTTCAACTGATTCACTAGAAGTCTTATCTTCTGAAACTACTTTAGAACTTTGTGGTTGTTCAGCTTGTTTCGTTTCAACTTTAGTATCATTCTCTTGAGCAGTAGCCTCTGATTGTTGAGGTGCTTGTAATGCTAAAGTTTGTTCTAGTTTCTGTTGTTGAATATGTACTTGTTGCAACATTTCACCAAGCATTTGTCTTTCTCTACGCATATGTTGAACTTCTAATCTTAATTCTTCAATTAAATGTTGTAGTTCAGGTGTTTGATTAGCAGGTTCGTCTTTAACAAGAACTTGTAAAAAGTCTTTCTCTTGTTCAAGTGTTTCGAATGCTTGGTCATAACTATTTGTTTCTTTAACTTTTTCCGCTATTTCTTGGAAAAGTTCAATATCTTCTTCTTGGAAGTCTGTCGCTTCTCTTCCACGATATTCTGTCTTAGAAAGTTGATATCCTCTGTCTTCTAAGTGCTGTACAATTTTTCTAACTTGCTTTTCACTAAGACCTACTTTAGTTGCGAATTCTTTAGTTAACATATTATAAATCATCCTTTATTTGACAGTAATTTAATAGGTAGGGTTGTCTGTCGGCAGACAACCGTCACACTTCCCTTTATACATTACATGTAAATAACAGAAAGTTCAAGTATTTATTGTATTAATTGTGAAAAGTATTATATGCAAAAAAGAAATATGTTATTATTTAGGAAATTAGAACAATAAAAATTAATATTGGAGCTGTTAGATATGTCTAATAATACTGAGAAAAAATCTTTTAAACCAATTTGGATTATTGTTAGTTTTGTTGTATTAATTGGGATATTGTTATTACCAACTTCAAATGATTTACCTGTTATGGCAAAATGTGCGTTAGCGATTTTAGCTTTTGCAGTTGTTATGTGGGTAACAGAAGCCGTAACTTATCCTGTATCAGCGGTTATGATTGTTGGACTGATCGTCGTACTCATTGGATTTAGTCCAGTTCAAAATTTAGGAGATGCTTTAGGCAATCCGTCAGCAAATGGAAAAGCTTTAGAAGGGGATGCATTACTAGGTACAGGAAATGCATTAAAAATGGCTTTAAGTGGATTTTCAGGATCTGCAGTGGCACTCGTTGCTGCAGCATTATTCTTAGCTACAGCGATGCAAGTAACCAATTTACATAAACGTTTAGCATTACAAGTACTTTCTATTGTAGGAAACAAAACAAATAGAATGGTTATCGGTGCAATTGTAGTTTCTATTATTTTAGCATTCTTTGTACCTTCAGCTACTGCAAGAGCAGGTGCTGTTGTACCTATATTATTAGGAATGATTACTGCATTTAAAACATCTAAGAACAGTAAATTAGCAGCATTATTGATTATTACGGCCGTGCATGCTGTCTCAATATGGAATATAGGTATTAAGACTGCCGCCGCTCAAAATATCGTGGCGATAGGATTTATTAATAAATCAATGGGACAAGATGTTTCTTGGGGTGAATGGTTCTTATATGCAGCACCATGGGCGATTATCATGTCAGTCGTCTTATACTTTGTGATGATTACTGTCATTAAACCTGAGGAGAAAGAAATAGAAGGTGGTAATGAATTAGTTAAAGCACAATTAAAGGAATTAGGACCAGTTTCATCAAGAGAGTGGAGACTCATTACGATTTCTGTCTTATTATTATTTTTCTGGTCTACCGAAAAAGTACTTCATCCTATTGATTCATCGTCTATAACAATCATCGCATTAGCAATTATGTTAACACCTAAAATCGGTGTCTTTACTTGGGAAGATGTTGAGAAGAAAATTCCTTGGGGTACAGTTATCGTATTTGGAATCGGTATCTCACTAGGAACAGTATTGTTGGAAACAACAGCGGCACAATGGTTAAGTGATAAAACATTTGGATTAATGGGACTTAATCATATGCCACTAATCGCAACCATTGCACTCATTTCAATATTTAATATTTTAATACATTTAGGATTTGCGAGTGCTACGAGTTTATCTTCAGCATTAATCCCTGTGTTTATAGCCCTAACACAAACATTAAATTTAGGAGATCAATCTATCGGATTTGTACTTATACAACAATTCGTGATTAGCTTCGGTTTCTTATTGCCAGTTAGTTCACCACAAAATATGCTGGCTTACGGTACAGAAACATTTACCGTTAAAGACTTTATTAAAACAGGCGTACCACTCACAGTCATTGGATACTTATTAATTATCTTGTTCAGCATGACATATTGGAAGTGGATAGGATTGATATAGAAGGGAAGACGTGAGTTAAAGAGGTTGCTGAGATGAGAAATCGTTCAAGTCTTGGCTTAAGTCCTGAATAAAGCCAAGAGATGAGCCAAGTCTGATGTGAACCCAAATATTTGAACTAAACAAATCAAAATATTGGGGTGCATTCTAATGAGGAAAAAATATGAATTTAAATTCAAACTAAAACTTGTAAAAGAATATTTAGAAGGACATCAAAGTTATAGAACAATTGCTTTAAAATATGGTATTTCAAGTTGGTCTGTCCTTCGGATTTGGGTCAATCAATATAAAGAGTTTGGAGAAGAAGGTTTAGAAATAAAAAGTAGAAATACTGTTTATACTAGCGAATTTAAATTATCTGTTTTAAAATTTAGACAAGAAAATATGTTGTCTTATCAAGATACTGCGAATCACTTTAGAATTATTAATCCTATTATCATTGCCAATTGGCAACATCAATTTGATGAAAAGTGTCGTCTTGATATAGATAATAAACAAAAGGGACGATCTCACACTATGACTAAAAAACGATCTAAATCAGATAATAAAAATTTACCTTTAAATGAAAATGAACGTGAAGAACTTGAAAGACTTAGAAATGAAAATGAGACGTTAAAGGCAGGTATAGCCTATCAAAAAAAGTTACAAGCCTTGACCGACATTTACGGAAGCAAAAATCAGAAATAGTAAAGGTCATTAAGGAACTAAATGAAACATATAATATACGATTAAGTATCTTATTTAAAGTCGCTCAAATAGCTAAATCTGTATACTATTATTGGATAAATAAATTTAGTAAAGCTGATAAAGATGAAACATTGATTCAAGTAATAAAAGAAATATGTGAAGAATCAAACCATACCTATGGTTATCGTCGTGTTACACAAGCACTAAGAAATAGAGGTCTTATCGTAAATCATAAAAAAGTACTAAGAATTATGAAAGAACATAATCTAACTTGTACAAAGTTCACACATAGAGGTCGTAAGTATCGTTCCTTTAAAGGTAAAGTTGGTAAAGTAGCTCAAAATATATTAAATCGTAGATTTAAAACAAGTCTCCCATTTCAAAAAGTCGTAACAGATATTACAGAGTTCAAATTAATGAATGGTCAGAAATTATATTTATCACCTTTTATGGACTTATATAGTTCAGAGATTATCAGCTTTAAAATCTCAAGTCGTCCTACATTAGATATAGTCATCAATCCATTAAAAGAAATGATAAAGCGTCGTCCAAACCTAGATCATCGTTTAACGATTCATTCAGATCAAGGCTGGCATTATCAACATTCACAATACACTAGATTATTAAAAGACCATAAAATATTTCAGAGTATGTCTAGAAAAGGTAATTGTCTAGATAATTCAGTTATGGAAAACTTTTTTTGGTTACTTAAACAAGAAATGTATTATGGCCAAGAATTTAAAGATTTTCAGGACCTTGAACAAGCTATTCATCGATATATCGATTTTTATAATAACGAAAGAATCAAATCAAAATTAAAAGGCTTATCTCCCAAAAATTACAGGAGACAAACCTTTGAAATAATATACTAATTAAGGTTTAGATTTTTGGGTTCAGTACAGTCATGGCTTAAGTCCTGAATAAAGCCAAGAGATGAGTCAAGTCGTGGCTTAGGTCCCGAATAAAGCCAAGAGATATTCCAAGTCGTGGCTTAAGTCCTGAATAAAGCCAAGAGATCATCCAAGTCCATCCGAACTACATAAAAAAGCCGTTCAATTCCCAAAAAATTGAACGGCTTCTTCTTTTCTCTATTTAAATTAATTGTCCGATAAATACGGCGATGATGATAATTGGAAGTACAAATTTAACTAAGAAATACCATGTATTTACAAAGAGTCTTCCTTTTTTAGTATCGCTCATATTTAATTCTTCCATAATGATTTCTTTATTGAATATATGACCCACAAAGATGGTTACGCCTAATGCACCTATTGGCATTAAGATATTCGCGACTAAGTAATCCATATTATCGAAGAATGTACCGACACCGAATGTAAAGTCTTGGAGTAATCCGTTTGAAAGTGCTGATGGTATCCCGAATATAAAGACTAATATACCAATGATATATGACCATTTTTTTCTATTATCATTATTATTTTTAGTAATATTTGAGATGTTCAATTCTAATAACGAAATTGAAGATGTAATGGCTGCGAATAAAAATAATATTAAAAATAGTAAATAGAACAATTGACCGACAAACATTTGATCAAATACTTGTGGAAGGACGATAAATAATAATCCTGGTCCTTGGTTAGGTTCTAATCCAAATGCGAAAATAGATGGGAAGATGGCTAACCCTGCTGCTATTGATACAGCAATATTCATCCACACAATGGCATTCGCACTTTTGACGATGTTTGTTTTACGATCTAAATATGAAGCGTATGTCATCATACCACATGTTCCTAGTGATAATGCGAAGAACGATTGTCCTAAGGCGTATAGTATACCTTCAGCACTTAAATCTGATACTTTTGGTTGTAGGAAATATTGAATTCCGTCTAAAGCACCGTCTAAAGTGATCGATCTAATAATGACAATTACGAACGATATAAATAACAGTGGCATCATGACTTTTGAAGCTTTCTCGATACCTTTTTCTACACCTTTACTGACAATGACTACAGTGAAAAGTATAAAAGCGAATTGACTCGCTAATGAATAAAATGGGTTAGATATATAATCATTAAAGATGTTGCCGTAATTATGTGATTGCGTTAATCCAAGGCTGTCTAAAAGTGTACGTATAATATATAAAATGATCCAACCACCGATCACACTATAGAATGAAAATAGTACAAAGACTGTTAGATTTCCAAGCCAGCCTACTAAATTCCAAGATGATTTACCGGATACTTTTTTGAAGATGCTAGTAGAATATGTTCTACCATAACGTCCCAATACAAAATCACTTAAAAGTAGTGGTAAACCAACAAGCAATGTGAAGATAATAAATATTAATAAAAATGCGCCACCACCGTATGTTCCAGCCATATATGGGAATTTCCATACAGCACCAATTCCTATAGCTGACCCGGCACTTGCTAGAACGAAGCCGATACTGGACGACCATTGAGATAAATTTTTCATATATATTCCTTCTTTTAATCTGACATTCACTTTAAAGCGGTAAAGCTTTTAAGTAAAAAAATAAAACTCACAGCAATGAATTTTACACTATATTTTTAGATAATGCAATATTAAAAAAATAGGCTGGGACATAAAGCATGTCTCAGCCAGTTTTAGCATCTTGGCAGTAGATGACTGAATTGAAATACGCTTGTTTCAAGCTTTTTCAACTCTAGTCATCCTTGCCGGGGCGGGACTACGAAATCTTTTTATACAAATTAGATTTCTGTCCCGCTCCCAGAGTATTAGTACAAATAGAACGAATAAAGTTCTTATTGGCCGATTGAACCGTTACTATCATCATTCCAAGCGATGATTCTATCTACTGGTAATCTACTTGAATCATGTGGTGGTTTAACACCTTTACCAATAGCAATTAAATGAGCTGGTACATATCTAGAAGTATCGATGTTTAATGCTTCTAATACAGCTGTCTTATCGAATCCGCCGATAGGGTTAGTATCATAACCGTGATCAGTCGCAATAAGCATTAATTGCATAGAAGCTAAGTTTGCATCCATTAAACCTTGTGCATTAAAGTAACTTTCGTCAGCACTGCTAATTAAATTTGAAATTGTTTCAATAAAGTAATCTTTTGAATTTTCATCCATATAACCAAGTTCAACATTCTTCTCGTAAATATCGCTCACGTATTCAGCGTGTTTTAAATCTGCAAGTACAAGAATAATCGCACTTGATGAATGTAATTGTCTTTGGTTGAACTGAACAAGATGGTCTAATTTTTGTTTTGTTTCTTCAGAATCGATGATAACAAAGCGCCATGGTTGTAAGTTGATTGATGAAGGTGCTTTAGTAGCAAGTGCTATCATTTCTTTTATTTCTTCTCTTGGAATTTTGAAGTTTGGATCGAACTCTTTAACTGATTTTCTTTTTTTAATAATTTCAGTTAATGAAAGCTTTGAGTGTGTCATTTTATTTCTCCTTTTAGTATGATGTCATTATAATGCACCAATTAACTAAAAAAATAAAATGATTAGCTTACGAATTAAATTTTTTAGGAGGGATTGTCATTGAAATCGAAAAAATTAATCTCAGAATTGGATAAACCGATTTTTCTAGCGGGTATGGCTGGAGGTATTACAACACCTGACTTAGTGGCTTCAGTTTGTAATGTAGGCGGCTTTGGACAAATCGGTGCTGGATATATGACGCCTGATGCTTTAGCTAAAGATATAGACCAAATTAGACATATGACTTCTGAACCGTTTGGCGTCAATTTATTTGTGCCAGAGTATCCAGCTATTGATCATGAAAAAGTTGATTTTATGAATAAAATATTACATCCCATAACAGAAAAATTAAACAGCAAACAAATACAAGATGTTTCAATAGATGTGAATTTTGAGGACATGTTAAACGTGATTATAGAGAAACATGTTGAATATGTAAGCTTTACATTTGGTAAGCCTTCAGAAAATCTCGTTTGCACATTACATGGCCATCATATTAATGTAATAGGAACTGCAACAGATTTAAATGAAGCTCAAGCTTTGGAATCCATTGGTATTGATGCGATAGTGATTCAAGGTAGTGAAGCGGGTGGTCATAGAGGTTCATTTGAACAATCACTGCCAGAAAATCGTCTCACAACTGAGCAATTGTTTAATTAAACGTATCCTTTGATTAACGTGCCATTAATAGTAGCGGGCGGTATCACGACACCAGAATTAGCGAAACGTTATATTCAAAAAGGTGCTCATGCAGTTCAACTTGGAACAGCATTCTTAACAACACATGAAAGTGGTGCACCAGATGTGCATAAAGCGCATATATTAAAAGCACATCCAGATGATATTATATTAACGAATACGTTTAGTGGGCGTTATGCAAAGGGTATTATAAATCCCTTTATACAGTATATGGAACAATTTAAAGATGATATTTGTCCGTATCCGATTCAAAATATATTAACACAACCTTTGAGAGGGCAGTCTAAAAAGTTAAACAATCCAGATTATATGAATTTATGGTGTGGTACAAATCCAGAAGGTGCTAAAGATGAAAGTGTCCATGAATTAATGGAAAGATATCTTAAAGCAATAAAAAGCTGACATCGCATGTGATGTCAGCTTTTCTAACTTATAAATCCATAGATTCTAATAATTCGTATACAAATTCTCGATTGTTTTCATTTCCGTGTATGTACTTGTTGATGTAACAAGAACGAATACTCGGTGAGATAACGTCTTTTTGAAGCGGCAAGTATTGCTTAATATATAAATCTATAGGTGTAGGTGCTAATGATTTTTGTGGATTCGGTTGTATATAAGGGATGTCTTGTTGAACTTCATAACCATGTCTATTAAAGAAGTTCTTACGCAGAATCGCTTCTTCTTTACCACTGTTGTTCTCGTATGATTCTTCTCCAAACGATTCCAACATAATCATGTTAGCATCTCTTCCATGAACATCTTGAGCATGTTTATGAAGTTCTGCTTCAATTCTTTCCAACGTTTGTCCGCCAACACGCTGATTGCGGTATTCAGGATGCGTCATTAAATAAATAATAAAAGCTGAATTTGTTGTAGGTTCATAATGACCTGTAGACAAACTTACGACCGTGTCATCAATTAAACCAACTAAAAATATATAATGTTTCTTTATGTAATCAGATGTAAGCGAATGGATGAAGACGTGGCGGTCTTCTCGCACCTCTGCCTTGAAAATATCTTCATACATTTCTAATGCTTTTTTGAATAATGGATCATCGATAGATGTGACAACTTCAAAATTCATAGTTATGAACCCCTCATAATCAATATTTTATAATATTATAACATAAGATTTTAATGGTAGTACTATCGTATTGAGGAAATAAAAAGAGAGACCAGGACATGACATTATGTCCCAGCCTCTTAAGTTATTATATTGTCTTATTTAGGGTTATCATCTGTAGGATTATTGATATCTGTTTCTTCATGTCTCACTTTTTCAGAAACATGTTCAGTATCTTGAACTTTATTTTTCTTAATGACGATTTCTTCAGATACGACATTTTCTTTTTCTACTTTTACACGTTCTTCGTGTAATGGAATGTGTACGGAATCATCATCATTAGCGTTAAAGTCTTCGTCTACTTTCTCATTAACGGGTCTACGTTCGATTGTTACTTCTTCACGTTCAACCGGTACATCAAATTCTTGTTCTTCTTCTACAACATGTTTATCTACAGATGCTTCACCTGTTTCAACATTCTCTTTGTCTACATTTAGACGTTCTTCATGAAGTTGAACAGATTCTTCATCTACATTGTTATTTTGTGTTTCATTATTGTAAGATGTTTCGCCTACATTATTATCTTGTGTGTCGTTGTTGTATGACTGCTCAGAAGTGTGAACATTTGTATCTTGATCATCTTGGCTAGTAGAGAAGTTAGATTCACGTGTTGTTGTTTCATCTGATACTGGTGGTTCAACACTTTCATTTGGTTTATCGTAGTTTAAGTTAGAACGTTCTCTTTCTACGTCGTCATCATGCACTCTTGAGAATGATGATTCATCTTCTCTTGTTAAATCTTGTTGATCTTTAACATTATCTGTTTCACCATAATCGCTAGAGTAGACTCTTCTATCGTCTTGTACGTCATCTTCTGTTTCTTGTTGTTCTCTATGTTCATTTGCATATCCAGCTGCGCCAAGACCAGAAGCACCTGCTAAATTAGCTGAAGTTGATGTTTCTTGATGGTCGATGTTTGAATCATCCACATCATCATGCGCTACGTCTTCTTCATTAATATTATTGCCATATCGATTTGTATTTACATCTCGATCCGTTTCAGCTTCGTTATCAAATGATGGTGCATCTGTTTTTTCTGTATCTGCAGTATCCACATCTTGAGTTAGATCATTTTCAGGTACTTCATCTTGCTGATTAAATTCTTCTTCTCTTTCAGCTTTATCAAAATCAGATGTTTCATTCACATCTTCCTCTTGATCTGAAGTTGAATGTACAGCAGCGGCACCAGCGCCCGCAGCACCTGCACCTAATCCAGCACCAGCAGCTGTACCTTTAGATACGCCACTATCTTCGCTCTCATCACTAGAAAATGGTTTCGTATTATCGTAATGCTCATTTCCTGTTTGAGAGTCTTTAGGATGATTTGAATCATAGTTTTCAGTATCGCTTATATTGTCATTATCAACATATAATAGTATTTTTCCGTTATTAAGTTCTTGTTTATAGCTATCTAATTCTTCTTCTGGAATATTTAAACTTGATAATACACGTTCTTCAGCACTTTCGCCTGAGAATAGTGCAGTAATTTTGTCGCTAAATGAGCCTCTAGAGTTCTTCACTTTAACATCCGTGTAGTCTAAAGAGTTATCATCTAACTTGTCTTCGGAAATAACTTGTAAGTCACTTTCTCCGACACCTTCTTCTTTCAATTGATCAATACGTTGCAGTAAATCACTTTCGTTACTAAATTTTTCTATTTTACCCATACTAAAACCTCCATAAATTTGTAATGTGTAAAAATCTTATCAACAGTGATTATGCTCTAGGTGTATACATACTTAATAAATATTGTCTACGTTAATACAATATAATTCTCAAATACCCTTGTGGAGGACAATCAAACAATATTCAATCAACTTTCTAATTATTTAGATTTTTCAGTTTATTCAAAACCTCTTAAAATAGCGCTAACATAAGGTTTTGCCTATTGTAAAAATACTGATATTTTGTTATTATCAATGAATAATTTATTACTAAAAACTCATATAATCTGAAGAATATGGCTTTGGAAGTTTCTACCGTGTTGCCTTAAACGACACGACTATGAGTAAATGAATAACACTGGAATCAGACTATCCAAAATGGTGTGGTTTTATATTATTTTTTACTCATCTTACCTATTTTTTAGGATTAAGGTGTGTTTTTTTTAATCTAAATGAGGAGGCGAGTAGTGTGAGGACACTACAAGATAGGGTTAAAGAAGATGGTGTAGTCATCGATGAAAAGATTCTCAAGGTTGATTCATTTTTAAATCACCAAATTGATGCAAAGTTAATGTATGAAGTTGGTCAAGTTATTACGGAACATTTTAAAGACAAGAAAATCACGAAAGTACTTACGATTGAAGCGTCAGGTATCGCACCTGCAATAATGGCATCTTTACATTTAGACGTGCCATGTTTATTTGCGAAAAAAGCAAAACCATCTACAATGACATCTGAATTTTATCAAACAGATATTCACTCATTTACTAAAAATACAACGAGTACAGTGGTTATTGCGAAACAATTTTTAAATGAAGACGACCATGTATTAATTATTGATGACTTCTTAGCGAATGGCGAAGCATCATTAGGATTACATCGTTTAGTTCAAGCAGCAAACGCAACAACATCTGGAATTGGAATTGTTATAGAAAAAAGTTTCCAACCGGGTAGAGAGAAGTTGGAATCTGAAGGACTAGAAGTCTTATCTCTATGCCAAGTTGCTTCATTATTAGGAAATACAGTCAAACTGGTAGGAGAATAACATGAAAAATTTCATCTTAAGTGTTCAACATTTACTTGCTATGTATGCGGGTGCCATAATGGTACCTATTATCGTCGGATCTGCTTTAAAATTCACACCTGAAGAAGTGGCTTACTTAGTCGCAATTGATATCTTTATGTGTGGTGTAGCAACATTTTTACAAGTATATAAAGGAATAGGAATTGGACTGCCGGTAGTCTTGGGATGTACATTTACAGCCGTAGCACCAATGATTCTAGTTGGTAATACACATGGTATCGGTGTGCTATACGGTTCTATATTTCTTTCAGGGATTATTGTAGTCTTAATTTCTCCATTTTTCTCGTATTTAGTAAAATTATTTCCACCTGTTGTTACAGGGAGTGTTGTTACAATAATCGGTATTACGTTAATGCCAGTTGCCATGAATTATTTAGCAGGTGGTCAAGGTGAAAAGAACTACGGAGACAGTAAAAATATATTCTTAGGTTTATTTACATTAGTGATCATCTTATTAATACAAAGATTATCTAAAGGGTTCATTAAATCTATAGCGATATTACTCGGTTTATTAATAGGTACAACCGTCGCTTCCTTCTATGGATTAGTGGATACATCGAATTTAAGAACGTCGAATTGGTTGGAATTACCTAGACCATTTAGATTTAGCGGGTTTGAATTTGAATTTGGTACAACGATCGTCTTTGTCATTATTGCAATCGTTAGTTTGATAGAATCAACAGGCGTGTACCATGCTTTAAGTGAAATTACGAAACAACCTATATCAAGAAAAGACTTATCAAAAGGTTATAGAGCTGAAGGGATTGCGATTATAATTGGTTCAATCTTTAATGCATTTCCTTACACAGCTTATTCTCAAAACGTTGGACTAGTATCATTGTCTGGCGCTAAAAAGAATCAAATCATGTATATGATGGTTGCATTATTAATCGTATGTGGCTCAATACCTAAGCTCGGTGCATTAGCAAGCATGATTCCATTTCCAGTATTAGGTGGTGCGATGATTGCGATGTTTGGAATGGTTATGGCATACGGTGTGAAAATGCTTGGTGGCATAGACTTTAACAAACAAAACAATTTACTCGTGATTGCCGTATCGGTCGGGATTGGTGCAGGTATTACAGCAGTACCTCAAGCGCTTGAAACATTTGGAGAAGAATATGCTTGGTTAACACAAAACGGTATCGTATTAGGTACTTTCTCAGCTATTATATTAAATTTATGTTTTAATGGATTAAACAATCAACAAAACAGTGAAAATGTGAAATAATAAATATGAAAATAAATTAGTGGAGGTTATATTCATGTGGGAAAACAAATTTCAAAAAGAAGGCTTAACGTTCGATGATGTATTATTAGTACCAGCAAAATCAGAGGTATTACCAAGTGATGTAGACTTAAGCGTATCTCTTTCCAAAAATATTAAGTTAAATATTCCAATCATTTCAGCTGGTATGGATACAGTTACTGAAGCTAAAATGGCGATTGCTATGGCAAGACAAGGTGGCTTAGGTGTTATTCATAAGAACATGTCTATAGAACATCAAGCAGATGAGGTACAAAAAGTTAAACGTTCAGAAAATGGCGTTATTACAAACCCATTCTTCTTAACACCTGATGAGCAAGTGTACGCAGCAGAAGCATTGATGAGTAAATACCGTATTTCTGGTGTTCCAATCGTTAATAACGAAGAAGATATGGAACTTGTCGGTATTATTACTAACCGTGACTTAAGATTTATCGAAAACTTCTCAATTAAAATTTCTGATGTTATGACTAAAGAAGATTTAGTAACAGCACCAGTTGGCACAACGTTAGAACAAGCAGAAGAAATTTTACAAAAATATAAAATCGAAAAACTTCCATTAATTTCTGAAGAAGGTAAACTTAAAGGATTAATTACAATTAAAGATATTGAAAAAGTAATCGAATTCCCATATGCAGCAAAAGATAGTGAAGGACGTCTACTTGTTGCAGCAGCATTAGGTATTGCTAAAGATACACCAATTCGTGCTCAAAAATTAGTAGAAGCAGGCGCAGATGCACTTGTTATTGATACTGCACATGGTCACTCTAAAGGTGTCTTAGATGTCGTTAAACATATTAGTGAATCATACCCAGAAGTTACAATTATCGCAGGTAACGTTGCTACAGGTGAAGGTACTAAAGCATTGTTTGAAGCGGGAGCAGACGTCGTTAAAGTTGGTATTGGACCAGGTTCAATCTGTACAACTCGTGTCGTTGCAGGTGTAGGTGTACCTCAAATTACAGCTATTTATGATTGTGCAACAGAAGCACGTAACTATGGTAAAGCAATTATTGCTGACGGTGGTATTAAATTCTCTGGTGATATCGCGAAAGCTTTAGCAGCAGGTGGACATGCAGTTATGTTAGGTAGCTTACTTGCTGGTACAGAAGAAAGCCCTGGACAAACAGAAATCTTCCAAGGTCGTCAATATAAAGTTTATCGTGGTATGGGATCACTTGGTGCGATGGAACAAGGTTCTAAAGACCGTTACTTCCAAGAAGATACTGCAGCTAAGAAATTTGTACCAGAAGGCATTGAAGGTAGAATTGACTTTAAAGGCCCATTACAAGATACAATTTATCAATTAATTGGCGGTATTAAGAGCGGTATGGGTTACACAGGATCAGCTAACCTAGAACAATTAAGAGAAGAAGCTCAGTTTATTAGAATGACTGGCGCAGGCCTTAAAGAATCACATCCACATGATGTTCAAATTACTAAAGAAGCACCAAACTACTCATTTTAATTAAAGGAGAACGACAATTATGGAAATGGCTTTTGAACAAGAGTTAATTCTTGTATTGGATTTTGGTAGTCAATATAACCAATTGATTACACGTCGTATAAGAGAAATGGGCGTATACAGTGAGTTACACGACCATGAAATCTCAATCGAAGAAATTAAAAAAATGAATCCTAAAGGTATTATACTTTCAGGTGGACCAAATTCAGTATACGAAGAGGGATCATTCACAGTTGATCCTGAAATCTTTGAACTAGGTATTCCTGTTTTAGGTATTTGTTACGGTATGCAATTAATGACTAAATTATTAGGTGGTTCTGTAGAAAGAGCTAATGAACGTGAATACGGTAAAGCAACATTAAACGTTAAATCAGATGACGAGTTATTCTTCAGCTTACCTAATAGTCAAACAGTTTGGATGAGTCACAGTGACAAAGTAATCGATATTCCTGAGAACTTTGAAATCATTGCAGACAGCCCAAGTTGTCAAAATGCAGCAATTGAAGATAAATCAAGAAAATTATACGGTGTACAATTCCATCCAGAAGTAAGACATACTGAATACGGAAATGACTTATTAAGAAACTTCATTCGTCGTGTTTGTGAATGTACAGGAAACTGGACTATGGAGAACTTTGTTGAAATCGAAGTAGAAAAAATTAGAGAACAAGTTGGCGATCGTAAAGTATTATGTGCGATGAGTGGTGGCGTTGATTCATCAGTTGTAGCAGTATTACTTCATAAAGCAATTGGCGATCAATTAACTTGTATCTTCGTAGACCATGGTTTGCTTAGAAAAGGTGAAGGCGACATGGTAATGGAGAACTTTGGTGAAGGATTCAATATGAACATTATTAGAGTAGATGCCAAAGATCCTTTCATGAGTAAATTAGCTGGCGTTTCAGACCCTGAGAAAAAACGTAAAATTATCGGTAATGAATTTGTATACGTATTTGATAACGAAGCATCAAAATTAGAAGGCGTTGATTTCCTTGCACAAGGTACGCTTTATACAGATATCATTGAATCAGGTACAAAGACTGCACAAACAATTAAATCACACCATAACGTAGGTGGATTACCAGAAGACATGCAGTTCCAATTAATTGAACCAATTAATACACTATTTAAAGACGAAGTACGTGCACTAGGAATCGAATTAGGCATACCAGAACATTTAGTATGGCGCCAACCATTCCCTGGCCCAGGTTTAGGAATTCGTGTATTAGGTGAAATTACTGAAGAAAAATTAGAAATCGTAAGAGAATCAGACGCAATTCTAAGAGAAGTCGTGCGTGAAGAAGGTCTAGAAAGAGACATTTGGCAATACTTCACAGTATTACCAGATATCCGTTCAGTAGGAGTTATGGGAGACTACCGTACATATGACTACACAGTCGGCGTACGCGCAGTAACATCAATAGACGGCATGACAAGTGACTTCGCAAGAATTGACTGGGAAGTCTTACAAAAAGTATCAAGCCGTATCGTAAACGAAGTAGACCACGTAAACAGAGTTGTCTATGACATTACATCTAAGCCCCCAAGCACAATTGAGTGGGAGTAAGATTATAGTAAATATTAAGGCTAGAAACACCGTGAAATTGGTGTTTCTAGCCTTTTTTGATTAATATATTATAGAGGGTTCTGTTGCAAAGTAAAAAAATATAGCTAACCACTAATATGTCATGTCAGTGTTCGTTTAACTTGCTAGCATGATGCTAATTTCGTGGCATGGCGAAAATCCGTAGATCTGAAGAGACCTGCGGTTCTTTTTATATAGAGCGTAAATACATTCAATACCTTTTAAAGTATTCTTTGCCGTATTGATACTTTGATATCTTGTCTTTCTTACTTTAATATAACGGTGATCTTGCTCAATGAGATTATTCAGATATTTCGATGTACAATGACAGTCAGGTTTAAGTTTAAAAGCTTTAATGACTTTAGCCATTGCTACCTTCGTTGAAGGTGCCTGATCTGTAATCACTTTTTGAGGTTTACCAAATTGTTTAATGAGACGTTTGATAAATGCATATGCTGAATGATTATCTCGTTGCTTACGCAACCAAATATCTAATGTATGTCCCTCTGCATCAATGGCACGATATAAATAGTTCCATTTTCCTTTTATTTTGATGTACGTCTCATCAATACGCCATTTGTAATAAGCTTTTTTATGCTTTTTCTTCCAAATTTGATATAAAATCGGGGCATATTCTTGAACCCAACGGTAGACCGTTGAATGATGAACATTTACACCACGTTCCCTTAATATTTCAGATATATCACGATAACTCAATGCATATCTTAGATAGTAGCCAACGGCTAAAGTGATGACGTCCTTGTTAAATTGTTTATATCTGAAATAGTTCATACAGAAGACTCCTTTTTGTTAAAATTATACTATAAATTCAACTTTGCAACAGAACCATGGATTGACTAAGATATAGGTTATTGAATTGATGCTAAAAGGATTACCTTTTTTAGTAACATATCCTTTGTGATTGAGGGCATTGGCAATTTTACGATAACCATGTCCTTTGGCATAAGATTCGAATATATATTTCACGATATTCGCTTCATGTTGATTAATCATCAGTTCGTGTTTATTATCAGGTATTTTGTCATATCCTAGTGGAATATTGCCTTGATAATAGCCTTCTTGAGCACGTCTGGTTTGTCCCATGAATACGTTCTCGACAATGTTATTACGTTCGAATTCTGAGAAGCTCGCAAGTATTTGTAACATGAGTTTACCAGAAGAAGTATTGACTTCCATACGTTCAGATAAGCTGAAGAATTCGACATTTTGACGATGAAGGTCTTCAACAATTTTGAGTAAGTCTGATGTATTACGTGCGAGTCGATTTGTTTTATATACCATGACACAATCGATGAGACCTTCATTTGCATCATGTAACATACGTTGAAGTTCAGGACGGTTCATAGACTTTCCTGATATACCACGATCGGCGTATATATCTTTGACCTCGAAATGATGAAAGTTACAATATTCTTTGATTTGATTGATTTGTCCGTCGATACTATAACCTTCAGCACTTTGGATTTCCGTTGATACACGAACATAGATACCGACACGTTTTTGTTTGAGTTGTTGCATAGCTGATTTATCCTTTCTTGTTTAGCCAGTTGATGATTGTATCGTTTGATTAACGATGTTTAGTGGCTCATTTTTTATATAGATTCCGCTTAATTCTTTATTTTTAGTAATATGAATGACATCAATATAGGGATATAACATGTTTAACGTGAAACTTTTCTGTATAACCTTTTGTAGTGATGTTTGTAACTGAGTATCACTTATTGAAGATATGGTTTTGCGCTTTTGAAGCACTGATTGAGACTGATTCCTGAATGTTTCAGCATCAATCATACCTTTGGCAAGTTTATCTATCAGTTGTTCTTGCGTGAGTGTATGTTTAGCTTCTATGTCCCTTTGTCTTTTGAATCGTTGTTGAATTGTTTGGTTGATTTTTGAATAGAGCTGTTGGTTCTGAAAGAAGTTCTGACAAGTCGCTAAGACACTTGTTTCTAATACTTGCGCATTGATTCCTTTGAATGCACAGACAAAACGTGATGCATTCATGTTTTTAGGACAGACATAATAACGTAAGGTATGGTGCTTTTTTCTAATTGTCATATTAGTCAGGGTTGATCCACAATATGGACATTTTATTTTCTTCTGAAGTTGATTATCTGAGGGAGTCCGTTTTGTATGTTTTTGTGACCGTATTTCTTGAGCTTGTTCGTATATATTGGTCGAAACAATAGATGGGAACATGTTATCATATTGTCCATATTGATTGATAACGCGACCACAATAATTAGGATTCGTGATAATAGCGCGTACTTGGTAGGGCTTACGATTAATACATTTATCATCTGTGTCTAGGTATTGCGCAATTTTCTTATAACCATAGCCTTGTAGGTAGTAATGGAATATTGTCTTAACCGTTGGTGCTTCATCTTGATTAATTGTGAATGTGCCATTGCGATAGGTATAACCAAATGGTGCATGTGTCGTGATGAGTTTACCTTGTCTAACTTTTTCTTTAAGACCATTCTTGACTTGTTCACCAATATTATCGGACTCTAATTCTGCGAGACTTATGAATACATTAAGTTTTAGGCGATCAAACGCTTTATCCATATCAAAATAGCCATCATGAATACTTAGAATATGAACATGATACTTTTGACACAGTTTCATAAGTTTTAATGCATTTTTCAAATTACGATGCAGTCGATTCAAGCGATAACAACATAATACATCACATTGTCCTTGTTGAATCAGTTCAGTAATTTGTTGGTAACCGTTCCGCTTATCAGTGCGTCCTGATTGCTTATCGCTATAAAAGGTAATGTATTGAATATTATGTTTTTTGGCTAATGCCTCGATGGTTTGTTTTTGTGCTGCTAAGGATTGTTGCTTTGTAGTGCTCTGTCGTAAGTAACCTATTGCTTGTTTCATCGTATTTCCTCCTTCCACATTGATAATATATATTTATGAATGAATTTACACATAAGCCCAACACCAATCAGGTGTTGGGCGTTATTATTAGTCATCAGCGTGATTGATTTCTTCAATCACTAAATCAGCGAGTAATGTGATTAATTCGTCCATATTATTCCTCCCAATTGACTTTGATAGTAGTAAAAGTGTTATACCAACATCGGAAATATTGTAATGAATTCGATATTTAGCTTTGAGCAGAGTCTGTCCAATTCAGAGTAATCTTCATAGGTTCCCCAAGAGACAATACGTTTAGGTTTGATGTTTTTAAGTTTAATGTCATCAATAGGCGTGTTTTCTAAAAATTCAGATCTTTCATCTGTAATATTATGTGTTAATGCAATTACGTTCATAATTTTTTCCTCCGATTGATTTAATGAGCTACAACGCGTTTATAGCGTTGTAGCGGTATAACATTCAAATTTATAGTTCTAAATCGTCACTTGCTTCTTTTTCTCTGGCTTGATTAACAAAGTCATTAAGCAAATTTGGATTTTTATTATCAACGAATGGTGGTGGTATGCTAGGTTCTGTTTTAGAACTCAAACCAAACATTGAAGCATAAGTCATATCTAGCTTGAGATGGTAAAAGACAATAGTCTTCTTTTTGCCATTAGAATCTGGGACACTACGTTTTGTTGTTTTACGGTTGCGGTCAGATTGGATATAATCTTTATCGCGTAAAGCATCTATAACTGTGTTTACATCTTGAAAATGATTTTCGTCCAACATATTTTTGAATACATTGGTAAGCATTTTAACTTGAATGTGGTCTTTTTTAAGTTCAATAAGTCCATAATTTTCTATCATTGTTGAGAGTTTGCTATCTTCAGAGAATTTGCCACGATTTTGAGCAACAAACTGAACAATGATCTCGATAGCTTTCTCTGCTAGTGAGCGTTCTGAAACTGACTCCAAATGATAACTAACCAAGTATTCTCTTACTGCATCCATATCGATAGGTATAGCAATAACACGTTCGAATATCCGAGCAGATGTCGCAATCACTGTATAGCGTTTGAACATACGAATACCAGTATTACTCGTTTCATTTTTTAGTTGGTTTTTGAACCAATCATGTTCCGCATGAAACCATTTAATTACTTCGTCCTCACGTTTTAAAAGATATTCAGCTACTAATGGCATGATATGGCCATAATTGACCGATGTAGCCCTTTTAATTGCATCTGCATTGTCAGCACTTGTTGTAAAGGCTTCAGATATTTCAATCGTACGGACATTCAAACCATCATTACGTGCACTATCATTTAAAATACTGTGTTCTGCGGTACTTATCACTGTGGTGCCCCAATTTTTGAGTGCTTTGACATTACCATCAATATTAGAGCGTTGTCGGCCTTGTCCCTCTGCCAAACTGTACAACAATCCAGTAGTGTCTTTGAAGGTTGCAGCTGACAATTCATCTAATACGATAGGCACACCAAAGTTACTACTTAAATATCCTTCAAGCGCGTTTCTAGTACCATTCCATGATCTAAACAGAGTATTACTACCTTTAGTAGGATTGCCGGCTATTGAAACAGCTAAAGCAGCTGCAGTCGATTTACCTGTGCTTGAATTTCCCATAAATGAGAATATGGTTCCCGCAAACTCGACCTCACGTCTTGTTTTTAGGAACGCAGTAACTAATGAAGAAGCAGCAAATACTACTGCAAGTTCTAGTAGTAAGTTCCCTTTAACTTGTTTTAAGTACATCTCCCACCAGCCTTTGAAAGTACCTTTTGGTTGTAAATCATAGTGTGTTTCACAAATGATTTCATTAGCTTGAGATTGCTCTATTTCTTTTGAAAAGTATGGTTTATCCAATGAAATGACCATACCTTCCTTATCAGACTGTAATACACCTACGCCGGTATATAATTTAGATAATGGAAGTGACTGGCGCATCGATTGTAACGCATAGCTTAATGATTTAATGTACCGTTCATTGATGTTGAAGCCGTACTTAATCAATCCAGGTAGCTTGAAAGATGTTAAGATATCTGATGCTTCAATACGTTCAATATTTTTTCCATCTGTAATAATCAACTTCTCAACCCCTGTAGACGGGTCGAGAAATTTATTTTCAATAATGATGGGACTAGACAATTGGATGATTTTTTCTACATCATTGTTACTTTTAGGTGGAATCACTTCATAAAAGCCATTTGAATTTAAAAAATATGGATATTGCTTGAATATGTTGTTAGTCATAATAAATCTCTCCTTTGCTATATAAGCATTAAATTTGTGTTGCTAAATACATATTAAAGGAGAATTAAACGCAAATAAGGAGGTCGTCCATAAACAAAAAAAATGGACGACCTCTCTTGGTAGTGCTATTGAAATTTTAAATTGTCTAAGGTTTCACTTAGAGTTTTTGCGATAGACCAACTAGATAAATCATTGACTTGTTTACTGACGATTTCGTCTTTAATTTGAGTAGATTTTATTTCTTCAAATAAGTGGAAAGCGTTCGTTAATTCGGTAATGTTTATTTTTGAAAGTGGCTCAATATCTTCATTAAATGAATATTTATCTAATAAAAGATGAATTCGATACAAGTCATTTAAGAAGCTCTCTACTTGATTTGGACTCATACCATCATCAATATAAGATTGGCGATTAGTATAAAATAGGTTAGAAAATTTAGATAATGACAAATAAAATTCTTTATAAATATGGAAAAACTTATCGTTTGATATTAATGGCTTGGAGCTATTTATTATATTGTCTAGACGTGATTCAAAATTTAGTAAATCAAAAGTACTGTTTTTATATTGATTTATAGTATTAATAATTCTTTGATAGTTAGAAAATAAGTCATTTTCAATACCGAGAAAGTATCCATTAACGTTGAATGGGTATTTTACAATTTCTTTTTTTCTTAATTTTTCACGGATTTTCGATTCATCATCATTTTGTATATCATAAGTTACAATTTTATGATTGATTCTTTTATTTAAACTTGAAAGGTAGAGTTTGTTTAATATATCAATAATGAAAAAATCTAATAATTTGTTATCATTACGTTCACTATACTTATCTATACTTGGTTCATTTGATATATATCTAGCTACTTCATGCTTTACATTCGAATACTTGGAATCATCAGGTTTTACTTGGTTGTATATAATAAAATTTTCGGGATTGTTTTCTTTATTATATTGATGAACTTTATATAGTTGCTTGAAGTTAAAATCATTATCAAATGTCATATTATCTTCCATTAATGTTTCAATCAGTAACTCGTCAATTCTATGTGCTAATTTTCTATATAATTTTGAACTCTTATCTAAATCTAGAGAATTTGTATAATTAAAAAATGAAGACAATGCATCATTACACTTTGACTGAGCACTAAGCCATTCTAAAGTAAAAGAATAGTTTTCAGATGCATAAATTTGCGCTTTTAATGCATCATTTTTAATATTATCAATTGAATCGCTGATATTAGTAATATAGCTAATAAATTGACTATTATTTTTCTTTAATGCCTCCTCTCTTAAATCTATGTCATCAAATTTTTTAGCAGATGTAGGAACAGGAAAGTCCTCAATAGTGTTTAGCAAAATTTTAAATAACTCTAATTCAAATAAGTTAAAACTGTAACCGCTATTAGTTGCTGATGGATTGGATTTGTATCTAGTGATATCTAACTTATAAACTCGTTTGAGCTTATTCATACTGTTCTTAAACATTTTTTCACTCAAGTTACATTCCTTCATCAAATCTTTTCCAGTAAAATATTTGTAATTTGTAAAATTCAAAGTGATTATCCTTTCAAACTTGCTTTATTGGTTATATTTACTTTATTTATATTATAAAGTGGAATTAACAGCAATAAAGGGAACGTTTGTTCTTATTTTGTGTACAAATAAGAGGACAAATGGAAAATGAATGATAGTTTTACTATTTTGTAAAATTCGCCCATATAGAATTGGTTTCGAAAGAGAATACTTAATTTAAAGAAGGAGTGTAATGTGATGTTAAATCATCAAATAATAAATTTAATACAAGAAAAGAGAGAAGGGAGTTACTGGGATTTTAAAGCAGAATATCATAAAGATAAAGCAGAATTATTACATGATATAATTCGTTTGTCGAATAATTTACTAAATCAAGAAGCTTATTTGATTTGGGAGTGGCTGATAATGGGCATATCCTGGGGATTACAGGTGATTCAAATCGAAAAAACCTAAAACTCTCTTTTAAACAGTACGTTGAAAGTTATCTTAAATGATGCGAAGTTTATTTAATCATTCAGTTTTGATATAAAATTTAACATAAAAGGGGCTGGGACATAATTCCTAGCCCCGTCATGATTAGTTATCGTTCTGTAACTTTTCAACGACTAAGTCAGCTAATACTTCAATTAACTCATCCATTTTATTCACTGCTGTACAATTTCATCTTTAAGTTATTAAAATCAATTAAATTATCATTCTGTTTTTTCCATGATTCAAGCATCTTTTTGTTATCCAAGTTAATTTCAGCTTTAATAGGTTCAACATCTTTAGCTAGACCAAAAATAGACGTATATTTTGAATCTAGCTTTAAATGGTAAAAGACAAGTGACTTTTTTTGCCATTGTCATCTTTGACTGTTCTTTTTGTTGTAATTCGATCATGGTCAGATTCGATAAATCCTTTATCCCTTAGTGCATTCACGACAATGTTGACATCTTGGAAATGATTCTCTATCAACATATTTTTAAATACAGATGCAATGATTTTGACTTCGATATAATCATCTTTTAAGGTAATTAGTCCATAGTTCTCAATCATATTCTTTAATGCTGTATCATCAGAAAACTTACCACGGTTTTGTGCTACAAATTGCGTAATGACTTCAAACGCTTTATCAGCCAGTGATGGTTCAGAGACTGTATGAGCATGATAATCAATAAAGTAGTCTCTTATTTTAGCGATATTAATATCTTACGATTTCTTCTTTTACCTGTTCGAATTGTTCATCTAGCATTTCTTGATCGTAATTATATTTCAAAAATTTATATAAAGCGTTGAATAATCAGTTAAGTATTAAGACAGAACCAGCATGTGCGCCATAGTGATTGATAACATGTTTGAAATCATCTTTTATTTCAATGCTTATTTTATTAGTGATAAATGGCTCACTTAGCATTTGGTTTGAGCTAATGAATACTTCTTCGTTAAATTCTAAATTTTCAGAAGCTATATTAAGTAATTGAACTACTGCTTTAACTAGCTGCTTTTCATCTTTATTAACTTTAAACATTTTTAAATTCTTTTCTATTTTTCCTTAAATATACAATAAACTATAAATAAGTAGATAAGAAAAATGACTAATCCTGGAGATAAATCAAAAAGTAAGTAAAAAAACGTTTCAATCTTATTAAGACGTTTGATGTTTATTTATCTATTAACAATTATGATTATTTTATTAACACTTGTTATTCTGTTATTCAATTACTCAATTAATTTAGTAAATTTACAGCTTTTATAGATTTTTTGATAATACCAATGTTAGTCGAAAACTTTTTGGTAAAGCATCATTCACTCAAGTATCAATTTAATAGCTATCATTTTTCATAATTTTAATGGTCTGAAGTGTTTTGACTACTATAGACTTATAGTTTATATCATTTTTCTTACAGATATACATAAATGTAATAAAACTAAGTAATAAGCTATGAGTTAAAAAGTTTATTGTGTAAAATGATAGAGTATAGTATTATTTAAAACGTAATAATTACGATTTAAAGTAAGGAGAAAAATGAAATGACTGATAGTTATGACGTTTGGTGGCAAAAAGGTCAAGAATCAGATGATGATATGGCACGAGACCATCAAGAAGCTTGGGAGAGAACGATAGAAATGCTTAATACATCTGATATCGAAGGGAAAACGATTTTAGATGTGGGATGTAATCAAGGCGGATTTTTACGACAATTATACGATACAACACCGTTTAAAGAAGGTGTTGGCATCGATTTAGCACGTTTATCTTTGGAAAAGGCAGAGACATTAAAAGGACAACGTCCACTTACATACTATTTAACAGATAAACCACAAGAAACGAAGCACATATTTGATACGGCTGTAAGTACGTCTGTCTTGTACTTAATAGAGGATATTCCGCAACATGCGAAAGATTTAAAAGAGGTATTGAAACCAGGTGGCGTTTATTACGCTTCATTCGCGGATTTAACTAATAACCCGAGTCGTCAGTTTATGAGTGACACGATTAATCAATATGGTGCCACACCGTCTCAGAATCACTCTCTAAAACATATCGTTGATAGCTTTGTGGATGCAGGATTTGAAGTTGCAGTAATGAAAGAGCCTGTACCTGACGTGATTGATTTAACACATTATAGCGATTTTTATTTATCACCGAATGATTATTTACAAACATTATATGAAGAATCATTTTTAATCAAAGCAAGAGTGAAAGAAGGTACTGAGAAATGAAGAAACGTATATTAATGACGGTAGCAGCAAGTGCTACGCTCTTATTAGCAGGCTGTGGTAATGGTCAAAAAGAAGATAAAGATGTTACGGTATCTCTACCTACTGAAGCAAAGGCGGATAAACTTGACGCGCAAGGCTATGATGCAGCGATGCCCGTTTATAGTGCAGTGTATGATGCATTAGTTAAATACGACAAAGATAAGGGCTTTAAAGCAGGTTTAGCAGATAAATGGCGCGTTGATGAATCAGGGAAAGTTTATGAATTCCGTTTGAAAAAGAACGTTAAATTCTCAGATGGTTCAGCATTAGATGCTAAGGCCGTTAAATTTTCGATTGATCGTGCGAAAGCGATGAATAAAGATACGACTGTAGAAACGTTAAAAAAATTAGATAAGGTCGTTGTTAAAAATGATCACGTGGTCCAAATTAGATTGAAATCTCCATCAAATCAAGTGTTAAATGAATTAACACAAGTGAGACCGTTGCGTATTATGAGTCCACATTCAGTAGAAGATGGTAAAGTAAACGGTAAATTTGAAAAAGCGATTGGAACAGGTGCATTTGTTGTTGATAAAACTGGGAAAGAAAAAACGACAATGAAGCCAAATAAATATTTCGACAACGGTCACCCAGTCAATTATCATCTTGCATTCCAAATGATTGAAGATGGGGACTCAAGAAATTCTGCAGTACAAAGTGGTTCTGTAGATATTTCTGGTGGTGCTTTAGGAATGCTCTCAGATGAACAAATCAAACAAGATAAGAAAAATAAGAACTTAACGATTGAAGATAGACCTAGCACAGTAAGTCACTTTATGGCATTTAACCCTAAAAATGATGTATTAAATCATCGCGCAATTCGTGAAGCGATAAGTAAGAGCATCGATGCGAAAGATATTGCGGGTAAATCTGTAAATGGTCTGTTCCAGAAGAACGTACAATTTGTGACTAAAGATAATCAACAGCCACACGATTATGATATGAAAGCGGCTGAAAGGTTACTTAAATCAGAAGGCTATCATAAAAACGATGACGGCATCTTTGAAAAGAATGGCAAACCTTTATCATTTAACTTAGTCATTCAAACTGCAGAGTTCCCAAGTTGGAAAGATAAAGCAGAAAAAGTGCAACGCCAGCTTAAACAAGCCGGTATTAAGTTAAATGTGAAGACGTTAGATTCACAATCATACTATGATACATTATGGACGAAAAAAGACTATGATTTGATTTTCTATAGAACGTATTCAGATGCATTAATGCCTTACAACTTTATGAGTTCAGTGTTTAAAAATAATGATGGTCAACCAGGGGTGTTAGCTGATGATGAAACATTAACGAAACAGCTAGACGATTTCCCATCAACTGTATCAAAAGAAGACCAACAGCGTTCGTTTGATGACATATTTAAACACTTTAATCAACAATATTATGGTGTGCCAATTGCTTATCCTAATGAGACATTTGTAGTGAGTGATAAAGTAAAACAATTCAAATTCTCTGGACTTACGGATGCACCAATTGATTATAAAGCGTTGAAAGTTAATGAATAACAATGCTCAAACGTACAATTAAATTCATACTTTATTTAACCGTAAGTTCGTTTATTATCTTCATTTTAGTTGAGAAGACATCTGGTAATCCAGCGATTCTGTATCTACAACGTCATGGTTATACGTCGATTACGCAAGACAATATTGAAGCGGCACAACATAAACTTGGCTTAGGACAACATGTGTTACTAAGATATATCGATTGGGTTGGACATGCACTTACGGGCAACTTAGGATACAGCTTTAGTACCAACGAAGCGGTTACCGCTATGATAATGGAAGCTATCATGCCAACGCTTGTGCTAATCATTGTCTCTAGTTGTATCATGTTGCCATTTGGCTATATTGTTGGTTACTTCGTTGGGACGCGTCCGCATACACGTTACGCTAATGGAATTCGTGGATTCGCCCAAGTGATGACCTCAATGCCGGAATACTGGTTAGCTATTTTATTCATTTATTATTTAGGCGTACGTTGGCAATTGTTACCATTTGTAGGTAGTGGTTCATGGCAACACTTTGTGCTGCCAATCTTCACAATTGTTGTTATAGAAGGGTGTCATATCTTATTGATGACAGCACATTTGATGGCGCAAACGTTAGATCAAGATGCGTATCAACTTGCGCAGTTAAGACATTTCTCGTTAAAAGCGCGTATCATCGTACAAATTAAAGAGATATTTGCACCACTAATGACCATTTCAATTAACAGTGTCATTCATTTAATTGGAAAAGCCGTAATACTTGAAGTCATCTTCAGCATGTCTGGAATAGGTAAATTGTTGATTAATGCTATTAACCAACGAGATTATCCACTAATTCAGGGCATTGTCATCTTTATCATCGTCTTTATTATGCTAATGAATTATTTAGGCGATGTGATTATCTTGAAGAATGAACCTAGACTTCGACGACGTCATACCCAGCAGTCAGGTAATGAGAAAAGAGGTGCGATGTGATGAAAAGATATCAAACGTACATCGCAATAGGTTCACTATTAAGTTTGATAGTTGTATTAGTGACATATGGTTTAATGCAAGACACGCAACATTTGAACCCACTTGAGTCACCTAATGGACAACATTGGTTGGGTACCGATCAATTAGGCAGAGACTTCTTAGTAAGACTGATTGTCGGTAGTCTTGTCACATTGAGTTTAACAGGTATAGTAATTCTATTAAGTGTTTGTATGGGACTTATCTTTGGCTTAATTGCAGGCATAGAAAGACGATGGTTAGATCAAATCATTATGTTTGTTGCCGATATGTTGTTGGCTATTCCGTCATTTATTATCGCATTAGTCATTTTAAGTTTAGTAAGTAACTCCATGATAGGTTTGATACTTGCTTTAACGATTGGATGGATAGGACGTTATTTACGTTACTTCAGAAATTTAACGCGAGATATTCAAAAACGTCCATTTGTTCAATATGCACGATTGAGTGGGAACTCAACATTCAAAACGACAGTAACACATGTGATTCCACATTTATTGAGTAATATATTCGCTTTGGTAACGGCTGACTTTGGCAAAATGATGCTCAGCATATCTGGTCTTGCTTTTCTAGGACTAGGTATTAAACCGCCGACGCCTGAGTTAGGAACCATTCTTTTTGATGGGAAAAGTTATTTCAACGGTGCACCGTGGCTCTTCTTCTTTCCTGGTGTATTGTTAGGAGGTTTCGCCTTATTATGTCAAATCATCAACAAAAAAATAACGCAGTAAATACGGTAGTCAACGTCAATCAATTATCGATTTTAGATCAAGAAAAAGTATTGTTAAAAGATGTTGATTTGACAGTAACTAAAGGTGCATTTCATTGCATTATAGGTGAAAGTGGCAGTGGGAAATCATTGTTAACAAGAACGATACTTGGAATGAAACGACCACAATTATGTTATCAAGGAGATATTGACATCGATTTAACTAAAACAGATGCAATGTTTCAAGATGTTCAAAGTAATATGTTTCAAAATATAACATTAGCTAAGCATTTCAAATACATTTATGAAGCCAATCGCACACATCTGACTAAACAGTGTATTAAGGAAGACGTCTTACAGATGATGCAATTACTTGGTTTAAGACAAGGAGAACATTTACTTGAGCGTTATCCCTTTGAACTTAGTGGAGGTATGGCACAACGTGTCGCCTTTATAATGTCATTAATTAGACGTCCGGACTACTTATTTTTAGATGAACCGACGAGTGCACTTGATCAAGGAAATGTTAAAAAGTTTATGCATTACCTTCTTAAGGCACAAGAACGCTACCAAATGACCATCGTTTTTATCACACACGATATTAACTTAGTGAAAGAATTTGCCACGCATATTAGCATTATGCAGCAAGGTCAATTGATAGAAAGTGGTGAGGCAGCGTCAATCTTAACTAAGCCGACATATAGTTACACGAAAAAATTAATTACGATTGCACATCGGAGACAACCTTATGCTTAAAATAGAGAGTCTAACCAAATATATAGATACGAAACTAATATTTAAAGAGATATCATGTACAATTAATGACCAACACTTACTCATAAGTGGTGAGAGTGGTTGTGGTAAATCTACGTTAGCCAAGATTATCGCTGGCTTAGATACGGATTATCAGGGCAAATTATATCTTAATGGGAACTTACGTGAATCTTATACATCTAAAGAGTGGATGAAGCACATCCAATATGTACCACAATATCAACGCGATACCTTAAATCAACGTAAAACGGTATTAGCTACACTATTAGAACCACTTAAGAATTACAAGATTGATAAACAGCGTTATACATCAAGCATTGAAACAGTACTTGATCAGTGTAACTTACCATACAATATACTTAATCAAAAAGTTTCAACGTTAAGTGGTGGTCAATTTCAACGGGTATGGATAGCTAAAGCTTTAATATTAGAACCAGAAATCCTCATATTGGATGAAGCAACAACCAATTTAGATATCATTAATGAAGAAGATATACTTCAAATGTTGATTTCCTTAAAGATGACACAATTAATCATTATTTCACATGATACATACGTCTTAAGCCAATTTGAAGGAATTCAGTTACAGCTAAATAAATTGAATAATTAAGATCACAAATCCTAATATGGTGTATACTTAATGATACGTAAAAAATAAAATTTGGACTGCAATGTCTAAATCAATATGATTTTCCATTAGAGTATTTAAAAATGATGACAACACTAAAAGATTCCAAATTATTATATTTAATATAATTATACATATGATAAACGGATAACAATGTCAATATAAATTCTTTTTATATTGTTTTTATTCATAATTATATATAATTTATATAAAAATATAAGTCGAGGATTTCAAGTTTAAGTTAGCCACCTATAATGACTGAGGTGTACACAAGGGTTAACCGTATTCGAACCTGTTGAGGATTGATTGGTTTTAATCAATTAATACTCAACAGGTAACCAAAGCTAAGACTTTAGCTTTGGAAAGATTCATACAGATTGAGGTGCTTTAAACTTTCTGCCATATTATGATGAGCTGTGTTGTAATTTAAAGTCTTTCTAGGATAGTCATTCATATATTGTTGTATGGCTTTTATGAAGTGTTTTTGAACATTGGATAAATCATGTGCTTTTGGAATAAAACGACGAATCATTTTATGTTGGTTTTCACTTGTCCCACGTTCATATGATGAGAATGGATGTGTGAAGTATATTTCTATCATATGGCCAAATTCTTCATACAGCGATGCAAATTCTGAACCATTGTCAGATGTGATAGATTTGAAGATTTTTGGTGCTTTTTCGCCTAAGGAGTCAAATAAGTTTTTCAATGCGTGAGACACCGCATCAGCACTTTTACTCTCTATTATTTCTAGTATTTCAAAACGCGTTTGTCTCTCAACAAGTGTTAAGATAACTGGCTTTGACTTGTCTTTAGTTCCTATTACGGTATCTATTTCCCAGTGACCAAAAGACTGACGTGATTCAATTTCACTAGGACGTGTCTCAATACTTGGACCGAGCACTCGACTGTGTGGATGATTATGGTAGCTATTCTGAGTAGAGTGACGTCTTTTTAATTTTTCTAGTAGATCAATATTCTTAGTTTCCATGATTTGTTGATCTATCCAAGCATATACTGTCGTTGTTGAAGGGATTTTTTCTCTTTCAAAACATTGTTCCTTGTGAGCATATGCCACGACTGCTTCAGGTGACCAGCGTTTCTTTTTCATGAGGTGATCTGCCCATGGAATAAATAATGGGTTCTTCTTCCATAAGGGCTGAGCACCACATTGTTGTCTGTTTTGTCGATAACGTTGTTGACCTAGTGAAGAAAAATAAATTTGCGTCTCATATTCATAGACTTTATGTTGTTGTTTTTGTCGTTTAATTTGACGTGTTGTTCCTCGATGAATTTCGTTATTGATTGTTTGAGGTGCACGTCCTAATTCACGCGCGATTGCACGATTTGAAAAACCTAAATTTTTAAGTGTTTCTATTTGAACACGTTCTTCATAACTTAAGTGTGTTCCTTTATGGTTTGTCATGTTAGAATAAGTATGCGTCATGTGAATTCATTCCTTTATTGATTTGGTCTGGTAGCCTCAATAATAACATGAAATTCACGTGGCGTTTTTTTGTCTAAAGGTGGCTAAGTTGATTATAAAATCCACCTTTTATGTTTTTTAAACAATTTTATGATAATCATTTATCTCAAGCATCTTATTTAGTTGGCTGTCAACGTACAGGAGAGGCAATAATAATTGACCCTGTTCGTGATTTAACAAAATATATCGAAGTTGCAGATAGCGAAGGTTTTACAATTACACAAGCTGCAGAAACACATATCCACGCTGATTTTGCTTCTGGAATTCGAGATGTGGCAAAACGTTTAAACGCCAATATATATGTGTCTGGCGCAGGCGATGAGCAATTAAGTTATAAAAATATGCCCAAACAAACACATTTTGTTAAAAATCAAGATATTATTCGAGTAGGTAATATTAAATTAGAATTATTGCATACACCAGGACATACCCCGGAGAGTATTAGTTTCTTACTCACTGATGAAGGTGGCGGCTCAAGTGTTCCAATGGGTTTATTTAGTGGTGACTTTATTTTTGTTGGTGATATCGATAGACCTGATTTACTAGAAAAATCAGTACAAATGGAAGGTACTACAGAGATTGGCGCAAAACAGATGTATCAATCTATAGAAGGTGTTAAAGATTTACCAGATTATATTCAAATATGGCCTGGACACGGTGCTGGAAGCCCATGTGGTAAAGCATCAGGTGCCATACCAATGTCTACGCTAGGTTACGAAAAAACAAATAACTGGGCATTTAATGTGACAGATGAATCTAAATTTGTTGAAACATTAACATCAAATCAACCAGCGCCACCCCATCACTTTGCACAGATGAAAAAAATTAATCAGTTTGGTATGAACATGTATCAACAATACAACATTTTTCCTAGTTTAGATAATGTAAGAATAGCCTTTGATTTTCGTAGTAAAGAAGCCTTTCATGGCGGTCATACTGAAGGTACAATCAATATTCCTTACAATAAAAACTTTATTAACCAAATCGGTTGGTATTTAGACTATGAAAAAAATATAGATTTGATTGGTGATAAATCTACCGTTGAACAAGCAGCGCATACTTTACAATTAATTGGCTTTGATAATGTAGCAGGTTATCGTTTACCAAAATCAGAAATTTTAACCCAATCCATCCATAGCGTTGATATGACTGGTAAAGAAGAATCTATACTTGACGTACGTAATGAAGAAGAGTGGAATAATGGGCACTTAGATCAAGCAGTCAATATTCCGCATGGTAAATTATTAAATGAAAATATTTCATTTAATAAAGAGGCTAAAATATACGTACATTGTCAGTCAGGTGTTAGAAGTTCAATCGCAGTGGGTATATTAGAAAACAAAGGCTTTGAAAATGTCGTGAATATTAGCGAAGGCTATCAAGGTTTTCCAGAATCATTAAAATAAGTAAGTATTATCAAATTGTTATTGTGGGTGGTTGTACAGCTAGTATAATAGTGGTATCGAACTATTTTAAAAAATCAAAGCTTAAATGGAAAATAGCTATTATAGATGCGGCTGAACATCATTATTATCAACCGTTATGGACTTTAGTTGGTATTAAGGTATCAAGTTTAAAAAGTTCACGCAAAGATATGAAAAGTATTATGCCTAAAGGTGTTCAATGAATTAAAAAGGCTGTTTCAAGCTTTCAACTTGGAAGCAATAGCATTAATTTAGTAGATAATACTGTCAGTTTTGGAGTTATATGGCATAAAATTTTTGTCTTAAATGGCACAAAGAAAACTAAATAAATTAATATTGGTTATAAGTTTCAGTTTATAAAGTTATAAAAAAGAACGGGACATAAAGTTCTCGGACAAGCGAAAAATGCAATTTCTATTAAAATAATATAGAAATTGCATTTTTCATAATTGTTTTGATTATAGTTAGCTTGTTGAGCTATTACTTTTCTTATATTAAGTGCCATTAATACAAAGTCCAGTTCTCTTTTGACTTTATTTATGTATCTAAATATTAAATTATTTAACAATAATTACAGGTATTTGAGAGCGTTTAGCAACTTTATGACTTACACTACCAAGAACCATTTCTTGAAAACTGTTTAAGCCACGTGTACCTAAAATGATAGCTTGATATTCGCCACTATTTGAAATTTCAACCACTTTATCTGTTGGAGTACCATGAACAATTTTAATTTCGTAATTCACATTGTGTTCTGCAAATAAATTTTTAATAGATTGTAATTTACTTTCTCTTTCTTGAGTTAAATTAGTTCCTTGTTGACCATGTAAAACATCTGTTTTTGATTCATCAATATCTACAACCGTAAGTATTGTGACAATTGTATAATCACCTATAAAGTTTAGTAACTCTTGAGCTGCACGTGTACTATTTTCTGAACCATCTGCTGCAAGCAAAATTGAATTATACATAAAAAACACTCCTTAATTTAAATGATTTTCATTTAATTGGCTTAGTTCTGAAACGATTTTTCGGCTATCTGTGTTTAATTTTTCAACATACACAATATTGTTTTTCTCTTCAAATTTCCTAACAATCGTATCAATGGCATCAACTGCTGAATCATCCCATAGGTGAGCACGATCAAAATTTAACACTATGACACTATCTTCAATATTAAGGTCAATTTGCTCCATCATAGAATCAATTGATACAAAGAATATTTGACCTTTAAAAGAAAAACGATGTTGCTTATCTGATTCTTTATAAATAACTTCAATCTTAGAAATTTTAGTCGCAAAGAATATAGCACTGAAAATAACACCCACAACTACACCGATAGCTAAGTTATGTGTCATTAATACAATAATAACCGTTAAAACCATAACGAATGCATCTGTTTTAGGTGCTTTTTTTATATACTTAAATGAATTCCAGTCAACAGTCCCGATAGAAACCATAACCATTATCCCTGCAAGAATTGGCATCGGGATTTGAACGACTACGCCACCGAGAACAATAATCATAAATATAAGTACGATACCTGCTGTAAATGTAGACAATCTACTATTTGCACCTGATTTAACATTGATTACAGATTGTCCAATCATGGCACAACCTCCCATACCGCCAAAAAACCCAGTAATAATATTGGCAATCCCTTGGCCTCTTGATTCTTTGTTTTTACTACTGTGTGTATCTGTTGCATCATCGACAATTTTAGCTGTAAGTAGACTTTCTACTAAACCTACAATAGCCATTGATAATGAATATGGGAAAATAATTTGAAGTGTTACTAAATTAAAAGGAACGTTAGGCATTAATAGGTGAGGTAAAGTTTGCTTAATATTGCCTAAGTCACTTACGGTTTTTACATCAGATCCTGTGTACATATACAGTGCCGTTAAAACAATTATAGCTATTAATGGTGCAGGGATAGCTTTAAAGAATCTAGGAATTATATATACAATAAGTAAAGTTATAATAACGTATATATAGGTTGCTATAGATATATTAAAAATATGCTCTATTTGAGACATAAAAATCATAATACCCAATGCATTAACAAATCCAATCATAACGGAACGGGGAATAAATTTCATTAAACGACCTACTTTAAGTATGCCTAAAATTAATTGTATTAATCCCATCAATATCGTAGCAGCAAAAAGATATTCAACACCATGTTCTTTAACTAAAGGTGTAACTAAAAGCGCAACAGCAGCGGTGGCGCCAGAAATCATTGCAGGTCTACCTCCCACTATAGCAGTAACAGTAGCGATGATAAATGCTGCATACAATCCCACCATCGGATCTACACCAGCAATAATTGAAAACGCAATTGCTTCTGGTATTAATGCTAGTGCTACAACAATACCAGCAAGTATATTCTTTCTGGGCTGATTAAGCCATTCAGATTTTAATTTTTCAACCATCGTTTTCTCTCCTTTATATTATAAAGTATAACAGAGAAGTTTCATATGTATACCCCTTAATGAAACTGTATGTTATACTTTTTTATGTAAGGTGGTGTATTAAAATAAAATATGGCTATATTAGACCTGTGACAATAAATGATAGTGTTACTGAACAAACAAAGAAAATAGGAATATATACAAAAAATATTCTAGAAGAGATGCATGCTAATAATAAAAAAAGAAACGAACTAAATACATTATTAAATTCAAAATTAGTTTTTGGCGATATATTGTATATTACAGACTTATGTATTATTGCAGATTCTACAAAACACTTAGTAGATATACTAGATTTACTTTCTGCCAAAGGAGTTTCATTATATGTAATTAATTTAAATAAAGATTTTATTACAGATAGTAATGAAAATTTTATAAAAACATTACATAATATTACTGATTTTCAAAGTGATATTGTAAAATTTAGAACACGTATGGGGTTAGAGAATTATACAAGAGAAGGTAAAAGTCTTGGTAGACCTAAGCGTGATGATAAAAGTTTAAGAGATTCTATAGAAATGTATATGAGTAAGAAATATACATTAAATGAGATAAAAGCAACAACAAATATAAGTAGAGCCACATTATACAGACATTTAGATAAATAATATACTCCCCTTAATTATTAAATAAGAGGAGTGTATATAGAGTATAAGTATTTTAATTATCGTTTATAGTAATAAAATAGAATACCTAAAATAATACCTATCAAAACAATAGCCCAAGAGAAAATTTAAAATAAATTAATAATATGAACAATGAGCTGGCTAAATTAAAATCTAATTCTGATGTAATCTTTGAAGTCCAAATTGAGTTATAAAAGCAGCAATAATAATACCGACTACGTCTGCACTTATCCCTTTTAAAAATCCTTCAGCATAAATATTAGATTTAATATTATCCCAGAATGGCAAAATTCCAAACAACAAAAGAAATACTGGAAATAAAATAGCAATAGTAGCCAAAATTGCTCCTCCAATTCCTTCTATAGACTTATCAATGTATGAAGCAAACGTAAATAACGGTTCGGGTACAGTTTGAGCTGCAGTATGACCCGTTATGAAGTTATTGAGTGATATTAATTTTAAAAAACATCAAGTATTTACTTGATGTCAGAGTGTCGACAAAGTCTTAGACTTTGCCGGCATTTTTTATGCGCATGCTTTCCGCGGGCATGTTCTCAGCCTGTAGTCTTCGAATCATGCTGTTCCCGCAGGAGTCAGCGCTAAAAAAATACCAAAAATTAATAATCCATTTTATAATATAGTTGAAATTTTATTTAGGAGTTGATTCTATGTTAAATAAATCCGAGAATAAACGTGACCAATATGAAATGATTTCTGTTTCAGAGTTAGTACCTAAAAATCATTTATTGAGAAAAGTTGATAAAGTATTAGATTTAAACTTCGTTTATGAACTTGTTGAAGATAAATACTGTTTAGATAACGGACGTCCTTCTATTGATCCTGTTATCTTAGTTAAGATCTTACTGATTCAAAGATTATTTGGCATAAAATCAATGAGGCAAACTATTAAAGAAATTGAAACTAACGTAGCTTACAGTTGGTATTTAGGATTTAGCTTTCTTGATAAAGTCCCTCATTATGGTACATTCAGTAAAAATTATACAAGACGCTTCCATGATACTGACCTGTTTGAACAAATATTCGAAAGAATATTAGAAATTGCGATTAAGAATAACTTAATTGACCACTCAACGTTATTCATTGATTCAACACATATCAAAGCTAATGCGAATAAAAATAAATATATTAATCAAGTTGTAAAAAAGGATACATTACATTTCCAAGAAGAACTTAATAATGAAATTAATCAACAGAGGTTAGCGCAAGGAAAAAAGCCCATAAAAAATAAGAAAAAGGAGGAGTTTAAAAATAAGAGAGTCAGTACTACCGATCCAGAAGCTGGTTACTATGTTAAAGGTGAAAGAGAAAAACAATTTGCGTATAGCTTACATAGTTGTGTAGATAAAAATTGTTTTATAATTGATCAACATGTCACACCTGGAAATATACATGATAGTACACAGTTGAAACCTATGGTTGAAAGATTAGAAGAAAAAAATATGTTGCCAATCACACTAGCAGTAGACTCCGGATACAAAACGCCATTCAATGCGCATTATTTACTTGAGAAATCGATTGTACCTGCAATGCCCTATACAAGACCAAAAGGAAAGCCAGGAATATTTAAAACTAAAGATTTTATTTATGATGAATATTACGATAGTTATATATGTCCAAATGATAAACTACTAACTTTTAAAAGAACTATGCCAACAGGGCATAGATTATACAAATCTAATCCTATTATATGTAAATCATGTCCACTACTAAATGAATGTACAGAAAATAGAAGTTTTACTAGAGAAATTCGAAGACATGTATGGCAAGATGATTTAGATATAATCGAAGATTTAAGGTTTGTAGATACAATAAAAAAAGCATATAAACTAAGAAGTCAAACAGTAGAAAGACGATTTGGTGATGCAAAAGAACAGCATGGTATGAGATGGACTAGATATAGAGGAATTAAAAAAGTTTCCATGGACACCACGCTTATTTGTGCTGCCATGAATCTTAAAAAGTTGGCAATGTGGCTCGTAAAAGAGCCACAAATAGCCTAGATTAAACGTAGTTTAATCATGATTTTAGTGGAAAATATTAATGGTGGATTTTATAATCAACTTAGCCACCTTTAGACAAAAAAACGCCACGTGAATTTCATGTTATTATTGAGGCTACCAGACCAAATCAATAAAGGAATGAATTCACATGACGCATACTTATTCTAACATGACAAACCATAAAGGAACACACTTAAGTTATGAAGAATGTGTTCAAATAGAAACACTTAAAAATTTAGGTTTTTCAAATCGTGCAATCGCGCGTGAATTAGGACGTGCACCTCAAACAATCAATAACGAAATTCATCGAGGAACAACACGTCAAATTAAACGACAAAAACAACAACATAAAGTCTATGAATATGAGACGCAAATTTATTTTTCTTCACTAGGTCAACAACGTTATCGACAAAACAGACAACAATGTGGTGCTCAGCCCTTATGGAAGAAGAACCCATTATTTATTCCATGGGCAGATCACCTCATGAAAAAGAAACGCTGGTCACCTGAAGCAGTCGTGGCATATGCTCACAAGGAACAATGTTTTGAAAGAGAAAAAATCCCTTCAACAACGACAGTATATGCTTGGATAGATCAACAAATCATGGAAACTAAGAATATTGATCTACTAGAAAAATTAAAAAGACGTCACTCTACTCAGAATAGCTACCATAATCATCCACACAGTCGAGTGCTCGGTCCAAGTATTGAGACACGTCCTAGTGAAATTGAATCACGTCAGTCTTTTGGTCACTGGGAAATAGATACCGTAATAGGAACTAAAGACAAGTCAAAGCCAGTTATCTTAACACTTGTTGAGAGACAAACGCGTTTTGAAATACTAGAAATAATAGAGAGTAAAAGTGCTGATGCGGTGTCTCACGCATTGAAAAACTTATTTGACTCCTTAGGCGAAAAAGCACCAAAAATCTTCAAATCTATCACATCTGACAATGGTTCAGAATTTGCATCGCTGTATGAAGAATTTGGCCATATGATAGAAATATACTTCACACATCCATTCTCATCATATGAACGTGGGACAAGTGAAAACCAACATAAAATGATTCGTCGTTTTATTCCAAAAGCACATGATTTATCCAATGTTCAAAAACACTTCATAAAAGCCATACAACAATATATGAATGACTATCCTAGAAAGACTTTAAATTACAACACAGCTCATCATAATATGGCAGAAAGTTTAAAGCACCTCAATCTGTATGAATCTTTCCAAAGCTAAGACTTTAGCTTTGGTTACCTGTTGAGTATTAATTGATTAAAACCAATCAATCCTCAACAGGTTCGAATACGGTTAACCCTTGTGTACACCTCAGTCATTATAGGTGGCTAACTTAAACTTGAAATCCTTGCTAAGATTTTTTATCATCATTTATAAATACTTCAAAAAAGCTATCTTTTATTGTAATCTGCTGTACTAAATCACTTAAGTAATCAAGATTTTGTTGCATGAGATTCTCCATATCCTATAATCAATGTATTTAAAACGATATTGTATTTAAAACGATATTGTATTTAAAACGATATTGTATGTAATATGATTTTTGGTTTTATTAAACCACTATTTTATTAATAATATATCGGAAACAATATTTTTGATATATGAATTATTAAACCAAAAACATTGATTAGGAATTTCTTCGCCATTAGGTAAAGTAATCATACTTTTTATTCGATTAGCACCTTTTGGTCTTATATGACAAACATTGTTGAAACTTAAAGAATTCGGTAGATGATTGATAACTTTACCATCTATAACTTCCATAGTCTTATTGAAGAGCATTAACTCTTTGGTTTCATTAAATAATTGTTTAATCTCATTGTCGAGAATCCTATTCGGAATTGTCCAAAACTTAATACCTCTAAGATAATGTTTGTCATTTTCATCTTTCTGGAAAACAATAAATAACCATTTTATTGAACTCAGATTATCTCTTAAAATTGATTCTTCCCATGAATTATGATAAATATCATCAAAATCTAAATTCTCGAATGACATACTTTCTGGTATTGAACCATTCATATTAGCTGTTATAGTTTTAAATTTTATATTAGCTTTTGAAAATTCTTCGATATCATTCAGATTCGTCTTTTTTACACCAAAGATGTTGCTTACTAGTATTTGATTTTTATTTTTTGCTGTTGATAGTTCAACATTTAATTTTTTTGCAATTTCTTGTGTATTTAATCCGATATAAGGCTCTAAATATTTGTGGATTAGTTCAGGAATCGTATTATCCTGTAATTGATCAGGTGTTGTAAATGTAATTTTTTTTATTACCAATATATTTTTGTACCAAAGAAGTCATGTATCCTTGTTTAAGAGAGTATGCCCTTTGTTTAGCTTTGATAGTTGAAAAGGGTTGAGGTTGCATAGATGATGAATCTTTTCCTTTTGTACATGCTCCTAAATAATCAGTATCACTTTCTGAGAGTTCGTGTGCTTTTCCTTCTATTATTTTGCGATTTATTTTCTCCCAATCCTTTTTAATGATAATTAAATCAGATTCGCAAAATTCATGTAATACAGTTTTAATTATTTCAAAGTTGGGATAGTCAGGCTTTCCGTCTTTATTTCTTACATATGAATAAAAGAAAATTAGTAGTTTATTGTTTTTAATCCAAAATGAAGAAGAGTAAAAGTCTTTGTCAACTTCGTTATTATAATTAATTAGATTTAACACTAGTCTTTCTTTGGCCCTTAGGTCCTTTTTATTTTTATAAGGGAGAATTCCTGTTGATTTTAGCTCTATACCTACATCAGCAAAATCTGGTTCTGGTCTATTATTAGTTTTAAGACCAAAATAACTTTCTTCTATGATAGTCCCGACCATGCCCTTTTTATTAGATTTCTTGAACATATTATTTTTATCAATCTGATATAAGTATTGACCTTCAGCCTCTTTAGCATATGTGATAATATCATTTGCAGTTGTGTACTCAAATTTTATTAAATCACCTCTATAATTTACAACCATAATACCAAACAACAAAAAAATAACACAACCTAAACATTTAGTTTGTGTTAAAACAATTCTATTTGCGTTTCCGTTTCAGAATACTGTAAATCTATTTTTTCGATATAGTTACCTATTCTAGTTATTAAAGGGACTACTAAAGCATTTCCCATAGTAAAATATCTTGCTCTTTCAGGCATTGTATTAGTCCAATTGTCAGGAAAACCGTTTAACCTTTCAGCTTCGACAGGGGTTATTAATCTTACTTTATTATCGATTTCAATAATATGAGTGCTTCTGTTGACAGTTCCTTCACTTGTTAGCATAGTTCTTCCAGGTAAATCTAAAGAATCTGTTGGGCTCATACCACCTTCGGAATAATAATATTTATGTCCATCTGAAGTGGTTCTTTCTATTTTTTTACCTCCACGTAAGAATTGAAACTTTTTGAGTCTTTCATCTGTTAAAATATATTTACTATCATATTCTTTTTCAATAATATCGGCCAATGTAGTCGGTTTTTCTGCTACTGCTTTAGTATCGGCTGTGTAAATTCTTCCATTTCTCATAATTCCAGAATTCCAAAATTGAAATTTAAAATGTTCTGAAACATCCACTATGTTATCAGAAAGTGAAATTGTGTCTTCTCTATTTTTATTAAGCTCATTTTCAACTTTAAAGCAATTAGCGAATAAACCGCTTTTTAATACTATGCTTTTTTCAGTCTGTTGACTTAATGAATTAGCATATAACATGTTTCTTCTATAGGCAAAAATGAAGACACGTCTTCTTCGCTGAGCATATCCATACTCTGCTGCGTTAATAACTCGCCATTCAACATCATACCCTAACTCATTTAAAGTGGACAACATAACACCGAAATCTCTACCTCTTTGAGAAGAAGGAGATTTTAACAATCTGTCTACATTTTCAAGTAATATATATTTTGGAAAAGTATTTTGAATGAATCTTACAATTTCCCAAAATAGCACACCTTTTTTTCCAGCAATACCTAATTCTCCATTAAGGGATCTCGCAACTGAATAATCTTGACAAGGAAAACCACCGACAATCATATCCACATTCGTATCAGTCATTTCTTTATCTGTAACTTTTGTTATATCAACATTACTATGTATACCAGAGGTGAAATGAGAGGTATAACAGTCAAAGGCATGTTGTACTTTAGTAGAGGGTTCCCATTGATTTGCCCATGAAATTTCAAATAATCTATTATTAGTATTCTCTAAGCCTAATCTGAATCCGCCAACTCCCGCAAACATTTCAGCTACTTTAATTTTCTTCATATTTTATCACCAGTCTTTCAGTCTAATAGAATTGTAACATATTAGACTATGGGGATCAAGAAATTAAGAAAATTGTAGTATTAGCAATTAAAACTATATTATTTGAATTCAAAAAAAATTATATAGTATCATACTTATTAATTAGAGGGAACATACATTCCCTACATAATAAAGGTGGTCATCATTTTGAATAAAAACGAAATTATTGAAAAGCTTTTAGCAAGTATTGATATTTTACCAACTATGGAAAAGAACGCTCATGATAGATATGAAAGTATATCGAAATACCTAGAAGAGCAAGTATTGAATTGTAATTTTTATCCTCAAGGTTCATTTTTGTTAGGAACAGTTGTTAGACCTTATAAAGATGGTAAGGATAAAATTTATGATTTAGACGTTATTAGTATGATTGACAAAGAAAAGTTTGATACTACTCCAAACCAAACTAAAAATGATGTAGGTTTCACATTATACATTGTACCATCAGTGGTTAACGACTATTCTGTATACGATAACTATAATGAAGCAACAATAGATCAGAAGTCTATTTCTATCACTGAAAGAATTTCAGATGGTAGATATGAATGGAAGCAAAGTAATCCAATAGGTTTTGGCGATTGGTTTAGTCAAATTAGTAATAGACATATGAGTGAGTCACAGATAATCCAACAGAGAAGTAGATTACTATATGAGTTGAGAGGTTTGTATGCTTCAGCAGAGGAAATACCAACTTACCTTTATCGTTCTAGCCTACAGAGATCAGTTCAGCTATTAAAAAGAATTCGTGATGTTTATTATGAGCGTAAAACTAATCAACGTTATAAACCTTCTACGTTTTTATTAACATCATTAGTTGCTAGTGCTGTTGAACATGAAGATAACTTGAGTGTGGATGAGATAATTAATATCTTTATTAATGGATATAAGAAAGGTGCAATCCCAATTATGCATGGGGTTAATATAATAAATCCGATTGATAGTTCTGAAGTGATAAATTATGGTTGGACTCGCAAACACCATGAATCAATGATTGATTGGTTAAATCATATTGAAAAATATTTATTAAATATTGAAACTAGAAAATTTGAACAAGAAGTTCGTAATGAGCTACATCTCCCTGTAAGTTCAGATACTAATGAAAATGATGTTAGTGAAATTAAACCATGGAAGGGAGAATAAATATTATCACAAATTTACATCAACAAATTGATGAATTAATGATTCACCAACCTAATTTAATACTATGTGAAGATGAAGAAAAATTTATTTTAAAAGGCCAATATAATTATGATGTATCTTACGCTAGCACTAGGTATTCAAACTCCAAAAACATCGTGATACATATCTATAAAAATTTCCCTCAATCAGATATTAAATTATTTATTGAAGATATTCCATCTGATATGGAACATGTAAATCCAGATGGTAGCATTTGTTTAGCTGCTTATACGGAGGTCAGATCGTTTTTAAGATTAAAACCCACCGTTTTGAATTTTATAAATAAGTTTTTTCATTCGTTCTTTTTTTCCTTAGAATGGTTTGGACGATATAAACAATACCCATTTGGTAAGAGGTCACATGGCAGAGTGGGAATGTTAGAATATTATCTTGAAAAATGGAATGTTGATGAAGAATTATTTAAAAAATTTGCGCTGTTATTATTTAAAGAGAAATATAGAGGTCATTTAGAGTGTTTATGTGGGAGTGGATTGAAAATTCGTAAATGTCATGGAGAATATCTAGAGAATATAATTAAAGATGATGTATTATTAACAGATCTTTTTGTAGATTTTTGTTATATTTATAATTTAAAGGAGCCATCTAATGACAACAAATAGATGATGCTAGACTGAATAACAGACACAGTAAATTGATAATAAATTAAGCTATAATGAAAGTAATCAATTTACAGGAGTGTTCGTTATGTCTAAAAGAAAATATGATCATAGCTTTAAAATGGAAGCAATTCAGTTAGTAGAATCTGGTAGAAAAGCAACAGAAGTTTCAAGAGATTTAGACATCCCTATTCAAACATTAACCAAATGGCTAAGTGTTTATCGTAAAGAAGGTGAAAAAGGATTTGTTGGTAGTGGTAGACGTACCCCTAAGAAACAGTCTGAAGTTGATCTACAAAAAAGATTAAAAGAGCTAGAAGAAGAAAATAAGATATTAAAAAAGGCTATGCACATCTTTGCCAAAGACCAGAAGTAATATACAGGTTTATTGAAGAACACCGACATGAATTTCGTGTTATAAAGATGTGTGAAGTGTTAGGTGTTTCAAAAAGTGGCTATTATGGTTGGAAGAATCGTAAACCAAGTAAACGTACAATTAGACATGATGTATTGAAAAAACATATTTATCAAATTTATATTCAAAGTCAAAAACGTTATGGTAGTCCTAAAATTACACAAGTACTAAGAAGCAAAGGATGTACGGTCACACAAAGAACAGTCAGTAGGATAATGAATGAATTAGGTATTAAATCAATAACAAAAAAGAAATATAAGGCTACAACAAATTCCAAACATCAACTTCCTGTATATCCCAATATATTAAACCAATCATTTAAAGTATCCGGATTAGGAAGTGTTTGGGTCGCAGATATAACGTACATATAAACGAGAGAAGGTTGGCTATACTTAGCAACAGTCATGGATTTATTTTCACGAAGAATTATTGGATGGTCAATGTCTTCAAGAATGACTAAAGATCTTGTGTTATCAGCCTTTAGAAAAGCATGTACAATACAAGAACCAAGAAAAGGACTGATTCATCATTCAGACCGTGGAAGTCAATATGCTTCTATAGAATATCAGACATTACTTAAAGAAAAAGGAATTCAAACAAGCATGAGTAGAAAAGGAAACTGTTATGACAATGCGTGTATAGAATCATTTCATAGTATTATCAAAAAAAATTAATTCACCATTGTGACTACAAAACAAGGGATGAAGTAATGTTCAGTGTTATGGAATACATTCTTACTTTTTACAACTCAAAAAGAATTCATTCGACACTAAATTATATGAGTCCAATTGAATTTGAGAAAAATATGCATAAAAACATCCTCGCGATTCATATAATTTTGGTCCTTTAAAAGAATATGAATCGCGAGGCAAGCAAGCGAAGCGCGGTAGAATTCTCTTTTTACTGTGTCCGTATTCTTGATATAGATCCAGTTTATGTATTGACGAAATTGTAGTATTAGATATAAAAAAATATAATACTTATTTTATGACGTCTATTGTGAACTCATCTAATGTAATTGACTGTACTAATATGGAGTTACCATCTTTAATAATCATTGCAAGTCTATCCTCATCGACTAAATGTTGAATAGTATCGATGGTATCTTGTAACTGCTTAATAACCGCTTCAGGCGACACACGAGCAGTCTTCTTCTCATCGAAGCGTTCGTAGGTAATATTTTCTGGATTGTCAGCGTTATAGCCCACTATGAAACGAAATCTATTGCTATCATTAAGGACTTTTAACGCTTTATGCAACTCGTTGATATCTTGTTTTCCAATGTAACAACTGCCATAGTCTCTTAGGTCTTGGTTGATTTTATAATCGATATAGATAAGGTCTTTAATTCTATCGGCAAGTATCATAAAGTGCCTCCTGATGATTGATTTTGTTATTATTATTTTATAATGACATATACGTATTGTGTAAAATTATCCATGTAAATTTAGAATATTTACATATAGTTAAAAACTAAAAAAAGAAAAAAATACGCTCATCTCTACAATTAGAGATGAGCGTATTTATTATTTAACAACCTTGTCTTTTTTCTTCCAGCGAGGTGCTAAAAATCCAACATAGATAATCACAAACAGTAAGTATGACCAGAAGAGGATGGTTATGAGTGAAAATCCAACCATCACCAATCCTATTTGTATTACGATGAATACGCAAAGGAATTGTAATAATAGTAACTGTATAATTTTAGATGCTGTCATTGTTATTCTCCTATCATATCGTTATAGCGCTCTTGTAATCTGCCGTCTAGTTCACGCATTTCTTTATTACTCATACCGTCTTGACCTGTAAGTAGAGAAATCGTCATGGATCCGTACATCATCGGTATCCATAGTAATAACATCATAACGAATGTTAATGCTAGCACCGGGATAGTTTCCATATTTTTTAGTCCGTTAATGAATCCTTTGCCATATTCAGCAGAATTCTTCTTCAAGTCTTTATCCTGTGATAACTGTTTTCCTTTTGCATAATATGTTTTTGCTTTTTCTTCTAATTTAGCTTCACGAATTTTATCCTTAGCAATCTTCTTATAATCTGCCATTGTGTTTCCTCCTGTTACCTTAAGTAATGTGTTTCCATGTTGTATTCATACACTTTATTTCCAAATAGCTTTCTGTCGATAATTTGAAATTTTAAATCGGTTGGTCGTTCATTGTATTCATATTCCACTATCCAACGACTGTCAGCATAGCCTGTCACTTTGTATTTCTTGGCTATTGCCTTCTTATCGTTAAGTGCATGTAACTTTAAGTTCTTTCCGTCTGCTACCATCGCAAAGTCCTTATAAGGATTAAATTTACCGGAACTTTTATTAGGTAAGATATCTAATTCGACTTGAACAACATTGTAATAACTACCTGTATTCTGAATTTTTACCTGCAAATTTTGAATATTTACAGGTTCATATTGATTAATTGCAATAGTCTTAGGTAACACGATTTTAAAAGCTAAAAATAATGCGATGATTATACCGATGATGATTAGTATTCGTTTCTTCATAATGTTTTAATATCCCTTTCTTTTAGTGCCAACGTTTTGTGTCTTCGTCGTATTTGTAACCTCGCCCTTTTAATAAGTTTCTAATCGCAACTTTTTTAGCACCTTGAGCACTTCTATATTCACTTTGTAATGATGAGTCAGTCTTGTGTTTAAGTTCTCCTTCAAATTTTTCAATCTCTTTTAGACGCTTATTTACTGCATTCTTACCTTCCTGAAATATACCTACGCCTAAACCTACAACTGCCATTCCTACACCACGTGCGACTTTTCCAGCTATTGAGCCAGCTTTATTTAACAGTTCACTCATAATATTTTCCTCCATTATTCTTCATTAATTGAGTATCCTCTATCTTCTATTGTTTTTTTATACGGATATATTCTCGAAAATTTTCATTGTTTTTATGATATTTATACATATCCATAAGTTTTTGGTCTGATAAATTTTTATAATCATTTCCGATAATAATCACGTCATCTCTAAGAGGTTTATCTTTTATTTGTTTTAAAAATGGGATTCTTGCTATTGTTTTTATGATATTAATCATATTTATTTAGCATCCTCCATTAGTTATTGTTTTTCTTCTAGCAATTGGAGACATATCTCGTAACATTCTTCTACATGATTTTTGCCTAACGAATACATAGCGGCATAACTGATACCACCAGAAATAGCAGCTCCTGCAAAAGGGATATATTTTGCTACTTGTTTCTGTGTGACTTTCTTAATCCCAATCTTTTTTAGAGTACGAGTTACAAGTTCCTTTGTAAGTACTTTACCTACAAATTGATTACCGATTGAAGTGACAATCACAAGTACTTTTTGTTTCTCATCGGCATCTAGTTCCTCGATTTCTTCGTGTGATAAGCCGAACTTTCTATTTACCTTATTGACTACTTCCATGATTAAACCGACATCTGCAGCTAAATCTACTCCTGGAACAGGAATAGCCGCAATTGCTCCACTTGCTGTAGAACGTTGTTTAACAATCTTCATAGCGGCTTTCTTTGCTTTATTTAATTCCTCTTTGTTCTTTATCTTCATTGTCAATCTCCTTACTTTCATTATTGATTTGTATCTGTTGGTTCATATATACAGCGTTTATTGCCAATATGAAATTGACTAAGGGTTGATACATATAAGAAGGTGAGATTAACATGATATGAGGACTATAGAGTATACAAACATTCATTACTTCAGGATAATTCATGTCGAATGTTACAGTGATTTGATCATCAGAAAAGGTTTCTATTGTATCGACTTTATACTGGTGCCTAAGAATATGCCAAACATCTTTTGTCATCTTCAGTACGACTTTTTCGTTGGGAAGGTGTTCTGTGCCTATAATCTGTAAATCTTTAATATCTCTTATAGAAAATTTCAAAGTTCTTTTCTTTAGCCACAACATGTACTGACTATGATTACTTGTTATATTGACAGGTATACCAGTAATTCTTTCTCCTTCATAAAGGAAGCTAATCTTATTTTGGTACTTTATTGCAACCTGGAGTTTAGAGACCGTACTGGTTGGAACGTCATTTATCACTGTGAATTTCTTCAGCTGTTCTAATAAGTACTTTCCGTCATGGTTATAGAACTTGTAGATGATTTGCTTTAATAGTTCGTATATATCTTGCGTAATGACTGTTGAATGACCTTGTAGATGCGTTATAAGTAAAGAGAAGGTGCTGCTATCGAGTACGGATTCTTTTCTTACTAGTCGATACTCATTCGATTTATGTTGATACGTAACTTCCATTCTTTGTTGGTGCTCTTCATTATCGAATAGATAGTTTCTAATATCGTCTATATCTCGTTGTATTGTACTTTCATCGACTTCTAACTCATCAGCTAGATTCATCTTGTTAACTCCTTGATTATTAAGAAGACGAGTATAGATCGTTAGAAGACGTTGTGCTTTGTTCATCAATCCACTCCTTATCGCTGTATCTATATTTTATAAAAATGATTAGACACCTCATGTCACTCTCTAAAAATTTTGTATAGTTTTTACATATATATGGGATGATGAAAAATCTGTTTGTTTATATATGGATGTGACAAATCGTCAATAAAAACATACTAAGATTAGTAGCGAAGTAATCTACGACGGTAGATGAGCTTCGCTACTTTTTTATATTCTTTATCTTACCGTTGGTAGTTATTTTAAGAATATGAAATAGTAGAAGAGAGAAGTACTCCGAATAGATTTTAGGGTCAAAGAATCCGTAATAAAAACTGGAGAACTTCACTCTCCTTATGAATTCGATTTTAGTATGTTGGGTCCACTGAGATCGTGTACAGGAAAATGAACTAAGTAAGGTTCAGTGAAGTTAAAACTTCTTAAATTAGAAGATTAGGAGTGGTTTTTATCGAATATTTTGGAATAGATGTTGGAAAAGGAAAGAGTTTTATTGCACATTATTCAAACAATGAATTTGTTAAAGAATTTGAAATTACCCATGATAATAATGGTTTTGATTCACTAAAGAAATATATAAAGAATTTCTCAGGAGTATATTTCTTGTTTGAAGCTACTGGTATATATTCAAAAGTATTGGAGAAATTTTGTACCGTTAATAAGATTTCGTTTTGTGTAATTAACCCTCTAGAGGCAAAATTACTAACTAATTCTTTAAGAAACTGGAAAACAGATAAATCTGATGCACATAAACTTGCTGTTTTAGCTAAAAATATAAACAAAAAACCTTCTAGAAATTTATTGGAAGAAAAGTATGTAAAAATTAGAGAGCTGACAAGATACTATGAAGAAATTAACAATCAACAAAATTACTTAAAAAACCAATTGATTCAGTTACTAGATATGACTTTTCCAGAATTACAAAACCTATTTAAGGACAGATATTCAAAATTGGCTTTACAAGTAGCTAGTAAGTTCCCACATCCGGACTTTGTTGATTCTAATGATATAGAAGAACTAAAAAAGATAATTAATAGTTGTACAGAAAAAAATCTATCAGAGAAAAAGAAAGCACAATATGCAAATAAACTCGTAGAGTTCTCTATGGTCAGTTATCCTTCTGTTTCTAAAGATTCATTTTTAACAGATAAATTAGTTTATGTGATTGAAGATTTATTAAGCCTAATGAAACGGCATGCTTCTATAAAACAAAGATTATTAATGTTAGCTGAAGAATTTGAAGAATTTAAAATAATTAAATCTATTCCTGGCATTGGTGATTTAACTGCCATAATGATTATTGGCGAATTAGGTGATATCAAATCCTTTGATTCTCATAAGCAATTGAATGCATATATAGGTATTGATATAAAAAGATATCAGTCTGGTAAAACGCATTTTAAAGATAAAATAAACAAACGTGGAAACAAACATGCTAGATCATTATTTTACTTAATCATTAAAAATTTTCTGTTGGGTCAAAGGTTATTTAAAAATCATATTATCGACTATTATTACAAATTAAAAAAGCAGCCTAATGGCAAAGGCCACAAGACTGCATCAGTAGCTTGCATTAACAAACTACTTAAAACCATTCATTATCTCGTAATAAATAATAAAGAATATGATTATCACTTGTCTCCACACGGATAATATATTCATCTAAATCATAACATATTGAAAAAATTATTAAATAATAAAGGCTTATTTAGTGATGCCAATTTTAAATATTTTTTACTACGTAGTAGTTGACAAATCGTAGGAAAAATAAAGGTCAGACACATAATGTCTAACCTTTAGAGATGACCACTTTCTTTTAGTGAAATGAATGAATCATCTGTAAAGATGATATGATTGAGGACATCTATTCCAATCAATTTACCTACTTCATATAGACGTTTTGTAGCTTCGATATCTTCATATGATGGTTGAGGATGACCACTTGGATGATTGTGTCCCAGTATGATGTTAGCGGCATTTGATAGTATAGCTGATTTGAATACTTCTCTTGGATGTATGATGGAAGCATTGAGCGAACCTACTGATACTTTTTCGATGTGAGTTGGTTCATTTTTAGTGTTTAGTGAAAGGAGAACAAATACTTCTCTGTCAGAGGGACCTACAAATTCTCGCATAATCTTAGCAGCATTTTCTGGTGATGATACCTTTCGTTCTGGGTACCACATAACCTTCTCTTTAACCATTTGTATTGATACGATATTGATTTTCTTTTTATGCATTAGTTTTTAGGAGATAAATTTATTAGAACTGCAAAACCACATAAATTACTAAGTAATAATAAATTAATTGCTGTTAAACTTCATTTAATTAGTCGAAAAACATTAGGGGGTATTCAAACCAACCTAGATGGACAAGCATTTAACCAAGATAATCAATTAATTGAAGGGCTATACGCTGCTGGAGAAGCACCAGGTTTTGGTGGTGGCGTACATGGATATCGATCTTTAGAAGGTACTTTTTTAGGTGGTTGTATATTTAGTGGTATTCGTGTTGCACATGGTATAAGTAAAAAATGAAATAATGGAGGAACTTATATGTCTAATAACTCTGAGTTAAAAGAAATTAAAAAAGCGTAATTTTAAATGAAAGTAAAGATAAAGTCTGGGATGCTATTGCAACATCTGAAGGTATTGCTGGTTGGTGGATGCCAAATGACTTTGTAGCAGAAGAAGGGAAAGATTTCACATTACAAGCTGGTAATTTTGGTGATTCTCCATGTAAAGTAACTAAAATTGAACCAAAAAGTATAGTTAGTTTTGATTGGGGGAAAGATTGGAATCTTACCTTCAAATTGAAAGACATTGATCAGCACACAACTGAATTTACATTGATTCATTCTGGATGGAATGAAAATAAAAAAACAAAATTTGGGCAACCTCATTCTGTAGTACAAAGTATTATGGACGATGGTTGGGAAGAAATAGTTCAAAAGCACTTAGTAAATTATGTGTCGGCATATTAATATTACTATTATATACAGTACTTAAGAGTATTTAAATTGGATGGTGTAAAAATTAAATCGATCATAAATATAGAGGCGAGGATATCATCTAATATCCTTGCCTCTATATTTATTATTTAAATGCTAGTTAATTCAACATCTAATTTTATGAGTAATAAGAATGTCCCTTTAGGTATCTTTTGAAAGTTATTAGATTCTTAACTTGTAATGAATTTTTTTGAAAATAGCCCATTAAATGTATACATCCTATGTGTAATAAGGAATGATACTAATATCAAAAATTCAGAAATCAGTAATATTATTTTGAAAATATTACAACTTTTTATTTACTATACACAAATCGATTACAAGTATTTATTTTCATTTAAGCACGTGATAGATTGAGTTCTATAGTTTAAGAAAAGGAAGGTTTATTAAAATGAAAAAAATACTAACAACTTCAATAGCGACTATTGGAATTCTAACTATGAGTATTGCTCAACAAGACGCACAAGCTGAAGAACAAAGTAGTGTATCTACGCAAAATACTCACAACCATACGGGAATTGAAAATGATGTTTATTACACAATAGATAGTAAAGGGAATTATCATCACACATTAGATGGCAATTGGAATCAATCTATGTTTGAACATAAAGAATATAAATCGTATGAAGTAGATCAAAATGGTGTTACGCATTATTACTATTTTGAAAAAGATGATAATGATTATTCACCATCTCAATCAAATCAATCAATTAAGGATAAAGGTTATCAAGTAAATAATGGAGAAGAGAATCAAACATCTGAAACAAATAAAGAAACGATAGCAAATGATAATCAAACAGCTAAGCATAATGAAACAGGAAGTAATGGACATGTAGCGACTTCTAATGAAACAAATGATAATCAAGAAACAGCTCAATATAACAATACTGCTTCTAAAGAACAATCTACTCATAACAACGATGCAACTAGCACTAAGGAAGCGAAAGGTAATGCAGAAGCTTCATCAAATTGGCTTACTAAAAATAAAAAGTTACAAGAATATGGTCAATATCACGGCGGAGGTGCACATTACGGTGTAGATTATGCTATGGAAGAAAATACCCCTGTATACGCTTTAGCAGATGGAACTGTGATTCAAAGTGGTTGGAGTAACTACGGTGGTGGTAACCAAGTAACAATAAAAGAGAAAAATAGTGATTATTATCAATGGTACATGCATATGAATAAATTAAATGTAAATAAAGGTGACGAAGTGAAAGCAGGTCAACAAATTGGACAATCAGGTAATACTGGTAATTCAACGGCACCACATTTACATTTCCAACGTATGCAAGGTGGCGTAGGTAATGAATATTCAGTTAATCCAGATTCTTATATCAACAACAATCAATAATTTTATAAGAAAAAATCACGTCTTATTATAGGCGTGATTTTTTTATTTGAACTTAAGAAGTAGATATGTTTAAATATAATTATTATAGTTACATTTAAAAGGAGATGATTCATTGAATTTAGAATTTAATATCGCGGTTCACGTATTAACTTTCTTAAGTAAACATTCATCTGAAAGATTTAGTAGTGTCGAATTGTCATGAAAAGTTTGTGTTAATCCTGTGCAATTAAGAAGAGTTATGAGTAAACTATTAGAAGAAGGTTACATTACAACACAAAAGGGCAAATATGGAGGGTATCGTATAAATGGTAATGTGTTAGATACGCCATTATCCAATTTATTTAAATTATTCGCTTCTAGTCAATCATTTGGCAGAATTTATACAGGTACAAAAGAAAGTGACTGTAAAATCTCAAATGAAATGAGTCGAGTAATGTCCAACTATCATCGAAAAGAATTTGAAATAATTGAAAAATATTATCAAAATATTTCTATTGGAGATATATTAAACGATATATTAATGGAGGGTTACAATGAAAAAGTATGATTTATTAATTTTAGGGTTTGGTAAAGGTGGAAAAACACTAGCAAAAACAGCTTCAGCTCAAGGGAAACAAGTAGCAGTTGTTGAACAATCCAAAAAAATGTATGGTGGTACATGTATCAATATCGGCTGTATTCCATCTAAAACATTAGTGCACGAAGGATTAGAAAGTGGATCGTTCAATCAAGCATTTGAGCGTAAAGAAGAAGTCGTAACGGCCCTTAATAAAAAGAATTATCATAATTTAGCAGACGATGAAAATATAACAGTATTAGATTACAAGGCTAGCTTTAAATCCAATACGGAAGTAGACTTATTAGATGAACAAGGCAAAGTTGTAGATACTTTAACAGCAGATGACATTGTGATAAATACTGGTGCAACACCTGTTATTCCTGATATCAAAGGCATTAAAGAATCTAAACATTTATATGATTCTACAGGAATAATGAATTTAAGCGAACAACCTAAACGGTTAGTTATTGTTGGCGGAGGATATATTTCTTTAGAATTCGCATCTATGTTTTCAAACTTTGGTACACAAGTGACTGTATTAGAAGCGAATGATAAATTAATGGCAAGAGAAGATGAAGAAATCGTTTCACATGCGATTAAAGATTTAGAAGATAAAGGTGTAAAATTCGAGTTAGGTGCTCAAACTTCAGAATTTGAAGATAAAGATGGATATACAATCGCTAAAACGAATAAAGGTGATTTTGAAGCAGAAGCGGTATTACTCGCAATTGGTAGAAAGCCAAATACTGACTTAAATTTAGAAAACACTGATATTAAACTAGGTGAACGTGGCGAAATAGAAGTCAATAATCAGTTGGAAACAGCTGTAAAACATATCTATGCAATAGGTGATGTAAAAGGTGGCATGCAATTCACTTATATTTCTTTAGATGACTTTAGAATTGTTAAAGACAAATTATTCGGTTCAGTTGCTCGCACTACAGAAAATAGAGGTGCGGTACCTTATACGGTATTTATAGATCCTCCATTATCTCGTGTGGGATTGACTGCTAAAGAAGCAAAAGAACAAAGGTATGAAATTAAAGAAGGTAAACTACCAGTAAGTAATATACCTCGTCACAAAATTAATAATGATCCTAGAGGTCTGTTTAAAGTTGTGATAGACGCAACAACAAATAAAGTACTTGGCGCTACCTTATATGGTTTACAATCTGAGGAAATCATTAATATAGTAAAACTGGCAATTGACCAAAATATTGACTATACAGTTTTACGTGACAATATATATACACATCCTACTATGATAGAATCATTTAATGATTTATTTAATATTTAATTATATATAAATGTAATAAAGGCACATCACATATTGACGAATTGTTCAATAATGTGGATGTGCCTTTTTTATTGAAACGACATTAACTACTCTTCATCCCGATTTTAATACTTGTAATTACGATACAGTCAAACATCTATATAGACATATATCAATATAGATTTTAATCTATTTAATATCTAGGAGGTACATATATGTCTTATAAAGAACTCTCAATAATATTAAAAGTGTTATCAGATCCAAGCAGATTGGAAATATTAGACTTACTTTCTTGTGATGAATTATGTGCTTGTGATTTGTTGGAGCACTTTCAATTCTCACAACCAACACTCAGTCATCATATGAAGTTATTAGTAGATAACGAATTAGTTTATACACGTAAAGATGGTAACAAGCATATGTATCAACTTAATCATGTTATTTTAGATGATATCAATCAAAATATAAACATTATTAACACATCTAACCAACGTTGTGTATGTAAAAATATAAAATCAGGTGAATGTTGATTATGACGACTTTAGCAATTGTAATTTTTCTTTTAACTTTAATCTTTGTGATATGGCAACCTAAAGGTTTAGATATTGGTATTACAGCTTTAATTGGGGCGGTCATCTCTATTATTACAGGTGTTGTTAGCTTTTCTGATGTACTAGAGGTAACAGGTATCGTTTGGAATGCCACTTTAACATTTGTAGCTGTTATTCTTATTTCATTAATATTAGACGAGATTGGATTTTTTGAATGGTCTGCAATACATATGGTCAAAGCTTCAAACGGTAACTGCTTAAAAATGTTTGTATATATCATGCTATTAGGATCAATAGTAGCTGCATTTTTCGCAAATGATGGTGCTACTTTAATCTTAACGCCAATTGTATTAGCGATGGTAAGAAATTTGGGTTTCAGTAAAAAAACGATATTCCCTTTTATTATTGCAAGTGGACTTATTGCTGATACTACATCACTTCCATTAATTGTGAGTAATTTAGTAAATATCGTTTCTGCTGATTACTTCAATATTGGATTTATTGAGTACTTTAGTCGAATGATTATTCCAAATATATTCTCTCTGATCGCTAGCATATTTGTATTATGGCTTTATTTCAGAACATCTATACCAAAAACTTTCGAAAAAAAGAAACTTATGAACCCAAATGATGCAATTAAAGACTTAAAATTATTTAAGATTTCTTGGCTAGTATTAGCAATATTACTTGTAGGCTATCTTGTTAGTGAGTTTATTCAAATCTCTGTATCGATCATTGCTTGTACGATTGCACTTATCTTTGTGATCTTAGCTCGTAATTCTCCTGCAGTTCATACTAAACAAGTGATTAAAGGTGCACCATGGAATATTGTTCTATTTTCTATAGGTATGTACTTAGTTGTATTTGGATTAAAAAACGTTGGCATCACATCAATTTTAGCTGAAGTATTATCTAATATTTCAAGTCATGGATTATTCAGTAGTGTTATGGGCATGGGTTTTATATCAGCATTTTTATCTTCCATTATGAATAATATGCCTACTGTATTAATAGATGCAATCGCAATTGGACAATCTAGTGCAACAGGCATATTAAAAGAAGGTATGGTTTATGCGAATGTTATAGGTTCTGATTTAGGACCTAAAATTACGCCAATAGGTTCGTTAGCGACATTATTGTGGCTTCATGTTTTAACACAAAAAGGGGTAAAAATTTCTTGGGGGAACATACTTTAAAACAGGAATCATTATTACTATTCCGGTACTATTTGTCACACTCTTAGGTTTATATCTCACACTAATTATATTTTAAGAAAAGAGGCTTTAACTATGGGTAAGAAAACAATTTATTTTTTATGTACTGGCAACTCTTGTCGTAGCCAAATGGCAGAAGGTTGGGGAAAGAAAATTTTAGGTGACAGTTTTTATGTCTATTCTGCTGGAATTGAAACACATGGTGTTAATCCAAAAGCAGTAGAAGCTATGAAAGAAGTAGGTATTGATATCTCAAATCATACATCAGACTTGATTGATAATGATATCTTAAGACAATCAGATTTAGTCATAACATTATGTAGCAATGCAGATGATAATTGTCCCATCATACCACCTAACGTCAAAAAAGAACACTGGGGCTTTGATGATCCAGCAGGAAAAGAATGGTCAGAATTTCAACGTATTAGAGATGAAATCGGAAGTAGAATACAATTATATAAAGAAATATTCCTTAAAAATTGAATAGGGTGTAATTATATATAAATAAGTAAAATTCATCTTACTTTATAAACCGCATCATTAACTGATAAGCAGAAAGTTATCATAAGTAGGTGGGGGAAGAAGAGGTTAAGTATGAAAGAAAGATTGTTTAATTGTCCTGTTGAAGCGATTATAAGTTTAATAGGAGGCAATTATAAACCGATTATACTTTGGTATTTATTAGATAGAAAATAAAGATTTAAAGAATCACAAATTGGCATACCAGAACAACAAATGGCGCAAGACGAGAAGCATCCTATGATTAATGGACATCAAGACTGGTTAGACTGCCTCGCAAAATTTTCACAATAACAAAACCGCCCGATTCTGTAGTTCACTACTACGTATCGGGCGATTATTTTTATAGAATTATAAATGAATCTTTTCTGTTGAGTAAAAGTATAACTCTTTTTTGAGGTGTACAAATATCGAAAGGATAATGAGTACGCCTATTTTACCAACTATCATTAGCAAAATGAGTATAATTTTAGACATCGAATTTAAATCAGCGGTTATGCCAGTTGAAAGTCCAACTGTTGCAAAAGCTGAAATCGTTTCAAATAATACCTTTGTTGTATCAAGTTTTGGATTTTGAATTAAAATACTCAATGTTGAGATAAAAATTATAGAACTTGATAAAAAACATACAGTTATTGCTTTATTTATTTGTTCCGTCACAATACTTTTCTTAAATATATGTGGATGTGTCTGACCTTTTAATAAAGTATATAAATATACGATAATGATAGCAAAGGTCGTAACTTTTATACCACCACCGGTACTCATAGGTGCGGCACCAATAAACATTAATAAATCAAATATAAATAGAGTAGAGTCGTGTAATTGACCTATGTCAACGGTATTGAATCCAGCAGTTCTAGTTGATATCGATTGGAAAACGGATTTAAAGATTTGAACAATCCAATTATCGTTTTTTAATACATTATTTGCTTCTAATAGCCAAAATGAAAGTGATCCAATCACGATTAATATGGCTGTAGTAGTTAATACGATTTTTGAATGTAGACTTAATTTACTTAAGCGATTAGCTTTCCACAAATCTAATATAACAATATAACCTATACCGCCAATTACAATTAACAATGGAACAATGACGTTCACAATTAAGTTATCACTGTAACTCATCAGACTATCTGAAAATAAAGAAAAACCAGCGTTATTGAATGATGATACAGAAGTAAATATACTGATGAACCCACCTCTAGCAAGACCGTGATCTGGTATAAAGACAAGCGATAAAAGAATAGCACCCAAAATCTCGATAATAAAGCTGAATAAAACAAGGCGTATAGTTATATTTAGTAATCCTGAATCATTATCAAGACTCCACGTATACTTTAATAATTCTCTATTTTTGTACGTAATGTTTTTTCTAGTGAAAATCATTATAAAGATCATTAAAGTAACAATTCCTAACCCACCAATTTGAATCAGTAGAAGTATTACCAAATATCCTAATTCATTAAACTGGTTAGGTATATCAACAGTTGAAAGCCCTGTTACTGTAAATGCACTTGTAGCGATAAAAAAAGCATCAACAAAATCAATAGGTTTTCGTCCAGTAACTGGCAAGTAGAGTAATATCGAACCTATGATTGTAGTCGTTAAAAATAGTGTTAGATAAATCATAGTAACTTTGAATATAGTATTCATTTTTTATCACCTGCATTATAAGATATAAAGATAATAGTCCTATTAATAAAAAATAGCAATAAATTTATAAATTAATAGAAAACATTATCTAGCATATCAGGTGGTGTTCTAGAGGAGAAAATGATTATAGCGAGGAAGAATTTTTAAAAGGTTTTCAAGAAATCAAGTTATTCTATAACGTATGAAATAATAAAAACTCAGGTTGAGACATACATTATGTCCTAGCCTGAGTTTTTTATTATTGTGCTGTATATCCGCCGTCTATTAAGATAGATTGACCAGTTACGCTTTTGGCTTTGTCACTGGCAATGAATACGGAATAGTCTGCTACGTCTTGTATGTCTACAAGTCGTTTTTGAGGAATCATTGGGAATAATACTTCATCAAGTACTTGATCAACACTTACGTTTCTTGTTTTGGCTAAGTCTTCCATTTGGCCACGTACAAGTGGTGTATCAATGTAACCTGGGCATATGGCATTTACTGTGATACCGTCTTCTGCAGTTTCTAATGCAGTGACTTTTGTTAAACCGATAATGCCGTGTTTGGCACTGTTATATGCAGATTTTCCTGAAAATCCGATAACGCCATTAATAGAAGACATATTTAAGATACGACCAAATTGTTGTTTTTTCATAATAGGTAATACATGTTTCGTCATGATGAATGTACCCACTAACATAATATCAATCATTTGTTTGAATTTAGCTGTTGGGAGATCCTCAATATTTGAGACATGTTGTAAGCCTGCGTTATTTTACTAAAACATCTATACGACCGTAATGTTTTTCAGTTTCTTCGACAAGATTTATGACATCATCTTCATTCGAAACATCTGCTGGAATACCGATACAGTCAAACCCTTTTTCTTTAAAGTCACGCACGACGTTGTCTAAATTAGGAATATGTCCATATAATTGTGTAATAAAAAAAGAGCCACATATAGCTCACTTTGGTACAATGTAATCGACTAAGAAAAAATTGTAGAGGTGACTATATATGACTCAATTAAATGTTAACTTAGATTATGAAGAATTGGCAAGTGCTATTTTTGGAAGTGATATGAATGCGTCTATGAAAACAATAGCTATGACTGTCATAAATGCATACATGGAAATGGAAAGAGACAAGTATGTTAATGCTGGATATAAACAAAAGAATTCAGGAAGAAACGCACAACGTAATGGCTATTATGAGCGTGATTTCCTGATGCCTATTGGCAATCTGACATTAAAAGTTCCAAGAACACGTGACGGTGAATTTACAACTGAAGTATTTAATCAATATTCGCGTTCTGACCAATCGCTTATTTTAGCGATGACAGAAGCATACATTAATGGTGTTTCAACTAGAAATGTTAATAAAATTGTGGAATCCCTAACGGGAAAATCTGTGTCTAAATCAACTGTTTCAGGCGTAATAAAAAACCTAGATCCTGAAATTAAAGAATGGGCTGGTAGACCTATTGTTAGTCATCAGTATAAGTATGTATTTGTTGATGCTATGCACATTAAGGTAAGAGAGAATAATAAAATTGTTTCTAAAGGTGTTTATATCGCTATGGGTATCAACGAAAATAGAAAACGCGACATTATTGGCTTTAAAATTTCTAATCAAGAGTCAGAATTAGCTTGGTCAGAGTTTTTTGAAGACTTAAGAATGCGTGGTTTAACAACACCTGAACTTATTATCTCTGATGCGCATTCTGGACTTATTAAATCTATTAAGTCACAGTTTATTGATTCATCTTGGCAACGTTGTACATTCCATTTTCTTAAAAATATTGTAGAGAGATTTCCTAAAAAGAACTCTAAAGAAGCTAGAATGTTACTTAAATCAATATTCCAAGCACCAACATATCGTCACGCTGTTCAGCTCAAAGATGAATTCATTGCACAATATGAAAGTAATCCTAAGTATGTGGAAGCTATTAAAATATTGGATGAAGGCTTCGAAGATGCCTCACAATTCTATAGATTTCCTGCTCAACATCATAAAAATCTAAGAACTACTAATTCAGTTGAAAATATTAATATGCAACTCAGAAAACGAGAAAAAATAGTTAAAACATTCCCTAATCTAGATTCAGCTTTTAGATTAATTGGCGCAGTACTTATGGATATTCAAGAAAGATTTGATAAGTCTAACAGACCATTTATCGCTTAATTAAGCTACTTATTTTTTAAAAAATAAGTAGTGATCAAACAACTATATCTGTTTAAACTTCAAAACATATATAGTTGTTCGATTCATTAAAAAACCAAAGGTTGATTACATTCTAAAGATATTACACAAACATATGGACTTGACTACTTGTGCCGAGTTTTGTAACTAAGACGCCCGTTAATTACAGATTCCCTAACTTTTGTAATTAACTCTCCCAACAATCCCATAATACCCAACAAAAAATCCCCTGCTAACTCCAACGTTAACAGGGGACTCTTTATTGATTCACTTTAAGATTCAACGACGTCTTCCATTTGAGCTTCGAATTCATCTAGTAATGCGCGTACTTCATCTGTTGTTTCTGTACTCATTAATTGATGTCTTAATTCGCTAGCGCCTCTCATGCTACGTACGTATATTTTGAAGAATCTACGTAAGCTTTTGAATTGTCTTGTTTCACTTGTCGCGTATTTATCGAATAATGTGAGATGTAATCTGAGTAGGTCTAATAGTTCTTTACTTGTATGCTCACGAGGCTCTTTCTCAAATGCAAATGGATTATTGAAGATACCTCTACCGATCATAACACCATCGATGCCGTATTTTTCAGCAAGTTCAAGACCTGTCTTTCTATCAGGTATATCACCGTTAATTGTTAACAATGTATTTGGTGCGATTTCGTCACGCAAATTCTTAATCGCTTCGATTAATTCCCAATGTGCATCTACTTTACTCATTTCTTTACGCGTACGAAGGTGAATAGATAAGTTTGCGATGTCTTGTTCGAAGACGTGCTTTAACCAATCTCTCCATTCTTCTATATCATAATAACCGAGGCGTGTCTTAACACTTACCGGTAGACCACCAGCTTTAGCTGCTTGAATAATTTCAGCGGCACGTTCAGGTCTTAGAATTAAGCCAGAACCTTTACCTTTGCCTGCAACATTTGCCACAGGACAGCCCATATTCAAATCAATACCTTTAAAGCCCATTTCTGCCATTCCGATACTCATTTCTCGGAAATGATCTGGCTTGTCGCCCCATATATGTGCGACGATAGGTTGTTCATCTTCACTGAACGTTAAGCGTCCGCGAACACTGTGTATACCTTCAGGGTGACAAAAACTTTCCGTATTTGTAAACTCAGTGAAAAAGACATCCGGTCTCGCTGCTTCACTGACTACGTGACGAAAGACGATATCCGTAACATCTTCCATAGGTGCCAAAATAAAAAATGGACGTGGCAATTCACTCCAAAAATTTTCTTTCATAATATATTTTAACCTTCTTATTTATTAATTTATTAAATATTTATCCATGATGATATTACCATAAAAGTGCAACTTATACAAAAGGATATTTACTCATTTTAATGCAAATTATCTATCGTAACATCTAAACATTTTGATACGTAAAGCATGCATTTTGACTTTATCATATGCCTTTGTATAACATGATAATATTAGAGAAAGATTTTGAGGAGATGTCGTCGTGGAAGAGTTGAAACAAAGGGAAAAAACCTTGCTCATTACGATTTTGATGGTAGGGTCATTTGTGGCCATCTTGAACCAGACACTCATGACTACAGCCTTACCAAGTATTATGAAAGAAATGCATTTAACGAGCAGTACAGTACAATGGCTGACGTCTATATTTATGTTAGTGAATGGAATCATGATTCCCATTACCGCATATTTAACACAGCGATTTACGACAAGAACGTTATACTTTGCAGCTTTAACATTCTTTATAGTAGGTTCTATTATTTGTGTTATAACGGATCAATTCAGTGTCATACTCGTAGGACGTGCAGTTCAAGCAATGGGTGCTGGGATTATGATGCCTTTAATGCAGACAGTCCTATTTCTTGTTTATCCAGCTGATAAAAGAGGGCAAGCTATGGGGATGTTTGGATTAGTTGTCAGCTTCGCACCAGCAATTGGTCCAACATTGTCAGGTTGGGTTGTTTCTCACTACAGTTGGAAAGTGATATTTTATATTTTATTAATCGTAGTCATTATAGACTTATTATTTGCGTTGAAATTCGTGAAGAATGTAACAGATGTTACGAAACCGAAGCTTAATAAACTATCTGTCACACTGTCTACATTGGGCTTTGCGGCATTGTTATTTGGCTTTAGCGAAGCGGGTAATTTAGGCTGGCATCATCCTTTAGTTTATTCAATGATCATTGCAGGTATTGTCATCTTAACAATGTTTATCGTGAAACAATTAAGCATGACTGAGCCATTTCTTAACGTACGCGTCTTCACCTATAAATCCTTTACGATCAATATGATTATCGTCTGTATCGTCTTTGTTTCATTTATAGGAAGTCAAACAGTATTGTCATTCTACTTACAAAATCTACACGGATATTCACCATTAATGTCAGGATTAGCACTGATGCCAGGTGGAATTATAACAGGTCTACTTTCACCATTCACAGGTAAAATATTCGATAAATACGGCGGTAAGTTATTATCCATCATAGGCGTTTCAATTGTCGTGATTACATCCTTAGCTTTCACACAACTCGATGCACACACATCATTCGCTTATGTCACAATATTCTTTGCCATTTCACTCGCAGCAAATGCGATGGTCTTTAATCCATTAACAACAGCTGCGTTAAACAATTTATCACGTGAATTAGTACCACATGGAACATCGATGAATAATACAATGAGACAAGTCGGCGCAGCAATGGGTTCAGCAATATTAGTAACAGTTATGAATACAGCCATCTTAAATCCACATGAATATGGAATAGAAGGATTAGTACACGGCGTACGCGTCGCATACGTTGTTATATGTATCGTAGCAGTACTCGGCTTAATATTAGCAATTATCAACCCAACATCTAAAAAAGGCTATAAAGAAGCGTAGCGAAATGAAGCATATCACTAAACTGACAACCTCAGTTTGAAAGTGATATGCTTGTTTTTATAGGGCGAGCAGTATGACATCAGACAACCCTCAGACTGACTCTTGTGGGGTTTATAAGTAATACATAAGGAAATTTATGTAAACATATTTTATACTTAAATCAAAATAACAGAATTGAGGTTATCGTAGTGAAGAAGTTATGGATTTTGGGGATTGGTATTATTATGCTGATGATCATTGTGATAATGACGAAACCATCTAACGAACATCATTCAGCAACAGTTAAATCAACAGACTCAACTTATATAAAAAGCCAAATACCGACATTATTTCTACATGGTTATGCAGGAAGTGCGAATTCAGAGAAATATATGGTTCAACAAGCGAAGAAAAAGGGCGTCACTAAAGAAGTCATCACAGCATATGTATCTGAAGATGGAAAAGTTGAATTAAAAGGAAAACTTAAAAAAGATGCGACGAATCCTATTGTTCAAATAGAACTTGAAAATAATAAACAAGGTGACCTGGATCTCAATGCAGAGTGGTTTAAAAACGTATTAACGAAATTACAAACTGAATATGGCATTAAGAAATTTAACTTTGTCGGACATTCAATGGGGAATTTATCATTCGCTAAATATATGTTGAAATACGGGGATGATGAAACATTACCTCAATTGAATAAAGAAGTGAACATTGCCGGTACGTTTAACGGTGTATTAAATATGAATGAACAAGTAAATGAAATTAGTGTGGATAGAAGCGGTAAACCAAGTCGAATGAACCCACCATATCCAGAACTGCAACAATTGAAAGATATCTATAAAGGACAAGAAATAGAAGTATTAAACATATATGGTGACTTACAAGACGGTACCAACTCAGACGGGCGCGTATCCAACAGCTCATCAAAATCGTTGAAATATTTACTAGGAAATAGCCCGAAAAGCTATAAAGAATCCAAATACGAAGGTAAAACAGCCCAACACAGCGAACTACATGAAAACAAACAAGTCGCGAAAGAGATAGTAGAATTTTTGTGGGGGAGGTAGGGTTCAGTCATAATGAAATAGCGAAGCAGTCTACAAAAGTAGGATGTTTTACTATTTTTTTGCTTTAATAGATCAATAATGGTTCTGTTGCAAAGTTGAATTTATAGTATAATTTTAACAAAAAGGAGTCTTCTGTATGAACTATTTCAGATATAAACAATTTAACAAGGACGTCATCACTTTAGCCGTTGGCTACTATCTAAGATATGCATTGAGTTATCGTGATATATCTGAAATATTAAGGGAGCGTGGTGTAAATGTTCATCATTCAACGGTCTACCGTTGGGTTCAAGAATATGCCCCGATTTTATATCAAATTTGGAAGAAAAAGCATAAAAAAGCTTATTACAAATGGCGTATTGATGAGACGTACATCAAAATAAAAGGAAAATGGAACTATTTATATCGTGCGATTGATGCAGAGGGACATACATTAGATATTTGGTTGCGTAAGCAACGAGATAATCATTCAGCATATGCATTTATCAAACGTCTCATTAAACAATTTGGTAAACCTCAAAAAGTGATTACAGATCAGGCACCTTCAACGAAGGTAGCAATGGCTAAAGTCATTAAAGCTTTTAAACTTAAACCTGACTGTCATTGTACATCGAAATATCTGAATAATCTCATTGAGCAAGATCACCGTTATATTAAAGTAAGAAAGACAAGATATCAAAGTATCAATACGGCAAAGAATACTTTAAAAGGTATTGAATGTATTTACGCTCTATATAAAAAGAACCGCAGGTCTCTTCAGATCTACGGATTTTCGCCATGCCACGAAATTAGCATCATGCTAGCAAGTTAAACGAACACTGACATGACATATTAGTGGTTAGCTATATTTTTTTACTTTGCAACAGAACCTATGAGACAATTCTATAATGAAGATGGTTCTATTGCTTATAACGAGTATTTAAATAATAACGGTCAGTTATACATGTTTAAGGATCAAATTTTCTATTCTAAAGAAGAATTTGTAGCTTATTTCATGAAATGTCTGCATTTAACATCAAAGGATATTGTGCTTATTGACCGGTCTAAAGGAATGGCTCAACCTGTTATTCAAAATAAAGGCGAGTCTCAATTAGGCGTTGTCATTCATGCTGAACATTATAGTGAAAATTCAACAACTGATGATTATATTCTATGGAATAATTATTATGAATATGTATTTTCTCATTGAAGAGAAATTGATTTTTATATTGCAGCAACAGACCGACAAAAAACAGTTCTCAGCAATCAATTTAATAAATATTACGGTACACAACCAAAGATTTATACAGTGCCTGTTGGTAGTATTCACGATGTGGTTATACCGGATAATAGAAAGCCTTATTCAGTCATAACGGCATCAAGATTAGCCAGTGAAAAACATATAGATTGGTTAGTGAAAGCCGTCGTCAAAGCAAAACAATCTATTCCAGATTTGATATTTGATATATACGGAGAAGGTGCAGAAAGAAACATGCTTCAAAAATTAATCAATGAAAATGAAGCAAATGACTATATCAAACTTTTAGGACATGTGAAGTTACAAGATGTATATGCGAATTATGAATTGTTTTTCGCAGGTTCAACGAGTGAAGGTTTCGGATTAACATTGATGGAAGCTGTCGGCTCTGGTCTAGGTATGATAGGATTTGATGTCGATTATGGAAACACAACATTTATCAATCATCATGAAAATGGTTATTTAATTCCATTCGATAAAAGTCAACAATCAGAACAAGAAATCGTCGATAATTTAGCTAATGCGGTTGTTCAATTTTTCAAAAATGATACTTCATCATTTCATGAGAAATCTTATGAACTTGCTGAACAATTCAAGACTGACAATATTAAACAAAAGTGGTTTCACTTAATTGAAGAGGTGCTACATGATTAATCTATTTGAATCTTTCGATATAAGAACACAAAGACTTTATAAAACATTTGAGAACGCAAAGGTGAATGTACAGACCATTGTCATTGAAGAAGATGGATTCTTGCCTTCAAATGTCATAACACCTTATCAGTTTTTCGCAAATAATGATGATCATGCTTCAAAACCTTTATTCTTTAATCAAGTGCCATTGCCAAGATTTTGGGAAATTGGAGGTAATAATAATTCAGCAGAAATTAAAAATATGGGCGAAGTAAAAGGTAGAATTATATATAAGAAGAATTACGGTTTCAGAATAGTTGAGCGAATTGAATGGTTGAACAAACAAGGTAGAACGCAAGTCATTGACTATTATAATGATAAAGGTTTAAAGTATGCGCAATTAATGGTTGATGATAATCAAAGAAGGATTATTAAACGATGGTTCAACGATCGAAATGAAGAAATTATAAGTGAGAATTTCGTAACGAACGATATTATGTTGAAATGGAATGATAAAGAATATATCTTCCAATCAAAAGTACAGTTTGTCATATTTTATTTGAAAATGAGCGAAACCCCTTTAGAAAGCTTTTTAGTCAATTCTTTATCTATACCTTTCGCAGTCCTTCATGATTTAAAAGTAGAAGGACACGACTATTTGTATTGGCAAGAACAAATGAAAGATCATTTACCGGGAAATATGAAGCTTATGTTAGCTGATAAGACAAGAGGTAGTAAAATTTTAGTACCAAGTAACGAGGAATACGATAAAGTACGTGAACTTGTAGAATATGAACATCAAAGTAGAATTGCGAAAGCAGGTTATGTATACGAGTTTAAAAATAATCATAAAGAAGCACGCAATGTGCTCACATTAACGAACTCTGATCAAATTCCACATATTGAAGATATCGTTAAAGCTCATCCGCAATATCAATTTCATATTGCAGCTATTACTGGAATGTCTCAAAAGTTACTTCAACTTAATAAATATCATAATGTCACGCTATATCCTGTAGCAACTAAAGAGAAAATTCATACTTTGTATGAAACATGCGACATTTATTTAGATATTAACAAAGGTAATGAAATTCTAGATGCTATTAAAGTAGCATTTGAGCACAAGTTATTGATTTTAGGATATAAAGAAACAGTGCATAATGCAGATTATATTGCAAAAGAAAATCAATTCTCGTTAGAACATAAAGATCAATTAATCAATGCGTTAAAAGAGATAGAAGCGGAACCTTCATTAGCTGATACTAAACGAGAAATTCAACTGAAGCATGCAAGTTCAATACAAGCGCAAGCATTTGAAGCGTTATTTAGTAATATATGTGTAAATAAAGAATAGAGATTAACAGCCAAGGCATATCATGTGTCTTGGCTTTCTTGCGTGAAAAATGAGAATGAGAACACTATAACAAAGAATTGTATCAATCTCATTAGTATCAGTATAATAAAAGTGAGTAAGGAGGGGTGGTTTTGGCAAACTTATATACACTGCAATTTTTATATATCAATCATTATAGATTCTTACAAGGGTGGAAGGATTATGATGATGGGGTATTATTTTCGCTTATTCGCTATATTGTAAAAGGGTCTGGTAGTTTCACGATTAATGGAGAAAATTATCAAGTACAAGAAGGGGATATTTTGTGTATTCCACAAAATGCAACGTTAAAAAGTGAAGCTATTGAATCGAATATAGAGTTTATAAGTTTAAGATATAGAGCTGATTTGCATAGGTATGGAGCATTACAAAAATTATTAACTGTCGATCTTCCGAATCATATTCGATTTGATGATTCTGAGATAACAAACATTTGTGGGGAATTATTTATTAAGATGAATCAATTATTTACACATGATGACACGGGTCAAAATTATAAATTATTAGGACAATTATATTATTTAATAGGTACTATAAAGTCTCATTTAAAAAGTTCAGTCATTACACCTAGGTTAGATTCTGAAATGGTAGTTAATAATCGTAATGATAAAAGAATTATTCAGACTATAGCCTATATTAAAAATAATTTAAGTACTTCTCATCAAATTGTTACATTAGCGAGTATGATTGATTTAAGTGAATCACAGTTTAGATTATTATTTAAAAATTATACGGGTAAATCACCTCAAACTTATATTTATGAATACAAGATGACCTCGGCAGCTGAATTATTACTCAATACGAACTTAAAAATAAATGAAATCGCGTTACAAGTGGGATATGAAGATGCCAATTATTTTACGAGGCAATTTAAACAAATATATGGATTATCACCAAGGGCATATAGAAATTATATAAACTAGCACAATCATTGATTTGTGCTAGTTTTAATTGATTTATATGCTATTTTTTGTATAAATGGTTATATATACTATTTTGTAAGCGCTTACTTAAAAGGAGGGAAGTCGATGAAAAGTAAAATTTTATATTTGTTACTTGTTTCTATTCTTATTTTAGCGTCTTGTGGTCAAAAAAATGAAACAGAAACTTCTAATAAAAATTCAAATGAGTTAGAAGGTGAAATCACTTTTTGGCATTCTTTCACTCAAGGTCCTAGGAAAGAATACATTGAGAAAAAGGCTGAAGTGTTTATGAAGAAACATCCAAAAGTAAAAATAAAAATCGAAACTTTTGCTTGGCCAGAATTTCATACAAAATGGACAACTGGTGTTCAAGCTGGACAAGTACCTGATATTTCTACAGCGATGCCAAATGATGTGTCACTTATGATAGATGCTAATGTCTTGTCAGATGTCGATGGGATTATAAATGATATAGGGAAAGATAAGTTTTATAGTGGTCCTTTAAAAGAAGGTGAGAAGAATGGTAAGCATTACTCAATTCCGTTATATTCTCATGCTCAAGTAATGTGGTATAGAAAAGATTTACTTAAAAAAGTAAATGAAGAAGTTCCAAAAACATGGGATGACTTTGAAAGAGTTACAGATAAAATTTCTAAAGAAGGTACCTTTGGCATATCAGTTCCAATGGGTACTGGAGATATGATGGCTACTAGATTTTTGAATTTTTATGTTAGATCACATGGAGAAAAATTGATTAAAAACGGGAAAGCAGATTTAACAAATAAAAGAGCTATAGATGGAATTAATTATTGGGTTAATAGATATCATTCTAGTTCACCTAAAGGATCTATCAACTTCAAAGTTCTTGATCAAGCTACATTATTTTATCAAGGGAAAACAGCATTTGATTTCAATAGTGGGTTCCAAATTTCAGGTGTTAAAGCAAACTCTCCTGATTTATTGAAGAAAATTAGTGCAGCTCCAATACCGACACAAAAAAGTTCTGAAAAAAGTGAAGGAATTGAAACAACAAATGTACCTTTAGTCCAATGGAAACATAGTAAACATAAAGATATTTCTAGAGCATTTATAAAAGAACTTTATCAAGAAGATGATTATGTAGATTTCTTACTTTCAACACCTGGAGGTATGTTACCTGTAATGAAAGGTGTGTCAGATAATCCTAAGTACAAATCAAATGAAACGATAAAAGCATTTAAACCAGAGATAGATATGATTGAAAGACAAATCTCTCATGGTACTGCAATTGGTATGGAAGATGGTCCAAATGTAGAGGCAAGTATATTAACGACGCAGAATATCATTGAAGAGATGTTCCAAGAAATCGTTACAACTGATATTAGTACTGAAGATGCTGCAAAAAAAGCAGAAGATAAATTAAATAGACAGTTTCAAATTATGAATAGGTAGGTGATGAAAATGTATCAATTGAAAGAAAACTTTAAAAAAATGGATAAAGTAGGTATGTTGTTTATCCTACCTTCTCTATTAATTGTTGTATTGTTACTGATCTATCCTATTTTTTCAAGTATATATTTTAGTTTTACATCTAAGAACTTGATTAAGTCGGACTACGATATTGTCGGATTTGAAAATTTTAAATTTGTACTAAGTTCAATTGAGTTTTATGAGGCATTATGGGTTTCAGTAAAGTGGACGATATTATCGATAGTTGGACAATTAGTAATTGGTTTTATTGCGGCTTTAACTTTAAATAAACTACCAAAGTTCTCTGGATTATTTAGAGTATTACTGATTATTCCTTGGGCATTTCCAACTATTGTTATTGGTTTTACATGGAAGTGGCTATTAAATGATGTTTCTGGATTTATACCTAATTTATTAACAACAATCGGTTTAACTAACGTTAATTTAGATTTCTTATCTAACGATATGCTTGTATTTGGAACGGTTGTATTTATAAATATATGGTTTGGTGCACCGTTATTTATGGTAAATATTCTGTCAGCATTACAAACAATACCTAAAGAGCAATATGAAGCAGCAGTTATGGATGGCGCTAATGCATGGCAATCATTTACTAATATTACTTTGAGACATATAAGAAGTGTCATTGGTTTGTTAGTTGTACTAAGAACAATATGGGTCTTTAACAATTTTGAATTACTATTTTTAATCACTGGTGGTGGCCCAAGTGGTGTAACAACAACTATACCGATATATGCATATAAAACAGGTTGGGGATTGATGCAACTAGGTACAGCATCTTCAATAACAATACTGTTATTAATTTTTCTAATTTCAATTAGTCTAATTTATTTCAAAGTATTAGATAAATGGGAAAGTGAGGATAGATAATATGAAGAAAAAACATTTAGTAAACACTGGGTTATATGCAATCATCATTATTTTAGCAATAATTGCCGTATTCCCATTTCTTTGGATATTATTATCCTCATTTAAATCAGCAAATGAGTTAGCAAACAGCCCATTAACTTTAATACCAAAGGAATTTACAATCGAATATTATAAACAAGTATTATTCGACTTAGGATTTGTAACAAATATCAGAAATAGTTTGATTGTATCTTTGGCTGCAACACTCATTACTATAATTGTGTCTGCCTTAGGTGCATACGGTATTGTGAGATTCTTTCCGAGATTTGGTAAATTAATGACAAAAATGCTTATTGCGACGTATATGTTTCCACCAATATTATTAGCAATCCCATACACAATTGTAATCGTACAAATGGGATTGATGAATACTTGGACTGGTTTAGTTATTACGTATTTATCATTTTCAATCCCATACGCAATATGGATGTTAATAGGATTCTTTAACACTGTACCTTATGAAATTGAAGAAGCGGCTATGATTGATGGTGCTGGCAGATTAACAATTTTTTGTAAAATTGTTTTACCAATTGTTATGCCAGGTCTAGTCGCAACAGCAGTATATACGTTTATTAATACTTGGAATGAATTTTTATTTGCATTGTTACTTATTAATAGTACAAACAAAATGCCAATATCAATTGCATTGTATTCGTTAAATGGATCAGAAATATTAAGTTGGGGACAAATGCTAGCAGCATCAGTCATTATTGTCTTACCTTCAATTATATTCTTTATGTTTATACAGAAAAAAATCGCAGCTGGACTATCAGATGGTTCAGTTAAATAGAAAGGAATAAAAATATGAAACAAATAAACTACGGTGTAATCGGAGCAGGATACTTTGGTAAAGAATTAGCTAGAATACTTTCAAAGATTGAAAATGCTAAAGTAGTTTCTGTTTATGATGTAGATAATGAAAACAGTAAAAGTTTAGCACAAGAAGTTAATTGTGATTTTGATGAAGATTTGGAGGTAATTTGTAGTAGACCAGATATTGATGCAATTATTATTGCATCGCCAAATGGTTATCATAAAGAGTCAGCACTATTAGCAGCTAAGCATAAAAAGCATATTTTTTGTGAGAAACCAATAGCACTTAACTACAAAGATTGTTTTGAAATGATTGAAGCAGCTAAACAAAATAATGTATTTTTCATGGCAGGTCATGTGATGAATTTTATGGATGGTGTTAGACAAGTTAAACAATTCATAAATGATGGTGAAATTGGTGACGTATTATTTTGTCATGCGGAAAGAAATGGTTGGGAAGAACCACAGGAAACAATAAGTTGGAAGAAAAAAAGAGATATATCAGGTGGTCACTTGTATCATCATATTCATGAGTTAGATTTCATTCAATTTATAATGGGATCTGCAAAGCAAGCAACGATGGTTGGAGGAAATGTTGCGCATAATGGTGAACAATTTGGTGATGAAGATGATATGTTGTTAATCACTTTAGAGTTCGAAAATAATCGATATGCAACGCTACAATATGGTTCTGCTTTTAGATGGTCAGATCATTATGTCAAAATCCAAGGTACTAAAGGTGCTATTTTGATAGATTTACAAGACGTTAAAGTTGTACTAAGAAAAAACAATGAAGATAAACAATTTTTATTACACCGAAGTAAAGAAGAAGATGAGGATAGAACTAATATATACAAAGGTAGTAAAGATGATGGTGCTATTATGTATGGTAATCCTAATAAGAAACCACCACTTTGGTTACAAGGGATAATGGAAAGAGAAATGGCTTACTTACATGAGTTATTAAATGGGAAAGAAGTATCAGAAGAATTTAAACCACTGGTTGATGGAACTGCGGCAATGTCTTCTATTGCTACTGCTGATGCATTAACTATTTCTAAAGAGGAAAATAGAAAAGTCAAAATAGAAGAGGTAGTAGCAAATGATAATTGATGAATTAAAAAATATAGACTTATATAAAAGTGTTATTCCTAAAGAAATATATGATGATATCAAAACAAATTTAAACGGAACTACTAATAACGAAATCATAAAGAATTTTATTCATTATAAAACAGAATCTGAAAAGCCTTTTGAACAACATCAGAAATATATAGATTTGCATATCATGATAGAAGGTAAAGAATTTATCGGTATGGTTGGTGAAAATAGTTATATTATTGAAAAGGCATATGAAGAACAAGATGATTTTAGTCTGGGTAAGCCAAAAAATAAAGATTATTTGATTACGCCTTTTAACGAAAATCAATTCGTGATTTTCTTCCAAGGAGAAGCTCATAAAGTAGGTTGGACAAACAATGATGAATCAAATGAAGTAGAAAAAATAGTTTATAAATTCGAGTAATGATTACATTTTAAAATGTAAAGGTGAAAAGAATGTCGAAAGAGGAGGGTGAAAGGATGGCTGAAATTAAATTAGAACATATTAAAAAAACGTATGATGGTATAACTCACGTTGTAAAAGACTTTAATCTTTCTATTGAAGATAAAGAATTTATTGTGTTCGTTGGTCCTTCAGGGTGCGGGAAGTCTACTACGTTAAGAATGATAGCTGGATTAGAAAGTATTTCAGAAGGAAACTTTACAATTGATGGTAAACGTATGAATGATGTTGAGCCTAAGAATAGAGATATTGCAATGGTGTTTCAAAACTATGCATTGTATCCACATATGACAGTATACGATAATATAGCATTTGGTCTCAAACTAAGAAAAGTTAATCAACAAGAAATTAAGAAAAGGGTAAATGAAGCTGCAGAAATATTGGGCTTAACAGAATACCTAGATAGAAAACCAAAAGCATTATCAGGAGGTCAAAGACAAAGGGTAGCACTCGGACGTGCAATAGTAAGAGATGCCAATATATTTTTAATGGATGAACCTTTATCTAACTTAGATGCTAAACTCAGAGTTCAAATGAGAGCAGAAATATTGAAGCTTCACGAAAGGCTAGATACGACTACGATTTATGTTACACACGATCAAACTGAAGCGTTAACTATGGCATCTAGAATAGTCGTACTTAACAAAGGTGACATTATGCAAATTGGAACTCCGAGAGAAGTCTATAATGCGCCAAGCAATATATTTGTTGCACAATTTATAGGGTCACCTGCTATGAATATTGTACAAGGTAAAATCACTGATGAAGGAGTTAAAATTGGAGAGCATGTATTCCAGTTTACCGGAAATCAACACGATAAATTAAAAGAATTAGGGTATATGAACAAAGACGTTAACTTTGGCATACGTCCAGAAGATATTAAGGCAGAACCAGTATTTATAAATGCGAGTCAAAATACAAAATTGACTGCAAAAGTAGAGGTTTCTGAATTATTAGGATCAGATATTATGATACATTTTAAATTAAATGGTGAAAATGTGATAGCTCAAATTGATGCAAGAAATGATTTGAAAGTTGGAGATCAAATTGAATTAGCAATTGATATAAATAAATGTCATTTCTTTGATATTGATAGTGGACGTAATTTGTTGTTATAAAATGGTGCCCAAACGGATCATAAATATATTAGAAAAAGCAGTAGAACTTCAATTAACTATTGAGGTTTTACTGCTTTTAATTATGAAAACTTGTAAGTTAAATGAACACATGAACTTCAAAATATTAAATAATTTTTTAATTTCCCATCACACCATACTCGTTTACCATGAGCTTATCTTATTTCTTGTTATGATCAGCATGATATAAAGAATATTAAGATAAGAGGTGTTTCAAATGATTGCTGCATTCATTCCTGTATTCATTGTTGGCTTTATTATTCTTGGGATTATGGAAGAGAAAAAGAAGAAAAAATAAGTTTTCGACTTTTTATATAAATTGAATTATCTATACCTACCAATAATTGATGTTGGTAGGTTTTTTAATTCTAAAATAATTTTTTTGAAAATTGTAAATTGACTCTATAAATAGACAATGGTAAGATATTTCTTATTAATCCAATAGGAATAATAAATAATGAAGGGGAACAAAGATGAAAAGAATGAAATTAGGATATTTTTTAACAGGTTTTGGACATCATGTTGCGAGTAGTAGACATCCTGAGTCTATTAAAAAGGGTGGTATGAATTTAGAGAAGACGATTGAACAGGCAAAGATTTTGGAAAAAGCTAAGTTTGATTTCTTGTTTGTATCAGACAGTTTGTATGTTGATAAGAAGACACATCCTGATATGTTTTCATTTTTCGAACCTTTATCACTCATGTCTATTGTAGCTAGAGAAACGAAGCATTTGGGGCTTATTGTAACGGGTTCAACGACATATTCTGAACCGTTTAATCTAGCAAGAATCTTTGCTTCTTTAGATCATTATAGTAATGGTAGAGCTGGTTGGAACATTGTTACTTCTGGAATTAATGCGACTGCATCGAATTTTAATGGAACAAATAATGTGGATCATGATTTAAGGTATGAGCAAGCGGATGAATTTGTAGAAGTTTCTAAACAGTTATGGCATTCATGGGATGATGTGAATCCTGAAAAGTTACATGATGAGGGTAGATTATTGCCAGATTATCAACCTAAGACGATTGATTATAAAGGACGATTTTACAGTGTGAAAGGTCCATTAAATATTGAACAACCGCCTCAAGGTCACCCTTTACTTGTGCAAGCGGGTTCTTCTAAGAAAGGCATTGATTTTGCGGCTAAGTATGCAGAAGTCGTGTTTACTGCCCAGAATGATGCGGATGCAGCTGTATGTTTTGCTGAAAATTTAAAAAGTAAAGTTAAAGAAAAAAGAGGCGATCACCAAGAAGTTGTGATAATGCCTGGAATATTCCCGTTTATTGGTGAGACGATAGAAGCGGCGGAAAAGAATTATAATGAGTTGCAAGATTTGATTCCGAAAGAAATGGGATTAGAATTACTATCTTCTTATTTAGGTGATACAGATTTAAGTGGATATGAATTAGATACACCATTTGAGGATGTTGAAATCGATCAAGGAAACAATATTCAAAGTCGTGTTGATTTGATTAAAGAAACAGCTAAGAAACATCATTCTACACTTGAAGATGTTATGAAACATGTAGCTGGCGCAAGAGGTCATCATATTATCGTTGGGACACCTGAAGATGTTGCAGATAGAATGGAAGAATGGTTTACGAAAGGTGCTGCAGATGGCTTTAATATTATGGCACCACTCAATCCTACACAATTCCAATTATTTGTAGATAAAGTGGTTCCAATATTAAAAGATAGAGGATTAGTACAAGAAGATTATAGCGAAGGAACATTACGAGAAAAAATTGGATTAAGTTATGCAAAGCAACATAGTTAGGAACGAATAAAACAGTTTAAGCTGTTATGCTTCTGAAGATTTGGACATTAATATGTATGTAGCTTTTACACTTGTTTCATGTGCATTCTTTATCGGTATTGTCGCTTGGTGTTCTTACTATAAGACGAAGAATACAGTAAATAGTTCTGGAGGATTTTTCTTAGGTGGAAGAGGACTAACGGGTGGACTTATCGCAGGTGCCTTAATTCTTACCAATTTATCTGCCGAGCAATTAATAGGATTAAACGGACAAGGTTATCAGAATAACTTATCAAGTATGGGATGGGAAGTAACAGCTGGATTTTCAGTCATTATATTAGCGACTATTCTATTACCCAAATATTTAGGAGGCGCCTTTACGACGCTTCCTGAATTTATAAATACGCGTTTCGACCATCAAATGAGACTATTAATTGTCGTGTTATTTATGGTGGGTTATGGTTTCATTACCATTCCTTCAGTACAGTATTCAGGCTCATTAGCTGTGATACAAATTTTTGATATACCCAATATGTTTGGCATTACGTACGAACAATCAATTTGGATTATTGCTTGTCATTGAATTACTTTTAATGGTTATCATTGGAGCAATTAAGCCATTAAGTACACCTTATCAATTTAAACTAAATCCTAAAGTAGATATGACACCATGGAAATATACCATTCCAGTGATAGTAGTCTTATTTGGGTCAATAATCTTTACATTCGTATTGTTCTCACCGATAGGATTAGCCTCATCGGAGAATATCGTTTCATCATTGTTCTGGCCAGTGGTCGTAGTACTCGCTATTGTAGTAGGCGTTCTGTATTACGTCAGTCTAAAACAATGGTCACATAAATACGAATCAACCCTAAAGCAGCAATACAATAAACAACTCAAAGAAGAATTAAATATAGAACAACAAGGAAATGTTTTACCGAATAGCTTAGAACAGTCGGTGAAATGATGGTTAATAAGTAAAGAATCACAGGTGGATTGTGAATACCAAACGAACCTTAATAGGTGTAAGCTAACTATACTGCGAATATAGTTAGCTTATTTTTTTATGCCATTTTTTCCATTGGTAGTATTGATACATGATATTAATCTTAGACTTCAATTTATGATCGTGTCTTAAAAAAGCAGAGCTTCTCCAAAAGTGTTTCCAACCTTTCTTTGACCAATTATCAAATGTTAGAAACTGACCTCTTGTGCGCAGTGCTTTTGGTTTATTGAGATAGAATACATTTTTAATTAAGCCGACACCAATTAATGGTCGATAATGATTCTTTGCGCTATATGGTTCTAAAGGAATGTTAATTAAAGCATGTTTGAACATCTTAGTCCAAGTCTTCGGATTTTCTTTTCGATATATACGCATCGCTTCCTGTAAATCATTAGGCAATTGATAGTTCAGAACACGTCCATCCAAGCGCTTAACTTTTACATAAAAATACATTTTAGACACAGATAAAAATGACCTCCGAGAGAAAATTAATACTATAATTATACAACAGAAATATAAGGGAGGTCTATCGAGAATGTATGGTGGGAATGGGGGATGTTGGAGGTGTGAATATTGCAAGTGGGGTGCGACTAGCAATGTTCAGGACCTCGTATTTATCAAGACTGCCCAAACAAGATAAATAGGCGCGTTGTATTTATCAAGACTGGTGAAACAAGATAAATAGCGGCCTCGTATTTATCAAGACTAGTGAAACAAGATAAATATGCGCCTCGTATTTATCAAGACTCCCCAAACAAGCAACATAGACCTCCCGTATATTGCAAGACATCCCAATCTAGCAACATAGCGCCCACTTTCCCTATTTCCATCCGCCAAACCGCCAATCCAATCGACCAATCTCCCCCAAATCTTCCCGCCAAACCGCCAATCCAATCCGATCACTCCTCCAATCCACCCCAGATCCATCAGCCTACCCAAAAGATCCACCAGCCACTCCACCTTCCAGCCCCACTCACCCTTCACAAAATAGAAAAAACCGGGGCTGCCATGCTAGTCCCGGTTTTCTCATCATTATTATTTAATTATTTCACACGTTCCCAAACGAGTTTTTGGTTGGGAACGTTACCGTTTATGATACTTAGTGTATCGCCTTCTAATGTGAAGATTCTTGGTTGTGTTTCTCCTAACCATGTTGGATTCATACTTACTTCCATTGTGTGGTACACTGTTGAATTTTCTTCGTCTAATTCAAATTTACCTGAATATGCTACGTATCCGTGTGCTGCTGTAGCCATTTCATCTTGAGTACCTGTGTGTAAATCTCCTGATTCATATGCTGGACGACCTTGTTGCATTAATTGTGCTGACATATAGCCGTCTGGGTTATACATGATAAAACCTGTTGCATCTTTACCTAATGGGAAAAAGATTTCTCCGTTTTCAGTTTCATCTTGATATCTTACTAATTTCCAAGTTCCGATTAATTGATCTTTTAAATTAGCCATTTGAACACTTCCTTAGATAATTTGTTTATTTATAAATTATGCGTTAGAACCGCCTGATACACTGATTGTTTCACCAGTAATTGCTGAAGCACCATCTGATGCTAAGAATATTACAGTATCTGCAATTTCTGATGGTTCTAATAAACGGTTCATTGGCATTTTACCTGTAATGTATTTTTCCATTGCTTCTTGTTCAGTAGAATTGTCTTGTTCTGCTAAGTGTGCAAGTTGATTTTCAATTAAAGCAGTACGAACTGGTCCTGGTAATACAGCGTTTGAAGTAATACCATCTGCTACAACTTCAAGTGCAACTGTTTTAGCAAATCCAATTTGAGCGAATTTAGAAGCAACGTAAGCTGATTTGAATGGGTCTGCCATTTCACCATGTGCTGATGAAATTGTAACGATACGACCTTTTTTCTGTTGTTTCATGCTTGGTAATACGTGTTTAGTCATTAAGAATGTACCTGTTTGAATAACACCGATAACTTGGTTCCATTTTTCTAATGGGAAGTCTTCTACTTTAGAAATAAATTGAATACCTGCATTGTTAACAAGTACATCTATTGGACCATATTGTTCAGTGATTTCTTTAATTGATTTTTCAATAGTTGGTTCATCTGTTACGTCTACTTGATAAGCGACACCGTTGTTTAAAGATTGTGCTGCTTTATCAGCTACTTCTTTACTCATATCAAAAATAAATACACGGTCACCTTCTTTATCAAAAGCTTGTGCGATTGCATATCCAATACCTTGTCCTGATCCTGTTACGATTACGTTTCTCATAATGTAAAACCTCCTGAATTTTATAGAATAATTGATGCTAAAATAACAACGATAAGTGCGAGTAAGTTTGCACCTGTGTTCGTAATGAATAAATATTTAAAGCCGTTTTTATGCGTTAAGCCTGTTAAAGCGAAGAATGTTAATACAACGCCTGTGTGCGGCATAACTTGTAAAGATTGATGAAGACATTGTAGCTACTCTGTGAATAGCATCTGGATTGAGTCCCATATCAACATATTGTTTACCGAATGCTTGCATCACGATACCTAGTGAACCAGACGCAGATTCAGTTATCACACCAAATAATGCAGATGCGATTGATAAACTAATTAATGGATTACCTGGTATATTTAAGATGAAAGTCTTAATACCATCAAATCCTGGTGCTAATGTGACAACAGTACCAAATGCGATAGCCGAAGCTGTTAAGAACATAGGTAAGATAGAACTTACTGCACCATCATTAATAATTGCTTTTTGTTTAGGAATATATTGATAAAATAGTATTGCTGATAAGATAATGGACACTGCTAAACCAATCAGAATAACATTGTCTACTCTTAATATACTACCCACAATATTGATTACTATTAACACGATAATTGGTAAAATACTCAAATAAAAGTTCGGTGTTTTATTTTTAATTTGATCAGAATCGTCTTGTTCGACATTAAAGTCATCGAATGTTTCACCTTTTTTAAGACTTTTATTTAATGCATATTTCATATACCATAACCCAAATACTATTGCGACAACTGCACCGATAATACCTAGTAAAGGTGCGGTTGTTAAAGTTGTACCTAAATATTTAGTAGGGACAACGTTTTGTACTGACGGTGTACCAGGGAGCATCGTCATCGTGAACGTACCTAAACCTAACATGATTGGAATCCCAATTAAGTTCCAAGCGATATTTAATTGCTTGAATAATGGTTTAGCTAAAGGCACAATAACAAAGACAACAACAAACAGGCTAATGCCACCATATGTTAAAATAGCAGTAATTAAGAAGATTGCTACTAAAATAGAGTAAGGATTGTTTGTACCAACTTTGCTAATGATTTTTTCAGCGATAGATTGTGCTGCACCACTTTGGTCCATATACTTCGCGAGTAGTGAACCTAGAATGAATACACCAAAGAAACTAATAATAAAAACCGGCGAGACCAGTCATATACGATTCTTCAGTACCCACTAAAGAATTAAAGAACGGTAAGCCATTTGTTAGAATAACAATAATTGAAGCTATTGGCCCTATAACCAAAATAGAATAACCTTTCATTGATAAATAAATAATGACGAGGATACCTATAATGATGCCAATCGTACCTATTGTTTCCATAAAATCCCTCTATAACAATTACGATTTATGTGATTACATATACTATTATTCGCCTGAAATCGCCTGAAGTAAAAGACTTGTTTAGTTATTAGCGTGATAACTAATTAGTTATAGAGGTGTATGAAAGCAAGTATCATAAGGGGTTACGCTTATAAAGATAGACATAAAGGGGACATGAACCTATGAACAAATTACATGCTAAATCATATTTAGAGGCTATTGTGAGATTTGGAAACATTTCGCATGCAGCTAAACATTTATACGTTTCACAACCATATTTAAGTAAATTTTTGAAAGATATAGAATCAGAAGTAGGGGTTAAACTCATTGACAGAGAAAGTAATCCTTTAACATTAACTTACGCAGGAGAACGTTATTTAGCTTATGCAGAAGAAATGGAGAATATCTCTCAAAAAATGGCTTATGAATTACAAGAAATCGCCAATTTAGAAAAAGGACGCTTAAAAATAGGCGTGAACCCATTTCTAGCATCACATACTTTATATAATATTTTGCCTGAATTTATAAAGAACTATCCAGGTATCGAAGTTGAATTAATAGAAGACAGCGCGAATCAAATAGAAGTGTTACTTGCAGAACATAAAATAGATATTTGCATAACCATATTACCAATCAATAATGAAGAAATAGATTATGAGACGTTATATACAGAAGCATTGTACTTAGCCATCCCAGACCAGAATCCATTAGCGAAATATGTATAATCTTCAGAACATAAATTACCATTTGCGATTAATAAATTGAATCGAGAAAAATTTATACTGCTTAAGAACAATATGACATTACGCAGAGTGACAGATACATTTTTTGAAGATCATGATTTGAAACCACAAACAATAGTAGAAACCATTAATGTAGATAATGCACTTTACTTAGTAAACGAAGGCTTAGGCATAACAGTCGTGCCAGCAAGTGTGAAAATGAAATCATCACATCAAAACGTAAAGTATTTTAAATTAAATGAGTTCGTTTATAAGAACACAGTAGCAATTGCATATAATAAACATTATGATATCTCAAAAGTAGCAAGTGTCTTTTTAAACTTAGCAATAATGCGATTTAAAGAGAGGTAGGTGTTAATAACTAAAAGAACATAGAAAATAGACAAAATATACCAAATTATGATATTATGTAAATGAAAAAGGACAACGTGGTGGAACACGTTGCCCGATGAGCCCGTTCGAAAGACGGTGACTGAAGTTTTTATATTACAAAAAAGTAACCATTTAACCTGTCAAAGTTAGAGATGGTTATTTTTTTGTGTTTAATTTCACAATTGTAATGACTAAGCCAATTAAGACTACGATAAAAGTACCGAAATCTATCATCAGCCTAATTGCATCGACAATTGGAATCACAAAAGGCGTCTCCTTTCTAAAGATTTTGTAGATACTTTCATAAGCACCACCTCACTCTATACTGAGATTAGCCACCATCAATCCAACTTGCTCTGTTATATTATACCAAATTACCAGTATTTGTAACATTATTTTTGGTTGTTATAGACATAATAATATGGGTTATTGTATAATTTAATTATAAAATGTCGGCGTGCGCTAACACGTTGCCCGATGAGCCCGTTCGAAAGACGGTGACCATAGTTTTTAGAACAATAATAAGTAATCATTCCGGAACTCGGTCAAAAGTCGGAATGGTTACTTTTTTTGATTGTTGCTAATTAATATTAAACCAATGATTGATATGACAACCATTAGAATTTCATAATCAGTCATTCTATAAATAACCACCCCCATCCAAATTAGGAAAAGTAATTTGGATGGGGGATTTTTTTGTTTAAACAATCTAAGAAACAAGAAATCTTTCATATTAAAAATCGCTTTGCAATCATAAAAAGTAAGTGTGAAAAAAATTAAAGCGTTGCATTAAATTTAATTTATAAAGCATAGTATTGTGGTAAAATTATACTATATATCATTTGATGGGGAGATGATTAAAAGTGGATGCGACTTTCATAGAAGGTAAGGATTTTGATATAAAGATAGACTATGTAGATATGATTAACTATTCATTAGCACAGAATGATTATGCAGTATTGAGGGAAATTCAAATTCTAAATTTAAGAGAAGATTGTAATTTGGACAATATTAAGTTGAAAGTATACTCAAATACAAATTTTATTTATGAATTTGAACAAGAAATACCAAGTATTGAATGTGAGAAATCCTTAACTATATATAAACCTAAAATTAATTATAATTACGACTTTTTCAGGGAAATAATAGAACGATTTACCACTCACTTTTTTGTAGAAGTTTTAGATAAAGATGATAATGTTATTTTCAAAAAACCTTATAAAATAAATATCCTACCTTATCAACATTGGTTAGGTACACAAATCTATCCTTCTTTATCAGCGGCATATATTGTTCCTAATGATAATGAAATTAGAAGAATTGTTTCAGAGGCGAGTATAAAATTAAAAGAATGGACTGGTGATCCTAGTTTTAATGGATATCAAACTGGTGATAGTGAAAAAGTTAGATTACAAGTTGTAGCGATTTATGCATCTCTTCAGAAAGAAAATATTGCATACAGAAATCCACCTGCAAGTTTTGAAAAATTTGGACAAAATATAAGATATCCACAAGAAATCATTCAATATAAAAGTCAAGTCCATATGTTTGTGTAATATCTTTAGAATGTAATCAACCTTTGGTTTTTTAATGAATCGAACAACTATATATGTTTTGAAGTTTAAACAGATATAGTTGTTTGATCACTACTTATTTTTTAAAAAATAAGTAGCTTAATTAAGCGATAAATGGTCTGTTAGACTTATCAAATCTTTCTTGAATATCCATAAGTACTGCGCCAATTAATCTAAAAGCTGAATCTAGATTAGGGAATGTTTTAACTATTTTTTCTCGTTTTCTGAGTTGCATATTAATATTTTCAACTGAATTAGTAGTTCTTAGATTTTTATGATGTTGAGCAGGAAATCTATAGAATTGTGAGGCATCTTCGAAGCCTTCATCCAATATTTTAATAGCTTCCACATACTTAGGATTACTTTCATATTGTGCAATGAATTCATCTTTGAGCTGAACAGCGTGACGATATGTTGGTGCTTGGAATATTGATTTAAGTAACATTCTAGCTTCTTTAGAGTTCTTTTTAGGAAATCTCTCTACAATATTTTTAAGAAAATGGAATGTACAACGTTGCCAAGATGAATCAATAAACTGTGACTTAATAGATTTAATAAGTCCAGAATGCGCATCAGAGATAATAAGTTCAGGTGTTGTTAAACCACGCATTCTTAAGTCTTCAAAAAACTCTGACCAAGCTAATTCTGACTCTTGATTAGAAATTTTAAAGCCAATAATGTCGCGTTTTCTATTTTCGTTGATACCCATAGCGATATAAACACCTTTAGAAACAATTTTATTATTCTCTCTTACCTTAATGTGCATAGCATCAACAAATACATACTTATACTGATGACTAACAATAGGTCTACCAGCCCATTCTTTAATTTCAGGATCTAGGTTTTTTATTACGCCTGAAACAGTTGATTTAGACACAGATTTTCCCGTTAGGGATTCCACAATTTTATTAACATTTCTAGTTGAAACACCATTAATGTATGCTTCTGTCATCGCTAAAATAAGCGATTGGTCAGAACGCGAATATTGATTAAATACTTCAGTTGTAAATTCACCGTCACGTGTTCTTGGAACTTTTAATGTCAGATTGCCAATAGGCATCAGGAAATCACGCTCATAATAGCCATTAAGTTGTGCGTTTCTTCCTGAATTCTTTTGTTTATATCCAGCATTAACATACTTGTCTCTTTCCATTTCCATGTATGCATTTATGACAGTCATAGCTATTGTTTTCATAGACGCATTCATATCACTTCCAAAAATAGCACTTGCCAATTCTTCATAATCTAAGTTAACATTTAATTGAGTCATATATAGTCACCTCTACAATTTTTTCTTAGTCGATTACATTGTACCAAAGTGAGCTATATGTGGCTCTTTTTTTATTACACAATTATATGGACATATTCGTAAGAAGTGTCGTTAGGGACAGAATTCCGAGAAATGTCTCTAAGAGGCGTTGTTAGGGACAGAATTCTGAGAAATGTCCGAAAGAGGTGCTGTTAGGGACAGAATTCCGAGAAATGTCGGTAAGAGATGTCGTTAGGGACAGAATTCCGAGAAATGTCCGTAAGAGAGCGCCCTCCTAATTACCACAATTCGAAATAATGGAAGTTAGCGAACTCTAATTACCAGAATTCGAAATAATGGAAGATACAGCATTCTAATTACCAGAATTCAGAAAAATGGAAGTTAGCGCGTTCTAATTACCAGAATTCAGAAAAATGGAAGTTACTCGGACCGGGATCCAACCTAACTCGCGCATATATCTAACCTCATAGCATCATGCTTTTTTAACAATTTCTTTTGTTTTCACAAAAGGATAACAACTTTGCTATAATATAAGAATATTCTGATAAAAGGTCGTGTCTTAATGAAAGCAAAGGGATTAAATAGAGGAGATGTGGTGGGTGTTGTAGCATTAGCGAGTCCACCAAACCAAAAGCATTTAAAGAACGGGTTGAAACTTTTAGAAGAGAGATATGGTATTCGGTTTAAACTAGCGAAAAATATAGACCGCGTTCATGGTCATTTAGCGGGAACGGATGATGAACGATTAGGTAGTTTGCATGACATGTTAGAAGATGATGAAGTGAAAGGTATTATATGTGCCTGTGGTGGTTATGGTACACCTAGAATTGTGGAACGTATTGATTATAATCTTGTAAAAGCACATCCTAAAATTATATGGGGATATAGTGATATAACATGCTTACATAATGCTATTAGACAACAAACGGGATTGGCGACGTTTCAAGGTCCCATGATCGCATCTGATATAGGCGATACTTATAATGAGATTTCTATTGGGAGCTTTGAGCAGTTATTTAATGGTGAAGCTGTGTCTTATCCTACAGATCAATTAACGTTTAAATCGTTGGTTGGTGGTCACGTTGAAGGAGAAATTGTTGGTGGTTGTTTATCTTTACTTGTTTCAAGTTTAGGAACACCATATGAAATCGACACTAAGGGCAAAATTTTATTTATAGAAGATATTGGGGAAGTGCCTTATAAGGTAGATGGATTTTTACAACAACTCAAATCTGCTGGCAAGTTAGATGATGCTTCTGGATTTATTTTCGGGCCATTCACAGATAGCGAGCCTAAAAATCCAAAGAAATCTTTAACGATGAAAGAAGTGTTAGATGATTTTATAACGCCATTAAATAAACCAGCAGCGTATGATTTGAATATAGGACACTGCACACCGCATTTTGCGATACCGTTTGGCACGGAAGCTACATTAGATGTGGACAATAAAATATTAAATATAGAGTCAGGTGTAATTATAGAATAAAGGGGAAGTTATATGTTTATAACAGATATAAAATACTATAGATATGAAACACCTTTGAAGAAGCCTTTTAAAACAGCACTGAGAACAGTAGAGGTTATTGAAAGTATATATGTATTTATTGAAACGAATTATGAAGATGTTATAGGTGTTGGTGAAGCTGTACCTACATATGTTATTACCGGTGATACAAAAGGTGGTATAGAAGCTGCGATTGAAGAAGTCTTTAAGCCACTATTAATTAACCGACCTTTAACGAAAGACTTACTAGATGAAATTCATCAAGTCATAGTAGGTAATACAAGTGCTAAAGCTGCAATAGATATTGCGCTTTATGACTTATTAGCACAAGAAGCAGAATTGCCTTTATATCAATATATTAATCATAACCCAGGAAATAAATCTTTAGAAACTTGTTATACCGTGAGTCTAAACGATGCTGATGAAATGGTAGAAGATGGTTTGAGATATGTAGAAGATGGCTTTAACCATTTGAAGATAAAAGTGGGTAAAGATGATGTCTCTACAGATTTAAATAGATTACAAGCATTACGTTCTTCTTTACCAAGTGAGGTTATTTTAAGTGCGGATGCAAACCAAGCATGGGATGAAAAAGGCGCGCGTCATGCATTGAAACATTTTGATGAAGCAGATTTAAATATTGAGAGCATCGAACAACCTGTAGGGAGATATGAGTATAAGGTACTAGGTGCGCTATCTCAAGAATTCAAAATACCTTTAATGGTAGATGAAGGATTGTTTAGTATACATGATGCCGAGAGGCTTGTAGAAGTTGGTGCGACAAATATATGGAATATAAAACTGATGAAGACTGGTGGTATTCATCAAGCATTAAAAATACATGATATTGCTAAAGGTGAAGCGATACCTTGCATGGTTGGATGTATGATGGAAACACATGTATCCGTTACGGCAGCTTTGCATTTTAGTTTAGCAGCAGAACAAGTGAATCGTGTTGATTTTGATGCGCCTTTAATGGTGGTTGAGCGACAAGTTGATGGTGGTATTACTTATGAAGGTGCTAAAGTAACCGTTTCAGAAGGAACAGGGTTAGGAATAGATCGTGAATCTTTATATAAGAAGGTGAGCTCATGATTAAATATTGCAGAGTAAATGTCGGGACAATATGGAGAAGCTTTGATAAAGCTAGAGAAATTGATAGAGATGGCATCATGTATCCAGCAAATATTCAACGTTGGTTACTTGAACTTAATTTAGAACAGAAATTATCTTTTACGGAAGATAGTAGAATAGATACGCAAATACTTTATGGCGAAAAAGTAGAAGTCGTTGAAGAACAAGATGGATGGAGTTACGTTATCTGTTTAGAGCAACCGTCTAAACAGCATCCAAAGGGATATCCAGGATTTATTCCGACGAGTCAATTAGGTGAGATGAAGGCGTACGATACACATCCACGCCTTCGTGTTAATGTACCTAAGACGACATTGTTTAATTTAGATTTTACTACGAAACAAATTCTGTCATTTAATACGATTTTACCTATTATTAAGAAAGATGAGCCTTTTATTGAAGTTGATACACCTGAAGGCAAGGGTCTTATTAGTGCGAATGATGTAGAATTCAGTGATGAATCTGGTGCATTCGAAATTGGCACGATGGCAGGCGTCATTGAAAATGCGAAGCGCTTTTTAGACTTACCTTATTTATGGGGAGGAATGTCTAGCTATGGTTATGATTGTTCAGGATTATGTTTCCAAATGTACAAAAGTCAAAACTTCCACATCCCCCGAGATGCTGATGAACAATATGAAGCAATGACGGATATTTCGATAGCATCACAAGACTTTTTGCCAGGTGATTTACTGTTCTTCAGTAAACCAGAAGATAAAGGCTTTCTATCACATGTTGGCATATACATGGGAGAAGATATGATGATTCATGCACCACATACACCGAAAAGTATCGAAATCATTAAGTTATCAGGTAGTTACTATCAAAAGATATTAGCTAAAGCTGCCCGATTATCAAATATCTAATATAGATTGAATAATATATGACCCAAATTGGTGAGAGAAATCGATCGCCTTTTTGGGTTTATTTGTGTTGGATAAGAAACAATAATAATATAGCTCGTCTTCATGTTGGATAATACCTACATCATTGACAGCATTGTCGTACTCCCCTGTCTTAGAGTGGAAATTAAGTGTATCTTCGTAAAATGATTGATAGATTGAAACTTTATCATTTAAATGTTGGTCATTCATGATGTTCATCATGTCTTGATGATGTTTATGTTCTGCAATAAAGCGTAGAATATGAATCATATCTTGAGAAGACGTTGTATTCTGTTTCCCTTCACTTATTGCTTCTGCATCCATCATATAACGATTTAACTGCGTTTGTTCACATTGCAATGTTTCTTGAATAAATAAGTTAATATGTTGAAGTCCGAAATGATCGATTAATGTATTCGTCGCCGTATTGTCTGAAACAACGATCATTAAGTAGATTAAATCTTGAACGCTCAGTTGATCGATATTCATATTTTTTAGAACACCACTGCCGCCAACTTTATGGTTGATTTGAACGAGTGCTTTTCTATCTTCTTGAGTTGTACTTTCATAAATATAAATCATAATAGGCAATTTAATTAAACTTGCTGATTCAAATATTTTTTCGTGGTGATGGTTTGTGAAAATGATAGAATCTCCTTTTGCAAAATCGAGTGCAACGTTGTCATGATCGATATATTCATGTGTTAAAAAAGACATATGAAAAACCTCCTTTACACAATCATACTACATTATTTATATAATATTAATTGTAAGCCTTTACATACTTGTATATACAAGTTATAATTCAACTAAATAAAGTTAGGGGAGTAAGTTTAATGGCTGTGAATAGAGAAGATGTAAAGCAGATTATTGATGCTATTGGTGGGCAAGACAATGTAAATGCCGCAACCCACTGTGTCACACGGTTAAGACTTGTATTAAATGATGGAAGTAAAGTTAATAAAGATGCATTAGATCAAATAGATTTAGTGAAAGGGTCCTTCTCAGCAAACAATCAATTTCAAATTGTAATTGGACCGGGAACTGTTGATGAGGCGTATAAAATTTTTCAACAAGAAACAGGTGTTGAAGAAAGTTCGAAAGATGATGTGAAGAAAGCTTCTGAACAGAAGATGTATCCATTTCAACGTTTAATTAAATTGTTGGGTGATGTATTCATTCCAATCTTACCTGCAATCGTAACAGCAGGTTTACTATTAGGTTTAAACAATGTATTAACAGCAGAAAAATTATTTGGCGCTAAGCCACTTGTTGAACAATATGCATGGCTTGCAGACTTTGCAAACATCATTAGCGTTATCGCAAGTACCGCATTTATCTTCTTGCCGGCTTTAATTGGTTGGTCAGCTATGCGTGTATTTGGTGGTAGCCCAATTCTAGGTTTAGTATTAGGTTTAATCTTGTTACATCCGCAACTTGCTTCTCAGTATGATTTAGGTGGCGGTAAATCGAGTGAAATTCCTGTATGGCACATATTTGGTTTAGAAATTAAGTAATTAAACTATCAAGGTCAAGTATTACCGATATTATTCGCAACTTGGATATTATCTATTATTGAGAAATTCTTAGCTAAACGTGTACATGATTCTATCAAAATGCTCGTAGTAGGTCCTGTAGCGTTATTAATTACTGGATTTTTAGCATTTATCGTTATTGGTCCATTAGCGTTAGAGTTAGGTACGTTAATTACAAACGGTATTAAAGCAATTTTCGAAACTGCTGGCTGGTTAGGTGGCGCAGTGTATGGATTATTCTATGCACCACTTGTTATTACAGGATTACACCATATGTTCTTAGCGGTAGATTTCCAACTCATGGGAAGTCCTTTAGGCGGCACGTACTTATGGCTAATTGTGGCAATATCTAATATTTGTCAAGGTTCAGCAGCATTCGGCGCTTGGGTAGTATACAAACAACGTAAGATGGTTAAAGAACAAGGTTTAGCGGCTACTTCTGGTATTTCAGCATTCTTAGGTGTAACTGAACCAGCGATGTTCGGTGTCAACTTACCATTGAAATATCCGTTCTTTGCAGCAATTATTTCGTCTAGTTTACTAGGTGCATTTATTGGTGCTAATAAAGTGTTAGGTAGCGTAGGTGTAGGTGGTGTACCTGCAATTATCTCTATTCAAAGAGAATATTGGGGTGTGTTCGGTATTGCGACGTTGATTGCGATAGTATTACCAGCTATACTAACGATTGTGCTTTCAAACTTTGCTAATGAAAAAGCTAAAGAAATGGTTCAAGAATAATATATATAAATAAAAGGAGTATACCTATATGGCAGTTTCAGATTGGAAGAAGTCCGTTGTTTATCAAATTTATCCAAAGTCATTCAATGATACGACTGGAAATGGACAAGGTGATATACCAGGTATTATAGAAAAATTACCTTATTTACAAACGTTAGGTGTAGATTACATTTGGTTAACACCAATTTATCAATCACCAATGAACGATAATGGATATGATATTAGTGATTATTATCAAATTAATCCTGATTTTGGTACAAAGGAAGACGTCAAAACATTACTAGATGAAGCGCACAGTTTAGGTATTAAAGTGATGCTCGATATTGTGATCAATCACACTTCGACGTCACATCACTGGTTTGTAGAATCTCGCAAGTCTAAAGATAATCCGTATCGTGATTATTATATTTGGAAAGAAGGCACTAAAGAAGAGCCGCCAACTAACTGGGAGTCTAAGTTTGGTGGTAATGCTTGGACTTATGATGAACAAACAGAAAGTTATTATTTAAGATTGTTTGATGTTTCTCAAGCTGATTTAAATTGGGAGAATGACAATTTAAAGGCTGAAATATATGAAATGATTAATTATTGGATTGATTTTGGCGTAGATGGTTTCAGATTTGATGTCATCAACTTAATTTCCAAAGGTGCTTTCGAAAATTCAACAGCAATCGGTAAAGAATTTTATACAGATGGACCAAAAGTCCATGAGTATTTACAAGAACTCAATAAACAAACATTTGGCAATAAAGATATTATGACAGTTGGAGAAATGTCATCAACAACGATTGATAATTGTATTAAATATACAAATCCAGAACGTAATGAGTTAAGTAGTGTGTTTAATTTTCATCATTTAAAAGTAGATTATAAAGATGGTGAAAAGTGGTCAGATATGAAATTTGATTTTCTTGAACTGAAACGTATATTAATGGATTGGCAAGTGAATATCGCAAAAGGTAACGGATGGAATGCTATTTTCTGGTGTAACCATGATCAACCTAGAGTCGTAACGAGATTCGGTAAAGATGATACAGAAGCAGAAAGAGTTAAATCTGCTAAGATGCTTGCGATATCATTACACATGCTTCAAGGTACGCCGTATATTTATCAAGGTGAAGAAATTGGCATGACAGATCCAGGTTTCACGGATATTGATCAATATAAAGATGTCGAATCGCTTAATGCATACAAATTATTAAAAGAACGCGGTATGGATGAACAAATGATTATGAAAGTAATAGGTTAGAAATCTAGAGATAATTCTAGAACGCCTATTCAATGGAATGCGCATGCTGAGGCAGGCTTTACAACTGGAGAACCATGGATTGGTATCCCAGAAAATTATAAGCATATTAATGTTGAAGCGGCATTGGAAGATAAAGATTCTATATTCTATACGTATCAAAAGTTAATACAATTACGTCATGAACACGATGTGATAACTTATGGAGAAGTTGAACCACTTCATATGGAGCATCCAGAGTTGTTCGTTTACAAGAGACATTTAAATAATGAAACTTGGTTAGTTGTTGCAAACTACTCTAATCAAATCGTTGATATCCCAGAAGATATCGATTTAGAGGGTGAAATCATGATTACAAATAACGATTTAAAGGGTAACGCTTTGCAACCATTCGATGCTTTTGTCGTAAAAGTAAGTGGTGACTAATTGATGTTGAAGGTATAGAGGTGAACGCATGAACAAGTATATGAAAATCTACCAATCTATTTGTGAAAAAATTTTAAATGGTGAATATGCTCATTTACAGCAACTACCTTCAGAAAATGAATTAACAAAGATATATTCAACTTCTAGAGAGACTGTAAGGAAAGCTTTAAATTTATTGCAAGAAAAAGGTTATATTCAAAAGTTAAGAGGCAAAGGGTCTGTCGTTATTTATGAAGATGTTATTCAATTTCCGATATCGGAAATGGTGAGTTTTCAAGAAATTAATAAACGTTTAGGACTTGATTATGAAACTAAAGTTGAATTACTTGAGGTTATAGATGCTAAAGACGTTCCTGTCGTTCAACATGCGCTTGAATTAAGAGACCAAGATAAGTTGTGGCATGTCATTAGAACGAGAACGAAAGATGACGCCGTGCATATTATGGATGAGGATTACTTTATATGTCAGATTATTCCTCAACTCACTAAAGAAGTCGCGGCTGAATCCATCTATAAATTTATTGAACAAGAAATGCATGTAGAAATCAGTTACTCGAACAAGTCTATTACATTTGAACAGATGACGGAGAACGAAATATTATATTTTGGAGAGTTGAATCCGCCTTATACAGCAACAGTTAGAGGTACTGTGTATCTTAATAATGCAGAAAAATTTCAATATAACATTTCAAGGCATATCGCGACGGAATTCAAGTTTGTAGATTTTTCTCGCAGAGTGATTCATAAAACGCTTTGATTGAAGTAGTTTTTTCTTGCCAAATCATAACATTTTGTTGTAGTATATATATTGCCGTGCTAAGTGGGGAGGTAGCGGTTCCCTGTACTTGAAATCCGCTTATGCAAGACTGAATTCCTTTGCCGCGGACATATTATTGTGAGGTCTGCCCTCAGCACGTGGTGTCTGAAGACGTCGGTCCTATGCAATACAAACCCATGAATCATGTCAGGTCCGGAAGGAAGCAGCATTAAGTGGATCATTGTATGTGCCGTAGGGTAGCCGAAGTTTAGCTAACGACTGAGGTAACGCTTGTGATGTTTGTTCAAAGCAAAGGTGCACGGTTTTAAATTTTATAAACTTATCAAATTATATATAAATTCAAAAGGGTGACCGCGGTCACCCTTTTTCTAATATCAGGGGGATATTTTATACATGACGCAATTACTAATTGGAACGATTATAGAATCGGAATATGAATTAGCTAAAGAAGTCGTTAAAGCAGCATTCGAAGATGAACGTTATTCTGATGGAACAGAACACGAATTAATCGGTAAAATACGAAAATCAATGAATTATAATGCAGAACTTGAAGTTGTAGCAAAGACAGAATCAGGCAAAATTCTAGGGCATGCCATGATGTCAGAAGTGACCGTTAATTCTGATGAAGAAACGCATACAGTATTAGCGCTTGCACCTGTTTCGGTTTTGCCAGAGTATCAAAATAAAGGAATAGGGAAAGCTTTAATAGAAGCTTTAGAATATAGAGCTTATGAAAATGGCTATGTCGGTGTAGTCGTACTAGGTCATGCTGATTATTATCATAAATTAGGTTATCATGCAGCTTCAGAGTTTAATATATACCCACCATTTGAAGTGCCAGATGAGAATTTCATGTTTAAATATTTATGGGATCATCCAACAAAAGAAATTAAAGGCACTGTTCACTACCCAGAAGCTTTTGATAATTAATAATAGGGTGTACCTATTGATTCGTGATATAATATAGCCAATATCTTATTAAATTTTGGAGGTGCCACTTTGAACTACCAGGCTTTGTATCGAATGTATAGACCACAATCATTTGCAGATGTTGTCGGTCAAAAACATGTCACAAAAACATTAAGAAACGCCATCCAAAAAGAAAAGCAATCACATGCTTACTTGTTTAATGGCCCACGTGGAACTGGTAAGACAAGTATTGCTAAAATCTTCGCTAAAGCAATTAACTGTACAGAGAATATGAATGGGGAACCTTGTAATGAATGCGCGATTTGTAAAGGCATTACACACGGAACAAATTCAGATGTCATTGAAATTGATGCTGCCAGTAATAACGGTGTAGATGAAATACGTAATATTAGAGATAAAGTAAAATACGCACCAAGTGAATCTAAATTTAAAGTCTATATTATAGATGAAGTGCATATGCTTACAACAGGTGCTTTCAATGCACTTTTAAAGACACTTGAAGAACCACCAAGTCATGCTATTTTTATACTCGCAACTACTGAACCTCACAAGATACCACCTACTATTATATCTAGATGTCAGAGATTTGATTTTAAAGCCATCCATTCTGGTGAAATAGAAAGTAGACTCGCGTTTGTCGCTAATGAGCAGAACATTACCTACGAAGAAGAAGCTTTGGCATTTATCGCTCAAGTTTCAGAAGGTGGTATGCGAGATGCATTAAGTATCATGGACCAAGCAATCGCTTTTGGAGATGGGCACTTATCACTCGAACATGCTTTGAATGTAACGGGTAGTGTAGATAAAGCGGCTTTAAATGCTTTGTTTAAAGACATGGTGGCTAAAGATATTAAACAAGCTTTTACTAGGTATCATGAATTTATAGCTGCTGGTAAAGAAGTGAATAGGCTTGTAAATGATATGATTTATTTCATAAGAGATTCAATTGTCGCTAAGACTACTGAACAATTTGAAGACGACCACGCACTGAATCAAGTAGACTTAAATACAATGTACAAAATGATTGATTGTATTAACGACACATTAGTTTCAATGAGATTTGCAATTAACCAAAATGTTCATATAGAAATACTAATCGTTAAGTTAACGGAATTAATTGATCAGAATAATAGTGGACAAACAGTATCTGTCAGTTCAAACCAAAACGCTGGCTCTAGTGAAGTGATGGATAAAATCCAACAACTTGAAGCGACGATTCAGCAACTAGCTCAAAATGGCGTCAGTCAAAAGGCTAAACCAGTTGAAAATAAACAAAATATCGCTCGTAAACAATCTAAGCATGTCTTCTCTATTCGTCAAATCGAACGTGTGCTTGACCATGCTAATCGTGATGATTTGAATTTACTTAAAGAAAAATGGCAAGCTGTAATTGAATCGGTTAAAGAGAAAGAACAAAGAGCGCTAGTCAGTCTGCTCTTAAACTCTGAACCCGTTGCAGCAAGTGAAGATCATGTGCTCGTGAAATTTGACGAGGATATTCATTGCGAAATCGTGAATAAGAATGATGAAAAAAGAAATCATATCGAAGCGATTGTATGCGAAATCGTTAACAAGAATGTAAAAGTTGTTGGCGTACCAAATTCACAATGGTTACAAGTCCGTCAACAGTATATTCAATCTAAAAAAGCGAATACGGCTCAAGGTGAAGTTGAGCAAGAAGAAAAGCCGGAAGAAGCGGATGTTGTAAAGAAAGCTCAAGAGTTGTTTGGTGAAGATACCGTACATGTTACGGATGAGTAATACATGACATCGCCTCTAAAGGCATGTATAATGAATATGACAAAAATTAATAACTTTAAATGTATAAATTAGAAATTAGGAGGACGAAATTATGCGCGGTGGCGGAAATATGCAACAAATGATGAAACAAATGCAAAAAATGCAAAAGAAAATGGCTGAGGAACAAGAAAAGCTAAAAGAAGAAAGAATTGAAGGAACAGCTGGTGGCGGAATGGTTACAGTTGTTGTATCTGGTCATAAAGAAGTATTAGACGTTATCATTAAAGAAGATGTAGTAGACCCTGAAGATATTGAAATGCTACAAGATTTAGTACTAGCAGCAACAAATGACGCTTTATCTAAAGCAGATGATGTAACAGCAGATCGTTTAGGTAAACATACAAAAGGTCTAAACATTCCTGGAATGATGTAATGATGTTCTACCCAGAACCAATATCTAAACTCATCGATAGCTTTATGAAATTGCCGGGAATAGGTCCGAAGACTGCACAACGTTTAGCTTTCCACGTATTAGATATGAAGGAAGACGACGTTGTACTTTTTGCCAAATCTCTTGTAGATGTTAAGAGAGAACTGACTTATTGTGAAACTTGCGGACACATTACGGATGTTTCGCCTTGTCATATATGCCAAGATAAACAAAGAGACCGTTCAGTTGTGTGTGTTGTTCAAGATTCTAAAGATGTCATAGCTATGGAAAAAATGCGTGAATATAAAGGGTTATACCATGTATTACATGGAGCGATATCTCCAATGGAAGGTATTGGACCTGAAGATATTAATATTCCCTCATTATTAGAACGATTGAAGAATGATGAAATCGAAGAAATTATATTAGCGACTAATCCTAATATAGAAGGTGAATCAACAGCAATGTATATATCTAGACTTGTTAAACCGATTGGTATTAAGACAACTAGACTAGCACATGGTCTACCAGTAGGTGGGGATTTAGAATACGCTGATGAAGTAACACTTTCGAAAGCTATAACTGGAAGAACAGAAATTTAATAACAATAATTGAGGCTGGGACAATGAAGAATGTCTCAGCCTCGCTTTCATTCAACTAATAATATAGAAAGAAGTGTAACTATGATAAAAGACACAGCATTAATATTAGAAGGTGGCGGAATGAGAAGTATGTACACAGCAGGTGTGCTAGATTTCTTCATTAAGAAAGATTTATATTTTAAATATAATATTGGCGTTTCAGCCGGCGCATCTATGGCTGCAAGTTATATATCTCGACAATTTAGACGCAATCATCGTGTCACAACTAAATACATTAAAGATAAGCGCTATATTTCGCTATCAAATTATGTAAAAAATAAAGAAATATTTGGTATGGACTTTGTGTATCATCATATACCAACTTACTTGGAACCTTTTGACTTTGAAAAGTTTGATCAAGCAGAGGAAGAGTTTGTTGTTGTAACGACAGACTGTGACACAGGAGAAGCGGTTTATTTCAATAAGAAAGAAACAGAAGGTTCTATATTGACTGCTCTAGAGGCAACAAGTTCTTTACCAATGATGGCCAACCCAGTTCAATATAAAGGTCATACTTTATTAGATGATGGTATCGTCAATCCTATTCCAATTGATAAAGCAATTGAAGAAGGCTATAAGAAAAATGTTTTGATTTTGACAAGACCGAAAGGCTATCGCAAAAAACAAAGTAAATTTTCAAAAGTATTTAGATTGAAAGCATATCCTAAAATAAATCACTTAATGGCAATTAGATATAAACATTATAATCAGACTTTAGAATGGATAGAAGCGGAAGAAGAGAAAGGTAATTTGTTTGTTATCAGACCTTCTGATTCATTATCTGTTGATAGAATCGAGAAAAACCCTAGAAAATTAGATGCTTTATACAAACAAGGATATAAAGATGCTGAAAAAATATACGATAAATTAAAAGAATATGTTGAGAATTAAGCTTATTTGAGTGTATTGAGTGTTTTGGTGTAATTTTTATGCTTGAGTAAAGGGTATTTAGCGTGTATAGTTATATCTTGTGAGCGAGAGATAAATGAAACATCAAAATACTTTGAAAATTAATTTTAAAAAGTTGTTGACTTCGGATTGAGAAGTGTGTATAATATTTTCTTGTGAGACAAAATGAACATTGAAAACTGAATGACAATATGTCAACGTTAATTCCAATAATTGAGTACTAAGAGTACTTCAGAGTGATTGGCTTAACCAATCAAAATGAGCTTATCAAGCTTACTTCTTTTATGGAGAGTTTGATCCTGGCTCAGGATGAACGCTGGCGGCGTGCCTAATACATGCAAGTCGAGCGAACAGATGAGAAGCTTGCTTCTCTGATGTTAGCGGCGGACGGGTGAGTAACACGTGGGTAACCTACCTATAAGACTGGGATAACTCCGGGAAACCGGGGCTAATACCGGATAATATTTTGAACCGCATGGTTCGATAGTGAAAGACGGTTTCGGCTGTCACTTATAGATGGACCCGCGCCGTATTAGCTAGTTGGTAAGGTAACGGCTTACCAAGGCGACGATACGTAGCCGACCTGAGAGGGTGATCGGCCACACTGGAACTGAGACACGGTCCAGACTCCTACGGGAGGCAGCAGTAGGGAATCTTCCGCAATGGGCGAAAGCCTGACGGAGCAACGCCGCGTGAGTGACGAAGGTCTTCGGATCGTAAAACTCTGTTGTTAGGGAAGAACAAATTTGTTAGTAACTGAACAAGTCTTGACGGTACCTAACCAGAAAGCCACGGCTAACTACGTGCCAGCAGCCGCGGTAATACGTAGGTGGCAAGCGTTATCCGGAATTATTGGGCGTAAAGCGCGCGTAGGCGGTTTCTTAAGTCTGATGTGAAAGCCCACGGCTCAACCGTGGAGGGTCATTGGAAACTGGGAAACTTGAGTGCAGAAGAGGAGAGTGGAATTCCATGTGTAGCGGTGAAATGCGCAGAGATATGGAGGAACACCAGTGGCGAAGGCGGCTCTCTGGTCTGTAACTGACGCTGATGTGCGAAAGCGTGGGGATCAAACAGGATTAGATACCCTGGTAGTCCATGCCGTAAACGATGAGTGCTAAGTGTTAGGGGGTTTCCGCCCCTTAGTGCTGCAGCTAACGCATTAAGCACTCCGCCTGGGGAGTACGACCGCAAGGTTGAAACTCAAAGGAATTGACGGGGACCCGCACAAGCGGTGGAGCATGTGGTTTAATTCGAAGCAACGCGAAGAACCTTACCAAATCTTGACATCCTTTGACCGCTCTAGAGATAGAGTCTTCCCCTTCGGGGGACAAAGTGACAGGTGGTGCATGGTTGTCGTCAGCTCGTGTCGTGAGATGTTGGGTTAAGTCCCGCAACGAGCGCAACCCTTAAGCTTAGTTGCCATCATTAAGTTGGGCACTCTAGGTTGACTGCCGGTGACAAACCGGAGGAAGGTGGGGATGACGTCAAATCATCATGCCCCTTATGATTTGGGCTACACACGTGCTACAATGGATAATACAAAGGGCAGCGAATCCGCGAGGCCAAGCAAATCCCATAAAATTATTCTCAGTTCGGATTGTAGTCTGCAACTCGACTACATGAAGCTGGAATCGCTAGTAATCGTAGATCAGCATGCTACGGTGAATACGTTCCCGGGTCTTGTACACACCGCCCGTCACACCACGAGAGTTTGTAACACCCGAAGCCGGTGGAGTAACCTTTTAGGAGCTAGCCGTCGAAGGTGGGACAAATGATTGGGGTGAAGTCGTAACAAGGTAGCCGTATCGGAAGGTGCGGCTGGATCACCTCCTTTCTAAGGATATTACGGAATGACCATTAGGTCATGGAATAACGAAGACATATTGTATTCAGTTTTGAATGTTTATAACATTCAACTTAAGAATGGGCCTATAGCTCAGCTGGTTAGAGCGCACGCCTGATAAGCGTGAGGTCGATGGTTCGAGTCCATTTAGGCCCACCATTTTAAATTGCACATTGAAAACTAGATAAGTAAGTAAAATAGATTTTACCAAGCAAAAAAACGAGTGAATTTTTAACGAAATTCAACAAGCTTAATAATCGCGCGTCGTCTTTATAGACGACATCACAGATTAATAACTCGTAAAACTGGTAAACAAGTATCATTATTGATACATTCGTTTGACCAAGCTTTTACACGATTAAGTTATTAAGGGCGCACGGTGAATGCCTTGGCACTAGAAGCCGAAGAAGGACGTTACTAACGACGATATGCTTTGGGGAGCTGTAAGTACGCTTTGATCCAGAGATTTCCGAATGGGGAAACCCAGCATGAGTTATGTCATGTTATCCGCATATGAATACATAGTATGTGAGAAGGTACACCCGGAGAACTGAAACATCTTAGTACCCGGAGGAAGAGAAAGAAAACTCGATTCCCTGAGTAGCGGCGAGCGAAACGGGAAGAGCCCAAACCAATAGGCTTGCCTATTGGGGTTGTAGGACACTCAATACGGAGTTACAAAGGAAATGATTAGACGAATGGTTTTGGAAAAGCCAACCATAGAAGGTAAAGGTCCTGTAGTCGAAAGTCATTTCTCTCCTGAGTGGATCCTGAGTACGGCGGAACACGTGAAATTCCGTCGGAATCTGGGAGGACCATCTCCCAAGGCTAAATACTCTCTAGTGACCGATAGTGAACCAGTACCGTGAGGGAAAGGTGAAAAGCACCCCGGAAGGGGAGTGAAATAGAACCTGAAACCGTGTGCTTACAAATAGTCAGAGCCCGTTAATGGGTGATGGCGTGCCTTTTGTAGAATGAACCGGCGAGTTACGATTTGATGCAAGGTTAAGCAGTAAATGTGAAGCCGTAGCGAAAGCGAGTCTGAATAGGGCGAATGAGTATCTGGTCGTAGACCCGAAACCAAGTGATCTACCCATGTCCAGGTTGAAGTTCAGGTAACACTGAATGGAGGACCGAACCGACTTACGTTGAAAAGTGAGCGGATGAGGTGTGGGTAGCGGAGAAATTCCAATCGAACTTGGAGATAGCTGGTTCTCTCCGAAATAGCTTTAGGGCTAGCCTCAAGTGATGATTATTGGAGGTAGAGCACTGTTTGGACGAGGGGCCCCTCTCGGGTTACCGAATTCAGACAAACTCCGAATGCCAAATAATTTAACTTGGGAGTCAGACTATGGGTGATAAGGTCCGTAGTCGAAAGGGAAACAGCCCAGACCACCAGCTAAGGTCCCAAAATATATGTTAAGTGGAAAAGGATGTGGCGTTGCCCAGACAACTAGGATGTTGGCTTAGAAGCAGCCATCATTTAAAGAGTGCGTAATAGCTCACTAGTCGAGTGACACTGCGCCGAAAATATACCGGGGCTAAACATATTACCGAAGCTGTGGATTATCCGTAAGGATAATGGTAGGAGAGCGTTCTAAACGTGTCGAAGCATGATTGTAAGGACATGTGGAATGTTTAGAAGTGAGAATGCCGGTGTGAGTAGCGAAAGATGGGTGAGAATCCCATCCACCGATTGACTAAGGTTTCCAGAGGAAGGCTCGTCCGCTCTGGGTTAGTCGGGACCTAAGCCGAGGCCAATAGGCGTAGGCGATGGATAACAGGTAGATATTCCTGTACCACCTATGATTGTTTGAACGATGGGGGGACGCAGTAGGATAGGCGAAGCGTGCTGTTGGAGTGCACGTCCAAGCAATAAGACTGAGTGTTAGGCAAATCCGGCACTCGTAAGGTTGAGTTGTGATGGGGAGTTGGATCATGTATCCGACGAGTCGTTGATTTCACACTGCCAAGAAAAGCCTCTAGTTAGAAAATAGGTGCCCGTACCGCAAACCGACACAGGTAGTCAAGATGAGAATTCTAAGGTGAGCGAGCGAACTCTCGTTAAGGAACTCGGCAAAATGACCCCGTAACTTCGGGAGAAGGGGTGCTTTTTAGGGTGCAAGCCTTGAAGAGCCGCAGTGAATAGGCCCAAGCGACTGTTTATCAAAAACACAGGTCTCTGCTAAACCGTAAGGTGATGTATAGGGGCTGACGCCTGCCCGGTGCTGGAAGGTTAAGAGGAGTGGTTAGCTTCTGCGAAGCTACGAATCGAAGCCCCAGTAAACGGCGGCCGTAACTATAACGGTCCTAAGGTAGCGAAATTCCTTGTCGGGTAAGTTCCGACCCGCACGAAAGGCGTAACGATTTGGGCACTGTCTCAACGAGAGACTCGGTGAAATCATAGTACCTGTGAAGATGCAGGTTACCCGCGACAGGACGGAAAGACCCCGTGGAGCTTTACTGTAGCCTGATATTGAAATTTGGCACAGCTTGTACAGGATAGGTAGGAGCCTTTGAAACGTGAGCGCTAGCTTACGTGGAGGCGCTGGTGGGATACTACCCTGGCTGTGTTGACTTTCTAACCCGCACCATTTGATCATGGTGGGAGACAGTGTCAGGCGGGCAGTTTGACTGGGGCGGTCGCCTCCTAAAGAGTAACGGAGGCGCTCAAAGGTTCCCTCAGAATGGTTGGAAATCATTCGCAGAGTGTAAAGGCATAAGGGAGCTTGACTGCGAGACCTACAAGTCGAGCAGGGTCGAAAGACGGACTTAGTGATCCGGTGGTTCCGCATGGAAGGGCCATCGCTCAACGGATAAAAGCTACCCCGGGGATAACAGGCTTATCTCCCCCAAGAGTTCACATCGACGGGGAGGTTTGGCACCTCGATGTCGGCTCATCGCATCCTGGGGCTGTAGTCGGTCCCAAGGGTTGGGCTGTTCGCCCATTAAAGCGGTACGCGAGCTGGGTTCAGAACGTCGTGAGACAGTTCGGTCCCTATCCGTCGTGGGCGTAGGAAATTTGAGAGGAGCTGTCCTTAGTACGAGAGGACCGGGATGGACATACCTCTGGTGTACCAGTTGTCGCGCCAGCGGCATAGCTGGGTAGCTATGTATGGACGGGATAAGTGCTGAAAGCATCTAAGCATGAAGCCCCCCTCAAGATGAGATTTCCCAACTTCGGTTATAAGATCCCTCAAAGATGATGAGGTTAATAGGTTCGGGGTGTAAGCGCAGTAATGTGTGTAGCTGACGAATACTAATCGATCGAAGACTTAATCAAATTTAAATCGGTTTTAGCCGTAAAATCTACTTACTATCTAGTTTTGAATGTGTAATACATTTCAATTTGTATTGCGTAGAGAAAACGCTTATAGACAACGAATCACAATGGCTGACAAATGAGTTTACTTTCGTAAATGAATGAGGAAGACAGCGGTGATGAGGAAGTATGTAAACGATTGACTCAAGCAATAATTTGTCTGGTGACGATAGCAAAGAGGTCACACCTGTTCCCATGCCGAACACAGAAGTTAAGCTCTTTAGCGCCGATGGTAGTTGGGCTTACGTTCCGCGAGAGTAGGACGTTGCCGGGCAAATGTTTATAAATGGATGCGATGAGCCGCACTCGAGACCTGTTAGGTCTCTTTTTTTTGTAATTTTTTAAGGTAGTCTATAACCTGTTCCAATATTTCTAAAATGTAATTTCTCGTAAAACGAATTGTTCTCTGATAATAATTCTATTCGAACAGATGGATATTGTGCTAATAAATAGTCTATAAGTGCTTTAGCATATCCTTTCTTTCTATGAGTCTTTGTAACGACGAGTTCTGTAATATATAATGTGACAGTTTCGTCTGTTAAGAATCTAGTATAACCAACAACCTCATTATTTACTTCTATTACAATAATATGAGATGTCATAAGCAATTGTTGGATTTTTTCAATACTGAATGTTTTCCAACCTTCTTGTTGAGCAATTTCATAAATGGTTGTATATCTGTGTCAATTGCATTTCTAATAAACATTTTATTCACTCCTTTTTTTAAGTATATCTTATTTTAATTATTACAGGAATGACGTTGAACTTTATCATTGATATAATGATAAAGACTAAAAATTAAGAGGTAGCCTTATGAATATTAATGAAAAATTAAAATCTCTAAATGATCATGATGCCATTTCACTACATGTTCCAGGGCATCATAATCATACAATTGGTTATTTAGATGAGATAAATCTTGCTATGGATATGACTGAAATAACTGGGCTTGATGATTTGCATCAACCAGAATCATGTATAAAGATGAGTATGTCTGAATTGAATAGGTATCCTGGTTATTATGGGCAGTATCTCGTTAATGGTACAACTGCTGGAATACTATCTGCAATTTATGCAGTGGCGCATTTAGAGGGGGAAGTACTAATTCCTAGAAATGCACATAAATCAGTATTTAATGCTTTGAATTTAACGAAGCAAGATGCTAAGTTTATGCCTATGACCATATCAGATAAGACAAACCAATATAACGGTGTAACTTCATTAAGGTATTTAGATTTGAATCATATTAAATTAGCTGTTTTTACTTATCCAAATTACTATGGTGAAACATTTGATATTGAAGAAAGTATTAAAATCTTAAAAGAACACCAAATTCCTGTATTGGTAGATGAGGCACATGGTGCACATTTTGGTATGAGTTCAATCTTCCCTAAATCATCTATGACATATGGCGCTGATATAGTCGTGCAGTCTTACCACAAGACGTTACCAGCCTTAACAATGGGATCTGTTCTATATATGAGAGAAGGTTTAGAAATAAAAGCAGATATTCAACAGTATTTGAAGATGTTACAAACATCTAGTCCTTCATATCTCATTATGGCTAGTTTAGAAAGTGCAGAAAAATTTTATAAGCAGTATGATGATGAAAAATTCAAACACAATAGACAAACATTCATTGAAACGATGGAGAATGTTGGATTTGAAGTGGGTAGTCTAGAGGACCCTCTTAAATTAATTGTTTCTTATAGAGGATTAAGCGGATTTGAAATTCAAAAACTATTTGAAGATGTGCATATCTATGTAGAGTTATGTGATTATAAATTTGTGTTATTAGTCTTACCATTATGGCATGAATCAGATAAGTTTCCATTTGAAGATATGATTGATCGTGTTAAAAATATTAAAGTGAACGTTAAGCATCAACTCAAAGAAGAAGGACAATTTAAATTACCATATGAAACAGATAGTACAATGTATAAATACAGCGATATTGAAAAAACTAAAATGATGGACTTGAATACATCGTATGGCTATATTGCTGCGGAAGATATTGTGCCCTATCCACCGGGTATACCAGTCATTTTAAAAGGAGAAAATATTCGTAAAGAAATAGTGGATTCTCTTTTACAATGGCTTGATAGAGGTGGTAGAGTGGAAGGTATATTAAACAAGCAAATCAAGGTAAAGGATGAACAATAAAATGGGACGATTTATTACGTTTGAGGGTCCAGAGGGTTCTGGTAAAACGACGGTTATACATAAAGTATATGAAAAGTTAAAACAAGATTATGATATTTTACTGACTAGAGAGCCAGGTGGTATCAAAATAAGCGAAGCGATTAGAAACTTGTTATTAGATAGTGATGATGACATGGATGAAAGAACAGAAGCGCTGCTTTTTGCTGCTGCTAGAAGACAACATTTAGTAGAGAAAATTTTACCTCAACTTAATAAAGGTGGAACGGTATTATGTGACCGATTTGTTGATAGTTCTTTAAGTTATCAAGGTTACGCACGTGAAATTGGGGTAGAAGAAGTTAAGGCAATTAATGAATTTGCCATTGATAACCTTTATCCTGATTTAACATTATATTTTGATGTACCTGCTGAAGTTGGTTTAAATCGAATTAAAGATAATCAACGTAATGCGAATCGTTTGGATAAAGAAAAAATAGAATTTCATCACAAAGTTACAGATGGTTACAAAAAATTAATTGCTGAGTATCCAGATAGAATTAAAGTAATTGATGCGACGCAACCATTAGAAAAGGTTGTAGATGATGCATATTCTACGATAGTAAAATATCTGAAACAAGATTAAAATATGATATAATAAATAAAGAGGTGTTTAGATATGAAAATGGTAATAGCGATTGTCCAAGATCAAGATAGTCAAAACTTGTCAGAAGCACTTATAGAAAAGAATTTTAGAGCCACTAAACTTGCAACAACTGGTGGATTTCTAAGAGCTGGAAATACCACATTCTTATGCGGTGTCAAAGATGAACGTGTAGATGAATTATTACGTGTTATCGATGGAACTTGTGGTAATCGTGAACAACTTGTTTCACCTATCACACCAATGGGCGGTAGTGCGGATTCTTATATTCCTTACCCTGTAGAGGTTGAAGTAGGTGGCGCAACTGTATTCGTTATGCCAATTGAACAATTCCATCAATTTTAAGAACTGATGAGCTGCCGTTTGAGCAGCTTTTTTATTGCAAGGAGCGTAAAATATGCAATTAACCAAAGAGATTGATCATTTATTAAGTGCACAACAATTATCTCATGCCTATTTATTTGAGGGAGATAATATGTTTGAAATGAAATCTACAGCTTTATATTTTGCTGAACAAATATTATGTGAATCAGAACAAAGTTGTGTGGTTAAAGTTCAAAATTTTAATCATCCTGATTTTGTATATATTCAATCAGATGAAACGACGATAAAGAAACAACAAATAGAAGAATTACTCAGAAAAATGAATCAAAAACCTATCGAAAGCCAATATAAAGTTTACATTATTGAAGCTTTTGATAAACTAACAGTACAGGGTGAAAATAGTATACTTAAATTTTTGGAAGAACCACCTCCAAATACAATTGCCCTGTTACTGACAACAAAGAAAGATCAAATATTGCCAACTATACATTCAAGATGCCAACTCGTTCATTTTAAACCTGCATCTAAAGAAAATTATATAGAAGAATTAAAACTGTCTGGTATTTCTTCTGCAATTGCGCATACATTGAGTTTTGTTACTTCTGATAAAGAAGAAGCACTTGCTCTTACAGAAGAACAATTGTTTGTACAGCTTAGAAAAACTGTAACGAAACTTGCTGAATTGATGGTCAAAGATACACAGATGGCAATGATTTATTTGATCGATTGCATAAAAATTGCTAATACACGCCCGTTGCAGCAATTATTTTTAAATAGCTTGAATGCTTATTTTCAAGATTTATTACATGCCAAAATTCAAATAGATACGATAAAGGCATATCCAGATTTAGAAGTGGAAATTAGAGAAATCAGTCAATATTTATCTTTAAATGACATTTCAAATTATATACAAGTTATAACGGAAGCAAACCGTAAATTAGCGCAAAACGTTAATGCAACGTTAGTATTAGAACAAATGGTTATAAATGGGAAGAGGTGATTAAATGTATGAAATAATTGGTGTTCAATTCCAAAAAGCTGGGAAGAAAGAATATTTCTCACCAAATGGGGAACGTTTCAAAGAAAATGACTTAGTTGTCGTTGAATCTAAACGTGGTATTGAACTTGGTAAAGTTAAATTAACAAATCGCCATGTAGGTAAAGATGATGTTGTTTTACCATTGAAAGAAGTTATCCGTCATGCAACAGAAGCTGATATTCAAAAATATCAAGATAATTTAAAGGATGCAGACCATGCTTTAGCTTTATGTAAAGAGTTGGTAGCGACTCACGAGCTTGATATGCGACTTGTTAATTGTGAATATACATTAGATAAAAGTAAAGTCATCTTTAATTTTACAGCTGATGATAGAATAGATTTCCGAACTTTAGTAAAATCTTTAGCATATGAATTAAAAACACGAATTGAGTTACGACAAATTGGTGTGAGAGACGAAGCGAAATTACTTGGGGGTATTGGTCCATGTGGTCGCTCATTATGTTGTTCAACATTTTTAGGTGATTTTGAACCTGTTTCAATCAAAATGGCTAAAGATCAAAACTTATCATTAAATCCAACTAAAATATCAGGTGCTTGTGGTCGTTTAATGTGTTGTTTAAAATACGAAAATGACTATTATGAAGAAGTTAGAAATGAATTACCTGATATTGGTACAACTGTTGTGACGCCAGAGGGTGACGGCAAAGTTGTCGGATTAAATATTTTAGATATAACAATGCAAGTTAAAGTGAAAGGTTTCGAACAACTCTTTGATTATAAACTTGATGAATTACTTGAAGTCCATTCATAAGGGAGGATTATATTGTGAATAGGGACGAGTTGTTTGAAACGATTATGACATTAGAGAATGAATTTAAGCAAATTAATGAACATATGGAAAAGTTGAAAAACCAGGCAGTTGAGTTAGTTGAAGACAATGTTGCCCTTCAAATGGAGAATGAAAGTTTGAAGCGTGTAATGGAAACAAGTGAAGACAATCAACAGAAAAAGCCAAACAAGAAATTAAAGCCACTTCAAAGTAAAGATAACTTAGCAATGTTATATCATGAAGGTTTTCATATTTGTCGAGGAGAATTGTTTGGTAAACACAGACAAGGACAAGATTGTTTATTTTGTTTAGAAGTGTTGAATAGATAATAAGAAAATCAGGCATGTTATATGCCTGATTTTTTTAAGTGAGGTGTTTAAATGCTGAATTCGGGAGAAAGACTCGACCAATTATTAAGAGAAGAATTTGAAATTATTCAAAATGATGATGTGTTTTCATTTTCAACAGATGCATTGTTATTAGGAGATTTTACAAAGGTACGAAATAAAGATAAAGTAATGGATTTATGTTCTGGTAATGGCATTATTCCTTTGTTATTGGCACACAAATCTCAAGCTAGTATTGAAGCGGTTGAAATTCAAGAGGCTTTAGTGGATATGGCTAAACGAACGATAGCTCATAATCAATTAGAAGACCAAATATCTATCAATCAAATGGATTTAAAGAATGTTTCAACCTCATATCATCCTTCAACATTTGATGTTGTAACGGTAAACCCACCGTACTTTAAAGAAAATCAACAAATACAACATCAAAAAGAAGCACATAAAATTGCGAGACATGAAATATACTGCACATTAGATTATGTTTTAAAAGCAAGTAAGCATTTATTAAAGCAAGGTGGTAAACTTGTAATGGTCCATAGAGCGGAAAGACTGATGGATGTCTTAAGCGCATTTCGACAATATAAAATCGAGCCTAAAAGATTAAGAATGGTATATAGCACACCTAACAAAAAAGAAGCGGTTACGATTTTAGTTGAAGGTAGAAGTGGTGGTCAAACAGGATTGAAAGTTGAGCAGCCATTTTATATTTATGATGAAAATGGAGATTATTCAAAAGAAATGAAGGTTGTATATTATGGTTAACCATTATACATATATATTAGAGTGTAAGGATCAAACATTATATACTGGTTATACGACAGATTTAGACAGAAGGTTAAAAGTCCATAATGAAGGTAAGGGTGCTAAATATACTAAAGTGAGACGTCCTGTTAAACTTGTATATCATGAGACATTCGATAATAAATCCGAAGCTTTAAAACGAGAATATGCTTTAAAACAGTTAAGTAGAAAACAAAAATTAGCGCTTATTAAGGAGGGGTAATATGTCTATATTATATTTAGTAGGAACCCCAATCGGAAATTTAGAAGATATCACTTATCGTGCGGTTAGAATGTTAACAGAAGTCGATTATATCTTTTGTGAAGATACACGTGTTACAGGAAAGCTTTGTCAGCATTATGAAATACAAACGCCTCTTAAGTCTTACCACGAACATAATAAAGATAAGTCATCTGAGCAAATATTGAGGTTATTAGAAGAGGGCAAAGATATTGCGCTCGTTTCTGATGCAGGCTGTCCTTGTATAAGTGATCCTGGTTATGAACTAGTGAATCAAGTGAGGGATAATGGTTATCGTGTTGAAACGATTCCTGGACCTAATGCGGCCATTACGGCATTAATGACAAGTGGATTACCATCATATAAATTTGTATTTTTAGGATTTTTACCTAGACATGCGAAAGAGAAGCATGATGTATTGGAAAAATGGATGAGTAGAGAATCAACGTCTATGATTTATGAGTCACCTTATAGAATTAAACAAACGGTACAAGCAATAGCTGAAATAGATCCAGAAAGAAAAGTGGCAATCGGAAGAGAACTTACTAAGAAATTCGAACAAGTGGAAACGAATCAAATAAAGGTTATTGAAAAAATGTTATCAGAAGAAGTCATACCTCAAAAAGGTGAATTTGTCATCTTGATTGAAGGTGTCGATGAATCGACACAAGTGGATCATTGGTGGGAAGACTTAGATCTCGTTCAACATGTCGAAATTTATATCAATGAACATCAGATGAGATCTAAAGATGCAATCAAACAAGTAGCATTAGATAGAAATATGAAAAAAAGAGATGTATACGAAGCGTATCATATTGACGAATAAACAAAAAAAGGAAATTTAAAGTAAATGATGTACTTTAAATTTCCTTTTTTTATATGCAGCTTTTATTATTTTGATTTTTTCTCAATCTCATTAATTAGTTGCTGAGCGCCTTCTTTACTTAAGACAATTTTACCATCAGCTAAAACAAAATTGTCTTCAGAAACATCTCCAGTAACTTGACAAGTCATGTTAGGTGAGTATTTCTTTAAGATAATTTTATCGTCATCTGTATAAATTTCTAAAGCATCTTTCTCAGCAATGTCTAATATGCGTCGTAATTCGATAGGAATTACTACACGGCCTAGTTCATCTACTTTACGCACGATTCCAGTTGATTTCATCTTTTTACCTCCGTTTAATAAAACCATAATTATCTAATTCGACATTCATTCGACAATTATATAAATAGTATACTAATATGAATTGAAGAAGATGTCAATATAACAATATATTGCATACGTTTAATTTTTGAAATATAAAACAATTGTTATCTCTATACCATAATCAGGTAATATTGAAAAAATGCTTAATTTTCGGTATATTATATAGATAAGATATTAGGAGGAAACGCTGATGACGAAAGAGACTTTTTACATTACGACACCGATTTATTATCCGAGCGGGAATTTACACATAGGTCATGCGTATACTACGGTTGCTGGTGATGTAATTGCTAGATATAAACGGTTACAAGGCTATGATGTTCATTATTTAACTGGTACAGATGAACATGGTCAAAAAATACAAGAAAAAGCTAAAGAAGCGGGCTTATCTGAAATAGAATATTTAGATGGCATTATTAAAAATATCCAATCTTTATGGAAAAAATTAGACATCTCTAATGATGATTTTATTCGAACTACTGAAGAAAGACATAAACAAGTTGTCGAAAAAGTCTTCGAAAAGTTATTAGCACAAGGTGACATATACTTAGGTGAGTATGAAGGTTGGTACTCAATACCAGATGAAACATATTACACAGAAACACAACTTGTCGATCCAGTTTATGAAGATGGCAAAATCGTCGGTGGTAAGAGTCCTGATTCAGGTCATGAAGTAGAACTTGTGAAAGAAGAAAGTTATTTCTTTAAATTAGATAATTATGCTGATCGTCTGCTCAAATTCTTCGATGAAAATCCGGAATTCATTTTACCGATTTCTCGTAAGAATGAAATGATCAACAACTTTATTAAACCTGGTCTAGAAGATTTAGCGATTTCTAGAACGACTTTTGATTGGGGTATTAAAGTACCTTCTAATCCTAAACACGTTGTGTATGTATGGATTGACGCACTTGTGAACTATATTTCTGCGTTAGGTTATTTATCAGATGACGATACGTTATTTAAAAAATATTGGCCAGCAAATGTGCATTTAATGGCTAAAGAAATCGTTCGATTCCATTCAATTATTTGGCCAATCTTATTGATGGCTTTAGACTTACCTTTACCTAAACGTGAATTTGCTCACGGTTGGATCTTGATGAAAGACGGTAAAATGAGTAAATCTAAAGGTAATGTTGTAGATCCGAACGTCTTAATTGATAAATACGGCTTAGATGCAACAAGATATTATCTCATGAGAGAATTACCATTTGGCGCAGATGGTGTATTTACGCCTGAAGCATTCGTTGAAAGAACAAATTACGATTTAGCTAATGACTTAGGTAACTTAGTGAATCGTACTATAGCAATGGTTAATAAATACTTTAACGGCGTACTTCCTAAATATAAAGGCAAATTACACCCATTAGATGAGGAAATGGAACAAATGGCTTTAGATACTAAAGATAAATTCTATTCATCAATGGAAAACATGCAATTCTCAGTTGCTTTAGCAGAAGTTTGGAAGTTGATTAGTCGTACAAACAAATATATTGATGAAACAACACCATGGGTATTAGCTAAAGATGAAAATGAACGTGAAATGCTAGAAAATGTCATGATTCACTTAGTTGAAAACATTAGATTTGCAGCAGTATTATTACGTCCATTCTTAACTCATGCACCATATGAGATTTTCCGTCAATTAAACTTGGAAAAAGGTAAACTTGATACATTTGAAAGTATCGAACAATATGGCGCTATTGATCAAGATATTAAAGTGATTGAAAAACCTGAGCCTATTTTCCCTAGATTAGATGTAGAACAAGAAGTGGCGTTCATCAAAGATTCTATGCAAGGTGGAACGACTGCAGAATCAACTGAAGAAGAAACTGAAACTGCTGAGGAAGAAGTAGTGCCATCTAAACCAGAAATCACAATTGATCAATTTGATAAAGTAGAAATCAAAGCTGCTACTGTTACAGGTGCAGACTATGTGAAAAAATCAGATAAACTTTTAAAAATAAAAGTAGATTTAGGTAACGAAAAGAGACAAATTGTTTCAGGTATAGCTGAATTTTATAAACCTGAAGATATTGTTGGTAAAAAAGTAGCTGTCGTTACGAACTTAAAACCAGTAAAATTACGTGGTGAATTATCAGAGGGTATGATTTTATCAGCTGAGAAAGACGGCACACTTACTTTAGTAGGTTTACCAAATGCAATACAAAACGGATCTATCATTAAGTAAAGTACTGAAAGGAAGATTCGAATGTTAATAGATACACACGTCCATTTAAATGCGGATCAATACGATGAAGATTTACAAGAAGTAATCGATCGAGCTTTGGAAGAAGGTATCGATAGAATGTTCGTTGTTGGTTTCGACACGAACACGATTGAAAGAACGATGAAATTAATAGACCAGTATGATTTTATATATGGCATTATAGGTTGGCATCCTGTTGATGCAATTGATTGTACGGAAGAACGACTACAATGGATTGAAGAATTGTCTAAACACCCAAAAATCATCGGTATAGGTGAGATGGGATTAGATTATCACTGGGATAAGTCACCTAAAGATATCCAAAAAGAAGTATTTAGAAAGCAAATCGCATTAGCTAAACGTGTTCAACTACCGATCATTATTCATAATAGAGAAGCAACTCAAGATTGCGTTGATATCTTAAAAGAAGAAAATGCAAGTGAAGTTGGTGGCATTATGCATAGTTTCAGTGGCTCAAACGAAATAGCTGATGAAATACTCAAAATGAATTTCTATATTTCATTGGGTGGACCTGTCACGTTCAAAAATGCGAAACAACCAAAAGAAGTAGCTCAACATGTACCTTTAGATAGATTACTCGTTGAAACAGATGCACCATACTTATCACCTCATCCTTATAGAGGTAAAAGAAATGAACCTGCGCGTGTAAAACTTGTTGCAGAACAAATTGCTGAATTACGTGGAATTTCTTACGAGGAAGTATGTAAAGCTACTACAGAAAATGCTGAAAGATTATTTAAATTATAAAATATGATGCCCCAAAACGGTTGTTTTGGGGCATCTTTAAAGAAGGAAATGAATATGAAGATAAATGAATTTGTTGTTGTTGAGGGACGCGATGATACAGTTAATGTTAAAAGAGCAGTAGATTGTGATACGATAGAAACAAATGGCTCAGCAATATCAAAAGAAACACTAGAAGTTATAAGACAAGCGCATGAAAAACGTGGTGTCATTGTACTAACTGACCCAGATTTCCCAGGTGATAAAATTAGAAATACAATTAAGCAGTATATCCCTAGTGTGAAACATGCATTTATACCAAGAGATAAAGCTAAAAATAAAAGAGGGAAAATAGGCGTTGAACATGCCTCAATTGAAACAATTAAAGATGCACTTACAAATGTAAGTTCTCCATTAGAAGCGGATATTGAAACAATTGATAAAGCAGTCTTAATTAATCTTGGTTTAATTATAGGACCAGACGCTAGAAGAAAACGTGAAATACTATGCAGTAAATTAAATATAGGCCATTCAAATGGCAAACAATTGCTAAACAAATTAAATGCCTTCGGTTATACTGAGAAAGATGTAAAAGAAGCACTGGGATATAAAGAGGAGTGACACGATGAACGATAAAGATATAGCAACACCTAAACGTACAAAAGCGTTATTAGATCAATATGGATTTAAATTCAAAAAGAGTTTAGGTCAGAACTTTTTAATCGATACAAATATTATTCAAAAAATTATTGCTGTTAGTGATATAGATGAGCATACAGGTGTTATTGAAGTTGGACCAGGAATGGGTTCACTTACTGAACAATTAGCGAGAGCTTCAAAGAAAGTATTGGCTTTTGAAATTGATCAAAGATTAATACCTGTATTAGAAGATACGTTAAGTCCATATAACAATGTAACAGTTGTAAATGAAGATATATTGAAAGCCAACGTTAAACAAGAAATTGAAACGCACTTAAAAGACTGCGATAAAATTATGTTGGTTGCTAATTTACCTTATTACATTACGACGCCAATATTGATGAATTTACTAGAAAATGATTTACCAATAGATGGCTATGTTGTCATGATGCAAAAAGAAGTAGGAGAACGCTTAAACGCTGAAGTAGGTAGTAAGAGTTATGGTTCATTATCAATAGCTTGTCAGTATTACACTGAAACTGAACGTGTTTTAGTCGTCCCGAAGACTGTCTTTATGCCACCACCGAATGTTGATTCAATCGTTATTAAATTAACGAAACGTATTGAACCGATCGTCGAAGTAGATGATGAGAAACTACTATTCAAACTTTCAAAAGGTGCTTTCGGACAAAGACGAAAAACAATTTTGAACAATTATATTAATACAATTAAAGATGGCAAACTGCATAAAGATGAAATCGTCGAATGGCTAAATGCTTCAAACATAGACCCTAAGCGACGTGGTGAAACGATAACAATACAAGAATATGCACATCTTTGTAACAATTTGAAAAAATACCCGAATTTATCTGTGTAAATATATTGACATTGCTTTATCATCTTGATAAAATTTAAATTTTATTTGACAAAAATCCGCTTTCGTAGTATAATTTTATCTATAGCGAGGTGGGTCAATATGCCGAAGACTTTAGTAGACATCAAAAAAATATTGGAATGTCAATTAGGAAATCGTATTGTACTTAAAGCTAATGGAGGACGTAAGAAGTTAATTGAGCGAAGTGGCGTGCTTAAGGAAACGTATCCATCAGTTTTCGTGGTCGAATTAGATCAAGAGAAACATAATTTTGAGCGTGTATCTTATACATACACTGATGTATTAACTGAGAATGTCCAAGTAACTTTTATGAATGAACATAAAGAGGAATTCATCGTTCAATAATTAAAGGTATTTAATAAAAAACTCTACGCGATATGACTGTGATATGGCGTAGGGGTTTTTATTATGCCAAAAAATAGAATAAAGCTAATACTTTCTAACTTTTATTTATGGTAAAATCATAATAATAAGTTTTAGAGAGGGCAAGTATATGATTTATGAAACTGCACCAGCAAAAATTAATTTAACATTAGATACGTTATATAAACGTGAAGATGGGTATCATGAAGTGGAAATGATTATGACGACCATCGACTTGAATGACCGATTAACATTTGAGTGTAGAGACGATGGGGAAATTATAATTGATGTAGAACATAATTTTGTACCAAGTGATCATAGAAATTTAGCTTATAAAGCAGCAAAGTTGATGCAAGATAGATACAATATTGAAAAAGGTGTGAAGATTTCATTAGAAAAAAGTATACCGATTTCAGCAGGTTTAGCTGGTGGGTCAAGTGATGCAGCCGCTACTTTTAGAGGTTTGAATGAATTATGGGGGATTAACGAATCTTTAGAAACATTAAGTGAGTTGGCTTCGGAAATTGGATCAGATATTTCATTTTGTATTTATGGAAAAACTGCTTTATGCCAAGGTAGAGGTGAGAAAATTACGCACTTACCTAAATCACCTTCAGCATGGGTCGTTATCGCGAAACCAGATATAGGTGTTTCAACGCCTGAAATATACGGCGCATTAGATTTGGAAAACAAGGAAGAAGTACAAACACAAGCGTGTCTTAAAGCAATCGAAAATAACGATTATGCCGCAATGTGTCAGTCACTTGGCAACAGCCTTGAAAAAGTTACTATGCAGCTGTATCCAGAAGTTGAGAAATTGAAGAACACTATGAGTAATACTGGAGTAGATGCTGCTTTAATGAGTGGCAGTGGCCCGACTATATATGGCTTTGTTCAAAAAGAAAGACAAGCTAAGCAAGTATATAATGCTTTGATGGGATGTTGTAACGATGTATACATCGCGAGACTGCTCGGATAGCTTTGAGGAATGCGAACGATTATAGTATAATTAGGCTTAAAATACGGAATAGAGATTGGAGTTTTATAAATGAGGTTTAAACGAAGTGAAAGAATCGTTTATATGACACAATATTTATTGAAACATCCGAACGAGTTAGTGCCGTTGACTTATTTTGTGAATCATTTTGGTCAGGCAAAGTCGTCTATTAGTGAAGACATACAAATTATTAAAGAAACGTTTACTGCTGAGAGACTTGGTATTATAGAAACGACTGCCGGTGCAAGCGGCGGCGTAACTTACCGACCTAAAATGTACGTCGAAGAAGCACGTGAATTGATTGAAAAATTGTGTGAATTACTAAAAGAAAAAGAAAGACTGTTGCCAGGTGGCTATTTATTTATGTCAGATTTAGTAGGGAATCCTAAACTATTAAATCAAGTAGGGGAATTAATCGCTACAATGTACATGGATGAAGAACTTGATGCGGTAGTTACAATAGCAACAAAGGGTATTTCTTTAGCAAATGCCGTGGCGAAAGTGCTTAATTTGCCAGTTGTGGTTATAAGAAAAGACAATAAAGTTACAGAAGGATCTACAGTATCGATTAACTATGTGTCTGGGTCTTCTAGAAAGATTGAGACAATGGTTTTATCAAAAAGAACATTGCCTGAATATTCGAATGTATTGATTGTTGATGACTTTATGAGAGCAGGCGGATCTATTAATGGTGTAATCAATTTGATGAATGAGTTTAAAGCTACAGTAAAAGGGGTATCAGTACTTGTAGAATCAAAAGAAGTTAAACATCGATTGATTGAAGATTATACATCTTTAGTTAGGTTATCTGACGTAGACGAGTACAATCAACAATTTTCAGTAGAAGAAGGCAACTGTTTAAAAAGATTTAATTAAAAGGAGAGTAATCAACATGAAAAGTATTAACGCAACAAACGCTCCAGAAGCTTTAGGACCATATTGCCATGCAGTAGTAGTAGATAGTTTAGTATTTACTTCTGGTCAAATACCATTAAATCAACAAGGTGAAGTCGTTTCTGAAGATGTCAAAGAACAAACTAAGCAAGTACTAGAAAATTTAAAAGTCGTACTTCAAGAAAGTGGCGCATCTTTAGATAGTGTCGTTAAATCTTTAATTTTTATAAAAGATATGAACGATTTCCAAGACATCAATGCCGTATACGGCGAATATTTTAATGAACATTTGCCTGCTAGAAGTTGTGTGGAAGTTGCACGTTTACCGAAAGATGTAAAAGTTGAAATCGAAATGATTGCAAAAATAAATAACTAACTTCAATTAATATGATGCTGCTACTTTAAATAGACAAAACAGGGGGCACACAAATCATGAAGGTAACAGATGTGAGATTAAGAAAAATTCAAACGGATGGAAGAATGAAAGCATTAGTTTCTATAACATTAGATGACGCTTTTGTTGTTCACGACTTAAGAGTAATCGAGGGAAATTCAGGACTGTTTGTGGCTATGCCTAGTAAGCGTACGCTAGATGGGGAATTTAGAGATATTGCGCATCCCATTAATTCTGAAATGAGACAAGAAATTCAAGAAGCGGTTATGAAAGTATATGATAAAACAGATGAAGTCATTATTCCAAAATCAGCTCAAGAAGCCTCAAATTCAGAGGATAGCAATGAAGCATCAGACAGTGAAGAAGAATAACGATATTTAAAGTACTCAGCTCACGTATATTGATAAACAGCAGTTAAAATCACAAGATTTTAACTGCTGTTTTTTGTGTCATGATGATGGGTTTGTTAATAAGGAAACGTTTACTTGAACTCTTTCTTGATACTATGCGGTCAATTAAATTATAATAGACTAAAGTGTGTATAAATGGAGGTATTTGCAATGCAAAAATATGCAGTTGTATTAGCTGCTGGTAAAGGTACAAGAATGAAATCTAAACTTTACAAAGTACTACATACAGTAGCTGGAGAAGCAATGGTTCAACATGTTATAGATAGTGTGAAAAATGCAGGTGTTGATAAAGTCGTAACAGTTGTTGGGCATGGTGCTGAAAAAGTCAAAGAAACAATCGGTCATGCATCTCAGTTTGTACATCAAGAAGAACAATTAGGAACAGCACATGCAGTAAAGACTGCTAAAGATATATTAGGTACTGAAAAAGGCACAACAATTGTTGTATGTGGAGACACACCATTAATCAGTGATGAAACGATTAAAAACTTATTAGATTTTCATGAGTCTGAAAGTGCAGTAGCAACTGTCTTGTCTGCAAAAGTTGATAACCCGTTTGGTTACGGCAGAATCATTCGCGATGAAAATGGTTTGATTTCTGGAATTGTCGAACAAAAAGATGCTTCTTCTGCTGAAGCTGAAGTTAATGAAATAAGTTCTGGTATATTTGCTTTCGATAACGAAAAGTTGTTTGAAACACTTGAAAAAGTAAACAATGATAACGCGCAAGGTGAATATTATTTACCAGATGTGATTCGCATCCTAAAAGAAGAAAATGAAAAAGTTTCTGCTTTTATTACGAACGATGTTGACGGCATTATGGGTGTGAATGATAGAGTGCAACTTGCGAAAGCGGAACAGAAAATGAAAGAACGTATTAATCATCAACATATGCTAAATGGCGTAACAATTATTGATCCAGCTACAACTTATATCGGGAAACAAGTCGTAATTGGTGAAGATACAGTTGTAGAACCAGGTGTAAGACTTTCTGGCACAACAATTATAGGAAAAAATGTTACGATAGGAATGAATTCTGACATCAAAAATAGTACAATTAAAGATGATGCTGCAATTAAACAATCTGTTATTACAGATTCAGTTGTAGGCGAAAACGCTACAGTAGGACCATTTGCACAATTAAGACCAGGTTCTGAACTAGGCAAAGATACGAAAATTGGTAACTTTGTTGAAACTAAAAAGGCTGTCTTAAAAGATGGGGCTAAAGTTTCACACTTAAGTTATATCGGAGATGCAGAAGTAGGTGCAAGAACAAATATTGGTTGTGGTTCTATCACTGTAAATTATGATGGCGTGAATAAATTCCGTACGGTTATAGGAGATGATGTATTTATTGGATGTAATTCAAATCTAGTTGCACCAGTAGAAATTGGAGATGGATCATTCATAGCAGCAGGGTCAACAATTACAGATGATGTACCAAATGAAAGCTTGGCGCTAGGTCGCGCTAGACAAACGACAAAAGAAGGATATTATAAAACGAAATAAAAGGAGCCGTCAAAACATGAGTCAAAATGATATCGGAGGAACAGAAATGTTGAACACTGAATATAAGAACTCTTCATTAAAAATATTTTCGCTTGAAGGTAACCAACCATTAGCACAAGAAGTTGCCAATTTAGTAGGGATTCCATTAGGTAAATCTACAGTTAAGAGATTTGCTGATGGTGAAGTTCAAATTAATATTGAAGAAAGTATCCGTGGTTGTGATGTGTTTATTATTCAACCAACATCAAACCCAGTGAATGAACACTTGATGGAATTATTAATTATGATTGATGCTTGTAAACGTGCATCAGCAGCAAATATTAATATTGTAATGCCTTATTACGGTTATGCAAGACAAGACCGTAAAGCTAGAAGCCGTGAACCAATCACTGCTAAACTTGTGGCAAATATTATTGAAAAAGCTGGCGCAAGCAGAATGATAGCACTTGATTTACATGCACCTCAAATTCAAGGGTTCTTTGACATACCGATTGATCATTTAATGGGCGTACCAATTTTATCAAATTACTTCTTAGAAAAAGGTTTAGATCCTGAATCAACAGTAGTTGTTTCACCTGACCATGGTGGCGTAACAAGAGCGCGTAAAATGGCTGACCGTCTAAAAACACCTATCGCTATTATTGATAAACGTCGTCCGAAACCGAACGTAGCAGAAGTTATGAATATTGTTGGAGATATTAATGGTAAGACTGCCATCATTATCGACGATATTATTGATACAGCTGGAACAATTACATTAGCAGCAGATGCACTTGTTAAAAAAGGTGCAAAAGAAGTATATGCTTGTTGTACACACCCTGTATTATCAGGACCAGCAAAAGAACGTATCGAAAATTCTCAAATTAAAGAATTAGTTGTTACAAACTCTATTCAATTACCAGAAGATAGAAAACCTTCAAACGTTAAAGAATTGTCTGTAGCAGAATTATTAGCACAAGCAATTGTTAGAGTATATGAACAAGAATCTGTTAGTGTGCTATTTGATTAATTTATAATATTCGTGTATAATAACACACGGTTCATTTTTATGGACTAAATAACCACTTACAAGCAGCAATTGTTGTTGATGGGTAAGTGTAGGAGCGCATATTGCGCATAAATGAAAGGTGGAAAAGATAATGACTTCATTAAAGTCAGTTATCCGTCAAGGTAAACAAACTCGTTCTAGTTTACGTAAATTAAGAGCTTCAGGTGTTATTCCAGCAGTCGTATACGGTTACGGTGCTAAAAATACATCTGTTAAAGTTGATGAAGTTGAATTCATCAAAACAATTCGTGAAGTTGGACGTAACGGCGTTATCGAATTAGGTGTTGGTTCAAAAACAATCAAAGTTATGGTTTCAGATTATCAATATGATTCTCTTAAAAACCAAATCACTCACGTTGACTTCTTAGCTATCAACATGAAAGAAGAATTAACTGTAGACGTACCTGTAGTATTAGTAGGTGAATCAGTTGGTGCTTCTGAAGGTGGCGTAGTTCAACAACCATTATTCGACTTACAAGTTACAACTACTCCAGATGCAATTCCTGAAAATATCGAAGTTGATATTACAGAATTAGCTATTGGTGATAGCTACTTAGTAGGCGACTTAGATGCAACTGATAAATACACTATCGAAAACGATAAAGAAGAAGCAGTTGTAACAGTAGTTCCTCCAACAGAAGAACCTGCTGAAGATGCTGAAGAAACTGCAGCTGAAGAAGCTGATGCAGTAGCAGAAGAAGAAGCTGAAAAAGAAGAAGCAGCAGAAGAAGAAGAAAAATAATATTTTTTAAATCTTCAACCCAACACATTTGTGTTGGGTTTTTTTATTTGAGTATAGATAGATGAAATAAATCACAAAAATGCTATAATATATACTTAGTATTAATATGGAGGTTACAACATGAAATGTATTGTTGGACTTGGAAATATCGGAAAGAAATATGACCTTACACGTCATAATATTGGCTTTGAAGTAGTTGATAAATTGCTTGATCGTCACCAATTAGACTTAGATAAACAAAAATTTAAAGGCGCATATACAATAGGGCTTATAAATGGAGAGAAAGTAATGCTTATTGAGCCTATGACTTTCATGAATTTATCAGGTGAAGCTGTAAGACCACTAATGGATTATTATAATATAGATATAGAGGATCTAGTTGTACTCTATGATGACATGGACCAATCTCAAGGTCATTTGAGACTACGTCAGAAAGGAAGTGCTGGTGGTCATAACGGTATGAAGTCTTTAATTCAACATTTAGGGACAGATCGTTTTAACCGTATTAGAATCGGAATTGATCGTCCTACAAATGGTATGAGTGTACCGAGTTATGTGCTTCAAAAGTTCTCTGATGATGAAATGATTACAATGGAAAAAGTGATCGATCGCGCAGCAGATGCTTGTGAAGCTATAATTAAAGGCGAAACTTTTCAGAATGTGATGAACCAGTATAATGGTGAAGTTATATGAAACACGTTATCCATGAAATCATACAAGCAGATGAACGATTTCAAGAATTAACGCAAATATTTGGAGAAAAGAACATACTCATAACAGGACTGAATCAGTCGAGTAAAGCGCTACTCATATTAGAACAATATCTTAAAAACGATAAACAACTCGTTATCGTAACAAATAACTTGTATCAGGCGGATAAATTAGAAGCGGATATTCTTCAATTATTACCACCTGAAGAAGTATTTAAGTTTCCTGTACAAGATATTATGATAGAGGCGTTCTCGACGCAAAGTCCCGATTTAATGAGTGAACGTATTAGAACATTAACCCAACTTGCTCAAGGCAAGAAGGGCTTATTTATCGTGCCTATAAACGGGTTGAAAAAACAATTAACACCGAAGCATATTTGGAATGAACATTATAAATCGATTCAAATAGGTGATGATATTGATTTAGATGAATGGGCTAATCAATTGGTTGATATGGGCTATAAGAGGCAATCGTTAGTATCAGCAGTTGGTGAGTTCTCGATTCGTGGTGGATTGATTGATATCTATCCGGTAACTGGAGACCCAGTTCGAATTGAATTGTTTGATACTGAAGTAGACGGTATGAGATTGTTTGACGTTGAAACACAACGTTCTTTAGGTAATGTTGAACAAGTTGAAATTACAACGGCTAGTGATTATATTTTTACAAGTGAACAAATTAGCCAGCTTCCAGAACGTATGGAAGATGCATATGAAAAAACAAGGCAACAACTAGCTACAGAAATGCGTCCCGACTTAAAAGATACGTATCAAACGATATTGATGCAAAGTGATGAATTGAAAGATCATCAAATTTTAAGACGTGTGATTTCGTTTATGTATGATGAAGTCACAACTTTAACAGATTATTTTGCGGATGATGCACTTGTTGTTGTAGACGAATATAATCGAATTAAAGAAACTGAACATTCATTAGATGTTGAAATCGAAGAATTTACGCAATCGCTAATAGAATCAGGGCAAGGATTTATTGGTCAACGTTTTATTTCAGAACATGCTTTTACAGAACTGTTACATCAACATAAAATTGCCTATTTCACTTTATTTACTGCAAGTATGCCAGTTGAAATTGAAGAGATGGTAAAATTCTCATGTAAACCTGTTCAAAGATTCTATGGACAATATGACATTATGCAATCAGAGTTTGATCGCTTTATGAAACAAGGATTCACAGTCGTATTATTAGCAGAATCCGAAACGAGAAAGTCTCGTATTCAAAGTATGTTAAACGACATGAAAATTCCAACTGTTATAGATAGGGTAGAACAAGTCGGTGATAGAGGACAGGCTATCGTAACAGATGGCGCGCTGTCAGAAGGATTTGAATTACCTTATATGAAACTTGTCGTCGTGACAGAAAAAGAACTTTTCAAAGCACGTGAAAGAAAACAATCTAAAAGAAGACAAAAGTTATCTAACGCTGAAAAAATAAAATCTTACCAAGAATTGAATGTGGGAGATTATGTTGTACACGTACATCATGGTGTTGGTAAATATTTAGGTGTTGAAACATTAGAAGTATCCGGCATTCATAAAGATTATATTAAAATTCAATATAAAGGTACCGATCAACTATTTGTACCAGTTGATCAAATGAATGATGTTCAGAAGTTTGTTGGATCCGATGATAAAGAGCCAAAGGTGAATAAACTTGGCGGTACAGAATGGAAAAAGACAAAAGCTAAAGTTCAAAAAAATGTGGAAGACATTGCGGATGAACTGTTGAAACTTTATCAAGAGCGAGAACAAGTTGAGGGTTATCAATACGGTCCGGATACTGAAGAACAAATGACATTTGAAATGGACTTTCCATATGAACCTACGCCTGACCAAGTCACTTCTTTAGAAGAAATTAAAGCAGATATGGAAAAAAGAAGACCGATGGATAGACTGCTTTGTGGTGATGTTGGCTATGGTAAGACTGAGGTAGCGATAAGAGCTGCATTTAAAGCAGTCTTGGAAGGTAAGCAAGTAGCCGTGCTCGTACCAACAACGATTCTTGCCCAACAGCATTTTGAAACATTCAGAGAACGTATGCAAGAATATCCAGTAGAAATTCAAATGATGAGTAGATTTAGAACGCTTAAACAAGTAAAAGAAACGAAAGCAGGTATCAAATCTGGATTTGTAGACATTGTTGTAGGTACACATAAATTACTAAGTAAAGATGTTGAATATAAAGATTTAGGATTATTAATCGTCGATGAAGAACAAAGATTTGGTGTGAAACATAAAGAAAGAATTAAAGCATTAAAGACAAATGTAGACGTTCTTACTTTAACAGCTACACCAATTCCGAGAACACTTCATATGAGTTTATTAGGTGTTAGAGATTTATCTGTTATTGAAACACCACCTGAAAACAGATTCCCTGTTCAAACATATGTATTAGAACAGAATATGAGTTTTGTTAAAGAAGCACTAGAACGTGAACTTTCACGTGGTGGACAAGCATTCTATTTATATAACCGCGTGCAGTCTATATATCAAAAGAGTGAACAGTTATCTATGCTCATGCCTAATGCGAGAATTGGCGTTGCTCATGGACAAATGACAGAACGAGAATTAGAAGAAACGATGTTGAATTTTGTTGATGGAGAATACGATATTTTAGTAACAACGACGATTATTGAAACGGGTGTCGATGTTCCAAATGCTAATACATTGATTATTGAAGACGCTAATAGATTTGGATTGAGTCAATTGTATCAATTACGTGGACGAGTTGGCCGTTCAAGTCGAATTGGTTATGCATATTTCTTACATGAACAAAATAAAGTACTGACTGAAGTTGCAGAGCAAAGACTGCAAGCTATTAAAGAATTTACAGAACTAGGTTCAGGATTTAAAATTGCCATGCGAGATTTGAATATTCGTGGCGCAGGAAATCTATTAGGTAGTCAGCAGCATGGATTCATAGATTCTGTAGGTTACGACTTATATTCTCAAATGTTAGAAGAAGCGGTTAATGTGAAACGAGGTATTGAACCAGAATCAGAAGTACCACAACTAGAAGTGGACATTAAAATAGATGCTTATATTCCAGCTGAATACATTAAGAATGAACAAGCCAAAATTGAAATGTACAAAAAATTAAGATCAATTACGACTCAATCTCAATTGGAAGATATTCAAGATGAATTAATTGATCGTTTTGGTGAATATCCTGTTGAAGTTCAGCGTTTATTAGATGTTGTGGAAGTAAGATTGAACGGTATTCATTTCGGTGTTACAGAAATTAAAGAAGTCGCTAAAGTGATACAATTGACAGCTTCGGAATATACAACAAATCATCTAAAAGGTGACGTGTTGTTTAAAGTTACAGAACCATTAGGTAGAAAATTAAAAATAGCTGTTTCAGACAATCAAATGGTGTTTAAATTACAAAAATCAAAACAATGGTTAGAAGATCTGAAATTCTTAACTAATGTGATCAATGAAAGTTTGGTAGACGATGACACAATCTAAACCCATTTTTAATAGTGTATTGTTGTTAACAGGTACGATGGTCATTGTTAAAATTTTAAGCGCAATTTATAGAGTACCTTACCAGAATGTTTTGGGTGATGAAGGATTATATGCATACCAACAAGTATATCCGCTTGTTGCGATTGTAAGTGTTGTAAGTTTAAACGCGCTTCCTAGTGTGATGAGTAGCTGGATGATTCAACGTAAACAATCACAAATAGTAGGTATGTTCTGGTTCTTACAAATGACTTGTTTATTATTAAGTGTAGTCATATTTTTAAGTGCACACTTGATAAGTGGACTGATGGGTGACGCGAACTTAGCGCCTATGATTCGTATGGCGAGTTTAGCGCTAATACCACTTGTATTTATCTCAATGGTACGAGGGTATTATCAAATGAAACATCAGATGAACTTTATTGCCGTTTCACAGGTGATTGATCAAGTCGTTAGAGTCGGTGTGATTTTAACCGCGATCTTGCTGTTTGTTGGCTTGAATATTTCAATTTATCAAGCTGGCACAATCGCAATCAGTGGATCTGTATTGGGATTAAGTTGTATTGCAATTTACTTCTGGTTTAAAAGAAAACCTAGACTGAGATTTTCCTGGGAAATAAAGTTGCAAGACACTAAAAATATCGTGACGATGACAATTTTGTATGCCATTTCTTATTTGATATTGATCTTATGGCAAATTGTAGATTCATTTACGCTTATACATTTGTTGCAAGAGAATGGATATAGCTTTCATGAGAGTATAAAAGTAAAAGGTGTGTTTGATAGAGGTGCTTCATTAATTCAGATGGGGCTTATCATCACAACGACATTTAGTTTTGTGCTTATTCCATTGTTAACAGAACAACTGCAAAAGAAAAACCATCAACTCGTAAATGAATATGCTAATACATCGTTGAAGATAACAGTGTTATTTAGTATGGCTGCTGCATTTGGCTTAATGAACTTACTGCCATTATTAAATACTGTATTCTTTAAGACGAATGAATTGATCGGCACACTGAGCGTCTTTATGCTTGCAGTTGTATTTGTGACTTTTATCATCATGTATACAGCTTTATTGCAAGTGAAATTAAATAGAAATATATTATTTATTGCGCTCATGATTGGTATGGTAGCGAAATTGATCGGGAATTACTGGTTTGTACTGCAGTTTGGTATATTTGGTGCAAGTTTGTCGACCGTCTTGTCACTCGCTATATATACATTGATTTTGCATATACGTGTAATGAAGTTTTATCAATTTCAACGTATGGGTTTATTTATGATTAAAGTAATCACTTTGCTTGCGATCATGTCTGTATTTGTACAAGCGGTACTGCTCATTCCAACGCACACGAGAATGACCAGTTTATTAATTATGTTAATGGCAGGTATTGTTGGCGTAATGGTTGTCATAATAGGTATAATAAAAATGAAAATATTAATAAAAGATGAATGGAAACATTTGCCTTTAATGGATAAAATAATAAAGGAGTAATTAACATATGGCACAACAAATTTTAGTTGTTGGCTTAGGTAATTATAGTTTAGAAGAATTGCCAATGGGCGTTTACCGCAAACTTCAATCAGCTGATGTTATATATGCGCGTACGTTAGACCATCCAGTCGTTAAAGAATTAGAAGACTTAAATTGGCAAGGTTTTGATTATATTTATGAAAAGCACGATGATTTCCTTAATGTATATTCTGAAATTGTCGATACATTGATTGAAAAAGCTGAACATGAAAACATTATTTATGCGGTACCTGGTGACCCAATGGTAGCTGAAACAACGACGCAGCTTTTGTTAGAGAAAGCACCGGATGTTCACGTGTTAGGTGGGAAAAGCTTTCTAGATGATATGTTCAGAGCTGTTAATATTGACCCAAATGACGGGTTTACATTATTAGATGGAACAAGTTTGTCTGAGACTTCATTAAATATAAGAACGAATACGATTATTACCCAAGTGTATGATCAATTAGTTGCATCGGATATTAAAGTTACATTGATGGAAAGATATTCAGATGACCATCCTGTGCAACTTGTTTCTAATGCAAGACTAGGTGAAGCGGAAGTTATTTCATGTCCATTGTATGAAATGGACCATCATGCTGAGCTATCAAATTTAACAAGTTTATTCATTCCGAAAATAACTGAAGATGAACAACTTTACGGTGATTTTCAATATTTAGAACAAACTATTGATACATTTGTGTCTGAAGAAGGCTGTCCATGGGATAAAGTACAAACCCATGAAACATTGAAACGTTATGTGCTTGAAGAGGCGTTTGAATTAATAGAAGCAATTGATGAAGATGATATTGATCATATGATAGAAGAACTTGGAGACATATTGTTACAAGTGATGTTACATGCTGCGATTGGAAAGAAAGAAGCGTACTTTGATGTAAGAGAAGTGGTACAAACATTAACGTCTAAGATGATACGTAGACATCCGCATGTGTTTGGTGACCAAGAAGCGAATGATATTGAAGACCTCAAGAAAATTTGGAATGATGAAAAACAAAAAGAAGGCAAAGTTAAACGTGAGAAACTAGAAAAAATATTTGCTGATTACTTTTTGAAGTTGTATGATAAAACCAAATTAGAGGGATACGGTGAACAATCATTAAAAGAATTTATAAATAAAGGAGATTTAACAATTTGAGATTAGATAAATATTTAAAAGTATCTAGACTGATTAAACGTCGTACACTTGCTAAAGAAGTGAGTGACCAAGGTAGAGTTAAAGTAAATGGTCAAGTTGCTAAAGCAGGAACGACTGTAAGTGTTGAAGATGAATTAGAAATTAGATTAGGTAATAGAATAATTGTTGTCAAAGTGACGGGATTATCTGAACATGCTAATAAAGAAAATGCGAAGACAATGTTTGAAGTCATTAAAGAAGAAAAAATTCAAGATTCTATATAAATAAGGAGGTACACCAATGGCGCAAAAAATTAAAAATCTAGATAATGAATATACACAGTCCCAAAACAAACAAAAAAAGACTGTCAATAAAACGCGCCAAGTGATACGCAAGCGACTTACCTTATTTGGTGGAGTATTATTGTTAATAATGGTTATTATGATCGTCATGCTGTTTCTACAAAAAAATCGTAATGATGAATTAGTACAAGAGCGTAAAGAAAAAGCTGTCAAGTATGAAAAATTGCAAGATAAAGAGATAGAACTTAAAGAACAAATTAAACGACTGAACGATAAAGAATATATAGAAAAACTCGCGAGAAGCGAATACTTTTTAAGCAATGATGGTGAAATTATTTTTAAATTACCAGAAGACAAAAAAGACGCGGAAAATGATAAATAATCTGTTTATGGCGTTGTATAATTTTGTATAGAAGCATATAATAAGGTTAAAGTGAATTTATATCAGGAGGATACAGTAATAATATGTCAATTGAAGTAGGCAATAAAGTCAAAGGGAAAGTTACAGGTATTAAGAATTTTGGTGCATTTGTTGAATTACCTGAAGGGAAAAGTGGCCTTGTGCATATCAGTGAAGTTGCTGATAACTACGTCGAGAACGTGAATGACCATTTAACTGTAGGCGATGAAGTAGAAGTTAAAGTATTAACAGTAGCTGAAGATGGAAAGATTAGTTTATCTATAAAAAAAGCTAAAGAACGTCCAAAGCGCCAAGCGCCTAAGAAAGAAGCTAAGCCTGAAGACTTTGAGAAGAAATTATCAAACTTTTTAAAAGATAGTGAGGATAAGTTAACATCTATTAAGAGACAAACTGAATCACGTCGTGGCGGTAAAGGTGCAAGACGATAATGGATTATAATAAAAAGAGGCTAATTAGTTGAGCCTCTTTTTATTTTGACAAGATCAAATGAATTTTTGAAAATTGAGGTGTGTAATCATGCTGAATGTAACTTGGCAACAAGAGGATGATTTAGCTTTAGCTGTTTCTACAGGGATAGATAGCATGTCACTTTTACACATGTTAAATACAACTTATAAAGACACATATCATAAGTTAATTTGTTTACATGTCAACCATGGTTTAAGAGAAGCCTCTCGAGAAGAAGCGGAATTTATTAAACAATTTTGTGAAAAACATCATATTGAAATATATATCAAGACATTGGATTTGAGCGAAACAGTTAGTCACAATAAGAGCATACAAGATATTTCTAGACAAATGAGATATGAATGGTTTGATGAAATGATGAAACAAACCGGTAGCGATGTATTGTTGACAGCACACCATATGGATGACCAAAAAGAAACCATTGCTTATCGATTATTTACTGGGAGAATTGGCCGTGCACCTTTAGGTATTCAACAAGTTCAAAAAAGAAATGATTATATGATTTGTAGACCGTTGTTAAATGTATCCAAATCATTTATAAAACAATATCAACAAGAAAATGATTTTAAGTACTACGAAGATGATTCAAATAAAGATAGTAAATATACTCGCAACTATTTACGAAATCAGTTGTTGCCTGTTATTGAAGAAAGATCAGAATTTTCAACAGATCATTTACTGGATTTGAATCAATGGATGAATGATGCAAGAAAATTAATTATAACTGCAGCAGATAATTTTATTGCTAATGAAATAAAACTGTCTGATCAAGTTGAAATTAATCGTGATGCATTTAATCAGCTGAACGATTTAATTAAGATTCAAGTATTAGATCAATTAATGGCTCAATATGTTAAACGAAGATATAGCGAGAAGTCATATAAAGAATGGATGCACGTATTTAAAAATTTTTCAAAACAATCCGTCATTCCTATATCTGATGATTGGCAGTTTATAGTAGCATATGATAAATTATTACTATGTGAAGATATTGAGTTCAATGTAAATTCTAAATTTATAAATCGTAATGAACAATATGTATTTGGGAATTGGTTAATTGAAACGAAAGACATAGCATCGCCTTTATTTGTAAGAACGAGAATGTCTGGAGATCGTGTTCAGTATTATAACCGGGGAAATAAACATCACAAAAAAGTTAACAGAATCATGATTGACAACAAGATTGACATACATAAAAGAAACAATTGTCCAATTATTTTAAATGATGATGACATTATTGCAATTGGTGATTTTTGGATAGATTCTAACTTTAAAAACGCACTAACTATTACTTATATTGGAGATGACTTTAATGAAAGACTCGATTAAGTCTGTTGTATTATCAGAAGAACAGATTCAAGAAAGATGCAAAACATTAGGAAAGCAAATCACAGAGGATTATAATGGGAAGACACCTATTTGTGTAGGTATTTTAAAAGGTTCAATCATGTTTATGGCCGATTTAATTAAATACATTGATACACACGTAGAATTAGACTTCATGGATGTTTCTAGTTATCACGGTGGTACAGAATCAACTGGAGAAGTTAAAATTTTAAAAGACTTAAGTACTTCTGTTGAAAATAGAGATGTTATTATCATTGAAGATATTTTAGAAACAGGTACAACTTTAAATTCTATCGTTGATTTATTGAAATATAGAAATGTTAATTCTATTGAAATCGTAACATTGTTAGACAAACCGATGAAACGTAAAGTAGATATCGAAGCAAAATATGTCGGAGAAAAAATTCCTGATGAATTTGTTGTAGGATACGGACTAGATTATGCTGAGAAATATCGTAATTTACCATACATTGGCACACTTAAACCAGAAATATATCAATGATGCGTATAAGCAAGTTTAATTACTAGCGTATGAAATTACAAATATGGTAAAATTTTTGTTAGTTTTATTAATTGAGTAGGAGGACAAATTGAATGCAAAAAGCTTTTCGTAATATATTAATGATCGCGCTTTTAGCTATCGTCCTATTTGGTGTATTCCAGTTCATTAATGGCAATGGACAATCACCAAAACAGCTTACATATAATGAGTTTATGACGAAGCTAGAAAAAGGCGATTTAAAAACGTTAACTATTCAACCAGAACAGAATGTTTATATGGTTAGCGGTGAATTGAAAAAAGGTAAAGATGAAACATATACATCTTCTATTTTATTTAATAATCAAGATGACTTGAAAAAAATAACAGCAACTGCTGAGAAACAAGATGATTTGAAATTTAATGTTAAAGAAGAAGAAAAACAAAGTGTGTTTGTTAGTGTATTAACAACGCTTATTCCAGTTTTAATTATTGCATTTTTATTCATCTTCTTCTTAAGCCAAATGCAAGGCGGCGGCGGTGGCGGCGGCCGAGTAATGAACTTTGGTAAGTCAAAAGCCAAGCTATATGATAATCAGAAGAAACGTGTAAGATTCTCTGATGTAGCAGGTGCCGATGAAGAGAAACAAGAGTTAGTTGAAATAGTTGATTTCCTTAAAGATAATCGTAAATTCAAGAAAATGGGTGCGCGTATTCCGAAAGGTGTTTTACTAGTTGGTCCTCCAGGTACAGGTAAAACATTACTTGCTAGAGCTGTAGCAGGTGAAGCGGGTACACCATTCTTCTCAATCAGTGGTTCAGACTTCGTTGAGATGTTCGTTGGTGTCGGTGCAAGTCGTGTGCGTGACTTATTCGAGAACGCTAAGAAAAATGCACCATGTATTATCTTTATAGATGAAATTGATGCTGTTGGTCGTCAACGTGGCGCTGGTGTTGGTGGCGGTCACGATGAACGTGAACAAACATTAAACCAATTATTAGTAGAAATGGATGGATTCGGTGAAAATGAAGGTATCATTATGATAGCTGCAACTAACCGTCCTGATATTTTAGACCCTGCATTATTACGTCCAGGACGTTTCGATAGACAAATCCAAGTTGGACGCCCAGATGTAAAAGGACGTGAAGCAGTACTTAAAGTACATGCTCGTAATAAACCGTTAGACGAAACTGTTGACTTAAAAGCCATTTCTCAAAGAACGCCTGGTTTCTCTGGTGCAGACTTAGAGAACTTGTTAAATGAAGCATCATTAGTAGCAGCACGTTCTAACAAAACGAAAATTGATATGAGAGATATCGAAGAAGCGACTGATAGAGTTATTGCAGGTCCAGCTAAGAAAACAAGAATGATTTCTGAAAAAGAAAAAAATATTGTTGCTTATCACGAAGCGGGTCATACAATTATCGGTTGTGTATTGGATGAAGCAGAAATGGTTCATAAAGTTACAATCGTTCCACGTGGTCAAGCTGGTGGATATGCAATGATGCTTCCTAAAGAAGATCGTTACTTTATGACTGAACCAGAATTATTAGATAAGATAGTAGGTTTACTTGGTGGTCGTGTATCTGAAGAAATAAACTTTGGAGAAGCATCAACAGGTGCTCATAATGACTTCCAACGTGCAACAAACATTGCGCGTAAGATGGTTACTGAATATGGTATGAGTAAAAAATTAGGTCCATTACAATTCGGTAGTACGGATAGTGGCCAAGTATTTTTAGGTAAAGATATGCAATCTGAACCAAATTATTCAGACCAAATTGCTTATGAAATTGATTCAGAAGTACAACGTATCATTAAAGAACAATACGAACGTTGTAAACAAATTCTAACTGAACATAAATCACAATTAGAATTAATTGCTAAGACACTTCTAGTAGAAGAAACATTAGTAGCTGAACAAATTCAATCATTATTCCATGAAGGTAAGTTACCAGAAGTTAAATATGATGATTCTCATCTTAACCAAAATGAAGACTCAGATGAAGATAAATATGAAGGTGACTTAACGCAACAAGAAGGTACATTAGATATTGGCGATGATGAAGTTGGTAAATCATATGAAGAAGTTAAAGAAGAAGTGTCACATGATAAACGTCGTGAAGACAAAGATTCAGATAGTGATTCAGACGAACCAGCTCATGAACAAGAGCCAAATATCGATGACCTAGGTGACAATAAACCGACAGATCGTAAAGAATAATTTCACAAAAGTCCCTTTCAACAATTTGATTGAGAGGGGCTTTTTTTAAAGAAGGAGTATAAAACATGACAAAAGATTATTTAGTAAGAGGATTAGCTTTCAATGATGAAGTGAGAGCTTTTGCTGTTCAAACAACAAATACAATACAAGAAGCACAAACACGCCATTACACATGGCCAACAGCTTCAGCAGCATTAGGTAGATCAATGACAGCTGGTGTGATGATGGGATCAATGCTAAAAAATGAAGAAAAATTAACCGTAACAATTGATGGCGGAGGACCAATTGGTAAAATTATGGTCGATGCTAATGCGAAAGGTAAAGTAAGAGGATACGTACAAAATCCACAAACGCATTTCCCATTAAATGATCAAGGTAAATTAGATGTTAGACGTGCTGTTGGAACAGACGGTATATTAAGTGTCGTAAAAGATATCGGATTGAAAGATTACTTCACAGGTTCTACACCAATTGTTTCTGGAGAACTTGGCGAAGATTTCACTTATTATTTTGTAACAAGTGAACAAGTGCCTTCAGCTGTTGGTTTAGGTGTATTAGTAAATCCTGATAATACAATTAAAGCAGCAGGAGGTTTCATCATTCAACTTATGCCTGGTGCACCTGAAAAAACAATTTCAGCAATTGAAGAAAAAATTAATCAAATGGAACCTGTATCTAAATTGATCGATAGAGGATTATCACCAGAAGAAATAATTGAAACAGTATTAGGTAAAGAAAATACTAGAATTATTGACCATATGGATGTTGAGTTCAAATGTAATTGTTCTAGAGAAAAATTCCTAAATGCAATTAAAGGTCTTGGAGAAGCAGAAATTGATGCAATGATTAAAGAAGATCATGGTGCTGAAGCAGAATGTCATTTCTGTAGAACAAAGTATCAATATAGCGAAGAAGAATTAATCGAACTTAAGAACGCACTTTAATTTAGTAAATACTTTCACTTTATATGAAGTTTTGTTATAATCATTATATCCGATAAATAAACTAGGGTATAAAAACTATTTAGGAGTGAAGCGTAAATGGCTAAGAGAGTAAATAATATTGTAGAATTAATTGGAGATACACCTGTAGTTAAATTAAACAAAGTAGTTGAAGAAGGTTCAGCAGACGTTTATGTAAAGTTAGAATATCAAAACCCAGGTAGCTCAGTTAAAGATAGAATTGGTTTAGCGATGATTGAAGCTGCTGAAAAAGAAGGCAAAATCAAACCGGGCGACACAATTATTGAGCCAACATCTGGTAACACAGGTATCGGTTTAGCAATGGTTGCAGCAGCTAAAGGTTATAAAGCTGTATTTGTAATGCCGGATACAATGAGTAGCGAACGTCGTGCTTTATTAAAAGCTTATGGCGCTGAATTAGTATTAACACCTGGTGCAGAAGGTATGAAAGGTGCTATCAAAAAAGCTAAAGAATTAAAAGAAGAAAAAGGCTATTTTGAACCACAACAATTCGAAAACCCAGCGAACCCTAAAGTCCATGAATTAACAACTGGTCCTGAACTTGTTGAACAATTTGAAGGTGTTCAAATTGACGCTTTCTTAGCTGGTGTAGGTACTGGTGGTACTTTATCTGGAGCAGGTAAAGTTCTTAAAGAAAAATATCCTAATATTCAAATAGTTGCGATTGAACCAGAAGCTTCTCCTGTTTTAAGTGGTGGTTCACCAGGTCCTCATAAATTACAAGGTTTAGGTGCAGGTTTCGTACCAGATACTTTAAACACAGATGTTTATGACGATGTTATTAAAGTAGGTAATGAAGAAGCAATGGAAATGTCTAGAAAAGTTGCTAAAGAAGAAGGTATCCTTGGTGGTATTTCATCTGGCGCTGCAATTGTAGCTGCATTGAAAAAAGCTAAAGAACTAGGTAAAGGCAAAACAGTAGTAACAGTTCTTCCAAGTAATGGTGAGCGTTACCTATCTACACCACTTTACGCTTTTGAAGACTAATTGATAAATAAATGATCATAAAATAAGTATCACGTCTATAATAAATAACTTTTGAAGTTATTTCATTTAGGCGTGATTTTTTAAATTTGTTATAATAAATTTATCTATGAAAAAGGAAGGAAGACTATCTTGGTGAATACGAAAATTATGGGTATATTAAATGTTACGCCAGATTCATTTTCTGACGGTGGTTCATATAATAGTGTAGATAAAGCGAGACAACACGCTGAGAAACTTATCTCAGAAGGTGCGGATATTATTGATATCGGTGGTGTATCTACTCGCCCAGGTTATACAGAAGTAAGTTTAGAAGAGGAATTGGATAGAGTTATCCCAGTTGTAGAAGCGCTCAGTGATTTAGATGTACAACTTTCAGTAGATACATACAGAAGTAAAGTTGCTGAAGAATCTTTAAAAAGAGGCGTAACGATGATTAACGACCAGTGGGCTGGTTTATATGATCCGAATATATTGAACGTCGTTGCAGAATATAATGCTGAAATTGTGTTAATGCATAACGGCGACGGCAAGAGAGATGTTCCGGTAATGGAAGAATTATTGCTTACTTTATTAAAACAAGCAAACCAAGCAGAGATTTGTGGCATACCCGAAAAAAATATTTGGTTAGATCCTGGTATTGGTTTTGCAAAGTCTAGAGAAGAAGAACGTATTGTTATGTCGCGATTAGATGAATTGGTCGCTACAGGTTACAATGTGTTGCTTGCGACAAGCCGAAAGCGATTAATTAATGACTTATTAGGTGGCGAAAGTAAAGTTGATGAACGTGATGAAGGTACAGCAGCAACAACAGCTTACGGAATTGAAAAAGGTGTCCATGCTGTTAGAGTCCACAATGTACAAATGAACAAAAGAGTAGCTAAGACGATAGATGCTCTGAAGGAGATTCGATTAAATGGATAGAATAATATTAGAAGGCATGTCTTTTTACGGATACCATGGTGCAATTGAAGCGGAAAATGAACTAGGACAAATCTTTATAGTAGATTTAGAATTATATTTAGATCTTTCTGAAGCGGGCGAAACAGATGACTTAGAAAAGACTGTTCACTACGGTGAAGTATTTGAAGTTGTCAAAGAAATTATGGAAGGTAAACCGGTAAAATTAATCGAACATCTTGCAGAACGTATTGCAAAAGAGCTATTTTCGCACTATAATCGAGTATTGGAAACCAAAGTTAAGATTACTAAAAATAATCCACCGATACCTGGACATTATAAAGGTGTAGGTATTGAGATAGTGAGGAAGAGATAAATGCATACTGCATATTTAGGTTTAGGCAGTAATATGGGAGATAGGCAACATCAACTGCAAGAAGCTGTTAAATTGCTGAATGAAATGGACGGTATTCAAGTTATTCAAGAATCTCCAATATATGAAACGAAACCAGTAGGATACACAGATCAACCTGATTTTTTAAATATGTGTATTGAAATCTCAACTGAATTAGAATCATCAGAATTATTGAAAGTTTGTATGATGGTAGAACAACAACTTCACCGTGTTCGAGTTGAAAGATGGGGACCACGTACAATTGATATAGATATTTTATTATATGATCAATCTGTTATTCAATCACCAGAACTAGAAGTACCTCACCCTAGAATGACTGAAAGAGCATTTGTGATGATACCTTTGAATGATATCGCCTCAAATGTTGTGGAACCTATATCGAAGAAATATATTTGGGAGCTATTGCCAAACGATGAACATGTAGTAAAGTATAATGGTGAAAGTAAATAATCTACGTGTGGTTTAAATAAAATAACAAGTGTAATTTAAATAAGGAGTGGAAAATCATGTCAGAAGAAATGAATGACCAAATGTTGGTTCGTAGAGAAAAATTACAAGAATTAAGAGATTTAGGTATCGATCCTTTCGGTAAGAAATTTGTCCGCAGTGGAGACTCTAAATCATTACACCAAGAATGGGACGAATTCAGTAAAGAAGAATTACATGATAAAGAAGACGAATCAGCTGTTGCTATCGCAGGTCGTTTAATGACTAAAAGAGGTAAAGGTAAAGCTGGATTTGCACATGTTAAAGATATTACTGGTCAAATTCAAATTTATGTTCGTAAAGACCAAGTAGGTGACGAACAATTTGAAATATGGAAACATGCAGATTTAGGTGATATCGTAGGCGTGAAAGGTGTTATGTTTAAAACGAATACTGGAGAATTATCTGTTAAAGCGAAAGAATTCACTGTTTTAACGAAATCTTTACGTCCATTACCAGATAAATATCATGGTTTACAAGATATTGAACAACGTTACCGTCAACGTTACCTAGATTTAATTACAAGTGAAGAATCAACTAAAACATTCATTACAAGAAGCCAAATCATTCAAGAAATGAGAACTTACTTAAATAATAAAGGTTTCTTAGAAGTAGAAACACCAATGATGCACCAAATCGCAGGTGGGGCTTCAGCTCGTCCTTTCGTAACACATCACAATGCGTTAGATGCTACTTTATACATGAGAATTGCAATTGAATTACACTTGAAACGATTAATCGTAGGTGGATTAGAGAAAGTATATGAAATTGGAAGAGTATTCCGTAATGAAGGTGTATCTACAAGACATAACCCTGAATTTACAATGATTGAATTGTATGAAGCATATGCTGATTACAACGACATTATGGATTTAACTGAATCTATGGTAGCAGCAATCGCTGAAAAAGTATTAGGTTCTACAACTGTACAATATGGCGAAGAATCTATAGATTTAGCACCAAACTGGAGAAGATGGCATATGGTTGATGCCGTTAAAGAATATACGGGTGTAGATTTCTATGAAGTTAAAACTGATGAAGAAGCACATGCTTTAGCAAAAGAACATAATATAGAAGTAGAAGATCGTATGACATATGGTCATATTCTGAATGAATTCTTTGAACAAAGAGTAGAGGAGAAACTTATTCAACCTACATTTATTTATGGACACCCAATCGAAATATCACCATTAGCTAAGAAAAATCCTGAAGATCCAAGATTCACTGACAGATTCGAATTATTTATTGTTGGTAGAGAGCATGCAAATGCGTTTACTGAATTAAATGATCCAATTGATCAACGTGAAAGATTTGAAGCACAAATGAAAGAAAAAGATCAAGGTAACGATGAAGCACATGAAATGGATGATGACTTTATTGAAGCACTTGAATATGGTATGCCTCCAACAGGTGGTTTAGGAATAGGTATTGATAGATTAGTTATGCTATTAACAAACTCTGCATCTATTAGAGATGTATTACTATTCCCTTATATGAGACAAAAATAAATGTAACTAAAAGCCGTGCACAATTCCATATTGTGTGCGGTTTTATACTTTTGAAAGGCTTTAAAATGCGATTGATGAAGTTTTTTAAAGAAATATAAACTTTTTTATCGTAAAGTGTTGACGAGTGTTTCTAAATTGTGTATTATATAAAGGTCGCTGAAAACAAGCGCATATCAATTCGAGATGTTTGTAAAGAAAGTTAATAAGGTGTAAAATTTACTATTGAAAAGCCTTGATGAGTTCTTTATAATATATAAGGTAAGACAAAAACGAAACAACATTGTCTGGTGGCGATAGCAAAGAGGTCACACCTGTTCCCATGCCGAACACAGAAGTTAAGCTCTTTGGCGCCGATGGTAGTTGGGCTTACGTTCCGCGAGAGTAGGACGCTGCCGGGCAATATTGTTAATTGGAGAATTAGCTCAGCTGGGAGAGCATCTGCCTTACAAGCAGAGGGTCGGCGGTTCGAACCCGTCATTCTCCACCATTTTTGCCGGCCTAGCTCAACTGGTAGAGCAACTGACTTGTAATCAGTAGGTTGGGGGTTCAAGTCCTCTGGCCGGCACCATGTTTTAGAGCCATTAGCTCAGTTGGTAGAGCATCTGACTTTTAATCAGAGGGTCAGAGGTTCGAATCCTCTATGGCTCACCATTTTAAATATACTATATATAAAAATAATTATTTAGCGGAAGTAGTTCAGCGGTAGAATACAACCTTGCCAAGGTTGGGGTCGCGGGTTCGAATCCCGTCTTCCGCTCCATTTTTATTTTTTCTTGCCGGGGTGGCGGAACTGGCAGACGCACAGGACTTAAAATCCTGCGGTAAGTGATTACCGTACCGGTTCGATTCCGGTCCTCGGCACCATTTTTGTTTTTGCGCCCGTAGCTCAATTGGATAGAGCGTTTGACTACGGATCAAGAGGCTAGGGGTTCGACTCCTCTCGGGCGCGCCATTTTAAATAACGGGAAGTAGCTCAGCTTGGTAGAGCACTTGGTTTGGGACCAAGGGGTCGCAGGTTCGAATCCTGTCTTCCCGACTTCTATTAATACTTATGGGGGCTTAGCTCAGATGGGAGAGCGCCTGCTTTGCACGCAGGAGGTCAGCGGTTCGATCCCGCTAGTCTCCACCATTTTAAAAATAGATTATGAACATTGAAAACTGAATGACAATATGTCAACGTTAATTCCAATAATTGAGTACTGAAAGTACTTCAGAGTGATTGGCTTAACCAATCAAAAATGAGCTTATCAAGCTTACTTCTTTTATGGAGAGTTTGATCCTGGCTCAGGATGAACGCTGGCGGCGTGCCTAATACATGCAAGTCGAGCGAACAGATGAGAAGCTTGCTTCTCTGATGTTAGCGGCGGACGGGTGAGTAACACGTGGGTAACCTACCTATAAGACTGGGATAACTCCGGGAAACCGGGGCTAATACCGGATAATATTTTGAACCGCATGGTTCAATAGTGAAAGACGGTTTCGGCTGTCACTTATAGATGGACCCGCGCCGTATTAGCTAGTTGGTAAGGTAACGGCTTACCAAGGCGACGATACGTAGCCGACCTGAGAGGGTGATCGGCCACACTGGAACTGAGACACGGTCCAGACTCCTACGGGAGGCAGCAGTAGGGAATCTTCCGCAATGGGCGAAAGCCTGACGGAGCAACGCCGCGTGAGTGACGAAGGTTTTCGGATCGTAAAACTCTGTTGTTAGGGAAGAACAAATTTGTTAGTAACTGAACAAGTCTTGACGGTACCTAACCAGAAAGCCACGGCTAACTACGTGCCAGCAGCCGCGGTAATACGTAGGTGGCAAGCGTTATCCGGAATTATTGGGCGTAAAGCGCGCGTAGGCGGTTTCTTAAGTCTGATGTGAAAGCCCACGGCTCAACCGTGGAGGGTCATTGGAAACTGGGAAACTTGAGTGCAGAAGAGGAGAGTGGAATTCCATGTGTAGCGGTGAAATGCGCAGAGATATGGAGGAACACCAGTGGCGAAGGCGGCTCTCTGGTCTGTAACTGACGCTGATGTGCGAAAGCGTGGGGATCAAACAGGATTAGATACCCTGGTAGTCCACGCCGTAAACGATGAGTGCTAAGTGTTAGGGGGTTTCCGCCCCTTAGTGCTGCAGCTAACGCATTAAGCACTCCGCCTGGGGAGTACGACCGCAAGGTTGAAACTCAAAGGAATTGACGGGGACCCGCACAAGCGGTGGAGCATGTGGTTTAATTCGAAGCAACGCGAAGAACCTTACCAAATCTTGACATCCTTTGACCGCTCTAGAGATAGAGTCTTCCCCTTCGGGGGACAAAGTGACAGGTGGTGCATGGTTGTCGTCAGCTCGTGTCGTGAGATGTTGGGTTAAGTCCCGCAACGAGCGCAACCCTTAAGCTTAGTTGCCATCATTAAGTTGGGCACTCTAGGTTGACTGCCGGTGACAAACCGGAGGAAGGTGGGGATGACGTCAAATCATCATGCCCCTTATGATTTGGGCTACACACGTGCTACAATGGATAATACAAAGGGCAGCGAATCCGCGAGGCCAAGCAAATCCCATAAAATTATTCTCAGTTCGGATTGTAGTCTGCAACTCGACTACATGAAGCTGGAATCGCTAGTAATCGTAGATCAGCATGCTACGGTGAATACGTTCCCGGGTCTTGTACACACCGCCCGTCACACCACGAGAGTTTGTAACACCCGAAGCCGGTGGAGTAACCTTTTAGGAGCTAGCCGTCGAAGGTGGGACAAATGATTGGGGTGAAGTCGTAACAAGGTAGCCGTATCGGAAGGTGCGGCTGGATCACCTCCTTTCTAAGGATATTACGGAATGACCATTAGGTCATGGAATAACGAAGACATATTGTATTCAGTTTTGAATGTTTATAACATTCAACATTGCACATTGAAAACTAGATAAGTAAGTAAAATAGATTTTACCAAGCAAAAAACCGAGTGAATTTTTAACGAAATTCAACAAGCTTAATAATCGCGCGTCGTCTTTATAGACGACATCACAGATTAATAACTCGTAAAACTGGTAAACAAGTATCATTATTGATACATTCGTTTGACCAAGCTTTTACACGATTAAGTTATTAAGGGCGCACGGTGGATGCCTTGGCACTAGAAGCCGAAGAAGGACGTTACTAACGACGATATGCTTTGGGGAGCTGTAAGTACGCTTTGATCCAGAGATTTCCGAATGGGGAAACCCAGCATGAGTTATGTCATGTTATCCGCATATGAATACATAGTATGTGAGAAGGCACACCCGGAGAACTGAAACATCTTAGTACCCGGAGGAAGAGAAAGAAAACTCGATTCCCTGAGTAGCGGCGAGCGAAACGGGAAGAGCCCAAACCAATAGGCTTGCCTATTGGGGTTGTAGGACACTCTATACGGAGTTACAAAGGAAATGATTAGACGAATGGTTTTGGAAAAGCTAACCATAGAAGGTAAAGGTCCTGTAGTCGAAAGTCATTTCTCTCCTGAGTGGATCCTGAGTACGGCGGAACACGTGAAATTCCGTCGGAATCTGGGAGGACCATCTCCCAAGGCTAAATACTCTCTAGTGACCGATAGTGAACCAGTACCGTGAGGGAAAGGTGAAAAGCACCCCGGAAGGGGAGTGAAATAGAACCTGAAACCGTGTGCTTACAAATAGTCAGAGCCCGTTAATGGGTGATGGCGTGCCTTTTGTAGAATGAACCGGCGAGTTACGATTTGATGCAAGGTTAAGCAGTAAATGTGGAGCCGTAGCGAAAGCGAGTCTGAATAGGGCGAATGAGTATCTGGTCGTAGACCCGAAACCAAGTGATCTACCCATGTCCAGGTTGAAGTTCAGGTAACACTGAATGGAGGACCGAACCGACTTACGTTGAAAAGTGAGCGGATGAGGTGTGGGTAGCGGAGAAATTCCAATCGAACTTGGAGATAGCTGGTTCTCTCCGAAATAGCTTTAGGGCTAGCCTCAAGTGATGATTATTGGAGGTAGAGCACTGTTTGGACGAGGGGCCCCTCTCGGGTTACCGAATTCAGACAAACTCCGAATGCCAAATAATTTAACTTGGGAGTCAGACTATGGGTGATAAGGTCCGTAGTCGAAAGGGAAACAGCCCAGACCACCAGCTAAGGTCCCAAAATATATGTTAAGTGGAAAAGGATGTGGCGTTGCCCAGACAACTAGGATGTTGGCTTAGAAGCAGCCATCATTTAAAGAGTGCGTAATAGCTCACTAGTCGAGTGACACTGCGCCGAAAATATACCGGGGCTAAACATATTACCGAAGCTGTGGATTATCCGTAAGGATAATGGTAGGAGAGCGTTCTAAACGTGTCGAAGCATGATTGTAAGGACATGTGGAATGTTTAGAAGTGAGAATGCCGGTGTGAGTAGCGAAAGATGGGTGAGAATCCCATCCACCGATTGACTAAGGTTTCCAGAGGAAGGCTCGTCCGCTCTGGGTTAGTCGGGACCTAAGCCGAGGCCGATAGGCGTAGGCGATGGATAACAGGTAGATATTCCTGTACCACCTATGATTGTTTGAACGATGGGGGGACGCAGTAGGATAGGCGAAGCGTGCTGTTGGAGTGCACGTCCAAGCAATAAGACTGAGTGTTAGGCAAATCCGGCACTCGTAAGGTTGAGTTGTGATGGGGAGTTGGATCATGTATCCGACGAGTCGTTGATTTCACACTGCCAAGAAAAGCCTCTAGTTAGAAAATAGGTGCCCGTACCGCAAACCGACACAGGTAGTCAAGATGAGAATTCTAAGGTGAGCGAGCGAACTCTCGTTAAGGAACTCGGCAAAATGACCCCGTAACTTCGGGAGAAGGGGTGCTTTTTAGGGTGCAAGCCTTGAAGAGCCGCAGTGAATAGGCCCAAGCGACTGTTTATCAAAAACACAGGTCTCTGCTAAACCGTAAGGTGATGTATAGGGGCTGACGCCTGCCCGGTGCTGGAAGGTTAAGAGGAGTGGTTAGCTTCTGCGAAGCTACGAATCGAAGCCCCAGTAAACGGCGGCCGTAACTATAACGGTCCTAAGGTAGCGAAATTCCTTGTCGGGTAAGTTCCGACCCGCACGAAAGGCGTAACGATTTGGGCACTGTCTCAACGAGAGACTCGGTGAAATCATAGTACCTGTGAAGATGCAGGTTACCCGCGACAGGACGGAAAGACCCCGTGGAGCTTTACTGTAGCCTGATATTGAAATTTGGCACAGCTTGTACAGGATAGGTAGGAGCCTTTGAAACGTGAGCGCTAGCTTACGTGGAGGCGCTGGTGGGATACTACCCTGGCTGTGTTGACTTTCTAACCCGCACCATTTGATCATGGTGGGAGACAGTGTCAGGCGGGCAGTTTGACTGGGGCGGTCGCCTCCTAAAGAGTAACGGAGGCGCTCAAAGGTTCCCTCAGAATGGTTGGAAATCATTCGCAGAGTGTAAAGGCACAAGGGAGCTTGACTGCGAGACCTACAAGTCGAGCAGGGTCGAAAGACGGACTTAGTGATCCGGTGGTTCCGCATGGAAGGGCCATCGCTCAACGGATAAAAGCTACCCCGGGGATAACAGGCTTATCTCCCCCAAGAGTTCACATCGACGGGGAGGTTTGGCACCTCGATGTCGGCTCATCGCATCCTGGGGCTGTAGTCGGTCCCAAGGGTTGGGCTGTTCGCCCATTAAAGCGGTACGCGAGCTGGGTTCAGAACGTCGTGAGACAGTTCGGTCCCTATCCGTCGTGGGCGTAGGAAATTTGAGAGGAGCTGTCCTTAGTACGAGAGGACCGGGATGGACATACCTCTGGTGTACCAGTTGTCGCGCCAGCGGCATAGCTGGGTAGCTATGTATGGACGGGATAAGTGCTGAAAGCATCTAAGCATGAAGCCCCCCTCAAGATGAGATTTCCCAACTTCGGTTATAAGATCCCTCAAAGATGATGAGGTTAATAGGTTCGGGGTGTAAGCGCAGTAATGTGTGTAGCTGACGAATACTAATCGATCGAAGACTTAATCAAATTTAAATCGGTTTTAGCCGTAAAATCTACTTACTATCTAGTTTTGAATGTGTAATACATTTCAATTTGTATTGCGTAGAGAAAACGCTTATAGACAACGAATCACAATGGCTGACAAATGAGTTTACTTTCGTAAATGAATGAGGAAGACAGCGGTGATGAGGAAGTATGTAAACGATTGACTCAAGCAATAATTTGTCTGGTGACGATAGCAAAGAGGTCACACCTGTTCCCATGCCGAACACAGAAGTTAAGCTCTTTAGCGCCGATGGTAGTTGGGCTTACGTTCCGCGAGAGTAGGACGTTGCCGGGCAAAATTCAATTTTGACCCTTGGGTCTTTTTTTCTTGAAATTTTCTTGAAAAATAAATTGAATTAAATGTTGACACAAGAATATAACAAGTGTATAATAGTTTCTTGTGAGACAAAATGAACATTGAAAACTGAATGACAATATGTCAACGTTAATTCCAATAATTGAGTACTAAAAGTACTTCAGAGTGATTGGCTTAACCAATCAAAATGAGCTTATCAAGCTTACTTCTTTTATGGAGAGTTTGATCCTGGCTCAGGATGAACGCTGGCGGCGTGCCTAATACATGCAAGTCGAGCGAACAGATGAGAAGCTTGCTTCTCTGATGTTAGCGGCGGACGGGTGAGTAACACGTGGGTAACCTACCTATAAGACTGGGATAACTCCGGGAAACCGGGGCTAATACCGGATAATATTTTGAACCGCATGGTTCAATAGTGAAAGACGGTTTCGGCTGTCACTTATAGATGGACCCGCGCCGTATTAGCTAGTTGGTAAGGTAACGGCTTACCAAGGCGACGATACGTAGCCGACCTGAGAGGGTGATCGGCCACACTGGAACTGAGACACGGTCCAGACTCCTACGGGAGGCAGCAGTAGGGAATCTTCCGCAATGGGCGAAAGCCTGACGGAGCAACGCCGCGTGAGTGACGAAGGTTTTCGGATCGTAAAACTCTGTTGTTAGGGAAGAACAAATTTGTTAGTAACTGAACAAGTCTTGACGGTACCTAACCAGAAAGCCACGGCTAACTACGTGCCAGCAGCCGCGGTAATACGTAGGTGGCAAGCGTTATCCGGAATTATTGGGCGTAAAGCGCGCGTAGGCGGTTTCTTAAGTCTGATGTGAAAGCCCACGGCTCAACCGTGGAGGGTCATTGGAAACTGGGAAACTTGAGTGCAGAAGAGGAGAGTGGAATTCCATGTGTAGCGGTGAAATGCGCAGAGATATGGAGGAACACCAGTGGCGAAGGCGGCTCTCTGGTCTGTAACTGACGCTGATGTGCGAAAGCGTGGGGATCAAACAGGATTAGATACCCTGGTAGTCCACGCCGTAAACGATGAGTGCTAAGTGTTAGGGGGTTTCCGCCCCTTAGTGCTGCAGCTAACGCATTAAGCACTCCGCCTGGGGAGTACGACCGCAAGGTTGAAACTCAAAGGAATTGACGGGGACCCGCACAAGCGGTGGAGCATGTGGTTTAATTCGAAGCAACGCGAAGAACCTTACCAAATCTTGACATCCTTTGACCGCTCTAGAGATAGAGTCTTCCCCTTCGGGGGACAAAGTGACAGGTGGTGCATGGTTGTCGTCAGCTCGTGTCGTGAGATGTTGGGTTAAGTCCCGCAACGAGCGCAACCCTTAAGCTTAGTTGCCATCATTAAGTTGGGCACTCTAGGTTGACTGCCGGTGACAAACCGGAGGAAGGTGGGGATGACGTCAAATCATCATGCCCCTTATGATTTGGGCTACACACGTGCTACAATGGATAATACAAAGGGCAGCGAATCCGCGAGGCCAAGCAAATCCCATAAAATTATTCTCAGTTCGGATTGTAGTCTGCAACTCGACTACATGAAGCTGGAATCGCTAGTAATCGTAGATCAGCATGCTACGGTGAATACGTTCCCGGGTCTTGTACACACCGCCCGTCACACCACGAGAGTTTGTAACACCCGAAGCCGGTGGAGTAACCTTTTAGGAGCTAGCCGTCGAAGGTGGGACAAATGATTGGGGTGAAGTCGTAACAAGGTAGCCGTATCGGAAGGTGCGGCTGGATCACCTCCTTTCTAAGGATATTACGGAATGACCATTAGGTCATGGAATAACGAAGACATATTGTATTCAGTTTTGAATGTTTATAACATTCAACATTGCACATTGAAAACTAGATAAGTAAGTAAAATAGATTTTACCAAGCAAAAAAACGAGTGAATTTTTAACGAAATTCAACAAGCTTAATAATCGCGCGTCGTCTTTATAGACGACATCACAGATTAATAACTCGTAAAACTGGTAAACAAGTATCATTATTGATACATTCGTTTGACCAAGCTTTTACACGATTAAGTTATTAAGGGCGCACGGTGAATGCCTTGGCACTAGAAGCCGAAGAAGGACGTTACTAACGACGATATGCTTTGGGGAGCTGTAAGTACGCTTTGATCCAGAGATTTCCGAATGGGGAAACCCAGCATGAGTTATGTCATGTTATCCGCATATGAATACATAGTATGTGAGAAGGTACACCCGGAGAACTGAAACATCTTAGTACCCGGAGGAAGAGAAAGAAAACTCGATTCCCTGAGTAGCGGCGAGCGAAACGGGAAGAGCCCAAACCAATAGGCTTGCCTATTGGGGTTGTAGGACACTCAATACGGAGTTACAAAGGAAATGATTAGACGAATGGTTTTGGAAAAGCCAACCATAGAAGGTAAAGGTCCTGTAGTCGAAAGTCATTTCTCTCCTGAGTGGATCCTGAGTACGGCGGAACACGTGAAATTCCGTCGGAATCTGGGAGGACCATCTCCCAAGGCTAAATACTCTCTAGTGACCGATAGTGAACCAGTACCGTGAGGGAAAGGTGAAAAGCACCCCGGAAGGGGAGTGAAATAGAACCTGAAACCGTGTGCTTACAAATAGTCAGAGCCCGTTAATGGGTGATGGCGTGCCTTTTGTAGAATGAACCGGCGAGTTACGATTTGATGCAAGGTTAAGCAGTAAATGTGAAGCCGTAGCGAAAGCGAGTCTGAATAGGGCGAATGAGTATCTGGTCGTAGACCCGAAACCAAGTGATCTACCCATGTCCAGGTTGAAGTTCAGGTAACACTGAATGGAGGACCGAACCGACTTACGTTGAAAAGTGAGCGGATGAGGTGTGGGTAGCGGAGAAATTCCAATCGAACTTGGAGATAGCTGGTTCTCTCCGAAATAGCTTTAGGGCTAGCCTCAAGTGATGATTATTGGAGGTAGAGCACTGTTTGGACGAGGGGCCCCTCTCGGGTTACCGAATTCAGACAAACTCCGAATGCCAAATAATTTAACTTGGGAGTCAGACTATGGGTGATAAGGTCCGTAGTCGAAAGGGAAACAGCCCAGACCACCAGCTAAGGTCCCAAAATATATGTTAAGTGGAAAAGGATGTGGCGTTGCCCAGACAACTAGGATGTTGGCTTAGAAGCAGCCATCATTTAAAGAGTGCGTAATAGCTCACTAGTCGAGTGACACTGCGCCGAAAATATACCGGGGCTAAACATATTACCGAAGCTGTGGATTATCCGTAAGGATAATGGTAGGAGAGCGTTCTAAACGTGTCGAAGCATGATCGTAAGGACATGTGGAATGTTTAGAAGTGAGAATGCCGGTGTGAGTAGCGAAAGATGGGTGAGAATCCCATCCACCGATTGACTAAGGTTTCCAGAGGAAGGCTCGTCCGCTCTGGGTTAGTCGGGACCTAAGCCGAGGCCGATAGGCGTAGGCGATGGACAACAGGTAGATATTCCTGTACCACCTATGATTGTTTGAACGATGGGGGGACGCAGTAGGATAGGCGAAGCGTGCTGTTGGAGTGCACGTCCAAGCAATAAGACTGAGTGTTAGGCAAATCCGGCACTCGTAAGGTTGAGTTGTGATGGGGAGTTGGATCATGTATCCGACGAGTCGTTGATTTCACACTGCCAAGAAAAGCCTCTAGTTAGAAAATAGGTGCCCGTACCGCAAACCGACACAGGTAGTCAAGATGAGAATTCTAAGGTGAGCGAGCGAACTCTCGTTAAGGAACTCGGCAAAATGACCCCGTAACTTCGGGAGAAGGGGTGCTTTTTAGGGTGCAAGCCTTGAAGAGCCGCAGTGAATAGGCCCAAGCGACTGTTTATCAAAAACACAGGTCTCTGCTAAACCGTAAGGTGATGTATAGGGGCTGACGCCTGCCCGGTGCTGGAAGGTTAAGAGGAGTGGTTAGCTTCTGCGAAGCTACAAATCGAAGCCCCAGTAAACGGCGGCCGTAACTATAACGGTCCTAAGGTAGCGAAATTCCTTGTCGGGTAAGTTCCGACCCGCACGAAAGGCGTAACGATTTGGGCACTGTCTCAACGAGAGACTCGGTGAAATCATAGTACCTGTGAAGATGCAGGTTACCCGCGACAGGACGGAAAGACCCCGTGGAGCTTTACTGTAGCCTGATATTGAAATTTGGCACAGCTTGTACAGGATAGGTAGGAGCCTTTGAAACGTGAGCGCTAGCTTACGTGGAGGCGCTGGTGGGATACTACCCTGGCTGTGTTGACTTTCTAACCCGCACCATTTGATCATGGTGGGAGACAGTGTCAGGCGGGCAGTTTGACTGGGGCGGTCGCCTCCTAAAGAGTAACGGAGGCGCTCAAAGGTTCCCTCAGAATGGTTGGAAATCATTCGCAGAGTGTAAAGGCACAAGGGAGCTTGACTGCGAGACCTACAAGTCGAGCAGGGTCGAAAGACGGACTTAGTGATCCGGTGGTTCCGCATGGAAGGGCCATCGCTCAACGGATAAAAGCTACCCCGGGGATAACAGGCTTATCTCCCCCAAGAGTTCACATCGACGGGGAGGTTTGGCACCTCGATGTCGGCTCATCGCATCCTGGGGCTGTAGTCGGTCCCAAGGGTTGGGCTGTTCGCCCATTAAAGCGGTACGCGAGCTGGGTTCAGAACGTCGTGAGACAGTTCGGTCCCTATCCGTCGTGGGCGTAGGAAATTTGAGAGGAGCTGTCCTTAGTACGAGAGGACCGGGATGGACATACCTCTGGTGTACCAGTTGTCGCGCCAGCGGCATAGCTGGGTAGCTATGTATGGACGGGATAAGTGCTGAAAGCATCTAAGCATGAAGCCCCCCTCAAGATGAGATTTCCCAACTTCGGTTATAAGATCCCTCAAAGATGATGAGGTTAATAGGTTCGGGGTGTAAGCGCAGTAATGTGTGTAGCTGACGAATACTAATCGATCGAAGACTTAATCAAATTTAAATCGGTTTTAGCCGTAAAATCTACTTACTATCTAGTTTTGAATGTGTAATACATTTCAATTTGTATTGCGTAGAGAAAACGCTTATAGACAACGAATCACAATGGCTGACAAATGAGTTTACTTTCGTAAATGAATGAGGAAGACAGCGGTGATGAGGAAGTATGTAAACGATTGACTCAAGCAATAATTTGTCTGGTGACGATAGCAAAGAGGTCACACCTGTTCCCATGCCGAACACAGAAGTTAAGCTCTTTAGCGCCGATGGTAGTTGGGCTTACGTTCCGCGAGAGTAGGACGTTGCCGGGCAAATGTTTATAAATGGATGCGATGAGCCGCACTCGAGACCTGTTAGGTCTCTTTTTTTGTTTGAAAATTGTGAGAGGAGATATGACATGAAAAAATATTTTGAAGTGATGTTTAAAGTGAATAAAAATAATTTAGCAACTAAAAAAGCATTTATGCAAGCTATTATTGTTTTTATCATTTTAGCTGGAAGTGTATTACTTGGAAGATTCGATCTAGGACTAACTGCGTTATTAGGATCTTTTAGTAATATATACATTATTAATGGATTATATCCTTCACGAATTAGAAAAGTTATAGCAGTTTCTATAGTATTAAGTGTTTGTATCATGTTAGGAACGATTACAATAACAATTCCATTTTTATATGCATTAGTATTAGGACTTATAGGAATGATAGGTCATTTCGTTTTAAAAGCTTTTCAAATACCTGGTCCTTCTTCTTTATTCTTTGTACTTACATATAGTGTAGCTTCTATTATGCCAATTATGCCTGAGGATTTCCTGAACAGAGGATTACTTGTTTTATGTGGGGGTATTGTTAGTACAATTGTTGTAATAATTGATGCAATGTTTAATCATAAAAAGCCGGAAGCTGAAAGTGTATCAAATATTTATAAGAATTTAGCATATTTAACTGAAAATTTTAGTGGGAAAAAATTTGATGATGCACGTAGAAATACTTTAAATGCGATACATCATGCAACAAATACTTTGACGACAGCTAATGCTTTTTGGAATAAAACGCATGGTTATAATAGAATGTTACAGTTAAAAGGACGTGCTGAAGCTATATGGTCTGCTTGTTTAGAATTATCTTCAAAAGGTTATGAAGAGTTACCAAAAGAAATAAGTGAAGCACTTACTTATATTCAGCTTAGAATTGCAGGTAATGAATCTGCCCAATATGTACCGATTGAATATGATGGAGAGAGCTCTTACATAAAGTCATTAGCTGAATTAATTAATGATACAGTCATGATTCTTAATGATAAGAATTTGCAATTTGATAAACAAATTATTTATAGAAAACCGATGTACTCAAGAATTATTAAAGAAAATTTATCAAGAGATTCTTTAGTTTTAATGTCTTCTATGCAATATGGGGTTATATTATTTACTTCAGTTATTATTGCATTTGGTATGGGGTTTGAAAGAGCTTATTGGATACCAATATCTTGTTGTTCTGTATTATTAGGTTCATCATCTCTTTCTACAATCCAAAGAGCATTACAAAGAACAGTAGGTACAATTACAGGTATGTTAGTCGCAATTTTAATTTTAGCATTTGAGCCTAATACATGGACGATTGTCATACTAATGGCTATCTTGATGGGAACAGCTGAGTTATTAGTCGCATTTAATTATACAATTGCAGTCACATTTATTACGCCGAATGTTCTTTTAATGTCAGCAGCAATCACACAACATTTCGATACATATTTAGTAATGCCAAGAATTGTTGATGTTGTAATTGGTTCAGTAATAGGTTTAATTGGTGTACTGATAGTGGGAAGAAATCAAGCATCTAAAAAATTGCCTAAGACGATTAATAATACGTTAAAACTACAAGCAAGTTTGTTACATGCAATATTTTCTTCTAATAAGTATCATCATAATATTGCAAAATCAAAAATCATCACAGATTTGCACACTGAAATCATGAATACGAAGGCAATGTATCAAGCTGCGTTGAATGAAATGGATAACAAAGTTAAAAAGATTGAATATGTTTATCCGATTATATTTACAGTAGAACAATTAGCATTTACGTTAGAAAGAGCTTATGCACAAGGTAACATTTCGACGCTATCAGATCATGACTTAGGACTTTATTTAACGACTTATGAGAATATTTGTAAAAAAGTGGTCTTTAATGCAGACTATAAAAAAATTGATTTACCAGAATTAAAAGAATATACAAGTATTAGAAATGAACTAATGAAATTACAAAGTTTAAGTCATACCAAATAAAAAAGACTTCATCGCGAAGTCTTTTTTATTTGGTTAAACATTCTATTAAACTATTGATATGTGTTTTGGCATCTTCAATATTAATACCACCGAACCCAAGAACAAAGTGAGGTTTCTCATCAGTTTGTTTAAAGCGATAATGAGAGAGGGGTTTTATATCGATATTGCATGCTTCAATTCTACTTATACATTCCTCTAAAGATAAACCATTATGAACATTTAATATAAAATGCATTCCCGTTAATTCCCCTGAAATCGAAAAGGTTTCAGGGTATTTTTTGAGTTGTTCGAGTATAATATCTCTTTTAGTTCGATATATTTTTCTCATGCGATTTAAATGTCTTTCGAAATGACCTTCATTCATAAACCTTGCTAACATATATTGGGTATGTCTTGGTACGGTGCCACCTTCTATGTTTGTCTTTTTGTGATATAAAGCAATTAAATTTTTCGGAAGTACAGCATAAGCCACACGCAACGAAGGAGAAATAGATTTAGAGAATGTACTAACATAGATGACGCTATCTGAATGATCTAAACTTTGTAGTGCTGGTATCGGCCTTCCACTATATCTAAACTCTGAATCATAGTCATCTTCAATAATAAATCGATTGTCTCGTTCTGAAGCCCATTTAATGAGTTGTGTTCGTCGTTTTAAGTCCATAATGACACCAGTTGGAAATTGATGACTAGGTGTTATATACACAACATCACTATCCGTCTTGATAATTTGTTCTATATCAATCCCATTTTGCGTAACCGGTATAAAATCAAATGGGATATGTTTTCTTTTTAATAAATCTCTTACTTGCTTGTATAGAGGATCTTCAATCATATATTTAGACTCTGAAATGATATCCGTAATAATGGATAATAACTGCTCTGTTGACGACCCAACGACAATTTGATCTGGAGAACAATTTACGCCACGGCTATGAAAGACATAATAGCTGATTTCTTTTCTTAAATTAAAATCCCCTTGTTTATGGCCACTATCTAATAAATCTATTTGTTGTTCATCAAATGCTTCTTTAGCGTATTTTCTAAAAAGGTCATTCGGGAAATGCGTTTTGTCTATTGCACCTAGTTTAAAGCTATATTGATACTTTTGTTCTTCTATGTAGTGAGCTTCAGGAATCTTAGATTTATAGGTTACCGGTAGATTAACGATGTCATTAATATAAAAGCCAGAACGATTTTTACTATAGATATAACCTTCATCGCAAAGTAGTTGATAAGCGTGTTCTATCGTTGTTTGACTTACCGATAAATAATGACTTAATTGTCTTTTGGAAGGTAATTTCTCGTTATACCTCATAACGTCGTTAATAATATTTTTTTTAATATTTTCATATAGTTGTATGTATATAGGCGTATTAATCTTCCTATTGATGTCGAACATGAGCATTTCCATTTTATTCACCTCGAAAACTGACCACTAATTATTTGGTAAATCTGACTCTTTTACCAGTTCAGAATTTAGTATAACCTACTAATAAGCGATTTAAAAGGAGGAAGTTTTTCGATGTCAAAAATTACTGGTTCAGATAAAGTTAAAAGAGGTATGGCAGAAATGCAAAAAGGTGGCGTAATCATGGATGTGGTTAATGCCGAACAAGCTAAATTAGCTGAAGAAGCAGGTGCTGTTGCTGTAATGGCATTAGAACGCGTACCATCTGATATTAGAGCAGCAGGAGGGGTAGCAAGAATGGCTGACCCACGTATTGTAGAAGAAGTTATGAATGGTGTATCTATTCCTGTTATGGCTAAAGGTAGAATTGGTCATATCACAGAAGCTCGCGTACTAGAATCAATGGGCGTAGATTATATTGATGAGTCAGAAGTGTTAACACCAGCTGATGAAGAATATCATTTGAAAAAAGATGAATTTACAGTGCCATTTGTTTGTGGTTGCCGTAATTTAGGTGAGGCTGCACGTAGAATTGGTGAAGGTGCTGCAATGTTACGTACGAAAGGTGAACCAGGAACTGGTAATATAGTTGAAGCAGTTCGTCATATGAGACAAGTGAATGCAGAAGTGCGTAAATTAGTTGTGATGAGTGACGACGAAATTATGACTGAAGCTAAAAATATTGGTGCGCCATATGAAGTATTAAAAGAAATTAAAGATTTAGGTCGTTTACCAGTTGTAAACTTTGCAGCAGGTGGGGTTGCAACGCCAGCTGATGCTGCATTAATGATGGAATTAGGCGCTGATGGTGTATTCGTTGGATCTGGTATCTTTAAATCTGAAGCACCAGAAAAATTTGCTAAAGCAATTGTTCAAGCAACTACACATTATCAAGATTATAAATTAATTGCCGAATTGTCTAAAGAATTAGGACCAGCTATGAAAGGTTTAGACATCAATCAATTATCATTAGAAGAACGTATGCAAGAGCGTGGATGGTAATATGAAGATAGGTGTCCTAGGTTTACAAGGTGCTGTAAGAGAACATATAAAGCATATTGAAAAAGCTGGCCATGAAGGTATTACAATTAAGCATGTAGAGCAATTAGATGAAATTGATGGTTTAGTCTTACCTGGTGGAGAATCAACGACTATGCGTCGTTTAATGGATTTATACGGCTTTACTGAAGCACTTAGAAATAGTTCCTTACCTATGTATGGAACTTGTGCTGGGTTGATACTTTTAGCAAAAGAAGTAGTCGGCCAAGAAAGTCATTTAAATAAATTGGACGTTGTTGTTGAGAGAAATTCATTTGGTAGACAAGTAGATAGCTTTGAACAAGATTTAGATGTTAAAGGTATTGAAGAAGCGGTTAATGCAGTATTTATACGTGCACCTCACATACAATCAGCTCATGAAGGTGTGGAGGTATTATCTAAGGTTGAAGATAGAATTGTAGCTGTAAGACAAAATCAATACTTAGGTATTTCATTCCATCCGGAACTTACTGAAGACTACAAAATTATGGCGTATTTCATTGAAGAAATCGTGAAACAATATCAAACAGAACAAGTATAACAAACAAAAAAGCAGTCTACAGAACGATTATTGTTCTGTAGACTGCTTCTATTTATTATAAGAAAAATCCTGCGATTGTAGCTGATAAGAATGATACTAATGTTGCACCGTATAATAATTTAATACCGAAGCGTGCGACATTATCCCCTTGTTTATCATTTAATGATTTAACAGCACCCGCGATGATACCAATAGAACCAAAGTTTGCGAATGAAACTAAGAATACTGAAATGATACCATTTGCTCTTTCTGAAATATCTGCATCAGGTAAAATACCCATCGCAACAAATTCATTTGAAAGAACTTTAGTAGCCATAATACTACCTGATTGTACTGCATCTGCCCAAGGAACCCCTGTTAAGAAGGCAAATGGTGCAAATACAAATCCGATTAATGTTTGGAAGTCCCATGATACTGAACCGCCAGAAACGAAACTTAAAATGTTAGACGTAACACCATTTAATAGTCCGATTAATGCAACATAACCGATTAACATTGCTGCTACGATAACGGCAACTTTGAAACCATCTAAAATATATTCACCTAACATTTCGAAGAATGATTGTTTTTCTTCTGATTCTTGAATCATGATGTCGTCTTCTTTTGAATCTACTGTATATGGATTAATAATGGATGCCATAATAAATCCACCGAATAAGTTTAATACGATAGCTGTTACAACGTATCTTGGCTCAACCATTGTAAAATATGCACCAACGATTGATGCAGATATTGTAGACATAGCTGAAGCTGTTAATGTATACATACGATGTTTGGGAATTAATGGAAGTTGTTTTTTGATAGAAATAAACACTTCTGATTGACCTAAAATTGCAGATGCGACCGCATTATATGATTCTAATTTACCCATACCATTAACTTTAGAAATGACTAAACCTAAATATTTAATGATAAAAGGTAAGATTTTAAGATATTGTAAAATACCGATAAGTGCTGATACAAACACAATTGGCATTAATACATTAAGGAAATAAACTGAAACAGGCTTATCTGTCTTAGGATCGATATTTGCAATACCCGCAAATACGAAGTTTATCCCTTCCATAGCTTTTGCTATGATGTAGCCAAAACCACTTGAAATACCACCTATGATAGTTAATCCACCTGTTGTTTTTAATAATAAGAAAGCAAATATAAACTGGATTACGATCATTAATCCTATATACTGCCATCTGACACGCATTTTATCAGAGCTTACTAACCATGCTAGAAATAGGAATAATAAGATACCGATAATCCCGATAATATAATGCATAATTGACACACCTTTCCCTTCGTTTATACTCAATCATAACCTACCTTATATGATAACTTATTTCTTTTGAAAGCGGTATAAATTTTTAAAAATTTTTAAAGAAACAAATTAATTGAAATAATAAACAACAGAACATATAATATAGTCAAAGAAGGTCAAAAGAGGTGATGAATTAATGCACAACATGTCGGATATCATTGAGCAATACTTAAAGCAATTGCTAGAGGAGGCTCAAGGAGATGTCGTTGAAATTAAACGTGCACATATTGCTGAAAAGTTTGATTGTGTACCTTCCCAATTAAACTATGTTATAAAAACAAGATTTACAAATGAGCACGGATACGCTATTGAAAGTAAAAGAGGCGGCGGTGGTTACATTCGTATTTCAAAAGTTGAAACGAATAGTCAATCAGCATTCATTAGACATCTAATTGAATTGACAGGTGATCAAATCTCACAAGCAAATGCATTTAGAATTGTGGATGGTTTGTACGAAAATGACTTAATTACAGATAGAGAGAAAAAAATGATTGTTCAAACACTTCATAGAGATACATTGCAAATAGAAATACCATATAGAGATATTATTCGAGCAAATATATTGAAACGTATACTTGCCGTCATACATTATAGTTAAAAAGGAGTGACAGTATGCTTTGTGAAATTTGTGGTAAAGAAGAAGCAACAATTCAATTAACATCAACAGGTAAGAAACATAAAACAGAACAATGGATATGTAAAAACTGTGCTTCAGAACATTTTTATTTCCAAGATGATCATATGAGTGATCAAAATTTGGACCAAGAATTTGTTGTGAACCAATTTCTACAATATTTAGTAGGTAAACATGGTATTAACTTTAAACAAGTTCAACCACAAGAAGAAAAGCACTGTCCTACTTGTGGCATGACTTTAACAGATATTGCTAAAGTTGGTAAGTTTGGTTGTCATGACTGCTATGAAACTTTTAAAGATGATGTACCGCAAATTATTAGAAGAGTTCAAGCAGGCAGTGGGGAGCATACAGGTAAAATACCTGTATCTTCAAGAAGTAAAATACAACTCAAACAACAAATTGCTGAGAAAGAAAAAATACTCAAAGGCTTAATTGAAGAGCAAGCCTTTGAAGATGCAGCAGTTGTAAGAGATGAAATAAAAGCATTGAAAGCAGAAGGTGAGGTCGAGTAAATGGAAGAGCATATGAATGAACACATTAGCGATTGGATGAAAGAAACAGAAGACACGCCAATTGTCATGAGTTCTAGAATAAGACTTGCACGTAACCTTCAAGACGAAGTTCATCCGCTCAAATATGAAGAAGATGACGAAACAGGCAATAAAGTAATAGAAAAAGTGAGTAAAGCATTATCAGAATTGAAATTGACGAAGTTATCAGATTTAAGTGAATTGGATCAGAATAAACTCGTGTTCAAACATCTCATTAGCCCGGCACTGACAAAACAAAAATTTGGTGCAGTATTATTAAATGAAGATGAATCAACAAGTGTTATGATCAACGAAGAAGATCACGTTAGAATACAAGTTATGGGTCACAATCTTGTGCTAAACGAGTTGTATGAAACAGCATCTAAATTAGATGATGAGCTTGATAAACATCTAACGATTTCATATGATGAACAACACGGATTTTTAACGACTTGTCCAACGAACATTGGAACAGGGTTAAGAGCGAGTGTTATGTTGCACTTACCTGGTTTAAGCATTATGAAACGTATGAAGAGAATTGTACAAGCTATCAATAGATTCGGATATACTATTCGAGGAATTTATGGTGAAGGTACAGGTGCACTTGGGCATGTGTATCAAATCTCCAATCAATTAACACTTGGTAAGACTGAAGAAGAAATCATTGAAGATTTAACACAAATTGTTGAACAAATCATTAGTGAAGAAGAACAAATTAGACAAAGACTTGATCGTTTTAATCACATGGAAACAAAAGACAGAGTTCATCGTGCGAAAGGAATATTGAAATCTGCACAATTAATGTCTGTTGAAGAAGCTTCATTGAGATTAAGTGAAATGAAACTGGGTATAGATTTAGGACATATCGAGAGTAATAACTTTAATTTTGATAATTTAATGGTTACAATACAAACACCATTCTTTGAAGGTAATGACGCGGAACAATCTGTAGATGAACAAAGAGCAACCTTTTTAAGAGAACATATATAAAATAGGAGGTTAGTTTATGCTATTTGGTAGATTAACAGAACGTGCGCAACGTGTATTAGCGCATGCACAAGAAGAAGCAATGAGATTGAATCATTCAAATATAGGTACGGAACATTTATTATTAGGTTTAATGAAAGAACCTGAAGGCATAGCAGCTAAAGTGTTAGATGCTTTCGGTATTACTGAAGAAAAAGTAACAAAAGAAGTTGAAAACTTAATTGGCCAAGGTCAAGAACAAGTTGGTGCGATTCATTACACACCAAGAGCTAAGAAAGTAATTGAACTTTCAATGGATGAAGCAAGAAAGTTAAACCATACATTTGTTGGAACAGAACATCTATTACTTGGATTAATTCGTGAGAACGAAGGTGTGGCAGCACGTGTATTTGCTAATTTAGATTTAAATATCACGAAAGCAAGAGCACAAGTTGTTAAATCATTAGGTAGTCCAGAGCAAGGTTCAAAAAATGCTCAAACGACTAAAAATCAAGCAACACCAACTTTAGATGGATTAGCAAGAGACTTAACAGTCATTGCGCAAGATGGTACGTTAGATCCAGTAGTTGGTCGTTCAGATGAAATTACACGTGTCATTGAAGTGTTAAGTAGAAGAACTAAAAACAATCCAGTATTAATCGGTGAACCAGGTGTCGGTAAAACGGCTATCGTTGAAGGTTTAGCACAAGCAATCGTACAAAACGAAGTACCAGAAACATTAAAAGGTAAACGCGTTATGTCATTAGACATGGGTACTGTTGTAGCAGGTACTAAATATCGTGGTGAATTTGAAGAAAGACTTAAAAAAGTAATGGAAGAAATTCATCAAGCAGGCAATATCGTGTTATTCATCGATGAGTTACACACACTGATTGGTGCAGGTGGAGCAGAAGGTGCTATCGACGCATCAAACATCTTGAAACCAGCATTAGCTCGTGGAGAACTACAATGTATCGGTGCAACTACATTAGATGAATACCGTAAATATATTGAAAAAGATGCTGCATTAGAACGTCGTTTCCAACCTGTAACAGTTGATGAACCAAATACTGAAGATTCAATTGCGATTTTAAAAGGTTTGAGAGATCGTTACGAAGCGCATCACCGTATTAATATTTCAGATGAAGCGATTGAAGCGGCCGTTAATATGAGTGACCGTTACATTTCAGATAGATTCCTACCTGATAAAGCAATCGATTTAATCGATGAAGCAAGTTCTAAAGTAAGACTTAGAAACTATACAACACCTCCAAGTCTTAAAGAACTTGAATCAGAATTAGAAACAGTTAAGAAAGAAAAAGATGCTGCCGTACATTCTCAAGAGTTTGAAAATGCAGCTAATTTAAGAGATAAACAAACAAAACTTGAAAAACAATTAGAAGATACTAAAAACGAATGGAAAAAAGCACAAGGTGAGAAAAACACTTGTGTAACTGCTGAAGATATCGCAGTCGTTGTTGCAAATTGGACAGGTATTCCAATTACGAAATTAAACGAAACTGAGTCAGAACGATTACTAAACTTAGAAACTATCTTACATGAACGTGTAATCGGTCAAAACGATGCAGTTAAATCAATTTCTAAAGCAGTAAGACGTGCCCGTGCTGGTCTTAAAGATCCTAAGAGACCAATTGGTAGCTTCATATTCTTAGGACCAACAGGTGTTGGTAAAACTGAACTTGCACGTACATTAGCTGATGCAATGTTCGGTGAAGAAGATGCTATGATCAGAGTGGACATGAGTGAGTTTATGGAGAAACACTCTGTCAGCCGTTTAGTAGGTTCTCCTCCAGGTTATGTAGGTCATGATGATGGTGGACAATTAACTGAAAATGTAAGACGTAAACCATATTCAGTTATCCTATTTGACGAAATTGAAAAAGCACATCCAGATGTATTTAATATCTTGTTACAAGTGTTAGATGATGGTCATTTAACAGATTCTAAAGGTCGTAAAGTAGACTTTAGAAATACTGTCATTATCATGACATCAAACGTTGGTGCACAAGAATTACAAAATGCTAAATTTGTTGGATTCGGCGCTAAAGAAAGTGGACCGGATTACGAAACTATCAGAAAAACAATGATGGATGAATTAAAACAACAATTTAGACCAGAATTCTTAAATCGTGTAGATGATATTATCGTCTTCCACAAACTTGAAAAAACACATCTTAAAGAAATTGTGAATAAAATGGCTGGTAACTTAACGAACCGATTATCAGAACAAGGCATTCACATTACGCTTTCAGATTCAGCACAAGAAAAAATTGCTGATGAAGGATTCGATCTAGAATATGGTGCAAGACCATTAACACGTGCTATTCAAAAACACGTCGAAGATAATTTAAGTGAATTAATCTTATCTGGACAAGATTTAGTAGGTAAAGATGTCATTGTAGATTATAGAGATGATGAATTTAAATTCGATTTATCAGATCACAAAGAAGCAGAAGAAACTTCAAAAGCTTAAAAATTAACAATGTTAATTTAATATTATTAAGAGTCCGCAAGCTATTTATCATAATAGTTTGCGGGCTTTTATATTGATTTTAAAGTATATTAATTTGTTTTTAATGTCAGTCAAGTTTAAAATATAACTATTCAATTAATACGGAGGTAACATGAATGGCCAAAAAGAAAGTAATATTTGAGTGTTTAGCCTGCGGATATCAATCTCCAAAATGGATGGGGAAATGCCCTAATTGTGGTGCATGGAACCAAATGGAAGAATCAATAGAACATAAAGAAACTAAAGGTCCTAAAAATACATTCAAGTCAGATGTACCCGCACAAAAAATAGAAAAATTAAAAGACGTTAAAGAAGAAGATACACCTAGAATTAAGACTAAAATCAATGAATTTAATCGCGTATTAGGTGGCGGTGTTGTAGAAGGTTCGCTTGTACTCATTGGTGGGGACCCTGGTATTGGTAAATCCACATTATTATTACAAATTTGTGCGGCTTTATCTCAACAAAAAAATATCTTATATGTTTCAGGTGAAGAATCTGTAAGACAAACAAAATTAAGAGCTGAAAGATTAGTTGAAGATTCAGGAGAATTAAATGTTTATGCTGAAACGAATTTAGAGATTATACATAGTATGGTTCAAAAAGAAAAACCAGATGTATTAGTAATAGATTCCATTCAAACTGTCTTCCACCCTGAAGTCACTTCTGCGCCAGGTTCTGTTTCTCAAGTTAGAGAATGTACACAAAATTTAATGCATATCGCAAAACAAATGAATATTGCTACATTTATTGTTGGACACGTAACGAAAGATGGACAAATTGCTGGTCCACGTTTGTTAGAACATATGGTAGATACAGTATTATATTTTGAAGGCGATACACATCATGCATACAGAATATTAAGAGCAGTCAAAAACCGTTTTGGTTCGACAAATGAAATGGGTATTTTTGAAATGAAGCAAACGGGTCTTAACGAAGTTAAAAATCCGTCTGAAATGTTCTTAGAAGAAAGAACGAAACATGTATCGGGTTCGACTATTGTGGCAACTATGGAAGGTACGAGACCTATTTTAGTTGAAGTACAAGCTTTAGTAACGCCAACGACTTTTCATAATCCACGAAGAATGGCAACAGGTATCGATCACAATAGATTAAGCTTATTGATGGCTGTATTAGAGAAGAAAGAGAATTTCTTATTACAACAACAAGACGCATATATCAAAATTGCCGGTGGTGTAAAATTAAGTGAACCCGCAGTAGATTTAAGTATTGTTATCGCGATAGCTTCAAGTTTCCAAGATAAACCTACTAAAGGTGATGATTGTTTCGTAGGAGAGGTTGGCTTAACAGGTGAAGTAAGAAGGGTTGCTAGAATTGATCAACGTGTACAAGAAGCGGCTAAATTAGGATTTAAACGTATTATCATACCTAAAAATAATATTAAAGGTTTAGAATTCCCTGAAGGTACAGAAGTTATTGGCGTATCAACAACAAGAGAAGCATTGAAAATTGCTTTTAATGCATAATTAACCATTAGGAGGTTAACGTATGAAAATTTTAAAAGGACTAATCATACTGTGTTATTTAGTCATAGGTTCCTCACTAGGCATTATGGTGATTCCAGAACTGATTAATGCGTTTAGTATCCAACCCGAACAAGTACTGACAAATCCATATATTGATGGTCTTATAGGTGCGGTTGTTATTTTCCTATTGTTTGGGTTTTTGATTGATAAAATTGTAGACATGGCTGATCAAGGAGAAAAATATTTATTAAAAAGGAGTATTCTTGAAATATTCTTCGCCACAGTTGGTGTCATGATAGGCTTAATGATCGCGGTTATGGTTTCGTTTATATTAGAAATGATCGGTGCACCAGTTCTGAAACATATTTTACCTATTATTATTGCTGCTTTTTTATGTTATTTAGGCTTTCAGATTGGTTTGCAAAAGCGAGAAGAAATATTACGATTATTTCCAGAAAGTATATCAAATTCTTTAACAAGGCAAACCACTTCGAAATACGCCAAAATTTTAGATACAAGTGCCATTATTGACGGGAGAATATTAGACGTCGTGAAGTGTCATTTTATAGATGGAGAAATCCTCGTACCTCAAGGTGTTATTGAAGAGTTACAAGTCATTGCGGATGCTAAGGACAGTGTTAAACGCGATAAAGGACAACGTGGGTTAGATATATTAAATGAATTGAAAAAAACGGATTTCTCGATTTCAATTATTGAACCAACGTCTACACATAAAGATGTAGATGCCCTCTTAATCAATTTAGCTAAGCGATATCAAGCAAGTATTATTACAACAGATTATAATTTGAATAAAGTATGTGCAGTTCAAGGTATAAAAGTTCTAAATGTAAATGATTTATCAGAAGCGATTAAACCAGTACTACACCAAGGGGATATTTTCGATTTATTAATTACGAAAATAGGTAAAGAAGATGATCAAGGTGTCGGTTATCTTGATGATGGTACAATGGTCGTCATTGAAAAAGGAAGAGAATATATAGGAAAGACAATTCCTGTTGAAGTGATGAGCTTACTACAAACTTCCTCTGGTAGAATTATATTTGCGAAGAAGGTGTCATAAATTGGGGTTTACGACAATTATTCCTGCAGCTGGACAAGGTAAAAGAATGGGAACTGAAATCAACAAATTATTTCTAGAAATTAACGGTGAAACAATTATTCGTCAAACTGTTGCCGTGTTTCAAGAAATAGATTCATGTGAACAGATTTTTATTGCTGCGCATCCAGACGAAGTTGAATTAATGGAAGAACATTTAAAGGACTATAGTAAAGTTGCTGGTGTTATTCCAGGTGGTCAAGAAAGACAACATAGCATTAATGAAGTCTTGAAAGTATTGATTGATACCGAAATTGTGATGGTTCATGATGGTGCAAGACCATTTATTACACAAGAAAAAATCAATCAATTATATCAAGATGTCTTAACAAAAGATGCAGTAATCTTAGCAGTTCAAGCTAAGGACACAATCAAGCAAGTTATCGATGGTGTTGTTGAACAAACTTACGATCGCTCAACAATGTGGCAAGTTCAAACACCTCAAGCGTTCAAAAGAGACATAATTTTAAAAGCTTATGAACAAGCAGAAGCACAAAATTATTTAGGTACGGATGATGCTTCGTTAGTAGAGAGAGCAGGGTATCAAGTTCACATATCAAATGGTGATTACGACAACATCAAAATTACAACACACGAAGATTTAATCATTGCACATTCTATACTAGAGAAGCGAGGTATTTGCGATGTTTAGAATAGGTTACGGTTATGATGTGCATGAATTTGATCCGACTAGACCATTGATCATTGGTAGTCTTGAGATTGAACATACACATGGTTTGAAAGGTCACAGTGATGCAGATGTGTTGCTCCATGCAATTACGGATGCTATTCTTGGTGCTGCAAGTCTAGGAGATATAGGAAAGCTATTCCCAGATACAGATCCAGCTTTTAAAGATGCAGATTCAAAGTTATTGCTTAAAGAATCTTATGAACAAGTTTTGAAAAAAGGATATAAACTTGGGAATGTAGATGCTACAATTGTAGCGGAACAACCTAAATTCAGGCCTTATATAGATCAAATGCGAAGTGCAATTGCTTCAGTATTAGACGTGTCTATTGAAGATATAAATGTAAAAGCAACAACGAATGAAAAATTAGGATTTCTAGGAAGAGAAGAAGGCATACAAGCACAAGCTGTGGTATTATTAACAAGTAAAGAATAAAACAGGAGTGAGACGATGAGTAACAAAGTAAGAGTAAGATACGCGCCAAGTCCGACTGGTTACTTACACATCGGTAACGCAAGAACCGCATTATTTAACTATTTATTTGCGAAACATTATAATGGGGACTTTGTTATACGTATTGAAGATACAGATATAGCCAGAAATTTAGAAGACGGAGAAGCATCACAATTTTCTAACCTTGAATGGTTAGGTTTAGATTGGGATGAGTCTGTTAATAAAGACGGAGGATACGGTCCATATCGTCAATCTGAACGTGGCGACATTTATAAGCCATTAATTGAAAAATTATTAGCTGAAGACAAAGCATATAAATGTTATATGACTTCAGAAGAATTAGAAGCGGAACGCGAAGAGCAAATTGCAAGAGGTGAAATGCCTCGTTATGGTGGAAAACACGCACACTTAACAAAAGAAGAACAAGAAGCATTTGAAGCAGAAGGTAGACAACCAAGTATTCGCTTTAGAGTGCCACAAGATAAAGAATATAAATTCGATGACATCGTTAAAGGTGAAGTATCATTTGATTCAAATGGTATCGGTGACTGGGTAATCGTTAAAAAAGATGGTATCCCAACTTATAATTTTGCGGTTGCGATTGATGATTACTACATGGAAATTTCACACGTTATTCGTGGTGATGATCATATTTCAAACACACCTAAACAACTTATGATTTATGAAGCGTTTGGATTCGAGCCTCCACAATTTGCGCATATGACATTAATCGTTAATGAAGAGCGTAAAAAATTAAGTAAACGTGATGGTCAAATTCTACAGTTCATCGAACAATATAAAGATTTAGGTTATTTACCTGAAGCAATCTTTAACTTTATTGGTTTACTAGGATGGTCTCCTGAAGGCGAAGAAGAAATCTTCTCTAAAGAAGAATTTATTAAAATCTTCGATGAAAAACGTCTTTCTAAATCACCAGCATTCTTTGATAAGAAAAAATTAGAATGGATTAATAACCAATACATGAAAGAAAAAGATTCTGAAACAGTCTTTGAAATGACAATTCCTCATATGGTTAAAGCAGGTTTATTACCTGAAAGTCCATCTGAAGCTGAATTAACTTGGGCAAGGGACTTAGTAGGTTTATATCAACAACAAATGAGTTACGCAGGAGAAATTGTTCCTTTATCTGAGTTATTCTTCAGAGAACATCTTGATTTCAGTGACGAAGCACAAGAAGTCTTAGATGGTGAACAAGTTCCAACTGTTATGGCTGAACTTGTGAAACAACTTGAAACTTTAGAGCCGTTTGAACCAGCAGAAATTAAAAAATCAATTAAAGCTGTTCAAAAAGAAACAGGCATCAAAGGTAAACAATTATTTATGCCTATACGTGTTGCTGTTTCAGGTCAAACTCATGGCCCTGAATTACCAAATACAATTGCGTTGTTAGGTCGAGATAAAGTACTTAACAGATTAAAACGCTTTGTTTGATTTTTTTAGAACGAGAAATTATTATATAAATGACTTAAAGGACAAGTAGATTAGATAATGTGAAATTAGAGAGTACATGGTTGCTGAAAATGTGCCACATTACTTAAGCGAATGCACCTTTATTACAAATATGATGATGTTAATATTTAAAAGAGTGAGCATTTTTTAATGCTAAAAAGAGTGGAACCGTGCAAAAAGGCACCTCTAGCAATTATTGTTAGGGGCGCCTTTTTGTTATCTGAGGGGGGGATTTAAATGTTTAAACGAGTCAAAGATGATATTCAAATGGTATTCGATCAAGACCCTGCAGCAAGATCTTCATTTGAAGTCGTTATGACTTACTCAGGACTACATGCTATATGGAGTTATTTGATCGCTAATTGGTTCTTTAAGAAAAAAATGTACTTTATAGCAAGATCTATATCTCAAATTGCTCGATTTTTCACAGGAGTTGAAATTCATCCAGGTGCTACAATCGGCAAGAGGCTATTCATCGACCATGGCATGGGTATCGTAATAGGTGAAACATGTCGTATCGGCAATAATGTAACAATCTATCAAGGTGTAACACTTGGTGGGACAGGTAAAGAACGCGGAAAAAGACATCCAGATATAGGTGATAATGTACTGATAGCTGCTGGTGCAAAAGTATTAGGTAATATTGAAGTCGGCAACAATGTGAATATTGGCGCGAATTCAGTCGTTCTCAAAGATGTAACAGATTATTCTACAGTAGTTGGTATTCCAGGTAGAATTGTTAAACAAGATGGATTGAAAATTGGTAAGAACTTTAATCATACAAATTTACCAGACCCAATATATGAACAATTAAAAGAATTAGAACGTCAACTTGAAAAGACGAAGAATGGAGAGATTGTTGATGATTACGTTATATAATACGTTAACAAGGCAAAAAGAAGAATTTATTCCTATCGAGGAAGGAAAAGTAAAAATGTATGTATGTGGACCGACAGTTTACAACTACATTCATATTGGTAATGCAAGAGCAACAGTAGCATTTGATGTCGTAAGAAGATATTTAGAATACCGTGGTTACGATGTACAATATGTATCTAATTTTACAGATGTTGATGACAAATTAATCAAAGCTGCAAATGAATTAGGTGAAACAGTTCCGGAAATTGCGGATCGTTTTATTGAAGCATTCTACGAAGATACAGGTGCTTTAAATTGTAAACGTGGAACAGCGAATCCAAGAGTAATGGATCACATGGACGATATTATTGCGTTCATAGCTGTATTAGTCGAAAAAGGCTATGCATATGAAAGCGGTGGTGACGTTTATTATCGTACAAGACGTTTTGATGATTACGGTAAGTTGAGCCATCAATCATTAGATGATTTAAAAGTTGGCGCTAGAATAGAATCAGGTGAACAAAAAGAAGATGCGCTAGACTTCACTTTATGGAAAAAAGCTAAACCAGGCGAAATTAAATGGGATAGCCCATGGGGAGAAGGTAGACCAGGTTGGCACATCGAATGTTCTGTAATGGCACAAGTTCATTTAGGCGATACGATTGATATCCATGCTGGTGGAACAGATTTACAATTCCCTCACCACGAAAATGAAATTGCCCAATCAGAAGCACACAATGATAAGACATTTGCGAATTATTGGATGCACAACGGCTTTGTAAATATTAACAACGAAAAAATGAGTAAATCATTAGGTAACTTTATTTTAGTTCATGACATTATAAAAGAAATTGACCCTGATGTATTAAGATTCTTTATGGTAGGTGCGCACTATAGAAATCCAATAAACTATGATTTAGAACTTGTACAAGCAGCTAATAGAGGTTTAGAAAGAATTAGAAATAGTTATCAATCATTAGTTGATAGAGCACAACATGCTGTATTAGAAGAAGATGAAACAGAACAACATATCGAACGTATTAATGAAATATTAAATGACTTTGAAACATCTATGGATGATGATTTCAATACAGCTAATGCAATTACTGCATGGTATGATTTGAATAAATTAGCTAATAAATATTTACTTGAAAATACAACTTCTACAAAAACAATTAATCGTTTCAAAGAAGTGTATGAAATATTTAGTGAAGTTCTCGGTGTACCGTTAGTAGGTAAACAACAAAATGAATTGCTTGATGAAGAAATTGAAGCATTAATTGAAGAACGTAATGAAGCAAGAAAAGCTAAGAACTTCCAAAGAGCGGACGAAATTAGAGATGCACTAAAAGAACAAAATATTATTCTTGAAGACACGGCTCAAGGTGTGAGGTTTAGACGTGGATAAATTAACAATTAAAATGTTAAATCCGTTATCCTTAGCTTACATGGGTGATTCGATATTAGATACGTATGTCAGAAAGCATATTATCCTTAAAATAAAAGGGAAACCTAATCGATTACATCAATTGTCTAAACAATATGTTTCTGCAAAGGGACAAGCATATGCACTTAATATTTTGATGGAGAATGAATTTTTTACAGAAGAAGAATTAGAAATTATTCAACGAGGTCGTAACGCAAAGAGTTGTACGAAAGCGAAGAATACGGATATACAAACGTATAGAAAAAGTTCAGCGATCGAAGCGGTCGTTGGTTATTTATTCTTAATAGATGAAACAGAACGTTTGGAAGAACTCGTTAATAAAATGATTGAAATAACAGAAGAAAGGGTGGGAGCCAATGGATGAATCGATTATAGTTGGTAGGCATGCAGTCAAAGAAGCGATAACTTCAGGTCATACGATTAATAAAGTATTGATTCAAGGAGGTATCAACAAGAAACAAATTGGTGAAATTTTAAAAATTGCAAAATCTGAAAAAATAGTCGTCCAAACTGTACCTAAATCAAAAATTGACTATTTAACAGATGTTCCACATCAAGGTATTGCTGCTCAAATTGCGCCATATCCATACAAAGAATTAGAAGATTTCATTTCAGAAACTAAAGATATTGACCATGTACCTTGTTTATTGATGTTAGATGGTTTAGAAGATCCACACAATTTAGGTTCAATAATGAGAACAGCTGATGCAATAGGTATTGATGGCATTATCATTCCGAAAAGAAAATCCGTACAGTTAAATGCAACAGTAGCAAAAGCTTCAACAGGTGCCATTCAACATGTTCCAGTTATTCGCGTGACGAATTTACCGCAAACAATTGAAAGACTTCAAGAAGTAGGATATTGGGTCGCAGGTACAGATGCAAAGAATGCGACTGATTATAGACAAATGGATGCTGGAATGCCACTTGTTATCGTTATAGGCAGTGAAGGCGAAGGTATGAGTCGATTAGTGAAAGATAAGTGTGATTTTTATATTAAATTACCAATGGTTGGACACGTTAATAGCTTAAATGCTTCTGTTGCAGCAAGTCTGCTTATGTATGAAGTATATAGAAAAAGACATCCAATAGGACAATCATAATGAAAGATATCTATTTAATTATTGATGGCTATAACTTAATAGGACAATCAAACGAATTGTCTTCCATTGCTCAAGTTTCTTTAGAAGAAGCGAGAGATAAATTGTTAATCACACTTATCAATTATAATACCCAGCATGATGGTGAAATGATTGTTGTTTTTGATGCATATGGTGTAGAAGGTACTGAATCAGTAGAATTTAAGCACGGTGTGAAAGTTTTTTATACGAAAGGGAAAGAAACAGCAGATAGTTATATTGAAAGACTAACGTATGAATTATATCGAAAGCACATTACGCATATTACAGTAGTCACTAGTGATATGAGTGAACAACATGCTATTTTTGGTTCAGGTGCGTATAGAATCTCATCAAGAGAAATGTGGTCAACAATTGCAAATCAAGAATCTGTAGTTACAAAGCACCTATCAGAAATTAAAACTAAGACACCTAGAAATAGATTGAACTTGCCGGATGAAGTATTACAGCAATTTGAAAAATGGAGAAGAAATAATCGATAAATATGATTTTTTGGAGTTTGATTTATAAGGAACGCGCTCTGTAAAATATGCTCAAAACAATAACAAGGGATGAGCATGATGAATGACATGAATACAGACAAGCAGTTGTTAAAATGGATTGCTGACATTCAGCGTGGTAACAAAGAAGCGTTTAATCAACTATTAAATGTTTTCGAAAGTGACATTCAGAAGCGGGTAAGCACATTGAGACTACCTTATAATGATAAAGAGGACATCGCACAAATTATAAGATATAAGTTGTATAAACAAGCACTCACATTTGATTGTGACAAGCAGGAGTCCTTTATACATTGTGTGAATGTCATTATTAAAAATGCTAAAATTGATTATATAAGAAAAGTTAAAAGTACAAAGTATCAAATATTAAAAGATTCATTGAGTATTGATGAAACAAAAAGTGATTCGGTTAATTTAATAGAGTGTCTAAGAGATGGTCATGGTCAGGATTTTGAAAATCAAATGTTAACAGAATGTTCGCTATCCTATTTGATGGATTCTAATAAACTATCACCTATAGAAACGGACATTCTAAAATTAACGGCACAAGGAAAAACAAAAAAAGAAATATCAAATGAACTAGATGTACCAGTGAAACATATATACAACGCACAATACAGATTAAAAAAGAAACTGAACAAGGCTGAAATTACTTCAGCTTTGTTTGACAATTAGGTGTTTTGTTTTGTATATTAATCTAGGATTAGAATGAATTAGGTGATAAGATGAGAAAAGTCCCTTTAAATTGCGAGAAATGCGGAGCTAGGAATTATACAGTCCCTAAAAAAGATACAGATTAACGATTAGAGCTAAAAAAGTTTTGTAAAACTTGTAATACGCATACATTGCATAAAGAATCCATCTAAAAGGAGGAAAATCAATGGCTAAAAAAGAAAACTTCTTTCAAGGCGTAAAATCAGAAATGCAGAAAACAAGTTGGCCAACTGGCAAAGAACTTGTTAAATATACAACAATAGTAGTGTGTACAGTAATCTTTTTCTTAATCTTTTTCTATGCATTAGATTTAGGAATTACAGAATTAATTAATTTGATTAGATAGTAAGGAGTGGCAAAATGTCAGAAGAGATAGGCGCTAAACGATGGTATGCAGTGCACACTTATTCAGGTTATGAAAATAAAGTCAAAACAAACCTAGAAAAGCGTGTTGATACAATGAACATGCAAGAACAAATTTTTAGAGTTGTGATTCCTGAAGAGGAAGAAACATCTATTAAAGATGGTAAAGCGAAGACACAAATCAAGAAGACTTTCCCTGGATACGTATTAGTTGAGTTAATTATGACTGATGAATCATGGTATGTCGTAAGAAATACACCTGGCGTTACAGGTTTCGTTGGTTCTGCTGGTGCAGGATCTAAACCAAATCCATTATTACCTGAGGAAGCGAAATTCATCCTTAAACAAATGGGTATGGTAGAAAAAACTGTCGATGTAGAAGTTGAATTAGGTGAACAAGTTCGCGTAACAAGCGGACCATTTAGTAACCAAGTTGGTGAAATCAAAGAAATCGATGTTGAGAAGTATAAATTAACAGTACTTGTTGACATGTTTGGTAGAGAAACACCAGTCGAAGTTGAATTCGATCAAATTGAAAAGTTGTAAAAAAACACTTGAAATTTCATAATTTCAATGTTATTATTTAAAGGTCGCGCTCGGACTATGCGCAACCATTTCGTCACGAAATGAAGAGTGGGAGGGTAAAATATCATTACCCCATGACCACATCACGATATCAAGGAGGTGCACATCGTGGCTAAAAAAGTAGTTAAAGTTGTTAAATTGCAAATTCCTGCAGGTAAAGCAAACCCAGCACCACCAGTTGGTCCTGCATTAGGTCAAGCCGGTGTGAATATTATGGGATTCTGTAAAGAATTCAACGCTCGTACACAAGAGCAAGCAGGTTTAATCATTCCAGTTGAAATTACAGTATTTGAAGATCGTTCATTTACTTTCATCACTAAGACACCACCTGCAGCAGTATTACTTAAAAAAGCAGCTAAAGTAGAAAAAGGTTCTGGTGAACCTAACAAAACTAAAGTTGCTACAGTAACTCAAGACCAAGTACGTGAAATTGCTAACACTAAAATGCCTGACTTAAACGCGGCATCTGAAGAAGCAGCTATGCGTATCGTTGAAGGTACTGCACGCAGCATGGGTATTGTCGTAGAATAATTGAGTTTTAAAGTTTAAGCAGGCGGCTATTTCGCTGTCTGCTATTGCATTGTCTTTATGATAATGCACGTGGGAGGTAACATTCCGCTAAAACCACTAAAGGAGGAAAACAAAATGGCTAAAAAAGGTAAAAAGTATCAAGAAGCAGTTGCTAAAATCGATCGTACTGCAACATACGCTGTTGAAGAAGCGATTAAATTAGCAAAAGAAACAAGTACTGTTAACTTTGATGCATCTGTAGAAGTTGCATTTCGTTTAGGCATTGATACACGTAAGAATGACCAACAAATCCGTGGTGCTGTAGTATTACCACACGGTACTGGTAAAACACAACGTGTATTAGTATTCGCTAAAGGCGATAAAATCAAAGAAGCAGAAGAAGCTGAAGCAGATTATGTAGGTGAAGAATACATTAACAAAATCAACCAAGGTTGGTTCGACTTTGATGTAATCGTTGCAACACCTGACATGATGGGTGAAGTTGGTAAACTTGGTCGTGTATTAGGACCTAAAGGTTTAATGCCAAACCCTAAAGCTGGTACAGTAACAATGGATATCAAAAAAGCAGTAGAAGAAATTAAAGCAGGTAAAGTAGAATACCGTGCTGAAAAATCTGGTATTGTTCATGCATCTATTGGTAAAGTATCATTTGACGAGCAACAATTAGTTGATAACTTCAAAACAATTCAAGATACATTAACTAAAGCTAAACCAGCATCATCTAAAGGTACTTATTTCAAATCTGTTGCTGTTACAACAACAATGGGTCCTGGTATCAAAGTTGATACTTCAAGCTTTAAATTATAATATAAAAATATTGACTTCAACTCCAAAACGCGTTATAGTTTTGGATGTGTAATATTTAACCTAAGACAGTAGGAGTTCATTTTTGAACTTAAAAAGCGATCCTACCGAGGCTTAAATTGACTTGAACGTATAAAATTCAAGCACTTTTTGCCGTGGGTAAAAAGTGCTTTTTTGTTGAGAAACCTCATCATAAAAGCACGGACAATTAATATGGAGGTGTAGAGATGTCTAATTCAAAAATCGTTGAAGCTAAACAACAAAAAGTTGATTTAATTACCGAACAACTTAAAAATTCTGTTTCAACAATTATTGTTGACTACCGTGGTTTAACAGTTGCGCAAGTTACTGAATTACGTAAACAATTACGTGAAGCAGGTATCGAATATAAAGTTTACAAAAACACTTTAGTTCGTCGTGCTGCTGAAGCTGCTGGTATCGAAGGTTTAGAAGAAACATTAACTGGTCCTAACGCAATTGCTTTTTCAAACGAAGAAGTTGTTGAACCAGCTAAAATTCTTGCTGACTTCGCTAAAGAAAACGAAGCGTTAGAAATCAAAGCAGGTGTTATCGAAGGACAAGTTGTATCTGCAGAAAAAGTTAACACTATCGGTTCATTACCATCAAAAGACGGTCTTGTATCAATGTTACTATCTGTATTACAAGCTCCAGTTCGTAACTTTGCTTATGCAGTTAAAGCTGTTGGAGAACAAAAAGAAGAAAGTGCTGAATAATTCAGCAACAAATAAAACTATTTAATGGAGGATATATATCATGTCTAATGAAAAAATTATTGAAGCAATTAAAGAAATGTCAGTATTAGAATTAAATGACTTAGTAAAAGCTATCGAAGAAGAATTTGGTGTAACAGCAGCAGCTCCTGTAGCAGCAGCTGGCGCAGCTGGTGGAGATGCAGCAGCTGAAAAAACTGAATTCGACGTTGAATTAACTTCAGCTGGAGATTCAAAAATTAAAGTTGTTAAAGCGGTTAAAGAAGCAACTGGCTTAGGCTTAAAAGAAGCTAAAGAAATCGTAGACAACGCTCCTAAAGTTGTTAAAGAAGGTTTATCTAAAGAAGACGCTGAAGCTTTAAAAGAAAAATTAGAAGAAGTTGGCGCATCTGTAGAATTAAAATAATCTCTGTATTAAATCAAAAAACCCGTTATTATCATGATAACGGGTTTTTATTTACTCATTTAATCAATAAAGAGGTGGCGTAATGAGTCATTATTTTGATAACGATCCAAACGTGAAGTCGGAACGAGAAAGTTTCGATTATTTTTATCGCGATAACAAACTCTCTCTTCAGACAGATCATGGTGTTTTCTCAAAAGGGAAAATAGACTTTGGGTCTGATTTACTCGTAACAACTTTCTTAAATGCAAATCCCCCTGGTCCTAAAAAGAAAATATTGGATGTGGGCTGTGGTTATGGTCCAATAGGTTTAATGTGTGCGAAAGTACTTTCGCATAGTGAAGTGACTATGGTAGATGTGAACGAACGCGCATTGGATTTGGCAAAAGATAATCAACGATCTAACAACATTCAAAATGCTCAGTTGAAAGTAAGTAACTGTTTAGATGATGTATTAGATTTAGAATTTGATTTTGTATTAACAAACCCTCCAATTAGAGCAGGGAAGGAAATTGTTCATAAAATTCTTGAGCAAAGCATCGAAGTATTATCGAATGGTGGACAGCTTTTAGTTGTTATTCAGAAGAAGCAAGGTATGCCTTCTGCAAAGAAAAAAATGCAAGATATTTTTGGTAATGCAGAAATAATCGAAAAAAGCAAGGGTTATCACATTTTAAAAAGTGTAAAAGCTTGATTTTGGTGTTTTGTTCTGATATAGTAATAGAATGTTAAAAATTATATTCAATAAGTGTGTACTTTTGCGTCGCCCTTAATTGAATGTTAGGAATAAGTCGTACGAAATAGAAAATGGAATCATTGACTTTCCGTTTTCTTTTTGTCTTATTATATTTATTTTGTAAGGCGCAAAGTTATATTCACAATATTTGAGGGGTGAATCTGTTGACAGGTCAACTTATCCAGTATGGAAGACATCGTGTTCGTAGAAGTTATGCGAGAATTTCCGAGATTTTAGAACTACCTAACTTAATAGAGATTCAAACGAAATCATATGAATGGTTTCTAAAAGAAGGTTTACTAGAAATGTTCCGCGACATTTCTCCAATTGATGATTTTACAGGTAACCTTTCTTTAGAGTTCGTAGATTACCGTCTAGGTGAACCAAAGTATGATTTAGAAGAATCTAAAAACCGTGATGCAACATATGCAGCACCATTACGCGTTAAAGTCCGTTTAATTAACAAAGAAACAGGCGAAGTGAAAGATCAAGAAGTATTCATGGGTGATTTCCCATTAATGACTGACACTGGTACTTTTGTAATTAACGGTGCAGAACGTGTTATTGTATCTCAACTTGTACGTTCACCATCCGTTTACTTCAACGAAAAAGTTGATAAAAACGGTAAAGTGAGTTTTGGAACTACTGTAATTCCTAACCGTGGTGCATGGTTAGAGTATGAAACAGATGCTAAAGATGTTCCTTACGTAAGAATAGACAGAACACGTAAATTACCAATTACAGTATTAATCCGTGCTTTAGGATTCTCATCAGATCAAGAAATCATTGATTTACTTGGTGATAATGAGTATTTAAGAAATGCATTAGACAAAGATAATACTGAAACAACAGACCAAGCATTGCTTGAAATTTATGAGCGTTTACGTCCGGGAGAACCACCAACAGTAGAGAACGCTAAAAGTCTATTATATTCACGTTTCTTTGACCCAAAACGTTATGATTTAGCGGCAGTAGGTCGTTACAAAATGAATAAAAAATTACATCTTAAACATCGTTTATTCAACCAAACTTTAGCTGAGCCTATCGTTGACGTTGAAACAGGTGAAATTGCGGCTGAAGAAGGTACTATTTTAGACCGTCGTAATTTAGATAAAATCATCGATGTTTTAGAATCAAACGCTAATATTCATGTTTATGAGCTTAATAGTGGTGTCTTAGATGAGCCAGTAGAAGTTCAAACAGTTAAAATTTATATTCCTGGTGATGAAGAAAAACGTACGACAACAGTGATTGGTAATGCATTCCCTGATGAAGCAGTGAAATGTATTACTCCAGCAGATATTATTTCTTCACTATCATATTTCTTTAACTTGTTACATGGTGTAGGTTACACAGATGACATCGACCATTTAGGTAATCGTCGTCTACGTTCAGTAGGAGAATTACTACAGAACCAATTCAGAATTGGTTTATCACGTATGGAACGTGTTGTACGTGAACGTATGTCAATTCAAGACACTGATTCAATCACACCTCAACAATTAATCAATATTCGTCCAGTAATTGCATCTATTAAAGAATTCTTTGGTAGCTCTCAATTATCTCAATTCATGGACCAAGCAAACCCATTAGCAGAGTTGACGCATAAACGTCGTCTATCAGCATTAGGACCGGGTGGTTTAACTCGTGAGCGTGCTGGTATGGAAGTACGTGACGTTCACTACTCTCACTATGGTCGTATGTGTCCAATTGAAACGCCTGAGGGACCAAACATTGGTTTAATCAACTCATTATCAAGTTATGCAAGAGTTAATGAATTTGGTTTCATTGAAACACCTTATCGTAAGGTAAACATCGAAACAAACCAAGTTACTGACAGAATCGACTACTTAACAGCTGACGAAGAAGACAGCTATGTAGTTGCGCAAGCAAACTCTGTACTTGATGAAACAGGTAAATTCGTAGATGACGAAGTACTTTGTCGTTTCCGTGGGGACAACACTACGAAACCTAAAGAACGTATGGACTACATGGATGTATCTCCTAAACAAGTTGTTTCTGCAGCGACAGCATGTATTCCGTTCTTAGAAAACGATGACTCTAACCGTGCGCTTATGGGTGCGAACATGCAACGTCAAGCGGTACCTTTAATGAACCCAGAAGCACCATTTGTTGGTACTGGTATGGAACACGTAACTGCACGTGATTCAGGTGCAGCAGTAGTTGCTAAGTATAAAGGTAGAGTTGAGCACGTAGAAGCAAAAGAAATCCTTGTTAGACGTATTGTTGAAGAAAATGGTAAAGAGATCGAAACAGAATTAGATCGTTACCCATTATCTAAGTTCAAACGTAGTAACTCAGGTACTTGTTACAACCAACGTCCAATCATTGCGAGCGGAGATATTGTTTCTAAAGGTGAAATTTTAGCTGATGGTCCTTCGATGGAACTTGGTGAAATGGCACTTGGACGTAACGTAGTCGTTGGTTTCATGACTTGGGACGGTTATAACTATGAGGATGCTGTAATCATGAGTGAACGTCTTGTTAAAGATGATGTTTATACTTCAATTCACGTTGAAGAATATGAATCAGAAGCTCGTGACACTAAACTAGGACCTGAAGAAATCACACGTGATATTCCTAACGTTTCTGACAATGCGCTTAAGAACTTAGATGATCGTGGTATCGTTTATGTTGGTGCTGAAGTTAAAGACGGAGATATCCTAGTTGGTAAAGTAACGCCTAAAGGTGTAACTGAATTAACAGCTGAAGAAAGATTATTACATGCAATCTTTGGTGAAAAAGCTCGTGAAGTTCGTGATACATCATTACGTGTACCTCACGGTGCAGGTGGTATTGTATTAGATGTTAAAGTATTTAACAGAGAAGAAGGCGATGATTCATTATCTCCAGGTGTAAACCAATTAGTACGTGTATACATCGTTCAAAAACGTAAAATACATGTCGGAGATAAAATGTGTGGTCGTCACGGTAACAAAGGTGTTATCTCACGTATCTTACCTGAAGAAGATATGCCTTACTTACCAGATGGAACACCAATTGACATCATGTTAAACCCATTAGGTGTACCTTCTCGTATGAATATCGGACAAGTATTAGAACTTCATCTTGGAATGGCAGCTAAGAATTTAGGTATTCATGTTGCTTCACCAGTATTTGATGGTGCAAACGATGCTGATGTTTGGTCAACTATTGAAGAAGCAGGTATAGCTCGTGATGGTAAAACTGTACTATACGATGGTCGTACTGGTGAACCGTTTGATAACCGTGTATCTGTAGGTGTAATGTACATGCTTAAACTTGCACACATGGTAGACGATAAATTACATGCGCGTTCTACTGGACCATACTCACTTGTTACACAGCAACCACTTGGCGGTAAAGCTCAATTTGGTGGACAACGTTTCGGTGAGATGGAAGTATGGGCACTTGAAGCTTACGGTGCAGCATATACTTTACAAGAGATTTTAACTTATAAATCTGATGACACAGTAGGTCGTGTTAAAACTTACGAATCTATCGTAAAAGGAGAAAACATCCCTAAACCGGGTGTTCCTGAATCATTCCGCGTATTAATGAAAGAGTTACAAAGTTTAGGTCTAGACGTTAAAGTTATGGATGAACACGATAACGAAATCGAAATGCGTGATTTAGAAGATGAAGATATGATGGACAAGAAAGTTGATTTAGGTGTTTCACAAGATGCATCAATAGAAGGGCAACAAGTAACTGACTAAAAGTTAATAAAGCGCATTTGATTAACCATTTGCGCTTTACATTTGTTATACATTATCAATCAACCGGCACAACTAATTTAAATTGAAGGAGGTAGGCTCCTTGATTGATGTAAATAATTTCCATTACATGAAAATAGGACTTGCTTCACCTGAAAAGATCCGTTCTTGGTCATTTGGTGAAGTGAAAAAACCAGAAACAATTAACTACCGTACGTTAAAACCTGAAAGAGATGGTTTGTTCTGTGAGAAAATTTTTGGTCCAACTAAGGACTGGGAATGTAGTTGTGGTAAATATAAAAGAGTACGCTATAAAGGCATGGTCTGTGACCGCTGTGGTGTAGAGGTTACTAAATCAAAAGTGCGTCGTGAAAGAATGGGGCACATTGAATTAGCAGCTCCAGTTTCACACATTTGGTACTTCAAAGGTATCCCAAGTCGTATGGGACTTTTACTTGATATGTCACCACGTTCACTTGAAGAAGTTATATACTTTTCTTCTTACACTGTAATTGATCCAGGTCCAACTGGATTAGAGAAGAAACAATTATTAACTGAAGGTGAATTCCGTGAGTATTATGATAAATATCCTGGTAAATTCACAGCAAAAATGGGTGCAGAAGCAATCCGTGACTTATTAAGCGATATCGACTTAGATAAAGAATTAAAAGAATTACGTGAAGAATTAGAATCAGCAACAGGACAAAGATTGACAAGAGCAATTAAACGTCTAGAAGTTGTTGAATCATTCCGTCACTCAGGTAATGACCCATCATGGATGATCTTAGATGTATTACCAATTATTCCACCTGAAATTCGTCCAATGGTTCAATTAGACGGTGGACGTTTCGCAACAAGTGATTTAAATGATTTATACCGTCGTGTTATCAACCGTAATAATCGTTTGAAACGTTTATTAGATTTAGGTGCACCTGGTATTATCGTTCAAAATGAAAAACGTATGTTACAAGAAGCTGTAGATGCTTTAATTGATAATGGTCGTCGTGGTCGTCCAGTTACTGGACCAGGTAACCGTCCATTAAAATCATTGTCACATATGTTAAAAGGTAAACAAGGTCGTTTCCGTCAAAACTTACTTGGTAAACGTGTTGACTATTCAGGTCGTTCAGTTATCGTAGTTGGACCAAACCTTAAAATGTATCAATGTGGTTTACCGAAAGAAATGGCGTTAGAATTGTTCAAACCTTTCATTATGAAAGAACTTGTTGAACGCGAAATTGCTACGAACATCAAGAATGCAAAAGGTAAAATAGAAAGAATGGAAGAAGAAGTTTGGGATGTACTAGAAGATGTTATTAAAGAACATCCAGTACTATTAAACCGTGCACCAACACTTCACCGTTTAGGTATTCAAGCATTTGAACCTACACTAGTTGAAGGTCGTGCAATCAGACTTCATCCACTTGTAACAACTGCTTATAACGCTGACTTTGATGGTGACCAAATGGCTGTCCATGTTCCATTATCAAAAGAAGCACAAGCAGAAGCACGTATGTTAATGCTTGCAGCTCAAAACATCTTGAACCCTAAAGATGGTAAACCAGTCGTAACACCTTCTCAAGATATGGTATTAGGTAACTATTACTTAACACTTGAACGTAAAGGCGCTACAGGAGCTGGTGAAATCTTTAGTGAAACAGATGAAGTTATTAAAGCGTATGTAAATGGTTATGTTCATTTACACTCACGTATAGCTGTTCATGCAAGATCATTAAAGAACCCAACATTTACAGAAGAACAAAACAATAAATTACTTATCACATCTGTTGGTAAAGTGATTTTCAATGAAATTATGCCGGATTCATTCCCGTACATTAATGAACCAACGAATTTCAACTTAGAAAAATCAACACCTGATAAATACTTTGTTGCACCTACTGATATTCCAGAAGGTGGATTAATTGAGTACTTACAAGATGTTGAACTTGTTAAACCATTTAACAAGAAATTCTTAGGTCAAATCATTGCGGAAATCTTTAATAAATTCCACATTACAGATACATCAGTAATGCTTGATAAGATGAAAGATTTAGGATTTAAATACTCATCTAAAGCTGGTATTACAGTTGGGGTTTCTGACATTGTGGTACTTCCTGATAAACAAGAAATTATTGGAGAAGCAGAAATCAAAGTAGATAAAGTACAAAAACAATTTAGCCGTGGTTTAATTACTGAAAGCGAACGTTATGCTGCTGTAATTGAAATTTGGACAAAAGCTAAAGATGATATTCAAGCTAAATTAATGATGTCATTAGACAGCTTAAACCCAATCTTCATGATGAGTGACTCTGGTGCCCGTGGTAACGCATCAAACTTCACTCAATTAGCTGGTATGCGTGGTTTGATGGCCAACCCATCTGGTCGAATTATCGAGTTACCTATTAAATCTTCATTCCGTGAAGGTTTAACAGTACTTGAATACTTCATCTCTACTCACGGTGCACGTAAAGGTCTTGCCGATACAGCACTGAAAACTGCCGATTCAGGTTACTTAACACGTCGTCTAGTTGACGTAGCACAAGATGTTATCGTTAGAGAAGAAGACTGTGGAACTGACCGTGGTTTACTTGTTTCAGATATTAGAGAAGGATCAGAGTTAATCGAACCATTCATTGAACGTATTGAAGGTCGTTACTCTAAAGAAACATTACGTCATCCTGAAACAGATGAAGTAATTATTAAAGTTAATGAATTAATAACTGCTGATATTGCTAAACAAATAGTTGATGCAGGTATTACTGAGATGCATATTCGCTCTGCATTTACATGTAACACTCGTCACGGTGTATGTGAAAAATGTTATGGTAAGAACTTAGCAACTGGTGAACAAGTTGAAGTTGGTGAAGCAGTTGGTACAATTGCTGCACAATCAATCGGTGAACCAGGTACTCAGCTTACAATGCGTACATTCCATACAGGTGGTGTAGCAGGTGCCGATATCACTCAAGGTTTACCTCGTATTCAAGAGCTATTTGAAGCACGTAACCCTAAAGGACAAGCTGTTATTTCTGAAATTAATGGTGAAGTAACTGAAATTACGATCGTTAAAGATCGTCAACAAGAAATTAAAGTTAAAGGCGAAAATGAAATCCGTACTTATAACGCACCAGGTACTGCTCGACTTAAGGTTGAAGAAGGTCAATACGTTGAACGTGGTGAAGTTATGACTGAAGGTTCAATTGAACCTAAAGGATTACTAGCTGTTGCAGGCTTAAATGCTACTCAAAGTTACTTACTTAAAGAAGTACAAAAAGTTTACCGTATGCAAGGTGTTGAAATTTCAGATAAACACGTTGAAGTTATGGTTAGACAAATGCTTCGTAAAGTAAGAATTATTGAAGCAGGAGATACTAAATTATTACCAGGTGCATTAGTTGATATTCATACATTTACTGATGCAAACAGAGAAGTATTTGCGACGCGTAAACGTCCAGCAACTGCTAAACCTGTATTACTTGGAATTACGAAAGCATCTCTTGAGACTGAAAGTTTCTTATCAGCTGCTTCATTCCAAGAAACAACAAGAGTACTTACAGATGCTGCTATTAAAGGTAAGCGTGATGACTTACTTGGGCTTAAAGAAAATGTTATCATCGGTAAATTGATCCCTGCCGGAACAGGTATGAGAAGATATACAGGTGTTGACTTTGAAAAAGTTGAAAAAGAAGTAGTACCTGAAGAACAAGTTGTGACTGACTAATATATATGGGCTGTTCTAGGTTCCTAGAACAGCTTGTATTTTATTATAAAAACACCTTAAAAATGATTGACTTTATAACTGTGCAATGTTATTATTGTTAAGGTTGATGAAAGCAGACGCTTTGGAGGATATGAAATGTCTAATGAAAAAGCCTTAAGCTTAAATCAAGACAGTTATGTCATTGGTTTAAAACAGACCACTAAAGCATTATTGAAGCATGATGTACGTCAAGTAATCATTGCTCAAGATGTCAATATTCATATTTTGTCGAAAGTGTTATCGATAGCATTTGAGACAGGCGTTCCGATAAGTTATAGTCCTAGTCGACAAGAACTTGGATCACGCTATGGAATAGAAGTTAATGCGACAGTTGTTGCATTGCTTAAATAAATGTGTAAGCTGTGCTTACTATTTTTATTTGACTTAAAATGAACCACCTGGATGTGTGGAATTAAGAAATGAAGAGAGGAGGACATTAAAGATGCCTACTATTAACCAATTAGTACGTAAACCTCGTACTAGCAAAACACAAAAATCAACTGCACCAGCATTAAACAGAGGTTACAATAGCATGAAGAAAAAAATGACTACTGTATACTCTCCTCAAAAACGTGGTGTATGTACTCGTGTAGGAACTATGACACCTAAAAAACCTAACTCAGCGTTACGTAAATATGCTCGTGTTCGTTTATCAAACAACATCGAAGTAAACGCGTATATCCCTGGTATTGGCCACAACTTACAAGAACACAGTGTTGTACTTATTCGTGGTGGACGTGTAAAAGACTTACCTGGTGTGCGTTACCATATCGTACGTGGTGCTTTAGACACTTCTGGTGTTGACGGTCGTATGCAAAGCCGTTCACTTTATGGTGCTAAAAAACCTAAAGCTGCTAAAAAATAATTTGACATTAAATTTCTGTAAATAACAGTTTTTTAAATGACGATAAATCAATTAAACTTTATAATGAGGAAGGAGGATTACGATTATGCCTCGTAAAGGTCCAGTTGCAAAAAGAGCTGTTTTACCAGATCCAATTCACAATTCTAAATTAGTAACAAAATTAATCAACAAAATCATGCTTGATGGTAAACGTGGTACTGCTCAAAGAATTCTTTATTCTGCATTCGAACTTGTTCAAGAACGTTCAGGTAAAGATGCTATGGAAGTATTCGATGAAGCTATCAACAACATCATGCCTGTACTTGAAGTTAAAGCTCGCCGTGTAGGTGGTTCAAACTATCAAGTACCTGTAGAAGTACGTCCAGAACGTCGTACTACTTTAGGTTTACGTTGGTTAGTTAACTACGCGCGTCTTCGTGGTGAAAAAACTATGGAAGAGCGTTTAGCTAATGAAATCTTAGATGCTGCCAATAACACTGGTGGTGCTGTTAAGAAACGTGAAGACACTCACAAAATGGCAGAAGCTAACAAAGCGTTTGCTCATTACCGTTGGTAAGATAGAACTTAGAACCCTAAGCGTTAAAATTATAAAGAGGCTTATTTATAGGTCATCTATAGTTTTTTAAACACTTAGGGTATCAAAGTATCTATATAAACAACAACCAAATATCCAATGTTTTGGAAGGAGTAAGAATACTATGGCAAGAGATTTTTCTTTGAAAAACACTCGTAATATCGGTATCATGGCTCACATCGATGCTGGTAAAACTACTACTACTGAACGTATTCTTTATTACACAGGCCGTATCCATAAAATTGGTGAAACACATGAAGGTGCTTCACAAATGGACTGGATGGAACAAGAGCAAGAGCGTGGTATTACAATCACTTCTGCTGCGACTACTGCACAATGGGATGGTCACCGTGTAAACATCATCGATACACCAGGACACGTAGACTTCACAGTTGAAGTTGAACGTTCATTACGTGTACTTGATGGTGCTGTAACTGTTCTTGATGCGCAATCAGGTGTTGAACCTCAAACTGAAACAGTTTGGCGTCAAGCTACAACTTACGGAGTACCTCGTATTGTATTCATTAATAAAATGGACAAAATGGGTGCTAACTTTGAATATTCAGTTGGTACACTACATGAGCGTTTACAAGCAAATGCTCACCCAATTCAGTTACCAATTGGTGCGGAAGACGATTTCAACGCTATTATTGACTTAGTAGAAATGAAATGTTTCCAATACACTAATGACTTAGGTACTGAAATTGACGAAATCGAGATCCCAGAATCTCACAAACAACAAGCTGAAGAAGCTCGTGAAGCTTTAATTGAAGCTGTTTCTGAATCAAATGACGAATTAATGGAAAAATACTTAGGTGGAGAAGAAATCACAGTTGATGAGCTTAAAGCGGCTATCCGTCAAGCTACTTGTGACGTTGAATTCTACCCAGTATTATGTGGTACAGCATTCAAAAACAAAGGTGTTCAATTAATGTTGAACGCTGTTATTGACTACTTACCATCACCATTAGATGTTAAACCTATTATCGGACATAGAGCTGATAACGAAGACGAAGAAGTAATTGCTAAACCTGATGATTCAGCGCCATTCGCTGCATTAGCGTTTAAAGTTATGACTGACCCATTCGTAGGTAAATTAACATTCTTCCGTGTTTATTCAGGTACAATGGAATCTGGTTCATACGTAAGAAACTCTACTAAAGGTAAACGTGAACGTGTAGGTCGTATTCTACAAATGCACGCTAACTCTCGTGAAGAGATTTCTACTGTATATTCTGGTGACATTGCAGGTGCTGTTGGTCTTAAAGATACTGGTACTGGTGATACTTTATGTGATGAAAAAGATAACATTATCTTAGAATCAATGGAATTCCCAGAACCTGTTATTCACTTATCTGTTGAGCCTAAATCTAAAGCTGACCAAGATAAAATGACTAACGCATTAGTTAAATTACAAGAAGAAGATCCAACATTCCACGCACACACTGACCATGAAACTGGACAAGTTATCATCGGTGGTATGGGTGAATTACATCTTGATATCTTAGTAGACCGTATGAAACGTGAATTCAAAGTAGAATGTACTGTTGGTGCTCCAATGGTATCTTACCGTGAAACGTTCAAAGAATCTGCACAAGTTCAAGGTAAATTCTCTCGTCAATCAGGTGGACGTGGACAATATGGTGATGTTCATATTGAATTCACACCTAACGAACAAGGTGGCGGCTTCGAATTCGAAAACGCTATCGTCGGTGGTGTAGTTCCTCGTGAATACATTCCATCAGTTGAAGCTGGTCTTAAAGATGCTATGGAAAACGGTGTATTAGCTGGATATCCATTAGTTGACGTTAAAGCTAAACTATATGATGGTTCATATCATGATGTCGATTCATCTGAAATGGCCTTCAAAGTTGCTGCGTCATTAGCACTTAAAGAAGCAGCTAAAAAATGTAACCCTGTAATCTTAGAGCCAATGATGAAAGTTGAAATCGTTATGCCTGAAGAATACATGGGAGACATCATGGGTGACGTAACAAGTCGTCGTGGACGTGTTGAAGGTATGGAAGCACGCGGTAACGCTCAAGTTGTTCGTGCATTTGTTCCACTTTCAGAAATGTTCGGTTACGCTACAAACTTACGTTCTAACACTCAAGGTCGTGGTACTTATACTATGGTATTTGACCACTACGAAGAAGTTCCTAAATCAATTTCTGAAGAAATTATCAAGAAAAACAAAGGTGAATAATACATTCGCTTTAATAAATTGATTTTTTCATCAAAATGATTTATAAATTAACTATAGGTTATCCTCATGATGGTGAGTAACCATCATGAGGCTTAAATAAAAAATAATTTTTAATATGAATAGGAGAGATTTCATAATGGCTAAAGAAAAATTTGATCGCTCAAAAACACATGCCAATATTGGTACTATCGGTCACGTTGACCATGGTAAAACTACTTTAACAGCTGCTATCGCAACTGTATTATCAAAACGTTCTGGTGACGGAGAAGCTCGTTCTTACGACCAAATTGATAACGCTCCAGAAGAAAAAGAACGTGGTATTACAATCAATACTTCACACATCGAATATGAAACTGAAAAACGTCACTATGCGCACGTTGACTGCCCAGGACACGCTGACTATGTTAAAAACATGATTACTGGTGCAGCTCAAATGGACGGCGGTATCTTAGTAGTATCTGCTGCTGACGGTCCAATGCCTCAAACTCGTGAGCACATTCTTTTATCACGTAACGTAGGTGTTCCTGCATTAGTAGTATTCTTAAACAAAGTTGACATGGTTGACGATGAAGAATTATTAGAATTAGTTGAAATGGAAGTTCGTGACTTATTATCTGAATATGACTTCCCAGGCGACGACGTTCCTGTAATTGCTGGTTCAGCATTAAAAGCATTAGAAGGCGACGAAGCTTACGAAGATAAAATCATGGAATTAATGGAAGCTGTTGATACATTCATTCCAACTCCAGAACGTGACTCTGACAAACCATTCATGATGCCAGTTGAGGACGTATTCTCAATCACTGGTCGTGGTACTGTTGCTACAGGCCGTGTTGAACGTGGTCAAATCACTGTTGGTGAAGAAGTTGAAATCATCGGTTTAACTGAAGAATCTTCTAAAACAACTGTAACTGGTGTTGAAATGTTCCGTAAATTATTAGACTTCGCTGAAGCTGGAGATAACATCGGTGCATTATTACGTGGTGTTGCTCGTGAAGACGTTAACCGTGGTCAAGTATTAGCTAAACCAGGTTCAATAACACCTCACACTAAATTCAAAGCTGAAGTTTATGTATTATCTAAAGACGAAGGTGGACGTCATACTCCATTCTTCACAAACTACCGCCCACAATTCTATTTCCGTACTACTGACGTAACTGGTGTAGTTAACTTACCAGAAGGTACTGAAATGGTTATGCCTGGCGACAACGTTGAAATGGACGTTGAATTAATTTCACCAATCGCTATTGAAGACGGTACTCGTTTCTCAATCCGTGAAGGTGGACGTACAGTTGGATCAGGCGTTGTTACAATCATCGAAGCTTAATTCGATATTGATTGAACAAACTTGATTAAACAAAATAAAAGCCGAGACATTAAGTTGTCTCGGTTTTTTTATTGCTTATTTTTCTAATTCATCACTATGTTCAATAATTGATAAGAATAATTTGACGCTATTTTGTAGTGCTTGTTCATCTAAATCGAATTTTGGATGGTGATGCGGATAGGTTGCTTTAAGTGCTTCGTTACCTACACCAGTAAAGAAATAAGTTCCTGGAACATGTTGTAAGAAATAACCAACATCTTCGCCACCTAAAGAAGGAGGGAAATCGAAAGCTTCTTCAACTGAATCAATTTCTGATGCAAGTTTTTTAGCCCATTCTGTTTCTTTCTCATGATTTACTACTGGTGGATAACCGTCGTGATATTTCAAATGACATTTAACACCATAACTTGATTCGATACCGTTTAATATACCGTTCAAACGTTCTTTAATTTGATCTTTAACGTATGGTAAATACGTTCTAATAGTGCCTGATAATTGAACCTTATCAGCAATAACATTGAATGCATTACCACCTTTAAATGTACCGAACGTTACGACAGCCGATTCTAATGGATCTACTGTTCTTGAAACGATACTTTGTGCTTGGACAATCAATGAAGATGCAGCAACGATTGGATCTTTAGCTAGTTGAGGCATAGCACCATGTCCGCCTAGTCCTTGTATATCAATTTCAAATGAATCAGCTGCAGCATATGCTGGTCCAGAACAAAATCCAACTTTATTCGCGTCAATATGACTTGCTGTATGTGTTCCGAAGACATAATCCACACCATCAAGTGCACCGGCTTCTACCATCGCTTTTGCACCACCAGGAAGTGACTCTTCAGCATGTTGATGGATTAACACGACATTCCCATGAATATCTTGCTCGTGCTTTTTAAGTATTTTTGCAGTGATGAGTAAACTTGCCGTATGCGCGTCATGGCCACAAGCATGCATCACACCATCGACTTTAGATTTATAAGGTACATCTTTCTCGTCTTGAATTGGCAATGCATCAAAATCAGCTCTTAATGCAATTGTTGGGCCGTCATGGCCACCTTTTATATAACCTAACAAGCCATTACCACCGACATCTCTCTTAACTTCAATTCCAAGGTTTTCAAGATAATCATCTATGTATTTCTTAGTGTTTTCTTCTTGAAATGAAAGTTCGGGATGCTGATGTAAATGTCTTCTAATTTCTATTAATTCATCCATGTATTGATTAACTTCAGTCGTTAATGTCATGAATATCATTCCTTTCCATAAACTTAAATGTTGTGAGTAAGAAGATGCGTACAGCGTTTATTAAGCCTTGCTCATCAATATCAAACTTAGGATGGTGATGAGGGAAATCAGCTTTGAAATGTTCATTTCTTGTGCCTGTATAGAAAAATGCACCGGGAACACGCTGTTGATAATAAGAAAAATCTTCTCCACCTAGACTTGCTTCTAATTCTACGAGTTCTTCAACGCTATCAATCTCTTTAGTCGCTTCTAATATAAGATCAGTTTCACGCTCCGTGTTTATGACAGGAGGATACCCTTTACTATATTTCAAGTCGTAAGTAACATCTGTAGAAGTCGCAATGCCTTCTAATACTTTCTTAAAGCCTTCTATGACACTATTTTGTGTATCTGAGTCGAAAGTTCTAATCGTTCCATCAATTTTGCATGTATCTGGTATGACATTATTCGTTTCTCCAGCATTAAACATTGTAATGGATAGTACGGCAGGAGAGAGTGCACTTGTTTTACGTGAAACAATGTATTGTAAATCGTTACATAATTGTATGCCTGCAGCGAGTGGATCAATTAATTGATCAGGATGAGCAGCATGTCCACCTCTACCTTTCAAAGTAATCCAGAAATCATCTGGAATACCTGTCGTAGTACCGTATTTATAGCCAATTTTACCAACATCTAAATGACTAGATACATGTTGCCCGATAATCGCATCAACGCCTGTTAAACACCCGTCAGCAATCATTTGAATGGCACCACCAGGATCGACTTCTTCAGCATGTTGTTGAATAAAGACGACGCGACCATTAATTTCATCTTTATGTTCAGATAAAATTTTCGCAGTCATTAACAATACAGCCGTATGGGCATCATGACCACAAGCATGCATGACGCCATCAACTGTTGATTTGTATGGTACTTCCTTTTCATCTTGGATAGGTAATGCATCAAAATCAGCTCTAATCGCTAATGTAGGACCTTCTTTATCTTTATTTAATGTACCTACAACTCCACGTCCTCCGACACCTTCACGAACGTCAATGCCTAACTCTCTTAAGTAATGTGCAATATAAGCAGGTGTCTTCACTTCTTCAAAAGATAATTCTGGATTCATATGTAAATATCTTCTGATTTCAATCATTTCATCATAATAGTCTTCAACTTTTTGTAATAAAATATTTTTCATTCTTATAGAACACCTTCTATCTCAAGTACTTGAATAAACATTTGTGTCGTCGTTTTCATCGCTTCTTCGTCTAAATCAAACATAGGATGATGATGTGGGGCAGTTGAGCCTTTATCTTCATTACCACTACCTGTTAGGAAGAAACAACCTGGACGATTAAGTAAATAGTATGAGAAATCTTCACCTATCATCATAGGAGGGATGTATTCATAAGTTAAGTCTAAGCGCTCAGCAGCTTCTTTAACCACTTCATATTGTTCTTCGTGATTGACGACAGTAGGATAACCTCTACGGTATTCAAAGTCATAAGTCGCGTTATTGGCTAAACAAATTCCTTTTAAGACACGTTCAAGCTCAGCCTCTATTGTGTCTTTAACTTCTGGTTTAAATGTTCTAACAGTACCCTCTAAAGTAGCCGTATCACTTATAACATTAAATGCAGTACCCGCATCTACTTTTCCAACTGTAATCACACCACGATCAATTGGGTCTATGTTTCGAGAAATGATTTTTTGGATGCTAGAAATGTATTCAGCTACGATTACAATCGGATCGATTGATGTATGAGGTTTAGCGCCGTGACCACCTTTACCTTGAATGGTCACTTCAAAGTAGTCAGGTGATGCCATCATTTCATTAGGACGAGTCTTAATTGTAGATGTTTCATGACCGCTCCAAAAATGGTTTCCATAAACTTTATCGACACCTTCTAATGCGCCATCATCAACCATTGGACTAGCACCGCCAGGACTTAATTCTTCTGCATATTGAAAAATAAAAACAACATTCCCTTTAAGCAAATGTTGATGTTCATGCAGTATTTCACAGAATGTTAAGAGTGTAGCGGTATGACCGTCATGACCACAAGCATGCATAACACCATCGACAGTCGATTTATAAGGTACGTCTTTTTCATCTTGAATAGGTAAAGCATCAAAGTCTGCACGAAATGCGATCGTTTGACCAGGTTCATTCCCTTTTAATTTAGCGACAATACCACGTTCCCCGACTGGCGCTTTAATCTCTAATTTATCTAGTTTCTTTAATTCAGATAAAATAAAATCATGAGTTTTTTCCTCATGATAGGATAGTTCAGGATATTTATGCATATGTCTTCTGATGTCTACAAGTCGATCGAATTTTTTATCTACTTCTTCTTTCCAATTAACCATTCATAAACCTTCTTTCAGTTCTTTAAAAATATAATATGATAATTGTAGCAAAATTTATAGAAAATTTAAACAATTCAATTTAAGATGATAACGCTTAATTCTTTGATTTTGATGTGTTATGATTGAGAAAAAGTGCTAAAGGAGAAGGTTTAAATGGTACAAACATTAGATTCATTCTTACAAACAAATTTAAATGAATTAAAAGACAATGGCCTATATAACGAGATTGATGTCGTTGAAGGTGCAAATGGTGCTGAGATTACAATTGGAGGTAAAAATTACATTAACTTATCTTCAAATAACTATCTTGGATTAGCAACAGATGAAGATTTAAAGAAAGCTGCTAAAGATGCGATAGATTCTCACGGTGTAGGTGCGGGGGCAGTACGTACAATTAACGGTACATTAGACTTGCATAGAGAAATTGAAGAAACTTTAGCTCAGTTCAAAGGTACTGAAAGTGCAATTGCATACCAATCAGGCTTTAACTGTAACATGGCTGCTATTTCAGCTGTTATGAATAAAAATGATGCAATCTTATCTGATGAATTAAACCATGCTTCAATTATTGATGGTTGTCGTTTATCTAAAGCAAAAATTATTCGTGTTAATCACTCAGATATGGATGATTTAAGAGCGAAAGCTAAAGAAGCGGTTGAATCAGGTCAATATAATAAAGTTATGTACATTACAGATGGCGTATTCTCAATGGATGGAGATGTAGCAAAATTACCTGAAATTGTAGAAATTGCTGAAGAATTTGGTTTAATCACATATGTTGATGACGCGCATGGTTCTGGTGTAATGGGTAAAGGCGCAGGAACAGTTAAACATTTCGGACTTCAAGACAAAATTGATTTCCAAATCGGAACACTATCAAAAGCAATTGGTGTTGTAGGTGGTTATGTAGCTGGTACTAAAGATTTAATCGACTGGTTAAAAGTTGCTTCAAGACCATTCTTATTCTCAACTTCATTAGCACCTGGAGACACTAAAGCTATTACAGAATCAGTTAAAAAATTAATGGCTTCTACAGAATTACATGATAAATTATGGGATAACGCTAATTACTTAAAAGAAGGCTTAAAAGCAAAAGGCTTCGATATTGGTCATTCAGAAACACCAATTACACCTGTAATTATCGGTGAAGAGAAAAAAGCTCAAACATTTAGTAAGAGATTAATGGACGAAGGTGTATATGCGAAAGCAATCGTATTCCCAACAGTTCCAAGAGGTACTGGCCGTGTAAGAAACATGCCAACAGCTGCTCACACTAAAGAACAATTAGATCAAGCAATTGATATTTATGAAAAAATCGGTAAAGAATTAGGATTACTATAATTAATATTTCATCAAGCGCATGGGACAAATGTATAAGTCCCATGCGCTTTTAATTTATAACGATTGAGGAGATAGTTAGTAACAAAATTCCATACTTTTGTAACGCAACGTACCGTAACTAACATTTTATTCTCGACTTTATGTATTACAATACGATTGTTTTTTTTGTATTAGGTAACTTTATTTATCATTCTTTTGTACTTCTGAAGTATACAAAACGGTAAAAATATTGTAAAATATCATTGGAGAAAGCTCTTTTGTCTTTATCGAGCGTACAAATGAACATTTCAACAATACAGGAGGATTTAAAATGAAAAAGATAATAATCACTGGGGCGTTAGGACAAATAGGGACAGAATTAGTTATAAAGTTAAGAAATAAATATGGTAATGAAAATGTATTAGCGACTGATATTAGAGAACCAGAAAGTGACAGCGAAATAAATAATGGACCATTTGAAATTTTAGATGTTACAGATCAAGAAAGATTTCATGAATTAGTTGAAAACTTCAATGCAGATACTTTAATGCATATGGCGGCATTACTTTCTGCAACTGCTGAAAAGAATCCACTATTTGCTTGGAATTTAAATATGGGCGGATTAGTAAATGCACTTGAAATAGCACGTGAATTCGATATGCAATTCTTCACACCAAGTTCAATCGGTGCGTTTGGACCAAATACACCTAAAGATATGACACCACAAGTTACAATTCAAAGACCAATTTCAATGTATGGTGTAAACAAAGTAGCTGGGGAATTATTATGTGACTATTACTACACGAAATTTGGCGTAGATACTAGAAGTATGAGATTTCCTGGGTTAATCTCTTACGTTAAAGAACCAGGTGGCGGTACAACTGATTATGCAGTGGAAATTTATTTCAAAGCTATCAGAGAAGGAAGATACAATAGCTATATTGATAAAGGTACATTTATGGATATGATGTTCATGGATGATGCTATTGATGCAATCATTAAATTAATGGAAGCGGATAGTTCACGATTAATTAACCGTAATGCATACAATGTGAGAGCAATGAGTGTTGATCCTGAAACAATTAAAGCTGCTATCCAAAAACATATGCCTGATTTCGAATTAGGTTATGATGTGGATCCAGAAAGACAAGCAATTGCTGATAGCTGGCCAAATTCTATTGATTCAACTTGTGCGAAAGAAGAGTGGGACTTCTCACCAACTTATGATTTAGAAAAAATGACTGCATTAATGCTTAAAGCCATTGAAGAAAAAGATAATTTAGCTAAACACTAATTTTATTGTGTATATTTTTTAAATTTTCCAAAAATTCATTGAATAACGCCTCTATGACTGATATACTTGATAACATTAATTATTAATTAGCCTAGGAGGAATCATTATGACAGAAACATTTTACGTAGAAAAGCGTGAACAGCTTAAAGAGAAACCGGATTTTTCAAATTTGGTCTTTGGCGAAATCTTTACTGATTATATGCTATCTATGTCATATAAACAGGGTGAAGGCTGGTCAGAGCCTAAAATAATTCCATATGGGCCGATTACGTTGTCACCAAGTGCACAAGGTCTCCATTATGGACAAACAGTGTTCGAAGGAATGAAAGCATATAAAGATGGTGATGAAGTTACGTTATTCAGACCTGACCAAAATTTCAAGCGAATTAATTTATCTCTAAAAAGACTTGAAATGCCTCAAATCGATGAAGAAAAAGTGTTGAACGGTTTAATTCAACTTATTGATTTAGAGCGCGATTGGATTCCAAGTGGAGAAGGTCAATCTTTATATGTTAGACCATTTGTATATGCAACTGAACCATACTTAGGTGTACGTTCTTCTACGGACTACGAATTTTTAGTAATACTTTCTCCAGTAGGCGCTTATTACGGTGATGATCAAATGAAACCAACAAGTATATATGTTGAAGATGAATATGTACGTGCTGTAAGAGGTGGCGTTGGATTTGCTAAATGTGGTGGTAACTACGCAGCAAGTTTAATCGCGCAAACACGTGCTAATGAACTTGGATTTGATCAAGTATTATGGTTAGACGGCGTTGAACAAAAATACATCGAAGAAGTCGGAAGTATGAATATATTCTTCGTCATCGATGGTAAAGTTGTAACACCTGAGTTGAATGGTAGCATTTTACGAGGTATTACACGTAAAACAGTTCTCGAACTTGCTAGAGAGTTAGGTTATGAAACTGAAGAGAAACGATTATCTATTGATGATATTATAAATGCTCATCATGACGGTCGTTTAACAGAAATTTTCGGAACAGGAACTGCAGCAGTTATTTCTCCAGTAGGATTCCTAAAATACGAAGAAGCTGAAATTACAATTAATAATAATGAAATTGGTCCGGTTACTCAAGCGTTATTTGATGAATATACAGCAATCCAAACAGGTAAGAAAGAAGATAAACATGGTTGGAGAGTTGTTGTAGGACAAGAAAGCCACATTGAAATTGTGTAAATAAATTCAATAATAAGAAGAGAGTCTGAGACAGTATCTGTAGCAGGCTCTTTTTAAAGGAGTAAAGTGATGATTAAATGGTTATTATTTGATAAAGATGGGACATTACTTAAGTTTGATGAAACATGGTCTGAAATATCGCTTGTGATGATTGATCGCTTTGTTGAGAAATATCATATAGAGCACAAACAAGCATTACAAGAAGCGTTAGGATATGTAGATGGACAATTTCTATCAAGTGGTATATTAGCATCTGGAACATTAGCTGATATCGTACGTGTGTTTACACAATTCACTGAAAATGCTAATCCAAAAGAAATTGAAGATTGGACAGTACAATTAAGCAAAGATTTAATCGCAGAGTACGAACCAGAAACCATCGTTATAGAAGGAATGATAGAAACATTAACAGCATTTAAAGAGAAGTCATACCAAATCGCAATTATAACAAGTGATGATATCGATGGGACAAATCGGTTTATTCAAGATTCAGGTGTAGGTCATTTAATAGATGAAAAAATAACAGCATCTATTAACGGTTATCAAAAGCCAAATCCAAAAATGGTTGAAGCATTTTATGAAAAATGGAACGCATCACCAGATGAAATTGTAATTATAGGCGATACACCAACAGACATACAAATGGGTAAGAATGCACACTTCAAGAAAGTTATTGGCGTTCTGAGTGGTACGGGTAATAAAGAAGATTTATCAGATGCAGACTTTATTTATCAAGATATTAATGAATTTTACGCACAAGAAGCGGAATGGAGTAAATAAAATAAATGGCCATAAATATGCTTATAACAGCATGTTTATGGCCATTTTTTTATTTCACGCGTGTATCGATTGAACGGTGTGTTTCAATGACATGCGCGATTTTATCTATAATATGGTTAATGGAATCTGGATCTTCGTATAAGTCATAGTCGTTAATATTTACACGTACAACTGGACATTCTGTAAAGTTATTAATCCAATTATCGTAACGTGAGAATAATTTTTTCCAGTATGCTTCATCTGTTTCGATTTCCATTTGACGTCCACGTCTTTGGATACGTTGGATAACATCATTATAGTTACATTCTAAATAGATTAATGCGTCTGGTTTAGGGAAGTAAGGTGTCATAACAATTGCTTCAAATAATTCTCTATACGTCGCATAATCTTCTTCAGTCATTGTGCCTTGTTCTTCGTGCATTTTAGCAAATATATCAACGTCTTCATATATTGAACGGTCTTGGATAAATCCGCCACCATATTCGAACATTCTCTTTTGTTCTTTAAAGCGTTCTGCTAAAAAGTAAATTTGTAGATGGAAGCTCCAACGTTCAAAGTCGTGATAAAATTTTTCTAAATAGGGGTTGTTATCGACTTTCTCAAAAGAAGTCTTGAAGTTTAGTCGTTCGCTAAGTGCTTGTGTTAAAGATGATTTTCCAACACCAACAGTACCAGCAATTGTGATGATAGCATCATTTGGTATGACTTTATTTGTCATGTATAATCTCTCCAATCAAAGGTTGTAATAAGTTTAAGACTTGTTGATAATCTGCGGTGTTATTCACGAAATCTAATTGAGAAGTATCGATTTGAATGGCATCAATTTCATTTTTTACTTCTTCATAAAATTGATTATAGTCACGTTTAAGTTGAGCTAAATAATCATTTTCAATTTGAGTTTCGTATGATCTATTTCGATGGGCAATTCGTTGTTGAAGTACTTCGAGGGATGCATCGAGAAAGATAATTTGGTCAGGCATGCGAATATCTTCAGTTAAGATATCATAAATTCTACTAAATTTATCAAATTCAGTTTCATTTAATGTGTTTTTAGCGAAAATCTTATTTTTAAAGATATGATAGTCGCTCACAATGCCATTAATATTTTCTAAATCGGTTAACTGTTTGTAACGATGACACAAGAAGAACATTTCGGTTTGAAAGCTCCACTTAGAAATATCGTCATAAAAATCACTTAAATATGGATTCTCATCAACAATTTCAAATTCTTCAGTGTAATGGAGCGCTTCAGCAAGCTTTTTAGTTAAAGAGCTTTTCCCGACGCCGATTGGTCCTTCGATTGCGATAAAGGTTTTTTTCATATATATATATCCAGATGTTAAAATAGACATACCTATTCTATCACAAATTAAACGGAGTGAAATGTGACGTGCATGAAAAATATATGAAACTTGCAATTGAAGAAGCAAAAAAGGCTTGGGCAATGGATGAAGTACCGATTGGCGCAATAATTGTTTATAAAGATGAAGTAATTGGCAGAGGGCATAATTTAAGAGAACATGATCAAAGTCCTGTAGCGCACGCTGAGATGATTGCGATACAAGAAGCGGCCAAGCATCTTAATTCATGGCGTCTTGAAGAGACAACATTATATGCTACGTTAGAGCCTTGTGTGATGTGTTCAGGCGCTATTGTTATGAGTAGAATTCCTCGTGTCGTATACGGCGCGACAGATTTAAAAGGTGGTTGTAGTGGTAGCTTAATGAATTTAATAGAAGATACACGCTTCAATCATCGAGCTACAGTTGAAAGAGGGATACTCGAACAAGAATGTGGTGACATGTTACGAACATTTTTTAAAGAAAAAAGGATTTTAAAAAAACAAATTAAGCAGAATAATACAGATTCATAGAGATTATTACGGTTATTTGTTAAAATTTATGTTGAATATAAAGAAAAGAGGTTACTTTCATGATTAAGTTAATCGCAACAGATATGGATGGTACTTTATTAAACGCTGCGCATGAAGTTTCTAATGAAAATTATGAAGCAATAAAGTATGCACAATCTAAAGGGATAACTGTCGTTATAGCTACAGGTAGAGCATTTTATGAAGCAAACAGTCCAATTGAAAAAACAGATTTAACATTACCATATATTTGTTTAAATGGTGCAGAAGTAAGAGATGAAGAATTCAACATCGTTCATACATCTAAATTAACACGTCCATTAATCAACAAAATCACAGGCGTCTTAAATAAAGAAGATATTTATTATCAAGTATATACAAACTTTGGTATATATACAGAAGACCCAGAAAAAGATTTAGAAATCTACGTTGATATCGCTGAAAAAGCTGGTCAAAAAGCCGATGTTAAAAAAATTCGTGCCAACATTCAAAGTAGAATTGACAACGGTACTTTAAAAACTGTTGATAGCTACGATGAAATCGAAAATAGACCAGGCGAAATCATTTTGAAAATTTTAGCATTCGCGAGTGACTTATCTAAAATTGATAGAGCCAAAGCTGAAATTTCTGAATCAAAAAGTTTAGCTGTATCTTCATCATCAAGAGGGAATATCGAAATTACACATTCAGATGCTCAAAAAGGTATCGCTTTAGAAGAAATCGCAAATCAATTAAACATCCCGATGTCAGATGTAATGGCAATTGGTGATAATTTAAATGACGTTTCTATGTTAGAAAAAGCAGGATATGCAGTTGCCATGGAAAATGGTGCACCCGAAGTTAAAGAGATAGCAGATTATGTTACAGACACTAATGAACACAGTGGTGTAGGTAAAGCGATTATACATGCACTCAAAGATTATGACCGCTAAAACATCGTCCAAAAAAATGATTTTTCTATAAATTTAAATTCATAGTTTTTTTGTATGTTATAATGGTCGGTAATGATAATCATTAAAATTTTGAGGTGACAACATTGAAAGTATTACTTATTGTAGGTAGCGCAAAACAATATTCACATACACATGCACTAGCACAATTTGTTCGAGGTAATATAGAAGAACAAGGTGCAGAAGTAACATTGTTTGATTTATATGATAAACCAATACCGTTTTTAGATGTATCAGGCAAGCATTTAAATGACGAACGTGTTAAAGATAATGTAAATGAATTACGTGAGAAAGCTGAAGAAGCCGATGCAATTATTATTGGTACACCAAATTATCACGGTTCATATTCAGGTATACTGAAAAATGCATTAGATCATTTAACGATGGATCAATTTAAAATGAAACCTGTTGGCTTAATATGTAACAGTGGTGGTATGCGCAGTACAGAACCATTATCACATTTACGTATTATTATGAGAAACTTATTAGGTATCGCAGTGCCAGTTCAAATCTCAACACAAGATGCAGACTATGGTAAAACAGAAGACGGCACATATTATGTAGATGTAGATGATATTAAATTACGCGTTAAATTATTTACAGAACAAATCACAAAATTAATACAAAATAACCCATGGATTGAAACAGAAGAAGTAAATTCATAATAAGAGGAGAGCAACAGCTTAGGCTGTTGCTCTTTTCTTTATAGAGAATGGTGGAAATGTCGGGATGGGAGTGGGAAATATGGACCGATACGGAAAATTAACGCTCCAGAAATGAGATTTACAGGCCGATAAAAAAAAATATCGACCCGAAAACGGGATTTGCAGGCCGATAAAAAAATTTATCGACCCGAAAACAGGATTATCAGGCCGATAAAAAAATTTATCGACCCGAAAACGAGATTTGCAGGCCGATAAAAAAATTTATCGACCCGAAAAACGAGACGACCACCCCGTACAACATCACACCCCACCATAATAATGTATAATTACCTTAATATAATAATAAGTACTTTTGATAACTTGATGATTAAGCAATAATAGGAGGTATTACTATGGAATATTCAATAAAGAGAATACCTAGCAATGAGGATTTACAAAAGTTATATTTAAGTGTCGGTTGGGATGTGTATGTAAAGAATCATGAAGATATGACTGTGCTATTAAAAAATGCATGTTACTTTGTAACTGTATGGGATAATGATCAATTAGTTGGATTGACTAGAGGTATTAGTGATGACCATTCAATTGCATATGTACAAGATATTCTTATAGATCCTGATTATTAAGGTAACGGAATAGGTAGCAAACTTATAAATATGATTAAAGAACGATTTAATCATATCAGACAAGTTGTATTAATGACGGATACATCAGAGAAGACTATCAATTTTTATGAAAAGAATGAGTTGCTGTCATTAGATAAGTATGGCTGTACTGCTTTCATGAAAATCAACCAATAGCGCTCTCCGTATCCACAACTCAAAAAAAACGGACCGACTGTTCTACGTCGGTCCGTTCTCTATTTAAATTACTTAGTATATTTTAATCTTGCGAATGCGTCGTGTTGATGTATAGATTCTTCGTTTCGGCATTCTATCTCGAATCCTTGAATCCATTCTAATTCTACTAAATCAGCTGCTACTAATCTAATTAAATCTTCTACAAATCTTGGATTCACATATGCTCTTTCTGTTACAGCTTTTTCGTCAGTTCGTTTCAAGATTGGGTATAACATTGAACTTGCGTTAGCCTCCATACCGTCTAATACAATATCTTTGTAGTTATCTGGTAGGCTTACTTCTGGATCCAAATCAATTAGGACTGTGATGATACCACGCTGATTATGAGCCGAGTATTCACTAATTTCTTTAGAACATGGGCATAACGTTGTTACAGGTACTTCTATACCTAAAGATTTCTTTGTTATTTTATCTTCTGAAACGGATAAGATATATCTAATATCTGCATGACCGACTGCCTTTTGGTTTGTAACTGGGCTAAAGCGGTTAAAGAACCATTTTGCTGTTACATCTACTGATGCAGTATTTTGAATCATTGCAGTTTGTAGAGTATTTAATAATGTTGTTAGATGATCGAAATCTAGTTTTACACCGTTATCATAATGTTTTTCAACACTTTCGATAATACGGCTCATATTAATACCTTTTTCGTCTTGATTTAAACTAGTTGAAAATTCGAAGTTTCCAACTGTTTGAAAATCATCAATTCTTACAGGGTAAATTAAGTTCTTGATACCAACATGTTCAATTTCGAACAGGAAATCTTTCTTAGAGCTTTGTAAATCAGGCATCTTTTCTTTTTCAGTTGGCTTCGTACCTTTAATAGGATCAACTGAACCGAAATATTTCCAGCGCGCTTCACGTGTTGATAAATCTAATTGTGTCATTCACATTGCCTCCACTATCTATTCAATATGATATGTCCAGAAATGTTCTGTTTTCATCCACATATCTTTAGCCGCTTCACCTTCTTGAGTATTTGAAGCAAGGTTTTGTAACATTGGACCTGTTTGAGACGCATGAGCTTGAAGGACCTTCATCTTGCGTTCTTCGTATCCAGTAATATCTATATTAATATCCGGTTCTCCTAAATCGCTGTATGTGTCATTACTAAATGCCACAAGGTGTAATTTAGGTCTTGCTGATGCTTCCATACGACTGACTGTTCTTACAACTGATTCTGCAGTTGCTTCATGGTCAGGGTGAACGGAATAACCAGGATAGAATGAAATAATCAATGATGGGTTAAGTTCATCTATTAATGATTTTACCATATTATCTAATTCATCTTTAGGTTCAAATTCGATTGTTTTGTCTCTATAGCCCATTTTTCTTAAATCCGTGATACCAATCGCTTCAGCTGCTGCATCTAATTCACGTTCTCTTATAAATGGTAAAGATTCACGTGTAGCAAAAGGTGGGTTACCTAGGTTACGGCCCATCTGTCCTAACGTTAAACATGCGTATGTTACTGGTGTACCGTTGTCCACGAACTTACTTAATGTACCAGAAGTTCCAAATGCTTCGTCGTCTGGATGTGGAAAAATAACTAATACTTGTCTTTCGTCATTCATTGTATTCACCTCTTAATCCTTGAAAGGATTGCTACTAATTTCTAATGTTGCAGCAAGTTGTCCTTCATAATTTAGTCCCGCTATTAATAGTTCGTTATTTTCAGTTACTTCATAATGTGTTAATCCTTGAACATAAACCCAACCGTTGTTGTCTAATTTTAAACCAACACGATAAGGCTCTTTATTACCGCCCGTTAAAAGTGCGTGTGTAAAAGTAACTTGAATATTTCTTAAAAATGTACCAGCATTAAATACTTTGCTATCAAAATGGTTTGCATAAGCACCATTTGTTGTTTCTACATGGAGATAAACTGGCTTATTTTCATATTCCGATATTAGTGATTGTACTTGATCTTCTTGAATTAATTCCATGCCTTTCACTCCTCATAGTATATACTTTACTATTCTACTAAATTCTTGAGTAAATTTATATACATTCTGCTCACAAGTTATGATTTATTGTCTTGAAGTATGACATTTCTCGTATGCTGATAAAGATTCATATTATCTTGTCGCTCTAACAACATATAACTGACAACATCAATCAAGAAATGTGCTGATATTTGTGTGTTAATGAATTGTTTATCATTCACTCTCGTTTGATCAATCGTCATGATGACAATGTCAGAATAAGCAGTCAGTTCACTGCCAGCATAGTTTGTAATCGCAATAACAGTAGCCCCTTGAGATTTCGCAATTTTCGCAGCATTAATCAGTTCTTCTGTCTTACCACTATTAGAAAATGAAATTAACGCATCATTTCTATTTAATAGCGAAGCCCCAATTTTCATTTGATGCGCATCAGTTACAGAACTTCCAGCTATGCCCATCCTCATCGTTCGATAATAGAACTCAGTTGCCGTTAAACCAGAACTCCCTAAACCTGCAAAAAGCGTTTGTCGACTATTGGATAAAATATCAATCAGTTGATTAATTTTATCATTAGATATAAATTCGCCTGTTTGTTGTATAAGGGTTTGATGATATTCATGGATTCTTTTAATGAGCGGAACGTTTTGAATATCCGTCTTCTCATAAGTTTGTTGAATATTAAACTTCATATCTTGAAAATGTTGATAGTTCAATTTATGACTAAATCTTGTAATGCTAGAAGTAGATACACCAATTGCATAAGCTAAAGAAGTAATTGTTGAAAAATGATCGCCAACTGGATGATCGAGTATAAATTTAGCAATCTTTTTATCAGATTTTGTGAAAAGGTATGAAAATTGTTGAATACGATTTTCAAAATTCATGAAGGACACCTCAATTTATAGAATAAATAACATTATAATTGAAAATATTTTTCAAAACAAATAATAACGTTGACTATAATTTTCATGGTGTTATATTTAGGGTGAATAGGGAGGTAGGTGTTCGAATGAGCAAAATTTTCGATAAAGCACAGCAATTCGGGAAATCATTTATGTTACCCATAGCAATTTTACCTGCAGCAGGGTTGTTATTAGGTATCGGTGGTGCTTTAAGTAATCCAAACACAATTAAAGCATATCCGATTTTAGACGTAGATTTATTACAGTATATATTTATTTTAATGTCATCAGCGGGGAATATCGTTTTTGCGAATTTACCAGTATTATTCGCAATCGGGGTTGCGATAGGCTTAGCAAGAAGTGATAAAGGTACAGCAGGTTTAGCAGCAATGTTAGGATTCTTAATTATGAATGCGACGATGAACGCATTATTAACGATTACGGATAATGTTGCAGCACCAGAAGCATTAGCTAAAGCAGGACAAGGTATGGTACTAGGTATTCAAACTGTCGAAACAGGTGTGTTCGGTGGGATTATCGTCGGTATTATGACTGCCATGCTACACAATAAATATAACAAAATCACATTGCCACCGTTCTTAGGGTTCTTTGGTGGATCGAGATTCGTACCGATTGTAACGTCAATAGCGTCAATCGTATTAGGTGTTATTTTGTTCTTTGTTTGGCCAACGATTCAAGGTTGGATATTCAATGCGGGTGGTCTTGTTAATAAAACAGGTGTCATCGGGACGTTTATTTATGGATTTATATTACGTATGCTTGGGCCATTTGGCTTACATCATATATTCTACTTACCATTCTGGCAAACTGCACTCGGTGGTACGATGGAAATCAACGGGAAAATTATACAAGGGACTCAAAATATCTTCTTCGCACAATTAGGAGATGCAGATTTAACACATTATTATTCAGGTATTTCAAGATACATGTCTGGTCGATTTATTACAATGATGTTCGGATTGCTTGGTGCAGCTTTAGCAATTTACCACACAGCTAAACCAGAGAAGAAAAAAGTAGTAGGTGGCTTAATGCTTTCCGCAGCATTAACATCATTCTTAACAGGTATTACTGAACCACTTGAATTTAGTTTCTTATTCATAGCACCAGTATTATATGTTATCCATGCAATCTTTGATGGTTTAGCATTTATGATGGCTGACATATTTAACATCACTGTCGGTCAAACCTTTAGTGGCGGATTCATTGATTATATCCTCTTCGGTGTGTTACAAGGGAATAGTAAGACGAACTATTTATTAGTCATTCCTATCGGTATAGTTTGGTTCTTTTTATACTATGTGACTTTTAGATTTTTAATTACGAAATTTAACTTTAAGACACCAGGACGTGAAGATAGTGAAGCGGTTCAAACTGTTGAAGCAAGTGAACGTGCCGAAACAATCATTAAAGGTTTAGGTGGAAAAGAAAACATAGATACAGTCGATTGTTGCGCAACAAGATTACGTGTAACGATTAATGATGAGCATTTGTTCAACGAAGATCTCATTAAGACGACAGAATCAAGAGGTATCGTCAAAAAAGGAACAGGTATTCAAATCATTTATGGTCCGCATGTTACGACTATAAAAAATGAAGTAGAAGAAGCGTTAGAAAATCAATAAGGAGTGTTTTTATAAATGTTACCACAAGGATTAATCGTGTCATGTCAGGCTTTACCGGATGAACCATTACATTCATCTTTTATTATGAGTAAGATGGCGTTAGCTGCATCTCAAGCAGGTGCTAAAGGTATTAGAGCGAATACGAAAGAAGATATTATCGCTATTAAAGAAGAAGTTGATTTACCGGTAATCGGAATAGTAAAACGTGATTATGAAGGTTCAAAAGTATTTATCACAGCAACTTCAAAAGAAGTCGATGAATTAATTGAAAGTGGTTGTGAAGTTATTGCGTTAGATGCGACGAAACAAGAAAGACCTAAAGAGTCACTTGAAGAACTTGTGTCATATATTAGAGAGCATGCACCAAACGTTGAAATTATGGCAGATGTTTCTGATTTAGAAGAAGCTATTCAGGCGGATAAATTAGGATTCGACTATGTTGGTACAACTTTAAGAGGTTATACAGAATATACAAAAGGTCATGTATTGTACGAAAATGATTTTCAATTTTTAAAAGATGTATTAGACAATGTTAACGCAAAAGTAATCGCAGAAGGAAACGTGATTACACCTGAAATGTTTAAACGCGTAACAGATTTAGGTGTACATTGTACAGTCGTTGGCGGTGCTATTACGAGACCTTTAGAAATAGCGAAAAGATTTATAAAAGAAATAGAGGGATAATTATGCAAATCATGAATTTAGGATCTAAAGAGGAAGCATGCCACTATGTTGCGAATGAGTTATTAAAGCAAATTATTTCAAATAAAAAAAGTGTGCTTGGATTGGCAACTGGTGGAACGATGGTTCGTGTATACGAACAACTTGTGAACTTGATTAGAATTAATGAAATTGATTTGAGTGAAATCACGACATTTAATTTAGATGAATATATTGGTATCGATTATGATCATCCAGAAAGTTACTACACATATATGCATGATGTACTCTTTAATCATTTACCATCTTGGAACGAATCGCGTATACATTTACCAAACGGTTCGGCAGAAGATTTAGAAGCAGAAACAAAACGTTATGAAGCTTTATTAGATCAAGAAGGACCAATAGATGTTCAAATACTTGGTATTGGAGAAAATGGACATATTGGTTTCAATGAACCAGGCACTCCGTTTGATAGTGTGACAAGTATTGTTGATTTAACGGAGTCTACAATAGAAGCGAATAGCAGATATTTTGAAACGATTGAAGAAGTGCCAGAACAAGCCATTTCTATGGGGATTCAATCTATTATGAAAGCTAAACGTATAATTCTATTAGCTTATGGACCGAAGAAAGCAGAAGCGATTAAACGATTATTAACAGGTGACATTACAACAGACTTACCAGCATCTGTTTTGTATAATCATCCTAATGTAGAAGTTGTACTAGATAATAATGCGTATTTAAGTGGAGAAGACGACATTTAGAGTAATAAGTTATAGTAAAAATTCACTTGAATGATGATACTCTTTAAAGTACAATTACAACTGAGATTAGCCTCAAGAAATGGCGGGTGGAATTATTGGAAACAATGCGCATTTCATTTAACGATGAAGCGGTTTTAGATTATTGTAATATAATGGGATATCAGTATTATGAAGAAGTACCAGTTCAATACTTATTAAGCGTACTTCGAGAGTTTAATAGTTTTAAGCCATTTATGAGAAATGATACAAAACTTAAACAAATTAAAAGTGAGTTTGAACAGACAGAACGTATTATGACATTAGAAAATTACATCGCAGAATTAGAATGTTTAAATGAAACTAAAGAGGGAGATAATGCATTTTATCAATATCAAATGACATTATTTAAGAACCGCAAAGAAGTGGCAAAAGTCACAGCGGAATTTAGTATCATGAAATCATAATAAAGAGTTGTACGCATGTGCGTATCGTAATGAATGAAGCCGAGACAAGAAACGTTGTCTCGGCTTTTGTTTATATTTGGGCGTTGGTTATGAGAATTTCATGTGGTGGACTCTTATCGTTAAAAGCAGTTTTGGATAGAAGTGCAAATAGTGGTGTCATTATTAGCAGTTTTGGTTGAAGGTGCAAATAGTGGTGTCGTTATTAGCAGTTTTGATGAGAAGTGCAAATAGTGAGTGCCATGTTTACAGTTGTTACGAGTTTTGTAACTAAGGCGGTCTATAGTAACACTTCGGCCAAGTTTTGTAACTAAGGCTGTCCATAGTAACACTTCGGCCAAGTTTTGTAACTATGGCCGTCCATAGTAACACTTCGGCCAAGTTTTGTAACTAAGGCTGTCTATAGTAACACTTTGGCCAAGTTTTGTAACTAAGGCGGTCTATAGTAACACTTCGGCCGACTTTTGTAACTAAGGCGGTCCATAGTAACACTTCGCAGTAGTTTTGTAACTAACAGCCTCGTTATGAACAAGTTTAGTCAGAAGTGTTCACAAGAGCCGTCGATACCCTCCCGTTACCCCTATAAGTACCACTTCCCAGCATCCCCACAAAAAAATGCCAACAAAGTCTAAGACCTTGTCGACATTATAAAGCTGTACGCACACGCGTACAGCTTTTTATTTATACTTCTTCAGTATATACTTCTATTTTTTCGATACGGTTTGAAGCGCCGTGATCTACTGGACCTACGAAGTCGTTCATTTTCCAACCGTTTTTAATAGCTGATGCTACGAATGCTTTTGCATGTATAATCGCATCTTCTGGTGATTCGGCATTTGCTAAGTTAGCTGTTGTTGCTGCTGCGAATGTACAACCTGCACCATGGTTATAACTTGATTGGAATTTATCTGTTGATAATAGGACGTGCTTTTGTCCGTCATAATATAAGTCGTAAGCTTTATCTGATTCTAAAGCTTTTCCACCTTTAATGACAACATATTGTGCACCAAGTTCGTGGATTTTTTCTGCTGCTTTTTTCATATCATCAATTGAAGTTAGTTTACCTAAACCTGAAAGTTGACCTGCTTCAAATAAATTTGGTGTAACGACAGTTGCTTTTGGTAATAGTTCTTTAATCATTGCATCAGTATTTCCCGGGTTAAGTACTTCGTCTTCACCTTTACATACCATTACAGGGTCAACTACGAAAATTTCAGCGTCTGCTTCGTCATATGTTTGACGTGCACGTTTAATAATTTCTTCAGAACCAAGCATACCTGTTTTAATTGCATCTGGTCCGATTGAAATAGCTGTGTTTAATTGTTTATCTAGTAAATCAAGAGGTAATGGTGTTACGTCGTGTGACCATGTTTGTGGGTCCATTGTAACGACTGCTGTTAATGCAACCATTCCATATGTGTCATGCTCTTGGAATGTCTTTAAATCTGCTTGCATTCCAGCTCCAGCACTTGTGTCTGATCCTGCTATTGTTAAGACTTTTTTTAATGCCATTGATGATTCCTCCCAATAATTCATATATTTTATCATATCACGTTTTTTAATTGTAAAAAATAGTTATGACCTTTTCTTGAGTGCTATGTTATTATTTTTATTGAGGTGAATAATATGGATTGGCAACAAATATTTCATAAAATAAAATCCGAACATGATTTTTCTGAAATGGAGTCATTTTTAGAAGAAGCATATAAAAGTAAGACGATTTATCCTGATAGAGAAAATATTTATCAAGCTTTTGATTTAACACCTTTAGAAAGTGTGAAAGTGGTTATTCTCGGGCAAGATCCTTATCATGGTCCGAATCAAGCGCATGGCTTAGCTTTTTCAGTACAACCAGACGCAAAATTCCCACCTTCATTAAGAAATATTTATAAAGAATTAGAAGACGATATTGGTTGCAAGAGAACGACACCTCACTTGCAAGATTGGGCTAAGGAAGGTGTATTACTTTTAAACACCGTCTTAACAGTAGAAGCACATCAAGCACATTCACATAAAAATATTGGCTGGGAAATATTCACGGATGAAATTATTAAACATGTTTCCAGTGAATTAGAAGATGTTGTGTTTATACTTTGGGGTAAACCTGCACAATCTAAGATCAAGCTTATTGATACAGAGCGCCATCATATTATACAATCTGTACATCCAAGTCCATTATCTGCTTATAGAGGATTCTTTGGGTCTAAACCATTTAGTAAGACGAATGAATATCTTATTGCGAGTGGCAAAGAACCCATTAATTGGTGTGGAGGTGACATTTAATGATAAGTAGATCACAATTAATTGCTGCAATAGAAGAAGAACTCGTTGCTGCTGACAATGCTTCAACAAATGAAGTCTTTAATCGCCACATGCATGCCATTCATACGTTAAGTGGATTGGTAGATAAAGAAGACGATTTAACGCACGATATTAAAGTAGAACAAAATATTTCTTCAACACCTAAACCAACACCAAAAGCTAAACCACAAATTTCAGATGAAGAAATTAGAAAAATGGGTGGTAAAGTGCGTAACGAACCATCTGTAAATAAAACAGAAAATCAATTAACAACAGATGATGGTATAGGTAATGGAGATTCAATATTTGATTTTTAAATAAGAAAAGGAGATAACAAATGAAATTATTTATTATAATAGGTGCAATTAATGCAATGATCGCTGTAGCAGCAGGTGCATTTGGTGCACATGGTTTAGAAAATAAATTATCGGCTAAATACTTAGATATATGGGGTAAAGCAACAACATACCAAATGTATCATGCACTCGGTTTAATTTTAATTGGTATTATTTCGGGTACAACATCTATCAGTTTAAACGTAGCTGGATGGTTGATGACATTTGGCATAGTATTCTTTAGTGGTTCATTATATATACTTGCTGTAACACAAATTAAAATACTTGGCGCTATTACACCAATTGGTGGCGTATTATTTATAGCAAGTTGGTTATTACTCGTAATTGCTGTTTGGAAAATTTAATTAAAGGTTAATTACGTTTCACGAAATTTAAAAAAATAAGGGTGGAACATGTATGGCTAGGAAAAAGAAAGATTTATCAAGAGGAAATTTAGATCAGAACTTATCAGAAAAATTTGTATGGGCCATTGCTTACGGCTCAAGTATAGGTTGGGGTGCATTTATCCTACCAGGTGACTGGATTAGTCAGGCTGGACCATTAGGCGCTTCAATCGGTATATTTATCGGGGCATTATTGATGATTGTTATTGCCGTTAGTTACGGTGCATTAGTTGAAAAGTTCCCAGTAACAGGTGGTGCTTTTGCATTCGGATACTTAGGATTCGGTAAATATGTATCATTCTTCTCATCATGGTTTTTAACTTTTGGATATATTTGTATCGTTGCTTTAAACGCCTCCGCATTTAGTTTGCTTTTTAAATTTATTATGCCGGGCTTTTTGGAACAAGGTAAATTATATACAGTAGCAGGTTGGGATGTGTACATAACTGAAATTATACTATCTTCACTTATATTGTTAATATTTGCTTGGATAAGTATAAAAGGTTCTAGTTTTTCAGGAAGTTTGCAATATATATTCTGTGTGGTATTAGCAGTTGTTGTTATACTTTTATTTGCAGGATCATTTTTCACGCATGATTTTTCATTCTCAAATCTTAAGCCTGTTGTCAATAATGACATGGGTTGGCTTGCCTCAATTGTTGTAATTCTGGCAGTTGCACCATGGGCATATGTAGGCTTTGATAATATTCCGCAAACGGCAGAAGAATTTAACTTCTCACCAAGTAAGACGTTCAAGTTAATCGTATTTAGTTTAATTGCTTCAGCGCTTACGTATGTGATGATGATACTTTTAACAAGTTGGCTGTTTAAAGATGCCTCATCTGTAGGTGGAGATTTATGGGTGACAGGTTCAGTCGTTCAAGAAGCATTCTCGTTTGTTGGGTTAGCAGTATTAGTTGTCGCAATTATGATGGGGATATTCACAGGATTGAACGGATTCTTTATGAGTTCAAGTAGATTGTTATTCTCTATGGGTAGAGCATCTGTTATGCCAAGCGTCTTTAAAAAGTTACACCCAAAATATAATACACCGTATGTAAGTATTATATTTATATTAGTAATGGCACTCGCTGCACCATGGTTAGGTAGAACAGCATTAACATGGATTGTAGATATGTCATCAACAGGTGTTTCAATCGCTTATTTCATAACATGTTTATCAGCATTCAAACTATTTTCATACGATAAACGAAGCATGATGTATCATCCAAAATACAAAACATTTGCGATTATCGGCGCAATTATCGCTGGTATATTCTTAGGATTATTACTTATCCCAGGATCACCAGCAAGTTTATCATTACCATCTTATATCGCGTTGTTCATTTGGTTAGTGCTAGGTATTGTATTCTTTATGATAAGATACCCATCACTTAAGAAAATGACGAACGACGAGCTAAACTATTTAGTATTAGATAAGACAAAAGATGAAATGATAGACCTAGAAGCCAAAACAGAAGTGAAAAAATAAAAAAATTTTTAAAAATATTAGAGAATAAGCAATTGAACGTTGCTTATTCTCTTTTTTTATCAGTGCTACTATTTTTATGTTAAAAAGTAATAGATTGTAAATATAACTAGTTATTGTTAAATTTGAAATGATATTATGTAATAAAATGTGTATGAGTAATAGATAAAGTAGATATTATATAAATCATATAGATACTACGAGCTATAAAAATTAATGTCTTCTTAAGTAAATAGACCAAAGATTAATTTAGTTAGAAATTTAAAATTGATATTAACACTAATAAAATAATATATTAAAGGTGATGAAATTGGTAAGTATAGATACTATTAGAATCTTAAATGTGTTAAAAGAACATAATTTATTAAAAGTGATTGTTAAAAATGGAATGTATTACTATAAGCATCAAGATAATAAATTGTATGATCACATTTCATATAATTCTAAAGATATAAAAGGGAACACCTTGTTTTTTTGCAAAGGGAATACTTTTAAATATGATTATTTACGAGAAGCAATAAATAATGGCGTACATACTTATATTTCTGAAACTAGCTATCATTCAAGTATAGATAATGAATTTACTGAGGGAATCATAGTTAATGATATTCAAAAAGCGATGGCTGTTATTGCAATGGAATTTGATGCTAGACTGAATAACGGACACAGTAAATTGATAATAAATTAAGCTATAATGAAAGTAATCAATTTACAGGAGTGTTCGTTATGTCTAAAAGAAAATATGATCATAGCTTTAAAATGGAAGTAATTCAGTTAGTAGAATCTGGTAGAAAAGCAACAGAAGTTTCAAGAGATTTAGACATCCCTATTCAAACATTAACCAAATGGCTAAGTGTTTATCGTAAAGAAGGTGAAAAAGGATTTGTTGGTAGTGGTAGACGTACCCCTAAGAAACAGTCTGAAGTTGATCTACAAAAAAGATTAAAAGAGCTAGAAGAAGAAAATAAGATATTAAAAAAGGCTATGCACATCTTTGCCAAAGACCAGAAGTAATATACAGGTTTATTGAAGAACACCGACATGAATTTCGTGTTATAAAGATGTGTGAAGTGTTAGGTGTTTCAAAAAGTGGCTATTATGGTTGGAAGAATCGTAAACCAAGTAAACGTACAATTAGACATGATGTATTGAAAAAACATATTTATCAAATTTATATTCAAAGTCAAAAACGTTATGGTAGTCCTAAAATTACACAAGTACTAAGAAGCAAAGGATGTACGGTCACACAAAGAACAGTCAGTAGGATAATGAATGAATTAGGTATTAAATCAATAACAAAAAAGAAATATAAGGCTACAACAAATTCCAAACATCAACTTCCTGTATATCCCAATATATTAAACCAATCATTTAAAGTATCCGGATTAGGAAGTGTTTGGGTCGCAGATATAACGTACATATAAACGAGAGAAGGTTGGCTATACTTAGCAACAGTCATGGATTTATTTTCACGAAGAATTATTGGATGGTCAATGTCTTCAAGAATGACTAAAGATCTTGTGTTATCAGCCTTTAGAAAAGCATGTACAATACAAGAACCAAGAAAAGGACTGATTCATCATTCAGACCGTGGAAGTCAATATGCTTCTATAGAATATCAGACATTACTTAAAGAAAAAGGAATTCAAACAAGCATGAGTAGAAAAGGAAACTGTTATGACAATGCGTGTATAGAATCATTTCATAGTATTATCAAAAAAAAATTAATTCACCATTGTGACTACAAAACAAGGGATGAAGTAATGTTCAGTGTTATGGAATACATTCTTACTTTTTACAACTCAAAAAGAATTCATTCGACACTAAATTATATGAGTCCAATTGAATTTGAGAAAAATATGCATAAAAACATCCTCGCGATTCATATAATTTTGGTCCTTTAAAAGAATATGAATCGCGAGGCAAGCAAGCGAAGCGCGGTAGAATTCTCTTTTTACTGTGTCCGTATTCTTGATATAGATCCAAATTCTATAATTATCCTCAAAATAAATTATCTATATATTGCTATACAGGAACTAAGGGGAAAACTACTACGGCATATTTTACAAAAAAATATTAGATCATATTTATGGTGAAAATAAAGTTGCTATGTATACGACTATGGAAAATTCAATAGATGGCATTACATATGTTAAATCATATAATTCTACGCCAGAGTCTTTAGATTTATATAAAATGATGCATGAATCAACTCAAAATGGAATAACTCACTTAGTGATGGAGGCGTCCTCTCAAGGATATAAAAAAATAGACTATATAATTTAAAATTTGATGTAGGAATTTTTCTGAATATTACGCCTGACCATATAAGTCCGGTTGAACATCCAGATTTTGAGGATTACCTATCATGCAAATTACAATTAATACACAATTCAAAGAAAGTAATTGCGAATTATGATAGTTCAGTATATAAAATTATTGAAGAAATTTGTAATGAAGAGAGAAAACCTATTTTAAACTTTTCTTCTGAAAATGAAAAAGCAGATTTTTATTTAAATATTAGAAATGATTTCTCATTTTCTATAACTAATAATATAAATAAATCTATTTTAGACAACTTGAATATTTCGTTATTGGGAGATTTTAATATTTATAATGTGTTTAGTGCTATCTCATTAATTCAAAGTGTATATGACGATGATGTTAACTTTAAAGATATTATAAAAAATATTAGAATACCTGGAAGAATGGAAAATATTACTTTCGATAATAAATATATTTATGTTGATTATGCTCATAATTATGTGAGTCTAGATAATTTAATTTCATTAGTTAAACAAAAACATCTTAATTCAAAGATAAACATTTTGATTGGTAGTACAGGAAACAAAGCTGAATCACGAAGGAAGGAATTTGGAAGTCTACTCAATTTATATGCAGATCATGTGTTTTTAACTGCAGATGATCCGGATTTTGAATCACCTATGGAAATTTGTAGTGAAATTGCTAGTTATATAGAAGATAAATCAAAGATTGAAATTATTATTGATCGTGAGCAAGCCATTCAAAAAGCTATAGAAAGTTTAAAAGACAATCAAGTTCTAATTATTGCTGGCAAAGGTGCTGATCCATATCAAAAAGTTAATGGTAATTATGAACCATATTTAGGAGACTTCAAAATAGCAAAAAAATTTATTACATCAAATAGCAAAGAAAGTAAAATTTGATTAATAAGATAAAGTGAACGTAAATAATTGGTGTTGAAAATAATAAACGATAGAAATTCAAAATTAAAATGAATTTCTATCGTTTTCCTAATTCTTTAGATATATAACTATGTGAATATTTTACAGTTATTTTTCAATAAAAGAAATTTGTAAAATGATCTATTTATGAATTTATTTTATTTCTCATTTATAGAAGGTGGCATTCTGTACTTGAGATAGGTATAATGTTCATCGGGCTTTGAAAACGATTTCTAGATAAAAATATAAGGTTTTAGGGGGAACGATGATGATACAGTTTGATGCTGTCACAACTTTAGCTATAGCATGTGTCTTACTTTTATTAGGTGAAGGTATTGTAAATAAAGTTTCTATATTGAGACGTTTATGTATTCCTGCGCCAGTAATAGGTGGCTTGTTATTTGCTATTGTAGTTGCTATTTTACAATCATTAAATGTCATTACAATTAAATTAGATTCTGATTTTCTGCAGGACTTCTTTATGTTGGCATTCTTTACAACAATAGGTTTAGGTGCGTCATTAAAATTATTAAAACTTGGTGGAAAAATACTGGTTTTATATTTTATTTTTTGCGGAATTTTAGCATTTTGTCAAAATGTAATCGGTGTGTCATTATCTAAAGTGTTAAATATTCCACCACAACTTGGCTTAACTGCTGGATCAATGTCCATGGAAGGTGGTCATGGTAATGCAGCGGCATACGGTAAGACTTTAGAGTCATTAGGTGTAGACTCTGCCTTAACAGCGGCACTTGCAGCAGCGACATTAGGACTTGTTGCAGGTGGATTATTAGGTGGCCCTGTGGTTCGATATTTAATTAAAAAGTATGATTTGAAACCAGGAGATGCTAAAGATACAGGTATTGATTTTAGTGAAGTGGGATATAACGAGAACTTACATAGTAGAATGAACCCTACAACAGTATTTATTGTTCAATTTACAATTATTGCAGTATGTATGGCGATTGGTACATATATTGGAGATGGATTTAAAAATTTAACAGGAATAAATATTCCGGTTTATGTTGGCGCAATGTTTGTCGCAGTTATCATTCGAAATATTTCTGATTATGGAAATTTAAACATCATTGATATGAAAATTACAAACCAAGTAAGTGATGTTTCATTAAGTTTATTCTTATCAATCGCGTTAATGAGTATTAAATTAACAGAAATTTATCAATTGGCACTACCGTTAACAATTATTGTATTAGTACAAATTGTATTTATCGTACTATTCTCAGTATTTGTCGTGTTTAGAGGACTAGGTAAAAATTATGATGCAGCAGTAATGATAGGCGGATTTATCGGACATGGACTAGGCGCAACACCAAATGCCATGGCTAACTTAGATGTTATAACTAAAAAATTCGGTGCATCACCAAAAGCTTATTTAGTAGTTCCAGTTGTTGGCGCCTTCCTAATAGATTTACTAGGCGTACCAATTGTTACACTATTCATCAATATATTTAGTTAAATATAGGTGGCAATGAGATAGAGGCTGGGATATTATATTATGTTCCAGCCTTATTTAATATTCTGGACCGATACGAAAATTATCGGTCCAGAAATAGGAAATACGGACCGATAAAAAAATTTACCGGTCCAGAAACGAGATTTCCAGGCCGATAAATAAAATTATCGGCCTGGAAATCAACATCATTAGCACTCAAAATATGAAGAGCCTGGAACTTCACTCAGTTCCAGGCTCTTTCTATATTATTTCAAGTTAAAGAATGTATCTAATTCATCAATATTTAATATATTACCTACGTAGAATGCTCCGAAGTCACCATATCTAGCTGATACTTCGTCGAAACGCATTTCATAGATTAATTTTTTGAATTGTAACATGTCATCACTGAATAATGTTACGCCCCATTCGTAATCGTCTAGTCCTACTGAACCTGTAATAAATTGTTTTACTTTACCTGCATAACTACGTCCGATTAAACCGTGTGAGCGCATTAGGCTTCGTCTATGATCCATATCTAACATATACCAGTTGTATTCGCCGTCACGTCTTTTATCCATTGGGTAGAAACATACGTATTCTGAACGTGGTACTTCTGGATATAATCTTGCTTTAACATGTGGGTTTTCGTATGGATCTTCGTTAGAGTCACCTGCAAGATAATTTGAAAGTTCTACGATTGATACGTATGAATATGTTGGAATTAAGAAGTCGCTAATATCTAACTTGTTAAATTCATTTTCTAAGGCGTTTAATTGTTTAACGTCTGGTCTTAAGAACCATAACATTAAGTCTGCTTTTTGGCCTGTTATGTTATAGAAAGCATGAGAACCTTCTTTATTATTATGAACTGTTTCCAACGCTTCAAGGAAAGTCTTGAATTCGCTGATTATTGTGTTTCGATCTTCTTCAGGTACAGTTTTTAAGCTTGCCCAATCAATTGCATAAAATAAATGTAAGCTGTACCAACCATCTAATGTTTTTGCTGCTTCGTTCATTTTACTTTCGCTCCTTTTAGAAAAGATATCTTCATTACAAGTCTATCATACTAGATAAGGTTGAAAGGACTCAACTTTTTACATTGTTGTGAAAGAAAGAATACTTAAATGTATTAATTGATATTGATTATCGATTTCAATTATTAGATAATGAAAATAGGTTTCTTTATTAAAATAATTTTACAGGAGTATAAAGTTGTATAAATTAGAAAATGTTTCAAAAAAATATAATGACAATTTTGCTATAAAAGATTTTTCTTTAACGATAGAACCAGGATCTGTTACAGGTATTGTCGGCAAAAATGGTTCGGGAAAGTCGACGTTACTGAGATTGCTGAATTTAATAGAACAACCAACAGAAGGGCGCATTGTTTTTGACGGGAAAGATACAGAAGCATTATCAAAGCGTGTTGTAAGGAAGTATAAAGAAAAAATAGGCATGGTATTTCAAAATTATAATTTGTTGAATAACCTTAACGTTCAGCAAAATATCGCTTTGCCTTTAAAAATTATTAATCAGCAAGATAAAGCGAAAGTAGATGAATTAATAGGGTTTGTAGGGTTAAATGATAAAAAGGATTATTATCCAGCATAATTATCCGGTGGTGAGAAACAACGTGTTGCATTAGCAAGAGCACTCGTGAGAAACCCGGATATTTTATTGTGTGATGAGGCGACAAGTAGTTTAGATGAACATAACACGGAAATCATCATTAAGATGTTGAAGAAAGTGAATAAAGCATACAACATTACGATTATTTTTGTGACGCATGAATTGAGTGTTGTTAAACAATTATGTGAAAAAGTATGTGTTATGGAGGACGGTCAATTGTTAGAGGTTATGGATAATAAAGTAGTAAGTGTAGAAAGAAACCCGAATTCTTATTTAGAGAATGTTAGGCAGAGTTTAGAAGAATGACATTTTTAGAGAAGATAAATTACTACTTACCAGAATTGATTCAGTCCTTACAAGAAACGTGCATCATGTTAGGTTATTCGATGCTCATCACTTTACTAGTTGGACTACCCCTAGGCATCGCATTATTTTTATTAAACCCAAGTATTAAAGCGTTAAATATCAATTATTATTGGTCATTTAATTTCTTGATTACATTTATACGTTCATTCCCGTACTTACTATTTGTAATCAGTTTAATCCCACTTACACGCATGATTTTAGGGAGTGCGTTTGGTCCATACCCGTCGATTATCCCTTTAAGTATTGTAGGTATTGCGATATTTTCAAGATTGGTTGAGCAAGTATTATTAGATATTCCTGGTGATATTAAAGTCTTAGCAGAATCTCTAGGTGCCTCAACATATAAATATATTTGGCATTTCATATTAGTTGAATCACGTAGCGGCATTATATTGGCATATACAACGACGACAGTAAGCATGGTGTCTTATTCAACAGTCATGGGTATTGTTGGCGGTGGTGGAATAGGTGATTTCGCAATCAGATACGGTTATCAAAGTTATGAAAATGAAATCATGTATTTCTCAATCATCATCATTATCAGTGTATTTATCATACAAATGTTAGGAAACTTTATAGCTCAAAAAATAGATAAAAGAAAGTAGTGTAGAAATGAAAAAAGTTTATTTGTTATGTTATTAATGTTAAGCATTATCATCGCAGGCTGTGGCGCGAATAAAAAAGATAACGAAGACAAAGTCATTAAAGTAGCTTCTCAAGCACCACCAATGACAGACGTTGTTAAACAAGCAGCAAAAGAAGCTAAAAAGGACGGCTGGGAAATTAAACTTGTCCAAGTGAATGACAACGTTGCTTATAACGATATGGTAAGTAGTAAAGAAGCGGATGCAAGCTTCGCGCAACATAAACCATTTATGGAAAAATACAACTCAGAACGTAAAGCAAATTTAGTCGCAATCCAACCGATTTATGATGCAAAAGTTGGTTTTTATTCTAAAAAATATAAAGACATCAATGACATTCCAAAAGGTACAAAAGTCGCAATACCAAATGATATTTCAAATGAAGGTAGAGCATTAGCGATTCTTGAAGAACAAGGTCTTATTAAATTGAAAGACGGCGTTGGTGTAAATGGCACTACGAAAGATATCGTCGAAAATCCTAAAGATTTCAAATGGTTGAAAGTAGACTTACTGAACTTAGCAGAAACTTATAGTGAAAAAGATGTATCACTTGTATATAACTATCCAACTTATATTTCTAAAATTGGCTTAAAACCAGCTGACGCACTGTTCTTAGAGAAAAACATTGATTCACGATTCTCAATTCAACTCGTTGCAAGAGAAGATAATAAAGACTCAGAAAAAATTAAAGAATTGCACAAAGTTATGAAAAGTGATGCAGTTAAAAAATATCTAAAAGAAAAACATGAAGATACATTGATACCATCGTTTTAAAATAAAATATGAGGTGTAGAACCAGTAGCAATCACAAGTGTATTCCCAGATTCTAATTATTCAGGAGACTACTTATTTATACCAACAAAAGACGGTAAAAAACCAGATAATGAATTTACAAATTTAACAATATGGAAAAATAATAAAGCAGTTAAAAACAATAACGTCATTTACTACACAAGTAATGAAGCATTATACGGAGATTTAATCTCAGTAGAGAAACAAGCAGAAACATTTAAAAAAGAACTATTAAAAAAATAAAGTAATATACAAAAAAGAAGCTCGAGTTGAGCTTCTTTTTTATTATTTTATTATTTTATTATTTTATTATTCTATCTCTCTCCATATTACATTCATACAATACTCATACTACCTTTACATAGGGTTAAAGTATGATTGATACACTTCTTAATAGATTGCTTTATAAATCACTATAGAGTTAATTAGGAGGAAGTGTACATGTATAATCAGTCAATAGCAAAGAGATTCATTAGTGGTACGGCATGTATGATGTTATTGTTAGGGATTTGGACTACTGGTACGGTTGAGGCGAGTGGTGCTGGTGGTTCTGGTGACTCGTCTGTTGTGAATCAACAAGCTCATACGGATATTAAAGTGATGTCACAGAAGCCGGAGGTAGCGCCTGTACCTAAGAAAAATCAGCCGAATCGTATTATTACGAATTTTAATGGTGATACGAAAACAGCAATGGCTTTTAATTGGTATACGACAGATCAATTTAATGATGCTAAAGTTTGGGTGTCAGAGACGGGTCAATTTGATGATGCACAAGCGTTTGATGCAACTTCTAAACAAGTGGATTCTAAATATGTTGAACGAGATAAGAACGGCAATTTCATCTTTGCGGATGTAGAAAAAGATGATGAAGGTGAACCTGTTAAAGATGCACAAGGTAAAGAAAAAATAAATGGATATTATACAGATGAACATGCACAAGGTGCTGAATGGACGCGCGGTGATAAACATGGGAAGTCTGAACTAATGACAGTTCCTGAATATAATTATAAAGCGAAAGCAACGGGATTAAAGCCGAATACTACATATTATTATCGCGTAGGTAGTGCAAGTGGTCCTCAAAGTGAAGTTGGACAATTTAAGACTTCTGGCAACAACGGTGATCCTTTCCAATTCGTACAGTATACAGATACACAAAATGCTTATTGGAATGAACACGTAAGAAATGAAGCGCAATTTGGAGCAGATACGTTAAGCAATGCTATTCAAACAGCAGGCAATCCAAACTTCGCATTACACACAGGAGACTTTGTAGAAACTGCAGAGATTGAAGATGAGTGGTTAGATTTATATTATCAATCACGTCCATCATTTATGTCACTAGCTGTAGCTTCTGCACCAGGTAACCATGACGAATATGCGTTAAGTGAAGATGATGAAAAATTACTGACAAAGTATAACGAACATGTCAATGTGCCTAAAGAAAACAATGCGATCAATGGTGGATCTTATTATTCGTTTGATTATAATGGTGCACATATGGTTGTCGCTAATACCAATGATAATAAGAAATCTAAAGATAATCCTGAAGAAAAAGCAATTGGCAAAGAACAAATGGAATGGATTAAGCAAGATATTAAAGATGCCAGAAAGAATGGCTCTAAATGGGTTATCTTAAATTTGCATAAACCAATGTATTCTAAATCGTATCATGCATTATCAGATGAAGATGTTGCTAAAATACGTGACGAACTGACTCAACAAATTGATGATTTAGATGTGGATTTAGTGTTACAAGGTCATGACCATGTGCTTTCGCGTACGAAACCACTAGAACATACATCGACTAAAAATAGCTTTGTAAATGCTAAGAAAGAAGATGCTAAACAAATTAGAGGTCAAGATAACATCACTTATTATGACAACCCAGAAGGTTCAGTTTACGTGCTTCCAAATACAGGTGGTACAAAAGCGTATGACAGTATATATGACCGTCCTTTAGAACATATTAAGAAAGTTAGACCAGAACTAGAAGATTTAACTCAAGAACAATTAGATCATTATAATAGTTTGTTTGCGATAGGCGAGCAACCTCATAAGACATATGCTTTTAATGATAGTCATGAAAATAATCGAGATTCATCTGATCAGAACTTCTCAGTTTATGATGTATCTGAAGGTAAATTAGTCGTTAAAATTTATCAATTACATGGCGATATTAGTAAAGGTGAACAAAGAACAGTTAAATTAGTTGATGAATTCGGTATTAAAAAAGACTAATCATAGATTTCAAAGTTAAATAAATATCCATAAGGCGTCTCCTTCAAATATGATGATGTGGAGGCGCCTATTTGTTAATAGAAGGAGCGGTTACTTTGCGACGTGTATTCAATTATTTAAGTGTGGCAGTAGTTATGATATTTATATTAAGCGGTTGTCAAAATGGTTCGCAAGAAGAGACAAAGCAGCATAGTGAAACGAAACATGCTGAAACTAAGCAGATTCAACTTTCAGAGCAAGACAAAGATGCATTGAAACATAAATTATTAAAAATTGCTGACGAATATGGCCAAAATCAACATAAAGCAGTATCGAATCGTTATTTTAGTCGAAACGAACAAATGGAAGGTGATGGTTATGCGATTACTGACGATGGTGAAATACAAATAACAGATCATGATAAACCAGGGTGGAAACATTTTAAGATCCATAATGTTGTGGGATTAACGATGTATCAAGGACAGCATACTCAAGGTGGTTATGATGAACGTGCACAAGATCTAACTAATATTCAAGGGTACAGTAGTGTCGCTAAAATGGATCAACCGATTACGAAATATTTGTTTGCAGATAACGGTAAAGTATACGAACATCAATTCAAGCCGAATAGTGAACCATCACTATCAACTGGATTTGCAACTAAAGATTACAATGGTAAAGGTCCAAACTTAAAACCAAACGAAAAATTTATAGTTTCAAAGGATAAAATTTTAAATAAAAAATGGAAAATGTTGCTTTCAGAATATAATTGATAATATTTTAAAAATATCCAATATAAATTCACAGTTTAGATACGTGAAAATTTATGAAAAAATGTTATAATTGTGAATGGAAAAATAATAGCAATCATATATAGGAGGCAATTATGTCTAATTTACTTAATGTTCTAAGCGACAAACTAACAGGTAAAAATGTACGTATCGTATTACCAGAAGGTGAAGATGCGCGCGTATTAACAGCAGCAGTTAAATTACAAGCTACAGATTTGGTTGCACCAATCGTACTTGGTAATGAAGAAAAAATTAAAGAAACAGCAGCTGGTGCAGACTTATCAATCGATGGTCTTACAATCATCAACCCAGAAACAAGTGAACTAAAAGCAGATTTAGTAGAAAAATTTGTTGAACGTCGTAAAGGTAAAGCAACTCAAGAACAAGCTGAAGAATTGTTAAATAACGTTAACTACTTCGGTACGATGTTAGTTTACACAAATCAAGCTGATGGATTAGTAAGTGGTGCTGCACATTCAACTGCAGACACTGTACGCCCAGCATTACAAATTATCAAAACAAAACCAGGCGTTACAAAAACATCTGGCGTATTCTTCATGACTAAAGGTGAAGAACAATATGTATTCGGTGATTGTGCAATTAACCCAGAACTTAATGCACAAGACTTAGCTGAGATTGCAATCGAAAGTGCTAAGACTGCTCAAGCATTTGGTATGTCTCCAAGAGTAGCAATGTTAAGCTTCTCAACTAAAGGGTCAGCTAAATCACCTGATACTGAAAAAGTATCTGAAGCAGTTTCTATTGCTCAAGAGAACTTAAAAGAAACAGATTTAAAAGATGTTGTATTAGATGGTGAATTCCAATTTGATGCAGCAATCGTACCAGAAGTTGCTGCTAAGAAAGCACCAAATTCTGAAATTCAAGGTGATGCAAATGTATTTATCTTCCCTAGCTTAGAAGCGGGTAATATTGGATACAAAATTGCACAACGTTTAGGTGGATTTGATGCAGTTGGTCCTGTATTACAAGGCTTAAACGCACCTGTTAACGATTTATCTCGTGGCTGTTCAGCTGAAGACGTATATAGTCTTTCAATCATTACAGCTGCTCAAACATTATAATCATGGCAAATTTGCAAGATTATTTTACACAAGAATGGCGATACATTGACCACACTTCAGGACTGCAGCCAATGCAGTCCTTTAGTTTCGATGATACATTTTGTGATCAAGTAGGAAATGATAAAAGTCCAAGTGTTGTTAGGACATGGATACACAATCACGTCGTGATATTAGGCATACATGATTCTAGATTACCTTATTTAAAAGATGGTATTGCATATTTAAATGATGTTAGAGGTTATAGTGCAATCGTTAGAAATTCTGGCGGATTAGGTGTTGTGCTAGATAAAGGTGTGCTTAATATATCTTTAATCTTTAAAGGTAAGCATGATGTATCCATTGATACAGGATATGAAGTGATGTTACGTCTTATTCGTGAAATGTTTAAAGAAGATACTAATGAAATTGAGAATAAAGAAATTACTGCATCATACTGCCCTGGTAGTTATGACTTAAGTATTCATAATCAAAAATTTGCTGGTATATCACAACGAAGAGTGAGAGGTGGTATAGCAGTTCAAATCTATTTATGTGTGGAAGGATCAGGCGCTGAACGTGCCGAAATGATGAAAGCATTCTATGAACATGCACTGAAAAACGAAAAGACAAAATTCATTTATCCGACTATCATACCTGAAAGCATGGCTTCATTGAACGAATTATTAGGCACTGAATATACAACTAACGACATACTATTTAAACTGTTAGGAAGTTTGAAAAATTTAGGTGCAACTTTGAATATGGATCCTGTCACAACGGAAGAATGGACATTGTACGATAAATATTTCGAAAGAATGATAGAACGCAATGATAAAATGATTCGAAATATGGAAAAACGATAAAATGACATTCTCAAACAACTGTTAAGGTGGTATAATAATTTATTGCAAAATTAACAATTAAGAAAGGTGGGGAAACAAATGCGAAATAAATTTCAAGTCTGCGATGATTGCCAAGCCGTTAACTTGCCATCACTTTTGAAAAAAATTAAAAAATTAGACCCAGAAGCTGAAATAGAAGTAGCATGCCAATCATATTGTGGACCAGGTAGAAGAAAGACATTCGCATTCGTAAATAACCGCCCATGTGCCGCTTTAACAGAAGACGAACTAATGGAAAAAATCCAAAAACAACTTCAAAAGAAACGCGATCCAGAAGAAGAAAGATTGCGACTTAGAAATGAAGAACGAAAACGTCGACAAAAAGAATTAGACGAGAAGTTAAATAAGAAGTTGAAAAAGACACAGTCATAATATAAATATTAGCTATAAATCCCCCCACTACAACATGTAGTGGGGGATTTTTTTTGTGAAATTAAAACCATACGCTATGCGTATGGTACAGTATGGTTTCACCGTTGTATTAAAAAATGCATCTCTACATGCTAGAATAATATTTGGTCAGCCAACCAAAATTAACAACACGAGGAGATGCATTAAATGTCATCAGACACAAACAGTTTAGCACATACAAAATGGAATTGTAAGTACCACATTGTGTTTGCACCAAAATATCGTAGACAAATTATTTATGGGAAAATTAAAAGAGATATTGGTATTATTTTAAGACAATTGTGTGAAAGAAAAGGTGTAGAAATAATAGAAGCTGAAGCATGTAAAGATCATATTCATATGTTAGTTAGCATTCCACCAAAGTTAAGTGTTTCTCAATTTGTAGGTTATTTAAAAGGTAAGAGGAGCTTAATGATATTTGATAGACATGCCCATTTAAAGTATAGATATGGTAACAGAAAATTTTGGTGTAAAGGATTTTATGTAGATACAGTTGGTAGAAATAAAAAAGTGATAGAAAATTATATAAGAAATCAATTACAAGAGGATATAGTAGCAGAACAGTTAACAATGATAGAGTACATAGATCCTTTTACTGGGGAAGAAACTCGAAAGAAGAAAAAATAAAACAACCCTTTTAAGGGTTGCTGGGAAAGTAGTACATTTGGCTGATCTTCTCAGTGCCCTTTTAGGGCTGGTCAGTAATAGAGGCTTATAGCCGCAGAACAAACCACCCGTTAAACGGGTGGTTTTGATTATACCATATTATATGTTTGCTAATTTTTTTTAGTTCATTCATATTTAATATGTTATAGCTATTGTTCTCTTTTGATAAATATCCTTTATGTACAAAGTCTGCGATAACAAACAAGACACTATGTACACCTGAAATTATAAAACGTATGGAACCAACGAAAGTGTTTTTATTTTACTCCCACATCGGTAGTGACCCCCAAAGTTAGAGTTTCCATTATGCTATTAATTGGCTGGATTGAGTTCGGTATTGTACTGGACTTCGTCCAGCCAATTTTAATTTCAAACGTTCATTGTTATACCAATAGATGTAATCCTCAATTCTTCTTTTTAATGTTTCATAGTTAACAAGTTCTTCTCCATGATACATTTCCTGCTTCATGATGCCAAAGAAATTCTCCATAGAAGCATTATCCGCACACGTCGCTTTACGTGACATACTTTGATAAATCCTTTGTTCCGATAATCTTCTAATCCATGCATTATGCTGATAATGCTAACCTTGATCAGAATGTATCGTCGTACGATATGGTGCTTCATGCTTAATGATTGTAACTGCTTTATCCAATGATTGAAGTACTAAGTCTAATGTTGGTCTTCTGGATATACCATAAGAAATGATTTCCCCATTGTATAAATCCATAATAGGGCTGAGATATAATTTTTGTTCTTCAGCACATTTAAATTCAGTGATATCTGTCACTAATTTTTGAAGTCGAATAGATGGATGGAATTTACGATTCAAGCGATTTTCAGCCACTTTACCAACTGTACCTTTGTATGATTGATAGCGTGATTTACGTGTGAATTTTTGACATTTTAATCCTAGTTCTCGCATAATTCGTTGTACTTTCTTATGGTTAATGAGATAACCTTGATTTCTCAAAGCTAAATATATACGACGATAGCCGTATTTACCGTTGTGTTTTTGAAAAAGTTCAATGATCTTTTTCTTCCAACCTTTATCTAAATCTTCCTTTTGTAATTGTTTGGCATGGTAATGATAGGTTGCTTCTGGTATACCAACCTTTACTAAGATATCTTTTAATTTGAATCCTTCTTCTTTGAGTTCGAATGCCACTGCTGCTTGTGCTTTTCTAGAAAGGCACTCGGATTCTCTCGAAAAGCGTTCAACTTTTTTAAATAAGCATTCTCTAATCGAAGATTTTCATTTTCTAGCTCTAACTCTTTTTCTCGTGATAGGTTTTGATTAGATTTCTTCTGTTTCTTCTTTTTCATGGGAGGTCGTCCTTTCGGCTTTTCGAGTCCTTCCACACCTTCTTTGTCATATATCTTTTTCCATCGCACAATAATAGATGGGGTATTTAGGCCAAATTTAATCGCTGTATCTTGGAAGGAATCGCCTGTTCTTTTCATATAGTTTAATACATTTATTTTGAATGTAACAGAATAAACTGTCTTTTTCTGTTTCTTTTTAATGCCATCTACACCGAATGATTGAAAGGCTTTTACCCATGTTCGTATAATAATTTTATCAGGTATATTATATTTTTTAGCTAATTTTCGATAACCATAATGGTCATCTAGATAATCTCTTACAACTTTCAACTTAAATTCATCACTATATTTTGTCATATTAAAACACCCCCTAAAGTTAGTTTTTTTTACTCTAACTTTAGGGGTGCAGTACCTAGTTGAGGGGAGTGTTATTGTGGAGAAGACTTTATTGCAATGGCATAGGGATGTTGCTGAACAAATTTTGAGTATCCATTTAAATGTGTTTAATGTTGAAGATATTGAAGATGTTGTTAAAGTTCTTGCGACACCATTTGATAATGTGAAATCAAAAAAGTTTCAACGAAAGATTTATAAATGGATAAAGGGTCTGAGTTCTAAAAAGATTTATCATATGATTAATGGTTATGGTATTCATTTTATGGTGATGAAATTTCATAATATAAATGAGATTATTTTATTTGGTCCGTTCGTATTAAAGCGACCTTCAGAGAAAGAATGTCTAAATATGTTGGAAGAACAAAGGCGTTCTAGTGCAGATTTGAAAATATTAAAACATTATTTAACGGGGATTTCTACTGATCATTATCAACAAATTGTTCGCTTTGCTAAATTAGTCGGTCGCCATGTTCATCAGTAAAAAAGAAATTATGATGTTGTTGAGGTACATATAGATGAAACGGATCAAGATCAAATCATTCAACAACCAATTTCAAAGACTTATTTACTTAAAGAATTAGAGGACCGCTATAAACTTGAAAATCAAATGATGCTCGCTATGCAATATGGGAGAGTTGAAGAAGTACTAGAGTTAAACAGGCAATTAAATGATAAAGTTCAAGGACTTGAAAGATTGAGTACTAAAATGGATAACTTCTTATATGCTGCAACTTTAACGAATACACTTGGTAGAAAAGCGATTGAAGCGGCTGGGGTAGATTATTTAACGATTGATGATATGTCGAAAACTCATGCGAGAATGATTGCCAACGTGTCTGATGATAAAGAAAGAGCATTATTGTTAGAAGAAATTTGCTGCAATTACGCTAAAGCTGCACAGAAAGTACGGGCTATTCAATATTCAGCACATGTTAAATCAGCCATACAATATATTCATAAATACATTCATACAGACATTTCGTTAGATGATATTTGTGAAAATCTAGGTGTATCAACATCATATCTTTCAAGATTATTTAAACAAGAAATCGGTAAAAGTGTGATTCAATATATTAATGAGCTTCGTTTAGACCTCGCAAAAGACTTGGTGATTAAGACAAATATGAATGTACAAGAAATTGCAGCGTATATGGGTTTTCAACATACACATTATTTTATTAGTTTGTTTAAAAAAATGTATGGTGAAACACCACTAAGTTATAGAAAATCTTTAAAAACTGAGAATTCACATAATTAAGTTCGTAATTGTGTTATGAATAACAAAATAATGATATTATCATATATGATTTATCGTATAAATTAAATAGAAAAATGTCGCTTATCGTATTCTTTTTAGGCAACTGGTGTGTGAATATCATATCGCTATAAACCTTGATATATAAGCGTTTTTGAAGTCTTGTTAATTCTAATAACAACGTTGTTACTTTGTGTGATGATTTTCATCGAATGCTAATAGAATTATAATGAACTCGTAGATTCGAGTTTATTTATGTAAGCGCTTACCCAAATTATTGAGAGGGTGTTGTTATTAGCACTGTAAAAACAACAACTAGTCACCAAGCAAATAAAGGGAAAACAAAAATTGAAACATTTAAGGATATTAACAAACCTAAACTATCTTTAAGAGAGAAAATGGCATATGGTGCCGGAGATTTTGGTAATGGTCTCATGTTTGATTTAGGTTTAATTTATTTACTGAAGTTCTACACAGATGTATTAGGTATTTCATCATTCTACGGAGGTTTAGTGTTCTTAGTTGCTAAACTTTTTGATGCTTTTGTCGATACGGGTGTTGGCGCATTAGTAGATTCTAGAAATAAAATCGGTCCAAAAGGTAAATTTAGACCATTTATATTATATGGTACTTTACCACTTGCATTTTTAACGATTGTTTCATTTATTTCACCGGATTTTTCTGATCAAGGTAAAATTATTTGGGCGTTTGCGACATATTTATTATTTAATGTTGCATATTCAGTCGTGAATATACCATATGGTTCATTATCAGCTTCAATGACTTTGAATTCAGACGATAGAACACAATTATCAGTATTTAGAAATTTCGGTTCTCAAGGTGCGATGTTTATAACAGGTATCATCGTTATTCCAATGATATCGCTCTTTGATAGTGTGTCTGTTGGTTATCCAGTCGTGATCGATGGTTTAGCACTGATAGGTGTGATATTCCATATTCTATGTTACAAAGGTGTTAAAGAAAGATTTATCGTTGAAAGAGATGAAAATGAAAAGAAAGGCAGTGAATTGAGAGCGTTTAAAGGACTCTTTAAAAACGGACCTTTTATCATTTTAATTATATTTACATTGCTCAGTATTACATCACTCTTTTTAAAACAACAATCACAACTGTACTATTTCCAATATGTATTAGGCGAACAGAATTTAGTAGGTATCGTAAGTGTATTAAATATTATCACGTTAATTCCGGCGTTATTCTTAACAACTTTTCTTAATAAAAAAATTGGTAAGAAATATACAGCGATCATCGGGCTATTAGGGTTTGCGATTGCTGAAGCGGCAAACTTCTTAATCAGTGGTGAACATGTGATAACATTCTTAATTATTAACTGTATATCACAATTTTTCCTTGTTATACCGAATACAGTTGTTTGGGCTTTTATCAGTGATATTGTAGATTATTCACAATGGAAAACAGGTGTTAGATCTGAAGGGATTATTTATTCAAGTTATAGCTTTGCGCGTAAAGTGTCACAAGCTTTAGCTGGATTTATTCCGGGTATGGCTTTAACGATTATCGGCTATCAACCGAATGTTCAGCAAACAGCAGGCACAATACATGGTTTGAAAATACTTTATTTCATCGTGCCAGGCGTTGCAGTATTATTAGCACTCATCATATTTGGACTGTTCTATACGCTTACAGATAAAAAACATAAACGAATTGTTTCAGAACTCGCATTATTTGAAAAACTATAATAAATAGATAAAGGAGAATGTTGTATGCTATATCCAATTATGACAGAAACGAGAAATGTGATTGATTTATCAGGTATTTGGTCTTTTAAATTGATTGAATATAAAGGTGAATATGACGTTACAACTGAAATTGATACAGATCTACAAATGGCAGTACCAGGTTCTTATAACGACCAAGGTGTTGTATCATCTATTAGAAATCATGTCGGTAAAGTCGTCTATGAAACAACTTTTACAATTCCTAACGTATTACAACAAGAAAGACAAGTGTTCAGATTTGGTTCAGCTACACATGAAGCAGAAGTATTTGTGAACGGTCAAAAAGTTGTGTCACATCGAGGTGGATTCTTACCATTCGAAGTTGAAATCAATGATGTTGTACAAAAAGGGAAAAACCGATTAACAGTTATCGTCAATAATATACTTGATGATTCAACACTTCCAGTTGGTAATTTTAAAGAAGTTAAAGATTCAAAAGGAAATATTAAAGCAGTTAATGAACCGAACTTCGATTTCTTTAACTATGCAGGTTTACATAGACCAGTGAAAATTTATACAACACCAAAAGAACATTATATAGAAGATATTGTCATCGTACCGCATGTAGATGGTCAAAATGCACAAGTAGAATATACGGTTAAAGCATCAGGCAATCAATCTATACAGGTGGATATTATAGATCAAGAAGGTCATATCGTAGCGACTCAAGATGGTGCGGAAAGTACGGTAGAAATTGAAAATGTTCATTTATGGCAGCCAGGTGATGGTTATCAATATACGTTAGCAGTATCTATTAAAGGTGATGATGAAGTGATAGATTATTATGAGGAACCATTTGGTGTAAGATCAATTGAAGTGAAAAATGGCCAGTTTCTCATTAATGATGAGCCGTTCTACTTTAAAGGATTTGGTAAACATGAAGATACTTATTATCACGGAAGAGGTTTGAATGAAGTTTCTAATATTCAAGATTTAAATTTAATGAAATGGATAGGTGCCAATTCATTTAGAACTTCACATTACCCATATTCTGAAGAAATGATGCGTCTTGCTGATGAACAAGGTGTAGTCGTGATTGATGAAACAACAGCAGTCGGTGTGCATTTGAATTTCTCAGCAGCATTAGACGGTAGTCAAAATACAGATACATGGAAGAAAATTAGAACGAAAGAAGATCATGAGCAAGTGATTAAAGAATTGATTGCTCGAGATAAAAACTTAGCATGTGTTGTGATGTGGTCAATTGCAAACGAACCAGACTCTGCTTCATTAGGGGCAAAAGAATACTTTGAACCACTAGTGAATCTTGCAAAAGAACTAGATCCGCAAAATAGACCATGTACGATTGTGACATTACTGAATTCATTACCAGATGTGTGCCAAGTGCAAGACTTAGTAGATGTTCTTTGTCTAAATAGATATTATGGATGGTATGTACAAAGTGGTGATTTAGAAGCGGCAAAAGAAGCATTGCGACAAGAATTAGACGGTTGGCTAGAAAAACAACCAGACAAACCAATTATGTTCACAGAATATGGAGCAGATACAGTAGTTGGTTTACATGCAATAGATGATATTATGTTTACAGAAGAGTACCAAGTTAAGTATTACGAAGCAAACCATGAAATCATTGATCAATGTCCTAATTTTGTAGGAGAGCAAGTATGGAATTTCGCAGACTTTGAAACAAGTAATGGTGTTATTCGCGTACAAGGAAACCGTAAAGGTATCTTTACTAGAGAAAGAAGACCAAAAGCAGTCGCACATTACTTCAGAAAGCGCTGGAATAACATACCAGAATTCGGATATAAGAAGAAATAAGTGTGAAGTAGGTGCTGTTAGGGACAGAATTCTGAGAAATGTCCGTAAGAGGTGTTGTTAGGGACAGAATTCCGAAAAATGTCCGTAAGAGAGCGCCCACCTAATTACCAGAATTCAGAATAATGATAGTTAGCGCATTCTAATTACCACAATTCGGAATAATGAAATCTTATCATGGATAAACAATCAATATAAACATTAAAACGCGTCTGGGATATATAAATGTCCCAGGCGTTTCAGTTTGTTAAGCGTAATAATGAATATGTAATACTTTAGTTAGAAGTTTTATTGATTTTTTCTAAATTTTCGTAAGTGATTATTTTGCAAGTATTTAATGTTTCTTTGATTGCATCATAGTTGATATTTTTTAAAATGATAGAACGTTCATCTAAAGGATCTCTCACTTTATTGAAGTATTTCAGTTCTTCGAGTGATTTTAAAGCCCCAGTTAACTCTGAAGAAGAAGGTTCAAACATGAGTCTGCGCAATTTACGGACGTATACTTCCTCTTCATTGATTTCGTTAAGATAGAATAGTGTGATTAAATCCATGCGTTTTAAATGTGTTTCATCAAAAATTCTATTGAAGATGTCTTTTTTAAGTAGTTCATAATGAATAATGTTTTCCATGTTATCCTCCTATTATTTGATTTTTAAATTTAATTGTTTTTTCAAGTCTTTCCTATCTTTTAAAAAAGTAAAATTGCAATGTCTTAAACTTGTTGAATTTTTCAAAGAGTAAATAGTTTACTCCTAAATAATACCAAAAAATTAACTACTTACGCAATATAATAAGTAAAAAATCATATGTATTTTATTAAAATGAAAATTTATAAAAATAATTGTATTATACAAATAAAATGATAATTATCTTGTTTGAAATCAAAAAGTTGTTTATTAAAAATGTTTTCTATTTGAAGTATATATAATAGTGATAGAAGAGAAATAAAATAAAAAGTGTAAGAACATAATAGTTGACGGATTAAAATATCATTGTATGATAATAACGAGTATCAAAATTAATAAATTAAAAATAAAAATATATATGGAGATGAATTTCATGATAAGAACAATGATGAACGGGAAGATTCATCGTGCTAGAGTTACGGAAGCTAATTTTAATTACGTAGGTAGTATAACAATAGATGCAGACATATTAGATGCAGTAGATATTTTGCCTAATGAGAAAGTTGCGATTGTTAATAATAACAATGGGGCAAGACTTGAAGCATATGTTATTGAAGGTGAAAGAGGAAGCGGTAAAATTTGTCTTAATGGTGCTGCTGCACGACTTGCGCAAGTAGATGATGTGATTATTATTATGAACTATGTTCAAGTAACAGATGAAGAAGCAAGATCTCATGCGCCGAAAGTAGCGGTTATGAATGAAAAGAATGAAATTATTGAAATGATTCATGAAAAGGAAAGTCAAATCATTCTATAGAGGTGACTTAATATGAGTATTCTAGCAACGATTTTTGTTGTGATTGTAGCAGTTGAACATTTGTACATTATGTATTTAGAAACAATCGCTACGACTTCTAAAAAAACGGCAGAAACATTTAATTTGAAGCAACAAGAGTTAAAGGATAAAAATATTCAAACACTTCTTAAAAACCAAGGTATTTATAATGGTTTACTGGCATTGTCATTATTTTATGGTGCCTTTTTATCTAGTAGTCCTAAAGAGTTTGTAGCGGTTCTGTTAATATTTATTATTTTAGCAGCTATATATGGCAGCCTTACAAGTTCAAAGTCTATTATTTTAAAACAAGGTGGACCAGCAATTATTGCATTAATTCTACTATTAATATAGAACTCAGAAATCCCAAATGTGAACGTTTTGTTAACAGCTTTTCTACAATTTTTGAAAAGTGTAGACAAAGTATACATATTTGGGATTTTATCTCTTTTTAAGGAATATTACAGATGTTAGTATAAGCGTTATGTTGTATACACTGTATGCATAAACTATATAGTAGATTTAAGGGAGGAAATAATTTTGGCGAACTTTTTATACAAATTAGGTTCTTTTATTGCTAAACATAAGTGGTTAACTATATTTGTATGGGTCATCTTATTAGCTGGAATCGTGACGCCATTAACGATTAATAAACCTACATTTGACAACGATATTACAATGAATGGTATTAAATCAATCGACACGAATGAAAAGATTGAGAAAGAATTTAATCAAGATAGTGAAAAGGCAAATATAAGAGTTGTTTTTAAAAGTGAAGATAAAAAAGGCATAACGGATAAAAAAGTTATGCAAGATATTCAAAAAGCTTTAAAAGAAGTAAAAGATAAAGATGATGATATTAAAGAAGTGACAGATCCTTATAAAAATAAACAAATTAATAAAGATCAAACAACTGCTTTTGCAGATATCAACTATAAAATACCTCAAACTTCAATTAAATCGGATTCCGTTGATAAAGTTAAAGATGCTGTTAAATCTTTAGAAGATGATGACGATATTCAAACTGAATTAACAGGTAATGCTTTAACTGCTAATACTGAAGTCGGTGGCGCTTCTGAAGCTATTGGTATCGTAATTGCTTTCGTTGTGTTACTTGTGACTTTCGGATCATTTATTGCAGCGGGCATGCCAATATTAAGTGCGGTTATCGGACTTGGTTCTAGTATTGGTACAATCGCTTTACTTACATATTCATTTGATATTCCAAACGTTACGTTATCATTAGCAGTTATGATCGGTTTAGCGTTAGGTATTGATTATGCTTTATTCATTTTATTTAGATATAGACAAATTATTAAGACTGAGAAAAATCATATTAAAGCAATTGGATTAGCTTTAGGTACAGCCGGAAGTGCCGTTATTTTTGCAGGGGTTACCGTTGTTATAGCTGTCTGTGGTTTAGCATTAGTGGGTATTGATTTCTTAGCTACAATGGGATTTGCATCAGCGCTAAGTGTTATCTTTGCTGTACTCAGTGCCATTACTTTACTACCAGCACTAATTAGTGTCTTCCATAAACAAATTCATCCGAAAAAACGTAAAATACATTCAAATGAAAGTTTGGATACACCATGGTCAAAATTTGTAGTAGGAAAACCGTGGATAGCATTAATCATCGGATTTGTTATTTTAATTGCAGCAGCACTACCTGTTGCACATATGCGTTTAGGTATACCTGATAATGGTATGAAACCAAATGATTCTACAGAGAAGAAAGCATATGATATTATTTCTGACGATTTTGGAGAAGGCTTTAATGGTCCAATCGTCATGCTTGTAGATACTTCTGATAAAAAAGATAATCCAAAAGCATTACAAAAAGATTTACAAGATTTGATGAAAGATGTAGACGATATTAAAAATGTTGAAACTGTCACACCGCCTCAATTGAACAAAGATCAAGACTATGCACTTGTGACAGTTCTTCCTGAAAAAGGGCCAAATGCAGAATCAACATATGATTTAGTTCATGATTTAAGAGATTATAATAAAGATGCAAAAGACAAATATGATTTAGATACAGAAATATCAGGTCAAAGTGTGATTAATATAGATATGTCTGAAAAACTTAACGATGCAATACCGTTATTTGCAGGCGTTATTATAATATTAGCCTTCGTGTTATTAATGGTTGTATTTAGATCAATTATTATTCCTTTAAAAGCTGTACTAGGATTTGTATTATCATTAGCAGCGACTTTAGGATTTACAACACTTATCATGCAAGATGGCTTTATGAGTAGCCTGTTTGGCGTAGATACAACAGGTCCATTATTAGCATTCTTACCTGTTATCACAATAGGACTGTTATTTGGTTTAGCTATGGATTACGAAGTATTCCTAATGTCACGTGTACATGAAGAGTATGTACGTACAATGAATAATACGAAGTCCATTAAAGTCGGTCTTAAAGAAAGTGGACCAGTTATTGTCGCAGCAGCACTCATTATGTTTAGTGTATTCATCAGCTTCGTATTCCAAGATGATGTGATGATTAAATCGATGGGTATAGCATTGGCATTCGGTGTATTATTCGATGCATTTATCGTAAGAATGACAATTATTCCAGCATTGACGAAATTATTTGGTAGAGCATCATGGTATATTCCAAATTGGTTAAATGCAATTTTACCTAAAATCGATATCGAAGGTCATGCATTAAGTGAGAATAATCATGTTATAGAAGAAGCAGATACAGACAATACAAATGCAACAACAATAGAAGTAAGTTCAAAAACAAAAGCCCTATACGATAAGATAGATGATGCAAATAAAGATGAAGTATTATATGAAGCATTGCGTCAACATAGTCGTAAGCAAGACCATAATACTCAAGAAGATATTAAAACGAGCACTGATAATCAAGAAATCATAGAAATATTGAATCAACAAACTAAAAATATCGAACAAGTAAACCAATTAGTAGAACGTTTGATAAATAAGAAATAATAGAATAAGGAAAAACGCCGGAACAGCAGAAGTTCCGGCGTTTTTTTTTGGGTGGGGAGGAATATTAGAGAATGAATGTATTAAATTTAATAGAGTCTTGGCTTAAAGTGTGAATAAAGCCAAGAGATTTGCCCATTACATTCAAATTTACCTACCTCTCCCCACATTCTGTAACGTGATTTCACAAAGTTCCGCAAAAACTTTTAACCATTGAAATATTGCTTCAAAAATGAGATAATGTAAACGATTCCAATAGGGGTGTGTTGATATGTTAGGATTTTCGGTATATTTAGGTGAGGCATTCGATGAAGTATATATTGAGACGATGCTCAATCATGGTTTCAAGTATGTATTTACTTCTCTTCAAATTCCTGAAGAGGATTCGGAATTGTATTTTGAAAGGTTGAAGGAATTAAAGCTACTTATTGGTGATAAGGTTGAGATTATAGCTGATGCGAGTCCGCATGCTTTTCAAAATCTTGGGCTTTCTTATAAGCAACCTGAAGTATTAAAAAGTTTAGGTATTGATTATATAAGGTTAGATATTTCTCTAGCGATTCCGGATATTATTTCTTTATTAAGTGAAGTCAAAATTGTCTGTAATGCGAGCACTGATGCGATAAGTTTATTGGAAGAACTTAAAGATCAAGATATTGATATGTCTCGAATTATGGTTGCGCATAATTATTATCCTCGTCCTGAAACTGGACTGGATAAAGCTTACTTTATAAAGCAAAATACAAAATTAAAGACAGCATTCCCGGATGTTTCAATTATAGCTTTTGTACCAGGTACGGTATATAGAGGTCCGGTATATGAAGGCTTACCTACATTAGAAGATCATAGATATTGCCACCCATTAGTTGCTGCTCATGAATTAGTAGCTTTAGGAGTAGATGATATTTGTATAGGGGATACAGGTATCGATACAACAACGATTAATCAATTCAACAACTTCTTTCATAAAGGAATCGTGTCACTTCAAGTGCAATCTGAAACAAAGCATTTAGAAAGTTATATTGGGAGAATTTTTCATAATAGAAAAGACAAAGCAAGAGATGTGATTAGAGCGGAAGAAGGACGACAAGTATTTAAATCTGAAATATTGCCTGAAAACACGGTTGCAAGAAAAAGGGGTGCGATCACTTTAGATAATAACAAGTATGGTCGCTATATGAATGAATTACAAATCGTCAATAAAGATTTAAAACGTCATGAAGCTGTTAATGTTATTGGACATATACGTCAACAAGATATACCGTGTATAGATTTAATTGATGCAGGTACAGCTTTTCAGTTTGTGAAGGGGGAAGAATAAATGGATATCAGTCGTTTAACGACAGAATCAAGAAATGAGCACTCGTCTAAGTTAGATACATTAACACCTGAGCAATTTGTTGATGTTATGAATAACGAAGATCAAAAAGTGGCTCAGTTTATTAAAGAAGAAAATCATGCAATTGCTCAATTAATTACACAAGTTATTAAAGGTTTAAATAATGGTGGAAGATTAATTTATATGGGCGCAGGTACAAGTGGTCGATTAGGTGTATTAGACGCAGCTGAATGTGTACCAACATTTGGTGTTACACCTGATGTTGTCGTTGGACTTATTGCTGGTGGTCCAAGTGCGATGACTGTAGCTGTTGAGGGTGCAGAAGATGATGAAAGTTTAGGAGAACAAGATTTAAGAGATTTAAATATTAATGAACATGATACGGTTATCGGGATAGCTGCCAGTGGTAGAACACCATATGTAATAGGTGGTTTAAGATACGCACAAAGTATAAATGTACCTACTGGCTGTGTGACATGTAATAAAGCATCTGAAATTGGTAAACATGCAGATTATCCGGTCCAAGTAGATGTCGGTCCTGAAGTATTGACAGGTTCAACGAGATTGAAGGCAGGTACTGCTCAAAAATTAATTCTTAATATGATATCAACAGGGGCAATGGTTGGTATAGGAAAAGTATACGAGAATTTAATGATTGATGTTAAACCAACTAATAAAAAATTAAAACAAAGAGCTGTAAACATGATTCAAGAAGTATTACAAACAACGGATGAAGATAGTGAGAAATTATTCAAACAGAGTGATGAGCAAGTGAAAGTAGCAATAGTAATGGGGATGCATCGCATTTCTAAAGAGCAAGCATTAGAAAGACTTAAACAAGCTAAGGGGTTTGTGAGAAATACGTAAATTAAGGGGTGTGTAGGCTGTGTCAAAAGAAAGAGAGATTGCACAAAATATTCTCAAAGAAGTCGGGGGAAGAGATAATTTAGACAAAGTGATACATTGTATGACACGTGTCAGAATGAATATCGTCGATTACAGTAAAGTCGATGTCGAAGGTTTAAAGAATATAAAGGGCGTAATGGGTGTAGTAGAAGATGACATGCTTCAAGTTGTGATTGGACCAGGTACTGTTAATAAAGTAGCTAATGAAATGAGTTCAATTATAGGGGTTCCTTTAGGTGAAGATATAAAGCATAAAGCATCTAATAAAGAACAAGTTGAAAAAGAAGCGAATTTATTTAAACAAAGTATTAATAAGAAGAATCAAACACCATTTAAAAAAGTATTAAGATCTATTGCTAATATATTTGTACCATTAATTCCAGCTTTTGTTGGTGCAGGTTTAATTGGTGGTATATCTGCAGTACTATCTAATATGTTAACGGCAGGTACAATAGATAGTGCGACATGGGAACAGTTCATATTAATATTCAATATCATTAAAAATGGTATTTTCGCATACCTCGTGATTTATGTGGGTATTAATGCGGCAAAAGAATTTGGTGCAACACCAGGTTTAGGTGGTGTTATTGGTGGTACAACCATGCTAACGGGTATGGATCCAGAAAGTCCGCTTAAAAATATTTTTAATGGAGAACCATTAGCTGCCGGTCAAGGTGGTGTCATTGGTGTTATCATTGCGGTTTGGATTTTATCTTTAATTGAAAAAAGGTTACACAAAATCGTTCCAAGTGCGGTAGATATCATTGTTACGCCTACGATTACACTATTTATTATGGGACTAGCAACAATTTTCTTAATCATGCCAATTGCCGGCTTTATTTCAAATGGCTTATTAGGTGTAATAGATTGGGTTCTAAATATCGGTGGTGCATTTAGTGGATTTGTACTAGGTGCAACGTTCTTACCACTTGTTATGTTTGGATTACACCAAGTATTAACACCGATTCATATTGAAATGATTAATCAATCTGGTGCAACTTACCTCTTACCAATTCTAGCTATGGCTGGCGCAGGTCAAGTAGGTGCAGCATTTGCATTATGGTTTAAATGTAGAAAAAATAAAAAGATTATCAACTTACTTAAAGGGGCATTGCCAGTTGGTATTTTAGGCATTGGAGAACCATTGATTTACGGTGTAACACTTCCTTTAGGTAGACCATTTATCACAGCATGTATCGGTGGTGGTGTTGGTGGTGCAGTTATCGGTGGCATTGGTCATATCGGTGCATCAGCAATTGGACCAAGTGGCGTTTCACTTATTCCACTTATTTCTGATAATATGTATTTAGGATATATCGCAGGATTGCTAGCAGCATATCTTGGCGGATTCATAGCCACATATTTATTTGGAACGAATAAAGAAATGACGGCACCACAAGAATCAGAAGAGGATTAAAACATATGAAACATCAACATTTACTCATATTTATAAAAGAACAAATGCCACGTTTAACAAAACATGAAAAACGTATTGCAGAATATTTTATTGAACATCCTGAGAACACAATTAACTTGAGCGCTAAAGAACTTGGCAAATTAACAAATACAAGTGCAGCTTCTGTTATTAGATGTACACACAAACTTGAATTTAAAGGGTTCACAGACCTGAAGTTAGCAATTTCTAGATATTTACCGCAACATGAGCAAAGTATTTATCAAGAAATTAAACAAGATGAAACAGTCGACTCAATTAGTAAGAAGCTTATTACAAGAGCTTCTCATACACTTGAAATGACAGAAAAGAATATTTCGAGTAAACATATTGAGCAGGTTGTTGATCAATTATATGCTACAGATACGATTATCGTATTTGGTGTGGGTGCTTCAAGTTTGGTTGCTCAAGATTTGTATCAGAAGTTTACTAGAATAGGTAAGCAAGTGATTCATTCTTTAGACACACACTTTTTAGTTACAGCCATTGCTTCACATAGCGATAGTTGTGTGCTGATTGGTATATCGAATTCAGGAGAGAATCATGAGACGTTATCTTTAGCCAAAGTAGCTCGAAAATATGGTGTAAAAATAGTTGGTTTAACTCAGTCAGAACAGTCTACTTTAGCAAAAGTTTCTGATATATATTTAATTCATGATGCAAGTTCAGAAAAAAGTTTAAGATTAGCAGCGACAAGTTCTCTTATCTCTCAACTTATGACAATAGATATTCTCTTCTATAGTTATTTATCAAGAAATTATGAAGAACACGTTGTAACGATGAGCAAAACAAGAGATGCAGTGGAATTGTATCTTGAATAGTATGTTGAAAGAGCATGGACGTTTGTCCATGCTCTTTCTATTAAGTATTATATTGAAAAAATAATAAAAAAATAGTACAATTTAACTAATAAACCTATTGCCAAAAAATGTAATGTAATGATATAAATAATTTAAAAAAAGTTTAAATATATTAAAGAAAAGAAATGGCATAAGACAAATTATATAAATATTCTTCAACTCTATGAAACGAACATAACAGTCATCTAAGTGCTTATCATCACATTTCATATAATAAGAATTAAAGAAAGTTAGCGTGAAATCATGAAACAAGTGGAAATTATAAGAATATTAGATGATACGTCATTTATTATTAATGCAGGAACAAATAAAGGTATTAAACCTGGCTATTATATTGATGTATTGAAAAGGGATAAGTCATATAATTATATTGCAAAAGTAGAAGAAGTATACCCAGAGTTATCTTTATGTACAAGATACGGAGAACAAAGGTTATTTTATGGGGATGTTGTAAGAATTAGATATCCTGATGAGTTTAATATAGAAACAAAAGTTATTAAATCTAAAACAAATAGACGAAAAAAGAGAGGATGAGATTGCCGAATCTCATCCTCTTTCCCGTTTAATATGTCATTAAAATTAAAAAACAAGTAACGTTGTAGATTTACAAGAATACTCTATCATATAATGTATAGATTTTCCAGAAATAAGTCGAAAATCTTTGTATAAAATATAAAATTATTAAAATAAAATTTAAGTTGTGCACGTAATTGTGTTCAATATGGAAATATGGGATAAATAAATGTATAATAAAGAAAAAAATAGAATGGACTGAGAACACGTGGCAAACCAATATGAGCGTTCTGCAAAGAAAAAGAAATCAACTGCATTCAAAATAGTAACGACAATCGTCATTATTTTATTACTCGTATTTTTATTAGTGATCGCATTTTTTGTCTATAAATTCTTCGCATTAGGTAATTCAATACATAATCCATTAGACAGAGATAAATCAGAATTACGAAAGAAAGCAGTAGATACAAATGGTGATCCGATATCTATCGCATTATTCGGAATAGATTCAGATTCAACAAGAGCAGCAGCAGGTGGAGAAGAAAGATCAGACTCAATCTTATTATTATCTATCAATCCTGATAAGAAAAAGACTGTTATGGTAAGTGTACCTAGAGATACGAGAGCTCAAATCGTAGGTAGAGATTCTGTCGAGAAAATTAACCATGCATATGCATATGGTGGACCAAAGATGGCTATTAATTCTTTAGAGAAATTAATGAATGTACCAATTGACCATTATGCGACGATTAATATGGATGGTGTTAAAGAATTAGTAGACCAAACAGGTGGCGTAACTGTTAAAAGTAATGCAACATTTACTGTTAAAGGTAATTCATATGTTAAAGGTCAAAAGTATAAGCTTGATGGAGACGAAGCTTTAGCATTTATTAGAAGTAGAAAAGAAGATGGCGCTGGTGGAGACTTTGGTAGACAAGAAAGACAACAACTTGTTATCCAAGCATTAGCAAAAGAATTAGTAAGTATCGGTTCATTACCGAAAATCAACCAAATCTTTGATACATTAGGTGATAATGTTCAAACAGATTTAAAAATTTCACAAATTAATAGTTTAAGATCTAAATATAGTGACGCATTAGATAATGTTGATAGAAATCAATTAGAAGGTCAAGATACAATTCTAGATGATGGATTGTATTATTTCGTACCTAGCGATTCAAGTAAGAAAGAAGTCGTAGATAACTATCGTACTAACTTAGAATTAGATTAAATATAAACATACTAAGATTAGTAGCGAAGTAATCTACGACGGTAGATGAGCTTCGCTACTTTTTTATATTCTTTATCTTACCGTTGGTAGTTATTTTAAGAATATGAAATAGTAGAAGAGAGAAGTACTCCGAATAGATTTTAGGGTCAAAGAATCCGTAATAAAAACTGGAGAACTTCACTCTCCTTATGAATTCGATTTTAGTATGTTGGGTCCACTGAGATCGTGTACAGGAAAATGAACTAAGTAAGGTTCAGTGAAGTTAAAACTTCTTAAATTAGAAGATTAGGAGTGGTTTTTATCGAATATTTTGGAATAGATGTTGGAAAAGGAAAGAGTTTTATTGCACATTATTCAAACAATGAATTTGTTAAAGAATTTGAAATTACCCATGATAATAATGGTTTTGATTCACTAAAGAAATATATAAAGAATTTCTCAGGAGTATATTTCTTGTTTGAAGCTACTGGTATATATTCAAAAGTATTGGAGAAATTTTGTACCGTTAATAAGATTTCGTTTTGTGTAATTAACCCTCTAGAGGCAAAATTACTAACTAATTCTTTAAGAAACTGGAAAACAGATAAATCTGATGCACATAAACTTGCTGTTTTAGCTAAAAATATAAACAAAAAACCTTCTAGAAATTTATTGGAAGAAAAGTATGTAAAAATTAGAGAGCTGACAAGATACTATGAAGAAATTAACAATCAACAAAATTACTTAAAAAACCAATTGATTCAGTTACTAGATATGACTTTTCCAGAATTACAAAACCTATTTAAGGACAGATATTCAAAATTGGCTTTACAAGTAGCTAGTAAGTTCCCACATCCGGACTTTGTTGATTCTAATGATATAGAAGAACTAAAAAAGATAATTAATAGTTGTACAGAAAAAAATCTATCAGAGAAAAAGAAAGCACAATATGCAAATAAACTCGTAGAGTTCTCTATGGTCAGTTATCCTTCTGTTTCTAAAGATTCATTTTTAACAGATAAATTAGTTTATGTGATTGAAGATTTATTAAGCCTAATGAAACGGCATGCTTCTATAAAACAAAGATTATTAATGTTAGCTGAAGAATTTGAAGAATTTAAAATAATTAAATCTATTCCTGGCATTGGTGATTTAACTGCCATAATGATTATTGGCGAATTAGGTGATATCAAATTCTTTGATTCTCATAAGCAATTGAATGCATATGTAGGTATTGATATAAAAAGATATCAGTCTGGTAAAACGCATTTTAAAGATAAAATAAACAAACGTGGAAACAAACATGCTAGATCATTATTTTACTTAATCATTAAAAATTTTCTGTTGGGTCAAAGGTTATTTAAAAATCATATTATCGACTATTATTACAAATTAAAAAAGCAGCCTAATGGCAAAGGCCACAAGACTGCATCAGTAGCTTGCATTAACAAACTACTTAAAACCATTCATTATCTCGTAATAAATAATAAAGAATATGATTATCACTTGTCTCCACACGGATAATATATTCATCTAAATCATAACATATTGAAAAAATTATTAAATAATAAAGGCTTATTTAGTGATGCCAATTTTAAATATTTTTTACTACGTAGTAGTTGACAAATCGTAGGAAAAAATCTTGGACATCAACCGATGCCCAAGATTTTTTTGATTGTTAATAAATTTGTTTGACTATGTGTTTCTATCCTCTATTTTGTACGATTAATAATTGTACAGCGTTCGTCTTTAAGAAATAAGTTTCATCAATTTTATTTGTATTATAATCTGCCATTTCTATATCTGGCGAACAATACCTATCTAATAATACAGTATTCAAGAAGTCCAAGTTACCATGAGTATGATCTAACTTTCTAATCGCTTTAAAGATATTTCCATTGTCTTGGTCGAAAGTAATTTTCGTAACTCTGAATTTATCAAATGGGATGTCACGATAAGATAATATAATTCCGATATTATTTTGATAGTTGATATCATGCGGATGATAAAGTTCATAGTTAAATAATAAATAGAATATTTTATTGTGAATTTCAAATTTTATATAGTTTGGACCTTCATAAAATTCATGACCGTTAAAATGACTCAGTATAGATAATAAATAATTCGTTGGACTTTTACAGTGATATTTTAAATATAAGGATAAAGGCTGTTCAATGGCTGAATATTTAGCAGAGGCTTCTTCCATTAACAAAAATCCTATACCAGATATGTAATTCGTAATACTCATTAAATGCTTTAACATAATGGACGCATTAAAATAAAAGCTTTTACTGGTATATGTATCACCGTTTAATATATTCCATTCAATAGGAATAACATGTTTATCTTTTGATTTTAAATAAGCCATATTTTGAATGAGTTGTTTCGTATGTTGGTTTGTAATGTCTGCGATATCATAATTGTTGATTTCATCTAAGTTATACAAGTCGTTAAAGTTATAACTCAATGCAAAAGCATCAATATCTTCATATTGTGAGAAATCAATCTCTAATTCTTCATATATATTCAGAAATGGATTTGGCGCATTTATTCCAATATGTATATCAGGTAATTTCATCTTTGTTTCTCTAATTTGCTTTTTAACATGATGAATATCACTATAATCTACATCAAAGAAGATTTCTCCGTTCTTGTTATAAAAATAATTGTAAATGGCATCTATTAATTCATGCCAGTTATTTTTAAAGTTGTCGTCTTCATAATCAATATCATATATTTTTATGGCAGGTATAATCCTCGTATCTGAAAACATACTTAAACAAAAAGCTAAATTTTGTTTATAATGATTTTGATGTTCTTCACTAAAGAAAGTCTTCATTGAACAATGAAGAGCAATAATATATAACGTATAACAAAACCCTTTAGCAATCAGGCTAGAGGGTTATTTTTGTGTATATTTTTATAAAAATTTCGCAATTTTTTCGCAGAGTGTGAAAAAATAGATAATTTGAATATAAAAAAAGAGCCGAGATTTTGGCTCATTTAATCATAAAATTCTTTTTAACTTTATGATGATAAGATTCATACTTCCCTGTAGTTTTTATATCAACCCAATCATCAATATATCTAATTTCAGAAACATTTTTTGGAGAAGGGTGTATAGCGTAAAATATTTTAGGTTTATATCCAGTTCTTTGATTGATTATTTTACTAATATTTTCCTCTGCCTCAACACCACAAATTAAAATAGAGTTACAATTTAACAATAAGTGTTGATTAACATTAGAAATTTCATCTTGATTAATAAAAACTATATTATTCTCATACATTTCGTCAATAAACTTTTGCTTGTCACGTAAAATTTCTGTATATCGTTTTCTTAGGGAACTATTTTTATTGAAGTAAATTAGATTTAGAATATTTTCAAACGTATGTTTATAAGGTGTTTGATTCTTAATCATAAATGCTACAGTATTAAATTTTTCATAAAAACAGTAAGATTTACTATTTGAATCTATTTCATCAGTCGAAAATATATCTTTTTTGTCATTATAACTTTCTTTACCAACTATAATATTCAAATTCTTAAAGTCATTTTTATTTTCCATCTAACTCCCTATCCCTTCTAATTTATTCATCATATCTTGAGCCATTTTATCCGTAACATGCGTGTATATGGCTAGTGTTGTCTTATAATCACTATGTCCCACTCTGTCTTGAATAGCTTTTAAGTTTATGCCTAACTGAGCCAGCGTTGATATATGATGGTGTCGTAGTGTATGTGTGGTAACTCGTTTCTTAATAGAACTAATCTCTACTGCTTCTGCAATGATATTATTAACCTTATTTAGATCCATTGGACTACCAGCAGTATTAGTGAATATAAACCCTCTATCAATAAACTGCTCATTCCATTGATTCTCTTTCTTGTTATCTAGCATGATTGATTTTAAAATGGCGAGACTTTGAGTAGTTAAGCCAATAGTACGATAACTAGCAGTTGTTTTAGTGGTGTCTTTTACACCAAATGCACCCGTTTCATTATCTTTCTTCCACACAATAGTTCCATCAATTAGCAATGTCTTATTATCAAAATCTATGTTATCTGGTTGAATGGCTAGAAGTTCCCCTATACGCATACCGTTTTTAGCTTGAAATTCTATTATAGATTTAACCATCATATAGTTGCGCTTGCGACCAGCATGCTTTTTATTCTTAATGAGGTAATCCATACACTCTAACAACTCTTTTAGTTCGCTATCCTCTAGGTAATTCTCTCTTTTTGCTTGTAACTCATCTCTAGTGATAGCCTTTTTAGGTATATCCACTCTATCTAATAATGAAATATCTAAATTACCGTAATACTTATCTATATATTTGAACACTGAACGTATAGCAATCATTAGCGCTTGTATGTGTGAACGTCCCATAGTCCCACTATTAAACCAGTTATCTATAACATCTTGTAAGTATTTGTGAGTTATTTTCGTTATAAGTATATCTGATTTTATAGATTTCTTAACTGTACGGATATTACTCTCTTTCTCTTTTATTGTCGTTTCTTTAGAGCCAGAGTGTTTGATGTAATGTTGCAGCCATTCATCACACGCTTTATGAAATGTGAGTGTTTTAAGCGTGTTAGGAGTTAGGTCTTTAATACGTTGTTCAATGATTCTATTTAGTTCTAATTGTGCATCTTTTTGACTGCGTACATTGTTTTTATTGCGTATAACAGATACAGTTTTATATTTATTTGTTAACGGATCAGTGTAGCGTTCTAAATAGCGATAATTGGTATTACCGTCTTTGTCCTTTGATTCACGCACCCACATTTATATCACTCCTTGTTTAATTTATTTTCTATTTCAGAAAAGGTCTTTTCTAATTCATTTATACTTGTATCTTTGTGTACAAATTCATTTCTAATTTCTCTGATTATATTTGCTTTATTTTTAAAGTATAAATCAATTAATTCTTCAATATTCTTTTTATCTTTTTCAGTCACTTTAATTGTTTTGTAAAATTTCAAGTTATTTATGTCAGATAAATGGAAGTGTATATCATTAATTGGAACTTGAAAAATAGAAACCTGTTTTTCATCATTATGATCATAAAAATTAAATTGATAAGGTATGGCCATTGCATTTAACGAATCAAAAAATTTCTTCGAATCAAATTCTACAATTTTATTTAATTGTATCTGACCTTTAGAAATACTGTTTATCTTATCGGCATAATAGTTAAATTCCTCGTAATTATCCTTTAGATACATCAAATAACTTTCTATAAACTGTTTGCTAGGCATAGTTTTCTTTCCGTTTTCAATACCACTTATATGACTTTGAGAATATCCTGTTTTGTCACCAAGTTGTTTGGCAGTTTTATTTTTAGATACTCTAATACTTTTTAAAAATCTCCCAATTTCCAATTTAATGTTATTTTGTTCAGTTTCGTTCACTTTAATCACCTCAACTACAATAATATATTAGGAATAAAAATAATACAAGAAATTCCTTGACTTTCCTAAAGTTTCAGTTTATATTTATCTCAAGGAATTATAGGGAATATAAATAATTCTTAATATTCCTAAAAGAATAGGAGGGGGATTCTATGTTTTTAACTGTGAAAGAGACTGCAGAACTATTAAGAATGAGCGAAAGACAAGTTTACAAATTGATTCAACAAAACGTCATTCCTCATATAAAAATCAAAGGAAAAATACTTGTAGAGCGTGAAGAATTACTTTTATCAATTAAGCATAAGGAGGATTCAGACAATGCCAAGAACAAAACTACAACAATTACCGACTAGGGAAAATGTAATTACTGATGATGTAAAAGTAATTACAAAGCCACTTTACGCAACACCTAAACAAATAGGAGAACTATTCGGAATTAGTAGAAGTACAGTAAGTCGCATACTCAATCAGTATGATCTAAATAATGAAGGTGTAGAAGATCTCTATTTTTCGCTTTCTGCAACACTAACTGTAGTTGATATTGATGCATTTCGTAAGTATCTGAAAGCTAGAAATAAAAAACATTTATAAATGGAGGACTTTAAAAATGAATAAAAAAATATTGGGAATTTTGGGTATAAAAAGTGATCTAGAAATTTTGAAAGATAAAATAAGTGATTTGGTAGAGACCAATTACTACTTGATTGAAGATTATTTTGAACAGAGACAACTTGAAAATAGAAAAGAAGTTGAAAACTTTGCGTTAAGTTATCGAGAGATAAGAATTAAAACAAATCAATCGCAAGAACTATTGTTACTTTACAAGAAAGAGATGCAGGCGCTTTTGAAAAACCTTGATTCAGAATTGAATAAATTGAATGAAGAAGGTGCTGAAAATGGCTAAATACTTATGCCTTATAGCATTGATGAGCATTTTAGGTATAACCCTCATGCTTATAGGATTAACAACTATACAAGCTATTTATTTTGCCTGTTTATTAAGCAGTATTACATGCTGGGGACTAATTCTATTATCAGAAATAAAAAGACCTCAAGTAGCTCCAACTACTAAAGGTCATAAAAATAATAAATAAACCGAATATGTATTCATCATACCACAAACCATGAATTATTTGGAGGGTATAAACATGAGTTATAAACCGATAAAGATAGAAAATGATGTGAATTTAACTATTCTCGAATATAAAAATGTGTATGCAGATAGCTTTAAGAAAGAGCATCATATAAAATACTCTGATTTAGTTAAAAAGTTATCAATACCAGCAATTAGTGAGGATAAATACGAACGTGGCGTATTCCTAGCTGGGACTAATAGCGATGATAAAAAAATTAGAAACGATGCCAATATGATTGATAGGAACATGCTCATTCTTGATTATGATGATCTAGATAATAAGTTGGATTTTATAAAGACAGTAAACAACAAATTAGGAAATGCTGCTTACACGATTTACTCAACATTCAATCACACATATAAGGGCAATCGCTATAGATTATTGATACCAATAAGTAAACCAATTAAAGCTACATTGTACAGGAAAGCAATTCAAATGATTGGCGAGGTAATAAATGAGAAATACGATGAATCGAGTGAAGTACCAAGCCAAGCTATGACGTACAGTGTTAAGCAAAATAAGGATTCAGAATTTGTATTCAAGTATAACGATAAACCTATTCTAGATTATGACTTTCTTATGAAAGCTATAAAGCAACACAAACCAAAAAACAATAGTGCTGGCAAGCGTACACAAGCTTTCTGGGACGATGTAGCAGACGGTGTAGTAAATGGTAGTAGAAACCAAACTTTGACGTCTTTAGTGGGTTTATTGCTTGCTAAGAATGTAGGAGATAAATTAGCTTATTGGCTTGCCTACTCATATAATCAAACGTTATGTACACCACCATTAGCAGAAAAGGAACTCAATAAAATATTCGCTAGTATCTATAAAAAACACTACAAGATAAACATAAGGAGTGATGATAATTGAAAATGCCTAATGAAATAGATGAACTAATTAATGAGAAAAAAGAAATATTAGAAAATGACATCATTCCAGAAAGTTATCAAATTCAACAAAACGGCTGGTTATATAAAATGGTTGAAAAGGGTCGTGGAGATGATAAAGAAATCGTAACTGTAACAATAACATCAACACCACCATTTATAACAAAACGATTAAAAGATATTGAGAGTTTGATAATCAGCTATGAAATGAAATTTAAAAGAGCTGGAGAAATTACAACGATACCAGTACAAGCAACAGAAATAGCTGATAGTAAGAACATTATAAATTTAGCTAACAAAGGACTTGATGTAGATACTATCAATCGTACTGAATTGGTGCATTTCATATCAATGTTTAAGCGATTGAATAATATACCAGATGAAAACATAGCTACAAGATTAGGACATGTAAAAGGTCATTTTATCCACCCTTTAATTGATGATGAAATAAGGCTTGTAATACATGAAGATGGCTATAGACAACTTGCTAATGCTTTTAAAACAAAGGGTAATCTCGAAGATTATGCAGAAAAGGTATTTAAGCCAATCAAACAGAGTCCAATGGTTATGACATTCGTATATGCTTCACTAGGTTCAATCTTATTACATGATTTTAATGTAGATCCATTTGTAGTAGATATGGCGAGTAAAACGAGTACGGGTAAGACAACAGCTTTAAGAGTTGCTGCTAGCATTTGGGGTACTGAAAGACTTATAAACGAGTGGAACACGACACCTATTGATTTAGAACGTAAAGCGAGTATCTTAAATAGTTTTCCAAGTATGTATGACGACACACGTAAAGCTAAACCATATCTATTAAGTGATGTCGTATATCAATTCAGTGGTGGCAAGAGTAAAGGTCGAGGGAACGTTCAGAGTGTCGATGTAGTAAAAACGTGGAACAATATTTTACTAAGCACAGGAGAAACTTCAATAGTTGAATATGGTAATGAGAAAGCTGGTGTGAGTGCCAGAGTAATAACATTACAAGATAAACCATTCAATGATGATGTGAATATAAGAGCGTTATACGCAGGAATAGAGAGCAATTACGGGCATTTAGGACTAGTGTTTATAGAACAATATAGTAAGCAAAAAGCGTCCTACAAAGATAGCTTTAAAGCGTATGAAGGTATCTATATTGATAAAGCAGGAGAAAACGAAGTTATGCAACGTGTAGCAAGATATTTTGCAGTGCTTATGGTAGCAGGCGAAATACTAAATGACATTGCAGGCTTTGAACACGATCACTATAAAAATGTTGATACTGCATTTCATAGAATGTTAGACACCAATAAGACACTAGATAAACCTAGAGAATTGTTAGAGGGGTTACTAGAAGAATTAGATGCGAGTAGAAATAGTATAACTGGTGCTGGATATAGCGAAGTATACAATACCGAATTAAAGGCGATATTCCATAAAGATTACTTATGTGTGTTATCTAAACCGATGAAGAACTATTTAGGACATGAGTTAAGGACAATCATTAAGGAATGGGAAGAACGAGGGTATCTAGTAACTGATGCTGATAGGGTGCAGAAATCAGTAAAAACAAATGGCAAAAAATATAGAGGTTATGCTATTAGCCAATCAGTGATTAGAGAATTGGGCTTTGAGTTTAGAAATGAAAAATTATAGCTGAGTACCCAATGTTCCCATGCAGTTACCTTTTTATAATTAGTAATGGGAACTCTTAAAAAGCTTTTATATCAATGCTTAAAGCGAGTATATTACCTTTAGTTCCCAAAGTTCCCAATAATACTAAGGTATATATAGTAGTAACGAGTAAATGAACTTACTACTCTTGTCCACATAGTATATAGGTTGAACACAAAATAATGGGAACTTCGGGAACTTTAATAATAAACGTTGATATATCAATGTTTATGTAGTTTTAATCGTACCCAAGCCATTGGGAGCCTTGTGGGGTACTTATGGGGTACTTTGGGACAAATACAAAAAGGAGAAATGAAAATGACTAAACCATTAAATAAGACGCTGGAATTATTAAACAAGCTACAAGTATATCGAAAAATGACAAAGACTAAAGATGGAGAAATAAAATCAGAATTGGCTTGTCTGCAGAGGATACCAATTAATGATGAATGTGCACCAAGTAGATTAAATCTAAAGAAATACATTTACTTAAACTCAAGAGATTTAACAATAAATGAGATAGAAGATGTAATCAAAGCATTGCAGGTAATTGCACCAACAGTGATTAATGATAATAAAAAGAATGTTATTAAAGAGATTGAACAAATTAATAAAGTTGCTAATTATACGTTCATAGCATAAGGAGGGCTTTATATGAGTAGTTATCAAGATTCAAGTTGAACTTGATAAGTAATAAAAATCTAAAAAACAGAAAGAAGGAATGTAAATGGTAAAAGTATTAGAAAAACAAAGGGTGCAAGAATTACCCACAGACCACCGCCAAGTAGTTGATGTGATAACAAATGCACCTAACAAGTATATTACTAGAGATAAAGTTTTGAGACAATTACGTCTTGAAATCAATCAAGCAAATTATCGATGGTTAGCAAGTATTATCAACGATCTCGTTTTAAGGTTTAAATATCCGATTGGTAGTTGTCGTACGAGGGACAAAAGAGGCTACTATATCATCACAAGTAAGCAAGATAAAGACGAAGCAATAAACACTATCGAAAGCATTATAAAGGGTAATATCAAACGTTTAGAAGCATTAAAATCGATTGAAATTAAAGATGAAAGAGGTAATCAATAATGACTGTATGGAACACACTTTTCAATGATGAACAATACAATAATATCACAAGTAAAATTGATGATTTGATTAAAGAAACAAGATTAATGGTTAAACGCCAGTTTAAATCAGATTTTATTGCGAAAGAGCAACGACCAAAAGCGATTGCTCTACAAAATGAGTTGAAAGAGTATGCACAGAATAGAATGTCAAAGCTACAAGCTGAATTGGAAGGCATAGAACAACAATACACATATAAAAATCATGATAACCCACAATTAGAGTTAATCAGACGACAAGATTTACAAGCGAGATTATCGCTATTAGATAGTCATGATCTAATTAATGAAATTAACAATGCTAATCTTGAAGATATTTCAGTTTTTGAAGTTGGTATATATCAAAATATGATAGATGAAAAAATGACAGATAGCGACAAAGCCAAAATTAATGAAAGATTTACAGAAATTAAAGATAAAGCTTTAAATCCTTTCAAATATGACGAGGATTATAAACAAAAAGAACAAGATTATTTAGTGTTAGAGAACAGTGGAATGAATCACACGGGTGTTTCTGTACTTAAAAATGATGAAGGGCAAGTATCAATAACATCCGTAACAGAATTAGTAGATTCAGAAATTAAGTAATACACAGAGCCAAGCCTTAATTGGTTTGGTTTTATTAATATATAAGGAGTGATTATATGAATGAACTAAGCACTAAACAACAACGCTTTGCTGATGAATACCTTAAATCATTAAACATTACTCAGTCAGCTATAAACGCTGGATATAGTAAAACAAGCGCTCATGTAGCAGGTAGTAGACTGCTAAAGAATGATAAAGTTAAAAATTACATTGATAGTCAAAAGAAAGAACTCATGGAAAAAGGTGTACTTGAAGCACAAGAATTATTATATCTATTATCAAGAGCAGCAACAGGCGAAGAAACTGAAACTAAAGAGATTGTGGTTAAGCGTGGCGAGTATGTAGAAAACCCTGTTACTAAGCGTTTAAACGTTATCTATAATGAACATGTTGAATTGATTGAAGTACCTATTAAAGCAAGCGATAGAAATAAAGCAAGAGATCTATTAGGCAAATACCATAGTATATGGACTGAAAACCATAATTTAAGTGTGGGAGAAGTTACGTTTGTTGATGATATTGATTAATGTATAAGGAGTGGTTAAATGCTACCAGACTTTGAAAAAAATAAGTTCACAGAGTATGAGTTATTGATGAAGTTTAACCCGAAAATTATTAATAGTAAGATTAAAGCTATGAATATGCAAATAGAGAGTATGTATCACTTAAATATGTCGCATGTTATCACTGATGAAAATGGTCGATTGGTATCCACTTCTTATCCACTAGACAAGCTGGTTATATATATCGTTGAAGAAAAAAATAAGCTAAGCTACTACAAGCGTAAGTCTGATGAAAGATTAAAGATATTAAAGCGAGTAATCAGTTCTTATACATTACAAGAGCAACGAGATATCATGCGTTACATGGCTACTAATGGGCGTGTAAAAGACTTTGATGTGATTGATAGGTTTACAAGTCGATTTGTATAAAGCGTGTCGAAAAACAAGCGATATAGAGCAAATAAAGCCTATTAACGAGGTAGCAACATTTAAAGTGGAGGATAAAGCATGTACTGTATAGATGATAAGCAGGAAATGAAAGAGTTTATCTCTAATTTCCACAAGTTAGCTAAGCCTATTAACTATCAAGATGAAGATTTAGACACATTCTTTAATCTGAATGATGATGCTGAAATTATGCACGATCATGATATAGATGCGCATATACGCTTTAATGAAATAGAATCAATCATTGAGAAGGTAGCCAGTGATAAGGAGTATTTTATATTCTTATTGTTAAGTGAAGGCAAGACATATAGAGAAGTAGGTAAGTATTTTAATTTAAGTGGAGAACGTGTGAGACAACTATATAACGAAATGATTGAGAGATTGCCTTAATGGTGATCTCTTTTGTTATGTTTAAAAACACTAAATTACTACATTGAATATATGATTAATGATATGTATTGCTTGAGTGTAGCAGGGTATTATTAAGGGATAGTTTTAGGATAGGTATAGCATAATATTTAAAGTCAATTTATGCTAATTTTTAAAGGGATTTAATAACTGGAAAATAGCCGTATAACTCAAATATACCAACAGTTATAGGCGAATGATTGTTTTAAATAAATTGGCATATAAAAAGAGTAGGGTTAAAAATAAAAAGTACTACAATTATAACTAATAGGATATAATAAAATTGCTAAATATGTAATATAACGTAATGTATTAAAGTTTTAAATATTAATTGAATAATGCTTAAGTAGTTTAAAGTGTTTTTATAGAAATATTTAGGAATGGACGAATAAGAGAATGTTTACAAAAAAGAGGATTTTATTATTAGTGTTATTAGGTGTAATAAGTATTGTACTTATACCGAAGAGTGTTATGGAAATAAAAGAGCAAATAGAAAATAGTAAGGCTGAAAGAATAATAAGTAACTATGAAGATAAGACTTTAAAACAAATAAATAAAAAGTATAAAAATGAGATTTTATATGTTAGGTATCAAGCATATAATAATAAGGTTGAAGTAAAACTAAAAAACAAATTTGATTTAAAAAATCCTGGTGAATTACATAGTCCTCTTGAATTATATAATAAATTAAGTGATATAAAGAAAATTGTTGAAAAAAACAAAAAAGAGTACTTAATAGATATAAAGACTAAAAACTACACAATTATTAAATCTAGTAATCCATTTATAACATATGAAAGTGAACGTTTTAAATATTCTATATCTAGCAATGAGAGTATAACTATCGATGATACTTTATATCACGATGTAAATGTTTATAATAAAGAAGGATATATCATAAAAGATAATGAGCAAATCGTTCAAGAGAGTGAATTAAGAGAGTGCGAGTTGAATACTAGAGAAAGATCACAAGCAAGAAGTATTTGTATGAGTGCTTACCGTTCAAAATATGATGAAGAAGATAAAGAGTACTAAAGTTTTAATTGATAAAAAGGTGTATTATGGCCATTAATTATTATAATTCAGACAACAGTTAATACTTTTATGTGGGGAGTTATATAGGCTAACTTGCCTAAAAATCGCTTTGAGTAATAGGGAACACGCACAATTTTGAGCAAGTTCAATAAAATAGGTTACGGACAAAAAAGTCTGTTACTCAAAAATGAGTAATAGTATTGGTTAAATAATACAACTGTAGTTATAAATAGACTTGTAGACAAAAAACTAATTTGGCTAAAATAACAGCTTAAAAAATTTGTGTATGGAAAATAAACGTGTTAAAATGGTATCAAAAGATACCACTAAGATAGGTGCCGTGACAATGTGTAAAAATCAAACAACATCAATAAATCATATTAATAGATTTTTAGTAGAGTTTAAAACACAAATAAGTAAAGGTGTGGAATTTATTCCTAGAACATATGATGGAATAACGGTACTAGGTTTAGACATAGATTTAGCTGTAGAAGAGTTGATGGAGTTAACTTATTTAGATTATGATAGAGGACCAAGTCCTGATCATAATGGTGATGGAACAGAAGTTTGGGAGTTCGGAAAAGAGATTGAAGATGTTCAAGTATATATAAAAATCAAGTTATCAAACAACAATTTATGCAAAGTATTATCTTTTAAACCTTCTAATGGGCCATTTACTCTACCATACAAAAAATAAATTATAAAGAGGTGATTTATATGAACACATATATTAAAAACGATATTGAAGTTTTTAAAGTGAGAGACGAGGATATTGAAGTAGTTTCTAACTTTAGATTTGATTCTGATACTCACGAAAAAATATTTGATGAAGAATTAGACAACATAGCTATAAATAAAGCATTTGATAAATATAGAACAAAACATAATATTTTGGGAAAAGATGAATTTAAAAGAATTAGAGAAACATTTAATCTTTCGCAAAGAGATTTTTCAAAGATTACAGGCATAGGTAAAGCTAGCATATCACGTTATGAAAAGGGAGCATTGCCTTCAAAGGTAAATAATAGTTTATATATAGATTTAAAAAAAAGTACTAACAAAATAGTAGAACTTTTTAATATGAATAAAAATAACTTAGAAGAGAGTTTACAGATCAAATTTTTAAAAAGAATCGAAGAATTAAAAGACCTAAATGAAAATAAAGAATTAAAATCCATAGAAATAATACTTTGTGATGACAACGTAGATATAAACAACGGTTTTAAAAAAATGAATTTAAGAAAATTAGAAGTAGTTATCGATTATTTTGCTTCTAAGTTAGATTATATCTCTAAAACTAAATTGAATAAATTGCTGTTTTATACTGATTTCATTTATTTTAGTAGATACACTAAGTCAATGATAGGACTAACATATATTAAAAATCATTATGGCCCAGTACCTCAAAAAGCTGATTTACTATATGGACTCTTAGTTGAAGAAGGTTCTATAGAATGGGAACCTTTTGGATATATGAACAGTTATACAGGAGAGTATATAAAGTCTAATGTTAATGAAGAATATATTTTTGATAAAAAAGAAGAAGAAGTGCTGAGAAGAGTTGTTGAATTGTTTAAAGATGATAATGCTAATGAGATTAGTGAAAAGTCTCACGAAGAGATTGGGTGGAAAAATACTGAGATGAAATCTCGAATTCCTTACTCTTATTCTTCGGATTTAATCTATAAGTAATAAGAGATTAATTCGCAAATATTTCGCAAAGTTGCGAACTAACATGAGTATTCATATCTAATAATTTTTAGACTTACCTCTTATAAACGTTGATATTAAAGTCTTTTGAATATGTATGAGTATGTCTAAATATAGTGTGTTTCAAAGAATAACAATAATGGGTGTATCCGTCATTTTCTCTACATTTTCTAAAATTTCTCCTAGAAAAGGTGTATAAAAATCATAAACATCACCGATATGTAAATATGTCTTATGATTTGCTGAGAGTGTCTGAAATGGTACATCACTAAATGCCATTCTTTTATATTCATGAACAAACGATTTATTATGCATCAATTTTTGTAATTTTGAAATCAATGAAGCTTTTTCCTCTTTAGAAATTACTTCATTTTCTTTATCTTTTTTATGACGTCTATATTGAAGACGGTATTGAAGACGGTATTGATTAGGCGTTACATGAAATTGCTCTTTAAATTGTCTATTAAAGTTATGATAACTAGAAAAACCATGACTATTTGCGATTTGTTCTGTTTTAAACTGCGTGAACAATAATGCATATGTCGCTTGAAAAAGTCTTGTTTCCTTTAAATATTGAATAAATATTGTCCCCATTTGTTTAGAAAATTCTCTTGATAGATGTTCAGGAGAGATATAAAACTTGACTTGCGACACTATTAAGTGATAATCTTGATCAATATATTGTTTTACTTTATAAATAAGGCTGCTAAGTTCAATTTCAATATGACCATAATTTTTAGTATCCACTTGAAAACGTTCAAACATAATCTTATAAATCTCAACAACGTAATTACTGCATCTAATTTTAACGTTTGTTAAGTTTGCAAGAATAGCTCTAATATATAAATCTTTAATTTCATGTTTGTATCTATCTAATTCATTAGTCTTCGAAGTACGGGGGATTCTAAAGACAAATGCTTCTTCTCCACTTAAATTTTCCATCATCGCATAACTAATATGAAGTATAGCGACCAATCCATTATTAATAATGGGTAAATAATTATCGTTATCTTGAAGATAAAATAAATCACCAACATTATACTCATAAGTCGTATGATTTAAAGTAAGTTCTGTATGACCTTCTAAAACGAAACATAAAGCGCCATATCCGAGTAATTTTGGGTTAATGATACTTTCCCTTATGTAGTGAAATCTTATAATTGTACAAATAATCACCTCTAAATAAAGACAAATTATGGAATAAAACATCAAATTCTGTCAATATAGTTATTTATTTAACAATATGATATCAAAAATCGTATGTAAATGTTACCTAATTAAATAAAATGGAGAAGATACTTCATAATAAATCAAATATGTTAATCGATTTAATCAAAATATGAATTTAAAACACGTTAAAATAATAATTAATGAAATTTGTGTGTTGTGAACTATTAAAAATCGGGAAAATTTAAATTGGGAGGGCTTTACTTGATAGAAACATTTAACAAAACCATTCAACAAATGATCGACTAAGAGAATAAAGTGACAACTTTAAAGAATGAAAAGAAATTATCACTCGTTGATTTCATTATTTTAGAAGAAATATATACTGCAAAAGAAATTACAATTAAAGAAATTCTAAGTGGGAAGCTTTTAGAATTAAAAACAAGACCTTCTAATATAGGTACAAACTTAGCAAAATTATATAGAAAAGGTTTAATCGATAAATATAGAAGTAATCTAGATGAAAGAAAAGTTTACTATTTCATGGATGCAACACATAAAGAAAAATACGAAACGCTCGTTAAAGATATATAAGAAAACAGGCTGGGACATAAAGTAATGTCTCAGCCTGTTTTAGTATATTGGCAGTAGATGACTGAACCCGAAATGCGCTTGTAGCAAGCTTTTTTCAACTCTAGTCATCCTTGCCGGGGCGGGACTACGAAATCTCTTTATACAAATTAGATTTCTGTCCCGCTCCCTTCTATTGTTATAGAATACTTATTTAATCAATTGACGTGTGCTGCGCTCGATATATTGTGCTGAATGGATTGATACAAGCTCACCTTTGTTTAAGTTAAATAAGTTAAGCTTCATAATTTTATTCATCGCATCTTCAACAATATCGCTTGATAAGTCTGCTTTTGGATTTTCAATTTGTAAAGTAAATGTCTTATCTAATGATGTTTTGAATGTTAACTCCAATACTCTTTTCATGTTTTCACCTCCTAAATATTTTTTAGATAGCATTAATTTTCTATCTGTATTGTTTTGACGATATACGCATCTTTAAATTTCTCGTCACTTAATGTTTCGATAATGCCTTTAAAAGTTTTAACTTGTTCTGGTGTAACGTTTAAATTAATTGCATTAAATTTACGTTGAACAGTTTTTACTTTAGAAGCTTCATCTAAATACTGATGTAATAAAATAATGTTAATGTCTTTAACTGTTTCCATAATTAAAACCTCCTTTCACTTTATATATCGAAATTAGTATGTAAAAACGACAAAAAAATGTATAAATTTCTTTCATGTTACTCAAATATATATTATTATAAATATGTATCTTAATTAGGAAGGATGGACCAAATTTATGCAACAAGTATCTCCAATTAAGAATAAAGATGACATTAGAGCAATGTATGAAGTATTGAAATCACATAGTGAACGAGACTATTTATTGTTTAGCTTAGCTATTCATACAGGTATGAAAGTAAACCAGTTACTTAATTTAACAGTCCAAGATTTATATGATGAGGATAATGATATTAAACAAGATTGGATAAATGATGAACAAGATTTAATTAAAGTCGTTATACCGTTACATTTGAGATCGAGTTTATCTACTTTTATTTATGAAGAAGGATTAAAAAGAGATGACTTTGTGTTTATGTCCATCAAAACAAAAAAACAATTATCAAGGCAACAAGCTTATCGAATTATACATGTTGCTGCTGAAGAAGTAGGGTTGAAGAATATCGGGTTGTACTCGTTAAGAAAGACCTTTGCATATCATGCCTTCAAATCAGGGGTATCAGTTTCGATTATTCAAAAATACCTCGGACATCAATCTTTAATAGAAACTTTAAAATTTATTGATGTCACGACAATAAAAAAAGAAACGACAATTGAACTTAATATATAGAGAGAAAGGGGTTAATGTATGGCTTTAATATGGCTGTTTTTAATGATTATCGTTGTGATGTCAATCGTGCTCATGACGATGAATACAAAGTTTAGCCGATTTGCTGGATGGCTAAGTTTAATTGCGCCAGTTCTAAGTTCCATATATTTCTTAAGTCAAATTAAGACGATATATGCTGGCCAAAGTATTACTTATTTCCAAGAGTGGATTCCACTTGTAGATGTTAATTTAGATTTACGTTTGGATGGTCTATCTTTAATTTTTGCACTACTTATTTCATTAATTGGTGCAGGTGTCTTCTTATATGCCATTTATTATCTTTCCCATGAAAAAGAGAATCTTCCAAGATTTTATACGTATTTGTTAATGTTTATGTTAGCAATGTTAGGTGTCGTACTTTCAAATAATACGATATTGTTATATACATTTTGGGAGTTAACAAGTATTTCTTCATTCTTGCTCATTTCATATTGGTATCAACGTAGAAAGAGTCAAGACGGTGCTTTGAAATCATTTTTAATTACAGTGTTTGGCGGTATGGCAATGTTAGTTGGATTGATTTTGCTATACAGCATTACGGGTACGAATACAATTACTGAACAAGTCGGTATGATTGATAAAATTTATGAATCACCATGGTTTGTACTTGCAGTCATTTTAATCTTACTCGGAGCATTTACCAAATCTGCACAATTTCCATTTCATATTTGGTTGCCAGATGCAATGGAAGCACCAACGCCTGTCAGCGCTTATTTACATTCAGCAACAATGGTTAAAGCAGGATTATATTTATTATTAAGATTCACACCAATTATCGGTCAAAGTACATGGGTCGTTTATACAGTTGTTACTATCGGTTTAGTGACGTTATTAGTCGGTTCATTCTTTGCAGTTAACAAGAAAGATTTAAAAGCCATGCTTGCCTATTCAACAATCAGTCAACTCGGTATGATTATGACGATGATCGGTTTAGGGCTATTAGCATTAAATAGTAATTTTAAAGCAGATAATGAAATCTTTTTAGCGAGTTTATTTGCAGCATTATTCCATTTAATTAACCATGCGATTTTCAAAAGTGTTCTATTTATGGGTGTCGGTATTATCGACCATGAAACAGGAACAAGAGATGTTAAAAAGCTTGGTGGATTAAGAACAATCATGCCAATAACAGCAGTTGTCATGACAATCAGTGCACTATCTATGGCAGGTATTCCGTTATTTAATGGTTTCTTAAGTAAAGAGAAATTCTTTACGAGTTTAGTAGAAACTGGTCACACAGATATCTTTAATCAAACGATGTCTAACGTGATGATATTAGCTGGGTTTGTCGGCAGTATATTTACATTTGTATATTGTATTAAACTCATTAAAGAACCATTTTTCGGTAAGCTTAAAAAAGAACAATTACCAAAAGTACCACGTCATGATGGAGGTGGGTTATTAATCTCACCAATGATTATCGTATTATTTGTTCCAATTATTTTCTTTGTACCGAATGTACTAGGAGAATACCTAATTGGACCAGCATTAAGAGATATCTTCAACGATAACGAGATTATGGCTCATTTACCACATATTAAAGCATGGCACGGATTTACTGTAGAATTATTCTTAACACTTGGCATTTACATTATTGGGACACTTCTTATACTCGTGCCAAAATGGGATGTTATTTATAGTAAGTTTTCTAAAAACTTAGAAATCAATACGCTATATACAAAAGGTATGGATACATTAGATCGTATCAGTACGTTTTCAATTCAAGGTATTATGAACAATAAATTGAATCAATATTTACACATTATTTATGTAATTTTCTTTGTCATTATGGGATATGGTATTTATCAAGTCGGTATATATGATATTGCTTATTACCATATTACTGAAGCGACAACATTTGAAATCATTATATTAATTAATATTGTGATTACCGCAACAGCGTTAATGTTTATACGTGAGAGAATGACAATGACGATTTTAAATGGTGTCATCGGATATTCGATCGCGGTCGTATTCATATTTATGAAAGCACCTGACTTAGCTTTAACGCAACTTGTTATAGAAACGATTACGACAGTATTATTCTTATTAGTGTTCTATCATTTACCAAACGTTCAGAAAGATACATCAAACGTTATCAGTGAAATTGTGAAATTAACAATTGCTTTATTAATGGCAGTATCTGTTGTGGTCTTTGTCATTATGATGCAACAAGATAGCCTGTTCGACAAAATTTCATTCTACTATGATAATGCTTACGAATTAGCAGGTGTTAAAAATATCGTTAACGGTATTCTCGGAGACTTTAGAGCGTTAGATACAATGCTTGAAGGAATCGTTATATTAATTGCAGGATTAGGTATATTCACATTAGTTAAATTTAAGATAAGAAAGGATGAGCCAAATGAAAGAAAATGATGTTGTATTAGAAACGATATCCAAAATTGCTATATTCATAATTTTGACGTTCGGATTTTATATTTTTCTTGCTGGTCACGATAACCCAGGTGGTGGGTTTATTGGTGGACTCGTCTTTAGCTCAGCCTTTATCTTAATGTTTTTAGCTTTTGATGTAGAAACAGTCGTTCAATCAATGCCATTAGACTTTAGAGCAGTTACAATTATTGGATGTCTCATTTCAATTGGGACAGGTATTATTCCAATGTTCTTTGGACATCCGATGTTAACACAGGAAGATGGCTATATGACGTGGCCTTTGTTAGGTGAGATTCATTTATCAAGCGTTACACTTTTTGAGCTCGGCATACTACTTACTGTAGTAGGGTCAGTTGTAACAATTATGCTTGCGATAAGTGGTGATAACAGTTGAATTTAATACTAGTTATTATAATAGGCGTACTCACATTTGTAGGAACATATATGATTTTGTCTAAGAACTTAATTCGAATTGTTATTGGTACAGCAATTTATACACACGTAGCAAACTTAATGATTTTATCCATGAGCGAGTTTGGTGGAAAGAATGTTCCACTTATTAATGGAGAAGGAAAAGATTATGTCGATCCTTTACCTCAAGCATTGATCTTAACAGCTATCGTAATTGGTTTTGCTGTTACAGCATTTTTACTCGTACTTATATATAGAACATTTAAGTTGACGAAAGTAAATAGAATAGAGGCGTTACGCGGTGAGGATGAAGATGTAGATGAATAATTTAATATTAGTACCATTACTCGTACCTTTAATTACTGGATTAATATTGTTCTTCTTTAAAGAACGTTTAGCTTTAACAAGACGTATCGCGGTAACGAGTTTATCAATCACAACAATCATCTCGGTATGGCTACTTATAGAAGTTAGTTTAAATAAAGTACTTGTTATTAACTTTGGTGATTGGCAACCACCATATGGTATACAGTTTGTCGGAGATGAATTAGCACTTCTATTTACGACTGTTTCTTGTTTTGTTGTAACAGTTATTATATATTTTGGTTTTGGTAAACGAGAAAGAGTAGCAAATAGATATTTCTTACCATCTTTTATACTATTTTTATTAACAGGTGTTAACGGAAGTTTCTTAACAGCAGATATCTTTAATTTATACGTTATGTTTGAAATTATGTTATTAGCATCATTTGTATTATTAACACTTGGACAATCTATCGAACAACTAAGAGCGAGTGTTATCTATGTTGTTATTAACGTTGTCAGTTCTTGGTTCTTCTTAATGGGCGTAGCATACTTATATGGAACGTTAGGCACTTTGAACTTTGGACACATTGCAATGCGTATAACTGAAAGTAATCAACCATCGACCGTTACTTTAGTAGCAGTTATTATGATTTTCGTCTTTGGTGGTAAAGCAGCCTTAGTCATGTTCATGTGGTTGCCGAAAGCATATGCAGCTTTAAACACTGAATTAGCAGCTTTGTTTGCCAGCCTTATGACTAAAGTCGGTGTCTATGCATTGATAAGAGTTATGGTGTTGATGTTCGATGAAAAGCCGGAAGTTACACATTTCCTCTTATATATAATGGCTATCATCACAATGATCATCGGTAGTATCGGTGTATTAGGATTTAAAGATATTAAAAAGATTGCAGCTTACCAAGTTATTTTATCAATAGGATTTGCTGTCCTCGGTTTAAGTGCGAATAATAGTGATGGTATTACAGGGGCAATATTCTATGTCAGTCACGATATGATTATCAAAACACTATTATTCTTAATCATAGGTACTTTCGTATTATTATCAGGCACGAGATATTATGATCAATTTGGTGGATTAATTAAATATTATCCTAGTCTAGGGATTATATTCTTTATCACGATATTATCAATCGGTGGTGTACCACCATTTAGTGGATTTCCTGGGAAATTATTAATTATTAATGGTGCTTTAGATAATGGTTATACAATTGGTGTCATCGTGATGGTGATTACAAGTGTCATCGCCATGTACAGTTTACTAAGAATATTCTTAGTGATGTACTTCGGTAGAAACGATATACCTAAAGTTGAAAGGGTTCCACTTTCTAAACATAAGTTATACGCGATGATCATATTAACAGTAGCTACTATCGTATTAGGTATAGCATCGCAATATATATTGAACATTTCAGAATTAGCAGCACAATTTAACATACATGAACAGTCATATATTAAAGAAATTATTCCAAACGTAGAAGTGGAGGCGAAGTAATAATGGCACAGTTGTTATTAAATATTTTAATCGCCTTCTTATGGACGCTATTCCAAGATGAAGATAAATTTCATTTATCAACCTTTGTAAGTGGATATCTCATTGGTATCTTTATTGTTTATTTAATGCATAGATTCTTTGGACATGTCTTCTACTTGAAAAAGGTTTGGGTAATCTTCAAGTTTATATGTGTTTATAACTATCAGCTTGTGACTTCAAGCATGACAACAATCAATTATATTTTATTTAAAACAAACAAAGTTAATCCAGGTCTTGTAACATATGAAACAACGTTAAAACAAGATTGGGCGATTACATTGTTAACATTGCTTATTATGCTTACACCAGGTTCCGTCGTGCTTAGACTTTCACCTGATGGTAGAAGATTCTTTATACATGCAATTGATATTTCAGATAAAGAAAAAGAAATTTTAACGAAGCAAATTAAGAAATATGAAAAACTAATCTGGGAGGTGCTTAAATAATGTCATTTATCATTTTAGCAATTATCAAAACAGCGCTTGTTATATATGGTATTTCCATTGTTGTCGTACTTCTCAGAACGATCATAGGTCCAACTACTGCGGATAGAGTCATTGCTTTTGATGCAATCGGTGCGATTTTAGTTTCCGTAGTAGGGGTATTAAGCATTATTTATGATATATTCAGTTATTTAGAAGCGAGTTTGATTATCACAATACTTTCTTTCTTGAGTACAGTAGGTATTTCACGTTTCATAGAAGGGGGTCGTGTCTTTGAATCTAAGCGAAATCGTTAGTTTAATTGCCGCTTTATCAATATTGTTAGGTTCAATAGCAGCGCTCATCAGTGCGATAGGAATTGTACGCTTTAGAGATACATTTCTTCGAAGTCATGCCGCTACTAAAAGTTCTACATTATCTGTGTTGCTTACTTTGACAGGTGTGTTTATATATTTCTTAGTGACACAAGAATACTTTAGTGTCCGAACATTATTAACAATACTGTTCTTATATTTAACATCTCCCGTAGCAGGACATATGATTATTAGAGCAGCTTATAATTCAGGATCATATATGTATATGAAAGAATTTACTAAAAAAGGTACTTCATTAAACTTCAGGTATGATCGTAAAGAAACAAAGAAAGACTGAAGAAGAAGAGCCGAAAAAAGACAAATGATGAACGAAGCATTTTCTAAAAATGATAAAGAAACATTTAGTAAATATAAACAAATCATGAAAAAAGATGATCCAACATTAAAATAATAGACATTATTTGAGAAGTGTCCGTAAGAGGCGTTGTTAGGGACAGAATTCTGAGAAATGTCTCTAATCGAGCGCCCGTCTAATTACCAGAATTCGGAATAATGGAAGTTATATACACAAAGAAGAGGCCCGAGATGATTAAATCTCGGCCTCTTTCCTACGATTTGTCAACTACTACGTAGTAAAATGTATTTAAAATTGGCATCACTAAATAAGCCTTTATTATTTAATAATTTTTTCAATATGTTATGATTTATTTGAATAGATTATCAGTGTGGAGACAAGTGATAATCATATTCTTTATTATTTATAACTAGATAATGAATGGTTTTAAGTAGCTTGTTAACGCAAGCTATTGAAGCAGTCTTGTGGCCTTTGCCATTAGGCTGCTTTTTTAATTTGTAATAATAGTCGATAATATGATTTTTAAATAACCTTTGACCCAACAGGAAATTTTTAATGATTAAGTAAAATAATGATCTAGCATGTTTGTTTCCACGTTTGTTAATTTTATCTTTAAAATGCGTTTTACCAGACTGATATCTTTTTATATCAATGCCTACATATGCATTCAATTGTTTATGAGAATCAAAGGATTTGATGTCACCTAATTCGCCAATAATCATTATGGCTGTTAAATCACCAATGCCAGGAATAGATTTAATTATTTTAAATTCTTCGAATTCCTCAGCTAACACTAATAACCTTTGTTTTATAGAAGCATGCCGTTTCATTAGATTTAATAAATCTTCAATCACATAAATTAATTTATCTGTTAAAAATGAATCTTTAGAAACAGAAGGATAACTGACCATAGAGAACTCTACGAGTTTTTTTGCATATTGTGCTTTCTTTTTCTCTGATAGATTTTTTTCTGTACAACTATTAATTGTATTTTTTAGTTCTTCAATTTCATTAGAATCAACAAAGTCAGGATGTGGGAACTTACTAGCTACTTGTAAAGCCAATTTTGAATATCTATCCTTAAATAGGTTTTGTAATTCTGGAAAAGTCATATCTAGTAACTGAATCAATTGGTTTTTTAAGTAATTTTGTTGATTGTTAATTTCTTCATAGTATCTTGTCAGTTCTCTCAGTTTTACGTATTTTTCTTCCATTAAATTTCTAGAAGGTTTTTTATTTATATTTTTAGCTAAAACGGCAAGTTTATGTGCATCAGATTTATCTGTTTTCCAATTTCTTAAAGAATTAGTTAGTAATTTTGCCTCAAGAGGATTAATTACACAAAATGAAATGTTGTTAACTGTACAGAATTTCTCTAACACTTTTGAATATATACCAGTAGCTTCAAATAAAAAATATACTCCTGCGAAATCCTTTATATATTTGTTTAGTGACTCAAAACCATTATTATCGTGGGTAATTTCAAATTCTTTAACAAATTCATTGTTTGAATAATGTGCAATAAAACTCTTTCCTTTTCCAACATCTATACCAAAATATTCGATAAAAATCACTCCTAAGTTATTAAATTTAAGAAGCTTTAACTTCACTTAGCCTTACTTAGTTCATTTTCCTGTACACGATCTCAAGGGACCCAACATACTAAAATCGAATTCATAAGGAGAGTGAAGTTCTCCAGTTTTTGCTACGGGTTCTATGACCCTAGAGACCGATCGGAGTACTTCTCTCTTCTACTATTTCATATTCTTAAAATAAGTACCAACGGTATGAAAAAGAATATGAAAAAAGTAGCGAAGTTCATCTACCGTCGTAGATTACTTCGCTACTAATCTTAGTATGTTTTTTCATTATTTCATACTATTATGAATCGCTTCTGCATTGTGTTCCATCATATTGTAATATGAGTTGCCTTTAGAATCTTTTTTACCGATTGAATCTGTGAATACTTCATCTTTAATGTTAAGGTTTGTTTCTTCTGCTAATGTTTGCATACTTTTCTTATCAACACTTGTTTCGACAACTAATGACTTTAGTTTATGGTCTTTCACAAATTTAATGGCTTGCTTCATTTGATCTGGTGTACCTTGTTTTTCTGTATTAATCTCCCAAATATATCCTGGTGTTATATGATAGCTTTTCGCAAAGTATTTAAATGCACCTTCACTTGTTATAAAAGCACGTTTGTCTTCGGGAATATCATTGAATGCTGTTATCATTTTATGATGTAGTTTATCTAATTTATTCGTGTATTCTTTAGCATTATTTTTAAATTGTTTACTGTGTTCTTTATCTATATCACTTAAGTGCTTTTCAATTGTATTGACATATTTTATACCATTTTCAATGCTTAACCAAGCGTGTGGATCGATTTTATTTTTATCGCCTTCTCCACCTTTTAAATAAATAGGTGTAACGTCTTCAGTTGCTTGAATAACATTTTTGTCTGTGATTTTTTTACCTGCTTGTTCTAATGCTTTTTCAAACCAACCATTTCCACTTTCAAGGTTAAAACCATTATATATAATAACATCTGCATCTGTTAATGCTTTGATGTCTTTAGGTTTAATTTCATATTCGTGAGGATCTTGTCCAATAGGGACGATGCTTGTAACTTTTGCGTCAGACTTTGTCACTTCATTAGTCATATCCGCTAATATTGAATTTGTTGTTACAATTTTTATATGTTTGTCTTCATTAGAAGATGATGCATTACAAGCACTTAATAAAATAATGATAGCGAGTAATGGCATAAATAATTTCTTCATGTTTAACCTCCTAAGCAAATTTTAATTTCATTTTATGTATGGTGAATGTAATCATGTACACTAAGCAGCAGACTAATACGATACACGCGCCACTTGGTAAGTTATAAAGGTAACTGATATACATGCCACAGGCCGCACATATTGCACTGATAACACTTGCGACAATCATCATTGATTTTAATGATTTTGTGATTAAAAATGCAGCTGAACTCGGTGTAATAAGTAGTGCAACGACAAGTATAATGCCCACTGTTTGTAAACTAGCAACTGTTACGAGCGCTAATAGCATCATGACAAAATAATGAATGACTTTTACATTTAAACCGCTCATTCTAGCTGCAATAGGGTCAAACGTTGATAAATGCAAGGGTTTGTAAAATAATATGACACAAGCGATAACAATTAGACTGACTATACTCGTTGTATAAAATGCACTTGAAGTTACTGCTAGTATATTCCCAAATAAAATATGATATAAATCAGTAGAGGAGTTAATTTGACTTATGATAATAATTCCAAGGGAAAAGAATGCAGTAAAGATAATACCGATAGCTGCGTCATTTTTAGTTTTAGAGTGTTGGGCAATGTAACCAATCAGAAAGCTCGTTAACATACCGGTAATGAGTGCACCTATAAACATCGGGATGTTCAATACATAACTTATCGCAACACCAGGCAGTACAGCGTGGCTCATAGCATCACCCATTAAAGATAAACCTCTTAATATGATGAGGCTACCTACAATGCCACAGACAACACCAACTACAATAGCTGTAATCAGCGCTCGACTTAAGAAATTATATTGTATAAGGGATGAGATAAATTCATTAATCATGGTGTAACGCCTTCCTTTAGAAATACTTCTTTAATATTGTCTTCTGTTAAAGCTTCAGATGCCATGCCAAAAAATTTAATAGTTCGATTGAGGAGGATGATCCTATCAAAATATAATTTGGCTTTTTGAATATCATGATGAACAATTATGATGAGTTTTCCTTCTGATTTTAATCTTCTAAGCATGTTTATCATGATTTCTTCACTCTTAAAATCAATACCGACAAATGGTTCATCTAGACATAATAAATCACTGTCTTTCATTAAAGATTTTGCTAAAAGAACACGTTGTAATTGACCACCACTTAATTGATTTAATGTCTTATCTTTTAATTCAGTTAGTTGTAACTCTGACATTAATTGATCCCTTTTTTGATAAGCTTCTTTTTTTAAAGGTCTAAACCAACCTGATGTAGCATAATAGCCTGTTAATAAACTATCTTGAACAGTGATAGGGAAATCTAAATCTAATTGATTTCTTTGAGGAATATACGTTAATTGTTTCAACTGTTGGTTTATCGGTTTATCATGCCAATAAACTTCTCCTGATGCCTTAAATTCACCCAAAATCGATTTAATAAATGAAGATTTTCCTGCACCATTTGGTCCCATAATGCCAATTAATTCACCTGTAGATTCAATGGTTAAATTAATATCATGCAATATTTGCTGTTGTCCTAAATATAAATTTAAATTTTTTACCTGCAACATGTTATCACCTTTTCTAAAAATAAGTTTAGGCTAAACTAAACTATAATTCGATTATATTAGAAAATTAACTAAAGTCAAGAGATAGCCTGTAAAAATAAATCGTGGTACAATAAATATATGATAATAAAAGTGAGGTCAGAGTAGATGTTGACTGAAGAACAAGAAGACTACTTAAAAGCGATTTTTGGATTAAATGGCACAACAGATTACGTATCCAACAAGAATTTAGCGCAAGATTTAAATATTAAACCTTCATCAGTTAGTGAAATGATGTTACGTTTGAAAAAGGATGACTACGTAGATATTCGTCCGTATAAAGGTGTGAAATTAACTCAGAAGGGTTTAGATCATACAACTAATATTATTAAAAGACATAGACTCATAGAGCGATTCTTAATAGAAGAACTTGAATATACTTGGGATGAAGTTCACGAAGAGGCAGAAATACTAGAACATCGTGTATCTGACCGTTTTATAGATAAGATAGATAAGTTAATGGGATACCCAACAACTTGTCCGCATGGTGGTATTATTCCAAGAGAGAATCAAATAGAGGAAATTTATAACACATCATTAAATGAGTTTGAAATTGGAGATGACGTTGAAATTAAACGTGTCATGGATTATGTGAATCTCCTAGATTATTTAAGTAATCAAGAATTGCATATTGGCGATGTAGTAACAATTAGCAATAAAGATAGCTTAAACCAACTCATAGAACTTAAACTAAAAGATAAAACAATTATGATTAGTGAAACAAATGCATCATATTTGTTTGGTATAAAAACAGCTTAATAAATAAAAACCAGCAGAAATTCATTCGCTTGAATTTCTGCTGGTTTTTTGTTAATGGATTAAAATAACGCACGAAGACTGTGAACATAACCCTGTCAAGTAGACACTAAAAAAAGTAATCAATATGTTGGCTGTGCTTTTATAAGCGCAGCCATTTTTAATGAAATTCTTTTAGAATTATAAAATTTTATATATTCATTTATTTGCTTTGTGGCGTGTTTTATATCATTGAATGTTTGAGATTTGTCTTTGAATACCTCTGATTTGAGTAACCCCCAAAAGCCTTCCATAGGACCATTATCAATACATCTACCTACACGAGACATGCTTTGCTTCATAGAAGCATTTTTAATCATCTCTCTAAATAGAACACTCGTATATTGGAATCCTCTGTCGCTATGAAATATAATGCCTTCGGTATTTCTTTTAATTATGGCTTTGTTAAAGGTATCGTATACAAGCTTATTATTGTTTTGAGATGAGACTACATGGCTGATGACTTTCTTAGCACCTAAATCATAAATAGCGCTTAAATACACTTTAGATCCATTTTTCAATTTAAATTCTGTCACATCTGTTAACCAGACCTTATTAACTTTACTTGTTGTAAATTTTCTGTTTAGGATATTTTGAGAAGTGATTTCTGGCTTACTAAGTTTATATTGCCTTCTCTTTTTTCTAATGACAGCTTTTAATCCATACTTCTTCATAATTCTATATACGCGTTTATGATTAACCTGGAATTTAGTATATAATCTCAGATAAATATAAATTCTTCGATATCCATATATGCCATCATGTTCATGATAAATCCTGAAAATCTCATCTTTTAATTCGTTATTGAATCTTTCAGATTCTGAAACCTCTCTGTTTTTCCATTTATAATAACTTGCTCTCGATATTTCAAGTGCGGCGCATATCCATTTGATTGGATACTTATCTTTTAATGCTTCGATTGTCTTGTATGCTGCTATTTGCTTGATTTTCGATTCATCAACTGCCTCTCTATTTCTTCCTGCTTTTTTAATACCTCATTCTCCATTTGGAGAAATTTATTTCTTTGTTCAAGTGCTTTTATTTTTAATTCAAGTTCTTCTTCTCTAGTTAAAGCTTCAACTGGTTTTCCTTTACCTCTACCATCTACTAAACCAATATCACCATGTTTTTCATACTTTTTTACCCAATTATAGACTTGTGAATAGTTAACTTGGTACTTTTCAGCTGTCTTATTAAAGTCTCTATTATTTTCAATACAATATTTAGCTATTTCAATTCTCTCTTCAAATGTTGTTTTTCTAGTATTCATAGTGTCTACCTCCAGATATGGAAAATAAGATTTATTTTCCTTTCCTTCAGTATACTTTACCACCCAATTTTTTAAAGTAGCATGATGTGAAATATTGTAATAGGCTGCTAGATCTGAATACGTCTTATTAGTCTCTAGATATTCTTTAACAACTTTTTCTTTAAATTCGCGTGTATAGATTTTATTTCGATTCTTATTTATAAGTGCTGTTATACCATGTTGCTTATACACTTTATATTTAAATCGAATCACACTATCACTAATATCTAAATTTAACTTATCAATTATATTTTGAAAGGAATAACCCTTTTCATGCAAATCGAAGATTTCCTGATACAGTTTAACAGGTAGTCTAGTTTTATACATAAAAATACCCCCTATAGAGTTTTAGTTTTTTTAATGTCTATTCTATAGGGAATAATACACTATGAGATATCGTGCACTAAGGTACAAAATCAGGGTATAACGTACGAAGACTGCGAGATATCGCGCAGTAAAGTATAAAGTCGAATTATACTATACGAAGACTCCATATTAAAAGTACCAATATCTATGGCCATAAAATATTAAAAGTATACATAACGGCATATACATTAATCGCTATCCATATAACACTAAAGAAAATAGTTGGAATTTTAGTGAGTTGTCTTAACTGACTACCATCCCATTCTTGTCTTGAACGTGAGAATGTTAATAGGAATATTGTAATACTCGATTGTGCGACTTCACCTAATAATGTTCCTAAACTGATGTGATAAATATACGTAATAATTTGTCCGAAGTCATGTATATTCGGTGCAGATAGTACTTCATATAAAGCGACTGCAATAATGACGAGAATGATACTTGGGATAAATTTCTTAGATGTTAATATGACATAGAATAAAAACATGATCAGAAGAATGATTAAGAAAATTGGTCCAAATGTGTGATGTTTAAGCCATACACCTAAAATCAACATAATCGGCGGCATGATATAACCGAATAAAGTCGTTATAAATTGATTTAATCGTGATTTGGAACCAGTAACGGCGTAACCTTGTCTACCGGTTTCCATGCGCTCTTTACGACGCCAAACAACTACGAGGTCTTTAGGTTTACCACCTGATAGTTTATTTGCTATAACATGACCCATCTCATGGATGAGTATTGGAAAATATCCTAAAATGATATCTATTAAACTTAAAACAGGTTGTTGTCTTCTATGATGAACAAATACATATATAAGCGCGATGATCGTTATCATTGTTAAGGATAAATTAATTGGTTCTGATAGAAAATTCGGTAAAAATTGAATCAAAAAAACGTCACCTCGTATTGAATAGTTTAAGACTATTCTACACTAAAGTGACGTTTTTGTTGTCGGACTTAAGACTTAATATCCGTTATTATTTTTTCTTACGTTTGATTAACCAAGTTAATAAAAGAATGATTCCAGCAATAAGTAAGATTGACGCTGTCATAATAATAGGTCTATTATCAGTACTTGTTACTTTTTTCTTTGTTTCGTTAAATTTATGTTTACTTGGCGTTTCTACTTTTACAGACGGTGGACCATAGCTATCATTGATATAAGAACGGTTATAATCAATGCTTGCACGTCCATCTTTAAGTACGACTTTATAATCTACGCCTTTACGAACGACATCATATAAGTCCTCTGTAACGTAGTATTTTTTGCCATTAATTTTTTGAGTACCTTTAGATAATACTTTTTTCCATTCATATTCTTTGAATGATTTTTCCATCAAGCTATTACCCATCATATTACGTTCTTTCTCTCCACCAACACTGTTGTAATCTCCTGCACCTAAAAGAACTTGGTTAATTCTTAATCCATCTCTTTTAGTAGAAAGACTGTGGTTATAGTCGGCAGTGTCACTAGAACCTGTTTTTAGACCATCAGTACCTTTAAGTGACATATCAGCACCTTCAAGTGAATGATTATACGTATAATATGTAACGTAGTGAACAGTAGGGGCAACTTTTTTAGTGTATTCCAAAATGTCAGGATACTGTTTTACAAGATGTTGCGTTAAAATGGCAAAATCTCTAGCTGTTGTATAGTTATCTTCATCTGATTGGTAACGTTTAGCTTTATATTCTAGTAATAAATTATTAGATGCACCATTAGAATTGTAGAATTTCGTATGTTCCATACCCAATTTCTTAGCTGTTTCATTCATGTAGTCAACAAAGTCAGAATCTAAATCCTTTTTTTGTTGTTTAGATGCTGTATTTTTATTGGAGTCTTTATCTTTTTTATCTATCTTTTTAGCAGAAGCTAAGTTCTCAGCTTTCATCGTTTCTCTTCCTAAAATCATCGCACCTGCATTTGAAGAATTAGAAACGGTAATTTGCATGAGTTCAGAAATTGTATAAACATCTCCTGGATACAATTTTGTATTACTTAATTCTGGTAATGTAGATAAACGATATTCTTCGTTTGTCATTTTAACTTTAGCATTTTTATCAAGTTTGCCACTATTGATTGCTTTTTCAGTTAAATATAATGTCATTAATTTAGACATACTAGCTGGATACCATTTAGCATCTATTTTATATTCATACAAAATTTGACCAGTATCAGAACTATAGTTAATAGCGCCTTCAGGTTCATAGATTTCACCGAGTGAGTGTCCATCTTCATTGGCTACTTGTATTGGTGATTTCGGATTATCCGCTGCATAAGCACATTGAGTTACTGGTATGCTCAATAAAAGTAATGCAAAAAATAATAATAGACTTTTTTTCATGAATAAGACCTCTTTATTTATTTTTAAAATTAACTATATCATTCTAACATATATTAATTAATTACCCTACAATAAGATAACAAATGAACGTTAATTTTTTGTGAACATATTTTAAATTTGGTATGTATAATCTCAATGCTGTAAAATATAACTATATCATTAATTTTAGTGAAGAGGTTATTAAAATGACAAAACAAAATCCTCTGCTTTATTTACTAAAAAAGGTAGACTGGCCTAAAAAATTAGTGTTTACGGCTATGACACTTTCAATTTTAGGTAGTCTTAGTGGTTTGCTCGTACCATTATTTACTGGAAAGTTAGTAGATACATTTAATGCAGAAAGTTTAGATTTAAGAATGGTTTGGCTATTTATAGGTGTATTTTTAGTAAATGCGGTCTTGAGCGGTATCGGGACATATTTACTAAGCAAGATTGGTGAAAAAACAATTTATTCAATTAGAGAAAAACTATGGAAGCATTTAATCAATTTAAAAATGAGTTTCTTTGATAAAAACGAAAGTGGACAATTGATGAGTAGAATTACAGATGATACAAATGTGATTAATTTATTTATCTCTGAAAAAGCACCAAATGTATTGCCATCATTGTTAACACTTATTGGTTCGATTGTGATGTTATTTATTTTAGATTGGCAAATGACGCTCATGACATTCCTTATCTTACCTATATTTATCGGGATAATGGTACCTTTAGGACGAAAAATGGGTAAAATCTCAAAAGACACACAAACTGAGATTTCTAGGTTCAGCGGTATATTAGGAAGAGTATTGACTGAAATGAAATTAGTAAAAGTGACAACGTCAGAAGAAAAAGAACTCGAAAAAACAAAAGGTACTTTATTAGGTATATATGATCTTGGATTAAAGGAAGCTAAAATTAGAGCAATCATTTCTCCACTTTCAGGCGTTATTATGACGTTAACAGTAGCTGTCATACTTGGGTTTGGTGGTATTAGAGTTTCGAGTGGTGCGATTACTGCAGGGACATTAGTTGCAATGATATTCTATGTTGTACAATTATCTGCGCCAATTTTGAATTTTTCTATGTTTTTAACGGATTATAAGAAAGCAGTCGGCGCAAGTGAACGTATTTATGAGATTTATCAAGAAGAAGCGGAAAAAAGAGGCGATGATCATAATCAACCGATTACGAATCATCAAGATATTACATTTGAAAATGTTTCATTTGGATACGAAGATAATCCGGTCATTAAAGATTTATCTTTATCCATCCGTTCTGGAGAAGTGACGGCATTTGTTGGGCCTTCAGGTTCAGGAAAAAGCACACTGTTTAGTTTAATAGAAAGACTTTATCCAATCGATCATGGCCAAATATTATATGGAAACCAACCAATAGATGATATATCTTTAAAATATTGGCGACAGAAAATTGGATATGTTATGCAATCTAATGCGATGATGTCAGGGACGATTCGAGATAATTTAACATATGGTGTTTATTCAGAAGTAGATGAAGAAACACTCGTACATTATACGAAGATGGCACGTTGTTATGATTTTATAATGGCATTTCCACAAGGGTTTGATACAGAAATTGGTGAAAGAGGTACCAAATTATCTGGTGGGCAAAGACAACGTATAGATATCGCACGAAGTTTCATTAAGAATCCAGATATTCTACTACTAGATGAAGCGACAGCTAATTTAGATAGTGAAAGTGAGTTCTTCATTCAACAAGCGTTGAATGAATTAATGAAAGATCGTACAACTATTGTGATTGCTCATAGACTTGCTACGATTAAAAAAGCAAATCAAATTGTATTTTTAGATAAAGGTGAAATCACAGGCGTAGGTACTCACCAAGAATTATTAGCATCTCATGAAAAGTATAGACATTTTGTAAATACACAAAGTTTAACTGAATAATATAGAAGTGAATTGAACAAGATCCTAGAAAAATATTTCAGGATCTTGTTTTTTATTGTAAAAAAATTTAAAAATTATGAGAAATAATGAAAACGCAACCATTTAGATGGGGCAAAGGATTCAATAAATATCAAAAAACGAGTCAAAAATAATTCGTGAATTTTTTTCGCAAAATATGCTTGAAACCTATTGACCTCAGGGAATTGAGGTGCTATATTTAAATTGTGAAAAACATCACAAACGTTAAAGATGCGCATCTTGAAAAATAAAAATAAGAAAGAAGTTGTTCATTGTGCTACTAAATAATATAAATCCATTAGACAACGTTACACTATCAGCAATTGTTGCTAGTATACCGATTATATTATTTCTATTATGTTTAACAGTTTTTAAAATGAAAGGTATTTATGCTTCTATTACAACACTTATTGTAACTTTAGTCATTGCGTCATTTATCTTCGAATTGCCACATACTATAGCGATTGGTGCTATAACAGAAGGGTTCTTTCAAGGTATTCTTCCAATAGGCTATATCGTCGTAATGGCAGTATGGCTATACAAAGTTTCAATTGGTACAGGACAATTTAGTATCATTCAAGATAGTATCTCAGGTATTTCTCAAGACCAACGTATCCAATTATTATTAATAGGTTTTAGTTTTAATGCATTTTTAGAAGGTGCAGCTGGGTTTGGTGTTCCAATCGCAATATGTAGTGTATTGTTAATTCAAATTGGTTTTAAACCTTTACAGGCAGCAATGCTTTGTTTAATTGCTAACGGAGCAGCGGGCGCTTTTGGTGCGATTGGTATTCCAGTTGGTATTATAGATAGTTTAGGTATTCACGGTAATATTTCAGCACTTGAAGTATCACAGATTTCAACTCTTACACTTCCAATCTTGAATTTCTTTATTCCGTTTTTACTTGTCATGATATTGGATGGATTTAAAGGTGTGAAAGAAATTTTACCGATAATTCTTGTTGTAAGTACAACATATACTGGCTTACAAATATTGATTACGTATTTCCAAGGTCCAGAATTGGCTGATATTATTCCACCATTATTATCTATGGTTGCATTAGCAATTTTCTCAAAATATTATCAACCAAAAAATATTTTCAGAATTTCAGATCAAGAAGTATTGGAAACAAAGAAACATACTGTTAAATCCATTATGTATGCATGGAGTCCATTCTATATTTTAACAATTTTCGTCATGATATGGAGTGCACCATTTTTCAAAGCTTTATTTGCTGAAGGTGGATTACTTTCTTCATTAGTATGGAATATAAGCATTCCAGGTACATTTAATGAAATTACTAATAAACTGATTACATTAAAAATCGACATCTTTAGTGCAACTGGTACTGCAATATTAATCTCAGTTGTGATAACAATATTAATTTCGAAACACTTTAAGTTTAGTGATGCGTTCAATTTACTAGGCGTAACAATTAAAGAATTGTGGTTACCAATTTTGACAATCTGCTTTATTTTAGCTATTGCTAAAATCACAACTTATGGCGGACTAACAGCTGCAATGGGTCAAGGTATTGCAAAAGCTGGTAACATCTTCCCAATACTATCTCCAGTATTAGGGTGGATAGGTGTATTTATGACTGGTTCAGTCGTTAATAACAACACATTGTTTGCACCAATTCAAGCATCAGTAGCAAGTCAAATAGGTACAAGTGGACCATTGTTAGTTGCAGCAAATACTGCTGGTGGTGTAGCAGCTAAATTAATTTCACCACAATCTATCGCAATTGCAACAGCTGCTGTTAGAGAAGTTGGTAAAGAGTCTGAATTGCTTAAAATGACTTTGAAATATAGTGTCGGATTCTTAATATTCATCTGTGTATGGACATTTATTTTAACTATAATTTTATAAATATAAATTGAGGAGCGATTATAATGAAACAATTCAAAGGTAAAAAAGTCGTATTAGTTGGTAATGGTGCAGTAGGTTCAAGTTATGCATTTTCAATGATAAACCAAGGTATTTGTGATGAATTTGTGATCATAGACTTAGATAAAAAGAAAGTAATCGGGGATGTCATGGATTTAAATCATGGTACAGTATATGGACCATCACCAATTAAAGTTAAATCAGGTGACTATAAAGATTGTCATGATGCAGACGTAGTAGTTATTTGCGCAGGTGCAGCACAAAAACCAGGTGAAACAAGACTAGATTTAGTAGCAAAAAATATGAAAATTTTCAAATCAATCGTTACTGAAATTATGGACTCAGGATTTGATGGTATATTCTTAATTGCAACTAACCCAGTAGATGTATTAACATATGCAACTATGAAATTCTCAGGTTTACCAAAAGAACGTGTAATCGGATCAGGTACTATACTAGATACAGCAAGATTTAGATATTTATTAAGTGAAGAATTCGATGTCGCACCACAAAGTGTACATGCAAACATTATTGGTGAACATGGTGATTCAGAATTACCAGTATGGTCTCACGCGAATATTGCAGGTAAACCATTAAGAAGTATTATTGAAAAAGATGAAACACGTAAACATAGAGTAGAAGAAATATTTGTACAAACTCGAGATGCAGCCTATGAAATTATAGAAGCAAAAGGCGCAACTTATTACGGAGTAGCAATGGGGTTAATGCGTATTACAAAAGCCATTTTGAACAACCAAGATGTGGTGCTAACAGTATCAGCATATTTAGAAGGCGAATATGGACATGAAGGCGTGTATATAGGCGTACCAGCACTTATAAACAGATCAGGCATTAGAGAAGTTATCGAAATGCCATTAGATGAAGAAGAAAAATCATTATTCGATAACTCTGTTAAAGTGTTGAAAGATATACAAGCACCATTTGAAGAAGAATTTTAATAGTAAGATATATCAGAGATTTAATATATGAAGATTTTAGTAGTACCGACAAAGTCTAGAAATGATTTTGTCGGTATTTTTTGTGGTGATGGATAGAGTTAAAGGAGGAATGTGAAGATGAGCGAGATTGGATGCGGAAGATGATGGAAGATGTGAGTTAAAGGCGGAGTAAACCCATAAGTCATGGCTTAAAGTCCGAATAAAGCCATGAGATGAGCCAAGTCTTGGCTTAAGTGCTTAATGCCCGAATAAAGCCAAGAGATTATCCAAGTCGTGGCTTAACGACCTAATAAAGCCAAGAGATTATCCAAGTCGGAATATGTCCATATAATTGTGTAATAAAAAAAGAGCCACATATAGCTCACTTTGGTACAATGTAATCGACTAAGAAAAAATTGTAGAGGTGACTATATATGACTCAATTAAATGTTAACTTAGATTATGAAGAATTGGCAAGTGCTATTTTTGGAAGTGATATGAATGCGTCTATGAAAACAATAGCTATGACTGTCATAAATGCATACATGGAAATGGAAAGAGACAAGTATGTTAATGCTGGATATAAACAAAAGAATTCAGGAAGAAACGCACAACTTAATGGCTATTATGCGCGTGATTTCCTGATGCCTATTGGCAATCTGACATTAAAAGTTCCAAGAACACGTGACGGTGAATTTACAACTGAAGTATTTAATCAATATTCGCGTTCTGACCAATCGCTTATTTTAGCGATGACAGAAGCATACATTAATGGTGTTTCAACTAGAAATGTTAATAAAATTGTGGAATCCCTAACGGGAAAATCTGTGTCTAAATCAACTGTTTCAGGCGTAATAAAAAACCTAGATCCTGAAATTAAAGAATGGGCTGGTAGACCTATTGTTAGTCATCAGTATAAGTATGTATTTGTTGATGCTATGCACATTAAGGTAAGAGAGAATAATAAAATTGTTTCTAAAGGTGTTTATATCGCTATGGGTATCAACGAAAATAGAAAACGCGACATTATTGGCTTTAAAATTTCTAATCAAGAGTCAGAATTAGCTTGGTCAGAGTTTTTTGAAGACTTAAGAATGCGTGGTTTAACAACACCTGAACTTATTATCTCTGATGCGCATTCTGGACTTATTAAATCTATTAAGTCACAGTTTATTGATTCATCTTGGCAACGTTGTACATTCCATTTTCTTAAAAATATTGTAGAGAGATTTCCTAAAAGAACTCTAAAGAAGCTAGAATGTTACTTAAATCAATATTCCAAGCACCAACATATCGTCACGCTGTTCAGCTCAAAGATGAATTCATTGCACAATATGAAAGTAATCCTAAGTATGTGGAAGCTATTAAAATATTGGATGAAGGCTTCGAAGATGCCTCACAATTCTATAGATTTACTGCTCAACATCATAAAAATCTAAGAACTACTAATTCAGTTGAAAATATTAATATGCAACTCAGAAAACGAGAAAAAATAGTTAAAACATTCCCTAATCTAGATTCAGCTTTTAGATTAATTGGCGCAGTACTTATGGATATTCAAGAAAGATTTGATAAGTCTAACAGACCATTTATCGCTTAATTAAGCTACTTATTTTTTAAAAAATAAGTAGTGATCAAACAACTATATCTGTTTAAACTTCAAAACAAATATAGTTGTTCGATTCATTAAAAAACCAAAGGTTGATTACATTCTAAAGATATTACACAAACATATGGACTTGACTCCAAGTCGTGGCTTAACGACCTAATAAAGCCAAGAGATTATCCAAGTCTGTACTGAACCCAAAAATCTAAACCTTAATTAGTATATTATTTCAAAGGTTTGTCTCCTGTAATTTTTGGGAGATAAGCCTTTTAATTTTGATTTGATTCTTTCGTTATTATAAAAATCGATATATCGATGAATAGCTTGTTCAAGGTCCTGAAAATCTTTAAATTCTTGGCCATAATACATTTCTTGTTTAAGTAACCCAAAAAAGTTTTCCATAACTGAATTATCTAGACAATTACCTTTTCTAGACATACTCTGAAATATTTTATGGTCTTTTAATAATCTAGTGTATTGTGAATGTTGATAATGCCAGCCTTGATCTGAATGAATCGTTAAACGATGATCTAGGTTTGGACGACGCTTTATCATTTCTTTTAATGGATTGATGACTATATCTAATGTAGGACGACTTGAGATTTTAAAGCTGATAATCTCTGAACTATATAAGTCCATAAAAGGTGATAAATATAATTTCTGACCATTCATTAATTTGAACTCTGTAATATCTGTTACGACTTTTTGAAATGGGAGACTTGTTTTAAATCTACGATTTAATATATTTTGAGCTACTTTACCAACTTTACCTTTAAAGGAACGATACTTACGACCTCTATGTGTGAACTTTGTACAAGTTAGATTATGTTCTTTCATAATTCTTAGTACTTTTTTATGATTTACGATAAGACCTCTATTTCTTAGTGCTTGTGTAATACGACGATAACCATAGGTATGGTTTGATTCTTCACATATTTCTTTTATTACTTGAATCAATGTTTCATCTTTATCAGCTTTACTAAATTTATTTATCCAATAATAGTATACAGATTTAGCTATTTGAGCGACTTTAAATAAGATACTTAATCGTATATTATATGTTTCATTTAGTTCCTTAATGACCTTTACTATTTCTGATTTTTGCTTCCGTAAATGTCGGTCAAGGCTTGTAACTTTTTTTGATAAGCTATACCTGCCTTTAACGTCTCATTTTCATTTCTAAGTCTTTCAAGTTCTTCACGTTCATTTTCATTTAAAGGTAAATTTTTATTATCTGATTTAGATCGTTTTTTAGTCATAGTGTGAGATCGTCCCTTTTGTTTATTATCTATATCAAGACGACACTTTTCATCAAATTGATGTTGCCAATTGGCAATGATAATAGGATTAATAATTCTAAAGTGATTCGCAGTATCTTGATAAGACAACATATTTTCTTGTCTAAATTTTAAAACAGATAATTTAAATTCGCTAGTATAAACAGTATTTCTACTTTTTATTTCTAAACCTTCTTCTCCAAACTCTTTATATTGATTGACCCAAATCCGAAGGACAGACCAACTTGAAATACCATATTTTAAAGCAATTGTTCTATAACTTTGATGTCTTTCTAAATATTCTTTTACAAGTTTTAGTTTGAATTTAAATTCATATTTTTTCCTCATTAGAATGCACCCCAATATTTTGATTTGTTTAGTTCAAATATTTGGGTTCACATCAGTCGTGGCTTAATGTCCGAATAAAGCCAAGAGATTATCCAAGTCGTGGCTTAATGTCCTAATTAAGCCATGACATCATCTATTTCTCGCACCTCCATCACTTCCTTCAATTCAAACCACTTTCTTCACATCACCATTCCACATCCATTATATGATTATTCTTCTATTTAAAATCGGCATGTTGAGGGGATTTGAGGATTGTGGTAGTATCTATATGTCTGTTAAAAAATATAGAGGAGGTAAGGTCATGAAAAATAGAATTTTACGAGATATGATATTAATTTTGGCAGGATCTTTTATTTTTGCTACGGGTGTTAATGCCTTTATCATTTCTGCTAATTTAGGTGAAGGTGGCGTAACTGGGGTTTCTTTAATCTTACTTTATGCATTCGATATTTCACCAGCATGGTCTACGTTTATTTTAAATGCTATTTTAATTGCGTTAGGTTATAAATTTTTAAGCAAGAGAAGTACTGTATATACGATAATAGCTGTTATTGCTATTTCTGTATTTCTAGGTCTGACTGAATCTTGGGTTGTGCATACGAATGAAATTTTAATTAACACAATCTTTGGTGGTTTCATGGTTGGTCTAGGTATAGGACTCATTGTATTGTCTGGTGGTACGACTGCTGGTACGACGATTCTTGCCCGAATAGCGCATAAATATTTAGACGTAAATACATCATATGCTCTACTATTCTTTGACCTTATCGTCGTGATGTTTTCACTTACTGTAATGCCTTTAGAAAAAGCGTTACTTACTGTGATTTCATTATATGTAGGAACAAAAGTGATGGACTTTGTAATTGAAGGTCTCAATCCTAAAAAAGCCGTTACAATTATTTCTCAAAATCCCGATCAAATCGCTAAAATGATTGATGAACAAATTGGTCGTGGTTGTACGATTCTAAATGGTAGAGGTTATTATTCTAAGAAAGACACAGATGTCTTATATGTTGTTATTGCAAAGACACAACTTTCTAGAACAAAACGCATGATTAGAAAATTCGATGAAAATGCATTTGTCGTTGTCCATGACGTAAGAGACGTTCTTGGAAATGGCTTTTTAGTAGATGAATAATAATGTTAAAGAGGTTGGTACACTTTAATTGTGCCAACCTCTTTTTGTGAACGGAATACGAAAATATACAGAAAATGATAGAAAAAGTTACTATTAAATGCTATAATACATGAATATGAATGATGATAATGATTATCATTTACAAAAATATACAATTAATGAAATTATCATATAAATAGAGTTTATTTTAATGGAAAGAGGGTTCTTTATGAATCGTTTAACGGGAGAAGCTATTTCAATAGGTTATGGAGACAAATTAATAGTTAATGAATTGAATCTTGAAGTACCAGATGGCAAAGTGACTTCTATCATCGGACCAAATGGTTGCGGTAAGTCTACTTTATTAAAAGCTTTAAGCCGTATTTTAAATGTACAAACAGGTCAAGTGTTGTTAGACGGTAAGAATTTGCATTCAACTTCAACTAAAGAAATAGCCAAAAAGATTGCTATTTTGCCTCAATCTCCTGATGTTTCAGATGGATTAACAGTTGGAGAACTCGTATCTTATGGTAGATTTCCTCATCAAAAAGGTTTCGGTAGATTATCTAAACAAGATAAAGAGGAAATTGAATGGGCATTAAATGTAACAGGTACACATGAATTTAAATATAGATCGATTAACGATTTAAGTGGTGGTCAAAGACAACGTGTTTGGATTGCGATGGCGCTCGCTCAAAAAACAGACATCATTTTCTTAGACGAACCAACTACTTATTTAGATATTTCACACCAATTAGAAATTTTAGAACTTGTACAAGAATTAAACAGAGAACAAGGTTGTACGATTATTATGGTCTTACATGATATTAACCAAGCTATCCGTTTCTCAGATCATTTAATTGCTATGAAGTCTGGTAAAATTGTTGCACAAGGTCAAACTGAAGAAGTTCTTACAAATGAAATATTAGAAGAAGTCTTCAATATTGATGCAGAACTTTCTACAGATCCACGTACTGGAAAACCAATGCTTGTAACATATAATTTATTATGTAAGCACTATACGAAGTTATAAAAGGATGGCAACCTAATGACTCAGACTAAAACATTAAAAGCTAATCGCTATCCAATTATATTAACAGTTACAATCATTTTGCTTGTAGCTGTTTTACTTCTGTCGTTTTTATTTGGTGCAAAGACGACTTCAATACAAATGGTTTATGATGCGATTTTTCATTATAATCCTAAAATAGAAGAACATAATATATTAAGAGAAATCAGAATTCCGAGAGAAATAGGTGCTGTTATTGTTGGTATGGCACTTGCTGTATCCGGTGCTGTCATGCAAGGCGTTACACGTAATGGCTTAGCTGACCCTGGTTTATTAGGTCTTAATGCTGGTGCAAGTATGATGCTTGCGTTAACTTTAGCCGTTATACCTAATGCAGGCTATTTCACATTAATGCTTGCAGGATTTGTAGGTGCAGCTATAGGTGGGATACTCGTTATGAGTGTAGGCTCATCTAAAAGAGGTGGATTCAGCCCGATGAGGTTAGTACTTGCGGGTGCTGCAGTATCTGCGCTTTTAACAGCTGCAAGTGAAGGAATTGCTTTAATATTTAGATTAAATCAAACATTAACTTTCTGGAGTGTTGGTGGTGTAAGTGGTACAACTTGGAAACAACTTATGATTTCTACACCAGTTGTGATTGTTATTTTAGTTGTTCTTATTTTTATGAGTAGACAACTTACTATACTTAGTTTAGGTGATACACTTTCCAAAGGATTAGGCCAAAATAGTACATTTGTAAGATACACAAGCTTAATTGCTACAATGTTCTTAGCAGGTATTGCAGTTTCAATCGTTGGACAAATCGCATTTGTCGGTTTAATGGTGCCACATATTGTTCGATTTATGATTGGAACAGATTATAAACGTGTGATACCTTTATCAGCAGTACTTGGAGGCTTTATTCTGTTATTTGCAGATATGATTGCAAGAATGTTAGGAGAAGCACCTATTGGAGCTGTAATCTCAATTATCGGTGTGCCGTTCTTCCTTTATCTTGTTAGAAGGGACGGTAAAATACTATGATACATCCTAAAGTTATTAAAAAACAACGCATTACATTTGTTATATTAGTGATTGCGCTTATTGCTTCAATGGGATTTGCCATGACGACTGGTGAATTTAATATGTCCTTTACACAATTTTTCAAGACGATATTTGGACAAGGTAATGAGTTAGATACAATGGTGTTATTTGAATTTAGAATGCCTAGAATGCTTATTACAATACTTGCCGGCGCAAGTTTAGCATTGAGTGGTGCAATTCTACAAAGTATTACGAAAAATCCTTTAGCAGAACCAGGTATTCTTGGTATTAATGCAGGAAGCGGATTTATGATTACGCTATTTCTTGTTGTTGGTACGATAAAAGCAGGAGATTTTGTATATGTATTACCACTTGTAAGTATGCTCGGTGGTTTAGCAACTGCAATGGTTATTTTCATATTCAGTCATAAACGTGGAGAAGGCATAAACCCTGTAAGAATGGTCTTAATAGGTGTAGGTTTATCTACTGCTCTGAGTGGAGCATCTATAACAATTATGTCTACATTTGATCAAGATCAAATGGAATTTATCGCAAGATGGTTCGCAGGTAACATATGGGGAGATGAATGGCCATTCGTGTTCGCATTTATCCCATGGTTAGCAATTGTTATGCCATTATTGTTCTATAAAGCAAATGTATTAAATGTATTAAGTACGAATGAACAAATTTCCGTTTCTTTCGGTATTAATAATAATAGAGAAAGAATTCTACTCGTATTCTTAGCTGTAGTATTATCTTCAGCTGCAGTTTCAGTAGCAGGCGGAATTGGTTTCGTTGGCTTAATGGGACCACATATCGCAAGAAGTATTGTTGGTCCAAGACATCAATTATACTTACCAATTGCAGTGTTAAATGGTGCGATTTTACTTGTTGTAGCAGATACAATCGGTAAAATTGTATTAGAACCTAACGGACTTCCAGCAGGTATTATCGTTGCAATAGTTGGTGCGCCGTATTTCTTATACTTAATGCAAAAATCAACGCATATATAATCATAACCCAGGCTGGGACATAAAGTAATGTCTCAGCCTGTTTTAGTATATTGGCAGTAGATGACTGAATTGAAATGCGCTTGTAGCAAGCTTTTTTCAACTCTAGTCATCCTTGCCGGGGCGGGACTACGAAATCTTTTTATACAAATTAGATTTCTGTCCCGCTCCCTTTTCGTGCTTATAATCACGACACATTCTAAGATTTATTAAAATTTTTCGAAAAAGTATACATAAATTATAAAATTTTGTTTTAAAAATCATTTTAGGGGTATAACAAGGAGTAGTAATAGAACTTTACATAGGAGGTGCAGTTGCCAGTGAGAAGATTAAAAAATTTTTTCCTAGGCTTATTCATAATAGTAGTTGTAGGCACGCTTCTTTTTATGTACTTGGATATTAGCCAAATTAAGAGCTATCAACAAGAATTATTAAAATATAATTGGTTTGAACCAACGTTGATTGCTTGTGCAGGCGTATTAATATTCTTTGGTATATTGATGTTCTTTGCAACATTTAAACCAACACATAAAAAGCCAGGCTTACATCGTGACTATGAGGATGGTCACATTTATATTACGAGAAATTCAGTTGAAAAATGTATTTATCGTACAATACAAAAATACGATGAAGTACGTCAACCAAATGTTATTGCGAAACTGTATAATAAGAAAAATAAATCTTATGCAACAATCAAAGCTGATTTCTTTGTTGTTTCAGATACAGGTCAAATTCAAACATTAACAGATCGAATTAAATCTGATATCAAACAAAATGTTGAGCATTTCTCAGAAATACCTGTAAAAAATATTGAGATTAATGTCAGAGATCAAAAATCGAGTGACACAAGAGTTTTATAAGACTAAGGATAGGAGGTTCCGATTATGCCAAATGAAAATCAAGATCCAAATCAATTCATTAATTTTATTAAAGAGTATAAATGGAGAATTATTGGTTTTATCGCAATGTTAATATTAGCAGTACTATTTTTAACTATTGGTTTTTGGAAAACAGTTTTAATCCTAGTCCTATGTTTAATAGGTGTAGGATTGGGGTATATTAAAGATTGTACACAGCAGTTCTTAAATTTCCTAAATAGAATAAGTTAGACTGCTTACAATATAAATAAAGAAAACAAACAAATTATAAATTAAAGGGAGAGAAGCTATTATGGCAAACGTAGACAACAACAAAGCAAAAAGTAGTTACAATGAACAAACAGGGGTAAACGAACAAGAGCGCGAAGCTCAACAACAACAAGCTCAAGCTCAAGAGCAACAATTTTCAAATACATTATCATTTTCAGATGAAGTAGTAGAAAAAATTGCTGGTATTGCTGCAAGAGAAGTTAGAGGTATTTTAGATATGAAAGGCGGCTTTGCTTCTAGCTTAACTGACCGTTTCACATCTGGAAATAACGTAACACAAGGGGTTTCTGTTGAAGTAGGAGAAAAACAAGCAGCTGTAGATTTAAAAGTAATTTTAGAATATGGCGAATCAGCTCCTAAAATCTTCAAAAAAGTTGCAGACTTAGTTAAAGAACAAGTTAAACATATGACTGGACTTGAAGTTGTTGAAGTAAATATGCACGTTGATGATGTAATGAGCAGAAAAGAATACGAACAAAAAAATTCATCATCAGATGATGAAGGCCAATCAAAAGGTAATAAAGAATTACAATAATCTATAAAAAAGACGAGTGAGATTATTTAATCTCACTCGCTTTTTTTTATGCTTTCTCCGCCTTTGGTTGTTTTTTAATTGTTAAACAAATCAAGAATGCAATAAAGCTTAATGCACCTGCTACATATAAACTAGATACGACATTAAAGTATGATACGAATATCCCACCTAATAATGAACCAGCACCTATTCCTGCATTTAAACTAGACATGTTCCAACTCATCGCTGCACTTGTATCTCCTTCAATTTGATAGATAATACCGATTTGGATAGGTGGATTTGATCCCCATTGGACAATATTCCAAGCAAATACACCAATTAATGTAATAACAAGTATCGGTAAGAATTGTTCAAATACAAGCATGAGTACTGTATAAGTACTTAATGAAATTAATAGCCACTTTTTACTACCTAATGCATCTGTAATATATCCACCTAATGACGTACCGATAATTGCACCGATACCAGCAACAAGTAGTACGAGTGATACAATATTTAAATCATATCCATACACAGATAATAATGGACTAATATACGTTACGACAACATAATTTGCCGCTAATATAAGGAAAGTAATGCTTAAATATTTTACAATTTCTAAAGGATGAACGACTTTGTAATCTTGACTTTGACTAGAAGATTCTAGCGTATCAATTTTATTGCTTGCGACATTAAAAATGATAAGTATAAGCGCAATAATACCAACTGTAGATATAAATACAAACGACATTCTCCAACCTACTAAGTCTCCTATTTTTGTACCTAGAGGAACACCAAGCACGTTCGCTGCACTGAAACCAGTATAAACAAGACCAATCATTTTCCCGCGTTCGCTTGGTTTTGAATACACAACAGTTAAAGATAAGATCTTCACGACAATAATTGCTGCAGCGGCTGAAGATAATATTCGTCCTATTACAAGTATTGTAAAGTTAGGTGAAATCGCAATAATCCCGTTTCCTAAAATAAATATAATCATACTTACTAATAATACAGTCTTTGGTGAGACATTCTTAGTCAGTTTAACAAGTATGGGTCCGCTAATTGCGAATGTTAATGCATAAACTGTTACAAGTTGTCCTACAATTGCTTCTGATACATTCAAATCTTTACTCATTAAAGTAAGTATACCTGCAATCATTAATTCAACCATTCCCACAACAAATACGCTTAACATAAATGTAATTAATCGAGGTTTCGACATCATATAACTCCTTCTCTTTGACATATAATCATGATTATAACAGTGTGATTTGTAAAAATACAGATAAAATTTAATACCCGAACAATCAGAAATATAAGGTGTTTTTAAGGTATAAATTGAAAGAATTAAATGGAATTGATCTATATATTATACGGATAATAAATAGTTATTTGAAAATTAAAAATATTCAAAGGAAAAATATAATAAATACATTAGTATATTATGATTAATAATTCTTTTATTTTTACTAAAAATAATGACAGCGCTTACATAAAAATATATAATAAAATTAGAGATGAATAGTATTGAATATTTATTAATTATTGTGTATAGTTAGTCTTGCGAAAAGGAGAGAAAATATGAAAGAGACGAGCGTTTTAGTAGGAAGGTTAAAGTTTATTATATTATCATTGTTAGGAATATATTTATTTTTAGTGCCTGTAACGGTAACTGACGATAAAGGGGAAAAGGAAACAAGTTTACCTGTTGCATACCTTGCAAATACAGCTTTAGATTGGTTAGGTGACTATGTAGGACTAATTATTATGCTTTTAATTAGTTTTTCTGCAGTAATGACATTAATCTATTCTACGATATTCAGTTCTTCTAATAAGAGATCTATAACGAACGAATTATTTAACGTCAATTGGATTTGGGTCGTAATTAGAATAATAGGTGCGATATTTGCAATATTTATATATTTCGATTTCGGACCAGGTGTAGTTGTAAATAAAAATACCGGATTAATGGTTTACAATGATTTATTACCAACATTACTTGCCGTATTTTTCTTTGCAGGTTTATTTTTACCATTATTAATGGACTTTGGTTTATTAGAATTTTTAGGACCAATGTTTGCACCAATTATGAGACCAGCATTTAAATTACCTGGTAGATCAACTGTTGATAATCTAGCATCATTTATTGGTGATGGAACTGTAGGCGTTATGATTACAAGTCAACAATATGAACAAGGATTTTATACACGTCGAGAGGCAACTGTCATTGCAACAACATTCTCTGTTGTATCTATCACATTTGCAATTGTCATTGCTCAAACAATCGGTTTAATGGATTATTTCTTTAAATTTTATTTATCAGTTATTTTAGCGTGTGTTGTAGCAGCGTTTATCATGCCTAGAATTTGGCCACTTAAACAAATTCCAGATAAGTATTCAAACGGAAGCACTGAGCAATTAAATGAAACAATTCCTAAAACACATAATCCAATATCATGGGGATTTGAACAAGCAACTCAAAAAGCTGTAAAATCACCTGACCTTAAACAATTCTTTATTAACGGTGTGAAGACCGTATTGGATATGTGGTTAGCAGTATTACCAGTTGTTATGACAATCGGGACATTAGCAACTATTGTTGCAGAATATACACCAACATTTAGTATATTAGGCGCACCATTTGTACCATTATTAGAATTAATGCAAATACCATATGCAAAAGAAATGTCTGAAACATTATTAATCGGTTTTGCAGATATGTTCTTACCATCATTACTGATTAGTAATGTACCAAGTGATATGACAAGATTTATCGTAGGTGCTTTAAGTATTTCACAATTAATATATTTATCAGAAGTAGGGGGCGTTATACTCGGTTCGAAAATACCAGTTAGCCTAGGGAAACTATTTATGATTTATATTATACGTACAATCATAGCGCTACCAATAATTGTTATATTAGCTCATATATTCTTCTAAACTAAAAAAAGCGACAGAGGCATGATGTGCCCCTGTCGTTTTTGTATGTTTGGGAATGGTTGTGGGGGATGAGGCGGTTTTGAGTCTTAGCTTAAGTGCTGAATAAAGCCAAGAGATCGTTCAAGTCTTAGCTTAAGTGCTGAATAAAGCCAAGAGTTTACTGAACCCAAAAATCTAAACCTTAATTAGTATATTATTTCAAAGGTTTGTCTCCTGTAATTTTTGGGAGATAAGCCTTTTAATTTTGATTTGATTCTTTCGTTATTATAAAAATCGATATATCGATGAATAGCTTGTTAAAGGTCCTGAAAATCTTTAAATTCTTGGCCATAATACATTTCTTGTTTAAGTAACCTAAAAAAGTTTTCCATAACTGAATTATCTAGACAATTACCTTTTCTAGACATACTCTGAAATATTTTATGGTCTTTTAATAATCTAGTGTATTGTGAATGTTGATAATGCCAGCCTTGATCTGAATGAATCGTTAAACGATGATCTAGGTTTGGACGACGCTTTATCATTTCTTTTAATGGATTGATGACTATATCTAATGTAGGACGACTTGAGATTTTAAAGCTGATAATCTCTGAACTATATAAGTCCATAAAAGGTGATAAATATAATTTCTGACCATTCATTAATTTGAACTCTGTAATATCTGTTACGACTTTTTGAAATGGGAGACTTGTTTTAAATCTACGATTTAATATATTTTGAGCTACTTTACCAACTTTACCTTTAAAGGAACGATACTTACGACCTCTATGTGTGAACTTTGTACAAGTTAGATTATGTTCTTTCATAATTCTTAGTACTTTTTTATGATTTACGATAAGACCTCTATTTCTTAGTGCTTGTGTAACACGACGATAACCATAGGTATGGTTTGATTCTTCACATATTTCTTTTATTACTTGAATCAATGTTTCATCTTTATCAGCTTTACTAAATTTATTTATCCAATAATAGTATACAGATTTAGCTATTTGAGCGACTTTAAATAAGATACTTAATCGTATATTATATGTTTCATTTAGTTCCTTAATGACCTTTACTATTTCTGATTTTTGCTTCCGTAAATGTCGGTCAAGGCTTGTAACTTTTTTGATAAGCTATACCTGCCTTTAACGTCTCATTTTCATTTCTAAGTCTTTCAAGTTCTTCACGTTCATTTTCATTTCTAAGTCTTTCAAGTTCTTCACGTTCATTTTCATTTAAAGGTAAATTTTTATTATCTGATTTAGATCGTTTTTTAGTCATAGTGTGAGATCGTCCCTTTTGTTTATTATCTATATCAAGACGACACTTTTCATCAAATTGATGTTGCCAATTGGCAATGATAATAGGATTAATAATTCTAAAGTGATTCGCAGTATCTTGATAAGACAACATATTTTCTTGTCTAAATTTTAAAACAGATAATTTAAATTCGCTAGTATAAACAGTATTTCTACTTTTTATTTCTAAACCTTCTTCTCCAAACTCTTTATATTGATTGACCCAAATCCGAAGGACAGACCAACTTGAAATACCATATTTTAAAGCAATTGTTCTATAACTTTGATGTCCTTCTAAATATTCTTTTACAAGTTTTAGTTTGAATTTAAATTCATATTTTTTCCTCATTAGAATGCACCCCAATATTTTGATTTGTTTAGTTCAAATATTTGGGTTCACATCAGAGATAGCTGAAGTCATGGCTTAAGTAACGAGTAAAGCCAAGAGATAGAATATGTCCATATAATTGTGTAATAAAAAAAGAGCCACATATAGCTCACTTTGGTACAATGTAATCGACTAAGAAAAAATTGTAGAGGTGACTATATATGACTCAATTAAATGTTAACTTAGATTATGAAGAATTGGCAAGTGCTATTTTTGGAAGTGATATGAATGCGTCTATGAAAACAATAGCTATGACTGTCATAAATGCATACATGGAAATGGAAAGAGACAAGTATGTTAATGCTGGATATAAACAAAAGAATTCAGGAAGAAACGCACAACGTAATGGCTATTATGAGCGTGATTTCCTGATGCCTATTGGCAATCTGACATTAAAAGTTCCAAGAACACGTGACGGTGAATTTACAACTGAAGTATTTAATCAATATTCGCGTTCTGACCAATCGCTTATTTTAGCGATGACAGAAGCATACATTAATGGTGTTTCAACTAGAAATGTTAATAAAATTGTGGAATCCCTAACGGGAAAATCTGTGTCTAAATCAACTGTTTCAGGCGTAATAAAAAACCTAGATCCTGAAATTAAAGAATGGGCTGGTAGACCTATTGTTAGTCATCAGTATAAGTATGTATTTGTTGATGCTATGCACATTAAGGTAAGAGAGAATAATAAAATTGTTTCTAAAGGTGTTTATATCGCTATGGGTATCAACGAAAATAGAAAACGCGACATTATTGGCTTTAAAATTTCTAATCAAGAGTCAGAATTAGCTTGGTCAGAGTTTTTTGAAGACTTAAGAATGCGTGGTTTAACAACACCTGAACTTATTATCTCTGATGCGCATTCTGGACTTATTAAATCTATTAAGTCACAGTTTATTGATTCATCTTGGCAACGTTGTACATTCCATTTTCTTAAAAATATTGTAGAGAGATTTCCTAAAAAGAACTCTAAAGAAGCTAGAATGTTACTTAAATCAATATTCCAAGCACCAACATATCGTCACGCTGTTCAGCTCAAAGATGAATTCATTGCACAATATGAAAGTAATCCTAAGTATGTGGAAGCTATTAAAATATTGGATGAAGGCTTCGAAGATGCCTCACAATTCTATAGATTTCCTGCTCAACATCATAAAAATCTAAGAACTACTAATTCAGTTGAAAATATTAATATGCAACTCAGAAAACGAGAAAAAATAGTTAAAACATTCCCTAATCTAGATTCAGCTTTTAGATTAATTGGCGCAGTACTTATGGATATTCAAGAAAGATTTGATAAGTCTAACAGACCATTTATCGCTTAATTAAGCTACTTATTTTTTAAAAAATAAGTAGTGATCAAACAACTATATCTGTTTAAACTTCAAAACAAATATAGTTGTTCGATTCATTAAAAAACCAAAGGTTGATTACATTCTAAAGATATTACACAAACATATGGACTTGACTGAACAAAGCCAAGAGATCGTTCAAGTCATGGCTTAATGTCCGAGTAAAGCCAAGAGATAGCTCAAGTCGTGGCTTAAGTGCTAAATAAAGCCAAGAGTGATGTGAACCCAAATATTTGAACTAAACAAATCAAAATATTGGGGTGCATTCTAATGAGGAAAAAATATGAATTTAAATTCAAACTAAAACTTGTAAAAGAATATTTAGAAGGACATCAAAGTTATAGAACAATTGCTTTAAAATATGGTATTTCAAGTTGGTCTGTCCTTCGGATTTGGGTCAATCAATATAAAGAGTTTGGAGAAGAAGGTTTAGAAATAAAAAGTAGAAATACTGTTTATACTAGCGAATTTAAATTATCTGTTTTAAAATTTAGACAAGAAAATATGTTGTCTTATCAAGATACTGCGAATCACTTTAGAATTATTAATCCTATTATCATTGCCAATTGGCAACATCAATTTGATGAAAAGTGTCGTCTTGATATAGATAATAAACAAAAGGGACGATCTCACACTATGACTAAAAAACGATCTAAATCAGATAATAAAAATTTACCTTTAAATGAAAATGAACGTGAAGAACTTGAAAGACTTAGAAATGAAAATGAGACGTTAAAGGCAGGTATAGCTTATCAAAAAAAGTTACAAGCCTTGACCGACATTTACGGAAGCAAAAATCAGAAATAGTAAAGGTCATTAAGGAACTAAATGAAACATATAATATACGATTAAGTATCTTATTTAAAGTCGCTCAAATAGCTAAATCTGTATACTATTATTGGATAAATAAATTTAGTAAAGCTGATAAAGATGAAACATTGATTCAAGTAATAAAAGAAATATGTGAAGAATCAAACCATACCTATGGTTATCGTCGTGTTACACAAGCACTAAGAAATAGAGGTCTTATCGTAAATCATAAAAAAGTACTAAGAATTATGAAAGAACATAATCTAACTTGTACAAAGTTCACACATAGAGGTCGTAAGTATCGTTCCTTTAAAGGTAAAGTTGGTAAAGTAGCTCAAAATATATTAAATCGTAGATTTAAAACAAGTCTCCCATTTCAAAAAGTCGTAACAGATATTACAGAGTTCAAATTAATGAATGGTCAGAAATTATATTTATCACCTTTTATGGACTTATATAGTTCAGAGATTATCAGCTTTAAAATCTCAAGTCGTCCTACATTAGATATAGTCATCAATCCATTAAAAGAAATGATAAAGCGTCGTCCAAACCTAGATCATCGTTTAACGATTCATTCAGATCAAGGCTGGCATTATCAACATTCACAATACACTAGATTATTAAAAGACCATAAAATATTTCAGAGTATGTCTAGAAAAGGTAATTGTCTAGATAATTCAGTTATGGAAAACTTTTTTGGGTTACTTAAACAAGAAATGTATTATGGCCAAGAATTTAAAGATTTTCAGGACCTTGAACAAGCTATTCATCGATATATCGATTTTTATAATAACGAAAGAATCAAATCAAAATTAAAAGGCTTATCTCCCAAAAATTACAGGAGACAAACCTTTGAAATAATATACTAATTAAGGTTTAGATTTTTGGGTTCAGTACAGAGATCGTCCAAGTCATGGCTTAAGTCCAGAATAAAGCCAAGAGATCGTCCAAGTCATAGCTTAAGCACCAAATAAACTCAAATCTTCCTCATTCCCCCCCATAACAAAAAAACAAACTGAACTAGATAAGTTCAGTTTGTCCATATTTCGATTATTTTGAATCGATTGTTGTTTCGACTTTAGCGATTGCGATTTCAGATCCTAACATTGGGGATTCGCCTTTATCTTTATTACTGTCTCCGCCGCGACTATGTGCTTGTTTAAATGCATCGCTCGTTTTCCATGCTTCGAAGTCTTCTAGTTCTTCCCACCACATATTCACATGTAATTCGTCATTGTCTTCAATATCTTGCATGTTCCAAGTTTCAACTTTAATGAAACCTTTCATTTCTTGTAATGCGCCACCTTTAGTAAACATCGGTGCTAATTTTTCTGCATAACCTTTTTTCATTTTAATTCTATTTGTTACAACATACATAGTGATCTCTCCTATTCTTTTGGTGTTGGGTTAGTAGCCCAGATTTGTGCTGTCTTCATAAATGTTCTTGGTTGTAGTTTCAGTTGTGATACGACTACATCTGCTATATCTTCTGGATGCGTCATCGTATCTTCTTGTAATTGTGTTTCTCCTATTAAATCAGTTAATACGGTAGAAGGGGTTAAATATGACACTCGAATGTTATGTTTTCTCATTTCTTGCATAATACCTTCAGTCATACCAATTACTGCATATTTAGTAGCAGAATAGATACTGCTTGTTGCACTGGCTTTTAATCCAGACATTGAGGCGATATTGATAACATCTCCGCTTTTTTGTCTTACGAGATGTGGTAATGCTTCTTGTAAGACGTAGTATATACCTTTAACATTTGTTTCAAATAATTGATCGAATTCAGATTCACTTACTTCTAAAAATGAATTATTCTTCATAATACCTGCATTATTAATCACGATATCTATAGAACCTAATGCATGATATGAATCTTCTATGAAACGTTGCACATCTTTTTGGTGCGCAATATTGGTTTCTTTATAAAATACTTTGACGTCATATTGTTTAAGTTCATCGGCTGTTGTTTTTAAAGTATCAATATTTCTACTTGCAATAGCGACATTAACGCCTTCTTGAGATAATGCAATCGCGATTGATTTACCGATACCTTTAGAGCCACCTGTAATGACTGCATTAAGCCCTTTTAAGTCTCTTAACATATTGAACATCACTCCTTTCTTTTATGTTAGCATGCTTTAAAAATGTATCATAATAATTCAATTTGAAAATGCCATATAAATAACACCACGAAGTCAGGGTTATATGACTTCGCGGTGTTTATTTTAAATGCTTGAAAGGTTGAACTTAAGCTTCTTTAGTGAGCTCGTTGTAAACCTTTTTATCAGCATGTGTATAAATAATGTATTCTTTATCATTTGTTTCGATAATCACACGATTTGTTTTGCCAAAAGTTGAGCCGATTCTTACGATATGATCTTGGGCTTCATTAGACAAAGCGTGAATATCTTGATCCTCTTTAATGTTCTTAATTTCATTATTTGGAATTGTAATGTCCGCTACTCTCCATTGAATATGAACTTGATTATTGTCCTTTGATACTCTCATTGCCATATCTAAACACATCCTTTTGTTTGATGACTACATCATAACGTATTATGTATCCGTTTTCAATAGAAAAACATGAAATTGTGTTATATTTTTTATTTATTATGTCATACTAATTAATGAAAGTATTTTTATGCAATATATTGAATAACTATTTACAAATAGAATCGTATGTTGTAATATTATCTTTATAAATTAATAAGGAGCTGGTTTCATTGGGACGAAGTTATCTATGTTAAAAGAATTAAACAAGACAAGTTTTTTAAAAGAAGTAGATTTTTCTAAAGCAGAATTAGAATCACTTATTGATTTGGCAATGGAATTAAAATTCAAAGAAAAGCATCAGATCCCACATCGTTATTTAAACGGGAAACATATCGCTTTATTATTTGAAAAGCAATCAACAAGAACACGTTCAGCTTTCACAGTAGCTGCAACTAAAATGGGTGCAAGTGTGTCTTATTTAGGTAAAGAAGATTTACAACTAGGTAAGAAAGAATCTGTAGAAGATACAGCAGTCGTACTTGGATCCATGTTTGATGGTATTGCTTTTAGAGGATTTGAACAAAAGACAGTAGAAGACTTAGCTCAATATTCCAACGTACCCGTATGGAATGGCTTAACAAATGAGTTGCATCCTACACAAATGTTAGCGGACTTTATGACAATTAAAGAATACTTTGGTACATACGAAGGAAAGACTTTGACATTTATAGGAGATGGACGCAATAATGTTGCGAACTCATTGCTCGTTACGAGTGCAATTTTAGGTGTGAATATTCATATTGTTGCACCATCATCACTTCAACCAAATGAAGAAGTTCAAAATATGGCATTGTCATTTAGTAAAGAATCTGGAAGTGAGATATTAATTACAGATAATATCCAAGAAGGTATTTACGGCAGTGATATCATATATACAGATGTTTGGTGTTCAATGGGGGAGGAACAACAATTAGAAGAACGCTTTGAATTACTCAAAGATTACCAAGTAAATCAAAACTTAATTAATTTAACTGGTAAAAATGACACTTTATTTTTACATTGCTTACCAGCTATTCATGATTTGAATACTGAAATGGGTGCGCTATGCTTCGAAAAGTTTGGCGTAACATGTATGGAAGTGACAGATGACGTATTTAGATCAGATTATTCAAAAGTGTTCCAACAAGCAGAAAATAGAATGCATACAATTAAAGCATTATTAGCTACAACTTGTGGCGATATATATTAATAATTAAAGGCTGAGACATCCATGAATGTCTCAGCCTTTATTGCTTATTGTTAACGAGCTTCTTTTGTTAATTTTTTTCTATTGCGATTAAGTTCTACATATTTACTGTAACTATAAATGATAATACCTGCCCAGATAAATATGAATGTAATAAATTGATCAACATCGAAATGTTCGTTCAATAAGAATATACCGATAAAGAACATGATAGTTGGACCAATATATTGAATAAAGCCTGTTAATGATAGTGGTATTCTTCTTGCGCCAGCACTAAATAAAATAAGTGGAACAGCTGTAACAGCACCAGAAAGTAATAACCATCCGCTTGAACTGTTCATACCAAAAGTGACAGCATTATGTTGTGATAAGTAGAATATATAAATAAGTGCTGCTGGTAATGTCACGATACATTCTATCGTAATACTACTAAATGCATCGATATCTACAACTTTCTTGATCAACCCATAAAGCGCAAATGATGTTGCAAGTAATATTGATACGAACGGAAATACTCCGACTTGAAAAGTCATATAAATAACGCCAACAAATGCTAATAGAATAGCTACCCATTGAGCTTTTGAGAATCGTTCGCCTAAGAAAATAAAGGCTAGGAATATACTCATTAAAGGATTGATGTAATAACCAAGACTTGCTTGTAGTACATGGTGGTTATTAACCGCCCAAATAAATGTACCCCAGTTCACTGTAATTATATAACCAGCGATGATAATAGCGAATAGCATTTTCTTTTGTTTAAATAACTTAATTGTTGCTGCTTTGAACATTGGAAATTGTTTTGTAAATAATAGCAGTAATAACATGAATACTGCTGACCATATAATACGATGTGCTAAAATTTCGAATGGTCCAATTTCACTTACGAGGTTCCAATAAATTGGTAGGACACCCCAAATAACATATGCCAATATTGCATATATAATACCTTTTTTAAATTCTGACATGTTTTAGGACTCCCACTGTGATTGAATGACTTCTGCTTGATCGTGATAAATATTCGATGCGATATTCGCAAGTAATCTTGCAGTTCGATTATCTATATCGAATCTTGGTGATAGCTCAGCAATACTAATGCTTGAACTTTTGTTTGAGTTTGTAACTAATTGTAAAATTGTTTGAACGATTTGAGGTTGTAATCCCATAATACAAGGTGCACTTACTGCAGGTGCATAACTTACATCTATAGAATCTGTACATAATGTAATGAGGATTTCATCATATCCTTCAATAAATGAATTAATAGAAGTAATCGTCTCTATCGATAAATGGCTACGAAGTTCATCTTCACGAATGTATTGGACACCATATTCATCAGCTCTTTCGAAGAGTGCTTTTGTATTACCATTTTTCTGAATACCTAGAACGAAATAACCAACTTGATCATCTTGATCTAAAATCTGTTTAAACATTGTGCCAGAAGATGGTTTCTCGTCGTAGTCTCTCATATCAAAATGTGCGTCTATATTGATGATGCCAATTTTTTTGTCTTTGTTGGCTTTTCTTACGCCTAAATAATGGCCATATAATACTTCATGACCACCACCGATAATAACTGTGAAGTCATTATGTAATAATATGTTAGAGATTTTATCTCCAAGTTCTGATTGCGCTTCTTCCATTTTATTTTTGTGGCAAATGACATCTCCGTAGTCAGTTAAATGTAAATACTCATTATGTATTGGTAAAGGACTTAAAGCTTTTCTAAAATGTTTAGGACCATCTACAGCACCTGGTCGACCATTATTTCTAGAAACACCTTCATCGCATTCAAAACCTATAAGTGCCATATTAACTTGATGTTCGAATTCTTTCTTTGGTGTAATGTCTTCTTTCTCAATATGAATTGAGTCAACGATTTGATGAAATCTAAAAGCAGAACGCAATGTTGTGCTATCTGTTCTACCTGTCCACTCATCCTTTTTAACATTTCTATACATATTTAATACCTCCTACATGTTACAATAGTTTTTACTATTGTTAGTTTATCATGTATGATATTCTTATGTTTTATTAAATGCTTAATTATTTTATAAGAAAGAAGTGTCTTTAATGAATAATAAGAAAGAAAAAGCAAAAAGGCCGAGGAGTGATTCTATGAAATGGATTTATGGTCTCTTAACAGTTTGCTTATTATTTCTAGTAGCATGTGACAACCAAACTTCTAAGAATAATGAACATAATGATAATGAAAAATCATCTGAAACGACTACTGAGAAAAAACAACTTCAGAATCGACAGGTGAAGATGTTAAAACTAAAGAAGAAAAATCAAAACCAAATAACAATAATGAGAATGATCAAAATGACAATAACAATCAACAATCTACAGATGAAATTCCAGTAGAAGAAAATGTAAATGGTGTTAAACCGAACAATCAGAATGAAACTGAAAACTTTGATACAGAAGCTTATACAGTAGCAAGAAATTGTTTATTAAATCAAGGTAACTCTCAAGCAGAATGTGATAAAGCAGAAAATACAATCGAATTTACGAGAGCTTGGCAAAATTTATCTCGTGATGGCTATTTGTGTAATGATAATGGCTGTACATTACCTAAAGAAAATGATGAGAATAATCAAAGTCATCAAGATTAACATCACTCAAATACAAATGAAGATTCTAACCAAGATTCAAACCAAGGATCAAATGAACAAAGTAATGAACCGTACGAAGAGGATGATAATCAAGCTGATCCATCTCGAAACACGAATCAACAAGATGAGAATACAAATAGAGAAGGGCAAAGTCAAAATCGATCTCAACAATCAAGCAACAATGAATCTACTCAAAGTGATCATCAACAAGAAACGCAATTAAATAAAGCAAGCTAAATAAAAAAACGTTCATCGAATTAGATGAACGTTTTTTAATTGTGAAATAAGGGGGTTATTTCAACAATGGTATAGGGTTATGTTTAATATGACTTACAACTATAGTTTAACAGGGATTAATAACAAATCAATACATATGTGATTCTTTTCACAATTTTGTCATTTGAATTGCAATTATGTGATGTATATCACTATAAAGTCACAAAGTGTTCGTATACTTGTTCGGTATTTTGTGGTAAAATAAAATAAAGTAATTGAAAAGAGGAAACATTAATATGACAGGAAAAACACATCTCTCATGCGGTATATTCATCGGGTCATCATTAAGTATTTATTATGGAGAAGATATTTTTACTTCATTTACGATTGTAAGTTTATGTGGCGTAGCGAGTTTGGTCCCAGATATTTGTCATTTCAAAAGTAATCTAGGTAAGAAAATATTTCCTATCAGTTTTATTATTAGGTTAATTTTTGGACACCGAACGTTTACCCATTCATTATTATTTCTATTTTTAATATTTTGGGGTTTGAGAACAATATCCGCACCAGAACCATATTTAGTTTCGATTATATTGGGCATGTTATCGCATATCATTTTAGATATGTTAACACCAAGAGGGGTCAAACTATTTTATCCTTTAAATGTCTCAGTTAAATTACCTATTGTATTTAGAACGGGCGGTGTTATGGATTTAAGCTTATCATCTGCATTTACCATTATCACAGTCATTTTATGGTGGAAAGATATTTATCGATTGTTTATATAAAAAAAGAAGCTAAGACAAAAGGTAGTGTCTTAGCTTCCATTAAACATTATGCTATTTTCCGAATTTACCTTTTAATTCTTCGCCTTTTTCTTTAGCAAAGTCTTTACCTTTTTCAGTATATTCGTCTTTATTCTCTTCTAAATGATCCTTACCTTTTTCTACTGCTTTGTCTTTTGCATCGTTAAACTTATCTCCTAAACTCATAATAAAATCCTCCTTGGCCTATTATATATAGGAATATTTTGTGTTTAAAGCAACACACTAATATATATATATATACCCATTTAATTTTAAAATAATCATTTTAATTATAATTTTTTTATGATATTTTTAGACAAATCGTTCTAAAGTCGTATAATAAGAATGAGTCAAATTTTCGGAGGTATTATAATGTTAGATGAAACAAACCTGAAAGAACATGGTCAAAATCACATTTTAGAATATATTAAAGTGATGAGCCAAAGCGAGAAAGAACAATTAGAATCTGATATTAATCAATTAGATTTAGATGAAATAGATAAACTATATCAAGATGTATACGTAAATAGAAAGACAATAGATGTTGCAGATAATATAGAACAAGTTGAATTTGAAGTTAAAGATCAGCTTTCAGAAGAACAACTGAAACCTTACCGTTCACTTGGTGTACAAGCGATAAAAGATGGTAAATTCGCGGTATTATTAATGGCTGGTGGACAAGGTACAAGATTAGGTCATAAAGGACCAAAGGGTACATTCTCATTCAATAACAAAAGTTTATTCGAAAGACAAGCAGAGCAATTAAAGCAATTAACAGAAGAAGTGGGTACGCCAATTCATTGGTATATCATGACAAGTGATGTGAATCATAAAGATACTCTGTCATTTTTCTTAGAAAATAAATACTTTGATTACGATGAAAATTATATTCATTTCTTCAAGCAAGATCACATTGTATCTTTAACGACAGACGGTCAATTAATTTTAGATACAAATAGAAGAGTGATGCGTACACCTAATGGTAATGGTGACGTATTCAAATCTCTAGAGAAGACAAAGTTACTTGCTGAAATGAAAGAAAATGACGTGGAATACTTATTCTTAAACAACATTGATAATGCGCTCGTAAAAGTTCTGGATCCTGAATTTGTTGGATTTACAGTAGAACATAATAGTGATGTGACAACTAAATCTATTAAAGCGCATAGTGGAGAAAAAGTTGGTCGTCTTGTATCAATTGATGGTAAAAAACGTGTATTAGAGTATTCTGAGCTATCTGAAGATGATGTTGATAAACTAGAGAATGCTAACATTGGTATTCATGTATTTAAATTAGATTTCCTTATAGAAGCGGCTTCTAAACCATTGCCGTATCATTTAGCAGTTAAGAAGTTAAAACAATTAGATGAAGACTTCAGTGTTGTAGAAGAAGAGTCATTGAAATTCGAATTGTTTTATTTTGATATTTTCCAATATGCAAAATCATTTGCTACACTACAAGTGGATAGAACGAAAGAATTTAGTCCTTTAAAGAATAAAGAAGGACAAGACAGTATTGAAACAGCTCAAAGAGATTTGGAGAACAATCAACTATTATAAAAAGAGGTATATGAATGGAACAAATCAATCATACAAAGTCTCATCATAGAAAAAATGGGAAAGTTAAAGAAGCATTTAAAGATATTATGCCACTTTCCTTCGGTGAGGAAGTTGGAAATGCAGTATCACATGGTGTCCCTGCTTTCTTTCTATTATTCTTCTTACCATACGCAGCAGTAGAAAGTTATATTAGTGATGGCGCTCTTAAATCGACAAGTGTCTCTATTTATATTATAAGTATTATGCTGATGTTTTTATCATCTGCTATTTATCACTCAATGTCATCTTCATCACCTCAGAAATACATTATGAGAATTATTGATCATAGTATGATTTATATCGCAATCTGTGGAACATATACGCCGATTGCATTATCGTTAGTGGGCGGCTGGTTAGGTTGGCTAATTATGGCAGTCCAATGGGGTATTACAATTTGGGGCATTATATATAAATCAACTGCTAAGAACGTTAACCATAAATTAAGTTTAGCGATGTATTTAATCATGGGTTGGATGGGTGTTCTCATGTTACCAACAGTTATCAATAAGACATCGTTAATATTTATGTTGTTTATTTTATTTGGAGGTCTTAGTTATACAGTAGGGGCATGGTTCTATGCTCAAAAAGATAAAAAGTACTTCCATATGATTTGGCACTTTTTCATTTTGATTGCTTCAATTTTTCATTTTCTAGCAATTATGTACTTTATGTAGGAGGATAAGATGAACTATCGTTTGTATTATACGGTTCTTACAATTATTATTTTAATTCAAGGCTATTTCTTTTATTACTTTGTATTTAGTGACGGCAAACAAAATGGTTTGCAGTTTATGGGTATTGTTTCACTTATATTCGGTCTAATATTAGTTTATGCATTAATATTGTTAGTTAAACACCAACGCAGAAATAATAAACAAACGTTTAATGAACATCTTAAAAAAGGTGAACAAAGACGATTGAAATAAAGATAGTGAGCGGGATATGTAATCTCTTTAGAATATTGAGGTTTCTATCCCGCTCATTTTGTTATTTTTTTGCAAAACGGGTAAATAGATAATATTAAATGTTATACGATATGAATAGGGGGGAATCATAATGTCAGAAAAAAGAGATTTTGAAACATTCGATCGTGACAAACTAAATGTTAATGAAGAGATTCAGGGAGAAACAGTAGAAGATAGAAGCGGACATAAGATTGACCAGTCTGATGATCAGTTTCTTGATATGACCAAAGATGAAGTTAAAGGTAAAAATCAAATTGAAAAGAAACTCGTAGAAAAACTGGATAATATTGTAGAACAAGGGGCAACATTCGAAAGACAAGAAGAAGTGACTAAGTTGCACAGAGAATGGTTAACATTCAGTTGGCCAAATTATACAGAAGATAAACATTTAGAAATCATTAATATGTATGAAGCGGATGATAGATATAAAGCTTATTTTGGTGAAGAAAGAACCGAAGCATTAATTACTGCCATTAAGCATGTCATACAATAAAAATGAAGTTTATAAAATTAAAATGGGAGACATCGATTTTATCGGTGTCTTTTTTACTATTAAATATGTAGAATTAGAATAAACTTGAATGTATAAGGGAGCTGAATCGGATGAAGAAATTATATCAGAATGGAACTATATATACGATGGTAAGACCAGATGATACATATGCAGGGGTAATTGTAGACAATGGTATGATAGAAGCTGTTTTATCACAAGAAGATTTAAAGCAACTTCAAACAACGGATTTTGAAACAATCGATTTAAAAGGTGGGACGATGTTTCCAGGATTTGTTGAAACACATATTCATGTTATGGGGACTGGCGTTTGGTTATCATCAGTTATTTTAAATGGTGAAACAAATATTGAAAATGTAAAACAAAAAATTAGCCAAAAAGCCCAAACCTTACAACCAGGTGAATGGTTAGTTGCTGAAGGGTATGACGAAAATTTATTAAATGGCATTAGACTTAATAAATTTGATTTAGATGAATTATGCAAAGATAATCCGGTTATTGTTAAAAGAGTATGTAGACATGCAGCAATCGTCAATTCGAAAGCGTTAGAGATTTTAGGTATGACAAATGATGTCGAAAATCCTGACGGTGGTTCATATGAAAAACAAGAAGGTGAACTGACTGGTTGGCTTTATGATACAGCTATGGAACCATTTGAAGAATTAGCTTCAAATGAAGATGAACAGTCCCTTACTAAACACTTAAATAACGCGATTACATATTTATATCAGTATGGTATAACGGGATCGCATACAGAAGATTTAGGTTACTACGAAGATTATAAAGATGTCTTAAATGCTTATAAAACAGTTGTAGGGCCAGGCGAAGATCAAAAGCCATTTAGAGTACGATTGTTACGTCATTTTAGTGTTTATGAACAAATGATGGAAGAACAGGCGACTTTTGTTGATAAATGGATAGAGCCTGATGCTATGAAATTTTATGCAGATGGTGCTTTTGGTGGTAGTACGGCATTGTTGAAAGAACCTTATTCTAATGATCCTACTGGAACGAATTATGGACTTGCGATATATACACAAGAAGAACTCGAAGAAAAGGTGAAAATCGCCAGAAAATATAATGGTGCGATAGCTGTTCATATGATTGGTGACAAAGCTTGTGAAATGGTATTAGATGCAATTGAAAAATATCCTGTACCAAATGGACTAAGAGATAGATTGATTCACATTAGTACATTAAATGAAGAACTGTTACAACGTGTTGCAAATTTACCTGTGATTTGTGACGTTCAACCTCAATTTATTACAAGTGATTTTCCGTGGGTTCAAGATAAAGTAGGGAAAGAAAGAGCAAGATATTTATATCCATTCAAGTCAATGTTAGACTTAGGTATTATAATAGGTGGCGGTTCAGATGCACCGATTGAAACACCGAATCCTATGCTAGGTATTCATGCGGCAGTTAATAGACAAACGTATGGTGAAGAAGGTGCGTATTTCTTTGAAGAAGCACTATCTGTATTTGATGCGTTACGTTTATATACAACACTTGCGAGTGAGATTGGTCAAACGACTGACCGTACTGGAAGAATTAAAGTAGGATATGAAGCGGATTTCACTGTGTTAGATCAAGATCCATTTAAGGTTAACCGTCAAGATTTAGCACAAATTCAAGCTAAATTAACAATTGTTAACGGAAATATTGTATACGAAAGAGCGTGAATTATGACTAAGAACAAAGGAATTGTGTTGGCTTTAGTACTTATTATGTTTATGAGTGCTATTGAAACATCAATCGTTTCTTTAGCAACACCAACAATGCAAAAAGACTTTAATATTGATACGGAAGTTGCATTAATCTTTACAGTATATTTAATAGCGGTTGTGTTTATGACACCAATCGTTGGTGAACTTGTAAAGAGAATTAATATTAAGTTAGTGGTGTTATTTGGTATATCTGTATTTATTATAGGTAGTGTATTTTGTGGGTTAAGTGAAATGACACATAGTTTCCCATTGCTTGTTATTTCTAGATTCGTTCAAGGTTTAGGTGCAGGTGTCATGATGACATTAGGTCAAGTTGTACCTAAACTTGCTTTTCCAATTCCAAGAAGATATAAAGTGATGGGTATTGTTGGTAGTGTTTGGGGTATATCTAGTATTGTAGGACCACTGTTAGGTGGCGCAATATTAGAATCTTTAAACTGGAGCTTTCTATTTTATATCAATGTACCTATAGCTTTAGTATCTATGTGGTTGGTTATTAAGTATTTTAATTTTGAACAAGAAAAAATAGAAAAAACTAAATTAGATTATAAAGGCCTATTCATATTTTATGGCGTAGTCGCAAGCTTTTTACTAATTGTTGCAGAACATATACCATTTATTGTACGTATAATTTGCTTCATATTATTAGTTGGATTTGTCGTATTACTCTATAGAGTTGAGACACGTATGCGAAATCCATTTGTACCCGTTGAAGCATTTAATAGAAAGATCATCCTCGTGTTATTTACAGATATGATTTATTCAACAATGTTGATGGGCTACACTATTTTTATGCCAATCTATTTACAAAATGAACAAGGCTTTACACCGTTACAAAGTGGTTTAATCATTTTTCCAATGTCGGTAGGTTGGTTGTTTATCACGTTTGTACTTGGTAGATTAGATCAACTTAAATTGAAATTCATTTATATGTTAGCTTTCTTGGCAATGTTTGTTGGTAGCTTTGCTATATTAACAGGCGTCGAATGGATTGTAATCATTCCATTTGCTGTTTTTGTAATGGGCGTATCATTTGGTACGGTATATACGAAAGATGTTGTCGTTGTTCAAGAAGAAGCGCCTCATCACCAATTAGGTTCCATGATGTCGATTTATACATTATTTAAGACGATAGGTAGTACAACTGGATCGTTAATTGTTTCTTCAATATATGTATTAAACATTTCGTTTTTAAGTTACGGCGTTCAAAATATTATGTTGTATATTATGTTAGTAGTTGTTACTTTGACGATTGTATGGTCTATTGTATTTAAAGAAAAGAGTAGAATAAGTTTTTAAATGTAAAACATATTTAGAGGGAGTCACAATGTATGAAAAGAAAAAATAAGCGTTTTGATATTTTTCATTTATTGTCCATATTGATTATTATAAGTATTTTCACATTGTCTGGTGCAATTTTTATTGTACTACTTTCTTTTGGTATGTTTGGATTAAGCAGAATTTTAATTTATTATGGCTTAGCAGAATTCAATTACAATAAAAGTATGATAGATAACTTGTTCTATTATGGTAGTTATATATTGTTTGGCTACTTTACACTTGTCGCTATAGAATTTTTATTAGATAGATTTAAAAATAGACTGAATGATAATCCGTATTTCAAGGGTATGACTTTTCATTTATTAACGATAACTGTTAGCACGATTATGTTTTATTTCACAGTACATATATATTATTCACAAATCAAAATTGACTTTTGGGTCATATTAGTAATTATCACTGTTCTATATATATGTACAGAAATTTTCTATCCAGATGGCAAAAATTTAAACCGATGAAACATTTATTTTGATTTCCGAAATAAAATAGTGCATAATAGCAAAGGTATATTTGGAAGGAGTTGAAACCATGAATGTTCAGGACATTTCAAAAGGTCAAAGAAATTTAGTAGTAGCTGTAATGTTAGTAAGTGCCTTTGTGGCGATTTTAAACCAAACTTTATTAAATACAGCAATACCTGAAATCATGGTACATTTAAAAATCGATGCCAACCAAGGTCAATGGTTAATGACAGGATTTATGTTAGTCAACGGTGTTATGATACCGGCTACAGCATTTTTAATGGATAAATTTAATACAAGACCACTTTATTTAATGGCGATGTTATCATTTACAATCGGTACGTTAGTTGCCGCTTTATCGCCAAACTTCGGAATATTAATGGTAGCAAGAGTACTTCAAGCAATGGGGGCAGGTGTTATGATGCCCCTTATGCAATTTGTACTCTTTAATTTATTCCCTAAAGAAAAACGTGGTTTTGCAATGGGTATGGCGGGTCTCGTTATCTCATTCGCCCCAGCATTAGGTCCAACATTATCTGGTTATCTCGTTGATAACTTTAGTTGGAGAAGTCCATTCTACACAATCATTCCATTCGCGGTTGTAGCATTAGCTTTTGGTGCGAAATACTTAACGAATATTTCTAAACCAAAAGATGTTCACTTAGATGTACCATCTATTATTCTATCTACAGTAGGCTTTGGATCTTTATTATATGGATTCAGTAGTGCAGGATCACTAGGATTCACATCACCAATTGTTATCGTTGCATTAATTGTAGGTATCGTAACGTTAGTAATCTTCGTATTAAGACAGTTAAAATTAGAAACCCCATTATTGAATATTAGAGTATTCAAATATAAAACATTTACTTTAACAACAATCATAGGTATTTTCTCAATGGTATCTTTAATCGGTCCATCTTTATTAATGCCAATGTATATGCAAGATGCAAGAGGATATTCAGCATTAATCTCTGGTTTACTATTATTACCAGGTGCAATCATTACAGGTGTTATGTCACTTGTAACAGGTCGTTTGTTCGACAAATATGGTGCAAAATGGTTGGCAATCATCGGATTTACAATCATTACAATCACAACATTCATGCTTGCATTCTTAAATGATAGTACATCACTATTGTATTTAATTGTTGTTTATTCCATTAGAATGTTTGGTGTCTCTATGATTATGATGCCTGTTAATACAGCAGGATTAAATGCGATTCCAAACGAAGTATTATCTCATGGTACAGCGATGATGAATACATTAAGAACAATTGCTGGTTCAATTGGTACTGGTATATTAGTAACAATTATGTCGATTGGTGCTAAGAACTTTGAACCTTCAAAGACACAATTAGAACATGCCAATGCAGGTAATACTGCGAAGATATTACAATCTGAAGCAATGATTCACGGTATTAATATTGCTTTCTTAGTATTAACTGTTATTGTATTTTTTGGAGTTGTATTATCGATATTTATTAAAACTGAAAATAAACACCGCAACACAAGAATACCTAATCATTCAAAATAAGAAGATTTAAAGGCTGAGATAATGATCTCAGCCTTTTCCTACGATTTGTCAACTACTACGTAGTAAAATGTATTTAAAATTGGCATCACTAAATAAGCCTTTATTATTTAATAATTTTTTCAATATGTTATGATTTATTTGAATAGATTATCAGTGTGGAGACAAGTGATAATCATATTCTTTATTATTTATAACTAGATAATGAATGGTTTTAAGTAGCTTGTTAACGCAAGCTATTGAAGCAGTCTTGTGGCCTTTGCCATTAGGCTGCTTTTTTAATTTGTAATAATAGTCGATAATATGATTTTTAAATAACCTTTGACCCAACAGGAAATTTTTAATGATTAAGTAAAATAATGATCTAGCATGTTTGTTTCCACGTTTGTTAATTTTATCTTTAAAATGCGTTTTACCAGACTGATATCTTTTTATATCAATGCCTACATATGCATTCAATTGTTTATGAGAATCAAAGGATTTGATGTCACCTAATTCGCCAATAATCATTATGGCTGTTAAATCACCAATGCCAGGAATAGATTTAATTATTTTAAATTCTTCGAATTCCTCAGCTAACACTAATAACCTTTGTTTTATAGAAGCATGCCGTTTCATTAGATTTAATAAATCTTCAATCACATAAATTAATTTATCTGTTAAAAATGAATCTTTAGAAACAGAAGGATAACTGACCATAGAGAACTCTACGAGTTTTTTTGCATATTGTGCTTTCTTTTTCTCTGATAGATTTTTTTCTGTACAACTATTAATTGTATTTTTTAGTTCTTCAATTTCATTAGAATCAACAAAGTCAGGATGTGGGAACTTACTAGCTACTTGTAAAGCCAATTTTGAATATCTATCCTTAAATAGGTTTTGTAATTCTGGAAAAGTCATATCTAGTAACTGAATCAATTGGTTTTTTAAGTAATTTTGTTGATTGTTAATTTCTTCATAGTATCTTGTCAGTTCTCTCAGTTTTACGTATTTTTCTTCCATTAAATTTCTAGAAGGTTTTTTATTTATATTTTTAGCTAAAACGGCAAGTTTATGTGCATCAGATTTATCTGTTTTCCAATTTCTTAAAGAATTAGTTAGTAATTTTGCCTCAAGAGGATTAATTACACAAAATGAAATGTTGTTAACTGTACAGAATTTCTCTAACACTTTTGAATATATACCAGTAGCTTCAAATAAAAAATATACTCCTGCGAAATCCTTTATATATTTGTTTAGTGACTCAAAACCATTATTATCGTGGGTAATTTCAAATTCTTTAACAAATTCATTGTTTGAATAATGTGCAATAAAACTCTTTCCTTTTCCAACATCTATACCAAAATATTCGATAAAAATCACTCCTAAGTTATTAAATTTAAGAAGCTTTAACTTCACTTAGCCTTACTTAGTTCATTTTCCTGTACACGATCTCAAGGGACCCAACATACTAAAATCGAATTCATAAGGAGAGTGAAGTTCTCCAGTTTTTATTACGGATTCTTTGACCCTAAAATCTATTCGGAGTACTTCTCTCTTCTACTATTTCATATTCTTAAAATAACTATCAACGGTAAGATAAAGAATATAAAAAAGTAGCGAAGCTCATCTACCGTCGTAGATTACTTCGCTACTAATCTTAGTATGTTTTTGAACAATAAACTACCTGTATGTTTAAATTTTTTGTTACACTGAATATAATGATAAGTAGATAATTATTTTAGAAGGGGAGTCGTAGATTTTGTTATCAGTAGAACAGGTTAAAGAACTTGTGGGAGCGTTACATGATCCGATTGTAGATGTACCACTTAAAGAAACAGGCGGCATAGTTGAAGTTAGCATCAAAGAAGAAAAAGAACATGTGAGTGTCAAAGTTGCGATAGCTAAGCTTGGCGGACAACCACAACTTGATTTACAAATGGAAATTGTAGATCTATTAAAAGAAAATGGTGCGAAAACTGTAGGGATAAGATTTGATGAATTATCAGATGAAGCATTAGAAAAATTCAAAGGTGTTATGGAAGAACAAACGATAGAAGGACTATTATCTAAAGATAATCCAGTTGAATTTATTGCGGTTGCCTCAGGTAAAGGCGGTGTTGGTAAATCAACAGTAGCGGTTAACTTAGCAGTATCTCTTGCTAGAGAAGGTAAGAAAGTTGGACTTGTTGATGCTGATATTTATGGATTTAGTGCTCCGGATATGATGGGCATACAAGAGAAGCCACAAGTTGAAGGCGAACAAATTATTCCTGTTGAGCGTGAAGGCGTTAAAGTTATTTCTATGGCATTTTTCGTTGAAGAAAATGCACCTGTCATTTGGAGAGGTCCAATGTTAGGAAAAATGATCACAAGTTTCTTTACTGAAGTTAAATGGGGGGAATTAGATTACTTAATACTTGATTTACCACCAGGTACTGGTGATGTAGCTTTAGATGTACATACTATGTTACCTTCAAGTAAAGAAATTATTGTAACGACACCTCATCCTACTGCAGCATTTGTTGCAGCAAGAGCGGGTGCAATGGCTAAACATACTGAACATTCTATTTTAGGTGTAATCGAAAATATGTCTTATTTCCAAAGTAAAGAAACAGGAAATAAAGAATATGTATTCGGTAAAGGCGGCGGTGCTAAATTAGCACAGGAACTTCAAACGACGTTATTAGGTGAGCTTCCATTAAGTCAACCTGAGTGGGATGAAAATAACTTTTCACCTTCTATCTATAAAGAACATGAAGATTTAGGTAAAGTTTATAGTCAAATTGCTAAGAATATCATTAATATAACAGATGAAGATTAGTGCGGAGGTAAGCAAGTGACTTTAAAATATTTAATTCAATTTTACAGAAATACACTGTTGATAGGTGTAGTTGTGACATACATTGCGTCACTTATCTTTGGATATGATAAAGTAACGAAATATTTATTTGCTGGAGAAATAGGTGAGTTTGTAGCAGCTTCAATATGGTTCTTAGTTGTAGGACTACTTGTAGCAACCATTAGTCAGCTTGCATATTTCATCTATTTATTCATTAATCAATTAGGCATAGGTATCTTTGGTAAGATATGGCCACATGTACAAATCATTGTAACAGTATTTGCTATATTTGATTTAGTGTATTTTAGATTTTTAAGATTTGGTGGAACAGATCAAATCTTATCATTTATTTGGTTACCGATAGTTGTCGTTATTTTTGCGATCATTACAAGTAATATAAAAAACAAACAATCTAAAAAGAATTTATGGATTCCATCTATGTTTTTCATGGTTGTAATGACGACAGTAGAACTTATACCATTTTTAAAAGTGGAAGATACGAGTTGGATTTATCTAACAATCTTTGGATTATTATTATGTAATGCTTATCAATTAATTACATTACCTAAATATAATGCGTTGTCTCTTGAAGAGAGAAAAGCCAAGAAATCAAAGTTGAATAAAGACAGTAAATCATTGAAGAAATGATACAAAGCACAAGATTAAATTCTATTTACACCTTAATCTTGTGCTTTTTAATTTTTTGTTAAAAAAGATGATAAATAGTGTTGACTTTTAAAACCTCACTTGATATTATATAAAAGTCGCTGAAAACGACAGCACAACAACGAAAAATGTTATCAAAACTTTTTCTTGAAAGTGTAAAATTGACTCTTGTTAATATGAAATAAATGTTATATATTTATAAACGTGTTAAAAATAAGTTAACGAAATTAGTTGAAAACAAACATTGTTTTTAGTACAATATTGTTTAGGCGCAAATTAGATGAACATTGAAAACTGAATGACAATATGTCAACGTTAATTCCAATAATTGAGTACTAAAAGTACTTCAGAGTGATTGGCTTAACCAATCAAAAATGAGCTTATCAAGCTTACTTCTTTTATGGAGAGTTTGATCCTGGCTCAGGATGAACGCTGGCGGCGTGCCTAATACATGCAAGTCGAGCGAACAGATGAGAAGCTTGCTTCTCTGATGTTAGCGGCGGACGGGTGAGTAACACGTGGGTAACCTACCTATAAGACTGGGATAACTCCGGGAAACCGGGGCTAATACCGGATAATATTTTGAACCGCATGGTTCAATAGTGAAAGACGGTTTCGGCTGTCACTTATAGATGGACCCGCGCCGTATTAGCTAGTTGGTAAGGTAACGGCTTACCAAGGCGACGATACGTAGCCGACCTGAGAGGGTGATCGGCCACACTGGAACTGAGACACGGTCCAGACTCCTACGGGAGGCAGCAGTAGGGAATCTTCCGCAATGGGCGAAAGCCTGACGGAGCAACGCCGCGTGAGTGATGAAGGTCTTCGGATCGTAAAACTCTGTTGTTAGGGAAGAACAAATTTGTTAGTAACTGAACAAGTCTTGACGGTACCTAACCAGAAAGCCACGGCTAACTACGTGCCAGCAGCCGCGGTAATACGTAGGTGGCAAGCGTTATCCGGAATTATTGGGCGTAAAGCGCGCGTAGGCGGTTTCTTAAGTCTGATGTGAAAGCCCACGGCTCAACCGTGGAGGGTCATTGGAAACTGGGAAACTTGAGTGCAGAAGAGGAGAGTGGAATTCCATGTGTAGCGGTGAAATGCGCAGAGATATGGAGGAACACCAGTGGCGAAGGCGGCTCTCTGGTCTGTAACTGACGCTGATGTGCGAAAGCGTGGGGATCAAACAGGATTAGATACCCTGGTAGTCCACGCCGTAAACGATGAGTGCTAAGTGTTAGGGGGTTTCCGCCCCTTAGTGCTGCAGCTAACGCATTAAGCACTCCGCCTGGGGAGTACGACCGCAAGGTTGAAACTCAAAGGAATTGACGGGGACCCGCACAAGCGGTGGAGCATGTGGTTTAATTCGAAGCAACGCGAAGAACCTTACCAAATCTTGACATCCTTTGACCGCTCTAGAGATAGAGTCTTCCCCTTCGGGGGACAAAGTGACAGGTGGTGCATGGTTGTCGTCAGCTCGTGTCGTGAGATGTTGGGTTAAGTCCCGCAACGAGCGCAACCCTTAAGCTTAGTTGCCATCATTAAGTTGGGCACTCTAGGTTGACTGCCGGTGACAAACCGGAGGAAGGTGGGGATGACGTCAAATCATCATGCCCCTTATGATTTGGGCTACACACGTGCTACAATGGATAATACAAAGGGCAGCGAATCCGCGAGGCCAAGCAAATCCCATAAAATTATTCTCAGTTCGGATTGTAGTCTGCAACTCGACTACATGAAGCTGGAATCGCTAGTAATCGTAGATCAGCATGCTACGGTGAATACGTTCCCGGGTCTTGTACACACCGCCCGTCACACCACGAGAGTTTGTAACACCCGAAGCCGGTGGAGTAACCTTTTAGGAGCTAGCCGTCGAAGGTGGGACAAATGATTGGGGTGAAGTCGTAACAAGGTAGCCGTATCGGAAGGTGTGGCTGGATCACCTCCTTTCTAAGGATATTACGGAATGACCATTAGGTCATGGAATAATGAAGACATATTGTATTCAGTTTTGAATGTTTATAACATTCAACATTGCACATTGAAAACTAGATAAGTAAGTAAAATAGATTTTACCAAGCAAAAAAACGAGTGAATTTTTAACGAAATTCAACAAGCTTAATAATCGCGCGTCGTCTTTATAGACGACATCACAGATTAATAACTCGTAAAACTGGTAAACAAGTATCATTATTGATACATTCGTTTGACCAAGCTTTTACACGATTAAGTTATTAAGGGCGCACGGTGAATGCCTTGGCACTAGAAGCCGAAGAAGGACGTTACTAACGACGATATGCTTTGGGGAGCTGTAAGTACGCTTTGATCCAGAGATTTCCGAATGGGGAAACCCAGCATGAGTTATGTCATGTTATCCGCATATGAATACATAGTATGTGAGAAGGTACACCCGGAGAACTGAAACATCTTAGTACCCGGAGGAAGAGAAAGAAAACTCGATTCCCTGAGTAGCGGCGAGCGAAACGGGAAGAGCCCAAACCAATAGGCTTGCCTATTGGGGTTGTAGGACACTCAATACGGAGTTACAAAGGAAATGATTAGACGAATGGTTTTGGAAAAGCCAACCATAGAAGGTAAAGGTCCTGTAGTCGAAAGTCATTTCTCTCCTGAGTGGATCCTGAGTACGGCGGAACACGTGAAATTCCGTCGGAATCTGGGAGGACCATCTCCCAAGGCTAAATACTCTCTAGTGACCGATAGTGAACCAGTACCGTGAGGGAAAGGTGAAAAGCACCCCGGAAGGGGAGTGAAATAGAACCTGAAACCGTGTGCTTACAAATAGTCAGAGCCCGTTAATGGGTGATGGCGTGCCTTTTGTAGAATGAACCGGCGAGTTACGATTTGATGCAAGGTTAAGCAGTAAATGTGAAGCCGTAGCGAAAGCGAGTCTGAATAGGGCGAATGAGTATCTGGTCGTAGACCCGAAACCAAGTGATCTACCCATGTCCAGGTTGAAGTTCAGGTAACACTGAATGGAGGACCGAACCGACTTACGTTGAAAAGTGAGCGGATGAGGTGTGGGTAGCGGAGAAATTCCAATCGAACTTGGAGATAGCTGGTTCTCTCCGAAATAGCTTTAGGGCTAGCCTCAAGTGATGATTATTGGAGGTAGAGCACTGTTTGGACGAGGGGCCCCTCTCGGGTTACCGAATTCAGACAAACTCCGAATGCCAAATAATTTAACTTGGGAGTCAGACTATGGGTGATAAGGTCCGTAGTCGAAAGGGAAACAGCCCAGACCACCAGCTAAGGTCCCAAAATATATGTTAAGTGGAAAAGGATGTGGCGTTGCCCAGACAACTAGGATGTTGGCTTAGAAGCAGCCATCATTTAAAGAGTGCGTAATAGCTCACTAGTCGAGTGACACTGCGCCGAAAATATACCGGGGCTAAACATATTACCGAAGCTGTGGATTATCCGTAAGGATAATGGTAGGAGAGCGTTCTAAACGTGTCGAAGCATGATTGTAAGGACATGTGGAATGTTTAGAAGTGAGAATGCCGGTGTGAGTAGCGAAAGATGGGTGAGAATCCCATCCACCGATTGACTAAGGTTTCCAGAGGAAGGCTCGTCCGCTCTGGGTTAGTCGGGACCTAAGCCGAGGCCGATAGGCGTAGGCGATGGATAACAGGTAGATATTCCTGTACCACCTATGATTGTTTGAACGATGGGGGGGACGCAGTAGGATAGGCGAAGCGTGCTGTTGGAGTGCACGTCCAAGCAATAAGACTGAGTGTTAGGCAAATCCGGCACTCGTAAGGTTGAGTTGTGATGGGGAGTTGGATCATGTATCCGACGAGTCGTTGATTTCACACTGCCAAGAAAAGCCTCTAGTTAGAAAATAGGTGCCCGTACCGCAAACCGACACAGGTAGTCAAGATGAGAATTCTAAGGTGAGCGAGCGAACTCTCGTTAAGGAACTCGGCAAAATGACCCCGTAACTTCGGGAGAAGGGGTGCTTTTTAGGGTGCAAGCCTTGAAGAGCCGCAGTGAATAGGCCCAAGCGACTGTTTATCAAAAACACAGGTCTCTGCTAAACCGTAAGGTGATGTATAGGGGCTGACGCCTGCCCGGTGCTGGAAGGTTAAGAGGAGTGGTTAGCTTCTGCGAAGCTACGAATCGAAGCCCCAGTAAACGGCGGCCGTAACTATAACGGTCCTAAGGTAGCGAAATTCCTTGTCGGGTAAGTTCCGACCCGCACGAAAGGCGTAACGATTTGGGCACTGTCTCAACGAGAGACTCGGTGAAATCATAGTACCTGTGAAGATGCAGGTTACCCGCGACAGGACGGAAAGACCCCGTGGAGCTTTACTGTAGCCTGATATTGAAATTTGGCACAGCTTGTACAGGATAGGTAGGAGCCTTTGAAACGTGAGCGCTAGCTTACGTGGAGGCGCTGGTGGGATACTACCCTGGCTGTGTTGACTTTCTAACCCGCACCATTTGATCATGGTGGGAGACAGTGTCAGGCGGGCAGTTTGACTGGGGCGGTCGCCTCCTAAAGAGTAACGGAGGCGCTCAAAGGTTCCCTCAGAATGGTTGGAAATCATTCGCAGAGTGTAAAGGCACAAGGGAGCTTGACTGCGAGACCTACAAGTCGAGCAGGGTCGAAAGACGGACTTAGTGATCCGGTGGTTCCGCATGGAAGGGCCATCGCTCAACGGATAAAAGCTACCCCGGGGATAACAGGCTTATCTCCCCCAAGAGTTCACATCGACGGGGAGGTTTGGCACCTCGATGTCGGCTCATCGCATCCTGGGGCTGTAGTCGGTCCCAAGGGTTGGGCTGTTCGCCCATTAAAGCGGTACGCGAGCTGGGTTCAGAACGTCGTGAGACAGTTCGGTCCCTATCCGTCGTGGGCATAGGAAATTTGAGAGGAGCTGTCCTTAGTACGAGAGGACCGGGATGGACATACCTCTGGTGTACCAGTTGTCGCGCCAGCGGCATAGCTGGGTAGCTATGTATGGACGGGATAAGTGCTGAAAGCATCTAAGCATGAAGCCCCCCTCAAGATGAGATTTCCCAACTTCGGTTATAAGATCCCTCAAAGATGATGAGGTTAATAGGTTCGGGGTGTAAGCGCAGTAATGTGTGTAGCTGACGAATACTAATCGATCGAAGACTTAATCAAATTTAAATCGGTTTTAGCCGTAAAATCTACTTACTATCTAGTTTTGAATGTGTAATACATTTCAATTTGTATTGCGTAGAGAAAACGCTTATAGACAACGAATCACAATGGCTGACAAATGAGTTTACTTTCGTAAATGAATGAGGAAGACAGCGGTGATGAGGAAGTATGTAAACGATTGACTCAAGCAATAATTTGTCTGGTGACGATAGCAAAGAGGTCACACCTGTTCCCATGCCGAACACAGAAGTTAAGCTCTTTAGCGCCGATGGTAGTTGGGCTTACGTTCCGCGAGAGTAGGACGTTGCCGGGCAAATGTTTAATTTTATTATTCCACAGTAGCTCAGTGGTAGAGCTATCGGCTGTTAACCGATCGGTCGTAGGTTCGAGTCCTACCTGTGGAGCCATGGCCCCTTGGTCAAGCGGTTAAGACACCGCCCTTTCACGGCGGTAACACGGGTTCGAATCCCGTAGGGGTCATTATTTATGGAGAATTAGCTCAGCTGGGAGAGCATCTGCCTTACAAGCAGAGGGTCGGCGGTTCGAACCCGTCATTCTCCACCATTTAATTTAATAAGCTGGAGGGGTAGCGAAGTGGCTAAACGCGGCGGACTGTAAATCCGCTCCTTCGGGTTCGGCAGTTCGAATCTGCCCCCCTCCACCATTTTTGGGCTATAGCCAAGCGGTAAGGCAACGGACTTTGACTCCGTCACTCGCTGGTTCGAATCCAGCTAGCCCAGCCATTAAGAGCCATTAGCTCAGTTGGTAGAGCATCTGACTTTTAATCAGAGGGTCAGAGGTTCGAATCCTCTATGGCTCATAAGTAAGAGACATTAGTTAATCTAATGTCTCTTTTTTGTTGATGAAAATATGCATAAATTGATGTATATACGTATAAATATTTGGAATATATTAATATTATCCACAAACCCTTATATAGCTTGATGTAAGTGCTTACATATACTAGAATATAATAGTAATGCAAATTAAGGGGGATTTGAAATTATGAAAAAGAGCATTGGAATAATCGGTGCACCAACTGCTTTTGGTCAAAGAAAATTAGGCGTTAATTTCGGACCAGATGCTTTGAGATATGCTGGTTTGATTGAGAGAATAGAAAATATAGGTCATCATGTCATAGATAAGGGTAATGTAGAATCACCTAAGATAGATATGAAAAAATATAAAAGCGAACAAGAAGGTTTAAGAAATTTAGATGAAGTGATTTCATTTTCAAATAACCTATATGAATCCGTAAATGAAACGATGAATAATGGTAACTTTCCTTTAATTTTAGGTGGAGATCATTCATTATCAATTGGATCAATCGCTGGTATCAGTAAACATTATAATAATCTCGGTGTTATTTGGTATGATGCACATGGAGATTTAAATACATTAGATTCTTCACCAAGTGGGAATATTCATGGAATGCCATTAAGAGTTTTATTAGGTGAAGGTAATGAAGAATTAATGAATATCGGTGGATATAAGAATAAAGTAAAACCTGAAAATATCGTTCTAATTGGAATGAGAGATTTAGATGATGGTGAAAAGGAATATATTAAAAAGTCAGGTATACGTACATATACAATGGCAGATATAGATAAACTTGGCATGAATCAAGTTATATCTGAAACGATAGATTACTTAAAGGATAAAACAGACGGTGTACATCTTTCATTGGATGTTGATGCATTAGATCCAGTCGAAACACCTGGTACGGGTACAACTGTACCAGGAGGCGCAACATATAGAGAAAGCCATTTAGCTATGGAGTTACTCCATGAGTCAAATTTAATCGTATCTGCTGATTTAGTCGAAGTAAATCCTCTAATCGATGAATATAATAAAACGGCTCACCAAGCAATTGGGTTAATGGGCTCATTCTTTGGAGAGAAATTATTATAATTGACAATCATGGATAAAATATACTTTAATAAAGAAGTCTCTTTTATAGAGGCTTTTTTTGTTTTATATATAATTAAATTAACAATATATCTCAAAAATTGTTATAATAAGCACTAGGTAAATGAAATACGGAGGAGATACTATGCAGTTACCTGACATTTTTGGTGAATTAAGTGCCTTAAAAGTTATAACAGGTATACTTGATTTAATTATTGTATGGTATGTATTGTACTTAATCATAACGGTCGTTAAAGGTACAAAAGCGATACAACTATTAAAAGGTATATTTTTCATCATAATTGGTAGAACAGTAAGTAATTTTTTGAATTTGACGACTACTACGCTTTTATTTGATTTTGTATTGCAATGGGGATTTTTAGCAATCATTGTAATATTCCAACCAGAGTTTAGAAGAGCGTTGGAACAATTAGGGCGAGGAAGTCTATTTAAACGAGTAAATGTGGCGACATCAGCAGAACAAGAAAGGTTAACTGATAGTGTTGATAAAGCTGTTCAGTATATGGCTAAAAGAAGAATCGGTGCATTAATAGTATTCGAGAAAGAAACAGGACTTCAAGACTACATAGAAACAGGTATACCTATTAATGCTGATATTTCTCAAGAATTACTCACAAATATTTTTATTCCAAATACACCATTACATGATGGTGCGATGATCATACGTGAACAAAAAATTGCTACAGCAGCAAGTTATTTGCCGTTATCTGACAGTCAAAAAATTTCTAAAAGTTTAGGAACGCGTCATAGAGCAGCTGTGGGGATTTCAGAAGTATCAGATGCATTTACAGTTGTAGTATCAGAAGAAACAGGTTCAATATCTGTAACAATTGATGGTCGATTAAGAAAAGAAATTTCTAGTGAAACCTTTAGAGAGTTACTAGTTGAGCTTTGGTTTGGTTCTGTTCAAAACAGAAAGGATGTGAAGTAGATGCTAGAATCTAAATGGGGTTTACGATTTGTAGCTTTAATTTTAGCGCTACTCATGTTCTTATCTGTGAATAATGTGTTCGGTAGTTTGTTTTCAGAAAATGCTTTAAAAAATTCAGATCATGTAATAGAAGATGTTCCAGTAGATACAATCTATAATACGAAAGAATTATATTTATCAGGAGCACCTAAAACAGTAGATGTAAAAGTTTCTGGTCCACAATCTACAATATTACAAGCTGAAAAATTATTGAATTTTAAAGTAGAATTGGATTTGAAAAACAAATCAGTAGGACAATATAAAGAAAACTTTAAAATTAAAGGACTTAGTGATGAACTTAAAGCGACAGTTGTGCCTAAAAGCGCAAATGTAACGTTACAAGACAAAGTTTCTAAAAAATATCCAATTGAAGCTGAGATAAACCAAAACAGAATTGCTTCTGGATATGAGCTAGTAGGAGAAACTGTTAATCCATCACAAGTAACGATTACAGGTGGACAAGAAGAACTTAATAAAATTGCTTATGTTAAAGCTACTTTAGATGAAACAAAGCAATTAACTGATGATACGACTGAAAAAGCGGGTATTAGTGTACTTGATAGTAATTTAAATAAACTTGACGTACAGATTAGACCAGATACTGTTAACGTAAATATTAAAGTTGCAAGATCTAGTAAAACTGTGACATTAAATCCTGTTACAAAAGGTAGTGCATCTAAAAGTATAAATATTGATGATATTACTTTAGATAAAGCCGAAGTTAAAATATATGGTTCGAGAAACGTTCTTGATGGTATAGAATCAATAGATGTACCTGTCGATATTTCAAATATTGACGGTGATACAACTAAAAAAGTAAGTATTAGCTTGCCTGATGGTGTGGACGAAGCAGAATTCAAAGATGTTGAAGCAAAAATAGAAACTTCTAAAAACTAACGGAATTAAAGGAGAATTATAATGGGCAAATATTTTGGTACAGATGGTGTTAGAGGTGTAGCAAATTCTGAATTAACACCAGAAATCGCATTTAGATTAGGTAGATTTGGCGGCTATGTATTATCGAAGAAACATGGTAGTGAAAACCCTAAAGTATTAGTAGGTAGAGATACGCGTGTTTCTGGGGAAATGTTAGAAGCAGCTCTAATCGCAGGTCTTTCATCAATTGGTGCAGAAGTCATGAGATTAGGTGTTATTTCAACACCAGGTGTAGCTTATTTAACGAGAAAAGTGGATGCAGATTTAGGTGTTATGATTAGTGCGTCACACAATCCAGTAGCAGATAATGGTATTAAATTCTTTGGTCCAGATGGTTTCAAATTAACGGATGATGAAGAATTAGAAATTGAAAAGTTATTAGATTCTACAGAAGACAATTTACCAAGACCAACAGGTAACCAATTAAATCATATTTCGGATTACTTTGAAGGTGCTCAAAAATATATAAGCTATATTAAATCAACTGTTGACGGAGATTTAGATGGATTGAAAATTGTCCTAGATGGTGCACATGGTGCTACTTATTCTCTTGCGCCATATTTATTCGGTGATTTAGAAGCAACGAGCGAAACAATCGGTTGTAAGCCAGATGGTTATAATATTAACTTAAATGTTGGGTCTACACACCCAGAAGAATTAGCAAAAGCTGTTATTGAACATGGTGCAGATCTTGGTTTAGCTTTTGATGGTGATGGGGATAGAATCATTGCTGTAGATGATAAAGGACAAATCGTTGACGGTGACCAAATCATGTATGTGTTAGCTGAAGATATGGCACAAAATGGCGAATTAAAAGATAATATGGTCGTTTCAACAGTAATGAGTAATTTAGGTTTCTATAAAGCACTAGAAGAAAAAGGTATTAAATCTAACAAAACTAAAGTTGGAGATAGATATGTTGTAGAAGAAATGCGTCGTGGTTCTTACAGTCTTGGTGGAGAACAATCAGGTCATATCGTTATGATGGATTATAATACGACTGGTGATGGTTTACTGACTGGTGCGCATCTTGCAAGTATCGTTAAAAGATCAGGTAAAAGTTTAAGTGATTTAACAAGCAATATGAAAAAATATCCACAAAAATTAGTAAACGTAAGAGTTTCTGACAAATATGGTGTTGAAGAAAATGCTAAAGTTTCTGAAATTATGACTAAAGTTGAAGTTGAAATGAATGGCGAAGGTCGTATATTAGTAAGACCATCAGGTACTGAACCACTTGTTCGTGTAATGGTTGAAGCTAAAACAGAAGAAGATGCTGAAAGATTTGTTAACAGCATTGCAGAAGTAGTAGAACAAGAAATGGGAATTGAATAAATATATTATAAATCTGAGACAACTACTAAGTGTGTCTCAGATTTTTTATTTATTACAACTGTTATTATTATATGTTTATGAGAAAATTGCACTAAATATAGTATTATAATTGCACAACATACAATTTCATTGTAGAATGAAGAGAGCTTGCTTAAGGAGGATTGTGAGGTTTATCGAAATAAGGAAACTTATAGCGCCTGAACAAAGAACATACACGATTGAAGAGGCACGTATAATCAGATACATGCTGAATGAGTGTTATGACCTTTGTTGACGAGGAGGATAGTTATCGAATTATCGGCGGATGCTATCCCGGATGTGGCCCATTCGAAGTTCAATGTTTAAAGCATATAGGTGACTGTATGTCCAAAGACATTGAAATAGCCATAAATTGAACAGAGTATTGAAAGCGACTAGACTCAAATTTTAAAAGTCTGACCGCTTATTTAAAATTGGAGGAATTTTGATTATGTGTGGAATAGTAGGATATATAGGTACAGCAAATGCGAAAGAATTATTACTTAGAGGATTAGAAAAATTAGAATATAGAGGTTATGATTCTGCTGGTATTGCTGTAAGAAATGAAGAAGAAATTAAAGTATTTAAAGAAAAAGGAAGAATTTCTGAATTACGTAAAGCAGCTTCTGATGACTTTGATGGGAATATTGGTATCGGACATACACGTTGGGCAACTCACGGTGTGCCAAACTATGAGAACTCTCACCCTCATCAATCAACATCAGGTCGTTTCACATTAGTACACAACGGTGTTATTGAAAACTATGAACAACTTAAAAATGAATTTTTATCAGGTATCACTTTTAAATCAGATACTGATACTGAAGTTATTGTTGAATTAATTGAACACTTCTCAAACGAAGGTTTAACTACAGAAGATGCTTTCAATAAAGTATTATCATTATTACACGGTTCATATGCATTAGGTTTATTAGATGAACAAGATGCTGACACAATTTATGTAGCTAAAAACAAATCACCATTATTAGTGGGTATCGGTGATGGATTTAACGTAATTGCTTCAGATGCAATTGCTATGTTAGCTGTAACAGATACTTATAAAGAATTAGTCGACAATGAAATTGTTATCGTAAAACGCGATGAAGTAATCATCAAAGACCAAGAAGGAAACGTAATCGAAAGAGATAGCTATAAAGCTGAAATCGATGCTTCAGACGTTGAAAAAGGTACTTACGATCACTACATGTTAAAAGAAATTCACGAACAACCAGGTGTTATGCGTAACATTATTCAAAACTACCAAGATGAAGAGGGTAACCTTAAAATCGATAAAGAAATTATTGAAGATGTTGCACAAGCAGATAGAATTTATATCGTTGCATGTGGTACAAGTTACCATGCTGGTTTAGTAGGTAAAGAATATATTGAAAAATGGGCAGGCGTTCCTACTGAAGTACATGTAGCTTCAGAGTTCGTTTACAACATGCCTTTATTATCTGAAAAACCATTATTCATCTTTATTTCACAATCAGGTGAAACAGCAGATAGCCGTGCAGTATTAGTAGAAGCTAAACGTTTAGGTCACAAAGCATTAACAATTACAAATGTACCAGGATCAACTTTATCTCGTGAAGCGGATCATACATTAATTTTACACGCTGGACCTGAAATCGCTGTTGCATCAACTAAAGCATACACAGCACAAATCGCAGTATTAGCAATTCTTTCTCAAGTAGTTGCGAATGCACATAACAAAAATACTGGCGTAGATATTATTCCTGAATTAGCGAAAGTAACAACTGCAATCACTGCAATTGTTGACGATGCGCCTAAAATGGAACAAATCGCTAAAGATTTCTTAGAAACAACACGTAATGCATTCTTTATTGGACGTACAATGGATTACTACGTAGGACTTGAAGGTGCATTGAAACTTAAAGAAATTTCATATATCCAAGCAGAAGGATTTGCTGGAGGAGAATTAAAACACGGTACAATTGCATTAATTGAAGAAGGTACACCAATCATTGCATTAGCTACACAAGAAAAAGTTAACTTATCAATTCGTGGTAACGTTAAAGAAGTTGTAGCACGTGGTGCTAATCCATGTATTATTTCTATGGAAGGTTTAGAACACGATCATGATACGTATGTAATACCACACGTTCATGAAATGTTATCACCACTTGTATCAGTAATCACATTACAATTAATCTCTTACTACGCTGCATTACACAGAGGTTGTGACGTAGATAAACCACGTAACTTAGCTAAATCAGTTACAGTTGAATAGAATGATATTGAACACCTGAGCTACTCGCTCAGGTGTTTTTTTTATGTGAATTTTGAATATATTATAAATGGATAAGTATGAATGATGGCTGTAGTAACAAAAGTCCGAAGAATTGTAACTAAGGCGCTCCATAGTAACAAAAGTCCAAGGAATTGTAATTAAGGCAGCCCATAGTAACAAAAGTCCGGGGAATTGTAACTAAGGAGGTCTATAGTAACAAAAGTCCGAAGAATTGTAACTAAGGCGTTCCATAGTAACAAAAGTCCGAAGAATTGTAACTAAGGGGGTCTATAGTAACAAAAGTCCGGAGAATTGTAACTAACGCACCCCATAGTAACAAACTTTCTCTATTCAACAACTCATTATAATTTTTTCTGAGCTTTTATATTGAAGAATATACTATAGGGGGGTATAGTATTAATTGAAGAGAGGACGTGATTGTATGAGTGAATATTTACATGAACATACTGTAACACCTAGAACGAAAGAGGAAAAAGATAAAGTAATCAATAGACTTAAACGTATTGATGGTCAAGTGCGTGGTATTCAAAGTATGGTTGAGGAAGATAGATATTGTGTGGATATATTAGTTCAAATTAGTGCGATACAGTCTGCTTTAAAAAATGTTGGACTTGCGGTAACGGAAAGACATATTAAGCATTGTGTGACGGACGATATTCAAAATGGTGAAGGTGAAGAAACGATTGATGAATTAATGAGTGTACTTAAACAATTTTCTAAGTAAGGAGGTAAACCAAATGAGTGAATCTAAACATGTTACTGTTGGTGTAACAGGTATGACATGTGCAGCATGTTCCAATCGTATTGAAAAAGTGTTAAACAGAATGGATGGCGTTGATGCTCAAGTGAATTTATCGACTGAAAAAGCATCCATCACTTTCAATAATGACACTACAAATTTATCAGATGTTACAAATAAAATTGAAAATCTCGGATACGGTGTCTTAACAGAAAAGGCTGAATTAGATGTCTATGGTATGACATGTGCAGCATGTTCTAATCGTATAGAGAAAGTACTCAATCGACAAGAAGGCATTACACAAGCAACAGTTAATTTAACGACTGAACAAGCTAATGTCGAATACAATCCTGAAATTATAGATGTTAAAAGTATTATTAATAAAATTAAAAATTTAGGCTATGACGCTGCTACTAAAAGTGATGTTCAAAATCAAACAACGCATAAAAAACAAGAAGTACAGAAAATGAAAACTAAACTTATTATTTCTGCTATTTTATCGTTACCACTTTTATTAACAATGTTTGTGCATTTATTTAATATGCCTATGCCACATATATTAATGAATCCTTGGTTTCAATTTATACTAGCAACACCTGTTCAATTTATCATTGGCTGGCAGTTCTATGTTGGTGCTTATAAGAACTTGAAAAATGGTGGCGCGAATATGGATGTATTAGTGGCATTAGGAACAAGTGCAGCATATTTTTATAGTTTATATGAAGCTATCAAAACAATTGGTAATCCATCGTATATGCCGCATTTATATTTTGAAACAAGTGCAGCGTTAATTACGTTAATCTTGTTTGGTAAATATTTAGAAAAACGTGCTAAAAGTCAAACAACGAATTCTTTATCATCTTTATTAAATTTACAAGCTAAAGAAGCGAGAGTTATTCGTGATAATAAAGAGATCATGATACCTATTGATGATGTCGTTGTCGGTGATATATTGAACATCAAACCAGGTGAAAAGATACCGGTGGATGGTATTATTGAAAAAGGACGTACATCAATAGATGAATCTATGATTACTGGTGAATCTATTCCTGTTGAAAAAACAATAAATGAAGAAGTCATTGGTTCAACGATTAATAAGAATGGTTTAATACATGTAAAAGCAACAAAAGTAGGTAAAGATACGGCACTGGCTTCTATTGTTAAAACTGTAGAAGAAGCGCAAGGATCTAAAGCACCTATACAAAGATTGGCTGATGTTATTTCTGGTTATTTCGTTCCGATTGTTGTTGGGTTATCAATCTTAACATTTATAGTATGGCTAACATTAGTAAATCCAGGTCAGTTTGAACGTGCATTAGTAGCAGCAATTGCTGTGATTGTCATTGCTTGTCCATGTGCACTTGGATTAGCTACACCAACATCCATTATGGTTGGTACGGGTAAAGCTGCCGAGAATGGCATATTATTTAAAGGTAGTGAACATTTAGAACGTACACACCAATTAGATACCATCGTGCTAGACAAGACTGGTACAATTACAAAAGGTAAACCTGAAGTTACGGATTACACTGGCGACTTAGAAACACTCAGTCTATTAGCAAGTGCAGAAAAAGGTTCAGAACACCCACTAGCTGAAGCGATTGTTGCATACGCTACAGAACAAGAAGTCGTACTAAATGATGTAGACGATTTTGATGCAATACCTGGATATGGTATTCAAGCTACGATACAGAATAAAGAAATATTAGTGGGTAATCGAAAATTAATGGCAAGACATGGTATCGAAACGACATCATTTGAACAAGACATGTCTAATTTAGAACAAGAAGGTAAAACAGCTATGTTAGTTGCTGTTGATCGCTCATTTAAAGGTATTGTCGCAGTTGCGGATACGATTAAAGAAAGTGCACCAGAAGCGATTAAACTGCTTCAAGATGAAGGATTAGAAGTCGTGATGCTTACAGGTGACAATGAACGAACAGCTCAAGCTATCGCAAATCAAGTAGGTATTCAAAAAGTCATTTCTGAAGTATTACCAAATGAAAAAGCTGATAAAATTAAAGAAATTCAAAGTACTGGTAAAAAGGTTGCGATGGTCGGTGATGGAGTTAATGATGCACCAGCATTGGCAATATCAGATATTGGTATCGCAATTGGCACTGGTACTGAAGTTGCGATTGAAGCGGCAGATGTAACCATTCTTGGTGGAGAATTATTACTTATCCCTAAAGCAATTAAAATAAGTCATGCAACAATTAAAAATATTAAACAAAACTTATTCTGGGCATTCGGCTATAATACGGCAGGCATACCAATTGCTGCAATAGGTATCTTAGCGCCTTGGGTTGCAGGTGCTGCAATGGCATTAAGCTCTGTAAGTGTCGTAACAAATGCTTTAAGATTAAAAAAAGTTAAATTATAAATACTTCATTGGGAGCGGGACAGAAATCTAATTTGTATAAAAAGATTTCGTAGTCCCGCCCCGGCAAGGATGACTAGAGTTGAAAAAAGCTTGCTACAAGCGCATTTCAATTCAGTCATCTACTGCCAATATACTAAAACAGGCTGAGACATTACTTTATGTCCCAGCCTGATTTTTTTATGAATCATTTTATTGTAAAATAAAAAGTAATGACAATTCATATAAATAAAAATTGTCATGTTCATACTTAAGTCTTACACTTATACAGCGATATATATTATATAATTGAGTTTCATCATTATGTTTTATTTATTATTAGAAGTTTACATTTACAAATCAATAAAATGAGAAAGATATCAACTAAAAGGAGTAAATTAATGGAGAGTTGGATTACAAGTGTAATGGAACAATTTGGCTACTTTGGTATTGCCTTATTGATATTATTGGAAAATGTTTTCCCACCCATACCATCAGAGGTTATCTTAACATTTGGAGGTTTCATGACAACGAAGTCAGATCTAACAGTCTTAGGTGTAGTCGCTGCATCTACAATAGGTTCTGTAGGTGGTGCTGTCATATTATATTGGATTGGTCGTATTCTAAATGTTGAAAGAATCGAAAGAATTATCGAGAAATGGGGTAAATATCTTAGGTTAACGAAAGAAGATGTAAGAAAAGCGGATGCTTGGTTCGATAAATATGGACCATGGACGGTATTCTTCTGTAGATTTATTCCACTTATTCGAAGTTTAATATCCGTTCCAGCCGGTATGAGCGGTATGAATCAATGGTTATTTTTAGTGTTAACGACAATCGGTACATTGATATGGAATTTAGTATTAGTACTGGTAGGTGCTAAAGTAGGAGATAATTGGCATCAAATCGTCAATTATATGGATGTTTATTCTCACTTTATGTACGCAGTTATTGCAATTGGTATAATTGTATTTGTCATTTGGTTTATTAGGAAGAAGAAAGTTTCATAACTTAAACAATGAAGGTGATACAATGATAACTTTATGTGAGCAGTTAAATGATAGACACTTTGAATTATTAGCTTTAGTAGATGACAATCAACATGCAGTTAGTGATTATGCTTCTAGAGGTCAAGTATATGTTTATCAACAAGATCATCAAGATATCGGAATTGCAGTTGGGTTATTAACGAGACCCAATACATATGAGCTAGTTAATTTAGCGGTTGATCCGCAATTTCAAAATCTAGGTATAGGGAAATTATTGATTGACCATATGATTAATGAAGCGAGAAAATTACATTGTCATACAATAACTGTAGGAACAGGTAACTCAGGTATTGGGCAATTGAAACTTTATCAACAAGCTGGATTTAGAATGAAATCAATAGATATTGATTATTTTGTAAAGTATTACGAAGAACCTATCTTTGAGAATGGTATACAATGCAAAGATATGGTGAGATTAGAGATGGAATTGTAATAAAATGGCCTATACGGATTCAATTTTAAATTGTATCGTATAGGTTTTTTTACTTTTTGAAACAAGGTAGTATACTTTTTATAGTATGTAAAGTATACTATAGTTAATTAATAAATAAGAAGAGGTGCAAGTTATGTTTCATGGTAAAGATGCAAATTTAGTTAAAGGCATTACATTAAATGTTAAAGATTTAGAAAAAATGACAGTATTTTATGATAGTATTCTAGGATTAAATATAAAAAGTAAAGATGACAAACAAACAGTATTTGAGATTGGTAACTCAGGTCATACTATTACATTAAATTTATTAGTAGATGGTAGAGAACCAAGTATGAGAGAAGCTGGATTATTCCATCTAGCGATATTATTACCAACTACTGCTGATTTAGCTGACTTTTTAATACATGCTTCAAGATTAAATGTAAGATTAGGTGCTGGGGATCATATCGTGTCAGAAGCATTGTATTTAAATGATCCAGAAGGAAATGGTCTAGAAATTTATAGAGATAGAGATCCAGAAACTTGGGTATGGAATGATGGCAATGTCAATATGGATACGCTTGAAGTAGACGCAGAAGCTTTAGTCCAACATGCATCAACTGAAGGTTGGAACGGTATGCCTGAAGGTGCTAAGATTGGTCATTTACATTTAAAAACAAGCAACATCAATGAAAGCAAAGATTTTTATATTGATACATTAGGATTAAAAATTGTTGTAGGTAATTTCCCTAATGCATTATTCATGTCAACGAAAGATTATCATCATCATATTGCGATTAATACTTGGCAATCTAATAAAAAACGTGAAGATTTAGATCATAGTTACGGACTTGCTAATATCGATATGCAAATACCGAACAGAGCATCTGAAGTATTGATTTCACCAGATGGATTAAGATTCGATATTAATCCAGAATAATCATCATAAAATTAAGCCTTCCTATCCTATCATCTTTAATATAAAAGTTGTTTCATGTACAATAAGTGAATATTCTAAATTCTTATATTAAAGGGGATGTAACTATGCTTCTTGATTTGAAACATATTAATTGGATTAGAGAGGGCAAATACATATTAAAAGATATTTCTTGGGAAATAGTAGATGGGGAACATTGGGTCTTGTATGGATTAAATGGTGCTGGTAAATCTACCATTCTTGATATTATTAACGCATATACAGCTCCATCATCTGGTGAATTTGAAATACTAGACATGAAACAAGGAAGACCAGGTTATTCTGCTGATGCTATTAGAAGGCAAATTGGTTATGTTTCATCATCTTTATTTAAGAAAATGAGACAACAGGACAATGCCTATACAACTGTTATTAGTGGTGCTTATGCGTCAATTGGTGTTTATGAAGAACCTACTGAAGAAATTAAAGAAAAAGCGAAACATATTTGTGAAACGCTAGGTATTACACATTATATAAATAGAAGATTTGAAACACTATCTCAAGGAGAACAAACGCGCGTATTGATAGGTAGAGCGTTAATGTCAGAACCGAGGTTGCTTATTCTTGATGAACCAACTAATGGATTAGACTTTGTAGCGCGAGAAGATCTGTTAGAAAGAATTGAGTATATCGGTCAAGATAGTGAAGGACCAACGATTATTTATGTGACACATCATTTAGAAGAAGTCTTACCAATCTTTAAAAACATACTTTTATTGAAAAATGGAGAAGTATTCCAATCAGGTGATATTCATTCGCTATTAAACAGTGATAATATGAGTAAATTATTTGGAATTGATGTGGATGTTACATTTAAAAATAATAGACCAATTTTATCTAAAAAGTAATATGCATTTTAAAAAATTGCCTTTATGTTGTGAGCATGAAATAATAGATATTGATAAATGATATGGAGGATTCAACATGACGACTCAAGCAGTTTTTTTAGATATGGACGGGACAATTTTAAATGAAGACAACAGAGTAACGAATCATACAAATGATGTTATACAAGAAGTTAGACAAAAAGGCATTAAAGTATTTATTGCGACAGGAAGAGCATATGATGAAATTCCATATTTAGTACCTGAGAATTTTCAAGTTGATGGTATTTTATCTTCAAATGGTGCAGTAGGATATATTAATGGAGAAGAAATATTTAAACACCAACTGCCTATGGAAACAGTGCGTAAACTTGTAGATTTAGCAGAACAACATCAAATTTATTACGAGTTATTTCCATATTATAAAAATCGTATCGCATTAAAACGTGATAAAACGTTATTACTTTCTGAAATCCAATCAGATGAATTGGGAGATGTAGAACGTAACGAATGGAAATCTCGACAAGAAGCTTTAAGTGAAAAAATCAATTGGGTTGATGAAATACCTGAAGATGCTTATTCTAAATTTTATTTCTTCAAAAAATACGAGTCAGAAATTAAAAAATGGGAAGAACTTATCGTACCTATGAAAGAAGAATTAGATATTTCAATCTCTCATTCAACAGCGTGTAATTTAGAAACAATGCCAACAGGTGTTAACAAAGCAACAGCTATTCAAGCGACTTTAGACTATTTAGGAATTGCGGATGATACTGAAACATTTGCGATTGGTGATAGTGATAACGATAGACAAATGCTCGAAATTGTAGACAATCCAATTGTTATGAAAAATGCACCCGATCATATTAAAGCGTTAGGTAGTGAAGTTACGAGACGTACAAATGTAGAAAATGGTGTCGCTGACTTTTTAAGCCAAAAGTTTTTAATTAATTAAATCAATATATGAAACCATGTCCGATATACGGTGACATGGTTTTATTTTATGAACAATAAGGTTGTTAGCAATATATTTTGTGCGATTGGTTTATATACATTTGGATATAATATAATGAATGATGTTTTTAGGGGTGATGAAATGATTAAAACAGTAGTATATGACTTATATGGCACGCTTTTTGATATAGATAGTGTGAGAGAAAAATGTGAAAAGTTATTCCCGGGAAATGGGGATAGAATTGCTAAAGCATGGCGATATAAACTAATTGAGTATACACATGTGAGACAATTAGTGGATGAATATAAACCATTTAGTAAAGTGATTCGTGATTCACTAGAGTACATACTCAGCAGAAATGATTTTGATTATTCATTGAAAGAAATTAACGAATGTCTGGCAGCATATAATCAATTAACACCATTTCCAGAAGTCACACACACATTAAAAGAATTATCAGAAGTTGGCCAAATCATATTTAGTAATGGTAATAAAGACATGATAGAACGAGTATTAGATTATTCAAATATCAAGAGTTACTTTAAGTTTATCTTGTCTCTTGAAGAGTTTGGGGTGTATAAACCAGATTCTAATGGATATGCTTTGCTAGAAGAAAATATTCCATATAATAAAGATGAAGTACTATTTGTATCGTCAAACAAATGGGATATTGTTGGTGCACAAAAGTTTGGATTTCAAACGGCATGGGTTAATCGTAACTTTAGTGATTTTGAATATATAGAGGTTAAACCCGACTTTGAATTACAATCCTTATATAGTATTAAAGATTTATTATAAAAATAAAGCGCTCAATCTATTGAATCTAGATTGAGCGCTTTATATGTTATCAAATAGGATTACTGGTTATTTGGAGGGTAAAGTGCATTTTTATTTTTATGATAGAAGTTCATTACACTTCCGTAAATGAAGTATGAAACAATAAACATAAAGATAAAGTACACAATATATCCAATTACCGCGAATATAACTTGTAATACTGCTGGCATAAATGAAACAACAACTGCAATTACGATACCAATAATAGCTAAAACAATATATGCAACAACAACATAAAGTAAGTTGCTGAATAATAATTTCCAAGCATTATTAGGACCTTTACTTGTAATATTCCAACCAATTGAGAATTTAGTGAAAGTTGGTAACGATCTTTGATCAATATGAACAAGTACTGTGTTCATAATAAATATCACTACATAATATAATGGAATAAACACTGCGAATAGAACTAATATCATAAATAACATGATAATTACAAATGATATAGACATTGCGCCGAAAGCTTCACTTGAACCGCTTGGTTGCATAATAGCCATAGATGTTCCAAATATTGCAAAGAAGATTAGTTCAACAACTAATACGACAATATAAATTGCTATATACATTGCAACACTGATCACACCTATAATAACTGTAAGTTTTAATGTTTTAACGTAGTTTCCTTTTCGTAAGAACATAAATAAATCACTAAAGTTTGGCCCAATACCTAAGTCTGTATCTTTATAGTATTTAATCATGCCATAAGCTAAAGGAATTAAAACAAAGATATATAAACCAAGTGTTAATAAAAAGCCGAGTACCATAGTGACAAAGAATATCGCTAGTCCTCCGCCAGAAGGTTCACCTGAAAAGTCTTGTGATGAAGCGAGTGAGATACCACCGATTAAGAATAATACACCCGGTATTAACATTATGAGAACCATAACGATTGATGTTAAAATAGAAAATAGAATAGTTTTTAAATGGAATCCCTGTCCATTTTAACCTTAATGACCAATTATTCTAAGTATTGATATAAAGGGATTTCATTGGAATTGGTGAGTTAATTTAGGTGAGAAAGTGTCAAAAAAGTGTCAAGAGAATAATTCTCTCACTTTCTGACCTTGCTCTTTTTTATGTTCATCTAAAAGGTGTGAATAAATATCTAATGTAATAGATATGTTGGAATGTCCTAAACGTTTGCTTATATATTCAACTGGGATACCTTTACTTAATAAATATGATGTGTGTGTATGACGTAAAGCGTAAGGCGTTATTTTAACATCTTTGATACCTAATTCTTTTTTAGTATGGTCAAACGCTTTTCTAACAGCTGCATGTGATAATTTAAATATTTTACCGTCAATTCGTCTTGGCAGGTTAGATAATTTACTATTGATAAGTATCACATCTTTTTGATTAACTTCTACATCACGCTTCGAGTTAGATGTCTTAGTGCCTGGTAGATGTATTATGCCTGGTTCTTTATTTAGGTCATCGTAAGTCATATTAATGACATCACTATACCTAGCACCAGTTATAGCAAGGAGATATAAAAATATATAGATTTGCTCATCTTGTGTTTTAAAGTACTTCAACATTGATTCGTATTCACTTATAGTCATAAACTTTGTTTCTTCACTTTTGGCTTTCTTGGTCCCTTTAATAACAACCTTATAGGTAGGGTCCTTTTTTAAATATCCATCATATATGGCATCTCTAAAACAGGGGGCAAGACAGCCATTCACTTTTCTAACTGTTTCCGATGTCCGACCGTCACCATATTCATTCAAGAACTTCTGATATTCTGAACGTGTGACATTTTTAATTAGCATATGCTTTCCAAAATACTCAATGAACAATTCAATTGATCGCTCATACCAATAATACTGTTTTGGGGCAACTTTCTTTTTATTTTTAATCACAAGCCAGTCAGTATAATAATTTTCAAATGTTTTATTATCTTCAATCTTATTGCCGTCTTCTAAGTCTCTAATTAATTGTTGAGCTGCGTATGTCGCCTCTGCTTTAGTTTTAAAACCAGATTTGCGCTTTTTACCCGATTTAAAAGATTTGTCTTTCACATCATATTGCCAAGAAACTGATGTTTTATTCTTTCGTTTCGTAACTGTAAATGATGCCATGCGTATTCCTCCTTAAAAAAAGTAAAAAATAATAAGGGTACGTGGGAGGTACCCTAGAACTATAGGGTTTATTTATTGAAAATTAATCAAACAATAACTATATAACATATGTTATAATTATAGAAAGTAGGTGATTATAGTGAATTTTTCACAAGATGAAATAGCAATTATATACGACGCGCTTTACCATTTGGAATGTACAACAGATGTATACTCTAATCCTTATAATGATTTGTCTAAAGAGAAGTACACTAATGCGTTTATAAGCGCATTCGATAAGGTAAATGAATCTTCTGTAAAAGAAAGAAAAGGTATACTTTATTTTGAGTAGTGTTCGTCTATTAGAACTTTTATACAGGATAATATAATTTGACAATCTGCCTTCGAAACCTCTCCTGGATTGGAATGGGAAACTGATTATCTATAGCACGCTGTACTTTAGCATCATTCCATCTTGATTTTTTAGCACGGCTTTTATTCTTATCTAATTGGAATTCTGTAACTTTATTATAAAAAGAGTCAAGGGATTCGAGGTTATCATCCATGTGTTCTTTAAATGTTTTGTAATCCATCTTATTTCCTCCTTAAAATGTTTTAAATAGAAACTTCATAAGGGTGTTTTGGTTATTCTCTAGTTAATAAAAGTAAAAGTAAATTTCCAGTTGCTCTACAATCATTGATTGCATTATGAGAAGAACCATCATCTAAATTGAAATATTCTTTTAAAGTTTGTAATTTATGGTTTGGAGTTTCTTTAATTAACCTTCGTGAATAAGTAAGGGTATCAATAACTCTAAACTTCTCATGTTGTATATCATGTAAGTAAAATTGGTTTAGTAAAAATTTCATATCAAAAGGCGCATTATGTGCAACTAAAGTTTTTCCTTTTATTAGACTATGTAATTCTTCTAAGTGTCGTTTACCTAATGCAGGCTTATCTTGGAGAAATTCATTAGTAATTCCAGTTTTTTGTTCAATTCTTTTACTAACTTGTTTATTGGGTTTGAAGTATTCACTATATTCATTGATAATTTTACCGTTTTTGTATTCAATAATCCCGTATTGTATAATTTCATGTTCGTTGTATTTTAAGCCTGTAGTTTCAAAATCAATAACGACAAATGTATCAGTTAGTTTTCTTGCTTTTGTATATGTTAAATCTAAAGTATGTTTTTCATCTTTTGAAGATTCGTATAATTCTTTTAAAGGCGTCTTATATAACGATTTGTACTTGTTATTAATTTTTCTTAATTCTGTATTTTCACGTAGCAACTTCTCATTTTCTTCCCTCAAACTTATTATATTTTCAATCAATTCTTTTTTGTTCTGGACATTTAAACATATTGATTTATATAAAATATCGATTGAGTATACAGCATCACTTGATGTAAAAGATAGAGTTATTTTTTTATCTTTTTCATACATTAAAATGCATTTATTAGATATGAAGCCAATTTTTTTATCTAAAGATAGTACATCTTTCCAAGGGATTTTATAAATAAAATTCTTTTTAGAGTAAATAAATATAAATTCATTAATCGTTACAAAAATTGATCCTGTTGAATATACATTTTCAACATCTGTTGATGCATCTGTTTCCAGTAAGATATCAGAATTTGGAAACTTTTCTTGAAATAACATTTTGTCCTTTCTTTTCGCTTTCATTTTTATCACCTTTTATTTAAAAATTCTTTGACTTGCTACTACTTTACCTACAACTTTTATTTCGTCGTTAAAATTATATACTTGTGGAAAATGGATAGGATTATTAGATTCAGGTATTAGCATGACTTGATCGCCGTCATATCTAATTCTTTTGACAGTCGCATTGTATCCATTCACCATTACGACACCTAATTGTCCATTCTCTACAACGGAATCTTTTTCGACCACAACAATATCACCATCTTGGAAAATTTTATCCATACTATCACCAGATACTTTTAAAGCAAATTTTTCTTTATTAGAATTCGTTTTATCTGTAGCAAAATAAATGTAGTCGATTAAATTTTCTTCTGAGTATATAGGCAGACCAGCAGATATTTTTGAAACGACAGGTATTTTTTTGACTGGGAGGGTTTCTATTTTTGGTTGTTCAATCTCCATTATATCCTCAGGTTTTATATTTAATCCTTTACAAATTTTGATGACATTTTCTACCTTAGCATTGAATACTCCTCGTTCTAAAATAGATCTAACGGTTGTGTAAGCTAAACCAATTTCTTCTGAGAAAGCTTTCACACTACCAGATTTTAGTTCCATAAGACGCTTTAAATCTTTTTCTTTAGTCATTTTGTTTACCTCGTTTTTAATTTCTACTTATATAATAACATACGAAAAATCGTATATCAATATAAAAATTTATGAAAAATATGAAGATTAGCATTGACTAGGCACGAAAATTCGTATATATTTTAGGTAAGCACTAGCGGAGTGCTTATTTTTAAAATAAAAAGTACGAAAATTCGTATTAAGGAGGAGGTACTATGCTGACTAATTTAGAGGAAGTCAGAAAACAGAAAAAAGTCTCTTTGGTGGATATCGCAGATTTATTAGAAGTTCGATATCAAACAGTATCAGATAAGATTAATGGTATTTCAGATTTCAAATTTGGAGAAGCGTTACTTATTAAAAATACTTTCTTTCCAGAGTATGAGATTGAATATTTGTTTTCGCGATAAAAAGAACAAGTAACAACTTAAAGGAGGACTAACCAATGCAAGATTTACAAACTAAGCCGAAAATATCGGAAATGTTCAATATCCAAGAAAAAGAAAATGGAGAAATCGCTATAAGCGCAAGAGAGTTATACAAAGCATTAGGTGTCAAAAAACGTTTTAGCGCATGGGCAGATATTAATTTAAAGCATTTTAAAGAAAATCAAGATTTTACAAGTGTACTTACAAGTACGGTTGTTAATAATGGTGCTGTTAGACAACTAGAAGATTACGCTTTAACGCTTGATGTAGCAAAGCATATAGCGATGATGTCAGGTACAGAAAGAGGTTTTGATTTTAGAGAATATTTCATCCAAGTAGAAAAAGCATGGAACAGTCCAGAAATGATCATGCAACGAGCACTTAAGATAGCAAATAGCACAATCTATCAATTAGAAACACAGATTGAAAAAGATAAGCCAAAAGTATTATTTGCTGATGCAGTAGCAACAACAAAGACATCAATTCTGGTTGGTGAGTTAGCGAAGATTATCAAACAAAATGGTGTAGATATTGGTCAACGTAGATTATTCGAATGGTTACGTCAAAATGGATTCCTCATTAAACGTAAGGGCGTTGATTACAACATGCCGACACAGTACTCAATGGAAAGAGAACTATTTGAAATCAAAGAGACGTCCATTACACATTCAGATGGTCATGTATCGATTAGTAAGACACCAAAAGTAACTGGTAAAGGCCAACAATATTTTATCAATAAGTTCTTATGTGAACAGCCGTAGTAGATAAAGGAGGAAACACAGTGAATGAATCAAAAAAGGTCATCTATTACTACTATGACGAAGAAGGTAATAGACGACCATTAGATGTTCAAATAAATGATGGTTATGATTTAATGACTCAAAATTATTTTATTGACGGAACATTAGCGAGAAGACCTGAACTAAAAAGCAACTTTTATGCATTAGTTGATGGAGTTGAATTTAAGTTAGATTGAATTTTTGAGAAAGGTATTGGAAAGCTAATTTATTCAGCAATGTTAAAGACATACTTGATGTTTTACTAGCAACTTTTTTAACTTCTTTCCATGTCTTGTCATCTCTAATATTGTCTAAAAATTCATGACCTGACCAGGTGATGTCATTGATTATCCAAGCAATAATTTTTCCAGATGACCAACTAAACTGAGCATCGATATATCCAGCTTCTTTTAATTTTAAAAGCGAGTACATTACCGTTTCAAAATCATATTTACCAAAAATTATATTGTCTTTGAAATTATATTCAGTAAGTGGCTCGCCAAGTTTTTTTATTTGATTCAACTTCTAATAATAAATGTCTTACGCAGTCCTGATTTAGTTTCATATTAATCACCTCCTTAATAGGAGTATAGCAGAAAGGAGAAGAGTAAATGAATATCAACGTTTGTGGAGTGAAGTACTACGTAATGCAAGCTGAAGAAGTTGATAATGATCCGAGTTGTTTAGGTATTTGTATATATAGAGAAAGCCTAATACAAATTAAACGAGGCTTATCAACTGAACGTAAGAAGCAAGTATTAGTGCATGAGTTATTTCACGCAATAATGTACGAAGCAGGTTATGAAGACCATGATGAAGAATTGGTTAAAAATCTTTCAGTAGTAATTAATCAAGTTGTATCTCAAAACGAAATAAAAGCCACTCTAAATCAAATAGAGCAGCTTCCATCAAGTTAATGTTCTTTGCGAACACCTTTAAACGGTTTTGAATCTGATTTCATATCCATAAATCTACCAGTTTCAGAATTACGTTTTACGTAACGTTTAGTTTTAGGGTTTTTAACTTGAGAACGACTTTTAACTGCACCTTTGCGACGTCCGTCTTTAGGTGGGTTCTTAGCCATAAAAAACACCTCCCTTCATATAGGGATAACTAAATTATATCAGAAAGGATGAATAACAAATGCAAGCATTACAAACAATTAAAAAAGCAATCATCCTATACGCTGCTGCAACAGTGATAGAACAATTGCTTAATCGACCTAAGAATCTTTCAGAGTTATCAAATGAAAAATTTGTTATACCTAAATGCTCAAAATCGGCTAATGATTCTGCTCGTCGTCTTGTAGAAGCAGCATCGCGGTATTGTAAGCGATAGATTGAGAATACTTTTTGTTTAGCTCATAAAGAGATAAATAGAAATTCATAATAACTCACCTCCTTAACAGGAGTATAGCAGAAAATTTATGAACAAATCCCACAATCGAACAACCAACTTAAAGGAGGAAACGAAATGATCGAAAACAAAAAACTATCTCAAGAAGATTTACTCAAGATAGTTTGGAAAGATTTATATCGCTTGTTAGGGGATATGAACAGGACTTTCAATCTAATATTGAATTTGTTTTTAGTCTTAGTATTCATAGAATTATCATTAATTTTATTGATTATTGGAATAGCTTTAATAATTTTATGATTAGTAACCATATCGATAGTAGCAACAGTTAGCTCAACTGCTAATTCTTTATCAGATTTATTCATATTTTATCATCACCTTATTATTTGATAACTAAATTATGCACGAAAGGAGGCAATAACATGGAATTCATCGGCTTTGCAGACGTAAAAGAATTTAAAAGAATTAGTGGAATATCAGAAAATGATCTAGAAAGAAAAGTTTTCGCTAACAAAGGCTTTCAAGAAAAATGTATGTATCGATTTGGAAATGGAAACAAGCGTTACATCAAAGTAGCACCAGCTATTGACTATATAGCTGAAAACCTTATGAAAAAAGAAACGGAGGTAAACTAAATGACCGTGGCATGGAACATCATGAAGTACCCAGCTTTAACACTAGCAATTGTTGTTGAGTTCTTTATTATATCGTCATTTAGTACAACACCTATTGAGCATTCGTTTCTATTTTGGATAGTGACGGTAGCAGGATTTGAAATGGCTGATCAAATATATAAAGGAGTTGAAGAGTAGATGTTTAAACGTAAAAAGAAAAGTGGACGAGTAACAATAGAAATAACAAACATGGATGATATGAAACAACTTGTATCTGAAGCACAGTCATTAATGTATCAACTTGAAAATGAATTGAACTTTTATAAGGAACACAAAAACAAACTACAAAGTCTAACTACAAGACTAGATAGCGAAGTAAAGGAAATTAACAGCTTTAAGCCTAAAACAAAAATCATCATGGATAAGGAGGACAAGTAGATGGAAAATATTATTAATTTAAGAGACCAATTAGAAATAGAGATTAATCGAGAAGTCGAATTTCAATTCAAAAAAGCTTTAAGAGAATGTGAGACGTTAGGTGAGTTAAGAAATTTTGAACCTGAAAGGTTATCGCCACAAATTTCAAATAGTTTTAATGGTTTTAATAAGTCAGAACTTAGGTTTAGCATTTTATCAGGAGATATTTCAGATGCGATTAACAGTGAAATAAAATATAGATTCAGAGAGAAAGTAGACAACTTTATTAATAACACAGGAGTGAACTTAAAATGAAAAAATCAGATTACTACGAACATCAAATAAGAGAAATCGAGAAGAGAATAAAGGATAATCATGAAATTATTGAAGAACATAAATCGTTAATAAAAAGAACAGAAGAACGACTCATTTCATCGCAAGAAAGAATAGAAGTTTTAACAGAGGTTAAGAAAGATCTTATGTTTTTAAAAGAAAGTCTGAAAAAATAAAAAGACTCCAACTGTTTGCAGACAGAAGGAGTCAATGAAATTAGAAATATTATAAAATTAAATTATATAACTAATCAAGGAGGTCGTCAAAGGTGACGAGCAATCAGAAGAAACTATATAGCTTATTTGCTAGATTATTTGAAGAGTTTAAAGTAAGTGACCAGCGTTGCTGGTTAGAAATAGATCGTAACAAACATGGAATAGCGATTAATTTTACGCATTGGCACGACTCATACGACAGCAATAACAAATGGATTGCTATTTATGAGAACCATCCAGAATCGTTTGAAAGACTTAAAAACCATATGGTCGAAGTTATGAGAGGAAAGGCTTTGATTAAGAAAGGGTTGTAAATATGTACACACCACATTTAAAACGTAATCAATATAGGCTTCAATTATTAGAAAACTGTTACTTAAAGCCGAGAAAACTTAAGTATAAAGTAGAACAAGACGACAAACATATTTGTGAATTAGTTATTCACTTTAAATATGCAGGCAGTTACCATACAACATTAGATTTAATTCATCCACATGAAATGGAATATGTCTGCAAAGAAGTATACAGATGTTTACAAGAGGACCAACGATTAGCAGCAATAAAGGAGGAGTATATTCATGGCTAATATATTTGAACTATCAAGTCAATATAGAGAAGTGTTGGAAATCATTCAAGACAGTGAGGATGACAAAGCATTAAAAGACACATTAGATTCTATTAACGATGCCTTAGAAGATAAAGCAGATGGCTATTATGCAGTTGTTAAAACGTTAGAGTCAGAGAATGAAGCGATTGATCGTGAAGTAAAAAGATTACAAGAACGTAAGAAAAAGAATAATAACGGTATTGAGCGTTTAAAAACTACTTTATTAGAAGCAATGACCTATACAGGTAAAACAAAATTTAAAACTAAACTACACAATTATTCAATACGAAATAATGCACCTTCTTTAGACATTAAAGATGAAACTAAAATACCGAAAGATTTTTATAAAGAACAAACACCGAAACTCGATAAACGCGGGTTATTAGCTCATGTTAAAGCTAATGGTGAGTTTGATGGCGTAGAGCTTAAACAAACACAATCATTGGGGGTTAAGTAAATGTGTGAACAAGAAACAAATTTATACCAACGTATCTTAGATGTTAAATCCAATATAGAAGGCTTTACAAAGGATGCTGAGGGATACAAATACAACTATGTTGAAGGTTCTCAAATATTACACAAAATAAGAAAAGCAATGGAAGAAAATCATTTATTGCTATATCCGAGTGTTCATCAAGCAGATTACAAAGACATTCAAGTTTTAGTGAAAGGCAATATGAAACCAAATATCTTAGTAGAAATGAATATGACGTATACATTTATTAACACTGACAACCCTAAAGAAAGATTAGAAGTACCGTTCTATGCGATAGGTCATCAAGATGATGCCAGTAAAGCATATGGTACAGCTTTAACATATGCCGAACGTTATTTCTTACTCAAGTTCTTCAATATACCAACTGATGAAGATGATGCAGATGCAAAACAAAAGAAAGAGAAATATACAAAAGCTGATGATAGTGATATCAAACTATTGCAAAAACATATAGAAGGATTTGCGCAATTAGTAAAAGCAGATACTGAATCAGTCAAAGCGCAATTGAAAATTATTAACTATGAAAAATTAAGTATTGCTGAAACTATGCAAGCTATTCAAATATTGAACGCCTGGAAGCAAGATATTATTAAACAAAATCAAGGAGGACAACAGAAATGATTAATAGAGCAGTATTAGTAGGGAGATTAACTAAAAATCCAGAATATAGAACTACACCAAATGGTATTGCGGTAACAACATTTACTATAGCGATTAATAGGTCATTTACAAATCAGAATGGTGAAAGACAAGCAGACTTTATCAACTGTGTATCATTTAAGAACACTGCTGAAGCAGTTAATAATTATTTACAAAAAGGTAGTCTAGCAGGTGTTGAAGGTAGAATTCAAACTAGAAATTATGAAAATAATGAAGGTAAGCGTGTATATGTCACAGAAGTTGTATGTGACAGTGTACAATTCCTAGAACCGAAAAGTAATAACCAACAGCAGAGTAACAATCAAGCCCCTCAATATAATCAACAACAAGGATACCAACAACAAAGTTATCAACAACCTAACAATTACCAACAACCACAAAACAATCAATACCAAGCACAACAACAGCACAATCCATTTGCCAATGCGAATGGACCAATTGATATAAAGGATGATGATTTACCTTTCTAAATGAACAGGAAGTGAACAAATGACTCAAATTATAGCGTATCAGCAAAACTATGACGGTAGCCATACTATCGTCATAGATGATGCTGAACTAGACAATAAAACAACGTTACTACTTGATAACAATGTGCCTGTCAACGTGAAGTTAGATGTACTAGATATCGATACGATAACCGATAAACAACGTCGTAAGATATTCGCCTTATGTAATGACATAGAAGCACACACAGGGCAACCAAGAGAGTATATGAGACAGATGTTTAAAGATTACATTGTGTTCATGAATGGTTATGAATCGTTTAGCTTATCAAATTGTAGTAGGGAAATAGCAAAAGAATTAATAGATATTATTATCAATTGGGTTTTCATACATGACATACCTTTAAATTATCGCACTAGCGACCTGTTAAAGGACGATAAGAGTTTTCTATATGTAAGTACCATCAATCGGACATGTGCCATTTGTGGCAAGTCTAATAGCGATTTAGCACATTTTAATGCAGTAGGTAGAGGACGAAATAGAAACAAGATTGATCATACAGATAATAAAGTGTTAGCACTTTGTAGAGAACACCATACTGAACAGCACACGATAGGTATGGATAGCTTCAATAAAAAATACCATTTAGAGGATAGTTGGGTTCAAGTAGATGAAAGATTAAACAGAATGTTAAGAGGTGAAAATAATGGCGACATTTAGAGTTTATAAAGAGTCAGGTAATTTTGTAACTGTTCATAAAGAATTTATACACGACGATACAATCAGTTGGAAAGCCAAAGGAATATTATTGTATTTACTTAGCCGTCCAGATGACTGGCAAGTATATGAAACTGAATTAGTAAAACATACTAGTGATGGGCTGAGTAGTTTAAAAAGCGGCATTAAAGAGCTTGAAGAAATTGGTTATATACGAAGAACGAGGAAACGTGACGATAAGGGGCGTTTAAAAGAATATGAGTATTCAGTTTTTGAACATCCAACCCACATGCGATTATCCAACGTAGGAAAATCCAACGTAGGAAAATCCAACGTAGGAAAAACCTACGTAGGAGAATCGAACACTACTAATAATAATAGTACTAATAATGATTTAACTAATAATAACAATACTAAGAATGACAGTAGTAGTAAGCAGTCGCCGTTTGACTTTTACCAAGCTAATGGTTTTGGCGTACTTAAGCCATATATTACAGATCAAATTAGTGCTTGGATAGATGACTTCAAAGAATACGGAAATGAAATAGTTATAGCAGCTATGAAAGAAGCAGTAAACAATAACGTAATAACTTGGAACTATGTTAACTCAATACTTAAATCATGGCATAACGATGGCATTAAAACATTGGACGATATTTCAGCAAGAAGTAATAAACGAAGTAAGCAAGAAAAGATATCTGATGAAGATAATCCATATCTTAAATATATGAATAATTGAGGTGATTAGATGAACGACTTATTTAATCCTAAATTAGCAAATAAATTAGAACATAAAACACAGCCTAAATTAATTAAAAAAGCTAGATGTGAAAAATGTGGTCGAGAATATGAAGAATATCAATTCAAAAGTGGTTATTCATTTAAGTTAGGTTGTGACTGCGAAATGATTGAACATGGTAAAGAAATGTCAAGAAACTTCAAATACCAACAAAAACAAAAAGAAGTTAATCGAATACTTAAATTTTCAAGTGAAAACGAGGAAACAAAGAGCGCAACATTCGAAGGTTTTATTCCTGAAAATGAAAGCCAAGAGAAAGCAAAGGCACTATGCAAGCGATATGCAGAATCATTCACTCTAGAAAATAAACAATCACTGTTATTACAAGGTTCTTTTGGATTAGGCAAATCACATTTAGCAATGTCGATTTTAAAAGAAGTAAAGGACAAGAACTATTCTGTATTATTCATTAACTTATCAGAATTGATATCAAAGTTTAGGTCTACATTCGATAAAAATAGTGAGTATTCAGAATCAGATTTAGAAAGAGCAATAAGTCAAGTTGATTTAATGGTGTTTGATGATTATGGCATGAACGTTACTGATTATGGCATGTCAAAACTATTTCAAATTGCTGAAAGTAGAAAAGGTAAACATAACATCATCACAACTAATTTAACGATAAAAGAACTTACTGCTACAAAAGACCAACAAAGACTGTTCAGTCGCTTAATGTCTAATACAACTGCGTTAACACTAGAAGGCGATGACTATCGAATGAAAGGATTTAGACAATTAACATGATAACAATTAAAGAAATACAGAGAAGGTTAAATTGTAGCGAAGAAAGAGCAAAATTGTTTTTCAAATGGTATGGCAATGATTACGAAAAGATATATGACGAAATAGCTTTTCAAGAATACAAATTGAAAAACACACCAGCAATTATTGAAAACTGTTAGGAAGTGATCATATGGAAGAACCACAAAGATTAGTTGTAGTGAAAGTCACTGCAGAACTAAAAGTCGAAACATATGCACCAGGTAGAACGAAAGAAGAGGCAGTAGATTATATTAAAAATTTAGCAGAACAAAAGTCACCTGACTTAATAGACGGAAAAATAAAAGAACTTGAAACAGAGATATTATGGGTTGATTAAGGAGGGATATAGTTATGGTTAAATACACACCAAAAATCGAAAGAATATCTAAATATACGAAAGAAGATATAGCAGAGGCAAAAGCTAATGGCGTATCATACAGTGCATTTTTAGGAAGAATAAATAGAGGTTGGTCTGTATCACAGGCAATCAATACACCAACACATAAACGTCAGTTATTTACAACCGAAGAATTAAACATTATGAAAAAGAACGGTGTAACCAAAAAGATGTTTCATTTGAGAATTAGTAGAGGTTATCCAAGAGAAATTGCGTTATCTCATCCACCTAACAAACACTTTGTTGGTATGGAAAGAACTGCTTATAAAAAAACAGTGGCGCTTAATTTTAAAGAAAGAGTTTATAAAAATGATAAACCTAAAGGTAATAATCTAAACATTGCTAAAAACATGAAAGAGGGATGCACTATGCCAACAATAAAAACAAAGAAAGAAATGACATTACCACAGTTGATTGAGTGGGGGTTTAAAAATGATATAAAAAACGCTGTTTATAATTCTAAGAATGGACTTTCAGTTAACTTTTCATTCGACGGAAAAACAGTAATTGGATATGCCTTTAGCAAAGAAGATACTTTCATAGTAGAGATTGAACAAGAAATCACAGAGGATACGGTATTAGATGCGGTAGTGATTGTAAGAAAACAAATATCTCCTTATGACAGAGAAAGTACTCATGTTTGTCGAAAAGGTAACGTCAGTATAAACCAAGTATTAAGTCTACAACCTAATAATTCTCGATTTGTATATCTAGAAATATATTTAATGAAAAACGATAGGATAGATCAATTGATATGGACTAAAGAGAAAGGGCTGGTGGAGTAGATGGAAGGTAGTAAGGACCAAGTAGAGTTGCTGATGATGTATGAAGAGGTAAAAAAAGAACTCGATCAGTTAAAACACCAAGGTAATTTGTTACGAGAAGATATAGCTCTATTAAAAAAGAACCAAAAAACTCGTGATAAACTCATCGATAATTTAAAAGAAGAAAATGCCAATCTTAACAACGAACTCGATCAGTACAAAATGGCACATGACAAATTAACAGCTGGATTAAAAGAAGCAGTCGAAGAAAGTATTAAGTATAAGCGTGAACGTGACTCACTTATTAAAGATGTGGAGAAGTTGAGGGAAGAAAAGGCAGCAATAGAAATGCATCTTGATGCGATTAAAACATACAAACCAATGTATGAAAAGTTGAGTGAGAAATATAAGAGACTTACGCATTTCATCAGACTCAAAGAAGAAAACAACCCTAGCGAGTGGAGATATAAAAGTTTAGTCGGATATATAAATGATATGGAGCGTGAGAAGTAATGACTGTAACAATATTATCAACACTATTATTATTGCATGTATTTTTCGCGAATTTGTTATTACACCAAAAAAATAAAGAGATACGCTTACTCAAGAATTTGTTAAAGGAGCGTGAATGACATGGCATTATTTAATCTAACTATTGAAGAAATACAACAGTTATCATTCTTCGACTTACAAAGAAAACTCAAATGGGCAATTACAGATTACAACAAGACATTCAATAGACCATTAGAAGTTAGACCTGTTATATACGACACAAAAGATAGTGGAGATATTATGGCAATGTCAGATGAATTTGCAAATGATGTTAAACAGCTAACAAGGTGGCATATGAAACAAGCGATTAATAATATGAAAGCTGAATATAAAATGCGTCTCAGAAATGATGGGAATTATCCAAAAGAGCATATGGAAATGTTGTTTAAAAGTTTAGAAGAAAATAATCAAAAGTTGTTTGATTTGGAGGCTGATTAAATGCCGAAGATTACCAACAAGAACTAGTTAATTATGCCAATGGAGATTGGAATATTTCTACACGTAATATAGGGAAATTAGATGAATGTTGGGAGATAGTAGGAGATTCGGAGGGTAATTAACATGAAACTACACGAAAAAGTTATTTTATTAGGTACGACAATTAGATTAGTTGGGGAAGTTATCGGACTGTATGAAAACGTTAAACAAATTAAGGAGGACAAATAACATGAAACAATACAATATTGAAATTATATATAAAGGTGTAATTAACGAAACTATCACAGCTGAAAGTATGGAAGAAGCAGAATTTGAAGCACAGGATATAGCAACAATGGAAGTACCAAGCGAATGTGATGAATATGATTTATCAATAACGGAGGTAGAGTAATGAACAACCTAAACATCAAATTACTATCAGACAACGCAACAATTCCAACTAGGGCATATGGTGTGAGTGCTGGACTTGATATATACGCAGCAGAAGAAGTTGAAATCGAACCACAAGAAAAGATTTTACTTGCAACAGATATTGCAGTAAACATTCCAGAGGGTTATGTAGGGTTATTGACTAGCAGAAGTGGTGTAAGTAGCAAGACACATTTAGTTGTTGAAACAGGTAAGATTGACGCAGGATATAACGGACATGTGAGAGTGAATATTAAGAATGACAAACAGATACTCGATATAAAAGAATATGCTTATTTTGATATTAAAAATAATCTTGATTGTGGTTATGTTGGTGAACCTGTTAATGCAAAATACGTTATCAACAAAGGAGACAAAATAGCGCAGTTGGTTATCGTACCAATCGTAACACCAGAAGTAAATGTTGTAGAGGAGTTTGAAAGTGAAAGCGAAAGAGGAACAAACGGTTTTGGATCAAGTGGATATTAAGGGTGGCGAAAGTCAGCCTGATATTTTAGATAAGGTAAAGGAAGTGTTGGGAAGATGAATAGACTAAGATTTAGAGAGTGGGATAAATTTGATAAAGAAATGTTAAATGTTCATGGAATTAATTATGATGCAGAGGGTGTATGGACTAAAGAAATGATTGATGATGAAAGTGATGGAGGATTTATTTATTTTTCAGACATCGAACTACTCCAATCAACTGGACTATTCGACAAGAACGGTAAGGAAATATTTGAGGGGGATATAGTCAAACATGTCCCTGTACCTAATCCATTTATAAGTAATGCTTACTTAGAAATTATTCAAGCTAGAAGTGGAGAATGGCGTATGGATAATTATAGAGGTGGTAAAGCATTAGCATACGGTAATCATGAAGTAGAAGTAGTTGGTAATAAATTCGAACATCGTGGGTTAATCAGGAGACCAAAGAGTATATGAAGTATTACAAGGTAAAGAAAAAGGACAGGATGCTTTACTTAAAGCAATAGATGCACGAATGAAAGAGATTGAAATGGAAGGGGTTATGGTTTAATGAGAAATAGTACGATTAAATACTTAGAAGAAGAGTTATGCAACTATGATCATACACGTAAACGTATGAAAGAATTAAGAGAAGAGATAAGAACACCATGGCAACCACAAGATGAGAACATCGGTGGAGGTAGAAGTAACAACAATGTAAGTACTACAGAACTAACAGCTACAAGATTGGTTAATGACAAACGTATCGAACACCTTGAACGTGTGACAATAGCAATAGAGAAAGTGTTTGATGAAGGTAACCAATTAGAACAACAACTGATGAACTTATATTACTTTAAGAAACCTAGACTATTAACAGTAGATGGAATTGTAGATAAATTGTACATAAGTCGTAGTCATTTTTATAGAATCAAGAAAGGTATCATCATTAAGTTAGCAGATGAATTAGGTATTGAACATTAAGGATGAGAGTATTATGAGACTTTTGAGGTGTGTCAAGGTGTTATTATGATAGTGTAGAAAGATTATAGATAACAATTAATCACATCCTTTACGATAGACAACTAATTTCATTTCTATAATCATTCGATTACCTGTAAGCGACTTGTAGCGAAGATACATTAGTAGTTGTTCCGTGGACTGTACTCAATAGAGTATGGTCCTTTTAATTTATATAAAGGAGTAGCTTATGAAGTTAGTAATTGTATATGGACCACCAATGAGTGGTAAGACAACATATGTGAATGAGCGATTAACTCAATCCGATATTGTGTATGACTATGATGCATTGACTGCAGCTATTACTTGTAGCGACTATCAAGTGTATAACGACAATGCACATGATCTTCTATTAACGATGCGTAACAGTATGATGGATTATGCCAAGTGGAATAATGAAGGCACCATGTATATCATTACAACGTTCTTATCTAATACTATATTGAATAGAGTTAAGCTATTAGAGATACAAGCAGAACATGTAAAGATTGGAACAGATATAAGTACATGCTTGAAACGATTAGCTGAATCAAACAGAGAAGATAAAGAACACATCGAACAAGTTATAAGAGAATGGTATATCAAACATAACAAAGGTCCAGCAAGTGATAGAGTTGTGAGTAAAGAAGCTATGAGATTCTATAAGTCGAGAGCATGGCGTGAGACAAGAGAGATTGTTCTTCGACGTGATAACTATGAATGCCAAGAATGTAAGAAACAAGGAAAGGTAACAACTATTAATCCCGAAAAACATAAATCACTTGATGTCGACCATATATTAGAACTTGAAACACATCCAGAACTTGCACATGATTTAGACAATCTCGTTACACTTTGTATCTCTTGCCATAATAAGAAACATAATAGATACCAAGGCTATATACGGAAACCTGATAAATGGGGAGATGAACGTTGGGATTGAGTAGATGTACACAAGAAAAATACATCAAAAATAATGTACCCCCCATAAAAACAAAACGGTTATTTTGTCCACTCCAGGTAAACGGCGATGAGGTTTACAGATCGCAAGATTTTTATAAAAATTATATGTTAGGGGGATATAAATGAGGAACCAAACTAAAATAAAAAAATATTTGCTAGAAAAAATTGAACAAGATAATCCAGTCCAAATAGAAAAAGTTGAACGATACATGAATTTGTTGAACATATTCTATAAACTTGACAAGGATATAAAAACGCATGGCACTATGGTTGAAACTAAAAATGCATCACAATCATTTCTGAAACCTAATCCTGCAGTAGCAGAAAAAAATAAAATTAATGCTTCACTACTTGCTATAGAAAAATCATTTGGATTTGGAAAAATTGAAGCTCACTCAGATGAACCCTCCGACGCGTATTGATGAATGCAGATGATGAACAATGATTAAGCAAAAGTATGTAACAGAATATATTGATTTATGGCGCAATGGCAAAATCTTATTGAATAAGGAACGTATTGATCTAATTCATTACCTAGAAAATAATATTTTAACGAGAGATGATGTGTACTTTGATGAAGAGACTATCGAAAGTTGTGTTAAGTATATTGAAAAGTGGTATTTTCCGACAGAACCTTTTCAGAGATTTATCATTGCTTTCGTATTTTTAATGGATAAAGAGATTAATCAAGCGTTCTTTACTGAGATTGCCATATTTATGGGACGAGGCGGAGGGAAAAACGGTCTCATAAGTGCTTTAAGTGATTTTCTATTAACACCTTTGCATGGTGTAAAAGAGTATGACATTTCAATCGTTGCAAATAGTGAAGAACAAGCGCAAACATCTTTCAATGAAGTATTTAAAACGATTAATCAAAGTAAACGAAATAAAACAGGTAAAACACCGAATGCGCCTTTTCTTACTAGTAAGACTGAAATAATGAATAGAGAAACATATGCAAAATTAAAATTTAACACATCCAATACGAAAACCAAAGATGGTGGACGTGAGGGGTGTGTTATTTTTGATGAGATCCATTATTTTTATGGACCGGAAATGGTGAATGTAAAACGTGGGGGATTAGGAAAGAAACCAAACAGACGTACATTCTATATCAGTACAGATGGACATTTGAGAGAAGGTTATATGGACTCGATGAAGGATAAGATAAAAAGTGTCTTAGCTGGAGAAGTCAAAAATAGCCGTATGTTTCCTTTTTATTGCAAGTTGGATGATGTTAAAGAAATAGATGATGAAACAATGTGGGAAAAAGCAAATCCCATGTTACATAAGCCTTTATCAGATTATGCAAAAATATTGTTGAGTACGATTCGAGAAGAATATTTAGACTTACCATTCAACAGATCTAATCGTCCTGAATTTGTTACTAAACGTATGAACTTGCCAGAACAAGACCCGTCAAGTATTGTAGCACCTTATGAAGAAGTACAAGCAACTGCAAGAGAAATGCCTAACTTAGAAGGTAAAGCGTGTATAGGTGGTTTAGATTATGCTTACGTCAAAGACTTTGCAAGTGTAGGACTTTTATTTAGAGATGGTGATGACTATATTTGGAAAACTCACTCTTTCATTAGGAAGGGATTTCTCGATGAAACCAAATTGGACCCGCCGATTGAACAATGGGCGGAAGATGGGTTATTAACGATAGTTGATACTGAAGTAATAGAGATTGAATATATCGTTAATTGGTTCTTAGAAATGGGTGAAAAATACAATATTACAAAAGTTATTGCAGATAATTTCAGAACAGATATTGTGAGACGTGCTTTTGAAAACGCTGGTATAGAATTAGAAATCTTAAAGAATCCTAAAGCTATACACGGATTGTTAGCACCTCGTATTGATACGATGTTTGCTAAAAAGCAAATTGTATTTGGTGAAAACCCTTTAATGAGGTGGTTTACAAATAATGTAGCGGTAACTATGAAACCTGATGGTTCAAAAGAATATATTAAGAAAGACCAAGTGTATCGTAAGACAGATGGATTTCATGCAATGCTGCATGCCTTATATCGTGCAGACGAAATATTAGATTATGATCAAAGTTTTATTATGGCTGATATCGACTTTTAGTTAGGAGGTGGAAAATTGAGTATATTCGACAAAATACTTGGCAGGAATGAAGCAATTGAGTTTAGTTATGACTTTGAGTTATTAAGAGAAACTTCACATAAAGCTTATATTAAACGTTGGGCATTAGATACCTGTATTAACCATATCGCTCGAACAATAAGCCAAACGAAATTTGAAGTGATTGAAAACGGAAGGAAAAATTTGAATTCAACAACACATTATAAATTGAATGTTCGACCAAATACTGATGAAAGTGCTGCGACATTTTGGCAAAAGGTTATTCGTAAATTGATTTATGATAATGAGGTATTAATTATAGTTACGGATTCAAAAGATTTAATCATAGCTGATGATTTCACACGAGAAGAATATGCACTGTACGATGATATATTTACGCACGTTATTAAAGGTGAATTTGAATTTGAACGTAATTTTAAAATGAGTGACGTCATTTACCTTGAATATAATAATGAAGCCATAACAGAAATGCTATTTGGATTGTTTAATGATTATGGAGATATATTTGGGCGTATGATTAAATCTAATTTAATGAATAACCAAATTCGTGCCTCACTTAGTATGGATGCCAATGTGCCAATAAAAGAGGCAAAAAATGAAGAAATGCAAAAATTTATAAATAAAGCCTATAAAGCTTTTGAAACAAATGATATTGCGATTGTGCCTGTTCAAAAAGGTTATAAATATGAAGAACATACATCTGGCAACAATAACAGTAAAGGTTCATCACAGTTAGATGATTTAGCTAAAGCACCCAATCAGCTATTAAGTTATGTTGCACGTAATTTAGGGATACCTGTTGGCTTAATTAACGGTGAGACTGCAGATATAGAAGCTATGACAAATAACTATATGAAATTCTGTGTTAAGCCTATTATCGAAAAAATCACTGATGAGTTAAATGCAAAAATATATAGCGAACGAGGTTATAAAGAAGGTAAGCGAATCAAAGCAATTTCAATAGATCAAAAAGGACCATTAGAAGTGAGTGAAGCTGTAGACAAACTCATTGCTAGTGGTTCTTTTAATAGAGATGAGATTCGTGAACTTACAGGTTATGAGCCTATAGGTAGTGAAGAAATGCAGAAATTTGTAATCACTAAGAATTATCAAACTGTTGAAGAAGAGCCAGATATTAAAGGAGGTGATAAGGATGAGCAAGAACAATCAGATTGATATTTACGGTTTTATCGACAATGTGACGGTAGAAGGTATGACGATTAGTCCTCAAACAATTAATGACCAATTGAAAGAAATGAGCAATGAAGAAGAAATCATTGTAAATATAAATTCAAATGGTGGAGATGTGTTCAGTGGAGTAGCGATTTACAATATGCTCAAACGTCACAAAGCACATATTACTGTGAATATTGATGGTATAGCTGCAAGTATTGCATCAGTGATTGCAATGGCTGGAGATACTATAAATATGCCTAACAATGCTGTATTGATGATTCATAACGCATGGACAAATGTAACAGGAGATTCAAACGAATTTAAAAAACAAGCTAACTCATTAGAAAAGATAAACTCAGTTGTTTTCAATAGTTATGTTGCTAAAAACCAAGATATAGATCATGCGCTTCTTAAACAATATATGGATGAAGAAACATGGTTTACAGCTAAAGAAGCAAAGAATTTAGGTCTAGTTGACAATGTTACGAATAGTACCAAAGTGGCAGCTGCTGCAACAACAGCAATGTTAGGAGGTGACAAATTTATGAGTAAGTATCGGAATGAAGACCCAACACAACAGACGAAAGACCCTAAAGAACAAGGTGGAGAAATCACTGTAGAAGATGTAATGGATAAACTTGAAGAAATATTACAAGAAGTTAAAAAAGTTAATAGTGGTCAAGGTACAAAGGAAAGCAAGGATCCTGACAAAACAGGAACACCTCAAAATAGTTTCGTAAGACTATTTAATATGAATACAAATAAAGGAGAATAAAATTATGCCAATTAATTTTGAAAATAAACAAGGGTTCGAGAATTCTCAAAAGCTATTACAAGAATTTTCAAATATGAATCCAGAAGCAACAGACGAAGAAGTTAAAGCAAAATATACTGAATATATGAATGCATATAGCGAGGAATTAGCTAATGCTATTCGAAAAGATATTAAGAATGAAACAGGAGATAATGCAGTATTGAACGCTCGTAAAGTAAATCGCTTAACAAATGAGGAAAAGAAATTCTATAACGCATTAGTGTCTGAGGGTCATGTTAATACAGATACGAATTGGAAAGATGGAGAGTTATTACCTGAGACAGTAGTAGACCGTATTTTTGAAGATATTGAAACAGACCATCCGTTATTAAAACATATCAATATTGAACGTACAGGTTTAAAAACACGTGTTATTCGTTCAATTACTGAAGGACAGGTTGTTTGGGGTAAAATATTTGGAGAAATTCGTGGTCAATTAGAGGCTTCATTCTATGAACAAGACATTTCTCTAGGTAAAGCGACTGCTTTCGTAGTAGTACCTAAAGATTTAAAAGATGCGGGCGTGCAATGGGTAGACCGCTTTGTACGTGCACAAATCAAAGAAGCTTTTGCAGTAGCAATTGAAAAAACTGCAATTCAAGGTGAAGGTAAAGCTAAAGACCAACCAGTTGGCTTATTGAAGGAAATCAATCGTAAAAATGGTGCAGTATCAGATAAGCAAAGCGCTGGTACTTTAACTTTAGAAACACCTGATATTTCTATTAAAGAAATCGGCAAAATCATTAGTAATTTATCAATTAAAGAATATTATGATAAAGATGGTGATGTTAAACGTACAAAAGGTGCCAATGTTTTAAATAATGTTGTAATTGCCCTAAATCCAGTTGATTACATTTATACAGGTGTTGCCTTTATGCAAGTACACAATGGGGCTTTTGTAAGTCCAATTCCGTTTAATGTGACGTTTGCACAAAGTGAATTCGTTCCAAAAGGTAAAGCAGTTGCATATGATAAATCTCGTTATCATTTCTATGCAGGCAGTGATGTGATTGTACGTGAGTTTGATCAAACACTTGCTTTAGAAGATATGGATTTATTTACTGCAAAACAATTCTTATATGCTGAACCAGATGATAATAAAACATCATTTGTTTATGATGTAGACTTTTCATCTCATGGGGCTCCGAAAGATAGCGAATCAGAATTACCAGAAGGATAAAAATGAGGAGGGCTTAAAACATGGCTAAATTTAAAGTCTTAAAAAAGTATAAAGATAAAGAACTGAACAAAGTTCTTAATCCTGGTGAAAAAGTAGAAATGACTGTAAAACGCAGTGAAGAAGTGAATGCTAAATTGAAAGAACATGATGGGCCATTCTTAGAGCGTATTCAAGAAAAGAAGTGATATAAATGGTAGATCAAGCACATGTTCAGGAATTTAAAGCACGTAATCGTATATTTTACGATATGGAAGATGAGCGTATAAAAAGCGATTTAGAATATTCATATGAAGATATTAAAGCGAAATGCGGAGAGTTTTCTATGAAGGATAGTGCAATAGGTCGTGAACTTGTTTATGAACGCACACGATACGTACTAAATGATATGCTTGAAGCATTTCACAATAACTTTTTGTCGAATATTATACAATTTCAACTGATGAATATGGAAGTGGTCGAAGATGAAACAAAATAAAAGAAGTTTTGTAACAGGTGGACAGATGAGGACGCCTGTTACTTTCTATGAAGCAAAACCTGATGATGGATTTATGCCTGGAGAATCTCCTAAAACAGATAAATATTATCAGTGTTTCGCAAATGTTTATCCACCTTCACAAAAAGATTTAGACATGACAAACAGAAATGCCAAAATTACAATGGTAACTTATCTCCCTATAGGGAAAGATATTACAGATGATATGTATTTTGAAATAAACTTGCCAAGATATAAAGGTAAGTTTTTTAATGTTATTTCTGTTGAAGATGACACTGAGTATCATCGTAATATAAAAATTATTGGAGAGAACAGGTCATGAGTGTTGAAATTGAAGGTATGAAAGCACTTATACAGAAATTACAAAGAGCTTATGATGACGAAACATTAATCCGTCTTCAAGATAAGGCTTTAAAAAAGGGTGCTAAATACTTTATGAGCGTGTTAAAACTAGAATTCGAACTCTTTAGAGATACAGGTGCTTCAATAGAAGAAGTTTCTATCACAGATCCATATTTTATTCATGGAAATATTCGAATGATTAAAGTGTATTGGGAAGGACTACAACATAGACGTAATATTATCCATATAAATGAATGGGGAAGCGTCATAAATCCTAATCCACGAGGTAAAGGTGCTATTGCAAGGACAATGAGAATTACTAAAGAACCTTATAGACAGATAGTAAAAAATGATTTAGAGGGTGGTTTAAGATGATGGATATGATAAAAATAATAAAGTCTCATCTATTAAAAAATGAGACAATCGCATACTATTGTACAAATCGTATTAGAGCATATGATCTCCCTGAATCATCTGATATAGGGGTTCCAAATATTCTAATTAGTCCTCTAATGCCACCTGTACCAATAGAGTACGGTAGTAATAAAACGATGGCTATGGAATACCATTATCAAATCGACGTACGTTCTGAGAGTGAGCCTATAGCGAAACAAATATCCGAAGAAATAAGAATAACGATGGAGAAATTAGGGTTTGGTCAAACGCCTGGAGGTTCTGACCAATATGACAAAACAGTTAAACGCTTCTTAGACGCGCGACGATATGAAGGTGTTGTTTATGTCACAGATGATTTAAAACATTTAGAAAAAATACTTTAGCTTTACGTGATAAACGTAAGGCTATTTTTATACAAAAAATTAGGAGGAATCCAAATGGGAAAATATAATGCAAATACCGGATTGAGTGAAGTATGGTATGCAGTTTTAGAAGAGGAATCAAACGCTAAAGTAAAATTAAGTCCAATTGATATGATTGATTATTTAAAAGAAATGTCATTTGAAATTGGCGAAGAGTTAACGAGAGGATACGGTTCTAACAAAACAGCAGAGGTTGCTAAATCTGGAGGGGAACCTACTTTAAATTTAACATTCCACAAATTACCTATGTCAGTACAAGAAAAGATTTTAGGACTTACGAAACATAAAACAAATACTAAAGTGTTTGGTGCTACAGGAACTAAGAAAATTGTTTATGTTGCAGTTGCTTTCGCAAGAACTATGGAAGATGGTTCAAAAGAATGGTTTGGCTTTGCTAAAGGTGTATTTACTAAGCCAAACAAAGAGGGTCAAACAAAAGAAGGCAGCGTTGAATTTGGTCAAGATGAAATCGAAGGTCAATTTATGGAACGCTTTATTGACGGATTTGAAGAAAAAGAATCTGTAATCATGACTTATGACGAAGCAGGAGAAACAGACGGTCGTGACACAGTATTCCAATCTATATTTGGTCAAGTTTATCCTGGGCTTATTGATGGGAATGTTTCTAAGGAACAACCATCTGATGGTAAATCAGAAGATTCGGCAGGACAAGCAAATGAAGGTGAAGAAGGGTCAGTTTTAGAGGCTTAATTAATGAGGGCTATTGCCCTCTTTTTTATTCATACGTATAAATAAAAAATATAAATCGAAAGAGGTAAATAAATTATGTCAAAATCAATTACATTAACTAATCAAAATGGAGAACAAAAACGTTATCACAGAAATAATATTAAAGGTCGTCAAGCTAAAAAAGGTGTGCGTTTATCTTTAAGAATTTCAGCATTATCTCAAAGTACTAGACCTGAAGATATTGAAAAAGTTGAAGATTATTTAGATCAAGCTGAAGAATTTATTGTTAAAGATTTATATGGTAATCAATTTACAATGGACGAGTTTTTAGATGGTATTGACGGTAATAACTATTTAGAGTTCCTCATGCTTCAATTAACAGGTTCTGATGAAGATGCGGGAAAGGGTTTATAAATGACGACTCATTAACTGATGAAGATTTCACTTATGAGAAGCAAGCGGAATATATTGATCTCATCTATAAACACTTATTAGATGCAGGGTGGAAAATGCCTGAAATAGATGAAACAGATATATATGAGTTATTACGAATTATGAATTTAGATTCTACAACTCAAGATAAAGAAGTGAAGACAGTTAAAGCAAATGAGAGCCTAATCGGAGCTATTACGGGTACTGACCCCAGGAAAGCGGGTTAGGCTCTTTTTTTATGTTTAAAAAGAAAGGAGGGACAGTATGGCAGGAGAAGAAAGAATTAGAGGTTTTACTATTGCGTTAGGTTTAAATACTGTTGATATAGATAAAGGCATGGCTAATCTACAACGTAAACTTAAAGTAGCTGATACTCAGATGAAAGCTAATTTATCAACATTTGATAAGGCTGAAAAATCTATAGATAAGTTAGAAACTGAATTAGGTGGATTAAATAATAAGCTAGAACAACAAGGTCGTATTGTAGAGAAATCAAAAAAGAAATTAGCGCAATTGAATGAAGCGGAAAAAGAATCAGCTAAAGCGCTAAAAAAAGCAGGACTTGAAGCTGATAGGGCTAATGAGAAATATGAAAAACTAGCCAAAGAATTTGATGATATGAATTCGAAGTTAGAAAAATATCAAAAGCAGTTAGCTGATGCAACTCAATCTCAAAAAAGTGCTAAAAACCAAGTTGATAAATTAAGTGCTTCAACCAAAAATGCAAAAGCTTCCGTTGATCAGTTGTCTAAAGAGTTTGAGGAACTTTCAAAAAGCGGTAATGCTTCTGAGAAAGAATTATCAGCGTTACGTGTTGAACTAGAAAAAGCTGAAAATCATTATAAACAGTTATCTAATGAACTGGATAAATCAAAGCGTAAATGGAACGAGTCTAAAATTGCAACATCTGAAGCTAAAGATGAGTTAGAGAAATTTAGTAATGCTAATAAAAAAGCAATGGCTAGTTCGAAAACAGCAATGAATAGTGCAAAGAAAAATGCACAAGAAGCAGAGAAAGCATATTCTAAATTAGAAAATGAAGTTGGGAAATTACCAGCTAAAATAGACAAAGCAACAGTTGATGTCTACCAACAATCATTGGCATTTAACACATTAGAAAGTCAAATAGATGATGTTAATGATGAATACAGTAAACTGCTTAGAAATCAAACGTTATTAGGCAAAATGACAGTAGGTATAAAAGGTTTTGATAAGCGTTGGCAAGAGGTTAATGCAAAAATCAATAAGATTGGTGATAGTTTTCGAAATGTTGGATATGTAGCAAGTGGTGTTGTTAAAGGTATGATTGTACAAAATATCTCAACAATCATTCCAGTTGCTGGTGCTGCTACAAGTGCAGTAGCAGGTATAGGTGGTGCAGCAGTTGCAGCAAGTGGTGGCGCAATAGGAATGATGGGCGTATATGGAACTGCGCTTGGTGGAATTTCTGTGTTTGCTGGTATGGCAGCAACTTCATTAAAGAGGCTTGAAGAGGGAACACTTAAAGTTACTGGAGAAGTAACAAAATATCAAGGCGCTTTAGCTGCTTTAAAAAACACTTGGAATGGTATTGCTGATAAAAACCGAGCAAATATATTCAATACAATGACTAATGGTATAAATATTGCTTTGTTAGCTTTACAAAAACTAACACCTGCGATTGATAGTATTTCAGGAATAATCAGTAAAGCTTCACTTAAAATGTTTGAATGGGTTAAGAATAGCAAAAATGCTAATCAAGTATTCAAAGTAATCAATTCAACAGGTCCACCAATATTCCAAAATCTTGTAAATGCTGTAATGAAAGTAACTGATGCCTTAGCACATATGTTCATTCAATTCTCGCCACTGTTCACATGGGCAGGAGACGGAATAGAAAGCTTAGCTACAAAATTTAATAAATGGGCAAATAGCGCCAGTACAGATTCTAGTACTGCTGAGTTTATTAGATACACTAAAACAAATCTTCCGATTGTTGGTGCAATATTTGGCAATATTTTCGGTGGTATTGTAGGTCTATTTAAAGCATTTGGTGATCATTCACATACAGTTTTAATAGGTATGCAGAATGTAACCAAAACATTTAAAGATTGGGGACAAAGCTTATCAAGTTCAGATAAGTTTAAATCATTTATTGACTATCTAAATACAAATGGACCCATTGTATGGCAATTACTTAAAAATATAGGGTCTACGTTAGTAGGATTGGTAAGAGGTATGGCTCCAGTAGGTGCTGTCATGCTAAAAATAACAACTGCTATTACTGGATTTATTTCTAAGATTGTAAATTCAAGTCCCGCAGTAGGAGCGTTTATTGGGATTTTAGCTGCTTTAGTTGGTGGGTTAATGACCTTAGTACCTCCTATAGCTTTAGCACGTACAGCCTTTGGAGGACTTGGAGGTGCTGCTGTAGCAAATGGAAAGAAAGTAGGATTTATGAGTAAGGCATTAGGTGTGTTACGAGGTGCCTTTAAATTACTATTGGGTCCATGGGGGATTTTAATTGCAGCATTAGTTACAGGATTTGTAATAGCCTATAAGAAATCTGAAACATTTAGAAATATTGTGAATAACGCCATAAACGGAGTTAAGCAAACGTTTATTAACGTAGGAAATATTATTAAGGGCTTTTTCCAACTGTTTAAAGGAAATGGACAAGATGGAGTAATAACATTATCAAAAATATTACCTCCTAATGTTGTTGTAGGATTAACTAATTTTGCAAATACTGTTAAAAATACATTCTTTATTGTATTTAATGCAATAAAAGGTTTTGCTATTCAGATAGGTTCACAGATTAGTGCTTTTTGGGCTAAGAATGGTACTGAAATTACACAAGCTGTTAAAAATATTGGACAGGTAATAGGGACTGTATTTAGTACAATTTGGAATTTTGTGATTAAACCGATAATGACTTTGATTTGGAACCTAATGAAATTTATTTGGCCAGGTATAAAGGCATTAATTGTTAGTGTTTGGAATAACATAAAAGGTGTGATTCAAGGCGCTTTAAATATCATACTAGGAACAATCAAGATATTCAGCAGTTTGTTAACTGGAAATTGGAAAGGCGCTTTGAATGGATTAGTTCAAGTTCTAAAAGGTGTAGTTCAATTAATTTTGAATTTAGTACAACTTTGGTTTGTTGGGAAAATTGTTAAAGTAGCCAAACTTGGAATGTCCTTATTAAAAGGTGTATTCACAAAAGGTTGGAAGTTTATAAAAAACTTCATAGGTAAAACTGCCCAATCTATTTGGAATTCGGTTAAACAGAAGTTTTCAGGTCTTTATAAATCCATAAAGGCAATTGTCACTTCTATAAAGAAATGGCTTTCTACTACATGGACATCTATTAAAAAGTCAGTAGTTAATCAGGTACAAAGATTATGGAGTGGTGTTAAGTCTAGATTTAGCGGTTTATGGAAATCAACTAAATCTATATTTACAACTTTGAAGAATTGGATACAGAAAACTTGGAATTCGTTGAAAACAAAGGTTATCTCACTAGCCAAAAGTTTAGGAGGACAAGTTAAGAACGCATTCAGTAAACTATGGAGTAATGTTAAAAACATATTCACTAAGACATTTAACTTTGCTAAGCATATATGGGGACGAATAAAATCTACTGTTGTTAAATTAGTTACTGGTGCTAAAAAGGGTGTCGTAAATGGCTTTAAAGCGATGTACGACAAAGGTAAGTCCTGGATAAATAAATTAAAAAATTTCTTATCTGATTCTATAAGAGGCTTTAAGAAAATTGCTAGTAAAGTAGGAAAAGGGATTGCTAATAGTGCTGTTGATGGTTTGAACGGTATGATATCAGGTATTAATAGTCTTTCTAAAAAAATAATGAGTAAGAAACTTATTAAAAAGAAGATACCTCGTTTATCTACTGGAACTGAAGTTAATCCTCAAGTTCAAACTGATCAAAATGGATTATTAACTCGTAGTACTAAAGCTATAGTTAATGATAAAGGACCAGGTAATGGAAGTGGACCAAATGGTCATCAAGAATTAATTTATCGCAGAGATGGAAAAATTGAGAAACCTATCGGTAGAAACAAACAAGTACATCTAAAACGTGGTGAGGGCGTTATAAATGGCGCACAGTCTAAATCACTATTACCTCACTTTTCAACAGGAACTGTAATGGATAAATTATTCGGTCAAGGATCTCCTACTAAAAAATCAAAAGATAAGAAGAAAAAATCAGATAAAAAAGGTTGGAGAGAAAAACTTGGCGATAATTTAGGTAAAGGTTGGAATGCTACTAAAGATTTCGGTAAGGATGTAGCAACAGTGACAGGTAAAGGTATTAAATCTGTTATGAAAGGCATAGGCGATGTTTGGGACTATGCTAGTAAACCAAGTAAGTTAATCAATAAAGTTTTAGGTGGATTGGGCATTGACTTTTCTGGCATACCTGCAGCGATGGGTGGCTTTATGAAGTGGGGTGCTAAAGAACTTAAATCTGGCATGGTTGATCTCGTTAAAAGTTGGTTTGATTCAGTAGGTGGTGGCGGAGGAGATGGTTCTTCCTTCCAAAAATTCGGTATCACTACACCATACTCACCTAATAAACCTGTCCCTGGATATCCAACATCATTTAATGGCGGACGACACTATGGTATTGACTATGGTACTCCAAGCGGAACGGTTTTAACTGCGCCAACAAGTGGTGTGGTAAAAGCACAATCCAACCATGGTGGAGGTACAGTTGCTAGATTGTTGAGTGGTAAAGTTGCACAATACTTCCTTCACTTATCAGACATTTTAAAAACTGGTCGGGTTAAGCAAGGTGAAAAGTTTGCTAAAACAGGAAACAGTGGTGCTTGGACAACAGGACCACACTTGCACTATCAAGTTGAGAGTCCCGCAAGCGCTGCACTAACTAATAAAAATACTATGGATCCTGAGAAGTTCTTGTCTGGTGCAGGAGGAACAAGTAAAGCAGCATCAAAATGGCGTGGTGATATTCTAAGAGCTGCAAGTTCTATGAAGGTTAATTTATCACCAGGTAATATTAAAGATATCATTTCACTTATTCACACTGAATCTGGTGGACGAGCTGGTGTTACTCAGAGTGGATATACAGATGTGAATACTGGAGGCAATGAAGCAAGAGGATTGTTACAATATACGCCTGGCACATGGAGAGGTTATAGAGTAAAAGGTGCTGGAAATATCTTAAATGGATATCATCAGTTGAAAACATTCTTTAATAATAGCAATTGGCGTAGAGATTTAGCGTCTTGGAAAGCTAGAATGTCACGTGGTCAAACAGGTTGGGGTCCAACAGGTAGTAGACGATTTGCCACAGGTGGGTTAATTGGTAGTAACGGTCTATATAATCTAGCAGACGGTGGTTTTCCTGAATGGGTAATACCAACAGACCCTAAACGTCGTACAGATGCTATGAAATTATTAGCTTTAGCTGGTCAAGATATACAAAAAGGTAAAAATAAAAGACCTAAGCAATTACCTAAGCCAAAGAACTCAAATGACGGTAATTCAGAAACTTCATTATTACTTAAAATGATTGAAAAGCAAGATGAAACAATCAATGCGTTGAAAGACTCTGTTGAATTCTTAGCTCAAATTGCTGCTAAAGACTTTAAGCCTGTAATTGATAAATATGAACACGAGCGACAAGTTTTTAATGGAATAGATAAGTATGAAAGAACTAAAAAGCGTAAAAGTAAATTTTAATAAGCATATGAGAGGAGGTATTCAAAATAGAGACTATTATAATTAATAATGAAAGACTTTCATGGCTAATTGTTGAAAGAGGGTTTAATATACCCTCTTTTAATTTTGTTACTGAAGTTGAAAAAATAAAGGGTAGACCTGGAAGTGTTAAGAGAGCAAGACAAATTGATGGATATGAAATTGAAATTCCCATGATAGTTCATAACGATTACCTATCAGAAGGGGGTACAAAAAATCATGATAAAATTACTAATGAGTTAGTAAAGTTTGTGAATTATGATGAACCTGTTACTTTTAGATTTAGTAATCAAAATTGGTTTTGGAAAGTACACATAGATGGTCCTTTCGAAATACCTTTAAATACTGAAGGTCAAATAACAAAATTTAATTTGAAATTAACAATATTAGACCCTCGTAGGTATTCAGTAAATGAACTATTTAATACTGCTGTTTCTGACCAAATAGGTGTTGTTAACAATGGAACTGCAGATACACCTGTCATCATTGAAGCAAGAGCCCTGAAAGATGCAACGAGTTTCATGGTTGCTAAAGGTAAAGATGGTGTAGCTAAAGACTATTTTATGATTGGTAAATCAGAAGATGCTAACAAATTTAATAAAGATGAAGAACCTTTTTTATTCAATGATGAATTTCACACAGGAATTGGCAACTGGGCGTATGTAGGGGCTAACACAACGTTTGGTAACTTATTAGACGGTGGAGATGCAAATGGGGGTCGATTTGGTGTATCTGAATTAAAGGATAGTATCTATCCTAATAATTACGGTACTACTGTATCAACCAATTGGCATGGTGCAGCAATTTATAAATCATTAGGTAAAAGTTTAGGTGATTTTAGAGTGAAGTTCAAAGTACTTGTGAGACATCATGCAGATACAGGTCCTGGTAAAGGTTTTACCTATATAGTTGATGAGAATAATAGAACGTTATTCAGTATCGGTTATGTCAATACATCAACTAGTCGTAACTTCGGTCAAATTATCGCATATGCCTACAATGAACATGGCGAGGCACAACGTATTTATACAAGAGAAACACCATTTAAATATTTGAAAATAGCTAACATGCATGTCTTTATGACATTAGAACGTAAAGGCAATGAGATATACATTGAAACTTGTAAATATGATTATGGTAAAGATAAAGGAAGAAGAAAACCACTTGATAAAGATTCTAAGATTTTTAAAGATAGCGGCAATTTTTATCAGCGTAAAGCAAGGATTGCTCAAATGTATGTTGGTAAATCAGCTAAATATGAAAAAAGAATGTATGTAAATTTATTAGGGTTCTCTGTACAAGAGTTGCTGCCGAAGCAATCTGATGTCACACCTATCGTAATAAGGAAAGGTGACTTTATTGTTGTAGATACGGGGCAAAATATTGTGACTTTAAATGATGAGAATGCACTTGAGATGAAAGATTTTGGCTCAAATTACTTCATGTTAGATAGTGGGATGTCGGAATTAGTAATAGAACCTGAAGGTACTTTTGATACAAAAGCGATATGGCGTGATAGTTATTACTAAGAAAGGAGGTAAAGCCACTTGATCCATGTATTAGATTTTAATAGTAAAATAATTGATTTTATTAGCAGTGATGATATTGCTGTGACTAGAGCTGAATACACGAGAAACAAACAAGACAAAAGTGAACTTTTAAATATAGAAATCTTAAGTGAGAGAGCTGAACACTTTAAAAAGCGTAATCGTGTCATCATACAAGATAAAACCAATGCGTATCGAGAGTTCATTATCAACAGAATTGAAGAAAGTGGCGATATATTAGAAGTTGAATGTGACCCTTCTTATGTAGAAGATATCGGAAAAGCTAAGCCAATACCCGCTGGTAAGTTTACGAAAATGACTGTAAACGAGGCCCTTTCAGAAACGTTAAAAGATTCAGGTTGGGAAGTTGGTCTTTGTGAATATGGCGGAATTAAATCGATGTCATGGACGTCAGTAAGAACACCATATGAAATGATAAGCCAATTAACCACAACTTATAAATTAGAGCCAGATTATGAAATAGAGATTGATGGTAATGAAGTTGTTAAAAGAAAAGTAAATATGCTTGAACCAAAGCCATTATTTAAAGGTAAGGAGATCGTATATGGTAAAGATTTAATTTCTATGAAACGTACGGTTGATATGACAGAGGTTAAAACTGCCTTATTTGCTTTTGGGCCTGAAAAAGATGACGGAACACGTATCAGTACAGTTGTAGTAGATGATGAAGCACAACAACAATTCAATTTACCAAAGCGTTATTTATGGGGTATCTATGAACCTGAATCAGATGACCAAGATATGACAATTGAAAGATTGACGACACTTACAAAAACAGAACTAAATAAACGTAACAGTGCAGCTTTAAGTTATGAAATAGAAGCGTTTGATTTAGAAGAAGACTATCCACATGAAATTATAAGGTTTGGAGATATTATCAGAATTAAGAATACTGATTTCACACCTAGTTTATATGCTGAAAGTGAAGTGATTGGCTTCACACATGAATTGATATCAGGGGAGTTAACTTGGACGTTTGGCAATATCGTTGAGTATGAAGAAGATGATTTACTTAAATATTTTAGAAGTCGTCTAAAAGATATAGAGAAGAAATTTAATGACGATATAAACAATGTTAGCTCAATCATTACAGATCGTATTGATGAAGAAGTTGAACGTCTACAAAGGAAACTACATCGTGGGCCAACACCACCTGATAATCCTGAAGAAGGTGATTTTTGGTTTGACACATCAAATCCAAATGTAGCTGTTTTAAGAGAGTTTGTAAATGGCGAATGGAAACATGCTTCGGCACATGATGTGGAGCAAATCGGTGGTTTAAGCAGAGAAGTCATTATTTATAGACAATTATTAGAAGCTACACATTCAATGAGTGCTGAAATAGCTAATCAGATGGAAAGAACTAATGTTGCATTAAGCTCAGAGTATCTCGTTGATTTAGATGTTAAAGGTAAATTGCAAAAAGCTTTAAGTGATATGCTGGCGAAATTACAAATCGTTAAAAATTACATGGATAGCATGACTGAAGAAACTGCCACTATTGGTAGACTAATGGAATGGCAAAGCGCATTAGTAGACTTGAGAAATGACTTTTATTATCTAATCGTGGCGCTAATCGAAGCAGAGAAAGCTATTCAAGAACGTTTGAAATACTTACAATCACAATACACAGAAGAAAAATTCAATGAAGCCATGCAAAATGTAGCTGATAAATTTGGGTTTGAATATACAGAAGATGGTTTTCTTGTTGGAGAGGGTTCTTTAATCAGCGGTGCTATTCAAGCATTACGAGAAGATACCGAAGAACAATTTAAACAAGTAGTGAAAAGTGTTGATTATGAAACAGATAAGAAAGGTATTGTTGAACGTTTAAATAGTGCAGATAGCGCAAGAGAACAATTAGATAAATTGATAAAAGACCGTGTGACTTTGACCAAATACAACAAGATGAAAATAGGTACACGTAACTTATTATTGAATAGTAAAGAACGTTCGGATTTATTTGGAAGTTCCAGGCATAGAAGAATTGTTTACCATTTAACAGAGCCTTTAAAAGTTGGGCAAGAGTATACATTAACATTCGATATGGAAGTTACAAGTGGAGATAATTTTGGGAAAACAACTGTATTGCCATATGAACCGAGTAATGGATCAATATATATAACAATTGATAATAGCACCCATAATAAACTTACTTTTGTAGCAAATGTTCCAAGTACACTTTTATTGATTTATTCAGCGGTTAGTTCAACACCAGAGAATGACACAACTGAAATTAAAGTTACAGACGCAATGCTAGTTGAAGGGAATAAGATTGGCGATTATTCACAGGCACCAAAAGAACAAGAAGAACGTCTTGAAACAATGGAAACGAGCATAGAACAAAATGGTATAGACATTAAATTAAAAGCTAGTGAAGAAGAATTTAATAAAACTAAACAAACTTTATCAAAGACTTTATCAGAAGTATTAATCAATACTACTACCGGTGTTACATTATCTTATGATGACAATGGGAATGTGAATGATTTAAATGTTGGACCAGGTGGCGTTAAAATTAATGCCAATGTATTTGAAATTAATGATGGAGATGTCATTGTTAAAGATGGTGTCACAACAATTAAGGACGCTTATATAGATAAACTATTCTCTAAACAAGCGACTATCAATTATTTAAACAGTGTTGATATTACCGCAAAACGTATTGAGGCGAAAGACAATAAAGCGTCAGTAAATATTGAAAATGGCACTATAACTATGACTAGAGCAGATGGTCATAAACTTGATATGGGTATCAATGGTATTGAGATGTTAAACCCCGATGGGTCTAAACGTTTTAGTATGGATAGATTATTGGTTACAAGTGCAGCATTAGGAACATCTAATTCCAATGTGTATTTAGCAGCTCAACAAGGCTTTGAAGTTCGAGCAGTTGACATTACACAAATACCAAGTGACGGTGCATGGGATAGTTATCGCTATGTACCCATTAGAGCAGATAGTTTTATAGGTAATAAGGTTATGACTAATGGAGGTACTAATCTTTACTTGGGCAGTGATGCAGAAGTACGTGTGACATCTCGTGGTGGATATAATGGTACAGATACGATTTATAGAGATGTTAGAGCATTAGGTTTTTATGGTAATTATTTAGATTCAAACTATGTCACAGCGGGCCAAAATATTTATATTCGACCTGACAGAGGCTCAGAGGTGAGGTTTACTGTTAGAGGTACGACAGATAGCTATGTTGATATAAGAGGTGGTACGGGTTGGCTAGCATCAGTATCTCATCGAGATTCAAACGCTCGCTTTTATATCGGAAGTGATAATGGCGTTAGAATCACTGGACGTTCTCTATATAATGGTGGGGATATTATTTGGCGCGACTTAGCTGCCAATGGACTATATGCAAATTTCTTGGAAATCAATCCGAATACAAACGCCTCTAATTTATATTTAAGAGCGAATAACGAAGTCCGTATTACAAAGCGGAATTCCACTAATTCATATATACCTATTAGAGCAGCAAGTGCAACGTGGACGTCCTCTGAACGTTATAAATATGATATTGAGAATTGGGATATAGATGTATTAGAACATTTGGTTGATCGAGTGCAATTATATAGTTATAAGCTATATTCAGAAATGGAAGAAGACAGTCAACGAGTTAGGCATGGTGTTGTCTTAGAAAGAGAAACGCCAGACGAATGGAAAAACGGAGACGGTGTCGATTCTTATGAAATGACGGCATGGTGTCTTAAAGCTATACAAGAATTAACTAAAAAAGTCCGTGCATTAGAAACGGAATTGGAGGCAAAATTATGAATGAACAAAGCATACAAGCAAACCCACAAATTGTTATAAGCAATCTAGTGCAGGAAAATTCAAGACTTACGCATGAGAATGCAATTTTAAAAGCAATATTGCAAGAACAAAATGAACAACAAAATGAACAACAACAAGCTGATAATAAAGCACCTACTCAAAACGAGTAAGGTGTTTTTTATATAAAAAATTTAAAGGAGTGTTTTAAATGGAAATGACAATTACACAGTATTTTTTAGTAGAAAGAGATGAAACAGGTAAGGAAACATGTTTAGTGAAAAATTATGGTAGTGGATTTAATCGTGGTGCTACACCTCAATCAGCGCATAAGTTTAAGTCAGAAGAAGATGCCAAAACTGCATGTAAAGCACAAAATATGTTAGCTGAGTTATTTGGCACTAACATTAAAACGTATTATGTAGCTGAACAAATTGAGCGTTCTAAACATAATCCTGATGGAACAGACTATGTTGAACCATCCACAAGTACAGAAGAAGATATTCAAGAAAGTAATTCAGAATTAAGTGCACAAAACCAAGGTATTGATTAGGTTCAATGCCTTTTTATTACAGATAAATTAACAGAAAGTGAGTGATCCCATGAGTAATGAGTTCCAAAGAGCTGATTATGACAGAAGAATTAAACGGCTCGAGGACAATGATGAAAAAATATTTTCTTCTTTAGATGAAATCAAAAAGGGGCAACACGCGCAAGAACTTGTGAATCAAAAATTAGATTTCACATTAGATGCCTTAAATAGAGAGCGTGAAATAGAGAAAGAGAATAAAAAAGAAAATAATAAAAATATAAGAGACATCAAATTGTGGGTTCTAGGCTTAGTAGGTACAATAGCAGGCTCACTCATCATTACATCAATCAAAATGTTATTTGGTATATAAGGAGGTGAAACAGATGCTTAAATTATTGGGCGTAAGTTTTTGGGAGTGCTTTTGGTTTGGGAAATGTAAATAATAAGGAGGAAATAACATGAAAATTAATTGGAAAGTACGTATTAAACAAAAATCATTTTGGGTAGCCATATTATCGGCTATCCTTTTATTTGTGCAACAAGTGTCGGGCGCATTCGATTATGACATCACAGTGTATACAGACCAAATAACGAATATCGTTAACAGTGTGTTAGGCGTGTTGGTGTTACTAGGTGTGGTGCAAGACCCAACAACGCGTGGTATCAAAGATAGTGAACAAGCACAACAATATAACGAACCAAAATAAGTCGGCCAAATAATCAGTCGGCTTTTTTAATATATTAAAAGGAGTGTAATAAATAATGAAAAAACGTGACGGTGTTAAATGGGCAGTAAGTAATATAGGTAATAGGCTTACAGATGGTCAACCATATGGCGCACAATGTGCAACTTTTATAATTGAGTTTACTAAAAAATATTGGGATGTACATCCTAAAGGTAACGCAAAAGACTTTATCAATTATAAATGGCCAAAAGGTTTCCAAGTTATTAAAGGTAAAAACCAAATACCGCAACCAGGAGATATTTTTGTGTTCGGTGGAGAGTATGGTCATACAGGTATTGTCACTGAAGCAAACGCTAAGTATTTTAATAGTATTGACCAGAACTGGTATAACGAAAGCTTAACAAAAGGTAGTCCAGCAGCATTTGTAGAAGATCATGAATATACCAATTTCTTAGGTGTAATCCGACCACCATATGAAGATGCTGAAAAAGGTGCAGTTAAGAAAGCGACTAAAATAGAAACGATTAACCACACGATAAACTATAAAATGGCTAATCGTGCAGGCAATTTAAAGGGTGTAGTTATTCATAATACAGCAGGTAGTGCTACTGCTAAACAAGATTATAATAATCTTCAAAGCACATCTGTTGCTCGTTATGAAGCTGGTATCGCTCATTACTATATTGATAGAAATACAGTTTGGCGTGCGATTGATACGTTCAGTGTTGCATGGCATACTGCTAATCAAGATGGTAACAATAGTTATATCGGCTATGAAGTGAATGAGTCATTAAATGCTAGTGATAAAAATTTCTTAGCAAACGAACAAGCAACATTTAAAAAAGCAGCTGCTGATTTACTATATTATGGTTTACCTGTTAATCGTTCTACAGTTAGATTACATTGTGAATTTGTACCAACTGCATGTCCACATAGAAGTATGACAATTCATACAGGTTGGAATCCAGTTACAAAAGGTGCTGCACCATCTAATATTGTTAATCAGTTAAAAGATTATTTCATTAAAGAAATTACAAAGTATTACAACGATCCATCATTACCTGCAGGTAGTCCATCAACTGATGCAGTTGTGAAAGCTACAAAACCATCAACTGTTAAACCAAATCAAGCTAAAACAAATACAGTTGTTTCTAAAAATGTAGGAAATGGTTGGAAGAAAAATAAATACGGTATCTTGTGGAAAAAAGAAAAAGGTACGTTCACTTGTAAAGCTAAAGATGGAATAGTTACAAGATATAAAGGTCCTAGTATTCATAATCCAATTGCTGGTGGATTAGAATTTAATCAATCTGTTAACTACAATGAAATACAAGACTATGAAGGTTATATCTGGATTAGTTGGGAAGTATACAGTGGTGCAACTGTTTATATGCCAATTGGTAAGTCGAACGGTAAAGGACAACGAGTTGGTAGTGCTTGGGGTACATTTAAGTAGTAAATATGATATAATTTAATTAGCTATTACTTGGTTACGACTGAACCGTCGTACATTATTAAACCCTATCTAGCGGAAACTAGCTAGGGTTGCTTTTTTACATTTATTGGATATAATAAAAGTGGATATTCTAAATATCCCATAATAAATTGTTCTATTACTACACCCTAGCTTGTGGAAAAAGGCTAGGGTTTAAATTTGTAAATTAATGTTAAATCTGACTAAATGTTTTAGTGAATTTAATGCAGGATTCTTACTATAAAACAATAATTGGAGATGACATAGGAGAAGATCCGAATAGGTAGGTGTGAGATATGCTGAATATCTTTATTTATATTTGTAACTATATACCTTTATTTTTATTAATTTTTTTAAATGAAATTAGAAAAGCTGAGGATAATCAAAAAAGTATTACTTATGTAATTTTTGAATTTAAAATCTATTGGATTATATTATTTTTAGTTAGTTTGGTTAGCGTTATATTTCTTATATGTAAATGGATCAAAAATGCACAAGCTTCAGATGAGAATCCGGGGGAACTAAAAATTATTAATACAGATATATTAAATTATTTTGTTACTTACTTAATACCATTGTTGTCTTTGGATTTTTCAAATATTTACAGTATTTTTATAAATTTCCTTATTTTTATTATCATAGGTATATTTCATACAAAAAGTGATATGCTACACTATAATCTGTTATTAGTTTTGATGGGGTATAATATATATTCAAATGATAAAAATAAGATATTTATTAGTAAATGTAATTTAATTGAAGATTATGATGATAAAGAAGTATTACAAATAGCTTCTTCTAGATACTTTATAGTCAAATAACTAAACCCACCTTAATTGGTGGGTTATTTCAGAATTAAACCCTATCTAGCGGAAACTAGGTAGGTTTTTTTTTACTTATGCCAACATATATGGTACCATTTAAACAGACATATTAAACACAATATGACGGCGAGCCTACTCATATAATTGAGTAGGTTATTATTTTGAATTGGTTCCACAAAATGATATACTAAAAACAGTTTAAACCTATTACCTCCGTTTTAGTTTTAAACTCATATTTGGTAAAACCTTTTTGCACCTCACTAATAAGTGGGGTGTTATTATTTGATTTAATCCTAAAAGTGTAATATTATCATATTCAAGCACTTACATTGTGCTGGATTTTCATATATAAATAACCATTAACTTACCCTGTCACTTTGTGTGATGGGGTTGTTTTTATGTTCGCTTATATGTTCTATCTTTAGTCCAATTAAATTTTAGTGTAATATATATTTAATTAGACTAAAAAAGGGGTATTTAAATGGCAAAAGTAGCATGGGTAGTTCCATCTTTAGAAGTGTTTAATAATCCAAATGGTAATTTAGTAATTGATAGTCCTATGTCATATTTAAATTTAGAAGTTTTACCAAATAACTATTCTTTTGATGTGTCTTTTGGGATAATAGGTATAGAAGAATTAAAAATATACACCTTACAATTTGAATTAATTGATCCAGATGATAAAATAATGTTCAATACAAATGTGAATATTGATAGAGTTAAGATGGATGAAGAAAATGGAGATAAAGAATTTTTAAATGTCTTCGAAACTAATGCACGTTTCAATAATTTAAGGTTTGAAAAAGAAGGAATTCATTCAATTAAGTTAACTATCGAAAACAACACGTCTAAAGCATACTTTAATGTCATGAAAGGGAAACATTAGTATGACGAATGAAAAAGTTAGTAGACCTGAAAAATTTAAACTTGAAAATAGGGATGAAAGAATTACAAAAAATTTGGATAAATTACCAAAAGCTAGTGGATTAGATTTCCAAAAACATAGTATAGGTAATATAAGTTCAAACGAGGTGATTGATGTGAGTGAATTTATTAGTCGAAAAGAATTTGAACAATTTGAAAAAAGAATTGATGACAAATTTGATAATTTAAACAATAAATTAGATGAACTACCTGAAAGAATAGAAGACAAAATAAAATTCCAAATTTCTGAAATGAAGAATACGCAAATGAAGTGGTTTATCGGAACATTGATTGCTATTTTAGGCGTGGCTGGCAAAGTATTTGGTTTATATTAACAACTAAACCCACCTTAATTGGTGGGCTTTTTTTATGATATAATTTAATTAGGCGGAAGAGGTTATATAGATATGAGGTTAACTGTTGCGACGGTTGCCTCTTTTTTATTTGTGCAAGTGTCAAATACGTGTCAATTTAGTTATAAATAATGATATATAGTTATAAAGTTAAACGTCTATAAACCTTATAATTACAACGTTTTACTACTATTTACATAATCTATAAACAGAATCCCTGTCCATTTCTAAAGTAATCCAATTGGAACTTGAACATATGATTCACCTCTTGTCTTTTTGTATCATTAGGGTACCATAAAAAACTATGTAAATGTCATTTAATTGTCAAAAACTTTCTTGCATTTGTGAATTTTCCAAAAAAGTTATAAGCACTTTATTTGATATCCTACGTTTTAACTCATATATTTGAGGTACATTAGTTATAGGAGTGAGCTATGAAAAAGTTATTCCGCTTCATCGTTTACCTTGCAACGTGGGTTGTTATTATTACCATGGTTATGCTTTTTAAAAGCCAAGGTGGATTCGATTTATTAAATCATTATGTTGAAGACGTAAAGAAGCAGATGAAAGAAAAAGAAGTAGCGATTCGTACGGAACAAATTAAAAAGAATGATAAAACAGATGACCGTTCACTTGGTAATTACTATCAAGAAGGTCAATGTACATTTTATGTATTTGAAGAAAGATTGAAAATTGATAAAAAAAGGTGGATTTTATAATCAACTTAGCCACCTTTAGACAAAAAAACGCCACGTGAATTTCATGTTATTATTGAGGCTACCAGACCAAATCAATAAAGGAATGAATTCACATGACGCATACTTATTCTAACATGACAAACCATAAAGGAACACACTTAAGTTATGAAGAACGTGTTCAAATAGAAACACTTAAAAATTTAGGTTTTTCAAATCGTGCAATCGCGCGTGAATTAGGACGTGCACCTCAAACAATCAATAACGAAATTCATCGAAGAACAACACGTCAAATTAAACGACAAAAACAACAACATAAAGTCTATGAATATGAGACGCAAATTTATTTTTCTTCACTAGGTCAACAACGTTATCGACAAAACAGACAACAATGTGGTGCTCAGCCCTTATGGAAGAAGAACCCATTATTTATTCCATGGGCAGATCACCTCATGAAAAAGAAACGCTGGTCACCTGAAGCAGTCGTGGCATATGCTCACAAGGAACAATGTTTTGAAAGAGAAAAAATCCCTTCAACAACGACAGTATATGCTTGGATAGATCAACAAATCATGGAAACTAAGAATATTGATCTACTAGAAAAATTAAAAAGACGTCACTCTACTCAGAATAGCTACCATAATCATCCACACAGTCGAGTGCTCGGTCCAAGTATTGAGACACGTCCTAGTGAAATTGAATCACGTCAGTCTTTTGGTCACTGGGAAATAGATACCGTAATAGGAACTAAAGACAAGTCAAAGCCAGTTATCTTAACACTTGTTGAGAGACAAACGCGTTTTGAAATACTAGAAATAATAGAGAGTAAAAGTGCTGATGCGGTGTCTCACGCATTGAAAAACTTATTTGACTCCTTAGGCGAAAAAGCACCAAAAATCTTCAAATCTATCACATCTGACAATGGTTCAGAATTTGCATCGCTGTATGAAGAATTTGGCCATATGATAGAAATATACTTCACACATCCATTCTCATCATATGAACGTGGGACAAGTGAAAACCAACATAAAATGATTCGTCGTTTTATTCCAAAAGCACATGATTTATCCAATGTTCAAAAACGCTTCATAAAAGCCATACAACAATATATGAATCTTTCCAAAGCTAAAGTCTTAGCTTTGGTTACCTGTTGAGTATTAATTGATTAAAACCAATCAATCCTCAACAGGTTCGAATACGGTTAACCCTTGTGTACACCTCAGTCATTATAGGTGGCTAACTTAAACTTGAAATCCTCGATTGATAAAAAAATTAGTTCATCATGGGGTGACGCTAAACATTGGGATGACCGTGCAAAAGAAGAAGGCTATAAAGTGAACGGACAACCTAGTGAAGGCTCAATCTTACAAACTGATTATGGTGAACTAGGACACGTCGCAATAGTTGAAGAAGTAAAAAATGATGGTTCAATTGTTGTTTCTGATATGAACTATAAAAAGCCATATGAAGTGACTTCAAGGTTAATCACGCCAGATAGATTACACAACTATCGTTTTATACATGAAAAAATTTAAAGGAGTGTTTTATAATGAAGATTTTCGTAATAGGTGCTAATGGACAAATAGGAAGACATTTAGTTAAAGATTTAGTAGAAGAAGGCAATGAAGTTGTTGCAGGTATTAGAAAAAACAGTCAAGCAAGTTTCTTTGAAGAATTAGGAGCAACAACAGCACCACTAGATCTTGAATATGACGATATCAATGACATTTCTGAAAAAATAAAAGATGCAGATAAAGTTGTGTTTACAGCAGGTTCAGGTGGACATACTGGTGCAGACCAAACAATTATTATTGACTTAGACGGCGCAGTTAAATCTATTGAAGCAAGTAAAATAGCAGGTACGAAACATTTTGTACTCGTGTCTTCATTTGATACGAGAAGATCAGCTTTTGAAGGCGATTTAAAACCTTACACAATAGCTAAGCACTATGCAGATGAACATTTAAGAAATGCTAATATACCATATACAATCGTTCACCCTGGTGCATTAACAAATGATGACGCTATAGGAACAGTTACATTAGCTGAAGAAGTAGAACGTGGTAAAATACCTCGTAAAGATGTAGCGACTGTCTTGGTTGAAGTATTAAACAATGATGAGAAAATTGGTCAAGAATTCCAAGTCGTTTCAGGAAATGTTGAAATTAAAGAAGCGGTTGATCAATTTAATCAATAATCATAAAGGAGTCTTATGATGGTTAAATTCGCAATTTTGACAGATATACATGGAAATATCGATGCATTAAACGCGGTACTTTCAGATATCGATAATCGAACGGATATAGATCACATTTATAACTTAGGTGATAATATTGGTGTTGGTCATTGTACAAACGAAGTTCTTGAAGCAGTTACAAGCAGAAAAGATATGACATACATTGCAGGTAATCACGACGAAGCGATTATGTCAGTCGTTAACAACGAGCCATATCCAGAAAGTTTGAAAAGTAAGTTCTATGAACATCATCAATGGATAGTAAAACATTTAGACAGTAAATATTATACCTTTTTAAATGAACTTAAACGTGAAGTTACAAAAGAAATAGGCGGGTTAAAATTTTATTTCACACATTATCGAATACTCGAAGAAAATATGGATAAGCATATTAGTGAAGATCCATTTGAACCAATTGTAGATCCTTCGTTAGAACATGTACACGGATTATTTAACGGATTAGATGCAGATTTTGTTACATTTGGACATAATCACGTGTTACATCACTTTGATGATATAGAAACAATATATTTTAATCCAGGATCAGTAGGGTTAAATAACGGTGCATACGCTGTGTATGGCATAGTAGAAGTTAAAGATGGTGCCATAAACATAGAAAGAGTCAAAGTACCTTATGATAATCAACCATTCTTAGAAGGATTCGATGATAAAAAAGTACCAGGCAAACAATTAATATTTAAGTCATTCATATAGAAGAAAACAGCCACAACATTGACGTTGTGGCTGATTTTTTTACTGATATGGATTAAAATGGAAATGAATAAACTTATAAAGAAGGTGAACCATTGAAAAAGAACTATTATTCAGTGATTGGATCTCTTATAGGTAGAACATACATAAGTCCTCAAGATATTCAAAAATATGAAACATATAAAAAAGGAAAAGAAGGTGAAAGGAAGTTTTTAGAAATATTAAAATCTATTGATCAATTAGAGTTTATATATGATTTACAACTACAAAGTACTCAAAATTATCAATTTGATTTTTTAGTTATCACTGATAAGATTATCTATCAATTTGAAATCAAAAATTATTTTGGTAAATATGAATTTAATAATGGTAATATGATTTGTGATAACAGCTTTGTAATTAAATATCCGTTAGCTCAATTAGATAGAAATGACTATATCCTAAATAAAGTACTTGATAAATTAAATATAGAAAGAACAATAAAAAGCTATATAATATTTATTAACGGAAATTTTAGTATAAAAGGCAAAATAGATGAAGAAACAATTATTTTACCAAACCAGTTAAATAAAGTAAGACATCTCCTTAAAAACAATACCTCTCCAAATAATTCTATAATAAAAACCACATTACAAAATCTCCATACACCTTTTGAAGATGATTATCATCAATATCCGAATTATGAATTTAACAAATTAAAACCTGGTATAAGATGTACACAATGTAACAATATTATAGATACACCACTGAAAAATAAAAAGAAAATAATCACTTGTTCTAACTGTTTTAATGAGATACCTAGAAAAGAACTTATTTTAAATACTTTAGACGAATTAATGTATTTGAAAGGAGCACCATTCGGTATGAAAGAAGCAAGGAAGTGGTGTAATGGTGTACATAGAAATACACTTTCATATATTATGAAAGGACATTTTAAAATGATTACCCAAGGAAATACTAAAGTATATTATAAGTAAGTTAAGGCATATCATAAATTTGAGGTTGGATAGTGTGATGGGGGACTGAATCAAGGTATGTCGCACGAAGACTGTGAACATAACCCTGTCAAGTAGACACTAAAAAAAGTAATCAATATGTTGGCTGTGCTTTTATAAGCGCAGCCATTTTTAATGAAATTCTTTTAGAATTATAAAATTTTATATATTCATTTATTTGCTTTGTGGCGTGTTTTATATCATTGAATGTTTGAGATTTGTCTTTGAATACCTCTGATTTGAGTAACCCCCAAAAGCCTTCCATAGGACCATTATCAATACATCTACCTACACGAGACATGCTTTGCTTCATAGAAGCATTTTTAATCATCTCTCTAAATAGAACACTCGTATATTGGAATCCTCTGTCGCTATGAAATATAATGCCTTCGGTATTTCTTTTAATTATGGCTTTGTTAAAGGTATCGTATACAAGCTTATTATTGTTTTGAGATGAGACTACATGGCTGATGACTTTCTTAGCACCTAAATCATAAATAGCGCTTAAATACACTTTAAATCCATTTTTCAATTTAAATTCTGTCACATCTGTTAACCAGACCTTATTAACTTTACTTGTTGTAAATTTTCTGTTTAGGATATTTTGAGAAGTGATTTCTGGCTTACTAAGTTTATATTGCCTTCTCTTTTTTCTAATGACAGCTTTTAATCCATACTTCTTCATAATTCTATATACGCGTTTATGATTAACCTGGAATTTAGTATATAATCTCAGATAAATATAAATTCTTCGATATCCATATATGCCATCATGTTCATGATAAATCCTGAAAATCTCATCTTTTAATTCGTTATTGAATCTTTCAGATTCTGAAACCTCTCTGTTTTTCCATTTATAATAACTTGCTCTCGATATTTCAAGTGCGGCGCATATCCATTTGATTGGATACTTATCTTTTAATGCTTCGATTGTCTTGTATGCTGCTATTTGCTTGATTTTCGATTCATCAACTGCCTCTCTATTTCTTCCTGCTTTTTTAATACCTCATTCTCCATTTGGAGAAATTTATTTCTTTGTTCAAGTGCTTTTATTTTTAATTCAAGTTCTTCTTCTCTAGTTAAAGCTTCAACTGGTTTTCCTTTACCTCTACCATCTACTAAACCAATATCACCATGTTTTTCATACTTTTTTACCCAATTATAGACTTGTGAATAGTTAACTTGGTACTTTTCAGCTGTCTTATTAAAGTCTCTATTATTTTCAATACAATATTTAGCTATTTCAATTCTCTCTTCAAATGTTGTTTTTCTAGTATTCATAGTGTCTACCTCCAGATATGGAAAATAAGATTTATTTTCCTTTCCTTCAGTATACTTTACCACCCAATTTTTTAAAGTAGCATGATGTGAAATATTGTAATAGGCTGCTAGATCTGAATACGTCTTATTAGTCTCTAGATATTCTTTAACAACTTTTTCTTTAAATTCGCGTGTATAGATTTTATTTCGATTCTTATTTATAAGTGCTGTTATACCATGTTGCTTATACACTTTATATTTAAATCGAATCACACTATCACTAATATCTAAATTTAACTTATCAATTATATTTTGAAAGGAATAACCCTTTTCATGCAAATCGAAGATTTCCTGATACAGTTTAACAGGTAGTCTAGTTTTATACATAAAAATACCCCCTATAGAGTTTTAGTTTTTTTAATGTCTACTCTATAGGGAATAATACACTGCGAGATATCGTGCGCTAGGGTAGAAAATCAGAGTGTATCGCACGAAGACTGAGAGAGATTCCTATACCAAATTATATAAAGTAAAAAAACTAGAACAAATTAGGTATATCTACCTAAATGTTCTAGTTTTTTTAATGTACATGTTCTGTTTGTTCCATGCAACAGAGTAGGGAACTGTCATGCTGATGATCTGGTGTTTCTAATTGGATTGTTGCGTGATGTATAGATTTATGAATAAGTTTATGATTGATTTCTTCTATTATATTATCGCATTCCTCTACAGTCTTATCTTTATCTACGACTGCATGGCAACTTAATGCTGTTAAGTCACTTGTAATGGACCATATATGCAAATCATGTACTTCAATTATATCTGGGTGCGACTTAATCGTTTCTGATATTTCATGAACATCGATATTTGATGGTGTGCCTTCCATCAGTACATTTAATGCAGATTTCGTAACACCATATCCGCTTCTAATAATTAATAGTGCCACAATAACACTTGCTATCGGGTCTGCTAATTTCCAACCGAATGCAATCATAATGAGTGCTGCTACAATTGCGCCAACTGAACCTAATAAATCTCCGAGTACATGGATGAATGCACCACGCATATTTAAGTTGTCTTTCGTATCAGATCCTTTGAACATTAACCAAGCAATGAAAATATTTACAAGTAAACCGATTGTACTTATGATTAACATGCCAGTTAAAGCGACTTCTGGCGGATCAATAAATCTGGAAATGGCTTCATAAAAGATATATATACTAATACCAATTAACAAGACACCATTGATTAATGCTGCTAAAATTTCAAATCTCTTGTAGCCATATGTCTTATTCTTATTGGCAACACGTTCACCGAATTTAAAGGCCATTAATGCAATAAAGAGTGAAATGGCGTCGCTTAGCATATGTCCAGCATCTGATAGTAAAGCTAAACTATTTGTAATATATCCACCAATCACTTCAACTATCATAAATACGGCAATGATTATAAATGAAATGAGCAGTATCTTTTTATTGTTTGTATGAACATGGTTGTGGTCATGTCCATGATGTTCATGTCCCATGAAAACACCTCCTAAATTGTTAATGTTTGGCATGCTCGATGGCTTGTTTTAATAATAAGATAACGTGATCATCATCGATTGAGTAATAAATACTTTTACCTTCACGTTCAAATTTAACAAGCCTAAGATTCTTTAAAAATCTTAATTGGTGTGACACGGAAGATTGACTGAGTGAAAGTGTTTCAGCTATACAACCTACAGAATATCTTCCTGTACATAATAAATGTAATATCTTTACGCGAGTCGGATCGCTTAATGCTTTAAAAGTTTGTGATACAAGTAATAGTGTTTCATCATCTAAAATAGTATTTGTAGTCATATTATTCTCCTAACATATGGATATATGTTCATATGTTAATCTTATTAAAATTTATAGTATCTGTCAAATCATTATAAATTGACAAAATAGCTATAATTGTGAGATGTTCACTTAAAGTAAATTTTTTTTGGAGGATACTATGGTGAAAATACATGGCTTAACTGTAGATAATGAATCTAGATGTGAACATTATCAAACGCCGCTTGATATCATCGCGATTAAATTTAAATGTTGTGATAAATTCTATCCTTGTTACAAGTGCCATAATGAATGTGAAAAGCATGACATTAAGAGATGGGAACAATCTGAATTTGATGAACATGCGATACTATGTGGCGTTTGTAAAGAAACGATTTCTATCAATGATTATATGTTGAAAGAGGTATGCCCAAATTGTGATGCTCGCTTTAATCACCGATGTAAGTATCACCATCATTTATATTTTAAAATTTAAGTTGGTTTTCTATTTTAAAGGTAATTTATTATAAAACATGTTATAATATTTTTGACTTTAAAAATTTAACATTGAAATGAATGTGAATGTTGCATAGAGAGAAAAGGAGGACATTGAATGAAGGATTTGATTAAAGGTCATATATTAAGTGGCGAATTTGATACTGCATATAGATTGATGTCCGAAGTGGATTTCTTAGAATTTGAAGAACACTTTATTTCAGCAGCTCACGAAGAAGAAAGTACGATGTTTTATACATTTATATTAGACTGTATTAAGAAGGAAGAAACAAGTGAACTTCACGACTTAGCGTTCTTGTTACACGTTTATCCATATAGTGAACATGATGGCGCATTTCATTCAGCTTATTATCATGCTGAAAGATCGATGATTTTAACAGATTATAAAGAAGTTAAGAGTTTATTACAAATGCTTCTATTACATGCTATACCAGAACCTTTACTTTCTGACAAACAAGCTTTTGATATAAGTAAGCAAATACTTAAGATAGATCCAGAAAATAAAGTTGCTAGAAATATAATGAAAGAAACAGCGAAGAGAATGGACCAAGTAGTGGTAGATTTTTCACAACTATCCAAATCTCAAAATGCATAGACCTAGTCTTTTGACTAGGTTTATTTTTTATGGGATTATAGACAAGTTACAAAATAAAATTTAGGAGAAAAAAATGGAGAATCAGTTTAAAAGAAAAATAATTATGATTGTCTTTTTAGTTGGTACATTTTTCATGATTTTAAATGAAACGCTCTTAAATATTGCATTAAAAGAATTAATGTCAGTATTTGATGTAGATGCACCAACTGTCCAATGGATGGCAACTGGTTTCATGTTAGTAATGGGTGTACTAACGCCATTGTCTGCAGTCGTAAATCAATGGTTTACAACGAGACGGTTATTTTTAGGGTTAGTAACAATATTTTCTATCGGGACTTTAACAGCCGGGTTAGCCGTTAACTTTCCAATTCTATTAGTAGGTAGAATGATTCAAGCAGCTGGAACGGGGCTTATGATTCCAACTGTCATGAATGCAATGCTCATGCTATACAATGAGAATGAACGCGGGAAAATTATGGGGCAATTCGGATTAGTCATTATGTTTGCACCTGCATTAGGTCCAACGTTATCAGGTGTTATTGTTGATTATTTAGGATGGAGATGGTTATTTTTAATCGTTATCCCATTCATGCTATTTACGTTTATATTCGCATATAGATATTTACAAAATGTTGGTGAAATTACGAGACCGAAAATCGATGTCTTCTCAATCATTTTATCAACGATTGGTATTGCGACAATTATATATAGTGTTTCATCGGTGAGTACTACTGAAGGTGGCTTTTCAAGTCCTTCAATTTACATCCCACTCATTATTGGTATTATTGCGATGATACTATTTGTCTTTAGACAACTTAAATTAGAAGAACCATTATTAGATTTGAAAGTGTTTAAATATCGTAACTATACAAAGGGCGTTATTATTTTCGTTGTTGTGATTATGACAATGTTTGCTTCTGAAATTGTGATGCCTATGTACTTGCAAGGTCCAATGGGATTCAGTGCTAGAGTTGCTGGATTGATCTTATTACCAGGTGCTTTATTAAATGGTTTCTTATCACCATTTATGGGTGCCATATTTGATAAAGTTGGTCCAAGAAAGCTAGTTGTACCAGGATTAATTGTGTTGTTATGTGTCTCAATATTTTATTCAACGATTCATCCAGGTATTTCAGTTTGGATATTTGTTATTGTATATATTATTTTAATGATTAGTATTTCTGCAGTATTGATGCCGGCAAATACAAATGCATTGAACGCTTTACCAAAAGAAATGTATCCACACGGTACAGCTGTATCCAATATGTTACAGCCAATAGGTGGCGCATTAGGTATTGCGATTTTTGTAAGTATCATGAACGGTGGACAAAGAGCAGCATTAGAAGGTATTAAAAACCCTACAGTTGATCAAATCAATCATGCTATGACGCAAGGTATTCATCAGTCATACTGGTTTGGTATTGTGTTACTCGCTTTAGTAATCATTGTCGGATTGACAGTTACAAGAGCGAATTATAGTCAATCAATTAAAGATAATTCATAAATATATATGAAAAAGAGCAGGGCTTTTATAGTCTTGCTCTTTTTTTAGAATATTTTCGTGAATAGTGGGTATACATTATTATGTTGAACAAAATTATGAGGAGGAAAGTTTGTGTCAAATTTGAAAGAAGCAACAAAAATAGGATTTGCTTATGTCGGGGTCGTTGTAGGTGCAGGGTTCTCGACAGGGCAAGAGGTAATGAAATTCTTTACCCACTATGGTTTATACGGGTATATAGGGGTTATTATATCTGGTATAATGTTGGCGTTTTTTGGTAGACAAGTAGCTAAGATTGGTACAGCACTCGATGCTGATGACCATAGCTCAACGATTAATTATTTATTCGGTAAAGCAGGTATCGTGATAGATTATGTATTAATATTTTTCTTATTTGGTATATCAGTAACGATGATAGCTGGCGCTGGATCAGCATTTAATGAAAGTTTTGGGGTGCCAACTTGGTTAGGCGCTTTAATTATGTGTATTTTTATTTATATCACGCTTTTATTAGACTTCGATAAAATAGTAAAAGCACTAGGTGTCGTCACACCGTTTTTAATCATTGTGATTTTAATAATTGCAGGTTACTTTTTTGTGAATGGTCAAGTAGGTATTTCTGAAATTAATGATACAGTTGAATCACCAAGTCTTTTCTGGGGAATTGCTCAAGGGTTCATTTATGGTGGTTTAGCGTTCTCAGTAGGATTTAGTACATTAATTGCCATTGGTGGCGATGCTGATAAACGACGTATTTCAGGATTAGGTGGCATTATTGGTGGTGTGATTTATTTAATTTTATTAGCACTTATCAATGCTGGATTATTAGTTGAATATCCTAATATTAAAGATATCGAGATACCAACGTTAGCACTTGCTAGAACAATTTCACCTATTATTGGATTTGCATTATCAGTAATTATGCTTGTGGTTATGTACAACACGATTTTAGGACTTATGTACTCATTTACAGCAAGGTTTACTGTACCGTTTTCTAAAAAATACGTTGTGTTATTGACGATATCAATGTTAATCGCTTATGGCTTAAGCTTTGTAGGTTTCTCATCACTTATTGATAAATTATATCCAGCTATGGGTGTTATAGGTTTAGTGATTTGTGCTGCAATTGTTGTTAAATATATTAGTCGTAAAAGAGATAACAAAAAACATATCGCATAAAATAATTGAATATGTTAAACTATCTTCTTACATGAGGAAGTGAACATATGAAAAGAAAAAAACGACGATTGTTTATATTGATTGTAGCGATCATCGTTGTTGTAAGTGGGTTTTACGGTTATAACAAATATCAGGAACATAAAGAAAGGGAAGCGCAATTACAAGCTCAAAGAGCCAATCAATTATTACTAAACAACAAGAAAGTAAAATTGATACGTGATGTATCTTACGGTCATAGTGCACCAAATAGTCAAATGGATATTATTATGCCTTCAAGAATGAAAAAAGGTGAGAAACTGCCAGTCATATTTTGGACGCATGGTGGTGGTTTTATAGCGGGAGACAAGAGACATAAGAATCCATACTTAGCACAAATTGCTGAAAAAGGATATATCATCGTAAATGTAAATTATGCTTTAGCACCTGATTACCAATACCCGACACCAATACAGCAATTAGATCAAGTAACTAAATATACATTAAAACATAGAAATAAATTTAATATCGACTATAAACAAATTATATATGGCGGAGACTCTGCAGGTGCACAAATTGCCAGTCAATATGTGGCTTTACAAACAAATGATAAATTGCAACAGCAAATGCGTATGAAGCCAAGTATTAAAAAAGATTATTTAAAAGCTGCCATTCTTTTTGGTGGATTATATAATATGCAAACGGTGAGATCTACAGAATTTCCTAGAATCGATTTATTTATGACAAGTTATACGGGTACTAAAGAATGGGAAAAGAACTTTGCAAGAATTAATCAACTATCTACTGTTGATCAAGTGACAAAAGAGTATCCACCTACATTTTTAACAGTGGGAGATGCTGACCCATTTGATCCACAAAATAGAGAGTTTGATGAAGTCCTTAAAAAGCAAGGTGTTCAAACGACTACAACATTCTTTGATGGTACGCACGGTTTGCGTCATCAATACCAGTTCCATATGAACTTGAAAGAATCTAAGAAGAATTACAATAACGTCATGATGTTTCTAGGGGCTAATACGAAACAGTCACCTTATGAAAACAATGCGAATCAAGATTCTGAATCAGTGATTAAAAAAGATAAATAATAAAAAAGGCAAACTACGCGAAATACGTGATGAGTTTGCCTTTTTTTATAATAATTTTGCCATCATAAATTCATCGTAATATTTATCATTAAAATACAATGTTTGTTCTTTCTTTCCTTCTACTTTAAAACCAAATTTCTCGTATAATCGGTATGCCGGTTCATTCTCCGTAACGACTGTTAACTCTAGTCTATGCAGTTGTCTTCTCACTGCCCAAGCTTCAGTTTCTTGAAGTAGTTTAAATCCAATTCCTTTATTTCTAAATGTCGGAAGTAGACCCATAGCAATTTTAGCGGCATGACGATTTCGATTTGTTTTGCCACCTTGGATCGTTACATATCCAATTAATATATCATTTAATTCTGCAACTATGATTGTAGAGTTACTTGTCGTGATCATTTCTTCTAGAAATAAAGTTTGGTTTTGTATAGATATTTGATGTTCTCCAGGATTAAAGAGTAAATATTCGGATTGATTAATCACACTATCTAACAATTTATTAAAGTTTTCAACATCATTTATTCGAATTTCGCGTATGATTTCTTTCATAAAATGTCTCCTATTTCTATTTATAAATTATAATCAGTGGTATATTTATGGTAATTAAACAATAAGTTATAAATAGTATAACACATATGTGAAGTCCGAATATAAAGGAGTGCTTAAAATGAAAGCGAATGTACTCATCTCAGGTGGATCGGGGTATATAGGCAAGCATTTAATCAGTACGTTAAAAGATGTCGGCAATCTATATACGATTACAAAGTATGAATCAGATATGATGCTAGATAATGAAGTTACATGGAGAAAATGCGATATTTATGTACTTAAAGATATGATTGAAGCATTAAAAGATATAGATATTGCAATTTATTATTTAGATCCAAACAAGAAATCTGCGAAGTTAACTCAAAGTACTGCACGTAATTTAAATATTATTGCGAGTCATAATATGGCAATAGCATGTAAAGTCAATAATGTTAAAAAAATTATATACATTAAAGGTTCTCCTTTTGATATAGAAACGATGGAAATATTAAGTTCAACGGGAATTGAAGTTCAAGTGACAGAACAAGCTATTAAGCGACCAGCTGTATCGATAGAATTACAGAAGTCTAAAATAGATGACGTTAGAAGTGTTGATAGAATGCCCATTCCTTATAAATGGGATTTAGAAGGTGTTGTGAAATACTATTTCCAATGGTTACAAGAAACAAGTGGTACGTTAGTAAGAACGGAATTAATTGGAGATATTTATTATGTTTATTTTCAACATCGCAGTAAACCATTATTAAAATTAAAAAGAGTGCATCCGAATATTGACGAAGATATTATACAGTTCAAAGTTATTGGTGGCTCACTTGCTGTAGATTTATATGAAGATAATGGCATGTTAGAATTTAGAAAGTTAAGATTAACAAATGAATTTATGGTTCATTTATTTAATTACGTACCGAGATTACCTTGGAGTATATATTATTTATCACAAGCACCTATTCATAATGTAACGATGAAGGGGTTCGAAGTTGATTGTAGAATTAAAGATTTTCAACTACGCAGTATAGCAGGAGAAGTTAAAAAATATACAAAGTAGAGGGATAGTATGGAATTACTAATAATTGAAGACGATGAAACTTTATTTAATGCTATGAAGCAACAACTAGAGAAATGGGATTGGTCAGTACATGGTATAAATGATTTTGGAGCGGTGTTTGAAGAATATAAAGCATTGCAACCAGATATGGTTATTATAGATATACAGTTACCTCAATATGATGGACTCTATTGGTGTCGTGCGATTAGAAAACAGTCTAATATACCGATTGTATTCTTATCTTCAAGGGACCACCCAATGGACCAAGTCATGAGTATGGAACTAGGTGCGGATGACTTTATACAGAAACCATTTCACACAGAAGTTCTAGTTGCCAAACTTCAAGCAATTTATAGAAGGGTTTATCAATATAATAAAGATGAGCCGAGAATTAAATTATGGCATAAAGCACGAGTGGATTATGGTAAACATATTATTGAAAAGAATGATATTGAAATTTCATTAACTAAAAATGAAATGTTTATTTTAGAGATTTTACTGAATCATAAAAATGAAATCGTGAGTAGAGATACGATTATCACTGCTTTATGGGATGATGAACAATTTGTAAGTGACAATACATTAACCGTTAACGTCAATCGCTTAAGAAAGAAACTTACTGAAATTGGCTTCAATGATTTAATTGAAACGAAAGTAGGTAAAGGCTATATTGCACACGAGCCGGAGGGATAAAATGATCAAGTCGTTTCTGAAAGAAAGATGGATTTGGATATTACTATTTATAGTCATGCAAGCTACTATTCTGCTGACGAGCTGGTTAGATGTAGCCTTTTCTTTTAAAAGCGCTTTGTACTTAGTCGGTATAAATTTGATTATTTTTATCGTGTTTATATGGTTGATTTACACGCGAGAAACAAGATTTTATAGCGCATTAAAAAATGATATGCCGATTAAAGAAATTGAACATAAAGAATTGAATCAATCAACATATGAAAAGATCGTTTTTGATTATATTCAACTTTATGATGAGCGTACGAGACGTACCATTCATAACCAAAATAAAGAAATACAAGCGACTAAAAATGATTTGTTAGATTGGATACATGAAGTCAAAACACCCATCACAGCAATGAAGTTATTATTAGACCAAATCGAAGAACAAGATTTAAAAAAGAATTTATTATATGAGTGGAGCAGAATCGACTACTTACTGGATCAGCAACTTTATATTAGACGTTTAAGTTCTAAAAGTAATGATTTTTATTTTGGACATTATGCGTTAAAAGAGATGGTTATAAAAGAAATTCAACATGCACGTAATATAAGCATGGCAAAAGGCATAGGGTATAATATTCAAATTGAAGATGAAAAAGTTTATACAGATGAAAAATGGTGTCGAACTGTCATTAGACAACTTATAAGTAATGCTCTGAAATATACGGAGAATAAAGATATTATCATTTCAACTTATGAAGAGCATGATCAAACATACTTGAAAATTCAAGATTTTGGGCGAGGAATTAAAGCGCGAGACTTACCACGTATTTTTGAAAGAGGCTTTACTTCAACGACAAATAGACGTGAGTCAACAGCCACAGGAATGGGGCTTTATTTAGTTAAAGAGATTACTGAAGGATTAAGTATTAAAGTCACCGTTAAATCTACTTATGGTGAAGGAACGACAGTATTGCTTGTTTTTCCACAACCTAATGATTTAACAACGGTACAACAATCAAGTGACAAAAATGTCACTTCAAACTTAAAAATGTACGATGAATCAAAGGAAGAATCGTAAAAAAGGCTATAAGATGGAATCATAAACAAATTACAAAGGAGTTTTGAATATGAGTATATTAAAAACTGAACAACTCGTTAAAGTTTATGGTTCTAAAAAAAATCAACAAGAAGTGTTGAAACAAATAGATATGACTGTTGAAAAAGGTGAATTCATTAGTATTATGGGGCCATCTGGGTCAGGAAAGACGACACTGTTAAATGTATTAAGTTCCATTGATTATGCGACAACAGGGCAAATTGAAATCAATGGGCATCAACTACAGAACATGAACAATAGACAAATGTCTAATTTCAGAAAAAAAGAGCTAGGCTTTATATTCCAAGAGTATAATTTGCTTAATACGCTTACCGTACAAGAAAATATCATGTTACCTTTAACCATTCAAAAAATTTCTAAAAAAGAAGCGCAAGTAAGATTTGAAGAAATTAGTAAGGCGTTAGGTATTTTAGATATACAAAATAAATATCCTAGTGAAATCTCTGGTGGTCAAAAGCAAAGAACATCAGCTGCAAGAGCATTTATAGCACAACCATCCATTATATTTGCTGATGAGCCAACAGGTGCATTAGATTCTAAATCTGCTTCAGATTTACTGAATAAATTAAATCAAATGAATCAAATGACACAATCAACAATTGTTATGGTTACACACGATTCATCAGCAGCAAGTTATTCAAACAGAGTCATCTTCTTGAAAAGATGGAAAGATTTACTCTGAACTTTATAAAGGAGACGATGATAGAGAGACATTTTACAAAGAAATCATCAAAACACAAAGTGTGTTAGGTGGTGTTGTAAATGAGCTTTAATCAAATTGTTATTAAGAATTTAAGACGAAACATTCGACATTATAGTATGTATGTCTTTTCAATAACGATGAGTGTCATGCTCTTTTTCGGATTTGTCACGTTAAGGTTCTCTGAAGATTTAAATAGTGTTCAATCAGGTATTAGGGTTGGCGCAGCTATTAAAGTAGGCGTAACAATATTGACGATTATCATCGTTATATTTCTACTTTATGCTAACAAACTCTTTATTAAAAGAAGATCGAGAGAAATGGGATTATACCAATTAATTGGTGTGACAAAGCGTGAAGTCTTTAAAATATTTGCTTTAGAAAACTTTGTATTATTCACATTAACAGCTGTGATTGGATCTATTTTAGGATTTTTCTCTTCTAAAATATTATTGATGATTTTATATAAAATTATCGGCGTCCAACAAGAAGCACATTTGAATTTTAGCATTGAAGCTTTCGTTCAAACGATTGTACTTATGATTGCGATTTATATCATTATCGCTTTTCAAAATGCAATATTTGTAAAAAGAAAGACAATTTTAGCGCTTATGCATGAATACAATGCGACAGATACTAAAATTAAGAAAATTAAACTATATGAATTGATTTTTGGTGCAATTGGCATCGTCATGATTATAAGTGGATATTATTTATCAAGTGTCATGTTCGAAAATCTTAGTAATGCTGGAATGACAACATTATATATAAGAATGATTACCATTTTATTCTTAACAATAGTGGGTGCATACTTGCTCTTTAGATGTTCAATCTCATTGATTTTTAATACCATTCGTAAATATAAAAAAGGCATGCTGAGCGTAACAGACGTTGTTTCAACTTCGTCTATTATGCACAAAATGAAAACTAATGCTTTATCACTGACAATTATCGCAATAGTGTCAGCTATGTCAGTCGGTCTATTAGCATTGAGTTACGTTCAATATTACAACGCTGAAGAAACAGCAAGAAGCACGTCACCAGATGATTACATTTTTGTAAATAAAGATGCAAATCAACAATTTAAAAAAGCATTAGATGCTGAGCATATTCAATATAAAGAACGTAATTACGACGTGACACGTTATATTATTGATGATAGAAAAGTGCTTGAAGGTTCTACTGAAACTAGGGGAGCAGAACCCAATTTACCATCAACAGTTGCCAAAGCATCTGAATTTAAAGACATAAAATTGAAAGACGATGAAGTAGCAATTGTAGGATTCAATGACCTTCTTGATAAAGTCATTACTGTAAATGATGAAGAAAAAATGTCTTACAAAATGGGAAATCAAACTCATCATCTTAAAGTGAAATCTATTAGTAAAGAATCATATTTATCTTCACTTGTTTCTTATAATGCACCTATTTATGTTGTGTCAGATCACACATTCGACCAAATGAAAAAGCATGAAGCTAAAAATGAGGACTTGAATCAGCAATATGGTGTGAACTTAACAAATGATAAAGATGTTAAGAAAGCAGAACAAATCTTTAGTAAGTTACAGAGTAAAACAGAGTCATCTATGTCTTATCATGAAATTTATAATGACTCTAAAAGTAGCCTCGGTGTTATGCTATTTATTCTTGGATTCTTAGGTATCGCATTCTTACTATCTACAGGATGTATTATTTACATTAAACAAATTGATGAAACTGAAGATGAAACATCAAACTACATCATCTTAAGAAAGTTAGGTTATACATCTAAAGATATGTCTAAAGGTATCGCTCTAAAAATTGGGTTTAACTTTGCGTTACCATTAATCATTGGATTATGTCACGGATATTTCGCGGCTAAATCAGCGTGGTTCTTTATGGAACAATCATTCTATACTCCAGTGTTGATCGTGATGTCACTTTATTCATTAATCTATATTCTGTTTGCTTTCTTAGCATACATCCACTCTAAACGTGTGATTCAAAGAGTACTTTAAAAATTAAATATTTAAAATAAAGGCTAGTGCTTGTCATTAGCCTTTTTTTGTGTTATAAAATACCAATGTGAACTTTGTGTTTACTTAAAGTTTACAGACAAGTTAAATTTTTAAAAATAAATTAATAAACTGTGGTCGAATTCATTTTGAAAGAGTACAATGAAAGAGTAATTACATAAATTATGATGTAAATTTTGGGAGGATTACTAATGTTTAATAAGAAGAAGGATAAGTTTGGTATTCAGTTAGAAGCTATAGCTGAGAATTTAAGTCGCGCATCAGTTGAATTTGGAGAAATGGATTTTGATTCAGATTTCGACTTAAAAGCTTATTCAGATAAAATTAAAGCCTATGAGTCTAATGGTGATGATCTTATGCACCAAATGATTACTGATTTAAACCAAACTTTCATTACACCAATTGAAAGAGAAGACATTTTAGAATTATGTGATGCATTAGATGATGTATTAGATGAAATGGAAGAAACTTCAGCAATGTTTGAAATGTACTCTATCAGTTATTCAGATGAATACATGGCAGAATTCGTGAAAAATATACAAGCAGCAATTAAAGAAATTGAAATCGCTGTAACGTTAGTAGCTGAGAAGAAATTCTCACACATTCGTGTACATTCTATCAACATTAAAGAATATGAAACGAATTGTGATGGTATTTTAAGACAATCAATTAAATATATTTTCAACAGTGAAACAGATCCAGTAACATTAATAAAAATTAAAGATATTTATGAATCTCTTGAAGATGTAGCAGATAAATGTCAATTAGTAGCAAACAAATTAGAACAAATTATTATGAAAAATAGCTAAGGAGTTTTAAAAAATGGATAGTTTACTCATTATTACCGTAGCTATTGTGATGTGTGCGTTACTTTTTGACTTTATTAATGGTTTCCATGATACAGCCAATGCAATCGCTACAGCAGTATCTACAAAAGCACTTAAACCACGACATGCAATTATTTTAGCAGCGGTTATGAACTTTGTTGGGGCATTAATGGCAACAGGTGTAGCACAAACAATTGCTAAAGATATTGTCGATCCGTTTAAATTAGAAAATGGTTCAGTTGTTATTTTAGCAGCATTGATTTCTGCTATAGCGTGGAACCTTATTACTTGGTATTTCGGGATTCCAAGTTCATCTTCACATGCATTAATAGGGTCAATTGCAGGTGCAGCTATTGCTTCTGCAGGATTTGGAATATTACATTACCAAGGATTTTCAAAAATTATATTAGCTTTAATTGCATCTCCGATTTTAGCGTTTATCGTTGGTTTTATTGTATATTCTATTTTCAAAGTCGTATTTAAAAATAATAATTTAACAAGAACAAATAGAAACTTTAGATTTATCCAAATTGGTACAGCAGCTTTACAAGCATTCTCACATGGTACAAATGATGCTCAAAAAGCAATGGGTATCATTACAATGGCACTTATTTCAGCTAATATGCAATCTACAACAGATATTGAATTATGGGTTAAAATAAGTTGTGCTACTGCAATGGGTCTTGGAACTGCAGTCGGTGGATGGAAAATCATCAAAACAGTTGGTGGAAACATTATGAAAATCCGTCCAGCTAACGGTGTAGCAGCTGACTTATCATCAGCATTCGTTATTTTCGGAGCTACATTCATTCACTTACCAGTATCAACAACACACGTAGTATCTTCATCTATTTTAGGTGTAGGTTCATCACAACGTGTTAAAGGTGTTAAATGGACAACAGCACAAAGAATGATTATTACTTGGATTATAACTTTACCAGTATCAATTATCCTTTCTTTCATCGTTTATCATATTTATGCATTATTCGTATAATCGATATAAAAACATCCAACTCATTTAAGGTTGGATGTTTTTTGTATGGAAAAATTGAAGAAATTAGGAGGGATTTTTTGATAAGTGATTTTTTTGTGGAGTTGTTCTGAGTTAGGGACAGAATTCCGAGAAATGTCCGTAAGAGGTAGTGTTAGGGACAGAATTCTGAGAAATGTCTCTAAGCGAGCGCCTACCTAATTACCAGAATTCAGAATAATGGAAATTACAGCATTCTAATTACCACAATTCGGAATAATGGAAGTTAGCGCCTAGATAATTAAAACTACCATATTCTAATTTTCTGCATAGAAAAAACCAGTTCGTCTTCTGAACTGGTTTTTTTATTAATGAATATATGAATAGTTATATACTTGAGATGCTGGGACTGTTCTGTAATCTTTAACACCTGGAGGCGTATTATAGTTCATTTCTGAAACTAATAAACTTCCGTCTGCGTTAATAGATTCTACATATGATACGTGTCCATATTGTCCAGCTGTAGATTGCATAATTGAACCTACTTCAGGAGTACCGTCTACTCGGAAACCGTCAGCTTGTGCTGCGCCTGCCCAATATTTAGCATCTCCCCAGTATGTGCTGATTGAACTACCAGCTTGTGCTCTGCGATCAAATACGTAATATGTACATTGACCCCAGTCATATAAGTTTTGGTCATTGAATGATTGATTGCCACCTGTTTGAGTAGGTTGTGTGTTATTTGAAGGAGCAGTTGAAGTATCACTACCGCTTCCACCAGCAATTTTTAAAGTTTGACCAGGATAGATAATATAACCTTGTAAATTATTTGATTTCATTAGTTGGTCAACTGTAACACCGTTTTGTTGTGCGATTACTGATAATGAGTCACCGCTTTTAACTGTGTATGTAGAGCCTGAAGTTGCTGTTTCTTGAGAACCGCTTCCTCCTGTTGAACTACTTCCGTTTACAGTAATGACTTGCCCTGGGAAAATCATATTTCCTGAAATATTGTTACTTGATTTCAGTTGATTAACAGATACACCATATTGGTCTGCAATCATCCATAAAGATTCACCATTTTTTACAGTATGTTGAGTTGAAGCTTCGGCGTCGTTATGAGCTGCTATAGCTGCAACACCAGAAACAGCTGTTACTGCGAATGCAAATTTTTTCAAAGGCTTATCCTCCTTAGGTATATATAATATATAAAAACAGAATACTAAAATGAACTTTCTTCTATACACGTAATGGTAACAAAAATAATATTGTATGTACCTGATGTAATCACTTTGTAATAAAAACACAATAATTACTTTTTACTTTTTTACATTGATTGAAGTGCACTAAAACCGTTATGAGCGTATCTATATGGAATATGGTAATTTATTTATGTATGATGAATGTTACAAATTATCGAAGACATGACGTTTGATATATAGAGAAATAGCATGTAAAATGTTGGTATTACGTTATAAAAAGGAATGATTAAAGATGAATTATGATAACCAATATGCATCTTATCAACATACAGATACTCATGGTTCAGCCATTAGAAAAACATGGCTATACTTCTTATATTATTGGGTAATCTTTGGAGTTGGGACATATGTAGGTCAATTCGTACCACCTGCATTACATTTACCAATTACAATTGGATTATTTGTACTCATTATGATTTCGCTATTTGTAAAATCGTCTAGAAAATTTGGCGGTTTAATTTCAAATATATATGCATTCTTTATCGGTGTGATTTCATATACGGCCTTTATGTATTATTTAGGCACATTAGGTACAGAAGCGTTTTATGGCAATATTGCCTTAGCAATTGGTGCATTTGCTGCTTTTGGTATACTCGGCTACTTTATGATTGATGATGCCTCAGGTTTAGGAAAATATTTATTTGTAACATTAATCGCGTTAATCTTCGCAAGTTTATTAGGTATATTCATCCATAATCCTATTTTCCATACAGTGTTATCTGTAATAGGTATTGGACTGTTTCTATTGTATACTGTGTATGATTTTAACCGTATGAAACTAGGGAACTTCTCTCCTAGAGAGATGGGCTTTAATTTGTTTATTAATTTACTCAACATCATTATGCACATTTTAAGACTGGCAAGTATTTTAAAAGATTAAACATTACAAGTCTGAGGCAATCATCGTGTCTCAGACATTTTTTGATTTGTAAACTTTGCCAGATGTAATCATTATTGTATAATAAGTATGTTAAATAACTCACTTGAAAGAGAGATGGAAATATGGGACGTAAATGGAATAATATTAAGGATAAAAAAGCCCAAAAAGACAAAAATACAAGTAGAATCTATGCTAAATTTGGTAGAGAAATATATGTAGCTGCTAAATCAGGTGAACCTGATCCAGAATCAAACCAAAATCTTAAATTTGTATTAGAAAAAGCTAAAACTTATTCTGTTCCTAAACATATTATAGATAGAGCAATTGAAAAAGCTAAAGGCGGATCAGAAGAAAACTTTGATGAATTAAGATATGAAGGATTCGGTCCAAGTGGTTCAATGCTAATTGTTGATGCATTAACAAATAACGTAAACCGTACAGCAAGTGATGTACGTGCAGCATTCGGTAAAAATGGCGGTAATATGGGTGTATCAGGCTCAGTTGCTTACATGTTCAACCATACAGCTGTATTCGCATTTAAAGGTAAATCTGCTGATGAAGTTTTCGAACTATTATTAGAAGAAGATTTAGATGTGAGAGATGTTATCGAAGAAGAAGATTTAACAATTGTATACGCAGAACCAGATCAATTTGCACAAGTTCAAAATGTGCTTAAAGCAAATGGCGTAGAAGATTTTGACGTTGCTGAACTTTCAATGTTAGCTCAATCAGAAGTAATATTATCAGAAGAAGATTTACAAACGTTTGAAAAATTAGTCGATGCAATTGAGGATTTAGAAGACGTGCAACAAGTATTCCACAATGTTGACTTGTAATGGAGTGTTTAGATGAATAAAGAGAAATGGATAAGCGCACTCAATTTAATACCGCATCCAGAAGGTGGTTTCTATCATGAAACGATTAAATCAGAACATGCTTTAAATGATGGCAACGCGTTATATACAAGTATTTATTTTCTATTAGAAAAAAATAATATTTCGCATTTTCATAGAATAGAATCTGATGAGGTATGGTATTATCATGCAGGACAAACATTGACTGTGCATATGATTTATCCGGATGGTCATTATGAAAAAGTTAAAGTTGGTCCAAATGTTGAAGAGGGAGATGTATTACAAGCGCTTGTACCAAAAGGCGTGATATTTGCTTCAACTGTTGAAGGTGACAATGACTATGCACTTGTAGGATGTATGTGTGCACCAGGATTCCAGTTTGAAAAATTTGAACTGTTTACACAGGCTCAATTAATTGAACAGTATCCACAACATCAAGAAGTAATTGAAAAATATGCTTTCGAAACAATTTAAAGTTTAATATAAAGAAATCCCAATCCGAATGAGTCGGATTGGGAATTTTTTTGCGGAATTATAGTTCTCCGTATACTTCTTTAGCAGTTTCGATGACATAAGATAATTTACGCCATTGCTCATCTTCAGATAAGATGTTACCTTCTTCTGTTGAAGCGAAACCACATTGAGGGCTTAAGCATAATTGATCTTTCGAAACGTATTTTGTTGCTTCGTCTAAACGTTCAAGAATATTTTGTTTGTCTTCAAGTTCACCAGTTTTTGATGTAAATAAACCTAATACAATATATGCATCGTTTCTATCAAAGTGTCTTAATGGTTCAAAGTCTCCTGAACGATTGTCATCATATTCTAAGAAGAAGCCTTGTAGCTTTTCAGTGAATAGTTCTTTCGCAATTGGTTCATAACCACCTGTAATTGCCCATGATGATTGATAGTTACCACGACAAATATGAGTTGTAATCAATAAATCTTCTGGTAAATCAGCTAATGCATCATTGACAACTTTTGCTGCTAGTTTGATAGCTTCTGCTTTTTCTTCTTCAGAACGCTCTCTATTTTTAATTAATTGTTTTGTTGCTGCTAATCCAGCCCAATATACATCGTCAATTTGTAAATAGCGGCAACCTAATTCATAGAATTTAAGAATAGATTGACGATAAGCTTCTGAAACATCTTTCGCATATTCATAAATATCTGGATAGATTTCATGGTTTAATATGTTTGGATGGAATAACTGGTTTGGACTCGGAATAGATACTTTACTTACAGCTCTTCCGTTTACTTGCTTATGTAAATAATCAAAATGAGCGAAGTGAGGATGGTCTGGGTTGTATTGGACTTTTCCTACAACTCTTACGTCATGTTTTTTAGTTTCTACGCCGTTAAATGTTAAACCAATTTCTGGTTCATAATCTTCTACGCCTGTTAAGTTTTCTAAGAAATCAAAGTGCCAATAAGAACGTCTGAATTCACCGTCTGTAATACTCTTCAATCCGACTTCTAATTGCTTTTCAATAATCTTATCGATTTCTTGATCTTCAACTTTCTTTAAATCTTCTTGAGTAATCGTACCTTCTGAAAATTGTTGACGAGCTTTCTTTAAAGGCTCAGTTCTTAGTAAGCTACCTACATGGTCGGCACGGAAAGGTCTTAATTGTTCTGTCAATTTACTTCACTCCTGTTTATATACTCTAAAAATTCTGAAAAATTTAATATTAATTAAAAATACCAAACTAATACATCGATGTCAATTTAGTTTTGATATAATAAATAAAAAGGAGGGGATTAAACACTTGGCTAATAAAAAGAAAAATATCAAAAAGAAAAGTCAGTCTGTAAAAAGAAAAAAGAATAATGATAAATCAAAGCGTAAAAATAAAAAGAAATATATTTATGGATTCCTTTTATTGATTATTGGAATTGTGATAGCTATGAGTATTTATCATGTGTTTAAACCTTTACCACATGGCGTTTCAAAAGTGAGTTCAGAAACGATGACAGACCATGTGGAACTATTAACTGATGTCACATATAAAAACGGAAATAAGATGAAGTACAATCAAGAAATATTTGATAAAGTAAATGAAACGATTAAAGAAGCGGATGATTTTATTATTATGGATATGTTCTTATTTAATCATTATCAAACGGGAGACAAGACTTATCCAAAAATATCTCAACGTCTTACACAATCATTAATTGATAAGAAAAAAGAAAACCCAGATATGAGAATTATTGTGATTACAGATCCAATTAATTCATTCTACGGTTCATACACGCCAGATAACATTAAGGATCTAAAAGCCAATAATATAGATGTTTACTATACAAATCTTAATGAATTAAGAGATTCTAATCCGATTTATTCAGGCATTTATCGAACATTTTTCCAATGGTTTGGTAATAGTGAAAATGGTAAGTTAAGTAATCCATTAAGCCCTGAAGCACCAGACGTTACGGTTAGAGGCTATTTAAATATTTTAAATATGAAAGCAAATCATAGAAAGACTTTAGTTACAGAAAAACATGGCATGATTTTATCTAGTAATCCACATGATCCAAGTGGCTATCATCAAAATGTGGGTGTTAGAGTATCAGGTCCAATCCAAAATGCAATTATTAAATCAGAAATTGCAGTTGCGAATATGAGTGGCGGTCGATACTCACCAAGTGATTTCAAAATTAAAAACAATAGCTGGAATGATAACGCCAAGTATAGTGTGCAATTAGCGACTGAAGGTAAAATTAAAGATAAAGTCATTCAAAATATTAAAAAAGCACAATCCAAAGACCATATTTCAATAGGTATGTTTTATCTTTCAGACAGAGATGTGATTGATGAATTGATTAAAGCTTCTAAAAGAAATGTGGATATCAAACTAATACTTGATATTAATAAAGAAGCATTTGGTAAAGAAAAGCCAGGCGTACCGAATAAACCAGTTGCGAGTGAATTAATCAATCGCTCAAAAGGAAGCATTAAAGTAAGATGGGCTCGTTCAAATGCCGAACAATATCATTCTAAATATATGTTGTTTGAGCAAAATGAAAACAATCGTGCCACGATGATATTAGGTTCATCGAATTTAACAAGAAGAAACATTGGAGACTATAATTTAGAATCAGATATTATCATTAAAGGTAAACAAAATGATGCAGCCTTTAAAAAATTATCCAATAACTTTAAACAATCTTGGAATAATAGCGAACACGATATGACTGCACAATATGATGAATTCAAAGACGAAGCACTATGGAAAAAAGTATTATATAGAATTCAAGAAAGTACAGGTTTATCAAGCTTTTAACAGTATATAAAAAAGACATTCATCGTAAAGGTGAATGTCTTTTTTGGATAAGATGGAAGAGCAGGATATAACGCACGAAGACACGGAGTGTATTATTCCCTATAGAGTAGACATTAAAAAAACTAAAACTCTATAGGGGGTATTTTTATGTATAAAACTAGACTACCTGTTAAACTGTATCAGGAAATCTTCGATTTGCATGAAAAGGGTTATTCCTTTCAAAATGTAATTGATAAGTTAAATTTAGATATTAGTGATAGTGTGATTCGATTTAAATATAAAGTGTATAAGCAACATGGTATAACAGCACTTATAAATAAGAAACGAAATAAAATCTATACACGCGAATTTAAAGAAAAAGTTGTTAAAGAATATCTAGAGACTAATAAGACGTATTCAGATCTAGCAGCCTATTACAATATTTCACATCATGCTACTTTAAAAAATTGGGTGGAAAAGTATACTGAAGGAAAGGAAAATAAATCTTATTTTCCATATCTGGAGGTAGACACTATGAATACTAGAAAAACAACATTTGAAGAGAGAATTGAAATAGCTAAATATTGTATTGAAAATAATAGAGACTTTAATAAGACAGCTGAAAAGTACCAAGTTAACTATTCACAAGTCTATAATTGGGTAAAAAAGTATGAAAAACATGGTGATATTGGTTTAGTAGATGGTAGAGGTAAAGGAAAACCAGTTGAAGCTTTAACTAGAGAAGAAGAACTTGAATTAAAAATAAAAGCACTTGAACAAAGAAATAAATTTCTCCAAATGGAGAATGAGGTATTAAAAAAGCAGGAAGAAATAGAGAGGCAGTTGATGAATCGAAAATCAAGCAAATAGCAGCATACAAGACAATCGAAGCATTAAAAGATAAGTATCCAATCAAATGGATATGCGCCGCACTTGAAATATCGAGAGCAAGTTATTATAAATGGAAAAACAGAGAGGTTTCAGAATCTGAAAGATTCAATAACGAATTAAAAGATGAGATTTTCAGGATTTATCATGAACATGATGGCATATATGGATATCGAAGAATTTATATTTATCTGAGATTATATACTAAATTCCAGGTTAATCATAAACGCGTATATAGAATTATGAAGAAGTATGGATTAAAAGCTGTCATTAGAAAAAAGAGAAGGCAATATAAACTTAGTAAGCCAGAAATCACTTCTCAAAATATCCTAAACAGAAAATTTACAACAAGTAAAGTTAATAAGGTCTGGTTAACAGATGTGACAGAATTTAAATTGAAAAATGGATTTAAAGTGTATTTAAGCGCTATTTATGATTTAGGTGCTAAGAAAGTCATCAGCCATGTAGTCTCATCTCAAAACAATAATAAGCTTGTATACGATACCTTTAACAAAGCCATAATTAAAAGAAATACCGAAGGCATTATATTTCATAGCGACAGAGGATTCCAATATACGAGTGTTCTATTTAGAGAGATGATTAAAAATGCTTCTATGAAGCAAAGCATGTCTCGTGTAGGTAGATGTATTGATAATGGTCCTATGGAAGGCTTTTGGGGGTTACTCAAATCAGAGGTATTCAAAGACAAATCTCAAACATTCAATGATATAAAACACGCCACAAAGCAAATAAATGAATATATAAAATTTTATAATTCTAAAAGAATTTCATTAAAAATGGCTGCGCTTATAAAAGCACAGCCAACATATTGATTACTTTTTTTAGTGTCTACTTGACAGGGTTATGTTCACTGAGAGATATCGTGCGCTAGAGTACAAAATAAGGGTGTAACGCACGAAGACTGAGAGATATCGTGCCCTTATCTATTAATTTTAATAATATTCCGATACATAATATCTGCCATTTTTTCTGGTTTTTCTACACATCCATTTTTTAGCCAACTATAAATGGTAGCGATTTGTCCACCGACTGTATAGTCTAGGAAGAAATTGACGTCTTGAAGTGTACCTATTTGTGTAATCAATTTTTCAAATCTTAGTTTAATGAGTTTGATAAAGCTGATGATGAGTTCTTTTTCTGGATGGACGACAAAGACGCTTGTGAAAAATCGCTGATGTCTTGCTATGTAATAAAAGACATTTGTAAAGTACTGTTTAACATACTTTCTTCTTTTATCAGGGTTTTCAAGAATAGAATGTTCTATATTATCCATTAATGTTTCATAGTTCGTCATATGAAACTGTTTGATTTCTTCATACGTTTCATATTTATCTTTAAAATGTGCGTAAAATGTTGAACGATTGATGCCACATTCTGCACATAACATTTTTATTGTGATTTCATCAAAATGATAATGTTCTAATAAGTAAACCATATTACTTATGATTAGTTGTCTCGCATGTTTTTTCATAGGTCACCTCGAATAAATACATACCTAATATTTTAACAAAAAGCCGTTCAAAGATACATTCATATACCATTTAAATATGTAGATATTATGAATAATTATCTGATTTTTCCGCCATCTTAACCCGACAAACTTATTTAATTTGTTGGTTTAAATCATGATTTCAGAGTCTTATAATGAATAAATCATTGAAATTTGGAGGAAATAAAGTAATGAAAAAAATAGTGCTTGTAAATGTTATCACTATAGTAATTTTAGTGGCTATCGGTTTAGTAGGATTCCATTATTATAGTGAAGCAACAGATTATGTAAAAACAGAAAATGCAAAAGTTGACGGTGAGCAAATCAAAATTGCTAGCCCAGTATCAGGTAACTTAACAAGCTTCGACGCTAAAGAAGGTAAAACTTATGACAAAGGCGACAAAATCGGAGAAGTAGCTGGTAAAGGTGAAGATGGACAGTCTCAAGAAATGGACATTAAAGCACCATCTAAAAGTACAATTGTAAAAACTTCTGCAACAGAAAACAGTTTAGTTCAAGCTGGATCACCAATCGCATATGCATATAACTTTGATGATTTATATGTAACAGCAAACATTGACGATACAGATGTAGAAGATATTGAAAAAGGACAAACTGTTGACGTGTATATCGACGGACAAGAAGCTAGTGTTAAAGGTAAAGTGTCTCAAGTTGGATTAGCAACTGCATCAAGTTTCTCATTGATGCCTTCATCAAATAGTAATGGAAACTATACAAAGGTGACACAAGTTGTTCCAGTGAAAATCACATTTGATTCTAAGCCATCAACAAATGTTGTTCCAGGAATGAATGTTGAAGTTCGAATCCACAAGAATTAAGGAGGGTGTATTATGACATCAACCTTTACGGTGGCTTATATAATTGTAGCAATCCTATTATGGATTGGAATTAATGCATTTGTTTTAAAACGCAAAAAAAGTAAATCAGTTTCTAAGCAAGTAACTGATGAAACAACAGAAAACAAAGAAACACAATTGAAATCAAAAGATGATAATATCAATCATCAACCAGAACGTTCAAATATTGAAAAAATGGAAGCTGAACATAAGTCATCTAACTCAGAGATGAACGAAACAACTTCTAATAACATGTCTTCTGATGATCATGATAAAGAATCAGGTGAATCACATGAACATACTGAATTATCTGATCGTGGTATGGAATTAAACGAAGACGAACCAATTAATGAACAAATTAAGAAAAATCATGTCAATTTCGTATATGGCAAAGGTATTTCAAGAAATAAAATTTTAGTTGCGATGATGTTTGGTATGTTTATAGCTATTTTAAACCAAACATTATTAAATGTTGCTTTACCGGTTATTAACAATGAGTTCAGTATTTCAGCGTCTACAGGACAATGGTTAATGACAGGATTTATGTTAGTGAATGGTATCTTAATACCAATCAGTGCATTTCTAATAAGTAAATATTCATACAGAAGACTATTTCTTATTGCAATGACGTTGTTTACAGTTGGATCAATTATATGTGCTTTATCATTTAACTTCCCAATGATGATGACAGGTCGTGTTATCCAAGCAGTTGGTGCAGGTGTGTTAATGCCATTAGGTTCAAACGTATTTATGACAATATTCCCACCAGAAAAACGTGGTGCGGCAATGGGTACTTTAGGTATTGCATTTATTTTAGCACCAGCAATCGGACCAACATTATCAGGTTGGATTGTACAAAACTATCATTGGAATGTCATGTTCTATGGTATGTTTGCAATTGGTTTAGTCTCAATATTTATTAGTTTCTTCTGGTTTAGAATTTATCAAAAAACTACTAATCCAAAACCAGACGTTCAAGGTATTATCTTTAGTACTTTAGGATTCGGCTTATTACTTTACGGATTTAGTGAAGCGGGTAACGATGGATGGACTTCATTAACAGTTTCATTATCATTGATTATCGGTGTTATCTTCACAGCATTATTCGTTATTCGTGAAGTGAGAATGAAAAATCCAATGCTTGATATGTCAGCATTAAAATATTCAGGCTTTACATTGACTACGATCATTAACGTTATCGTAACAATGAGTTTATTCGGTGGTATGATCTTATTACCAATCTACTTACAGAACTTACGTGGTTTCACACCACTAGATTCAGGGTTATTACTATTACCAGGTTCACTTATAATGGGCTTCATGGGTCCTATAGCTGGTAAAATGTTAGACTCATTTGGTATCAAACCACTCGCTTTAATTGGTTTAACAATTATGACATTTGCTACTTGGGAATTGACTCAGTTGAATATGGATACACCATATACAACAATACTTGTTATTTATATTGTCCGTTCATTTGGTATGAGTTTCATCATGATGCCAATTATGACAGCAGGTATGAATTCATTACCACAACGATTAATTCCGCATGGTAATGCAATTAGTAATACAGTAAGACAATTAGCAGGGTCAATCGGTACTGCCATTCTTGTTACAGTAATGACTCAAAATACGACATCACATTTAGCAAATATGTCAGATAATATGGATTCAACAAATCCTATGATCCAAGAACAAATTAAAGCTTTATCAGAATCTGTTGGCGGTCAAGAAGCAGGTACAACTGCACTATTTACTTACTTCAATAAACTTGCAACAGTACAAGGTATTAACGATGCATTCTGGATTGCAACATTATTCAGTGTGATTGCTTTAATTTTAAGTTTATTCTTAAAAGGTAAATCTCATTATTTATCAAAAGAATAGTAAGAACTCCTAGATATAAAAATATAAATTCATTTTGTATTTTTAAATTATATATTAATGTTTAATTGTTTAAACACTACAAGAAACAGTGAAGTTTCTTGTAGTGTTTTTTTAGAATAGTAATTTAATTTATGAAATTCTATATTGAATGCTTTGAATTAGACATGGTTTTTTATATAATGTAAAAAAGGAGTTGGTAACTTATGAAAGTTAAGTATATTGACAAACGTCATTGGCGACGTCTCCTTAATCGCGAATATAAAGAAGTTGTATTGGACACCAATCATTTTAAAGGGCTAGTTGGATTAGTAACAATGGTACAAGTAAAAGAGCCTTTACAAGTAAATGTGGTAGGCAGGGAAATTACAGTTGCGGATAATGGATATAAGTGGATGCAAATCTTACCTGAAAAGAAGCCATATAGTATCACTGTAATGTACGATAAACAAAATAAACCAGTACAATACTATTTTGATGTGAATTTGAGGAATATCACACAACTTGGCAATGCTAGAACATTAGATTTATGTCTTGATGTATTAGTGATACCGAAGTCGGGTGAATATGAACTTGTTGATGAAGATGATTTAGAAAGAATGCTCAAAGAGAAGAAAATATCTAAAGCCCAATTCCATAAGGCATATGTTACAGCTCATGAAATTATGTTTAAATTAGAGGCGGATTTCAAAGGAATTGAAAAGAAAATCAGATATTGTTTTCACGAAATTATGAATGCGAAGTGATTGAACCACAATGTTATGGCATATTTCTATATAAAAACGAGGAATCCCTTTAAAGTAGGAATTCCCCGTTTTTTTATTATAGGAAGATTAGCGCAAGTATGATTGTTAATGGACCTACGATGAAACAATATTTACTAAAGATACCTAATTGTCCACGTTCCATAATGCCTTGTAACCATTTTAGAGAGAAATAACTTGCTACAAGAGATGCAATAAATGCAAATACATATGAAATCATCAATGATGTATCGGGTGGTGTTTCAACAATATCTTTAATACCAAGTAAAGTTGTACCTAGACTTACTGGAATATATAGTAAGAATGAGAATTTAAATGCTGTTTTTTGGTTCATACCTACACCTAATGCACCAACAATCGTTGCACCACTTCTACTTATTCCAGGTATTAACGCAATTGCTTGAAATAGACCTACGATAATAGCGTCTTTCAGTGACAAATCTTTTTCAAGCTTTTGTCCACGTTTATTCTTAATAAACCACAATGCGATACCAGTGACGATAAGCATGATACCTACCATAATCACACTTTTAGTATCCCCAATAATATCTTTGAAGATAATACCTAGAACACCTGCAGGAATCGTTGCAATGACTAAGTACATCACAAGTTGGAAATTTTTCTTAATAGATTCGGTACGGTCACCTTTAATATATTTAAGTGCATCAACAATAAGCGTGATAATATCTTTTCTAAATAAGATAAGCACGGCAATTAATGAAGCGGTATTCACAACAATTTCAAATGTTAAACCGTCCGTATGTAATCCTAAAAATTCTTGTGCCATAACGAGATGTCCGCTTGAAGAAACCGGAATCGGTTCAGTTATACCTTGAAGTAGCCCAAGAAAAACATATTTAATAATTTCGATAATAAGCATGATATGATCCTTCCTATTTAATATACATGCTCAACTATAACGAATTATGAATCAACTTTCAATTTATGAAATAAAAAAAATTATATTTCGGTCTAAAGTTGTAGGCGTGGTCGTGTAGATAAATCGTGTTATAATATAATGAAAGTAAGGAGTGTGTGTCAATTGAAAGTAGACGATTATAAGTTACTCGTAACATTAGAAGACGTAAAGACATTAAGGAAAGCAGCAGACATTCTCTATATATCTCAGCCGGCAGTGAGTCAAAGGTTAAAAACAATTGAAAACTTTTTCGGCATAGATATTTTTATAAGAACAAAGAAGCAATTGATAACAACAAATGAAGGTTCACTTGTAATTGAGCACGCTCGAAAAATGTTAAAAGAAGAACGTTTATTATTAGATAAAATCAGTTCTAAAATAGGTGAAGTAAATGGTAGCATTTCAATAGGTGTATCTTCATTAATCGGACAGACTATTCTCCCACAAGTATTAGGAGAATACACGCACTTATATCCTAATGTGGATATACAATTACAAATCGGTTCAAGTGAACATATTAAACAATATCAGAATGACTTTCACATCATGGTCGTAAGAGGAAATGAAGTCATGAATGTTCAAAATGATCTCCTACTTAATGAACAGCATTACTTTATATATCCTAAAAATAGAAAACAAGATCTACACCTTTTACCAATGATCGAGTTTCAAGCAGAACCTATCTACTTAAAACAAATAGAAGAGTGGTATTCAGATTATTTACAACAAGAATACCATGCACTGATTAAAGTCGATCAAATTGCTACATGTAAAGCATTATTATTAAATGGTGTAGGTGTAACAGTCTTACCTGAACTCGTTATAGGTGATATCGATACAGATAAATTTGAAATCAAGAAATTAAACGTCATGCGTAAACCACTGACAAGATCTACATATATTTGTTATGAACATAACGTATTACAATTACCACAAGTGAAATCATTCATAGAAGTCTTAAAGAACTATATTAATCAGCTTGAAATAGGTAAAAAATAAGGGAGCGGGACAGAAATCTAATTTATATAAAAAGATTTCGTAGTCCCGCCCCGGCAAGGATGACTAGAGTTGAAAAAAGCTTGGTACAAGCGCATTTCGGGTTCAGACATCTACTGCCAAGTTGTAAAAAGAGACTGAAACATTACATTATGTCTCAGTCTCTTTCCTACGATTTGTCAACTACTACGTAGTAAAATGTATTTAAAATTGGCATCACTAAATAAGCCTTTATTATTTAATAATTTTTTCAATATGTTATGATTTATTTGAATAGATTATCAGTGTGGAGACAAGTGATAATCATATTCTTTATTATTTATAACTAGATAATGAATGGTTTTAAGTAGCTTGTTAACGCAAGCTATTGAAGCAGTCTTGTGGCCTTTGCCATTAGGCTGCTTTTTTAATTTGTAATAATAGTCGATAATATGATTTTTAAATAACCTTTGACCCAACAGGAAATTTTTAATGATTAAGTAAAATAATGATCTAGCATGTTTGTTTCCACGTTTGTTAATTTTATCTTTAAAATGCGTTTTACCAGACTGATATCTTTTTATATCAATGCCTACATATGCATTCAATTGTTTATGAGAATCAAAGGATTTGATGTCACCTAATTCGCCAATAATCATTATGGCTGTTAAATCACCAATGCCAGGAATAGATTTAATTATTTTAAATTCTTCGAATTCCTCAGCTAACACTAATAACCTTTGTTTTATAGAAGCATGCCGTTTCATTAGATTTAATAAATCTTCAATCACATAAATTAATTTATCTGTTAAAAATGAATCTTTAGAAACAGAAGGATAACTGACCATAGAGAACTCTACGAGTTTTTTTGCATATTGTGCTTTCTTTTTCTATGATAGATTTTTTCTGTACAACTATTAATTGTATTTTTTAGTTCTTCAATTTCATTAGAATCAACAAAGTCAGGATGTGGGAACTTACTAGCTACTTGTAAAGCCAATTTTGAATATCTATCCTTAAATAGGTTTTGTAATTCTGGAAAAGTCATATCTAGTAACTGAATCAATTGGTTTTTTTAGTAATTTTATTGATTGTTAATTTCTTCATAGTATCTTGTCAGTTCTCTCAGTTTTACGTATTTTTCTTCCATTAAATTTCTAGAAGGTTTTTTATTTATATTTTTAGCTAAAACGGCAAGTTTATGTGCATCAGATTTATCTGTTTTCCAATTTCTTAAAGAATTAGTTAGTAATTTTGCCTCAAGAGGGTTAATTACACAAAATGAAATGTTGTTAACTGTACAGAATTTCTCTAACACTTTTGAATATATACCAGTAGCTTCAAATAAAAAATATACTCCTGCGAAATCCTTTATATATTTGTTTAGTGACTCAAAACCATTATTATCGTGGGTAATTTCAAATTCTTTAACAAATTCATTGTTTGAATAATGTGCAATAAAACTCTTTCCTTTTCCAACATCTATACCAAAATATTCGATAAAAATCACTCCTAAGTTATTAAATTTAAGAAGCTTTAACTTCACTTAGCCTTACTTAGTTCATTTTCCTGTACACGATCTCAAGGGACCCAACATACTAAAATCGAATTCATAAGGAGAGTGAAGTTCTCCAGTTTTTGCTACGGGTTCTATGACCCTAGAGACCGATCGGAGTACTTCTCTCTTCTACTATTTCATATTCTTAAAATAAGTACCAACGGTATGAAAAAGAATATGAGAAAAGTAGCGAAGTTCATCTACCGTCGTAGATTACTTCGCTACTAATCTTAGTATGTTTCGTTATATTGATTCTTATGACAGACGTTCTCTTAACTTCGTAAATATATCGCGGGTTTCATCATTAATCGCTTCGTGATTTAAAATATTGTCGATACGTTGTAGATTTTTACTATCTTTAAATCGTGTTTCATTCAATGCATAAATCGATAGTTTAGGCTCAGTTTGCTCAATTAATCTCATATTGTCATTCTGTGCTACGTATCCTTCTTTTAATACTCTGAAGTAACAGCCTGTTCGATAACTATCAGCCATGCGTTTAACTAAGTCTTTAATGCCATATCGTTGTGCGATTGTAGCGCAAGGTTGTCTTGGACATGAAACTTGAATGATCGCTTCACCAAGTTCGTAAGTGTCACCAATGTTTAAATCTTCTTCTGTTAAACCTGAAACGGTTATATTCTCTCCGAAAATTGCATACTTCGGTAACAAATCAATAATGTCATCCCAATATGCATAATTATCTTTGCTGTAAAAACAGAGGGCTTTTTCAGGGCCACCGTGTCCTTTGTATTGCTGTTCGTCTTCAACAAAGCCTGTATGTGTTAAGTACACCTTATCTTTAAAAGGTTTTTTGAAAATGGCAGTCTTTTTAGATTTTTGATCGCTAAATGTGATATTAGCAATTTTTCCGACTGATATATAATCTACTTTGTAATCCACGAGAGTGACTCCTTTTTACACTATTTAATAATGATTTTACCGGTTAATGTGAATTATAGCAATAAAGCATTGACGTAGCAGAGGATAAGCTTTAAAGTACAAGCATATAATAAAAGATAGGAAGTTGTGAATTCATGTTTTTGAAATTATTTCAAATAAAAAATTACAAACTCTTTACCGCAAATATGGGTTTACTCGGTATGGCAATTGCGATTACTGTTCCATTTCTAGTGTTGTATGCGACGCAACATTTAGGCATGTCGAAAGGGCAATATGGTTTGTTAATGGCGCTTGCAGCAGGGGCATCATTTACAGTAAACTCTATTGTTGCTAGATTTTCAGATAGTGGCAAAATTAATCGTAAATATCTTATCATTACCGCACTTATTATGGGTGCATTATGTTTCTCCATTTATTTCTACATACATACAATTTGGGTGTTTATCGCACTTTACGCAATGTTCCAAGGTTTAGCTGCACCAGCAATGCCTCAAATGTATGCCTCAGCACGTGAATCAATTAATGAATCAGCTTATAAGGATAGAAGTATATTTGCTAATACAGTTCTACGTTCTACATTTTCATTAGGATTTTTATTTGGTCCTTTAATTGGGACAGTATTGTTAAGTGCCTTTGGATATGATGGATTGTTTGGTGGAACGGTAGCACTATTTTTAACAGTTTTAGTATTATTAATTATATTTTATAAAGAGCCGAAGAAAGTTATTAAAAATGCTATCGGTAATTTTACTGAAAAGAAAGCACCAAACTTAATGAAAGAACCGACGTTATTAATACCGTTCTTAGCATTCATTTTGTTACATGTCGGTCAGTGGATGTACACACTGAATATGCCATTATATGTAACAGAATATCTTAAAGACAATGAATCACATGTCGGCTATTTAGCAAGTTTATGTGCGGGATTAGAAGTTCCGTTTATGATTATACTTGGTAGTATTGCAAGTAAGTTCAAAACAAAAACATTATTAATGGTTGGTTCTATTTTTGGATTCGGTTATTACTTTAGCATCGGGGTGTTTGATAGTTTCGTAGCAATGTTGATAGGACAACTAGCATTAGCATTCTTCTTAGCTATTTTACTCGGTTTAGGTATTAGTTATTTCCAAGATATTTTACCAGAATTTCCAGGTTACGCATCAACATTGTTTGCCAATGCAATGGTAATCGGTCAGTTAGGTGGAAATTTATTAGGTGGTATTATGAGTGATATAGTTGGACTAGGCAATGTATTCTTTGTTTCAAGTTTATCAATAGCAGTAGCATTTGTATTACTTATTTTCACAGTAGAACATACGACACATAACGAAACTAAAGTAAGATAGGAGATATAATAATGACAGCAATAAGTTGGATATTAATTATCTTAATGTTTGTAATTGCATTTATAGGATTAGTGAAACCTATTATTCCATCCGTATTATTTATATGGATAGGGTATTTCATTTATCACTTTGCAATTGATTCAAGCAAATTGTCTTGGGTATTTTGGGTAGTAATGATTGTATTTACAATATTTATGATCTTGTCAGATATCATTATGAATAGTTATTTCGTTAAGAAATTTGGAGGTTCTAAATTAGGAGAGACAATGGCTGCAGTCGGTGTCATTATCGGTTGTTTCGTATTTCCTCCATTTGGAATTATAATCGTTCCATTTGTATTAGTATTTGTAACAGAAATCATTCAAAAAGGTGATATCGCAGCTGCAACAAATGCAAGCGTAGGATCATTACTTGGTTTCTTAACAAGCTCAATAGCAAAAGCATTGATTATGGTAGTCATGATCATATGGTTCTTTATTGATATTATTATTTAATATGGTAGGGAATGCCTGGTACAGAACATAAGCTGTACCAGGTTTTTTAATTGGAATGAGGAATATGGGGAGAGGAAGTTTGTTGAGAATGGGGGGGAAAAGATGTGAGTTAAAGAGGTAGTAAACTCACATCTTTAATGATGTACAGAACTAAATTGTAATTATTTTCCTCGAATGATAATATAAGTTAAAAATAGCTAAATAGATAAAATAAATTATTTTTGAATCTGTTGAGGTGGAATATATGAAAGGCTTATTGATAATAGATGTACATAAAAAGTTTTTAAAAGGTGAGAATGGATGTGATACTAAAAATAAAATATTAGCTTTAGGTGAACTATTCAAAAATGAAAATTTACCTATTTTCATAATAAAACATGATGATTGTGGAGAATTAGATAATGATATAAATAATTTAAGTGATATTCTTATTAAAAAAGATACACCTAGTGCATTTTTTAATACTCCTTTAAAAGTCTTATTAGATGAATATAAAGTAACTGAATTAGTTATAGTCGGATTTAATATTGAATATTGTGTCCTTTTTACAGCAATTTCAGCTTTTGAATTTGGGTTTAAAGTTCATGTAGTTGAAGATGCATGTGGCACAGTAAATGATGAAAATACATATGATATGCCTGGATTAGACATTAATGATTTTATTGGCTCCATATTAAATTGGTCGAAAGTTATTGAAGTGCCTTATCTTGATGAATATTTGATTTATCATAAAAATTCTTAAACTAGTATAATACATAACATTGTATTGAATGAATATTAGGAATGCTAACAGAGATAGCCTAAGTCATAGCTTAACTACTGAATAAAGCCAAGAAATGTCCCAAGTCTGTACTGAACCCAAAAATCTAAACCTTAATTAGTATATTATTTCAAAGGTTTGTCTCCTGTAATTTTTGGGAGATAAGCCTTTTAATTTTGATTTGATTCTTTCGTTATTATAAAAATCGATATATCGATGAATAGCTTGTTCAAGGTCCTGAAAATCTTTAAATTCTTGGCCATAATACATTTCTTGTTTAAGTAACCCAAAAAAGTTTTCCATAACTGAATTATCTAGACAATTACCTTTTCTAGACATACTCTGAAATATTTTATGGTCTTTTAATAATCTAGTGTATTGTGAATGTTGATAATGCCAGCCTTGATCTGAATGAATCGTTAAACGATGATCTAGGTTTGGACGACGCTTTATCATTTCTTTTAATGGATTGATGACTATATCTAATGTAGGACGACTTGAGATTTTAAAGCTGATAATCTCTGAACTATATAAGTCCATAAAAGGTGATAAATATAATTTCTGACCATTCATTAATTTGAACTCTGTAATATCTGTTACGACTTTTTGAAATGGGAGACTTGTTTTAAATCTACGATTTAATATATTTTGAGCTACTTTACCAACTTTACCTTTAAAGGAACGATACTTACGACCTCTATGTGTGAACTTTGTACAAGTTAGATTATGTTCTTTCATAATTCTTAGTACTTTTTTATGATTTACGATAAGACCTCTATTTCTTAGTGCTTGTGTAACACGACGATAACCATAGGTATGGTTTGATTCTTCACATATTTCTTTTATTACTTGAATCAATGTTTCATCTTTATCAGCTTTACTAAATTTATTTATCCAATAATAGTATACAGATTTAGCTATTTGAGCGACTTTAAATAAGATACTTAATCGTATATTATATGTTTCATTTAGTTCCTTAATGACCTTTACTATTTCTGATTTTTGCTTCCGTAAATGTCGGTCAAGGCTTGTAACTTTTTTTGATAAGCTATACCTGCCTTTAACGTCTCATTTTCATTTCTAAGTCTTTCAAGTTCTTCACGTTCATTTTCATTTAAAGGTAAATTTTTATTATCTGATTTAGATCGTTTTTTAGTCATAGTGTGAGATCGTCCCTTTTGTTTATTATCTATATCAAGACGACACTTTTCATCAAATTGATGTTGCCAATTGGCAATGATAATAGGATTAATAATTCTAAAGTGATTCGCAGTATCTTGATAAGACAACATATTTTCTTGTCTAAATTTTAAAACAGATAATTTAAATTCGCTAGTATAAACAGTATTTCTACTTTTTATTTCTAAACCTTCTTCTCCAAACTCTTTATATTGATTGACCCAAATCCGAAGGACAGACCAACTTGAAATACCATATTTTAAAGCAATTGTTCTATAACTTTGATGTCCTTCTAAATATTCTTTTACAAGTTTTAGTTTGAATTTAAATTCATATTTTTTCCTCATTAGAATGCACCCCAATATTTTGATTTGTTTAGTTCAAATATTTGGGTTCACATCAATATTACGGGTTCATTAATATTAAATAATGATGGTATTGATACAGCTTTACCGAATTTCTTTAAGAACTGAGATTTTGCAAATAATAATATACAAATGACAAGTCCTAATGTAGCACCTGCGCCACCTATCCAAACAAACCATTGGAAAAATGTTTCTGGTGCTATATGTGGTAAAGGTTCACCGGCAGCATGTGCTTCTGCATTTTTAGCTAAATATACTTCCCATAGAGGACGCTCGATTGTACCGACAATCGACATACCATGAATACCAAATGCCCAGAAGAACATTGTTAAGAATACAGGTACTAGTACACCAGGTAATGTATCACCTGCAAAGACAAGTGGACCTACGATTTTATCAACGAGTGTATGTAAATCAAGTTGGAATACTACTGTAATGATACTCATTGCACCGAGTACAAAAACTACTGGGATTAAAGATTCAAATGAGCGACTTACTGATGGCGGTACTTGAGGTGGCATCTTGATCGTAATATTTTTATTTTTACATAATCGATATATTTCTACTGAGAATATCGCAACAAACATTGCAACAAATAGTCCATGACCACCTATATTGGTCATTGGTAATACGAAACCTAATTTTTTATCCATAGTTGGTGCGATTGTTAATAAGAATGCAGCAGTGGAAAGTTGTGCTGCTGACAATGGATCTAAGTCATAGGATTTGGCGAGATTGTAACCTATACCAAACACTATATATAAACTCATGATAAACATCGTCATTCTATATGGAATTAAAATTTGCTCAGCATGTTCTGTTGCCCACTGAGTAATTGCCCACGACTCTGGTAACGGTGGTGTCGCAAATATTAGGAAGAATGAGCCGAATATAATAAATGGAAGTGCTGAAATAACCCCGTCACGAATGGCGAGTAAATGACGCTGGTTAGAAAGCTTGGTCATTGGACCTGAAAGTTTGCCTTCTATCCATGTCGCAAAGTTATTCATAAAAAAATCTCCCTTCGTTTGGGTAGTGACCCCCCAAAGTTAGAGTTTCCATTATGCTATTAATTGGCTGGATTGAGTTCGGTATTGTACTGGACTTCGTCCAGCCAATTTTAATTTCAAACGTTCATTGTTATACCAATAGATGTAATCCTCAATTCTTCTTTTTAATGTTTCATAGTTAACAAGTTCTTCTCCATGATACATTTCCTGCTTCATGATGCCAAAGAAATTCTCCATAGAAGCATTATCCGCACACGTCGCTTTACGTGACATACTTTGATAAATCCTTTGTTCCGATAATCTTCTAATCCATGCATTATGCTGATAATGCCAACCTTGATCAGAATGTATCGTCGTACGATATGGTGCTTCATGCTTAATGATTGTAACTGCTTTATCCAATGATTGAAGTACTAAGTCTAATGTTGGTCTTCTGGATATACCATAAGAAATGATTTCCCCATTGTATAAATCCATAATAGGGCTGAGATATAATTTTTGTTCTTCAGCACATTTAAATTCAGTGATATCTGTCACTAATTTTTGAAGTCGAATAGATGTATGGAATCTACGATTCAAGCGATTTTCAGCCACTTTACCAACTGTACCTTTGTATGATTGATAGCGTGATTTACGTGTGAATTTTTGACATTTTAATCCTAGTTCTCGCATAATTCGTTGTACTTTCTTATGGTTAATGAGATAACCTTGATTTCTCAAAGCTAAATATATACGACGATAGCCGTATTTACCGTTGTGTTTTTGAAAAAGTTCAATGATCTTTTTCTTCCAACCTTTATCTAAATCTTCCTTTTGTAATTGTTTGGCATGGTAATGATAGGTTGCTTCTGGTATACCAACCTTTACTAAGATATCTTTTAATTTGAATCCTTCTTCTTTGAGTTCGAATGCCACTGCTGCTTGTGCTTTTCTAGAAAGGCACTCGGATTCTCTCGAAAAGCGTTCAACTTTTTTAAATAAGCATTCTCTAATCGAAGATTTTCATTTTCTAGCTCTAACTCTTTTTCTCGTGATAGGTTTTGATTAGATTTCTTCTGTTTCTTCTTTTTCATGGGAGGTCGTCCTTTCGGCTTTTCGAGTCCTTCCACACCTTCTTTGTCATATATCTTTTTCCATCGCACAATAATAGATGGGGTATTTAGGCCAAATTTAATCGCTGTATCTTGGAAGGAATCGCCTGTTCTTTTCATATAGTTTAATACATTTATTTTGAATGTAACAGAATAAACTGTCTTTTTCTGTTTCTTTTTAATGCCATCTACACCGAATGATTGAAAGGCTTTTACCCATGTTCGTATAATAATTTTATCAGGTATATTATATTTTTTAGCTAATTTTCGATAACCATAATGGCCATCTAGATAATCTCTTACAACTTTCAACTTAAATTCATCACTATATTTTGTCATATTAAAACACCCCCTAAAGTTAGTTTTTTTACTCTAACTTTAGGGGTGCAGTACCTTGTAAGCGCTTCAATTTTGTTATAGTATAAACTAAATAGATAAAATATTCAAAATTATAAAAAAAGAAATATATTGCGAATGGAAGTGAAGTTAGATGAAACGGTTAGGAATTTCTTTATATCCAGGAAAATCAAATGAAAATGAAGATATTCAATATATTGAAAAAGCACATCAATACGGTTTTACGAGAATATTTACAAATTTATTGCAACTTACCGATGAAAATAAAGCGACATTGTTACCAGTCATTGAAAAAACAATTCGTTATGCTAAAAATTTAAACTTTGAAATTTTTATAGATGTGGCACCTCGCACATTTAAAGTACTAGGCATTGAACCAAATGGTTTATCTTTTTTCAATGATTTAGGTGTAGACGGTATTAGACTTGATGAAGGGGTAGGTGCGAAAGAAACGAGTGATATGACTTACAATCCTTATGGCATAAAGATTGAACTGAATATGAGTGTGATGAATCACTATATTGATAATGTGATGGATTTTGAGCCAAATCGCGCTTGTTTAGTAGGATGCCATAATTTTTATCCGCATCGATATGCAGGGATATCAGAAGCATTCTTTTTAGAAGGTAGTAAAAAATTCAAAAAATATGGTTTAAGAACGGCAGCATTTGTTTCAAGTAAAGTAGCTGACTTTGGACCATGGCCAGTTACAGAAGGGTTGCCAACTTTAGAAGATCATAGAGGTTTACCGGTTACGACTCAAGCACAACATTTATGGGCTACTGGGTTGATAGATGATGTCATCATCAGCAATTGTTACCCTTCAGAAGCAGAATTAGAGATTTTGAGTCATTTGATAAATGAACCTATTACATTTGATGCAAAATTATTTGATGAAATTTCTGATTTAGAGAAGAAAATTGTAATCGAAGAGCCACATTTTTATAGAGGTGATGTCAGTGAGTATATGATTCGTTCAACACAAAGTCGTGTGAAGTATAAAAATGAATCATTTCCAGCACATCATACAGTTGCCATTAAACGTGGTGATATATTAATAGACAATGAAGAATATGGTCAATATAAAGGTGAATTACAAATTGCATTAAAGCCAATGCTCAATACTGGAAAAGTCAATGTGATTGGCAGAATTGAGCCACATGATTTACCACTGCTCAACTATTTAAAACCTTGGGCACATTTTAAATTTAATATAAAGGAGAAAGATTAACATGAAAAAAATATTATTAGTTTGCTCAGCGGGTATGTCTACAAGTATGTTAGTTAAAAAAATGCAAGATACAGCAAATAAAGAAGGTAAAGAATACGAAGTTGAGGCGTTAGCCTTATCAGAAGCTGAAACAAAAGTTGATGAAGTAGATGTTATTCTACTAGGACCACAAGTAAGATTTCAAAAAGCACAAGTAGAAAAAGTAGCAAATGGAAAAGTACCAGTAGACGTTATTGATATGCAACAATATGGCATGATGGATGGAGAAGGTGTATTGAAACATGCCGAAAGCTTAATGAAATAAGGTGAGAAAATGGAAAAATATGAACAGATTGCCTTTCAAATTATTACAAATGTAGGAATGGCAAAAAGTAATTATATGCAAGCAATTCAAGAAGCAAAAGAAGGTAATTTTGAAACAGCTGAGAACTTAGTTTCTGAAGGCAATCAATTTTTAGTTGAAGGACATAAAGTGCATAAGGATCTGATCCAAGCAGAAGCTTCAGGTGAGCCGGTTCCTTTAAATTTGTTATTGTCCCATGCTGAAGATCAACTTATTTCTACTGAAGTCATTAAAGAAATGGCTAAAGAACTGATTTATGTACATCAAAATTATGTAAAAAAGTAATAAAAATAAGGAGATAAACAATGTCGAATAGAATTCTAGCAATCACTGGACCAACTTCAGGAATAGGGAAATCAACAGTTATTGAATTAGCACACGATTATGACATTATTATTTTATTATGTAGAAATGTTGAAAAAGGCAATGACTTAAAAAAGCTTTTAGAAGCGGAACATCAACATATAACAGTAGACGTGATTAAGTGTAATTTATCAGATTTAAGATTTAGCAAATGTTATGAAAGCTGCGACACTTGTTTTAGAACGATATCCTTATGTCGACTGTCTTATTAATAATGCAGGCGTTATGTCATTAACAAGACAAAAAACTGTAGATGGTTACGAATTAATGTTTGGTACGAACTATTTAGGACACTTTATGTTAACGCATATATTATTCGGTTCAATTATGAATAGCCATGACAAACAAATTATTATCGTATCATCTGGTGCATATTTATTTGCACATCTTGGAAGACGAAACTTTAAGTATCCTTTAAGATTTAATCCGATTAAGTCTTATGGAAAATCTAAGCTTGCGACTTTATATTTTATGCAAGAATTACATGAGAAATTTTCAAAAGATGGCTTACATGTTACGGCAGTACATCCCGGTGCTGTTTCAACTAATTTAGGAAAAACAAAATATAATCAAACATTTGGTAACTTAGTTTATAAAATATTTGATCCTTTATTTATTTCTCCTAAAGAAGGTGCTAAATCGACCATTAAAGTATCAAAAGATAATAATTTGTATAAAGGTAAATATGTTCAAGAAGGAAAGATTACAAAACTCAAATCACATGGTCTTAATTACTATGACCGCAAAAGATTAATACGTGAAACGTTAGCATCATTACAACTAGACCAATTTATGTATTGGGAAAAATAATAAATGAATACGTTTACATTTGAAACTGATGATGTAATTTATTGTTTTCTTTTAAATTAAATTTTATAATAGTTGATATTGTAAGAATATTTCCAAAATTAATCAAAGGATGAGGCACATGAGCAAGCATTATATTTTATTGGCTGATTGTAAAGATGAAATTGGCATTACATCATTAATATCCACTATTATAAAAGATACAAATTCAAATATATTTCATTTAGATCACTATACAGACATTCAAGAAGAAGAAAATCATTTATATTTACGTATAGAATTTGATAAAAACGATGAAGTTAAATCGCTTTTAGAGAGTGAACTGACAAATAGAAAGATTAATTTTCAAATCTTTGATGCTGAAGAAAAAGTGAAAACAGCATTACTTGTGTCTAAAGAAGACCATGCGTTAAGTGAAATTATGTTACGAGCGAATCGACAAGAATTTCCGATTGAAATCAGTTGTGTCATCAGTAATCACGAGAATAATCGCAAATTTGTGGAGGATATGGGCATTCCTTTTCATCATGTCAGCGTGACAAAAGAAACAAAGCGTGAAAGTGAAGATGAAATTACAAGCATTTGTGAAAGCTACAATGTTGATTTACTAGTACTTGCGAAATACATGCAAATATTATCACCGACATTTGTTGATAGACATCACTTGAAAATTATTAACATTCACCATTCATTCTTGCCGTCATTTATTGGTGCGAACCCTTATAAACAAGCTTATACAAGAGGTGTTAAATTAATAGGGGCGACGAGTCATTATGTGACTGAAGATTTAGATGCAGTACCAATTATTGAGCAGGATGTTGTAAGAGTAAATCATAGATATACTGCACAAGATATGAAACATACAGGTAGGCATGTTGAATCTCAAGTATTAGCGAGAGCGGTGCAATGGTATTGTGAACATAAAGTCATCGTAAATGGTAATAAGACAGTAGTATTTTCATAATTTATTTTTAGTAGTGAGTATATTTGCTCACTGCTTTTTTAGTTGTATAATATGAAATAAAGTAAAGCGAAAAATGGTGTGAAAAAGATGATTAAAACTTATTATGTCAATTTAAAAGATGAAATAAAAGAAACTAATTCACCTAAAGATATTTCAGAAGAGAAAAAATGGATATGGGTGGATTTAAATGAACCAACTAAAGAAGAATCCGAAATATTAGTTGATTATTTTGATTTTCATCCTTTATCAGTAGAAGACGCAACGCAAGTTCAACAAAGACCGAAGTTTAAACAATATGATGATTATCAATTTATTGTATTCCATGCACTGGATTTAAAGACTTTAGAATCTGAAGAAGTGGATATCTTTATTGGTGATGATTTTATCGTGACATTCCATAGAGAACGTTATGAAGAAATCGATACGATCAAAAGAAAGTTATTTAATGAAACGATCGAAATAAATGAACCTAAAGATATACTATTACATATTCTAGATGATATAGTAGATAACTATTTTCCGTTTATATACGACATTGAAGATAAGGTGTTTAATTTCGAAGATCGTCATAATTTAGATATTACAACAAAGACTTTAATCGATGATACATTTGATTTAAGAGAAGAATTGCTGATTATTAAAAGAACTGTTCAACCGATGAAGGATTTAGTATATAGAATGCGTGAGGGTAAAGTGTTGCATCTTAATGAACAACAATTTCTGTTTATTACGCATATTAATGACCATCTTATGAAACAAATGGAAATGGTAGATTCATCACGAGAAATGACGAGTGATATAAGAGATAATTATATTTCTTTGAACTCATTCAAGATGAACAATATAATGAAAATATTAACCATTTATTCTGTTGTGTTTATGCCATTAACTTTAATTGCAGGTATTTATGGGATGAACTTTACAAATATGCCAGAACTTGAATGGCATGATGGTTATTATATTGTTCTCGTTATTATGGCCGTTATAGCAATTATTATGTTAATCGTCTTCAAGAAGAAGAGATGGTTCTAATGAACGTATGCGTTATGATTCAGAATATGACTAATGAAAAATAAATAAAACGGGAAAGAGTGTGATATAAGTGAAACTTTTAGGAGCGATTGAAGCGGGTGGAACGAAATTTGTGTGTGCAGTTGGAGATGAAGATTTAAATGTAATAGAACGCATCTCAATACCTACAACTGAGCCGTCAGAAACATTACCTAAAGTTATAGAATTTTTTAAACAATATCAAATTAGTAGTATAGGTATAGGGTCATTTGGACCGATAGATATCGATAAAGATTCTGATACATATGGATATATCACTTCGACACCAAAAATTGCGTGGCAAAATTTTGATTTTATAGGAGCAGTTCAAGAACATTTCGATGTACCTGTAGCATTTACGACAGATGTAAATGCCTCTTTATACGGTGAGTATAAAAAAGGAATAGCAAAAAATATAGACTCAGCGGTTTACTATACAGTAGGTACTGGTATCGGCGGTGGTGCAATCGTTAATGGGAAAATTGTACAAGGGTTAAGTCATCCTGAAATGGGGCACATGTATATTAAAATTCATAAAGATGATCAAGACTTTGAAGGTAATTGTCCGTACCACGGTAATTGCTTAGAAGGTTTAGCTTCAGGACCAGCAATCGAAAGAAGAGCAGGTATTTCTGCCAAAAAAATTCATGAAAATGCTCAAGACTGGGATATCGTTGCTTATTATATTGCACAAGCAGCACTTAATACAGCATTAATGTTGTCGCCTGAAAAAATCATTTTTGGCGGTGGTGTGATGCATCAAACACATTTATTAAAAAAAGTGCATGAGCAATTTGAACGATTAAATAACAACTATATAGCAGTTCCACCAGTTGAAGAATATATTGTTACACCAAGTTTAAATGATGACCAAGGTATAATCGGTTGTCTAGCATTAGCGTTGAATGAATATCAATCATAAGTAGGTGTTAAGTATGGATGTATTAGTCGAATTAGCTGAAAATCAAATATTAGAAACAGAAAGACTTATATTAAGACCTATTAATTTAAATGATGTTGAATCATTATTCGAATATGCATCTGATGTTGAAAATACAACACATGTATTTCCAACACACTTGTCTAAAGAAGACACTAAAAGTACAATTGCGGGATATTATATGAGAGCGCCATTAGGAAAGTACGGTATCGAATTAAAATCCGAAGATAAATTAATAGGTACAATTGATTTAGGAGTTGAACAAGAACATAAACGAGGAGAACTCGGTTATGCCCTTAATTTAAAATATACAGGTAATGGCTATATGACAGAAGCGGGATTAGCATTGCTATCCCTATCATTTGAAACATTAGGACTTAATCAAGTAAAAGCAATGCACAGTACAATTAATCCGAAATCAGGCGAAGTGATGAAAAGACTTGGCATGAAGAAAATAGGTGTTATGCCTAAAAATAGAATTCATAAAGAAAAAGTAGTAGACGATGTCATTTATGCCATAACGGATACAGAATATGCAGAAATGGTAAAAAGTGAGAAGTAGGGTGTGGTGTAGGTTTGAGTATTGAGTCTTGGCTTAAGTGATGAATAAAGCCAAGAGATCGTGAAAGTCTTGGCTTAAGTACTGAATAAAGCCAAGACTTTCCCACCATCCACCCCCAAACAAAAAACAAACTGAACTTACAGGAGTTCAGTTTGCTCATATTGCCCATAATCGGAAAGCAGCTTATGGTTAAGCTGCTTTTTTTCATTTTTGTTAAAACTTTGAGTCCATATGCAAAGATACCGTATCCTACTAATGAACTTGGTAACCAAGTTTTAGTTAATGTGCTATCATTTTTTCTACTGAATAATGCATATGGCACGAACGTTGAAATAAAGTAAAGTACTAGAACCTTTTGATAACGTTTGTTCATCTTAAACACCTCACTTTGTTACTTCCATTATAATACTTTTTTATGCATCAATGAGGTGAGTTTTTTACAAATTTAGAACATTCGTTATTCGAATTTCGCAAATGCTGATGCTGGTATGCGTGAAGCTCTATCATTATTCATTTCACCTTTACCAATTGAGATAAGCATTACTGGTACTAAGTTATCTTCAATATTAAATGCATCAATTACTGCTTGTTTGTCAAAGCCTATCATTGGGCAAGTTGCGAGTCCTGCGTCTTCACTGACTAACATTAAACTCATCGCAAATAATGAAGCACCACGTATTGCTTCGTCTCTTCTGTTTGTATCACTTTCAAAGAATTGATGGACACTTTGTATTAATCCTGATTTCTTATCAGCTGGTATATGTTTATGGTCTATCCAGTCATCTGCGATATCACCAATTGTTTCATGCGCATTTAAGTCACCTAAAATGATAAATGTCGCGCTAGATTCTTTTATTTTAATTTGTTTATTAGCTGCGTTATATAATTTTTCTTTTGCTTCATCTGTATCAACAACGATTACTTTCCATTGTTGTAAGTTCCAAGCTGAAGGCGATAATGCAGCTTGATCTAATAAATTATAAATTGTTTCTCTATCTAAATCGTATGGCTCATAAGATTTAACAGAGCGTCTTCTTTCTAATGCTTTTGCTAATTCCATGTTTTTCCCACTCCTTATATATATATCGATATTTTTATGTTCATATAAAATAGTCTTAAAAACAACTTTTCTGCTTATTTACAAAAATCAGTCATTTTAATACTGGTTATAAACAGTTATTTGTTACAATATAAGTAATAAGGGAATAAAGTTGTATGATTTTAGTTGCGTGATAAAAGGAGAGGTGCACATGATAGATATTCATAATCATTTATTATATGGATTAGATGATGGTCCATTAGATGAGGAAAGTATGCTTGAACTTGCAAGGGAAGCTGAGAAAATTGGTATAACAGATATAGTTGCAACACCTCATTATATAAAACATCGATTTAGAAATAATGCCGATATCGTAAAAAGTAGAACTGAAGAAGTACAATCTCTATTAAATGATCATCATATTGATATTAAAGTTTATCCTAGCCAAGAAATTCATATGTTTGGCGAAGAACTTGAAGGTATAGAGTCAGGTGAATTGTTACCTATTACTGAAGGGTCAAGATATGTGTTAATTGAGTTTCCATTTTTCTCGATACCAGAATTTGCTGAACAAACATTTGAAAAGTTATTTAATGCTGGATATCGACCAATATTAGCACATCCCGAACGTATCATTCCTATTCAAGATGATCCACAAATTTTATTTGATTTAATTGATAGAGGCGCATTATGTCAAGTTACAGCGGGCTCTTTAGTGAATAAATATGGTGAAGATGCTAAAAGAGTAGCTGATTATTTATTAGAGCAAGATGCGATTCATATTGTTGGAAGTGATGCTCATAATACATCAAATAGAAACTTTCATATTAAAGAAGCTTATGAATTTTTAGAACGGACGAAAGGTATTGAGACTGTCACACGATTTAAAGAAAATGCTCGAAAAATATTAAAAAATGAAGAAATATGAAGTATTTAAAAAGCGAGAAACGCATGAGGTACCAGTTGATATCTCATACATTTCTCGCTTTTTTATTATTATTAAGTTGTTTGTAAAGGCTCAGCTGTTTCATGCTTGTTAACGACAAACATTAAAATACTTGCTACTAGCACCATGATAAATGCGAAATAAGGTGTACTAGATAGTGTTAAATGATTTAATATAAATCCGCCGATAACAGATCCAAGTGTAATACCTATGTTAAATGCAGAGATGTTTAAACTTGAAGCGAAATTGACAGTTTCTTTACTATTACGTTCAGCAAAAAGTACGACAATGAGTTGTAACCCGGGAACATTCATAAATGCGAATAGTCCCATTAATAAAATACTGATTAAACCAACGACATGAAAATGTATCGTAAATCCAACAAGTAATAACGTTAATGCTTGTAATAGAAAAATAATCGTTAATGATTTCGTTGGCGCATGGTTCGTTAATTTTCCACCTAATGTATTACCAATCGCAACCATCACACCATACAATATTAAAATAATGACAATACTATTTGAGTCATAACCTAATATATTCGTTAAAATTTCAGTCATATAAGTGTAAACAACAAATGTACCACCATAGCCAAGTGCTGTAATTAAATAAATAGATATAAGCGGTTTGTTTTTAAAGACAGCAAGTTGTTTAATAATAGGTGCTTGCTCATTTTCTGTTAAATTTTTTGGAACGAATGATATATTTGCGATTAAACTAATGAGTCCTATTAAAGCAATCGTATAGAATGACATTTCGTAGCCGAAGTTTTGACCGACCCAAGTTCCAAATGGGACACCTGTAATCGTTGGAACTGTTAAACCTGTAAACATCATGGCGATGGCACTTGAACGTTTATGCGCAGGAACTAAGTCAGCTGCAATAGACATGAATACACCATGTGAGAAAGCACTAAGCACTCTCATAGCAAGTAATAAACTAAATGATGTTGCAAGTCCTGCAAATACATTAGCAATAATAAACACAACCATAATGAGTATCAAAACAGTCTTTCTTTTCATATTGTTTGTTAAAGGCGTTAAGATAGGTGCGCCAACTGTAACTCCAATAGCATATAAAGATACAGTAAGTCCTGCTAATGGGATTGTCACATCAAAGGCATCTTTAATTAATGGGAGTAACCCTACGCTAATAAATTCCGTAGAACCAATAGCAAAAGCTGAGATAGCAAGTGATATAAGTGCGAGTTGATTCGAAAATTTGTTTTTCAATTTTTAAATTCCTTCCTTTGTTATAAGATATGTGATATTTTAAAATGTAATAAGACAAATAGGAAGTACGCACTTTAAAGTCATATAGGTACTAAAAAGTGCCTTAGGGAGGAATCATGATGGAAGTTACGGAATATAATATTGGTGTAGAAGCAACAATAGATGTCATTGGCGGTAAATGGAAGCCAGTGATACTGTGTCATTTAAAGCATGGAACAATGCGAACATCTGAACTTAAAAAAGCTATTCCGCATATTACACAAAAAATGTTAACGCAACAATTAAGAGAATTAGAAAAAGATGGTATTATTAATCGAATTGTATATCAACAAGTACCACCAAAAGTTGAATACGAGATATCAGAATATGGTAGTACATTAAATGAATTACTAGAGCACTTATGTAAATGGGGAGAATTCCATATTAAAAAACGTAAAGAAGACGGCGAGCAAATAGAGCTTGATTCCGTAGAATTTATAGATGGAATTTAAGTAGAAAATGTAACTAAGAAGGGCCATAGTAACAAAAGTCGGAAGAAGTGTAAACAAGCAGGGACAAATTTATGTCCCTGCTTGTTTTGTATCTTATTCAAACATACCTTTTCTAATCATTTGATAATCTGAAAGCATATGTTGTCCTTTTGCAAATACATCTTTTATTTGTTTCTTTTTTGGATCAACTATTAATATATCTGCATCATAGTGTTCTTCGATATGTCCTTTATGATGTAGTGTTAATACGTTAGCGACATTAGAGGTAAATAAAGCAATTACTTCTTCCCAGTTCGAGTCTTGTACCAATAAATTAAATAATTGGTCTGTTAGCGTGCTGCATTTTGCAACGTCATAACCTACAAGTTGATTATGTTTATCGAATTTAGGTAAACTGCCATGTCCGTCTGAAGAAACGGTTAATTTTGAGATGTCTCCTCCATGTGCTCGGTAATAATTGACGTATTCTACAGTATTTGAACTTGCTGTTAAGTCAACATACACACCTTTATGACTTAATGAAATCCCTTCTTCTAACAAATCTATCCCTTTATCAAAATGTGTCACATATAGTTTGTTCGGTTTAACATCATAATGATCGATTAGGTCATGAATTTGTTTCAGTTTATGTTTACCTGTACCTATATGAAAATGTGTTACACCAGCTTTCCCACTTAGCATACCGCCAACTGTTGTATCAGCCACAATTCTTGCGAGTTCTTCAGTTGTTGGTATAGATGATCTGAAATCATTTATTGCTATCTCACCAGTGCCAATCACTTTATCAATTAAAAACAAATCTTCTTTGATGGAGTTTGTAATTGTAGTAACGGGTAAGTGATAATTACCTGTGTACATATATGTAGAAACACCTTCAGCTTCTAATGCTTGAGCCTTTGCATATAAACTTGTTAGTGTTCGAGAAATACCATCTGTACCTATTAAGCCAACTACGCTTGTAATACCATTTGATATTAAATGCGTTAATTGGACTTCTGGTGTTCGTGTCACATAACTCGCTTCTCCGCCACCTCCAAGCAAATGAATATGTGGGTCTATAATCCCCGGCATAACCGTATATCCTGTAGCATCGATGATCTTTAAGTTTGGATCCAGTTGCTTTATTAATTCATTATCTATATCTCCGATTTTAATAATAGATCGCCCTTGAATAAGTATCGATTGCTGACCCTTATAGTTCGGTGAATATACATCACCATTTTTAATAATTGTAAACATCAGCATCCTCCTTTAAAGCTTTCTTTATATATATTTTAGAGTAAGTATGTCGTTAAATCAAAATGTAGCAAATCAAATTAATATATGTCGATATTCTATATGTAATATAAAGGTAATATAAAATTACACTTTTTATAGTGACTTTATACTCCAAATTATATATAATTAAATTGTACTTATTCTAAAAATATATAGGGGTGGATTAAATGTATCGATCGAAAAAAATTTTATCAGTAGGTTTTACTTCAGTTATGGCTTTGACTTTAGGATTATCAAATGTGGCTAGTGCGAAAGAAAGTAGTCCTTTAGATCAAAAGGAATTAAAATCAATTCCTAAACAAGAAATAAACACAAAAGCTGAAGCGCAAGAGATTTTGAGTCAATTACCAGGCAATCCAAATATTAAGAAAAGTTACAAACAATTTGAAGTAGCAAATGAATTTAAAGATAACTTAGGATTTACGCATTATACTTTAAAACCTAAAGTAGATAACTACGTTGTCGAAGATAAAGAAGTCAAGATACATACCAATGATAATCAAGAATTAGAGCTCGTCAATGGGGATGTCAATACAGAAAAAGTTACATATACAAATAAACAAAGCTTATCTAAAGATGAAGCGGTTAATAAAGCTTTTGAAAGTATTGGCGTGAGCCAAAATGAAGTGAAAAATATTAAAGGACAAAAAGTCGTTAATAAAGATGAACTAGTGATCAATGCTGAAAAGAAAAAATTAGTCTATAATGTTGAAATTATTTATTTAGATCCTAAACCAGCACGTTGGGAAATTAAAATTGATGCTGAAACTGGTGAAGTTGTAAGTAAGAAAAATAAAATTGAACATATTTCAGGAAGTGGTGTAGGTGTTAATGGGGACACTAAAAATCCACTCAATTTAACAAAAATAAGCAATGGTTATGGTTTACAAGATGAAACACATTCTGGAACAATCCATACTTATGATGCAAAGAATGGTACGTCTAGCTTTTCACTTATGACAGATACGGATACAAACTTTAATAGTAAAAATCAAGCTGCAGGAGTAGATGCGCATTATAATGCTGCTAAAACATATGACTACTATTTAAACACACACAATAGAGATAGTTATGATGGAAACGGTGCAGAAATTAATTCTATTGTTCATTTTGATAGAAATTATAATAATGCCTTTTGGAATGGTCAATACATGGTGTATGGAGATGGAGATGGTACAACATTTACATCATTATCAGCTGCAGATGATGTTGTTGCACATGAATTAACACATGCTGTGACAGAACATAGTGCAAACCTTGTATATGAGAATCAACCAGGTGCTTTAAATGAATCGATGTCAGATGTGTTTGGTTACTTCGTTGATCCAGAAGACTGGTTAATGGGAGAAGATGTATACACGCCAGGTAAACCAGGTGATGGATTAAGAAGTCTTTCAAATCCAGAACAATATAATCAACCTGCACATATGAATAACTATCAGAACTTGCCAAATACTGACCAAGGTGACTGTGGTGGTGTGCATATTAATAGTGGTATACCAAATAAAGCTGCTTATTTAACGATTACTAAAATTGGAAAAGAAAAATCAGAAGATATCTATTATAGAGCTTTAACACAATACTTAAGTTCAAACTCTTCATTCTTAGATGCTAAATATGCATTAAAACAAGCAGCATCTGATTTATATGGTGCAAACTCAACAGAAGTTCAACAAGTGGTCAATGCTTGGAATTCAGTAGGCGTAACTGGATAAAATAATTGTATTTTCACACATTGAGACTTAAAATAAAGAGGAGGAGATTAACATGCAGAATCCGAAACATATGATACATCGTAAAATGCTTATGAATCGAGGTCGTGTATATTTGACGGGACAAATATGCACAGCAACACCGATACCAGATGATATGCATAGCGTGGGTTATTCAAACATGTTAATTCGATAACTGAATACGGGGAGCGTTATATATGAAATTAGGAGAACGTGTCAAACAAAGGAGAATAGATTTAAAGCTTTCTCAACAGAATTTAGCGCAAGGTATTGCGACTCAAAGTCAAATTTCAAAAATAGAAAAGAATGAATTACAACCGGGATCTCAACTACTTTTTAACATTTCAAGAAGATTAAATTGTAGTATGGACTATTTATATATTGGCGATGAGTTAGATACTCAATTAGAACAGAAGTTAAAAGTAATAGAAAGATTGTTAGAAGAGCGTGATTATGATGCACTCATACCTATTATAGATGGCAATTATTTATCAAATAGTTCAACAGATGAAATTGCTGCTTCGAAGTGGGTAAGATCGATTATTACTTTTTATAAGCATGATGATGTTGAACAATCTCTACAACTAATAGAAGAAGCGTATCGTTTAATGGATCATAATATGTATGAGAAATTACAAGTTTCTATCTGTAATACGCGCGCAATTTACTACTATAGACAGAATGAAAATGAAAAAGCAAAGTCATCACTAGAACAAGGTTTAGAAATTGCTAAACGTTATAATGTAGACGATAATTATCAAATCAAATTGTTATATACATTATCTAATATTTACTCGAATGAAAAAGCTTATGACAGATGTTTAGCTTATGCTCAATCTGCATTAGATATTACGATTAAATCGAATAGATATATGTTATATAGCGAATTAGTTTATAATATTGTGCAATCACGATTAGAGATGGGCATTCTAAATGATACAGATAAGAAACAATTAGAAATTGCACTTTTCTTAAGTGAACAGTCTAAAAAACACAACATCACAATATTGATTAGAGATTTAATGAAGACTTTATAAACAAAAATACTTTCATAACCAATTCTTTTAAATGAATAGGATATGAAAGTATTTTTTATTTTTGAATAATTTGAAGTATGGTCTCTGTCGTTAATTCAGATTCAAGTTTAGAGGCTGATTGTTGAATGGCTTTAAAGTCATGTCTATCTTTATAAGGATATGTATAATTGAGCGTCTTTAATATATGTAAGACAATCGCTTCTTCTAATACGACATGTTTATTGTTCAAAATAGTCGTCGTAACCTTTTCAGGGTAGTAATCTTTAATGATTTCATATATGTATAACTTCGCAAAATAGTAGGCTATCACATCGTATAATAAATCATATTTATGACATATAGATTCTATAAATAAATATAAATGTGCGTTATCTTCTAATTGAATTGAAGCATCTTCTTTATATATCCCAACAAGAAAATAAATATCTGGCCTTAAATATGTTTGATATTGCTTTAGAAATTTCAGCCTTACTTCAAAGATAATATGAACCAATTTCGTGTTTATTTTTAAAATTAAGGGAAGGTCTTGTTCTAATTTTAGAAGATTTGGATGGATACTTTGACATAGTAAATGTTCATCATAACCTGCATGCTGAAACTCTGCATGATACTTTGTAAAATAGGAAAGTCTCGATTGTTCATTTAAATGAAAGTTATTAAAAAAATCATTGATTGTATTACTAATAATCATAATTGAACCCCTTAACATTTGCTTTAATCTTATGATAGTTATATTACCTGATTTTGATGATTTAATCATCAAATGGTAAAATTAAAAATTAATATTTGACGAGAAACAATATGTCCTGTACCCTTTTAAAGTATTCAAGATATATAAGAGGAGAAAATAATGAATCAAATTAATCATAAAGGATCATTTATCGCTTTATTACCGTTAATCGTATTTGTAACGCTGTTTATAGGTACTGGATTAATCATGAAAGATTTTAATTACTTACCTTTAAATATAGCGATTCTGATTGCAGCAGTCTTTGTATGTGCTATGTATCCAAAGACGCCTTTAGCTAAAAAATTAGATATATTTACGAAAGGCGCAGCTCATCCTAACATTTTATTAATGGTGTTTGTCTTTTTAATGGCAGGTGCATTTAGTCAAACAGCTAAAAGTATGGGGGCTGTAAGTTCAACTGTTAATTTAGGATTATCTTTAATTCCCGGACAGTTTTTATTACCAGGATTATTCATAGTTGGTGCATTTATTTCAGTAGCTATGGGTACATCAATGGGAACAGTAGCAGCATTAGTACCAGTAGGCGTAGGTATTTCAGAAGCAACAGATATCTCACTTGCTTTAACAACAGCAACTGTCGTAGGTGGTGCAATGTTCGGTGATAATTTATCAATGATTTCAGATACAACAATTGCGGCAGTTAGAACGCAACAAACAAAAATGAGCGATAAATTTAAGATGAATTTCTTAATTGTATTACCAGGTGCTATTTTAACAGTGCTTATACTATGGTTTGTTACAAAAGATGCAGGTATGACAGATGCCAGTCAAGGTGGCTATAGTATCATTAAAGTCATTCCATACGTATTTGTATTAATTAGTGCGTTATGTGGAATGAACGTATTGATGGTATTAGTGCTTGGTGTCATCGTAGCAAGCTTAATAGGATTATTAGACGGCTCATTTACACTAGCAGAAAATTTAAAAGCAATCTCAGATGGACTTATCGGCATGCAAGATATTTCTATGATTGCATTATTAATCGGCGGTATAATTGGTCTCATAGAATACCATGGCGGAATAAAATGGTTGCTGAATACCGTAACGAAACGCTTGAAATCTAAACGCGGCGCTGAATTTGGAATTGCCAGTTTAGTAAGCGTGACAAATTTAGCAACAGCTAACAACACAATTTCAATCATTACAGCAGGACCACTCGCAAAAGAAATAGCAGATGATTATCAAATTGATCGCAGAAAATCAGCAAGTATATTAGATATATTTGCAAGTACAATACAAGGGATTATTCCATATGGCGCACAAGTATTAGCAGCAACAAGCGTCGCAGGAATATCAACAGTATCACTATTACCATATTCATTTTATCCATATTTATTAGGCATATGCGGTATCGTGTCTATTATAATAGGCTATCCACGTAAGAAGAAAGAAGCGGAGAAAGCTTAAATATTAATATATTAAACAAAAACAAGCATATCACGTTATGACTGAATGGTTCAGTTAAGTGATATGCTTGTTTTTTAGTGCTATATATTTTTATGATTTTTCTTGTTTGAGTTCGTATCCATATGCAGTTTCGCCGTGGAAGACGGCATCTAAGCCTTCTAGTTCTGCTTTTTCGTCTGTTCTTAATATTGTAAAGATACTGATGATTTTAGCGATGATGTAAGTCATGATGCCACTAAATGCGATTGTTACGACAACGGCAACGATTTGTACGACTATTGGCATGATGCCACCACCAAAGAATACACCGTCTGCTATTGTTGAGTTAACGCTAGAATTTTGGAAAAGACCTGTTCCTATTGCACCAACGACGCCTCCAAATCCGTGTAAACCGAATGCATCTAATGCATCGTCATAGTTAAGTAATACTTTAAGGTGCGTGATAACATAGTAACAAACGAATCCACCTAATATTCCTAGAATCATTGCACTTCCGTAACCGACAAAACCTGCTGCTGGTGTAATCGTTACAAGTCCTGCTAACATTCCTGATAATGTTCCGATTAACGTAACTTTTTTCTTTTGAATATATTCAAAGATAGACCAACCGGCAATACCTGCACATGATGCTAGTATTGTATTAACAAATGCAAGCATGGCAACTGAATCGAAAGTAAGAGCTGATCCTGTATTAAAGCCAAACCAACCAAACCATACGAGAATACCACCGATTAAAGTAATGACTAAATTATGTGGTGGTTTCTTATTGCTAGGTTTTCTAGAACCGAGTAGTAGGGCAAGTACAAGTCCAGAAACACCAGATGAAATATGGACTACTGTACCACCAGCAAAATCAATTGCACCAAGTTTGTGAATCCAGCCGCCACCCCATACCCAATGTGCTACTGGGCTATAAACTAGAATGACCCATAAACTCATAAAGATTAAAAATGGTCCGAATTTCATTCTTTCAGCTACTGAACCAGTAAGAATTGAAACAGCAATGGTACAAAATGTTAATTGGAAAAGCATAAATAATGCGAATGGAATGGTTTCACTAAAATTACCATTAGGTGTGAATCCAACACCGTTTAATAATGCGTGTGAGAAATCACCTATCCATAAATTGTTACCACCAAAACTAATAGAAAATCCTATTAATACCCATGTGAATGTTACAACAACAATTGCTGAAATACTGTGCATCGAAGTATTTAAAACATTTTTAGATTGAACTAATCCTCCGTAAAATAATGCTAACCCAGGTGTCATTAACCAAACTAACAACGTACATCCGAATAATAAAAGTGTATCTGTCTGACTCATCTTCCCTCAACTCCTTATTTTTTTAAAAGTATAAAATATAAAATAAGAAAAAAGAAATATGAGTCAGATAAATTTACACTTGGTGTGATAATACTTAACATCTGTTAAGTAATTGGATTATTGAACACCTAAATAATCGAACGTAACAGCAGCGACTGATTTAGCTGCAATAAGTAGAGAACCTTCATCAATATCAAATTTAGGATGATGATGAGGGAATGTTTCTTTATCTTTAGGACTTGCGCCTACATAGAAGAAGGTACAAGGTAATTCTTTTGCATAGTAAGCGAAATCTTCTGATGGAGGTTGTGGTTCGCAACGTTCAACACTTTTAACTTCAGGAATATTAGCCGCTTCAATTGCTTTAGCAACTTGTTTCGTTAATTCAGGATCATTATATAGAACTGGATAATCTCTCGTATATTCAAGTTCACATTGAACACCATACATAGATTCTAAACCTTTAGAAAGTCGTTTAACTTCTGATTCAATTAGTTGCAGTGTTTCTTCGTTCATGCCTCTAACATCACCTTCAAGAGTGACTTCATTTTTAATGATATTAAACTGTCCTTTACCATCAAATGAACCGATAGAAATAACGCCCATATCAAATGGATTCAATCTTCTTGAAACGATTGTTTGTACAGACATAACAAAGCTACTTGCTGCAACAATTGGGTCATTTGTTAAATGTGGTGAAGAACCATGACCACCACGTCCTGTTATTTTTAATTTAAATATATTTCGACCTGATTGAGCATTGCCTTCTCTATAATAAACGTGATCACTTTCAAGTGCGCTCATAACATGGACACCGATAACATTATCAACACCATCAAGAATGCCATCTTTAATTAAGTATTGTGAACCACCAGGTGGCTTTTCTTCTGCAGGTTGGTGAATGATGACAATCTTACCTTTAAGTTGATCTTTCACTTCAATTAAAGTTTCAGCAAGCACCATCATATATGCAGTATGCGCGTCATGACCACAAGCATGCATGACACCTTCATTTTTAGAACTGAAAGGTAGGCCAGTATCTTCTTTTATTGGTAATGCATCGAAATCAGCGCGTAACGCTAACGTCTTACCTGGTTTACCAGAATCAATGGTTACTTTAATACCGTAAATGCCTTCTCCTCCGATATGTGTTTGTAATGTGACATCCTTATCTTTATAAAAGTCAGCAATATACTGGGCTGTCTCTTTTTCTTCAAAAGATAACTCAGGATGCTCATGTAAGTATCTTCTGATTTCAATCATTTTATTTTCTTTCTTAGATAATCTTTCATAGAAATCATTTAACATATCATGTTCCTCCTTATATTTGTTTAATATTATTATAATAGAAATTTTTGAAAAATTGTTGTTAGAAGTGTAATAAGGTGTTGACATAACATGACGATGGGCGTAGAATGATTGAGTATTAGTTAGCAAAGCTAACTATATTTTATGAGAAAAGGTGAAAACAATGAAGAACTTTTTATATTCCTATACAAATTTGTACCGACCATATATTCATCATATTAATGAAATATTGGAACCTTTTGATTTATATGCTGCGCAGTACAAAGTGTTACATGATATCGCATATAATCAACCAACTACACTTGTTCAAGTTTCTAAGCGTTCTTTTATTGAGAAACCTACAGCTCGTAAAATTATAAAAAAATTAATCGAACGGGAATTGATTCAAGCAGTTAATAGTAAAGAAGATAAAAGAGAAAAATTCCTTACATTAACTGAGCAAGGTCAAAATCAATTCGATGAAATTCTTCATAGAATTGGTGTATTTCAAGAAAAATGTCTGCAAGCAATTGGTGTCGATGAAGCAGAACTTAATAAGTCACAAGAGATTTTAGAGAATTTGAGAAGTTATTTAATAGAGGAGGAAACAGAGTAATGAATGACCAAATTAAGAAACCGATTTGGACAAAAGATTTTATATTTAATTTTGTTATTAGCTTTTTTATATTTTTATCAATGTATTTACTATTAGTAACAGTAGGTGGTTATAGTAAAGAAACGTTCGGTGTTTCAGACAGTATGGCTGGTCTAGCATCAGGTTTATTCATAGTTGGATCATTAGTAGGTAGATTTTTAACAGGTAAATATATCAATTTATTAGGTAGTAAGAAAGTATTAGTCATCGGTGGGATTCTACTAGTTATCACAAACGGTTTATATCTCGTGACTGCATCATCATTCGCATTGTTATTAATCGCACGTATTCTAAATGGTATTGCAAGTGGGGTAGCAAGTACAGCTACAGGAACAATTGCAGCATTTATCACACCAGCACAACGTCGTAGTGAAGGTATCAGTATGTATAGTTTAAGTATGGTACTCGGTACAGCAATCGGACCATTTATAGGCTTATTACTATATCAACACATTCCAATGTCTGGACTATTTACAATTTGTACGATACTTATTGTTGTAGCATTTGTTATGTCACTATTCATGAAAGTTGAAACACCTGTTATAGCTAGCGTTAAAACAGAAGAGAAAAAAGGATTTAAACTTACTGATTTCTTCTCAGTACATGCCTTACCAATTGCAATCGTAGTTGTAATTGTTAGTATTGCATACTCATCAGTATTGTCATTTATTCAATTCTTCGCACAAGAAAATCACTTAGTAGATGCAGCAAGTTTCTTCTTTGTTGTATATGCAGTAGCAGTCTTAATTACAAGACCATTTACAGGAAGAATTATGGACCAACGCGGTGAGAATATCGTTACAATACCAGCATTTATATGTTTAATTCTTGGTTTATTCCTAATTAGTATTGCAAGCAATGGTGCGATTTTATTAATCGCAGGTGCATTTATAGGATTAGGATTTGGTAACTTACAATCTATATTCCAAGCATTAGTTGTTAAAGTATCGCCAGTAGAAGCAATGGGATTAGCAACATCAACATATTTCATCGGCTTAGACTTCGGATTAGGATTTGGACCATATGTATTAGGTAACTTCACACATTCAATCGGATATTTAGGATTATATTTAGCAATGTCTATCGTAGCCTTATTAGGATTAGTCGCATTCTATTTCTTACACATGATTAAAGCTAAAAAAGTAAGTCAAATATAATTAGTGGGAGTGTCGTTAGGGACAGAATTCCGAGAAATGTCCGTAAATGAGTACTTTCTAATTACCACAATTCGAAATAATGGAAGTTAGCGATACTCAATTACTAAACTTCATAATAATGTAGTCTGAGACACTGAGATGTCTCAGACATGCATAAAAAAAGCATATAGGACATTCGTTGTCCTATACGCTATTTATATATTATCCTTCTAAATCAACTGAGTTGATATCAATGCCTAATGCGTCTGCTACACCTTTACCGTAGTCTGGATCTGCTTTGTAACAGTTACGGATGTGACGGTGTTTTACTTCGTCAGTAGTGCCTTGCATTTCGTTTGCTGTATTTTGGAAAATACGTTGTTGTTGTTCTGGTGATTGTAGACGGAATAATTTACCTGGTTGTTCATAGTAATTATCGTCATCTTCACGGAAGTCGTGTTCGTATAATTCACCTTCAAGTTCTAAACCTGGTTTTTTGTATTCTGGTTGTGATTGATGTGCTTCATAACTATTTGGATAGTAGTTAATGCCGCTACCAAGGTTACCATCTACTCTCATTTGTCCATCTCTTGAGAATGGGCAAACGTTTGTTGCAGCTTTTGGTGAGTTTACTGGGATTTGCCAGTGGTTAACACCTAAGCGGTAACGTTGTGCATCTCCGTATGAGAATAAACGACCTTGTAACATTTTATCTGGAGAGAAGTCTATACCAGGGATGATGTTTGTTGGTGCAAATGCAGCTTGTTCAACATCTTGGAAATAGTTCTCTGGGTTACGGTTTAATTCGAATTCACCAACTGGAATTAATGGGTATTCGTCTTTAAACCAAACTTTAGTTAAGTCGAATGGGTTATCTTTATGATTTCTTGCTTGTTCTTCAGTCATAACTTGAATGTACATTTTCCATTTAGGGAAATTGCCTTCTTCAATCGCGTTGAATAAGTCTCTTTGACTTGATTCGCGGTCTTTAGCAATTACTTGTTCAGCTTCTTCTGCTGTGTAATTTTCGATACCTTGTTGTGTTCTGAAGTGGAATTTAACCCATACACGTTCACCAGCATCGTTGTACATTGAGTATGTGTGTGAACCGAAACCGTGCATGTTACGGAATCCTTTTGGAATACCTCTGTCTGTCATTAAAATTGTAACTTGGTGTAAAGCTTCAGGTAATAATGTCCAGAAGTCCCAGTTTGATTGTGGGTTATGCATGTTTGTTTTAGGGTCACGTTTAACAACATGGTTTAAACTTGCAAATAATTTAGGATCACGGAAGAAGAATACAGGTGTGTTGTTACCAACTAAGTCCCAGTTACCTTCTTCAGTATAGAATTTAAGTGCGAAACCACGAATGTCACGTTCAGCTTCTGCAGCACCACGTTCACCAGCAACTGTAGAGAAACGTGCAAACATTTCAGTTTGTTTACCAATTTCAGAGAATATTTTAGCATTTGTATATTGTGTTATATCATGTGTAACAGTAAAAGTACCGAACGCACCAGAACCTTTAGCATGCATACGACGCTCTGGAATCACTTCTCTGTCGAAATGTGCCATTTGTTCTAAGAAATAAATATCTTGCATAGCAAGTGGTCCGCGTTTACCAGCAGTTAATGAATTTTCACGATCTGATACTGGCGCACCAAAAAGTCCTGTAAGTTTTGATTTATTACTCATATCATACATCCTCCTCAAGAATTCTTAATTATAATAATTCTAATTTCATACTAATTATAATTTAAAGTAAGCAAAGTGACAAGTAAAAGAATAAATAATACAGAAAGAATTACGGAGCTACTTTGTTATATATTTAGATATAATAACCTAAAAGTGTAAAAACTAAACATTATATAGGGCTTTTTGACTAAATTTTACGGTTTGTACACAAATTGTTAATAGAAAACATTTTATTTAAAATGAGAATCGGACAGATTAATTGATTATAAGAACTATAAATAATAAAAAAAGAACGCGTTTTTTCGCGTTCTTAATAGAAATAAATATTATTTAGGTAAATCTCTGTCTATAAATAGTGGCTCGACATCTACTCTTTTCAAAATGATTTCTTTTGCTTTTTGAGGTAGTAGTTTAATTTCAGGAATTTCTGAGACTCTTAAAGATACATATTTAATTTTTTGATTGAAGGGAATGGTCAAGTCTTCTATAGATTTATGAATTGTAGCATGATAAATAAATAAGATTTCATGATAAGACGTACTTTCATATTCAAAAAAATTTTGAACTGTTGTTAAAAAGTAAATATCATCACATTCAATATTAAGTTCTTCTTTGATTTCACGTTTAATAGCTGAGTCTGAGCTTTCGAAATATTTAACTCTGCCACCAATTAATGCATAAAAATCATGTTTTTTATCATAATGAAAACAATAACCATGCTTATCTTTGATGATTGCGCCAACTCTAATGTTCAACATACCATCGCCAGATTTAAGTGAAAGATCCATCACAACGACCTCCTTATTATTAAATTAGAATAATTTAAGAATGACAATGCCGACAAAGACTAATATCGCATCAATTAATCGTCTCGTTGTAATTTTAAATTTTGGTGTATTAAATAAACCGAAGTGATCAATTAAAAGCCCCATTAACATTTGTCCAAATATAACGACCATTAATGTAAGTGCTGCACCGAGTTCAGGCATAAGTAGTATGTTTGTCGTAACAAATACAACACCTAATGCACCACCAATAAAGTAAATCGGTTTAATCGTACCTTGTTCGGATTGATGGAAGCTAAAACGAATTCTACGAACAAGAATAAGTGAAAGCATAAATAAAGCGATTGTCCCAACAGCGAATGATATAAGTGCTGAAAAATAAAATGAATCTACTTCATATCTAAGAGCACTATTAATAGCTGTTTGAATAGGGGGAAGACAACCTGTCATAATACCGAGAATCATCCAATAGTTTGTATGGTTAGATTGTGTTGTAATGACACGTGATGATTTCTTTTTATAATTCATTAATAATATACCCAGTAACATCAAAATTACGCCAGAAATTCTTCCGATATTGATTGTATGAATGTCAGCATCAAATAATCCGAATTGGTCGATGATCAGTCCCATTATAATTTGACCGGAAACAGTCATCACGACTGTTAATGCGGCACCAATTCTTGGAAGTAATAATAAATTTCCTGTTAAAAAGACGACGCCTAATAGACCACCAGTAAACCAAACGTATGAAAAGTCTTGATTCATGATAAATGAAGGTGTTAATTTTTGTGGATTCATAATAGTATTCACAATGATTAACACAATTGTTCCAATTAAGAATGAATAAAATGATGCAAGTATCGGTGATTTCGTGTAACTACCAAGTTTCGTGTTAATAGAAGTTTGTAATGGTACACATAACCCTGCTAAAATGCCTAGAATAATTAATAAAATCAATCTTCATACCCCCTTTTTTCTATATCTACAGCTTCTTGATAATAAATCTTTTGTTCATTTTCTGGCACCATGTTACCGCCTGTTGACCAAACGAGGTGCGTGGCATTTTCAGAACCATAATTTAAGTCATGAATATATTTCAAACCTTGGAAACCTGAAGTAGCTGAAGGTTCGATAAAGATATTTTCATGATCTTTTAATGATTTTAAATAAAGATAAAGTTGATGGTCATTTACTGTACACGAACCAAATAATAATGAAGTCATAATGTTTCCGACTAATTTCGATGGACGACTGACTGCTAAACCATCTGCAATTGTTTTTCCGGATAAACCTATATCTTGAACTGAAATTTGATCATGTAACTGTGTAATCATGCCTAAAGTCATACAAGGTGCTTCAGTAGGTTCGATAAAGATAGGATGTACATGATCGCCATAAATGAGTTTTAATCCAAATGCGACACCACCAGGACCACCACCGACGCCACATGGTAAATAGACGTATAACGGATGTGCTTTATCTACATGAATATTTAAATCTTTCAATTGATGTTTAAGTCTTAGCGCGCTAACTGCATATCCTAAAAATAAATCTTTAGATGCTTCATCATCAACAAAGTGACAATAAGGATCATCTGCTGCAGCTTTACGACCTTCTTTTACAGCATAACCGTAATCTTGGACATGTTCTACGACTTCGACTCCTTTAGAACGGAGAAGGTCCTTTTTCCATGCTTTAGCATCTTGAGACATATGAACCGTTACTTTGAATCCTAATTTGGCACTCATAATACCGATGCTTAATCCTAAATTACCAGTAGAACCAACAGCAATTCTATATTTAGAGAAAATAGATTGATATTGTTCAGTAGCGAGTAGGCGGTAATCACTATTAATCGTAAAATCAGTTTCTTTCATTGCCGTTTCTTCAGCAAACTTTAGCACTTCATAAATGCCACCACGTGCTTTAATAGAACCTGAAATAGGTAAAGCATGGTCACCTTTAAGTAATAAATGTCCCTTTAAATGACTGAATCGTGCTTTTTTTAAATGATTTAATGAAAAAATTTGAGATTCAATTTTTCCATTGTTTTGTTTCGTTTCAGGAAAGACTTCTTCAATATACGGTGCAAAACGAGCTAATCGTTGTTCAGCATCTAATACATCATCCATTGAAAATGGTAAATCAGTAGTCGCTAAATAGTCAGGATTTTTCCAGAATATTTCTTCTCCATTTTTAATATTAGAAATAATAGGATACTTATCTTCTAATGATTTTATGTCTATAGACATGAATAATCTCTCCTTTTTAAAATATGATCTAATACAATAGTACAACTGTTTGGATATTATAGATAGATTGTGAGAATAAAAAATATACGAATATTTGTAAGCTTTAACAATAATAGAAGGTTTAGAAGGTATAGAAGTATTGAGTATTTCGATATTGAGGTGTATGTATTAGGTCTGTTAATTACAAAAGTCGGTCGAATTGTAACTACAGACGTCTATAATTACAAAATCCTACAGAATTGGAACTAATAATCTCGCTATCTTCACATCACACACAACATACTCATAAAAAAGACTTCCGACGTATTATCGGAAGTCTCCATATTCTACATTTTAAGATGTATATAAATCTCTTGTAGGTGTTGGGATTCTACTTGTATCTGCATGTTTAATAATTGCACGTACATATAATAAAGCGACAATTAGAAATACGATTGAACCGCCAATTACTGATGTTTGATATGGTAATGATAATCCTTCAGGTGCGTATAACACATATACACTAATTGCTCCTGTCATGAATAACGCTGGTATTCCGGCTACTAGATGTTTCTTGCCATATCTTAATAAGTAACTTACACTTACCCACAACATAACGGTTGCGACGATTTGATTTGAGAATCCAACATATCTCCATAAGAATGAATAATCAATTGTTGATAGTAAGAAAGCTGGTAATCCTACCGCAAAGCTTGCTGCGATCATTAATACTTTTGGTTTAATTTTTACTTTATCTCTTATGAAATCTTCTATAATCATTCTTGAACTTCTAAGTGCAGTATCACCTGTTGTAATAGGTAGGATGATGACACCAAGTAGTGCAAGGATACTACCGAATGGTCCTAATAGTTCCATTGAGATTTGGTCAACGACACCAGCTGGACCGATTGATTGTAATTTTGCTGCTAATCCTTCAGTACCACCGAAGAAAGTCATACCAGCTGCTGCCCAAATTAATGCAATAATACCTTCTGAAATCATTGCGCCATAAAAGACTTTTCTACCTTCTGATTCATTTTTAACTGTTCTTGAAATGATCGGACTTTGCGTACAATGGAAACCTGAAATGGCACCACAAGATATTGTCACCATAAGTAATGGCCAAACAGGTAGTTCTTTAGGATGCATATTATGAATTGTAATTTCAGGAATATGTTTACCACTGAATATTAAAGCAACGGCTACACTAACGGCCATAACGATTAAGATAACACCGAATATTGGATAAATACGTCCAATTATTTTATTGATAGGAAGAATAGCTGCTAGTATAAAGTATGTAAAAATGATAACTAAGGCTACGAAGAATGAAATAGGTGTCTTGCTCGATAATAATTGAGCTGGCCCAGCAACAAATGCAGCTGCAACAAGCACCATCAAGACGACAGACACAACGTCTGTGAACACTCTAATAATCTTACCTAAATAATGTTGTACAAGCATAGGGAACTGTGCACCACCATGTCTCAAACTTAGCATGCCTGAGAAGTAATCATGTACACCTCCAGCAACGATACACCCTACAACAATCCAGATAAATGCTACTGGTCCATATAAAGCACCAGCTACTGCACCAAATATCGGACCCAATCCAGCTATGTTAAGCAGCTGAATCATCCATCCTTTCCAAGCAGGCATAGGTACAAAATCCATATTATCTTGTTTACTATACGCTGGTGTTTGTTTATCTGGATGTATTTCAAATACGCGTTCAACGTATTTACCGTAAAAGATATATCCCAAAATTAAAATAATAATACTAGAAATAAATGTAACCATTGTAAAACCTTCTTTCAAACTAAGAATATTCATAGATTAGCAAAAATTTTACAGTGTATCAATAATATTTTTGAAATTTCTGAAAATTTATTAATATAGTAAGTGTAACAATTATTTGCAATTGTAAAATTACAAAATTATAATCAAAAGTAAGCCGTTTCATTTAATCATGAATATATTTGGCTTTTTTGGGCATTATTTCATAGAGGGGGTAGTCAATATGCAAGAACATCAGGTTATAACAATTGATGGTAAAGATTTTCTTGTAGAAGAGGGCATGAGGCTATTAGACTTTATTAAAGCTGAAAAGTTATCCTTTGTTCCGTCTATATGCTACAACGAATCTTTAGGACCGATTGAAACGTGTGACTCATGTGTCGTCGAAGTTAATGGGCAACTTCAACGTGCATGTAGTACGATGATTGAGAATGGCATGGTTGTGAATACGCAACTTGAATCCGTGAAATCAGCTCAGAAACAAGCATTGGACAGAGTGCTTGAACATCATGAATTATATTGTACAGTTTGTGATTATAATAATGGAAATTGCGAAATTCATAATACTATGGGTGAATTTGGTTTAGAACATCAATCTAATCCATTTCAATCTAAAGGTTATGAAAAAGATTTTGGGGCATTTTATAGATATGATCCAGATCAATGTATTCTATGTGGTAGATGTGTAGAAGTATGTCAAGATGTACAAGTGAATGAAACATTGACGATTGATTGGGAAAGAAAACAACCTAGAGTTATTTGGGACAATGATCGCGCGATTGATGAATCAAGTTGTGTGAACTGTGGACAATGTGTAACAGTATGTCCTTGTAATGCTTTGATGGAAAATAACATGCTGGGTAATGCAGGCTATATGACTGATCAAGAACCTGGCTTATTACGTTCGATGATTGAACTCACTAAAAAAGCTGAAACTGGATATGGACCACTATTTGCGATTTCTGACTCAGAAGCGGCGATGCGAGAAGATGTCATTAAGAAGACGAAGACAGTATGTACATACTGTGGTGTAGGTTGCTCATTTGATGTTTGGACAAAAGATAGAGAAATATTAAGAGTGTTACCACATGAAGATTCTCCAGCGAATCATATTTCTACGTGTGTTAAAGGGAAATTCGCCTGGGACTATGTGAATTCTGAAGATAGATTAACGAAACCTTTAGTTAGAAAAGAAGACTATTTCCAAGAAGTTGAATGGGATGAAGCTTTAAGAGTGATTAGTACTAGATTTTCTCAAATTAAAAATCAATATGGTAAAGACGCATTAGCGTTTATTTCATCTTCTAAATGTACAAATGAAGAATCATATTTAATGCAGAAATTAGCGAGACAAGTTATCGGAACGCATAATGTCGATAATTGTTCTAGATATTGTCAATCACCCGCTACTCAAGGATTGTTTAGAACAGTGGGTTATGGTGGTGATTCCGGTTCAATTGAAGATTTAGAAAAAGCTAAAATGGTCATTACTATCGGTACAAACACAGCTGAAGCACATCCAGTTATCGCGAGTAGAATTAAACGATCACATAAATTATTGGGACAAAAATTATATGTATTTGATATTAGAAAACATGAGATGGCGGAACGTGCAGATAAATTTTATCAACCAAATCCTGGTACAGATTTAGTTTGGCTATCAGCTGTTACAAAATATATTATCGACCAAAATTGGCACGATGAAGCTTTTATTAATAAATGGGTTAATGATTTTGATAGTTATTATGAAAGTCTTAATACATTTACGTTAGAGTATGCAGAAAGTTTAACAGGCATTAGTCAAACAGAACTCAAACATATTGCTAAACAAGTTGCAGAAACTGAATCTCTATCCATCTGTTGGGCAATGGGTGTAACGCAACATCGTATCGGTGGTGATACAAGTACAGCTATTTCAAACTTATTATTAATAACAGGGAACTATATGAGACCTGGCACAGGTGCTTATCCTTTAAGAGGTCACAACAATGTTCAAGGATGTAGTGATATGGGCAGTATGCCTAACACATTCCCAGGATATCAAGATGTGTCTGATGATGAAGTGAGACATAAATTTGAACAAGCTTGGCAAGTTTCGCTCGATTCAGAAAGAGGTTTGGACAACCATCAAATGATAGATAGTATACATGAAGGGACATTACACTCACTTTATATTAAAGGTGAAGATACAGGTGTTGTAGACGCTAATATCAATTATGTCAGATCAGCATTTGAGAAAATTGATTTCTTAGTCGTTCAAGATTTATTCTTATCAAAAACAGCCGAATTTGCGGATGTAGTCTTACCAGCATCTCCTTCATTAGAAAAAGATGGTACATTTACAAACACTGAAAGACGCGTTCAAAGAATCAATAAAGCATTAGACACGCTTGGAGATTCTAAACCAGACTGGGAAATCATTCAATTAATTGCACAGTCACTAGGCGCAGATTGGGATTATCAACATCCTAGTGAAATATGGTATGAAGCACAATCACTCATGCCTTTAGTTAAAGGTATTACGTATGATCGTCTAGAAGGATTTGATAGTTTACAATGGCCGATGAATGATGATGGCACTGATACACCATTATTATATACAGAAAGATTTAATTTCCCTGATGGCAAAGCTAGACTTTATCCATTGTCATTTAATGTTGAATCTAAAAAGACTAAAGAAATGTCATTACACGTTAACAATGGTCGAGTGTTAGAACATTTCCATGAAGGTAATATGACTTATCAAGTACCTGGTTTAAAATATAAATTACCTAGAAACTTCTGTGAAATTTCTAAAGAACTCGCTGAAGAACACGGTATCGAAAATGGTGCGAGAGTTAAAATAACTTCTAAAGTAGGTACAGTAGAAGTGAATGTACAAGTTACAGATAGAGTATCAGGTAATAATATTTATATTCCATTAAATGATCAGAATGAAGGCGCACCTAACTTTGTAACAGATAGTGATGTTGATAAAGATACAAATACACCAGCATATAAAGATAATTATGCGAAGTTAGAAGTTGTCACTAAAAAAGGGCAATCGCCTATACCTAAACATAATTCGCGTTTTGGTAATAGACAGCCTCAGATTAGTGTGAGAGTACAAGATAAGTGGGCGAAATCAAGTTATACATTCCCTAGTAAAGGTGGCGATTTATAATGGGTGAAAGAGTTAAAGTGATTAAGAAAATTCATAAAAGTAGAGAATATATAATTGAAGAAAATATGAATGACATTAAATCACGATTATCAGATCGAAAAATTGCCATTGAAAAAGGAATTGATATACTCGATGCACTGGAAGAAGCGGAAGCGTTGGATGCATTTCACGCAGCCATTGTGCAACGTAAAATCATTACGAAAAATATCGTCAATGAACTGAATAAAGAACAATATGAAGGTATTTTAGGAAATCTGGGACAAGTTCTATTTCTATTAGGAGAATTGGATATAGAAGAAACATCGACTTTCGTGAGAAGAATTAATAACGGTATGAAAGTAGCGAATAGGGCTAATCCTTATAAGAAGACTTCCGTAACAGATTTATTAGGCGCACTTAAAGATCCAGAAATTAATCAAAGTGTAACGCTATTATTGAACTTTTTAAAAGGTATGAGTAGAGAAGAGTGAGACAGATTTCTGTCTCGCTCTTATTTTTTGAAAACATTTCGTTGAAATTTAAGAAAATATAAGATAAGTTAAAACAGTAACAATGCTTATACAAATAGAAGAGGTGTGAATATTATTAACTTTTTGAGAGAAAGGTTTTCTTTAATTTTAGGGCTCACAATTATTATTATATTTATTGTTTTATTATTTATTTTTGAGTCTCCTTTTTTTAAAAATCATCAAACACATACTTATGAAGAAGCGCTTGAAATTCAAACGCAAAGTGATGCACCAGCCGTTACACAAAAGGACAATAAATTTGTGTATGCTGATAAAAAAGAAATCGATAAATTTATGGATATCGACAAAAGTCAGACAGACTTTCAATTCATAGATATATCTAAAAAAGTAGATGTATCAGAAAAACAAGTTAAAGAAATTTTAAAAGATAAAGGCATATTAAAAGGTAAAGAAAAAGCTTTTATAGATGCTCAAGAAAAATATGATATTAATGTCATATACTTGATGAGCCATGCTTTTATCGAAACTGGCAATGGTAATTCTGAATTGGCTAGTGGTGTCAAAATGTCTAATGGTAAAACATTCTATAATTTTTATGGAATCGGGGCATTTGATCAAGATGCTGTGGAAACGGGTAGTAGTTATGCGCGTAAAAAAGGTTGGACTTCTCCAGAAAAAGCTATAAATGGAGGCGCTGAATTTATTAAAAAGGATTATCTTAACAATGGGCAAGACACATTATATAAAATGAGATGGAATCCTTATAATCCTGGACAACACCTATATGCAACAGATGTGAATTGGGCAACAAGTATCGGTAAAATTATGGAAGGCTATTATGATGACCATAATTTGAAAAAATCAAAAGTCCATAAAGACTATTACAAATAAAATATACCCCTAGTTCAATATGAACTGGGGGTAAAGATATGTAAGGATTCATGTTAAAATAAACCTTATAATCAAATTTTTATTTCAAAGAAAGTAGTGAACAAAATGAAAATTGCTGTAATTGGGGCAGGCATCGGTGGGTTAACGACTGCTGGATTACTAACTCAAACGGGACATGAAGTTTATGTATATGAACAACGTGGCAATTTAGACCAAGATGGTGCCGGTTTAGGTATTGGAAGTAATGTCCTTAAAGCATTGAAACAATATAAAATGGCTTATGCAATTGAGCAAGAAGGCCAGCCATTAAGAAAAATAGAGATTAGATCTGATTTAGATGAATTTTTAAATTCATTAATGATGAATCAAGATGAACATAAAAATATTACGATTCATAGAAAAGTGTTACATGAAATTTTAAAAACACATGTACCAACAGATAATATTTATTTAAATCACGAAGTTAAAACATTTAAGCAAACAGCTGACGATGTGAGACTTTATTTTACAAATGGTTTAGAAGAACAATTTGATTTAGTAATTGCAGCAGATGGAATACATTCAAAAGTAAGAACACAACTGTATCCGAAATCAGCACCTAAGTATGCTGGATACACTTGTTTCAGAGGCGTTGTAAACGAGAAGTTAAATATCGAACAAGATGTTACTTTAGAATATTGGGGACATAAAGGAAGATTTGGCATTGTACCTTTAAAAGACAACGAATTATACTGGTTCTGTACAATGAATGCTAAAGAAAATGATTTGCAATTTAAGTCATTTGAGAAACCACATCTTCAAGCATACTTCAATCAATTTCCAAATGAAGTAAGAACTGTATTAGATGCACAAGAAGAAACAGGCATATTACATCATGATATGTATGACCTCGTACCATTGAAATCTTTCGTTTCAAACAGAGTTGTTCTATTAGGTGATGCAGCACATGCAACAACACCGAACATGGGACAAGGCGCTGGCCAAGCAATAGAAGACGCCGTAACATTAGTTAATTTAATTAACGATCGAGATATAGAATCAGATTTAAAACGATATGATAAATTAAGAACGAAACATACCAAAAAAGTCATCTTAAAATCAAGAAAAATCGGTAAAGCAGCACAATCATCAAGTACTTTAAAAATTAAAATAAGAAATAAAATGCTTAAACAAAAATCTTCAAAATCACTTAGCAAAAAAGTGAAGTTCTTACAAAAAGCAAAATTAAAATAAGAAAAAACCGCTTAGACACGATGGATGTCTAAGCGGTTTTTGACATTTAATGCGTTAGTTGGTTGATCTAATTACCAGAATTCCGAGAAATGGTAGTTAGGATTGTGTCATTACGGACATTACTCAGAATTGTGTCCCTAACAGCACTCCTTAGGGACATTACTCAGAATTCTGTCCCTAAATACTACTACAATACTATCGAATTTTTAATGTGTAATATCTGAAGTTGATATACCGGTTGCTGATTTAACTTGAACTTCTTGGAATTTATCATGTGATTCTGATTTACCTAGGAATGTTCCTAAAAATGCACCAATAAAGCCTGCTGGTACTGATATGATTGCAGGGTTTGATAACGGGAATATAGGAGACATTGTAATAAATGCTGTTCCTGCTGGATTCATGACATTTGGACTTAGTATAACGAGTACAAGTGACACGATTAAACCGACAGCTATTCCTGTGATGGCACCGTGTGTATTAAATCTCTTCCAGAATATCGTAAATACAATGACAGGTAAGTTAGCACTTGCTGCGACACAAAATGCTAATGATACTAAGAATTCTACGTTTAAATTTTGAGCAAATAAGGCTAATATAATAGATACAACTGAAACGGTTAATGAAGCTAATTTTGCTGCTTTCATCTGTTCGCGTTCGCTTATTTTACCTTTTTTAATAACTTGCCCGTAAATATCATGTGCGAATGCAGACGCGCCTGTTAATACTAAGCCTGCAACTACTGCTAAAATCGTAGCAAATGCTACGGCAGAAACGAACGACATTAAGAAATCTCCACCTAATTTTGCTGCTAATAATGGAGCTGCCATATTACCTGCAGGGTTAGCCGCAATAATTTCTTCACGTGTTAATAATGCTGCTGCACCAAATCCAAGGAATATCGTTAAAATGTAAAAAATACCGATAATCCATGTTGCCCACATTACAGAAGATCTTGCTGTTTTAGCATCTTTAACTGTAAAGAATCGCATCAATATGTGTGGTAACCCAGCTGTACCAAAGAGTAACGCAATAATTAATGAGATGTTGTCTAACGGTGGTTTACCTTGTGAACCCGGATTAATAAATTCACCTTTGAATTCAGATGACTTAACGTTATGCATTTCACCAAACATCGTAGAAAGATTGAAGTCAAAATGTAATAACACTAAAAATGAAATAATCACAGTACCAATCATAAGTAATACCGCTTTAACCATTTGTACCTAACTTGTTGCTGTCATACCACCAAATAATACGTAGATGGTCATCATAATACCAACTAGAACAACAGCGAGTGTATAAGGTATATCAAATAGTAATTGAATAAGTGCACCTGCTCCTACAAGCTGAGCAAGCATATAGAAAATAACTATTGTAATAGAAGAAACTGCAGCCATAGCTCTTACTTTTTTTAATTCAAATCGTGCTGCAATCATATCTGCTAAAGTATATTTACCAAGATTTCTTAACGGCTCAGCTACGATGTATAACACAATAAGATAAGCTGTTAAATAACCAATACTATAGAAGAAACCATCAAACCCCCATAATGCGATGGCACCTGCTATACCTAAAAATGAAGCGGCAGATAAATAATCACCTGCAATTGCTAAACCATTTTGCCAACCTGTTAAGCCACCACCAGCAGTGTAGAAGTCATTTGCTGATTGCGTTCTTTTAGATGCAAAATATGTAATAAACAATGTGATCCCGACAAATATTAAAAACATAACAACAACGATGACATTCATAAGTTCTGCTCCTCTCTATATGCTTTTAATAGTTCCTCAGCATCTTTATCAAAAGATTTTGCTTTTCGCATGTACAAAGTGACAAGTGTCCAAACCATAATGAATAATAATAAAGCGTAAATCCATGCCCATGAGATATTCCAAAATGCAATATTATTCAAGATATTTGTATAACCAGTCAGTACTGGAAATAGGAGCGTTGCAAAAATAAAGAATATAGAGATAGGAAATATAAAACTATTTCTTTTTTTCAGAAGTTCTTTAAACTTTGGATCTGCTGCTAAACGCTTGAAATCATGCTCTGCCATACTCATAACCCCCTTATTTATAGATGTAAAAATACATCTTAATTTTCATTTTATTTGATGTTCACAAAGTTGTCAATAATTTATTGGTAGCGCTTACATTAATAAAAATACATTAAGAAAATGTTAATCAATCATTAAAGAGGAAAAATACAATCCAGATAAATGAATATTTAGAAAAATTTGATTATAAGTATTGACGATAAATGGAAACACCCGTATAATTCTTATCATATTAATAAGAATTCGGAAAGGATAAATACGATGATTGAATTTAAAAATGTAAATAAAATTTTCCAGCAAAAGAATTCTGAAATCCAAGCTTTAAAAGATGTCAGTTTTAAAGTAGAAGAGCAAGATATTTTTGGCGTAATTGGATATAGTGGTGCAGGAAAAAGTACGTTAATAAGACTTGTTAATGCTTTGGAAGAGAAAACAACGGGAGAGGTCATTGTTAATGGCCATGACATCAATCAATATTCAAAGAAAGAATTACAAAGTGTTAAGAAGAATATCGGTATGATATTCCAACATTTCAATTTATTAAATTCTAAGACTGTATTTAATAATGTTGCGATGCCGCTTATTTTGCAAGGTACAAGTAAAGAAAAAATTAAAGCCAAAGTAGATGAACTATTAAAGTTTGTTGGTCTAGAGGATAAAGGGAAGCAATATCCTAATGAACTATCTGGAGGACAAAAACAAAGAGTGGCTATTGCACGAGCACTCGTGACAGATCCTAAAATATTATTATGTGACGAAGCAACAAGTGCACTTGACCCGGCAACGACAGATTCTATATTGAAATTATTAAAAAATGTCAATGAAGAATTTGGAGTCACAATTTTACTGATTACACATGAAATGAGTGTGATACAGAAGATTTGTAACAAAGTCGCAGTGATGGAAAATGGTAGAGTAATCGAAATTGGACCGGTATTAGATGTCTTTAGTCACCCTAAAACAGCTACAGCCAAGAATTTTGTATCTACAGTTATTACAACAGATATATCAGATAATTTAAGAAAGTTAATACCAACTGATCATCATGCAACAGACATTAAATTATACATAGATGGAGAGAAAGTGACACAATCCATCATTAATGACTTAATTACAAAATATCAAGTTCAAATAAATGTCTTGTTTGCTTCAATGTCAGATATTCAAGGCACACCAGTAGGATACTTAACGTTACGTTTGAATGGTGACGACAGTGCAATTAGAAGAAGCTTTGCCCATTTAGATTCATTAAATATAGAATTTGAGGAGGTTGGTGCATAATGTTCGGATCATCATTAGATTCTTCACTATTGTTAGATTCTATATATCAAACTTTATACATGGTAACTGTGTCACTTGTATTAGGTGCATTAATTGGTATTCCATTAGGCATTTTGTTAGTGATTACTAGAAAAAACGGTATATGGGAAAATGTCATCATTTATTATTTACTTAACCCAATTATTAATATATTCAGATCTTTACCTTTCATTATATTATTAATTGCGATTGTACCTTTTACGAAATTAATTGTAGGTACTTCAATAGGTACATCTGCAGCAATTGTACCATTGACTGTTTATGTTGCACCTTACATAGCAAGATTAGTAGAGAACTCATTATTAGAAGTTAATTCTGGTGTTATTGAAGCTGCACATTCAATGGGTGCTTCACCCATTCAAATTATTAGATATTTCTTATTACCAGAAGCACTAGGATCATTAATCTTAGCATTAACGACTTCAATTATTGGTTTAATTGGTGCTACTGCAATGGCCGGTGCAGTTGGTGGCGGCGGAATAGGTGACTTAGCACTTGCATACGGCTATCAAAGATTTGATACAATCGTCATCGTTATCACCGTTATTATACTTGTTATTATGGTACAAGTTATTCAATCTCTAGGTAATGTCTTATCTAGATTAGTACGTAGAAGTTAAATATTTTAATATAAAGGAGCAATTTAAATGAAGAAAGTCTTAACATTATTAGTAGCATTAGTATTATTACTCGCAGCATGTGGAGATAAGAAAGACGACAAGAAAGTAACAATTGGTATCGCATCAAATGACACAGCAGTTTGGGACAAAGTTAAAGAATTAGCTAAAAAAGATGGTATTGAAGTTGAAATCAAACAGTTTTCAGACTACAATGTTCCAAATAAAGCTTTATCAGATGGAGATATTGATTTAAATGCCTTCCAACATTTTGCATTTTTAGATCAATTTAAGAAAGCAAATAAAGGAACAGAGATTACTCCAATTAGAACGACAGTTTTTGCGCCATTAGGTATATATTCTAAAGAATTAAAAGATGTTAAAGATTTAAAAAATGGTGCTAAAGTCGTAATTCCAAATGATGTTTCAAACCAAGCAAGAGCGTTAAAATTATTAGAAAAAGCAGGTTACATTAAATTAGATAAGAACTTCGGTATAAGTGGTGGACCTAAAGACATAGTTGAAAATAAAAAGAATTTAAATATCAAAGCTGTAGATGCTCAACAAACAGCGAGAGCATTAGATGAAGTGGATATTGCTGTTATTAATAATGGTGTAGCTTCAAAAGCAGGATTAAACCCTAAAAAAGACCCTATTTTCTTAGAAAATCCAGATGCTAATGCAGCTAAACCTTATATCAACTTTATTGCAGCAAATACGAAAGACAAAGATAATAAAACATACAAGAAAATTGCGGAATTATATCATTCAGAAGAAGCTAAAGATGCTTTAAAAGAAGATACGAAAGATGGAGAAATTGTTGTTGATTTAAAACAAGATGAAATTAAAGAAATTGTGGATTCACTCAAATAAATTAAAATAAAAAAGATTCGGCTCCCCTTAGCCGAATCTTTTTTATGATGCTTTTTTCAATGTTTTTAAATATTCTTGACCTTTTTCATGGTCATATTTGTTTTCCCATTTAGAGATAACAACTGTTGATAGTGCGTTACCTACAACATTGACACATGTTCTAGTCATATCTAATAGTCTGTCTATACCGATAATTAATGCAAGTCCTTCTGGATTTAATCCCTTAGACCCTAATGTTGTAATAAGAACAACTATAGAAGTACCAGGTACAGCTGCCATACCTTTAGATGTAATCATTAATGTAAACATTAATATTAACTGTTCAACGAGTGTTAAATGAACACCATACATCTGAGCAACAAATAATGCTGCGATTGATTGGTATAAAGCTGATCCATCAAGATTAAATGTATATCCTGTTGGTACAACAAATGAAACAACATCTTTTGGTGCACCGAACTTTTCCATTTTTTCCATTACTGATGGTAGAACCGTTTCTGAACTTGAAGTTGAGAACGCTAACAATAAGTCGTCTTTTAATATGCGAATAATAGAGAATACACTGATACCACAAATTTTTGCGACAATCCCTAATACAACAATAATAAAGAATACCATTGCTCCTACAACTACAGCTAATAACTTAACTAATGGAATTAAAGCAGATAATCCAAATGTCATAATCGTTACACAGATAAAAGCAAATACACCGTATGGCGCTAATCGTAATATTCTATGTATCATCCAGAATACTGCTTCTAATGTTCCGCTTAATACATCTTTAACTGGCTGACCTTTTTCACCTACAGCAGCGATTGCTAATCCGAAGAATACTGCAAAGAATATATTAGGTAATAATTCTCCAGCTGTTAAAGCTTCAAATATATTTGTAGGTATAATGCTAACTATAGTATCTATCATATGGTTACCATAAGTAGATTTTTCTGCAGCATCAGCAGTTTGTTCATATTTAGAAATATCACCTTTAGGTAATTTGTTTGCGTCTATACCTAATCCAGGTTTGAATAAGTTTCCGAATATAATGCCCAACCCAATTGCAATTGTCGTGATGATTTCAAAGTATAAAATTGTTTTCCAACCATATCTACCAACAGTATGCATATCACCTAGGTTTGAGATTGATAATGCTAATGAACAGAATACAATTGGAATAACAATCATTTTAATAAGGTTTAAAAAGATATCTCCAATAGGTCGAATGAATTTAATTAAATGGTCTTGTCCATGTAAAAAGTATCCTACCAAAACACCTAATACTAAAGCGATTAATATTTGTGTCGGTAAGCTTATATATCTTCTTCTCGGTTTTTTTATTTTTTGATCCAAAAAAACTCCTCCTTTAAAGCACTGTAGTGATAAAGTACAAAAAAATTATGCCTTTCCATAAAAATGGAACTGCACAAATAACGTTTAAAAAGGGGATTTATAAAATACGTCACTCTTAAGATTATAAGAGTATACGTCATTCTATCACGAAATTTAATTTTAGTATTTAATCAGTTTTACTATAAAAAAGAATAATAACACTTCCAAAAATTGAAAGTGTTATTTGATCATACGTATTGATAATGGTGGTAAATAAGTTTCTCCATTGTATGCTTTGATAGCACCAATAACCGTAAAGACAAAAGCTAAAATAGCTAATAAAATAAAGCCTACTAATATTAAACATAATAGGGTAGCAACGAATCCCCAAATCGTATATGAAATAAAGAAGTTTAAATAATCTTTACCGATTCTATCAACGAATGGAGAGTTCTCTCTTTTAATTAACCAAATGATAAGTGGCGCAAAGAATGAAGCAAAGAAACTTGTTAAGTATATAAGCATACCGAATAATCTATCATCATCAGTTGTATCAATGTGTTGTGATACGTCTTCATATGTTGAATGTGTTGAAGTTTATTGAAATGGATTTTGTTCGTTTTCACTCATGTATAATCCCTCCTAACTTAATTCAAGTATACATTTTTTTACCGATGCCGCCAATCAATAATATAAATTAATTATTTTATAAATAAAAAGAGGCCGCGACATAATGTAATGTCTTAGCCTCTTATAGTATCTTGGCAGTAGATGACTGAACCCGAAATACGCTTGTACCAAGCTTTTTTCAACTCTAGTCATCCTTGCCGGGGCGGGACTACGAAATCTTTTTATACAAATTAGATTTCTGTCCCGCTCCCTTATACATGATATTCAATTAATCTTAGTGAATGTAGTTGTAAGAACCAGCTTCTGAAGCTGAGATAGTACGAGTTGATACGACACCTACACCTTGGTAGTTCATTTCAGAAACTTCAACGCTACCGTCAGAGTTTACATTTTCAACGTATGCTACGTGACCGTAAGCACCAGCTGTTGATTGTAAGATTGAACCTTTTTTAGGTGTGTTATTTACAGTGTAACCATCTGCTGCTGCGTTTGCTGCCCATTGGTTAGCATTTCCCCAAGTTGAGCTAATTGGTTCTCCAGCTGCTTGTCTTTTATCAAATACATAATAAGTACATTGTCCAGCAGTGTATAAGTTAGCTGATGAACTTGTAGTTTGAGTTGCAGTTTGTGTTACTGATGATGTAAATGATTGACTCATGTTTGAAGTGTTGTAATTTTGGCTATAGTTATTAGTATAGTTAAAGTTTTGAGTTTGAGTTTGGTTTTGAACTGGAGCTTGAGCGTTATTGAAAGTGTCTGCTGAAGCTTCACCATTTCCAATTATTGTTGTTGCTAATCCCGTAGATAATACTGCGAATGCTGTTAATTTTTTCATTATAAATAATCCTCCGTAAATTTCGTATATGTTTTTAAATTTAAATTTTAGTTTTGTTTGTGTCGTTTTCCGACGACAAATAATACTTTAACAGAAGTTTTTATGTGTGTGTGTGTTTTCATACAGTTGTTACTTAATCATAATCAGATACAATATTTTAGTAATATTTTTGACCAATTATGACAAACAGTAATATAGAAAATATACCTATAATATAAGGTTTTACGGTGAATTTTTAGAAAATTAATGTCATTTGTTTGTAATATTTATGTTAAGGATTAAAACACTGAAAAAGAGTAGTTAGCAAATTATTTGCGACTACTTTTTTCATATATCAAATAATATGGTTAGTTATCTAAGTATATTGAAGGGGGCATTATATGAAGAGATTACCAACTTTATTTGAAGCAATTTCTACGATTTTATTTATGGGGCTAGTCGTATTGATTGGTTTTGGGATTTTACATTATCCAATTCAGCCTTTATTAATTATTGCAGCGGTTTATGCGAGCTTTATAGCCATTAGAGTAGGCTTAACTTGGGAAGACTTACAAGATGGTATTACAAAGAGGATAGCAACTGCAATGCCAGCTATATACATAATATTTGCAGTCGGAATTTTAATTGGTACATGGATGTATTCAGGCACTGTACCTGCTTTAATTTATTATGGTTTAGAAACGATCAATCCGACATACTTTTTAGTGACTGCATTTTTCATAACAGCCGTTACATCTGTCGCAACAGGTACTGCGTGGGGATCAGTAGGAACTGCTGGTATAGCGTTAATGGCGATTGCGAAGGAGATGAATATTCCAATAGGTATGGTTGCAGGTGTTGTAATAGCAGGTGGTGTGTTTGGAGATAAAATGTCACCACTTTCTGATACGACAAATTTAGCTGCATTAGTAACGAAAGTAAATATCTTTAAACATATTCAACATATGATGTGGACGACAATACCTGCATCAATTATTGGGCTTATTGTATGGTTTATAGCAGGCTTACAATTTGATGCTAAAGATGTAGAAAGCAAAAGAATAAATGAACTGCTAAGTAATATTGAAACAGCTTTTAATTTAAACTTTTGGGTATGGGTACCAGTCATTGTTATCGTCTTAGGTATTAGTATAGGAAAACCAACTGTGCCGATGATGTTATTATCCAGTTTAGTCGCAATATTTGTAGGTGTGTTCAATAATGGATTTGAAATAGTAGATGCATTTAATGTAACAATGCAAGGTTTCAATATTAATATGACAGGGTTATCTGAAAGTGATGTGTCAAGTTCAATGGTAGAACTGTTACAGCGTGGTGGCATTATGAGTATGACTCAAATTGTTGTAACGATTTTTTGTGGTTATGCATTTGCGGGTATTGTAGAAGCATCTGGCAGTTTAAAAGTTATTTTAACGACAATATCTAGTAAAGTTTCTAAAGATTCACATCTGATATTAGTTACGATAGCGGGAAGTTTAATTCTTGTGTTTGCTGCTGGTGTTGCATCTGTCGTGATTATTATGATAGGTGTATTGTTAATGGACATGTATAATGAACGTAATTTAGATCGTGTAAACTTATCAAGAACGCTAGAAGATTGTGGAACAATGGTGTTACCATTTATCCCTTGGGGAACATCTGGTATATACTATCGTGATTTATTACATGTTTCATTAGGAGATTTCTTCTGGTGGGCTGTTCCATGTTATCTATGTGTGTTCTTTGCAGCATTTTATGGTATAACAGGAATCGGTATCAAAAAAGTAAAAACAAATGCATAAAAAAAAGAGCAATCATAGCGATTGCTCTTTTTTATTTATATTCACCTTAGTGAATGTAGTTGTAAGAACTAGCTGCTGAAGCTGAGATTGTACGAGTTGAAACAATACCAACACCTTGGTAGTTCATTTCAGAAACTTGGATAGAACCGTCAGAGTTTACTTTATCAACGTAAGCTACGTGACCGTATCCACCAGCTGTAGTTTGTAATATTGAACCTGCAGATGGGTTGTTATTTACTGTGTAACCAGATTGTGCTGCTGCGTTAGCCCAGTTATTAGCATTTCCCCAAGTGCTACCTAAGTCAGGACGTTTGCTGAATGCATAGTAAGTACATTGTCCTACAGTGTATAAGTTAGCTCCTCCGCCAGTTGATGGGCGAGAAGTTGATGTAGTTGTAGTGCTTACATTTGAACTTGAGTTTGATGTAGTTGCTGTATGGTTGCTAGTTGATGGTGCTTGTGTAGTTGTTACACGAACATTGTTTTGGTTTGAAGATGTGTTATGAGAATCTCCTAAACCACCACCATTTGGTGCAGCATTGAATGCTGGTTGTGAATAATTTGTATTTGAAGCTGCTTCGTTATTTGAAGAAGCAGTGTTAGTTGCTACTTGTTGTTGAGCTTGGTAACCGTAATGAGATGATGGATTCCAGTTACCTTCCCAAGTGTAGTGGTAGTTACCTTGTTGGTCAATTGTGTAACTGTAAGAATAAGAATATGGATCGTTTGGATTATATCCTTGTGTATTTTCTGCTGCATCTGCGTCATGTGCCATAAATGTTGCGATTCCTGCTGTTGCGATTGCTGCTGTTGCGATTTTCTTCATAATAAATAAATCCTCCTAGATAATTTAAAAATAATTTTTCGTATATGTTTTATGTTTTTTTTCTAATAAGTTTTTTCTTCGCTGTTAATCAACAAAACCTACTTTATCAGAAATAGTTTAGTTTGTGTTGAATGTTAAAGCTTTGTAATTTAATTTAAATATCTAAAGATTTCATGTAATAATTCCGAACATTTTACACTGAATAAAGAACGTTATAATATCAATGTTTTTAAGCATTTTTAGGTATTGAACACGATTCTTTGTTACACGTTTGTAATATTTAAGACATAATAAAATAATTGACTTTGGATAATAATACGAAAAATTATATCGAATAAACAAAAGAATATTGCATCTGAAGGATTAAAATAAGTACAAAATTTCATAATAAAAAGTCAAGAATAAAGTATTTTTAGTAATATTTGTTGAATTATAATTATCATGAAAAGTAAATAAAGATGTTTCATAAGGAATTGAGCTGTTTGACATGTTATATGATAGTAATTTAAAAATTTATCAACCTTTAAATATTCAATCTGATTTTAATATGGGGTTATTACTACTATTTGTAATAGAAGGAAGTAGTAAGATTTATATCAATGGAAAAAAGAAATTTATCAAACAAATGATATTGTTATCATTAATGATTTGGAACATTATCGTATTTATTCCAATGAAGATACTGTTATAGCCTGCTTGTATTTATCTAGATGTGAACTTGATTATTTCTTTCAATTTGAGAAAAAGTACTATATTGATGTAGATAAACTTGATACCAGTGTTCTTAAGTATTATATGAATAAGGTACTCGCCAATTACATTAAATATAAAAATGACATGAATACAAATGTGTTTAATACAATCAAGCAATTAATGATGACATTACGATTATATAGAATTGTAGATGAAGATCATGATTATTATTTAAACAACGATATACATAAAGCAATCAATTATATGCATGACCATTATAAAGAGAAATTATATATAGCTGAAGTTGCGACGAATTGTATTTTATCAGTGAGATGGTTTTCAGAAAATCTAGAAGAAATAACGGATATGAAATATAGAGAACTTAGAAAAAGTATTCGTTTATCATATGCGATATTTGACTTGATCTATTCAAAGAAATCTATTACACAAATTGCAGGGGATAATGGTTTTGCGTATGAATCAAATTTTATAGCGAGTTTTAGAGATAAGTATCATATAACGCCTGCAAAATATCGAAAGCAACTTACAAATGATCAGTTTTACCCATTTAATAATAAAAGGACGAACCTTATTGGAAATTTAAATAAGATAGCTCATCGACTTAAAGATTTAACAAATAATGTTGCAGATTATATTAGTTTAGATATTCATTTAGATGCTCAATTAACATCAAAGCTCCCAACATCAAATTTATTAATATATATCAGAAACATCGAAACACTAACTAATAATTTTCAGCAATTAAAGTTATTAACGATGAGAAGAGAAATTGGGCAATACGGTTTATTGTTTTCGCATCACTTAATTAATGAACTTTTAAACGATTCGAATTTTGAAAGTAATAGATTGATGCATCAAATGTTTTCTTTCTCGTTAGAGCATCAATTTGAGATTTCGTTTGAATTAAATTTGTCTAGAAATGAAAATTTAGAAGTGTTTGAAGATAAGTTTAAGCGACTATTAAATTATTTGATCGATTGTACATACTATTATGGACAACGGCAGTTTCATTTCTATTTAAATATGACATATTATCAATATAATCATATTGGTGGATTTTATAATCAACTTAGCCACCTTTAGACAAAAAAACGCCACGTGAATTTCATGTTATTATTGAGGCTACCAGACCAAATCAATAAAGGAATGAATTCACATGACACATACTTATTCTAACATGACAAACCATAAAGGAACACACTTAAGTTATGAAGAACGTGTTCAAATAGAAACACTTAAAAATTTAGGTTTTTCAAATCGTGCAATCGCGCGTGAATTAGGACGTGCACCTCAAACAATCAATAACGAAATTCATCGAGGAACAACACGTCAAATTAAACGACAAAAACAGCAACATAAAGTCTATGAATATGAGACGCAAATTTATTTTTCTTCACTAGGTCAACAACGTTATCGACAAAACAGACAACAATGTGGTGCTCAGCCCTTATGGAAGAAGAACCCATTATTTATTCCATGGGCAGATCACCTCATGAAAAAGAAACGCTGGTCACCTGAAGCAGTCGTGGCATATGCTCACAAGGAACAATGTTTTGAAAGAGAAAAAATCCCTTCAACAACGACAGTATATGCTTGGATAGATCAACAAATCATGGAAACTAAGAATATTGATCTACTAGAAAAATTAAAAAGACGTCATTCTACTCAGAATAGCTACCATAATCATCCACACAGTCGAGTGCTCGGTCCAAGTATTGAGACACGTTCTAGTGAAATTGAATCACGTCAGTCTTTTGGTCACTGGGAAATAGATACCGTAATAGGAACTAAAGACAAGTCAAAGCCAGTTATCTTAACACTTGTTGAGAGACAAACGCGTTTTGAAATACTAGAAATAATAGAGAGTAAAAGTGCTGATGCAGTGTCTCACGCATTGAAAAACTTATTTGACTCCTTAGGCGAAAAAGCACCAAAAATCTTCAAATCTATCACATCTGACAATGGTTCAGAATTTGCATCGCTGTATGAAGAATTTGGCCATATGATAGAAATATACTTCACACATCCATTCTCATCATATGAACGTGGGACAAGTGAAAACCAACATAAAATGATTCGTCGTTTTATTCCAAAAGCACATGATTTATCCAATGTTCAAAAACGCTTCATAAAAGCCATACAACAATATATGAATGACTATCCTAGAAAGACTTTAAATTACAACACAGCTCATCATAATATGGCAGAAAGTTTAAAGCACCTCAATCTGTATGAATCTTTCCAAAGCTAAAGTCTTAGCTTTGGTTACCTGTTGAGTATTAATTGATTAAAACCAATCAATCCTCAACAGGTTCGAATACGGTTAACCCTTGTGTACACCTCAGTCATTATAGGTGGCTAACTTAAACTTGAAATCCTCGCAAATAAGTTTTTCAATGCGTGAGACACTGCATCAGCACTTTTACTCTCTATTATTTCTAGTATTTCAAAACGCGTTTGTCTCTCAACAAGTGTTAAGATAACTGGCTTTGACTTGTCTTTAGTTCCTATTACGGTATCTATTTCCCAGTGACCAAAAGACTGACGTGATTCAATTTCACTAGAACGTGTCTCAATACTTGGACCGAGCACTCGACTGTGTGGATGATTATGGTAGCTATTCTGAGTAGAATGACGTCTTTTTAATTTTTCTAGTAGATCAATATTCTTAGTTTCCATGATTTGTTGATCTATCCAAGCATATACTGTCGTTGTTGAAGGGATTTTTTCTCTTTCAAAACATTGTTCCTTGTGAGCATATGCCACGACTGCTTCAGGTGACCAGCGTTTCTTTTTCATGAGGTGATCTGCCCATGGAATAAATAATGGGTTCTTCTTCCATAAGGGCTGAGCACCACATTGTTGTCTGTTTTGTCGATAACGTTGTTGACCTAGTGAAGAAAAATAAATTTGCGTCTCATATTCATAGACTTTATGTTGCTGTTTTTGTCGTTTAATTTGACGTGTTGTTCCTCGATGAATTTCGTTATTGATTGTTTGAGGTGCACGTCCTAATTCACGCGCGATTGCACGATTTGAAAAACCTAAATTTTTAAGTGTTTCTATTTGAACACGTTCTTCATAACTTAAGTGTGTTCCTTTATGGTTTGTCATGTTAGAATAAGTATGTGTCATGTGAATTCATTCCTTTATTGATTTGGTCTGGTAGCCTCAATAATAACATGAAATTCACGTGGCGTTTTTTTGTCTAAAGGTGGCTAAGTTGATTATAAAATCCACCAAAAACTTATTTGACTCCTTAGGCGAAAAAGCACCAAAAATCTTCAAATCTATCACATCTGACAATGGTTCAGAATTTGCATCGCTGTATGAAGAATTTGGCCATATGATAGAAATATACTTCACACATCCATTCTCATCATATGAACGTGGGACAAGTGAAAACCAACATAAAATGATTCGTCGTTTTATTCCAAAAGCACATGATTTATCCAATGTTCAAAAACGCTTCATAAAAGCCATACAACAATATATGAATGACTATCCTAGAAAGACTTTAAATTACAACACAGCTCATCATAATATGGCAGAAAGTTTAAAGCACCTCAATCTGTATGAATCTTTCCAAAGCTAAAGTCTTAGCTTTGGTTACCTGTTGAGTATTAATTGATTAAAACCAATCAATCCTCAACAGGTTCGAATACGGTTAACCCTTGTGTACACCTCAGTCATTATAGGTGGCTAACTTAAACTTGAAATCCTCGCTATATAACATTTTCATTATCCATGAAATTATGTATAATACAAGTGAAACAGGGGTGCAATGATGAAAATTAAATTGTTTTATTTAATGATATTTGTTCTTGTTTTAATTATTGCAGCTTGTGGTAACGAATTACATTCAGATCTTCAAAAGTATAAAAGGGAAATGAAACCTATTTATAAAAAAGAGAATTCGATTCTTAAAGATATAGATAAATTAAGATTAAATCAGTTAGATCAACTTATTGGTACGGAAGTAACAGTTGAAAAACGTAAAGAATTGAATGAACTTCAAGATAAACTCGAAAAGCAAATTATACCTGAAGTTAAAGATCTTAGTAAACAAGCTCAATATATAAATGTAAGCACAAATGAGGTTCAAGATGCTCATAATATTTATATGAGTAATATAGCAAAGAAAGAAAAAACGTTAGAAGAATTAAATGAGTACATTTCATTATTTAAACAATCCATCCAATCTAATGAGAAAATATTAGATTATACAGATGTATTTGAACAGAATAAATCAGATGCAGAGAAGAATGCTAAATTAGCTAAAAATAATCCTGAAGATAAAGAGGATTATGATGCACTTGTTTCTGTTATTGATAAGAATAGTGAAGAATTAAGTACGAAAGCTAAATATTTAAATGATACTCAAAATGTGCAAGATAGAGCGGACTATATTGAGAAAGATATTATCCCACTATTTTCTAAAAACATTAAATCGCTAAATCAAACGAATATTTCATCTAAACGTGTTAATCAAATGAGACAAGCTCAAATTGAAGTGTACTATACTTTAATTAATTACTATAAAGAACGTAAAAAAGGTATTCTTATTGAAGATAAACTTCAAAAAGTTCAAATCCAAAATGGCGTAAGTTCTCAATTTAGTTACTTAGGTAAAGATGAAAAATACAACAAAGCGATAGAAAGATTAGATAAGTAAACCACACCAAATACATTGTTTTATGTAATCGGTGTGTTTTATTTTATTGCTTATCAATTGGATCTTTAGGTTTTTCTTTGTTGCGCTTTGATAAATATATATTTTTACCTATAAGTGAAATGAACCATATAGAAAATGCTATTACAAGAATATACGATAATGCAGGTTGGTTTTTAAAATCAAATAAAAATAAGACAGAAATAATAAGTAAACATGCATTGATCGTATCAATCATACCCCATCTTTTAATAAGTACGGGTGAAGTATTTTTGGACAAATTTCGCACCTCCTTAATATATATTAACAAGTATACCAAAATTGTCTTGTGGTTAATATTATAGATTACGGGTAAAGATAATAAAGATAATTATTAAAAATAGAATTTGCCATATAAATGGATAAATGATATAGTGTTCAATTGTATTGGTTAAATTATGATAGAGGTGAATTAAAATGGTCGTGAAATTAACTTCCATCGATCAATTTGAAAAAGTACTCAATGATAATCCAAACGTATTTGTTATGAAACATAGCAGTACTTGTCCTATTTCAGCAAGTGCATATGATCAATTTAACAAATTCTTATATGAAAGAGATATGGATGGTTATTACTTAATTGTTCAAGAAGAAAGAGAATTGTCTGATTATATAGCTGATAAAACTGGAATCAAACATGAATCCCCACAAGCATTTTACTTTGTTAATGGTAACGCTGAATGGGATGCAGATCATGAAAATATCACAGTCGCAAGTTTATCGAAAGCAGAAGAGTAAGTGAAACATATGCAAACAGTCTGATTGGACTGTTTGTTTTTTGTTAATTGAAGTAAAAAACAGTATAATGAATTAAGATAAAAAGCATGAGGTGAAAATTATGAGAGTATTAGTTGCGATGGATGAGTTTGATAGTATTTTATCTAGTTACCATGCAAATCGATTTGTCGAAGAAGCAATAAAGTCTCAATTTAATGAAGCAGATATAGTACAAGTCCCATTATTTAATGGTCAAAGAGAAGTTATAGATTCAGTATTATTATGGCAATCTGGCACTAAATATTCAGTGGATCATCATGACGCATATATGAGACCTAAGTCGTCTTCATATGTTGTAACAGAGAAAGATATCATCGTTATAGAAGCGGGTAAAGTCTTAACGTCAAGTGAGGATATTATTAAACCACTTGAAACTTCATCATTTGGACTAGGAGAAGTGATTTTAGAAGCGCTGAATGAAGACAGCAAAGAGATGCTAATTTCAGTCGGTGATGTTGCAAGCTACGACGGTGGACTTGGTATGTTACAAGCATTAGGTGCTAAATTCTTTGATCCTGAAGGTAGTTTTATAGATGTTAGCAAAGGTGCTAAGTGGATTAAATATATAAGAACAATTGATTTATATGATTTAGATAAAAGGTTAAAAGATAAAAATATCAAAGTGATAACAGACTTTGAATCGAAGTATTATGGTAAGAATAGTCGTATCATGAAAGAGCAAGCAATCAATCAAATTGCTATTGAAGATGCTGTCTCAATCGATAATGCTTTATGGTATATAAGTGAACTATTTAAGAGCCAACATAAAATCTTATTAGGTAAAGAAGAACGCGGTGGGGCAGGAAGTGGCTTAGCTGCCTTGTTTAATAGTATATGGGACGCACAACTTGTTACAGGTGGAGATGTTGTGAATGAACTTACTTATTTAGATAAGCTGATTGAACAAGCTGACTTAATTGTATTCGGTGAAGGTTTGAAACCTAATCAACAATTGTTAGAGACGACGTCTGTTAGAATTGCTGAACTTTGTAACAAATATCAAAAAGTCAATATTGCGATATGCGCAACAGATGAAAAGTTTGATCAATACTTAGAACAAGATGTAACAGCAATGTATAAAGTATTTAATAAAGATCAATATTCAATGAGTGATTTAGAATTAGGTATAGCTTTAAGACATTTAACAACACAATCACTAAGATTATTAAGAGCTAATATATAAAAATAAGAGCCTGAGACACTGTAGTTGTCTCAGGCTCTTATATATTGTTTTAAGACTGTTGTTCAAATTCTGATACGATACCGACTATCGTATGGACTGCTTTTTCCATAACATCAATGGAAGCATACTCAAACGGACCGTGGAAGTTTGCGCCACCTGTAAATAAATTAGGTGTTGGTAATCCCATGAATGAGAGTTGTGAACCGTCTGTACCACCTCTAATAGGTTCAATAATAGGTGTCATACCTAATGATTTAATAACTTTCTCAGGTATGTTTACAAGTTCAGGTTGTGGCTTGATTTTTTCACCCATATTGTAATATTGATCTTTGATTGTTACAGTAATCAATTCTTGATCATATTTATGATTTAATACTTTTGCGATATCTAATAAATGATTTTTTCTACGTTCGAACTGTGCTTTATCATGATCGCGAATAATATATTGTAGCGTTGCTTTCTCGACAGTACCTGACATGTCAGATAAGTGATAGAAGCCCTCATAGCCTTCAGTATGTTCAGGTACTTCATCACTTGGCAATTGATCATTAAATGCCATTGCTAAAGTATTAGCGTTAACCATTACATCTTTAGCAGAACCTGGATGTACGTTTACACCGTTAACTTCAACGACTGCAGAAGCGGCATTAAAGCTTTCGTATTGTAATTCGCCTTCTAAGCTACCATCTAAAGTATAAGCAAAATCAGCGTTAAATCGTTCAACATCAAAATGATGTGGACCTCTACCAATTTCTTCATCTGGTGTAAAGCTGAATCTAATCTTGCCGTGTTTAATTTCAGGATGTTCTAATAAGTAAATGATCGCTTCCATAATCTCAACGACACCAGCTTTATCATCAGCGCCTAGTAAAGTTGTACCGTCTGTTGTCATCAATGTATGACCAATCACTTTTTCAAGTTGTGGGAAAGTCTTCGTGCTTAATACTTTGTCAGTATTACCAAGTGTAATATCTTCTCCGTTATATTGCTCTACAATAACAGGATTAACATTTGATGCATGGTAATCTGGAGACGTATCAATATGCGCTAGTAACCCTATAGTAGGTACATCCTTTTCTGTATTTGACGGTAAAGTGGCCATTAAATACCCTTTATCGTCTACGTCAACTTCAAGATTTAATGCTTTAATTTCTGCTTCGAGCATACGGATTAAATCCCATTGCTTTTCAGTAGATGGTGTACTTTCACTTGTTGCATCAGCTTGTGTATCTACTTTTACATATCTTGTTAATCGATCAATTAGACGTTGTTTCAAATTGCTCGCTCCCTTTACATCTATTTACGTTATTTATTATACGCTTTTTTGTTTCTTAGAAGCAAAAGAATGCTTTGCTCTGACATAGATTTGAAAAATGATTTCAGAACATAAAATACCAAACGCGATCGCACCAGAAATAAGTGTCGCTTGTAGTGTTGTATTAATGGCAACATCATAATTGTTGATAACTAAGTTTTTAGTTGCATCATATGCTAAGCCTCCAGGAACAAGAGGGATAATACCGGCAACTATAAAGATAATCATTGGACGCTTGTAATAACGACTCATAATATGACTCATTAACGCTAAGGCAAAGCTACCATAGAATGATGCTTGTACTTTATCGATGCCAAAGTCTAACGAAATGGTATAAATCATCCAGCCCATCGCACCAACAATACCACATGCTATTAATAGTCTCTTAGGTGCATTAAAAATGACAGAGAAAAATAACGTTGCGGTAAAACTTAACAAAATTTGATATATATAATCTAACATTTAAAGCACCTCCTTAACTAAGTAATAATACGATTGCAACACCAGCACCAATAGCAAATGCCGTAAGTGCCGCTTCTACACCTTTAGATATACCTGCAAGCAACTGTCCTGCCATTAAGTCTCTGATTGCATTTGTAATCAAAACACCTGGTACAAGTGGCATAACAGACGCGATTGTAATTAAGCTTAAATTCACGCCAATAAAGAAATTCACACTAATGGTTGCGATTGTAGCAATAATTAGTGAACTAATAAATTCTGTGAAGAATTTAATTCTAATTGTGTTATGGACGAGGGACATCGTTAAATATCCAACACCACCCGCAATGAATGAAGGGATGACTTCAGCTTGTTTACCACCAAACATAGGTAAGAAACAGGCTGATGCTATCGCTGCAGCTAATACTTTTAACCAAAATGGAAATTGTAATGAAGCATGATGTAAATGGATCAGCTCTGATTTAGCTTCATCAATCGTGAGTTCATTGTTAGCTATCTTACGTGATATTTGATTCGTTAAAGAAATTTTCTCTAAATCGGTCGTACGTTCATCTATTCTAATCAGACGTGTATTTGTTCTGTCATTAAGCGAGAATATAATCGCAGTAGATGTTACAAAGCTATGTGTATTTTCTAAACCATAACTTGTAGCGATTCTTGCCATTGTATCTTCAACGCGATATGTTTCTGCGCCACTTTCTAAAAGTATGCGACCGGCAGTCATGACAACATCAATGATTTTATTTTCATCTATAATCGTGAAGTCTTGTATCTCTTCCATAGTAACCTCCAGTTTCGTATTGAATTTTATGTAAATAATCAAATTAAAAACAATTCAACAAAAAACATAGAATTGCTAGAGGCAATTCTATGTTCAGTTTATAACTTAATAATTGGATTGAACATTACTTTGTTCTGACCTTGTAATTTGGCTTCATGTAACATATCATCCGCATCTTTAAATACGCGACGTTTAGATTTGTTATCTTGCTCACTTAAATAGCCTACACCAATTGAAACAGATAGTTTAATTGTTTCTTTGTTAGGTAAGTGGAAAGTAGATTGTTGAACGCTATCTCTAATGCTTTCTGCTAATTTGATAGCACTATCTAATGTTTCGCCAACAAGAATAATTGAAAATTCTTCTCCGCCGTTACGAAAAGCTTTAACATCTTTAGGTAAATAGTTGATTAACAATTGCGACATTTGTTTTAAGACCGCGTCTCCAGCCTTATGAGAATACGCATCGTTCACGTCTTTAAATCCATCAATATCAATCAATAATAATGCCATAGATTGGTCTTGTTCAGTTATTTGTTCAGTCGTCTTATTTAAATAACGATCGAACTCTTTAACATTTCCTAAACCTGTTAAGTAATCAACGGATTCTTCATTTTCATATCTTGAAATTAAATTTTTCAAGATCCAAATGTCTCTATAAACACTTGCACTAATAATACTTAGGATAAAGGAAACTGGCACAAGAAACAACCATTCATTGAGCCATGAATCAGGATTTAAAAAGATAAGTGTTATCGCAATAATCATAATGCTGATTAAATACAATAATTGAATACTCACGAAATCACTTTGTTTAAGAAAAGGACCTATCATCCCAACAACAATTGCAATAATTAGTAAATGGATATCTTCTAAAAAAGGTGTACCCATTACAAATATGTCAAATAGTACAATAACTACGGCACTTAAAACAGAATAAAATAAATTAGTAAATCTTCCTAGGAAGAGAATAGGTATAAAACTTAAAGAGAATGCATAGTCATGATACTGTATAGGATTAGATATTAATAATATTGAAACACCCGTCATTAAGAGGGTGATATAATTTTGTGAAAAAGTCACAGTTCTCGTTTCGCTATATTGTATTCGATGGTATAGATAAAATGCTGCAATAGTTACAGATATATTGAATATAATTGCTTGTATCATTTAACACCATCCTTCATTTAGTAAGCCATATGATATTGTAATCTATTAGATTGCTTTTGTCACGGTATAACAGGTTATTTTGTTAAAAAAGTTTCTTTTTTCACATGTTTGCTATTAAAGCTAATTTATACGTAAAAATATTTGATTTCATAAATGTGGTATACTATTGTTTTTATAGCATGTAGAATGAAATTTTGATATTCTAGAAGTAATGTTTTAATTAAATTCGGTGCAACTACAAAATGAAGGTGACTCAATGTTTACTTTACAACTAATATTACTAACCATGATTGTAAGTTTAATACTAACACCTTTAGTTATCGTTCTTTCTATTAAAATTGGTGCTGTTGATATGCCAAACGTTAGAAAAGTTCATACTAAACCCGTATCAGTATTAGGTGGCTCAGTCATTTTAATATCTTTTCTCATCGGATTATGGTGGGGGAAACCAGTAGAACATGAAACAATTCCTATTATACTAGGTGCGATTGTCATCTATCTTATAGGTTTAGTGGATGATTTATATGATATGAAACCACTTGTTAAATTAGCAGGTCAAATTGCTGTATCTTTAATCGTCGTTTTTAACCACGTCACATTAGATTTTATTACATTACCATTTGGTGTTGTAATTGAATTTGGAATCTTTAGTATTCCAATGACAATATTCTGGGTTGTTGCAGTAATGAATGCAATCAATTTAATAGACGGTTTAGATGGCTTAGCTTCAGGCATATCATGTATCGCTTTAGTAACAATAGGATTTATCGCAATATTACAGCAGAACATATTTATCATGATGATATGTAGTGTGTTAATAGGATCATTATTAGGATTCTTAGTATTTAACTCACATCCTGCTAAAATATTCTTAGGTGACAGTGGGGCATTACTATTAGGTTATATAATCGGTGTGTTATCACTATTAGGATTTAAGAACATTACATTAATATCGCTATTCTTCCCAATGGTTATACTAGCAGTACCATTTATCGATATGTTATTTGCAGTAATACGTAGACTACATAATCGTCAATCTATCGTTCAAGCAGATAAATCGCATTTACACCATAGATTATTAGATTTAGGCTATACACATAGGCAAACCGTCATATTAATTTATATGATTGCCATATTATTCAGCATATCAAGTGTCATCCTTTATTTATCACCACCATACGGCGTATTAATGATGTTTATAATGATACTAATAACAATAGAATTAATCGTAGAATTTACAGGACTCGTAAATGCAAATTACAGACCAATATTAAACTTATTAACAAGAACAAAGTACAAAAAAGAACGCTAATGTCGATTAGCGTTCTTCTTCTTTATTATATGGAAATGGTAGTGCGATGATATCTTGTCTGTTTAATTCGTACTTACCTTGGTTGACTTCGTTTAGGAAATCGATAAATGGTTCTTCTTCTGATGCTATCACATGTATAGTATAGGTTACTTTGTCTGTATATGCAGTATCTACTAGTTGATAATCAGTTTGTTGTAACTCATGCTCGAAGCGTCCTGTTTGATCATAGTCTAATGTTACTTCAAACGGTATTGCATCTAATAAAATAATTCTGCCAACTTCTTTAATAACTTGGCTGACTGCACTTCCATATGCACGTATTAATCCACCTGCACCTAATTTAATACCACCAAAATATCTTGTAACGACAACAACAACATTATGAAGTTGTTGTTTTTTTAATACTTCTAACATAGGCACGCCTGCTGTTCCTGATGGTTCACCATCATCATTTGCTTTTTGAATAAGCATTGTAGGACCGATAACATAGCTAGAGCAATTATGTGTTGCATCATGATGTTCTTTTTTCTTTTGTTGTATGAATGCTTTCGCTTCATCTTCAGTTTCTGCAGGATGAATACTCGCGATAAATCTCGATTTATTAATGACAATTTCAGTTTCATGTGCTGATTTGATTGTAATTAGTCCTTCTGCCATGTTAATACTTCTCCCTTTACATCGTAATCTGTTACGATTATTATATACTATTGATAATAGTCGGGAAAGGATTGTATGAATTGAAGAATAAATTATTGATGTTGTGCTTAGTGTTGTCTATCGTGTTAGCTGCTTGTGGGTCAAAAGAAGAAGAAAAGCAAACGACTGACAAAGCAGATGATAGTCAAGGTGTTCTATTAGATGAAAAAGGAAATCCGAAAGATACGATTCAAGTAAATAAAGATACTGAAAAAGCAGTCAAAGAAGCTATTGAAAAAAATAGAAAGTCTTTAAATGATGGTGATGTAGAAGCTTACATTAAAACAATCGACACAGATTCAAAACAACTAGACGTTAAAGAGGAAGAAAAAGTGTTGAAAGATACACTTAAAAGTTATAAATTCGATAAAAAAATATCCAATATTAAGTTTTTAGAACAGAAAAAAGATCAAGTGGTTGTATTCTATAATGTGGAAACAACAGCTCATCCTAAGAATGGAAGTAAAGATGAGAAAAAAACATTTAACGAAGTTGTGACGCTTGTTAAAAAGGACGGCACATATAAATTTTCAAAAATGGCACAGGCAGCAATTTAGTTTATAAACTTCTTTTCAAATAACCAAGAATTAGATATGATGAGTATGGAAGAGAATCAAGGAGGATAACTTTATGAAGATTGCTGTTATAACAGATTCAACAGCATATTTAGATCAAGCTTATATAGATAAATATAATATTAGAACAATTGCGCTTAATGTTATATTTAATGATGAAGTTTATAAAGAATTGTCAGAGATAAGTACAGAAGATTTCTATAAAAGAATGAGAAATGAAAAACAATTACCGACAACATCTCAACCAGCTATGGGTCAATATGTGGAATTACTTGAGAGTTTGAGAGACGAAGGATATACAGATGTGATTGCAGTTCACTTATCAAGTGGTATAAGTGGTACATATCAATCAGCTGTGACGTTAAACGATATGGTAGAAGGTATAAACGTACACGCATTTGATTCTGAAATCTCTTGTTCAGTACAAGGCTTCTATGCTCTAAAAGCAGCTCAACTTATCGAACAAGGTATGACAGTTATTGATAACATTCTAGAACAATTAGAGAATATGAAACAAAATACAAATGCATATTTCATAGTAGATGATTTAAATAACTTGAAAAAAGGTGGCCGCTTAAATAGTGCACAAGCATTAGTCGGCACGATGTTACAAGTGAAACCATTGTTACACTTCGTTGATACAAAAATTGTCCCTTACGATAAAGTGAGAACAAAGAAAAGAGCAATGAAACGTATTGAAGAACAATTAGCTAAAGAAGTTGAAGGTTATAAAAACTTATCTATTGTTATTATTGAAGGAAATGATAAAGAGACCGCACTTTCTTGGAAAGCGCAAGTTGAAGAACAATTCCCTGATGCACAAATTATTATGAGTTATTTTGGACCAGTAATTGGGACGCATTTAGGAGAAGGTTCATTAGGTTTAGGATTCACAACGACCGAATTAGATTTAAGTATATAATATAACTACAGCACAAAAAGCCGAGGCTTTTTGTGCTTTTTTTATGGAGGTTAGTATGAAATTATACGGACGTATATGCCGAGATTTAAATGATATAACGACTGAAAGAGTTAAATATACTAAACCTGGCGTGTCTTTAGTTCAAGGTAAATATATTTGTAATCAGTGTGGTAACAAAGATCAAACATTGTTTTATCAGTATTTTTGCCACCATTGCGAGCACATTACAACCTATTGCAGATACTGTATTGCACTTGGTAAAGTTCAAAGTTGTAAAGACATTTATGTCATTGAGAGTTTGCATGAAGCATCAAAATGTCATTATCAATTGGATTTTGAATTGAGTGAACAGCAACAACTCGCATCCTCTAAAATTAAAGACGCTATTTTAAAGCAAGATCATTTATTACTCCATGCTGTGACAGGTGCAGGTAAAACAGAAATGATATTTGAAGGTATGTCGCAAGCCCGAAAAAACGGTATGAATGTTGCAGTTGTATCACCAAGAGTAGATGTCGTAAAAGAAGTTTATTTAAGGTTGATAAACGCATTTAAAGATGAACACATTGATTTAATGTATGAAGGACAATTCGCTCAGTTTAACAGTGCGTTTGTCGTATCGACCGTTCATCAACTTATACGCTATGATGGACATTTTGATGTGGTTATCGTTGATGAAGTAGATGCATTTCCGTTAGAAATGGATAATCAACTGATGCATACCATTCGAAAAGCTTCTTCAGGACAATCTAGTCATATTTATTTAACAGCAACGCCTAACAAGCAACTCCTTTCTATATTTAATCACAATCAAATAATTAAACTCCCCGCAAGATGGTACTGCACCCCTAAAGTTAGAGTAAAAAAACTAACTTTAGGGGGTGTTTTAATATGACAAAATATAGTGATGAATTTAAGTTGAAAGTTGTAAGAGATTATCTAGATGGCCATTATGGTTATCGAAAATTAGCTAAAAAATATAATATACCTGATAAAATTATTATACGAACATGGGTAAAAGCCTTTCAATCATTCGGTGTAGATGGCATTAAAAAGAAACAGAAAAAGACAGTTTATTCTGTTACATTCAAAATAAATGTATTAAACTATATGAAAAGAACAGGCGATTCCTTCCAAGATACAGCGATTAAATTTGGCCTAAATACCCCATCTATTATTGTGCGATGGAAAAAGATATATGACAAAGAAGGTGTGGAAGGACTCGAAAAGCCGAAAGGACGACCTCCCATGAAAAAGAAGAAACAGAAGAAATCTAATCAAAACCTATCACGAGAAAAAGAGTTAGAGCTAGAAAATGAAAATCTTCGATTAGAGAATGCTTATTTAAAAAAGTTGAACGCTTTTCGAGAGAATCCGAGTGCCTTTCTAGAAAAGCACAAGCAGCAGTGGCATTCGAACTCAAAGAAGAAGGATTCAAATTAAAAGATATCTTAGTAAAGGTTGGTATACCAGAAGCAACCTATCATTACCATGCCAAACAATTACAAAAGGAAGATTTAGATAAAGGTTGGAAGAAAAAGATCATTGAACTTTTTCAAAAACACAACGGTAAATACGGCTATCGTCGTATATATTTAGCTTTGAGAAATCAAGGTTATCTCATTAACCATAAGAAAGTACAACGAATTATGCGAGAACTAGGATTAAAATGTCAAAAATTCACACGTAAATCACGCTATCAATCATACAAAGGTACAGTTGGTAAAGTGGCTGAAAATCGCTTGAATCGTAGATTCCATACATCTATTCGACTTCAAAAATTAGTGACAGATATCACTGAATTTAAATGTGCTGAAGAACAAAAATTATATCTCAGCCCTATTATGGATTTATACAATGGGGAAATCATTTCTTATGGTATATCCAGAAGACCAACATTAGACTTAGTACTTCAATCATTGGATAAAGCAGTTACAATCATTAAGCATGAAGCTCCATATCGTACGACGATACATTCTGATCAAGGTTGGCATTATCAGCATAATGCATGGATTAGAAGATTATCGGAACAAAGGATTTATCAAAGTATGTCACGTAAAGCGACGTGTGCGGATAATGCTTCTATGGAGAATTTCTTTGGCATCATGAAGCAGGAAATGTATCATGGAGAAGAACTTGTTAACTATGAAACATTAAAAAGAAGAATTGAGGATTACATCTATTGGTATAACAATGAACGTTTGAAATTAAAATTGGCTGGACGAAGTCCAGTACAATACCGAACTCAATCCAGCCAATTAATAGCATAATGGAAACTCTAACTTTTGGGGGTCACTACCGATATCATAAACATCCATTACCAGTTCCAGAATTTCAATTTAATAACATTAAAGAAAATAAACTCAATCAGAAGTTACTTGCGTTTCTTAAATCTCAAATAGAACAAAATAGAAAGACATTTGTCTTCTATCATAATATTCAATATATGGAACAAATATTTAAAGTATTCCAAGGTTACTTTTCAAAAATTGATTATGTATCCAGTCAAGATGCAATGAGGCATGAAAAGGTGACGCGTTTAAGAAATGATGAAATAGACATTATGTTTACGACGACAATATTAGAAAGAGGCGTTACGTTAGAAAAATTAGATATCGTCATCGTGCATACAGAAAAGTTTACAAGTAGTGCCATCATTCAAATTGCAGGTCGTGTTGGTCGAAAATTATCTTGTCCAACTGGCAAGGTATTGTGTTATCACGAAGGTATCACACGAAATATGATACAGGCGAAACGTGAAATTATTGAAATGAATGATTTAGCACGAGAGAAAGGATGGTTAATTTGAAGAGGTGCATAATTTGTCAAAATCATATCAATGAAGTGATCGATTTGTTAAATCTTTTTTCAAGGCAATCTATAATATGTGAGCAATGTGCCAATCAATTAACATTTAATCATGAAGCAAGACGATGCAAAAGATGTTTAAAAATAATGTCTGAAGAAGAGGAGGATTGCTTAGATTGTCAGTGGCTTTCAAATAAATATCCATTAATTAATCAACTATATACGTTGTATGACTATGATGGTCTTATCAAAGCGGTCATACAACAATATAAGTTAAAGGGGGATGTTGCACTTAATCAAGTATTTCAATTGCCGCTGAAATTATTTAAGCAATATGATTATGTTATTCCGGAACCCATTCATCCTAATAAGTTAGGGCAGCGTACTTTTGATCATGTAACAACGGTATTGGATAATCAAAAAATTAAATATATACAGATTTATGAAACTGAAGAAAGGCAAAAGCAATCAGAATTAACTAAATTAGAAAGGTCATCTCAGCATAATCCATTTAAAATAAATAAGGACTTAGACTTTGAAAATGAGAGAATATTACTCGTAGATGATATTTATACAACAGGGTTAACAATTCATCGATTAGCGGAACTTTTATTTGTTAGAAAAATCAGAAAAATAGATGCCTTAACATTTGCAAGAGCAGTAAATAATGATAAAATATAGGTAGGAAGAAACACAAGAGAAATTGAGCGTTAAAGGAGTCGGTGTTTTATGATCAGATTTGAAATTCATGGTGAAAACATCACAGTGACTGATCCGATAAGAAATTATATTGAGGACAAAGTAAGTAAACTAGAAAGATATTTTACTAATGTCCCAGAGGCGATAGCCCACGTTAAAATCAAAACTTATCAGAATTCTAGAAGTAAAATTGAAGTAACTATTCCGTTGAAAGATGTTACTTTAAGAGCTGAAGAAAGACATGAAGATTTATATGCTGGAATCGACTTAATAACTAACAAACTCGAAAGACAAGTACGTAAGTACAAAACAAAGGTTAATAGAAAGTATCGCGACAAAGGGCGAGATAAAGATGTCTTTGCAGTAAGTGCAGATTCAGCTGCACCTGAAGAAGTTGAAGAGAATGATAGCGATAATGAAATTGAAATCATCCGTTCTAAGCAATTTGCTTTGAAACCAATGGATTCTGAAGAAGCAGTATTACAAATGAACTTACTAGGACATGATTTTTACATCTTTACTGATGCAGAAACAGATGAAACAAGCATCGTGTATAAACGTAAAGATGGTAAATATGGATTAATTGAAACTTCAATACAATAAAAATCATTTACACCAACTGGTGCAGAATTTCTGCACCAGTTTCTTTGGCTATTGATAGCTTTTCATGTACAGAGGTGGTAATCTTAAATAGTGTAAAAAGAGATATAAACGTGATATGATATATTGTTGTAAGATTACTAGTTTTCTAGTTGAAGGAGAGAACAAAATGGGTTTTTTATCAAAAATAGCTGATGGTAACAAACGAGTTGTTAAATCACTCGGAAAATTAGCAGATCAAGTCATCAATTTAGAAGATGAAATTGCTAAATTAACAGATGATCAATTAAGAGAGAAAACAGAACAATTCAAAAAAGAATTGTCAGAAATAGAAGATTATAAAAGGCAAGAAAAATATTTAGACAAAATACTACCTGAAGCATATGCAATCGTAAGAGAAGCATCTACTAGGGTATTTAATATGACACCATTTAAAGTACAAATTATGGGTGGTATTGCTATTCATCGTGGTGATATTTCAGAAATGAAAACTGGTGAAGGTAAAACATTAACAGCAACAATGCCAGTTTATTTAAATGCGCTAACAGGTAGAGGCGTTCATGTTGTAACAGTCAATGAATATCTATCAAGTTCACAAAGTGAAGAAATGGCACAATTATATAATTTCTTAGGTTTATCAGTTGGACTTAATTTGAATTCAATGGATACGAATCAAAAGCGTGAAGCATATTCAGCAGATATCACGTATAGTACAAATAATGAACTTGGATTCGATTATTTAAGAGACAACATGGTTACGTATAAAAAAGACCGTGTTATGAGACCTCTTAACTTTGCCATCATTGATGAGGTTGACTCAATTTTAATTGACGAAGCGAGAACACCACTTATCATTTCAGGTGAAGCAGAAAAATCAACAACTTTATATACTCAAGCCAACGTATTTGTAAAAATGCTTAAAGGTGAAGATGATTTTAGTTATGATGAAAAAACTAAAGCTATCACATTAACAGAACAAGGTATTGATAAAGCTGAACGTATGTTCAAAATTGATAACTTGTTTGACGTGAAACATGTTAACTTAATGCATCATATTAATATTGCATTAAAAGCAAATAGAACAATGTTTAAAGATAAAGATTATGTTGTTGAAGATGGGGAAATTATGATTGTCGACCAATTTACAGGTCGTACAATGCCAGGTCGAAGATTCTCTGACGGCTTGCATCAAGCAATTGAAGCAAAAGAAGGTCTAGAGATTCAAAATGAATCTAAAACAATGGCATCTATTACATTCCAAAACTTCTTTAGAATGTACAACAAATTATCAGGCATGACAGGTACAGCTAAGACGGAAGAAGAAGAGTTCAGAAATATTTACAATATGACTGTTACGCAAATTCCAACAAATAGACCAATACAACGTAAAGATGAAGCGGATTTAATTTTTGCATCACAAAAAGGTAAGTTTGATGCAGTTGTTAAAGATGTAATCGAGCTTCATAAGAAAGGTCAACCAGTATTATTAGGTACAGTTGCCGTTGAAACAAGTGAATATATTTCACAACTATTAAAGAAAAAAGGCGTTAGACATAACGTTTTAAACGCGAAAAACCATGAACGTGAAGCAGAAATTATTTTAAATGCAGGTCAAAAAGGTGCAGTAACCATTGCAACTAACATGGCTGGTCGTGGTACGGATATTAAACTTGGTGAAGGCGTTGTTGAACTTGGTGGTTTAGCTGTTATTGGTACAGAACGACACGAATCAAGACGTATCGATGACCAATTAAGAGGACGTTCAGGTCGTCAAGGTGACGTTGGTCGAAGTAGATTCTACTTATCATTACAAGATGAATTGATGGTTCGTTTCGGATCAGAACGTATGCAATCTTTAATGGGTAAATTAGGTATGAATGATGATACGCCAATTGAGTCTAAAATGGTTTCTAGAGCAGTAGAATCTGCTCAAAAACGAGTTGAAGGTAATAACTTCGATGCACGTAAACGTTTGTTAGAATACGATGATGTACTAAGAAAACAACGTGAAATCATTTACGGTGAGCGTAATGATATTATTGAAAAAGACGATGTACAAGACATTGTTAAAGATATGATTAAATCATCATTAGAGCGTGGCGTGAACTATCACTTCGCAACAAATGAAGAAGAAATTGATTTTGAAGCACTCGTTCAATATATTGAAGACTCATATGTACCACAAGGTGCAATTAAAGTTGACGATATTCGCGGTAGAGATTATGAAGATATCGTAGAAATTGTATTAGAAAAAATTAAAACACAATACAAAGCTCAACAAGAAGACTTTGGTGATCAAATGTCTGAATTTGAACGTATGATTGTGTTAAGAACAATAGACCGTAAATGGACTGATCACATTGATACAATGGATCAATTACGTACAGGTATCCACTTAAGATCTTATGGTCAAATCAATCCACTTAGAGAGTACCAAAATGAAGGTTTAGATTTATTTGAAACAATGTTGAATGAAATAGAAGATGAAGTAAGTAAATACATTCTTAAATCAACTATTGATCGCGGTGAACAAGTTGAACGTGAACAAGTTGAAATAGGTGAAGCTAAACATGTGAGTGCGAATGATGGTAAAGAAAAAGTTAAACCAAAACCTATCGTCAAAGATGAACAAGTTGGCCGAAACGATCCATGTCCATGTGGTAGTGGTAAGAAATATAAAAACTGTCATGGTCAAGCATAAAGGAGTAATTTTATGGAATTAACGGAAATTAGACAAACATTAAATAAAAATAATGAAAAATTAATGAATATTAGGGGGTCTCTTTGACTTAGAAAATAAAGAGACGAACATTCAAGAATACGAAGAAATGATGGTTGATCCAACATTCTGGGACGATCAGAATAAAGCACAAGACATCATTAACAAAAACAACGCATTAAAGTCTGTCGTCGGTGATTTTCATACATTAAATCAACAGATTGAAGATTTACTTACAACTGTTGAATTGTTACAAGAAGAATATGATGAAGACATGCACGAAATGCTTGAGCAAGATTTAAAAGCGTTACAAACAGACATCGATCAATTTGAATTGAAACTTCTACTTAATGGTGAACATGATGAAAACAACGCTATATTAGAATTGCATCCAGGTGCAGGTGGTACAGAATCTCAAGATTGGGGTTCAATGCTACTTAGAATGTATCAACGTTTCGCAGAACAAAAAGGATTCAAAGTGGAAACGTTAGATTATCAAGCTGGAGATGAAGCGGGCATTAAAAGTGTCACAATTCTTATCAAAGGCCATAATGCATATGGATATTTAAAAGCTGAAAAAGGTGTCCATAGATTAGTGCGTATTTCTCCATTCGATTCATCAGGAAGACGTCATACATCATTTGTATCTTGTGATGTAACACCTGAATTTAATAATGAAAAAATAGAAATAGAAGTTAATTCTGAAGACATTACAGTCGATACTTATAGAGCATCTGGTGCAGGTGGACAGCACGTCAACACGACTGATTCAGCTGTTCGTATTACACACCAACCAACTGGTATCGTCGTTACATGTCAAAATGAAAGATCACAAATTAAAAACAGAGAACAAGCTATGAAAATGTTAAAAGCGAAACTCTACCAAAAAGAACTTGAAGAACAAGCAGCAGCTCTAGATGAAATTAGAGGTGAACAAAAAGAAATTGGATGGGGGAGTCAAATACGTTCATACGTATTTCATCCATATGCTATGGTTAAAGATCATAGAACTAATGAAGAAACAGGTAATACAAACGCAGTTATGGATGGGGACTTAGATCCATTTATCGATGCATATTTAAGAAGCCAAATTAATGAAAAATAATTTAAAGTAAGAAGCTAGGATGATTTTAAAATATCCTAGCTTCATTTATGATAATTAAAATTGTGAATTATTGAACAAAATGATGTCAGACGCTGGTTTACATGGTAAAATATAGTTGATAATAAAATGAATGGAGTGTTATACATGAAAATCAAAATGGGCATGATTTCTGTAATAGCATTATCATCGTTAGTATTTGCAGGATGTGGACAATCAAGCGATGATAGCAGCAAAGAAGAATACAGTTCACAAGGGGAAAAAATCTTTAAAAACAATTCTTGCGTAGGATGTCATGGTAAAGATTTAGATGGTGCATCTGGACCATCACTTAAAAAAGTCGGTGCCAAAATGTCTGAGTCAGATATTGAAAAAATTATCAACGAAGGTAAGGGGAATATGCCGAGTCAAGTTGTAGATGAGAAAGAAGCAAAAGAAGTTGCTAAATGGTTAGCTAAACAAAAATAATCATTTATATTCATTTTGTATATAAATTGGAAATTTTAACGTTGAAACACATATGTATTTTAATTGAATATTAATAAATAAAAAAGACGATGTTAATTGTGTGTAAATAATTAACATCGTCTTTTAAAATGGCTACATGACAGTCTTTAGTAACATTTTTATCTATAAAATTATAGAATGTTAACGTTTATATTACAGATTTGTAACAATACAATATTGCGATAGATATTGTGCTATATTATTTCCAGTATTAATTGAGAAAAATCATATAAATTTAAAATATAAACGTAAATACATACACTTCGGGAGGATATGTCATCATGAAGAAGACTTTCATTACATTAGCATCTGTTACAGCTTTAACAAGTTTAGCAAGTTCATCTGCCTATGCAGCTGATATTAAAGTTAAAGAAGGACAATCATTAGAGAATATTGCAGAAGAATATGGCACATCAGTATCTGAAATTAAATCATTAAATAATATCGACGTAGACGTTAAAGAAGGACAAACATTAAAAGTATTAGAAGATAACATCTATATAATTCAAGAGGGAGATACACTTAACAAAATTTCTGAAAAATTTGATGTTAACGTATCAGACTTAAAAGAATGGAACAATTTATCTTCAGATTTAATTTTAGTGGGTGATGAATTAAAAGTTGCAGCAGAAACTTCAGAACCAACTGCTGAACCTACTAGTTTAACAGTTAGTGCACCTGAATCTCCTGCTCAAGAAGATGCATTATTAAGATACGTATTTGAACAAACATCATACGGTAATGTATACAATAGTGAAGATTCAGTAGCTTATGTTGCACCGACATTTAACTACAGCCAATCAGCTGGTTCAATTTTACAATCAACTGCTGGTGGATATGGACATGTAGCTTATGTAGATAAAGTGAATGCTGATGGTTCAATTCAAGTTTCTGAAATGAACTACCAAGGTGTAGGCGTAGTATCTTCACGTACAATTTCAGCATCAGCAGCTGGCTCATATAATTATATTCATTAGTTTTTATAGAAATTTAATAAATAAGCAAGTAGTTAATTCAGTTTAAGAATTTTAACTATTTGCTTTTTTTTATCATTATAGTTGATATAATAAACGTAAATGCTAGTGTAGAGGTTTGAAAACATGAAAAAAAGGTTAAAAATCATATTAGTTATACTTTTGTTATTGATTATTAGTATCAGTGTTTATAAAGTATTAGATATCAATAAGTTTCAAACGAACGAACAGTTTAAAGAGCAACAAGGGAAGCAAACGTTTCAAAACAGTCATCCAGCTACAGGCATGAATGTAAATGATGAAACTGTTAATGTTTTTTCAACTGAAAAATCAAAACAATTAAAAGAGGTAACATCTAAAAATGATATTACTGTTATTAATTTATTTGCCTCTTGGTGTGACCCTTGTAAACGAGAAATGCCTGAACTTGTAAAATATGCAAAGCACGAAGATAAAGGTGTCGAATTAGTTGGTTTAAATGTTAAAGATAAACGAAAACCAGCTAAACAATTAATGGACGATGTAAATGTGAATTACGATGTTTACGTTGCGCAAGATGATTTTCTAGAAAAATATAAATCGTATAATATACCTACAACTTTATTTGTAGATAAAAATGGCGAAATCAAAAAAGTGTATTTAGGTGAATTATCTGAAAAGACACTAAACAACTTAGTTACACAAGTGAAGGAGGAAGTTTAATGGGGGTACATCAATATTTTAAAAGTTTGTCTGATTTAGAGAAATTAGTAAGATGTCCAGGTAAATTTAAGTATCAAGACCATAATGTCGCAGCACATTCTTTTAAAGTAACGAAAATAGCGCAATATTTAGCAACAGTAGAAGAACAAAATGGTCAAGAAATAGACTGGAAACTTGTATATGAAAAAGCTTTGAACCATGATTATCCTGAAATATTTACTGGTGACATTAAGACACCTGTGAAATATGCGTCTTATGAAATTAAAAAATTATTCTCTCAAGTTGAAGAAGAGATGATCGATAAATTTATAACAGAAGAATTTCCCGAGCAATATCAAGATATATATAGACATAGACTACAAGAGGGTAAAGATGATAGTATAGAAGGGCAAATATTAAGTGTTGCTGATAAAATTGATTTATTGTATGAATCTTTTGGTGAAATTCAAAAGAGAAATCCAGAACCTTTATTCTTCGAAATTTATGAAAGTTCATTGGAAACGATCATGCAATTTGATCATTTAGCTTCTGTACAAGATTTTATTCAACATATTATACCTGATATGTTACAAGAAAAATTTATACCACGTTCAGAGTTAAGAGAGATAACAATGACGATACTTGAGAAACGTGAAACAAAAAGGAGTTAGTGAATTGAATGATTTGGCCGATTCTAGCTTTGTTTCTTCCTTGTTTAATGGTAATTATTTTCACGCAAATTGCTCAAAATAAATGGATTGGATTACTTGTATCCAGCATCATAATTGGTGTTTCGGTTTATAAAGGCTTTTTTAACAATGAGCTTATCATGTTGTTAGATGTACTGAGTTTAGTAGCAGGCTTTTATATAGTTGATACACTTAAAATAGATAAAATTGAATCAAGATAAATAAGAGGAAAAATCATTTAGATTTTTCCTCTTATTTGTATGTAAATTTAAAATTAACGAACAAATGTTTGGTCATTTTTACAAATTTTTGATAAAATAAATATATATTACAGAAAATGAGGAGGTTCCTATGCAACATTTTCCTTTTAAAATACATTCTGACTATTCACCTCAAGGGGATCAGCCAGAAGCTATTAAATCTCTTGTAAAAGGCATTAACGAAAGCAAGAGACATCAAACTTTACTAGGTGCGACAGGTACAGGTAAGACATTCACGATGAGTAATGTCATCAAAGAAGTCGGTAAACCCACATTGATTATTGCACATAATAAAACGTTGGCTGGACAGCTATATAGTGAGTTTAAAGAATTCTTTCCTGAGAATAGAGTAGAATACTTCGTAAGTTATTACGATTATTATCAACCTGAAGCATATGTACCTCAAACAGATACTTTTATTGAAAAAGATGCCTCTATAAATGATGAAATTGATAAACTTCGACATTCAGCTACTAGCGCATTGTTTGAACGAGATGATGTTATCGTTATTGCGAGTGTCAGCTGTATTTATGGTTTAGGTAATCCAGAAGAATATAAAGACTTAGTTGTAAGTACGCGTGTTGGTATGGAAATGGAACGTAATGAACTGTTAAGAAAGCTTGTCGATAACCAATATTCACGAAATGATATAGATTTTAGACGTGGTACATTTAGAGTTAGAGGAGATGTTGTAGAAATATTTCCAGCATCACGTGATGAACTATGTGTCAGAGTAGAGTTCTTTGGAGATGAAATCGATAGAATTAGAGAAGTAAATTACTTAACAGGAGAAGTTATTGCTGAAAGAGAACATTTTCTATTTTATCCTGCATCTCACTTCGTAACACGTGAAGAAAAAATGAAAGTTGCGATTGAGCGTATTGAGAAAGAACTTGAAGAACGATTGGCAGAACTTCGAAAAGAAAATAAACTGCTAGAAGCTCAACGGCTTGAACAAAGAACGAATTATGATTTAGAAATGATGAGAGAAATGGGCTTTTGTTCAGGCATTGAGAACTATTCTGTACATTTAACGTTACGACCAAAAGGTTCTACACCATATACTTTATTAGATTACTTTGGTGATGATTGGTTAGTGATGATTGATGAATCTCACGTAACACTTCCTCAAATTAGAGGTATGTATAATGGAGACCAAGCGCGAAAAAATGTCTTAGTAGAACATGGCTTTAGATTACCAAGTGCTTTAGACAATAGACCGCTTAGATTTGAAGAGTTTGAAGAAAAAACGAAACAATTGGTTTATGTTTCAGCAACACCGGGACCATATGAAATTGAACATACTGATGAAATGGTCGAACAAATTATTCGTCCAACTGGTTTGTTAGATCCAATTGTCGAAGTGAGACCAAGTGAAAATCAAATAGATGATTTAATGGCTGAAATTAATGAAAGAATAGAAAGAAATGAACGTGTATTAATTACAACATTAACTAAAAAAATGAGTGAAGATTTAACGACTTATTTAAAAGAAGCCGGCATTAAAGTGAATTACTTACACTCAGAAATAAAGACATTAGAAAGAATAGAAATCATTCGAGACTTAAGAATGGGTGTTTATGATGTATTAGTTGGGATTAACTTACTAAGAGAAGGTTTAGATATCCCAGAAGTTTCACTTGTGACGATTTTAGATGCAGATAAAGAAGGTTTCTTAAGATCAGAGCGTTCGTTGATTCAAACGATTGGTCGTGCTGCGCGTAATGATAAAGGTAAAGTGATTATGTATGCAGATAAAATTACAGATTCTATGAGAACAGCATTAGATGAAACAAGTAGAAGACGTACTACTCAAGAAGCGTACAATGAAGAACACAATATAACACCACAAACAATTAACAAGAAAATACGTGATGTGATATCAGCAACTGTAGAAACAGATGAAGTAACTGAAAAAGATACTAAAAAAACGCCTAAGAAACTTACGAAAAAAGAAAGAGAAAAGACAATCGAGCGCATAGAAAAAGAAATGAAAGATGCTGCGAAAGATTTAGACTTCGAGCGTGCATCTGAACTAAGAGATATATTATTTGAACTAAAAGCAGAAAGGTGACTGAGATGAAAAACAAATCCATCATCGTAAAAGGTGCAAGAGCACATAACTTAAAAGATATAGATATAGAAATACCTAAAGACCAACTTGTTGTTATGACTGGATTATCTGGTTCAGGAAAGTCGTCTTTAGCATTTGATACGATTTATGCAGAAGGTCAAAGAAGATATGTAGAATCATTAAGTGCCTATGCGAGACAATTTTTAGGGCAGATGGACAAACCAGATGTAGATTTAATTGATGGTCTTTCTCCAGCGATATCAATTGATCAAAAGACAACAAGTAAAAACCCAAGATCAACTGTTGCTACTGTGACTGAAATATATGATTATTTAAGACTATTATATGCAAGAGTTGGAAGACCAATATGTCCAAACCATGGTATTGAAATTAAATCACAAACGGTTCAACAAATGGTCGATCAAGTTATGGAATTAGAAGAAAGAACAAAAATACAAATTCTTTCACCAATCGTTTCAGGACGTAAAGGTACACATAAGAAATTGATTGAAGACATTGCTAAAAAAGGCTATGCAAGATTAAAAGTAGATGGCGATATATTAGATGTTGATGATGTTCCGGATTTAAACAAAAATCAAAACCATTCTATTGATGTCGTGATTGATAGACTTGTCATTAAACCAGGTATTGAAGCAAGATTAGCTGATTCCTTACAAACAGCGCTAGAATTAGCTGACGGTAATGCAGTTGCTGATATTATTGATGGTGATGAAATTAAATTTTCTGAACACCATGCTTGTCCTATTTGTGGTTTCTCAGTAGATCAATTAGAACCTAGGATATTCTCATTTAACAATCCGTTTGGTGCTTGTCCATCTTGTGATGGCTTAGGAAGTAAATTAACTGTAGATGTTGATTTAGTCGTGCCAGATAAGACTTTAAATTTAAATGAAGGCGCAATTTTGCCATGGCAACCAATCAGTTCTAATTATTATCCAACTTTATTAAAACAAGCTTGTGAACATTTTAAAATTGATATGGATAAACCATTTAATAAATTAACGAAAAAAGAAAAAAACATCGTCTTAAGAGGTCATGATGATGAAATAGAATTTAAATTTAATCAAGATTATGGCGTTAAAACAGAAAGAACAAAAACGATGGCTTTTGAAGGTGTGCTAAATAATATTGAACGTCGTTACCATGATTCACCATCTGAATACGTTAGAGAAGTGATGCAAAAATATATGGTCGAAAAAACTTGTGAAACATGTGATGGTTATCGTTTAAATGAAAAAGTACTTTCTGTCAAAATTAATGGCCAACATATCGGTGAAGCAGTCAGATATTCAATTTATAATGCAATTAAACATTTCGATAACCTAGATTTAGATGAAACGGAACGTAAAATTGCGAAACTCATCTTAAAAGAAATACATGAAAGATTATCTTTCTTAAATAATGTAGGTTTAGAATATTTAACACTTAATCGAGCATCAGGTACTTTATCGGGTGGGGAAGCACAACGTATTAGACTGGCAACTCAAATTGGTTCTAGATTATCAGGCGTATTATATGTGCTTGATGAGCCTTCTATCGGTTTACATCAAAGAGACAATGATCGCTTAATTGACACTTTGAAATCAATGCGAGATATGGGTAATACATTAATTGTCGTTGAACATGATGAAGATACGATGAAAGCTGCCGATTATTTAATTGATATAGGTCCAAAAGCAGGTGTACATGGTGGTGAAGTAGTTGCGAGTGGAACGCCAGAAGAAGTGATGGCAAATGAACAATCTTTAACAGGTAAATACTTAAGCGGTAAAGAGAAAGTGTTTGTACCATCTAAACGAAGAAAAGTTACAAAACGTAAAATATCTGTTAAAGGTGCGACAAGTAATAACTTGAAAAATGTCGATGTAGACTTCCCATTATCAGTTATGACATGTGTAACAGGTGTTTCAGGTTCTGGTAAAAGTTCATTAGTAAATGAAGTATTGTACAAAGGTTTGCAAAAACAATTGTATAATACGAAAATAAAACCAGGTGCACATAAAACTATAAAAGGTGTAAATGAAATTGAAAAAATTATAGATATTGACCAATCACCAATTGGTAGAACACCACGTTCAAACCCTGCAACTTATACAGGTGTATTTGATGATATTAGAGATGTATTTAGCCAAACGAATGAGGCAAAAGTAAGAGGTTATCAAAAAGGAAGATTTAGTTTTAATGTTAAAGGTGGCCGCTGTGAAGCTTGTAAAGGTGATGGTATCATTAAAATTGAAATGCATTTCTTACCAGATGTATACGTACCATGTGAAGTTTGTGATGGAAAACGTTATAATAGAGAAACATTAGAAGTAACTTATAAAGGAAAAAGTATTTCTGATGTATTAGAAATGACAGTAGAAGATGCTTATCACTTTTTCGAAAGTTTACCTAAGATAAATAGAAAATTAAAAACAATAGTAGACGTTGGTTTAGGATATGTTAAACTAGGTCAACCCGCAACAACTTTATCAGGCGGTGAAGCACAACGTGTGAAACTTGCTTCTGAACTTCATAGACGATCTAATGGTAAGTCATTATATATACTTGATGAACCAACAACAGGTTTACACGTAGATGATATTAAACGTTTATTAAGTGTGTTAAATAGACTCGTTGAAAATGGCGACTCTGTCATCATTATTGAACATAATTTAGATGTCATTAAAACAGCAGATTATATTATAGATTTAGGTCCAGAAGGTGGAGATGGTGGCGGTGAAATTATTGCTACTGGAACACCAGAAGACATTGTAGAAGTTGAAGCATCTTACACTGGTAAATACTTAAAACCAATTTTAGAACGAGATCGATCATAAACCAGGAGGGGTTATTTATGAACGAAGTACAATTAAAAATTTTAGACCTTATTGAAGGTGGGGAAATTACTGTTTATGAAGCGGTAAAATTACTTGATGCAACATCTCATAATCAAAAATCATCATCACCTTTTGATAAGAAATCTAAAGAAAATGTAGAAAATTTATTTGAAGACTTATTAGATAAATTTAAGACAACTGCCAAATCAGGTAAAACTGAATTTGAAAAGCAGTTTAAAGATAACGAAGGAACAGGTCAAGATCCTATTCAACAATTAGATGAATCTTTAAGAAATATCATTAGAAATTTCAACAAAAATAACGACCAAAAAAAAGATATTTAATTTTATTCCCTAGAAACGATAAAACGTTTCTAGGGTTTTTATATTTGCAGAAACTGTTGTAATATTGATAATGATTGCAGTTAAGGTTAAAGTTCATTAGAATTAACATATATTAACCTAGAGGTGAACCCTATGATATCAAGTAGTAAATTAATAGAGCAATTTAATTTGGAAGTTATTGCCGGGAAAAATGGCTTACATCGTAAAATAACAGAAACGGATATATCACGTCCTGGTCTAGAAATGGCTGGGTATTTTTCACATTATTCATCAGATAGAATTCAAGTATTAGGCACAACTGAGTTGTCGTTTTATAATTTGTTGCCTGATGAAGAGAAAAAAGGTAGAATGGCTAAATTATGTAGACCTGAAACACCAGCTATTATTATCACACGAGGTCTAGATGCACCAGAAGAACTCGTTCAAAGTTGTAATGAAAATAATACACCGCTTTTAAAAAGTGAGTCTTCAACGACTAAATTGATGGGGCAAGTAACCGGATATTTAGAGCGTGAACTAGCACCTGAAACATCATTGCATGGCGTACTCGTCGATGTTTATGGCGTAGGTGTATTAATTACAGGTGATAGTGGTGTCGGTAAAAGTGAAACGGCATTAGAGCTTGTTAAACGCGGTCACAGACTCGTTGCCGACGATAATGTTGAAATTAAAGAAATTAATAAAAACGAATTAATCGGTAAAGCACCGAAGATCATTGAACATTTACTTGAAATACGAGGTCTTGGTATTATCAACGTTATGACTTTATTTGGTGCGGGATCTATCTTGATGGAGAAAAGAATCAAACTAAACATCAATTTGGAAACATGGAACAAAGAAAAAATATATGACAGAGTCGGATTGAATGAAGAAACTTTAAAAATTTTAGATTCAAAAATAACTAAAAAGACGATTCCTGTTAGACCTGGTAGAAACTTAGCTGTCATCATTGAAGTTGCTGCAATGAACTATCGATTAAACAACATGGGTATTAATACTGCAGAAGAGTTTAATAATCGTCTTAATGCAGAAATTTTGAAAAATGCACGTAAGGAGAATGAATAATGGAAGTGTTAGGCATTGATCCCGTAGCGATACAATTAGGACCGCTAGCAATACGATGGTATGGTATTATCATTGCTTCTGGTATATTAATTGGATATCTTATCGCACAAAGAACTGCTAAAAAAGTTGGAATAAAAGAAGAATCACTTTTAGATTTAATTATATGGTGTGTTGTAATGGCAATTATCTGTGCACGTATTTATTACGTAGCTTTTGAATGGGATTATTACAGTCAACATTTAGCAGAAATACCTCTTATTATGAATGGTGGTATAGCTATTCATGGTGGATTGATTGGTGCCTTTTTAACAGGGTTCATCATTTGTCGTAAAAAGAATTTGTCATTCTTCCAAATGGTTGATATTGTCGCGCCAAGTATCATTTTGGCACAAGCAATTGGTAGATGGGGTAACTTTATGAATCAAGAAGCGCACGGTGGACCTGTTCCCCGTAGTTTTCTTGAGAATTTACATATTCCTGAATTTATTATTAACCATATGCAAATAGACGGTATTTATTATCAACCAACATTTTTATATGAATCAATTTGGAGTATAATTGGTTTTGTCATTTTATTACTCATTAGACCTAACTTGAAAATTGGTGAGACATTCTTTGCATATTTAATTTATTATTCAATTGGTAGATTCTATATAGAAGGTTTAAGAACGGATAGCTTGATGCTTACTGAACATTTAAGAATTGCTCAAGTTATATCGATTGTGATTATTGTTGTTTCTATTATTTGTATTATTTATAGAAGAGTACGTTATAATCCGAAAAAATTCAGAGATGTTCAAGGTTATTATCATAACTAATGTGAAAGAAGTGTTTACGTGAGAGCATTAAAGACTAAAAAAGTAGATGGTGAGAATCCATTATGGAAAATGTATGAAACAGTACGTTTTATAAAAGTATTTAAAAATGTTATTATCATTGAAATTAGTAGATATTTACCGAGTGTTAAATGGAAACATTTTTTATACAGAAAAGGGCTTAAGATGAAAGTTGGGCAAAAGACAGCTTTTGCATTTAAAGCAACACCTGATATTATGTATCCTGAACTTATCACTATCGGTAAAAACTGTGTAATAGGATATAATGCAACCATTCTATGTCATGAATATTTAGTCGAAGAATATAGAATTGGCCGTGTAAACATTGGAGATAATGTCTTAGTTGGTGCAAATGCCACTATACTTGCAGGTGTGAGTATAGGTGATAATGCTGTTATAGCAAGTGGTACTATCGTGACGAAAGATGTACCTAATGATATGATGGCATATGGCAATCCTATGGAACTTAAAAAAAGGCGGTGAGTCAGTCGTTGGGAGAAAATTCAAATGTCATACACGTAAAGTTTGATAAAGACTTCTATTATCATAAAGCAATGGAAAAAATGAGAGAACAAGATTTCGGATATGCCGAGTCTTTATTTAAAAAAGCGCTTGAACTATCACCTAATGATTTTGTGATTATACCGCCTTATGCTGAATGTCTTGTAGAGCTGAATAAAAATACTCAAGCAGAAGAAATGATGTTCGATCAAATTGTGAAAGAAAATTTTGTGACAGATTATTATTTTTATTTAAGTCAAATGTATATCAAGACGAATGAACCTAATAAAGCATTTTTGTTTGGGTTAAGATATGTAACAGAAGAGGACGATCAAGATTACTTTGAAGAAATGATTCAAATGTTTGAAGTAAAGTATGATGATCAAACAATTGTGGAAGAAGCGGAAAGATTTGTGATTCAACATATTTTTCAATACTTATTTTCACATGGTAGGTTACAAGAAGCGAATGAATATATTGGTAGACAACGTGCTAAATTACAAGAAGATAAGCATATTATGAATTTAAAAGCGATGTCTATGTTATACAATAGTCAATATGACGAAGCGGAGATATTATTACAAACGATATTAGAAGATAATCCTTCTGATATTTACGCTTTATGTCATATGACGTTGTTGCTTTACAACACACAACAGGTGGAACGTTATGAGCAATTTCTGAATCAATTAAGTAAATTACATCCTATTAACGATGAAGAATCTTTTAAATTGGGTGTTGTTCTAAGCTATTTAGGAAAGCATAAACCTTCTAATCAATTATTAGTGCCTCTTCTAAAAAAAGCACAAGCTGCTACGCCACAATTACACCACGCCTTAAGTTACAACTTCTATCATTTAGGATATTTAGATGAAGCGAAAAGACATTGGCAAAGATTTGAAGATAGTGTACAATATCATAGTCAATTGCCACCTTGGAAAATTGACGAACTCAAAGATATGTTAGACCGTCATGTATTACCTTTATTAAAAGACGAAGACTATCGATATAGATTATATGGCATATTTTTATTAGGGCATATGAAACATAGAGAACTCGTTATGTCTCATGAAATATGGGAAGTTCTAGAAAGTTTGCCAGACTATGAAAGGTTATATATAACGTATACTTTTCAAGATTTACATTTAAACAAGTTAGGCTTTATTGATAAAGGTATGAAGCTTATCGAACAATCCATATATCAGAAATATGGTAAAGAGATTTTTGTATCATGGATTGAACATGCAGAAATGCTCATTGCAGATAATGAATCGATTGAACAAGTTGAACATTATGTTGCAGCATCCATTTATATTTATTTAAAGATGTTAAATAAAAAAATAACTAAAAAAGAGATTAAAGATACATTTCATATTACGACGTATCGCTTGAATAAAGCGATTAATGCTATTTTGAGCATATAGTTATGAATAGTAATGTTTATGATGTACAATTCTACTGAATTAATTAATAAGAGGAGGCAGTTTATAAATGACTACACAAGTAGATTATGATGTAATTATAGTTGGGGCAGGACCAGCAGGAATGACTGCTGCAGTGTATGCTTCAAGAGCAAATTTATCAACTGTAATGATAGAACGAGGTATGCCAGGTGGACAAATGGCAAACACTGAAGATGTAGAGAACTTCCCTGGCTTTGATTTAATAACAGGTCCAGACTTATCAACTAAAATGTTTACACATGCACAAAAATTTGGTGCTAAATATGAATATGGTGACATTAAAGAAATTGAAGATAAAGGATCTTATAAAGTTGTAAATATGGGTGACAAAACATTAACAGCTCGTGCAATTATCATTGCAACAGGTGCAGAGTACAAAAAAATAGGTGTACCAGGTGAACAAGAATTAGGTGGACGCGGTGTAAGTTACTGTGCAGTATGTGACGGTGCATTCTTTAAAGGGAAAAACTTATACGTAATCGGTGGCGGAGATTCAGCTGTCGAAGAAGGTATTTTCTTAACTAAATTTGCAGACAAAGTTACAATTGTTCACAGAAGAGACGAATTAAGAGCTCAAAAAATCATTCAAGACCGTGCATTTAAAAATGAAAAAATTGATTTCATTTGGAACACAACATTAAAAACAATTAATGAAAAAGATGGTAAAGTAGGATCAGTAACATTAGTTTCAACTGAAGATGGATCAGAGTCAGAACACCAAGCTGATGGTGTATTCATCTATATCGGTATGAAACCATTAACTAAACCATTTGAATCATTAGGTATTTTAAATGAAAATGGCTATATCGAAACAAATGATGAAATGGAAACTAAAGTACCAGGTGTATATGCAGCAGGAGATGTTCGTGAAAAAACATTACGTCAAATCGTTACAGCAACAGGTGACGGCAGTATTGCAGCACAAAATGCACAAGCATATATCGAATCATTAGAAGACGAAGAACAATTAATATAATTTGAGTAGTGAAGAGGCGAAAACACATGTCCCGCCTCTTTTTTTTATGTGGATTTAGGGAGCGGAATGTGATTATTGGTAAGGTCGGATGTGGAAAATATGGACCGATACGGAAAATTACCGGTCCAGAAACGAGAAATATGGACCGATAAATAAAATTACCGACCCGAAAACGGGATTTCCAGTCCGATAAAATAAAATATCGACCCGAAAACGGGATTTTCAGTCCGATAAATAAATTATCGACCCGAAAACGAAACATCAATATAATCTACGCTATTTCATAAGTGATTGCTACCTTAATATTACGGGAAAGATACACTTGTATTAGCCATTTATTTAATGTTTTTTGTGGTGTAATCATGTAAGATAAGAGTATATATGATCGTTAAAGGAGAACTGTTATGCAACCTATCGACAAAACTAATGTAAAAAATGAACTTCTCGTAGTTACAGGAATGTCCGGTGCGGGTAAATCAGTCGCGCTACAAGCTCTAGAAGATTTAGGATACTTTTGTGTTGATAATTTACCACCTATATTATTGCAAAAATTTGTTGATTTAATGGATCAAGGGAATCCTTCTTTATCAAAAGTTGCAATTGGTATCGATTTAAGAGGTAAGGATTTCTTTGGTAATTTAAGAGATGAATTAGATTATATACAAAGTGAGAAAAAAGTATTAGTAGATATTTTATTTTTAGAAGCGAGCGATAAAAAATTAATTTCTAGATATAAAGAAACTAGAAGAACGCATCCTTTAAGTGAGGAAGGTAGTTTATTATCTGCAATTGAAAGAGAAAGATCTTTATTAAGTGATATTAAAGGTATCAGTAACTTTGTGATTGATACGACTGAAAAGAAACCTAAAGAATTGAAACAAGAACTTGTAGAAGCATTTGAAGAAGATCCTTCTACAACATTTCAAGTAAGAGTGATGAGCTTTGGATTCAAACATGGTATGCCCATTGATGCAGATATAGTCTTTGATGTACGATTTTTGCCAAATCCATATTATGTTGAAGAGTTAAGACCTATGACAGGTCTCGACGATGAAGTTTATCAATATGTGATGAAATGGAAAGAGACGAATACATTTTATAAAAAGTTTAGTGATCTGTTAATGTTTATGTTGCCAGGTTATAAGAAAGAAGGGAAATCCCAATTGACGATTGCAATCGGTTGTACAGGTGGTCAACATAGGTCTGTTGCACTTGCAAAACGTTTAGGTGAAGATATTAAAGAGAACTTTGACTATGCTGTGTATACATCACATCGCGATGCACATATTGAAAGTAAGCCAAAATCATGAAAAAATTAAAAGTCGTCTTAATTGGCGGAGGAACCGGCCTTTCTGTATTAGCAAGAGGGTTAAAGGAATATCCAATAGATATTACAGCCATCGTAACTGTAGCAGATGATGGTGGTAGTACTGGTAAAATTCGTGATGTGATGGATATACCTGCTCCTGGCGATATCAGAAACGTATTAGCAGCACTTAGTGACACAGAACCAATGCTTGAAAAGTTGTTCCAATATCGTTTTGAAGAAGAAGAACTTGGAAGTCATTCAATTGGAAATTTATTGCTAGCTGCCATGACAAATATTACGGATGATTTTGGACATGCTGTAAAAGAATTAAGTAAGTTGTTGAATATTAAAGGGCAAGTCATTCCATCAACAACAAGAAGTGTTGTACTGAATGCAGTTATGTCAGATGGTGAAATCATTGTCGGAGAATCTAAAATTCCTAAGACAGATAAGAAAATTGAAAAAGTATTTTTAACGCCTCAAGATATTGAACCGATGAAAGAAGCAATAGATGCGATTGAAGAAGCAGATTTAATCGTTATGGGACCAGGTTCTTTATATACAAGTATAATGCCTAATTTAATTTTGAATAAAGTTAAAGATGCAATTGTTAATACTGAAGCGGAAAGATTATATGTATGTAACCTTATGACTCAAAAAGGTGAAACAACAGGTTATTCAGTAAGTGACCATGTTAAAGCTATTCATGACCATGTAGGCGCATCATTTATTGACTTTGTAATATGTCAAAATGAGCGTTTCGATAAAGATATCTTATTAAGATATGAACAAGAAGAAGCTAAACAAGTTGAATTTGATGGTGAGAAATTGAAAGACATGGGTGTACAATGTATTCATGATAATGAATTAGTGAGTATCACACCTCATCAATACATTAGACATAATAATAAAGTATTGGCACAACTCATTTATGAAATCGCCTTGAGAGAAATCAGTACAATTCAATATAAGAAAGATAAGTAATCGTTTTGTCTAGAGAAAACAGACAAACGAAAATAGATATTTAATGAAGCAAATGAGACACTCATTCATGTCCAATTTGCTTCATTTTTTTATGGAAATCAAGTAATATAAATGTAAGGGTTTTCAATGCGGGGTGATGGGTCATGAAAAGTGTTCAAATATTAATGGTGATATTAGGTTGTGTATTTTTACTCATAGGTTTAATAGCAAATCAGCAGATAGGTATTACATTTTTAATCATTGGTTTGGCGATGATTTTATTTGGGGTTATTAAAGAACCTTCAAGTAAAACATAAAAAGTTCAAGTTTAAAAACTTGATACGCCCGGCTATTCCATGTAATATGAAATAGATACAAAACGTATGATATGTCTTTTGGCATATCATTATTTTTATGTGCGTATAAACTAAGAAAGGATGATCTGCTGTGAGCTTTGCTTCAGAAATGAAAAATGAATTAACTAGAATTGAAGTAGATGATTGTTGCGCCAAGGCAGAACTTTCAGCTTTGATTAGAATGAACGGTAATTTAAGTATATCTAATCAGCAATTTGTTATAAATGTACAAACTGAAAATGCAGCGATAGCACGTCGAATATTTTCATTAATAAAAAAATGCTTCGGTGTTGAAGTTGAATTATTAGTGAGAAAGAAAATGAAACTTAAGAAAAATAATATATATATTAGTCGAATTAAAGTAAAAGCTAAAGAAATATTAGATGAACTTGGTATTTTACAAGATGGCATGTTTAAACATGAAATAGACAAAGATATATTACAAAAAGATTGTTGTAAAAGAAGTTATTTAAGAGGAGCATTTCTTGCTGGAGGTTCTGTTAATAATCCAGAGACTTCTTCATATCATCTTGAAATCTTTTCATTATACGAAAAACATTCAGCAGATTTAACCGCACTCATGAATCAATATGATTTAAATGCTAAATTATTAGAGCGCAAAAAAGGATTTATCAGTTATTTGAAAGAAGCCGAAAAGATTTCTGATTTCTTAAGTTTGATTGGTGGCTACCAAGCATTACTTAAGTTTGAAGATGTAAGAATTATTCGAGATATGAGAAACTCTGTTAATCGATTAGTCAATTGTGAGACGGCTAACTTGAACAAAACAGTGAGTGCCGCCATGAAACAAGTTGAGAGCATTCAGCTCATCGATAAAGAAATTGGTATCGATAACTTGCCAGATCGTTTAAGAGAAGTTGCAAGACTTAGAATAGATAATCAAGATGTTTCAATTAAAGAATTAGGCGAAATGGTAAGCACAGGTAAAATTTCTAAATCAGGTATTAATCATAGATTACGTAAATTAAATGAAATGGCAGAAAAAATTAGAAACGGCGAGACAATTCAACAATAAAAGAAGCAACTGGGACAATAAATGTCTCAGGTGCTTCTATTTTTATAATTTATTTAATATCTTCTGGATGCATAACATCGTCGATTAAACCGTATTCTTTAGCTTCTTCAGCTGTTAAGAAGTTATCACGATCAGTGTCTTTTTCAATTTTTTCAATTGGTTGTCCAGTTCTTTCAGATAAAATTTTATTTAATTTCTCACGTGTACGTAAAATATGGCGAGCTGCAATTTCAATTTCAGTAGCTTGTCCTTGTGCACCGCCAAGTGGTTGGTGAATCATAACTTCACTATTTGGTAATGCATAACGTTTACCTTTAGCACCAGCTGCTAGTAGGAATGAACCCATAGATGCTGCCATACCAATACAAATAGTTTGAACATCAGGTTTGATGTGTTGGATTGTATCGTAAATCGCAAATCCTGCTGTTACGCTACCACCTGGAGAGTTGATATATAAGTAAATATCTTTCTCAGAGTCTTGAGCTTGTAAGAATAGTAATTGTGAAACGATTGAGTTAGCTACATTGTCATCGATAGCTGACCCTAACATAATAATGCGGTCTTTCAATAAACGTGAATAAATATCATAAGCGCGTTCTCCGCGATTTGTTGTTTCAATAACTGTTGGTATTAAATTCATCAGTTAATCCTCCTTTGAATATCTTAATGACCATATCATACACTACAAAGTCAAACATGGTCAAAAAATATGACCTACTGATGAATATTATAACTTAAATAGCTGATTTATACACTGGGAATTTGTGATATGAGTTGTCAATGTTAGCATAAATGATATAATAGTTTCCGTAATCAACGAGCTGTGTGCAGTGAATTTGTGTGACTTCTATATTAAAATAGTCACATCTCTTTCTGATGAAATACTCCCTTTGAGTTGTATTCATTTTGCCTTCACTCCTTAATAGTTGATAATTCTATTATATAGACAATATATTAAGTAGATATAAAGTGTTTATTAAGACTTATCTCTCCGTAGTGTAACGGATAACACGCAAGATTCCGGTTCTTGAAATGGGCGTTCGATTCGTCTCGGGGAGGCTTACTTTGTAAAGGATGATTTGGATGACAATTAAATTTTATGTTGGAACAAATTGTGGTTTATGTGAAGATGCTAAGATTCAAATTGAATTTTTTAAAGAATCGTACGATCATGAAATAAAAATAGATACTATTAATATTGAAGAAGATGATACATTACTTGAAAAATATATGTTAAGAATTCCTGTTGTTGAATATGATGGACAAGTTCTACAAGAAGGAACTATTGATTTCATCACATTGACAGATGCATATGATCAAATGAAATAATAGGAAACGCTTTTAACTTGCATTCTCTATATAAGGGGTGTATTATAAAAATGCAAACAGATATTATTTTTTTGACCCGCATGGGACGAAAAACGTCTAACCCAGGTTAGATATTGCCCATCTGTTAATCTTTGAGGAGGCGACTTGTTTATGGAAGATTTACTAAAAGTACAACATAGACTAGTTCCTGATTTGATTGACAAGATGTATCGACGCTTTAATATTTTATCGACAATCGAGAAAAAGCAGCCTATAGGTCGAAGAACGTTGAGTGATGTTATGAATGTCACTGAACGGGTATTGAGAACTGAGATAGAAATTTTAAAACAACAAGATTTAATCAGCGTTCAGTCAACTGGTATGAAATTGACTGAAACAGGCGAGCAAACGCTTGATTCTTTATCGCATTATTTAACACTTTATTCTAGTTTTAATCATATTGAAGAAGAAATTTTTAATCGATATGGTGTGAAAGCTCATATAGTGAGAGGTAATTCGGATTTAGATGAGATGGTTAAAGCAGAAATGGGTAATGTTACTGCTGAATTACTAGAACAGTCATTATACGATCATGCTTCAGTATCAGTAACTGGTGGTTCAACAATGGCAAGAGTGAGTGAGTCATTACATCCATTAGATAAAGACATTTTGTTCACGCCAGCGCGTGGTGGTTTGGGTGAAAACGTTGTGTTTCAAGCGAATACAATTTGCGCAAGCATGGCAAATCGTACAGGTGGGTCATATAAAGTCTTGTATGTTCCAGACCAAGTGAGCGAAAGTTCATACGAAACTTTGCTGAAAGAACCTGCAGTTATTGAGGTGCTAGATGCAATACGTCGTTCAGATTTTATTATTCACGGTATTGGTGATGCGCTGAAGATGGCGGAAAGAAGGAAGACTTCTGAAGCAGTATTAAGCCAATTGAAACATCATCATGCTGTCGGAGAAGCTTTTGGTTATTATTTCAATGACAAAGGTGAAGTCGTGCATCGTGTTAAGACAATCGGTTTGCAACTAGAAGACTTAACAACAAAGACAAACATTTTTGCAGTAGCAGGTGGGACATCTAAAGCAGAAGCGATAAAAGCTTATCTTGAGATTGCACCTAAGAATACAATTCTTATCACTGATGAAGGTGCTGCAAAAGCAATAATCAATTTGGAATAAAAGGTTATTTAACCTTTTTGAATAAAAAATAAAAAGGAGGCCATCATAATGGCAACTAAAGTAGCAATTAATGGTTTTGGTAGAATAGGTCGTTTAGCATTTAGAAGATTACAAGAAGTTGAAAATATCGAAGTAGTAGCAATCAACGATTTAACAGATGACGCAATGTTAGCTCATTTATTAAAATATGATTCAACACAAGGTCGTTTCAAAGACGAAGTAGAAGTTATCGAAGGCGGATTCCGCGTAAACGGTAGAGAAATCAAAACTTTCGAAAATCCTAACCCTAAAGAATTACCATGGGGCGATTTAGATATCGATGTAGTATTAGAATGTACTGGTTTCTTCGCTGACAAAGACAAAGCTTCAGCTCACATCGAAGCAGGTGCTAAAAAAGTATTAATTTCAGCTCCAGCATCAGGTGACTTAAAAACTATCGTTTATAACGTTAACCATGATGAATTAGACGGATCTGAAGAAATCGTTTCAGGTGCATCTTGTACAACTAACTGTTTAGCTCCAATGGCTAAAGTATTAAATGATGAATTTGGTATCGTTGAAGGTTTAATGATGACAATTCACGCTTACACTGGTGACCAAAATACTTTAGATGCTCCACATGCTAAAGGTGACTTCCGTCGTGCTCGTGCAGCTGCTCAAAACATCGTACCTAACTCAACTGGTGCTGCTAAAGCAATCGGTTTAGTAATTCCAGAATTAAAAGGTAAATTAGATGGATCAGCTCAACGTGTTCCAGTAGCAACTGGTTCAGTAACAGAATTAACAGCTGTATTAGACAAAGAAGTTTCAGTTGAAGAAATCAATGCAGCAATGAAAAATGCTACAAATGATTCATTCGGTTACACTGAAGACGAAATCGTATCTTCTGATATCATTGGTATCACTTACGGTTCATTATTCGATGCAACTCAAACTCGTGTTATGACAGTTGGAGATCGTCAATTAGTTAAAACTGTATCTTGGTATGACAATGAAATGTCTTACACTTCACAATTAGTTCGTACTTTAGAATATTTAGCAGCTCAAGCTAACAAATAATTTAAATAATTGAACTAAATAGGTTATGCTTATGAGTAAGCGGGGAGCACAACGCTTCTCCGCTTATTTTTAATCGTAAAGTATTTTCTATTATCTAGAGGAGGAAGACAAGTCATGGCAAAGAAGAATGTTAAAGACGTAGAATTAAAAGGTAAAAAAGTACTTGTAAGAGCAGATTTTAATGTACCAATGAAAGATGGTGCAATTACAAACGATAACAGAATCGTTCAAGCGCTTCCTACAATAAAATACATTATCGAACAAGGCGGTAAAGTTATTTTATTCTCACATTTAGGTAAAGTGAAAACTGAAGAAGATAAACAAGGATTGTCACTTAAACCAGTAGCAGAACGCTTAAGTGAATTATTAAATAAAGAAGTAACATTCGTACCAGAAACTCGTGGTGAAGCGTTAGAAAGCGCAATCGACGGATTATCTGAAGGCGATGTATTAGTATTTGAAAATACACGTTTTGAAGATGTTGATGGTAAAAAAGAATCTAAAAATGATCCTGAATTAGGTAAATACTGGGCTTCATTAGGTGATGTATTTATCAATGATGCATTCGGTACAGCACACCGTGAACATGCGTCTAACGTAGGTATTGCATCTAATATTGAAACAGCATCAGGTTTCTTAATGGATAAAGAAATTAAATTTATCGGCGGCGTTGTAAGTGAACCTGAACGTCCTTTAGTAGCAATTTTAGGTGGCGCGAAAGTGTCTGATAAAATTGGTGTTATCGAAAACTTATTAACAATTGCTGATAAAGTTATCATCGGTGGAGGAATGGCATATACATTCTTCAAAGCACAAGGTAAAGAAATCGGCTTATCACTTCTTGAAGAAGACAAAGTAGATTTTGCTAAAGATTTACTTGAACGTGCTGGCGATAAAATTATTTTACCGGTTGATTGTAAAGTAGCTAAAGAATTTTCAAATGATGCTGAAATTACAGTTGTTTCTGCTGATGAAATTCCTACTGATCAAGAAGCAATGGATATCGCTCCTAAATCAGTTGAAGTATTTAGTGAAGCTCTACAAGGTTCAAATACAGTTGTTTGGAATGGTCCAATGGGCGTATTCGAATTTAGTAACTTTGCACAAGGTACAATTGGCGTATGTAAAGCAATCGCTAACTTAAAAGATGCTACAACAATTATCGGTGGTGGAGATTCAGCTGCAGCAGCGATGGACTTAGGATTTGCTGATGATTTCACACACATTTCTACAGGTGGCGGAGCTTCTCTAGAATATCTAGAAGGTAAAGCATTACCAGGTATCGAAGCAATTTCTGAAAAATAATCATAAAAGGAGTTTATATATCATGAGAAAACCAATTATCGCAGGTAACTGGAAAATGAATAAAACAGTTCAAGAAGCAAAAGACTTTGTTAATGAACTTCCAGCATTACCAGATACTAATGAGGTAGATTCAGTAATTTGTGCACCAACTATACAATTAGATGCACTTGTTAACTTAACTAAAGAAGGCGTAGCACAAGGCTTACAAATTGGTGCGCAAAATGCATACTTTGAAGATAATGGTGCTTTCACTGGTGAAACATCTCCAGCAGCACTTGAAGATTTAGGTGTTAAGTATGTCGTTTTAGGACATTCTGAACGTCGTGAATACTTCCACGAAACTGACGAAGATGTTAATAAAAAAGCATTAGCTGTATTTTCTCATAATATGACACCAATTATTTGTGTTGGTGAAACATTAGAAGAAAGAGAAGCAGGTAAAGCTGAATCAGTAGTAGGTGGTCAAGTTGAAGCAGCACTTAAAGGTTTCACAGAAGATCAAGTTAAAGCGACAGTAATCGCTTATGAACCTATCTGGGCAATTGGTACTGGTAAATCTTCAACTTCTGAAGATGCTAACCAAATGTGTACACACGTACGTAACGTTGTTGCAGGTGCTTTCTCTCAAGAAGCTGCTGATGCTTTACGTGTACAATACGGTGGTAGTGTTAAACCAGAAAACATTAAAGAATATATGGCTCAATCAGATATCGATGGCGCATTAGTTGGCGGCGCTTCATTAAAAGTTGATTCATTCGTAGCATTATTAGAAGGTGCTAAATAATGGCTAAACAACCAACAGCACTTATCATTCTTGATGGTTTTGCTAATCGTGAAGAAGAGCATGGTAATGCGGTAAAACAAGCCAACAAACCAAATTTTGATAGATATTACAACAAATACCCACATAACGAATTATCAGCATGTGGTTTAGATGTAGGTCTACCAGAAGGTCAAATGGGTAACTCTGAAGTAGGTCACTTAAACATTGGTGCAGGAAGAATTGTTTATCAAAGTTTAACTAGAATCAATAAATCAATTGAAGATGGCGATTTCTTTGAAATTGACGCACTTAAACAAGTAATGGATCACATTGTAAAAAATGATTCAACGCTACATTTAATGGGACTTTTATCAGATGGTGGTGTTCACAGTCACTACAAACATCTATTTGCACTATTAGAATTAGCCAAAAAACAAGGTGTTAAAAAAGTTTATGTTCACGGATTCTTAGACGGACGTGACGTTGATCAAAAATCAGCACTTAAATATATTGAAGAAACTGAAAATAAATTTAAAGAGCTAGGTATTGGTCAATTCGCTTCTATTTCTGGTCGCTATTACGCTATGGATAGAGATAAACGTTGGAATCGTGAAGAAAAAGCTTACGATGCAATGTCTAATGGCGTTGGACCTGTATATGCAACTGCAGTTGAAGGTGTAGAAGCTAATTATCAAGAAGGTCTAACAGATGAATTTGTTGTTCCATTTATCGTTAAAGACGAAGAAAAAGGTGTAGAAAATACTGGCGTAAATAGCCATGATGCTATGGTATTCTTTAACTTCCGTCCAGATAGAGCGGCACAACTTAGCCAAATATATACAAATGAAAAATTTGAAGGTTTTGAAATTAAACGTAAACTAGATGATTTATTCTTTGTTACTTTTACAAACTATAGTGATGATGTTATTGCCGAAGTTGCTTTTAAACCAGTTGATATCAAAAATACAATCGGTGAAGTAGCTGAGAAAAATAATTTAAATCAATTAAGAATTGCTGAAACAGAAAAATTCCCTCATGTGACTTATTTCATGAGTGGTGGTAATCATGCAGAGTTTAAAGGTGAAAGAAGAATATTAATCGATTCACCAAAAGTTGCAACATACGACTTAAAACCTGAAATGAGTGCATATGAAGTAAAAGATGCTTTAATCAGTGAGTTAGATAAAGGTGATTTAGATTTAATTATCTTAAACTTTGCGAACCCTGATATGGTTGGTCATAGTGGTATGCTTGAACCAACAATTAAAGCAATTGAAGCAGTAGATGAATGTTTAGGTGAAGTTGTTGATAAAATTTTATCAATGAATGGTACAGCTATCATTACAGCAGACCATGGTAACTCTGATGAAGTGTTAACAGATGACGAATCACCTATGACAACTCATACAATAAACCCAGTTCCTGTTATTGTGACAAAAGAAGGGGTAGAAGTAAGAAGTGGAGGTCGCTTAGCAGACTTAGCACCAACACTTATAGACTTACTTGGAGTAGAAAAACCAGAAGATATGACTGGTGAATCATTAATTAAATAATAAATTATAAATTTATAAAGGAGTTTTAATTATGCCAATTATTACAGATATTTATGCACGCGAAGTATTAGACTCTCGTGGTAATCCAACAGTAGAAGTAGAAGTATTAACTGAAAGCGGTGCTTTTGGTAGAGCTTTAGTACCATCAGGTGCTTCAACAGGTGAATATGAAGCAGTAGAATTACGTGACGGAGACAAAGACCGTTACTTAGGTAAAGGTGTTCTTAAAGCAGTAGAAAACGTTAACGAAATCATTGCACCTGAAATCATTGAAGGTGAATTCTCAGTATTAGAACAAGTTTCTATCGACAAATTAATGATCGCTTTAGACGGTACACCAAACAAAGCTAAATTAGGTGCTAATGCTATTTTAGGTGTTTCTATCGCAGTAGCTCGTGCTGCAGCTGACTTCTTAGGTCAACCATTATACAAATATCTTGGTGGATTCAACGGTGTTCAATTACCAGTACCAATGATGAACATTGTTAACGGTGGTTCTCACTCAGACGCACCAATCGCATTCCAAGAATTCATGATCTTACCAGTAGGTGCTGAATCATTCAAAGAAGCTTTACGTTGGGGAGCAGAAATCTTCCATAACTTAGCTAAAATCTTAAAATCTCGTGGTTTAGTAACTGCAGTAGGTGACGAAGGTGGTTTCGCTCCTAAATTTGAAGGTACTGAAGACGGTGTTGAAACAATTTTAGAAGCAATCAAAGCAGTTGGTTTAGAACCAGGTAAAGATGTATTCTTAGGATTCGACTGTGCAGCATCAGAATTCTACGAAAATGGCGTATATGACTATGCTAAATTCGAAGGTGAAAATGGTGCTAAACGTTCTTCTGAAGAACAAGTAGACTTCCTTGAAGAATTAGTAAACAAATACCCAATCATCACTATCGAAGATGGTATGGATGAAAACGACTGGGACGGCTGGAAACTTCTTACTGACCGTATCGGCAACCGCGTACAATTAGTAGGTGACGATTTATTCGTAACAAACACTGAAAAATTATCTGAAGGTATCGAAAAAGGTATCGGTAACTCAATCTTAATCAAAGTTAACCAAATCGGTACATTAACAGAAACATTCGAAGCCATCGAAATGGCTCAAAAAGCTGGTTACACTGCAGTTGTATCACATCGTTCAGGTGAAACAGAAGATACTACAATCTCTGATATCGCAGTAGCAACTAACGCTGGCCAAATCAAAACAGGTTCATTATCAAGAACTGACCGTATTGCTAAGTACAACCAATTATTACGTATCGAAGATGAATTATTCGAAACAGGTAAATTCGAAGGAATCAAAGCTTTCTATAACTTATCAAAATAATTGAGCATATAAATAAAAATGGTTCACATAAAGCCCAAAAGATGTCGTCACATCTTTTGGGCTTTTTATAGTTGTAATCGAAATTTTGGTATGTAAGGGAGATTGGTATTTGATATAGAAAATGGCTAGTTGAAGGCTGGAGTGGTCAGAGCGGTGGGGGTATCACGTGTATTGGGAGATGCGGGTTAAAGATGGAGTAAACACACGAGATTGATGAAAATGTGAGTTAAAGAGGCAATAAACTCACATCTTTTCAAAAATTATATGATTATTTAGGAATTAACATTTTTGATTACTTAAAAATTGACTAAGTCGTAGCTTAACTTCTGAATAAAGCCAAGAGATGACCCCAAGTCGTATCCCCACATCAAATAAAGCCAAGACATCCTACTCTACACAATTAAATCCCACACTACACAATTAAATTCCACACACTATATACCTCCCATCTCCCACAACCTCCTTCACCAAACAAATTCTTTAACGCTTTAAATCAATAGTATTTTATCGTTTCATTCTATTTGAAAATGTTCTATAATAGAGGCGATGAATTTTATAGGAGGATCATAATGACGATTAATTTAAAAAGTGCAAAATCACCTTGGTCTAGTTTAGATGGTGTGGATCAATTATCTCTTCATCCTATTAAAGAAGCATTTAATAAAGAAGTCATGATTCCGGGTAGTAAGAGTGTAACGAATCGTGCTTTTATTTTGGCTGGTTTTAGTAAGGGTACTTCTAAATTATCTGGATACTTAAAGAGTGATGACACATACTGGTGTATGGAAACAATTAAAAAACTAGGTGCTACTGTTGAAGCTGTAGGTGATGAACTTCATATTACAGGTATTAATCGTTCAGAATTACCTGAGAAACAACAAGTATTTATTGGTTCTGCTGGTACGACTGCTAGATTCTTACCAGGTATTTTAGGGACTCAAGAGAAAAGTGAAATCACAATTACTTCAACTGAACAACTTGCTGGTAGACCTCACAAGACTTTACACGATGCGTTAAAACAATTAGGTGTTCAACTAACGTATCTTGAAAAAGAAGGTCAGTTACCTGTGACTATAAAAGGTGCACCTGAAACGGGCGGAAAAGTTTCAATTGCTGGTAATCAATCAAGTCAATTTATAAGTGGTTTATTAATGGCGGCACCTTTATTTAACAAACCAACTGAAATAGAACTTACGACTAAGATAGTTCAAAGTGCTTATGTGGATATTACAATTGAAATGATGAAACAATTTGGCATACATGTAGATGTATCAGATGATTATACACATATGAAAGTAGAACAAGGTGAGTATGAAGCAGCTACTTTACCATTAGAAGCTGACTTATCTACAGCATGCTATTTTATGGCATTAGCAGCACTTAATAAGTCTACGATTAAAATTAATCATTTAAATATGGAAAGTCATCAACCTGATTTAGAAGTTGTCGATATTCTTGAAAAAATGGGTGCAACTGTTGAAAAAGGTTCTGATTATGTTGTGATTTCTGGTCCTGAACAATTAAAAGGGAACTTAACAATTGACATGAATGCTTGCTCAGATCAAGCTTTAACAATTGGCAGTTTAGCTGTATTTGCTGATGGTCCAATTACTATTACAGGTGTAGAACATATACGTCATCATGAATGTAATCGTGTAACTGCATTAACAGAAAGTTTAACAAAATTAGGTATTGAAGTTACTGAACATCAAGATGGTTGGACTATCACACCGGGTGATGTAAAAGCAGCTACATTAGATACTTATGATGATCACCGTGTTGCAATGTCATTAAGTTTAATGGGTACTAAAGTTGATGGGATTAAATTATTAGATCCTTCATGCGTATCAAAGACTTGCCCAACATATTTTGAAATGTTAGCATCGTTAGGTATATCGGTTGAGTATCATTAATGAAAACTTGAGTGCATATTGTAAATATGCTATAATGCTACTGTTATAATAGACAGGAGGACCGAGTCCATGCATACATTTTTAATCGTCTTATTAATCATCGTTTGTATTGCATTGATTACCGTCGTATTACTTCAAGAAGGTAAAAGTACTGGTTTATCTGGTGCAATTAGTGGCGGAGCAGAACAATTATTTGGAAAACAAAAACAACGTGGAATAGATTTAATTTTACACAGAGTTACAATTATTTTAGCAATTTTATTTTTCTTATTAATGTTAGCAATTACTTACTTCAAAATGTAGTGGTCCGACTGTATTGTCGGACTTTTTTATTTATATACAAGTAAAAAAACGATACAATAGAACTAGATTATGTTAAAGGATGGTCATTCATGAGAATTCAATTACCTAAACCTTTCTTTTTTGAAGAAGGAAAAAGAGCAGTATTACTTTTACATGGATTTACAGGTAATTCATCAGATGTTAGACAATTAGGACGTTACTTACAGAAAAAAGGGTATACATCATATGCTCCGCATTATGAAGGTCATGGTAGACCACCTGAAGAAATTTTGGAATCAAGTCCATATGTATGGTTTAAAGACTGTTTAGATGCATATGATTTTTTAGAAGAAAAAGGATATACTGAAATAGCAGTAGCTGGATTATCACTAGGTGGCGTATTTAGTTTGAAATTAAGTTTAAACAGAGATGTAAAAGGTATTGTAATAATGTGCTCACCTATGTATATAAAAACTGAAGGCACGATGTTTGAAGGTGTATTAGATTATGCTAGAGAATTTAAAAAATATGAAGGCAAAACACCTGAACAAATTGAAGAAGAAATGAAACATTTTCATCCTACGAATACTTTGAAAGATTTACAAGAAACCATTCAAGGTGTGAGAGATCAAGTAGACGAAGTATTTGATCCATTGTTTGTTGTGCAAGGTAAACTAGATGAAATGATTAACCCTGATTCAGCTAATATTATTTATAATGAATCATCTTCTGATGACAAAAATATTAAATGGTATGAGGAATCTGGTCATGTTATAACAATCGGACAAGAAAAAGAACAAGTATTTGAAGACGTATATCAATTCTTAGAATCATTAGATTGGTCCGAGTAACACACACATAATATAAACGAGAAAGGAGGCCCACTATGAATCTAAGAGAAGAAGTTGAAGAAATCATCAATGATAAAGAATACAGTCCTATGACCGTAAGTGAATTTCAAGATGTAATAGGACTTAGTAATGCTGATTCATTTAAAGAATTAATTAAAGTTCTAGTTGATTTAGAACAAAAGGGTCAACTAGAAAGAACAAAAACGGATAGATATAAGAAGAAAAGTAACAAATCAGACCTTGTGAAAGGTACTTTAAGTCAGCACAAAAAAGGATTTGCCTTTTTAAGACCGGAAGATGACACAATAGAAGACATCTTTATCCCACCTAATCAAATTAACAAAGCGATGGATGGCGATGAAGTATTAGTAGAAGTTGTGCCATCTCGTGGAGATCATAAAGGTAAGATTGAAGGTAGAGTTAAAGCAATTACGACACGTAATATTACGCAAGTAGTTGGTACTTATACAGAAGCGAAACATTTCGGTTTCGTGTTACCTGATGATAAACGTATTACACAAGATATCTTTATTCCTAAAGGTAAAAATCTTGGAGCAATCGAAGGTCATAAAGTATTAGTAGAAATTACAGAGTATGCTGATGGGACGCATAACCCAGAAGGTCATGTTAAAGCGATTCTAGGTCATAAGAATGATCCAGGTGTTGATATTTTATCTATCATATATCAACATGGCATTAATATTGAATTTCCTGACAATGTTATTCAAGAAGCTGAAAATGTACCAGATCAAATCAGTCCAGACGAAATTAAAGGTAGAAGAGATTTAAGAGATGAACTTACAATCACGATAGATGGTGCAGATGCGAAAGATTTAGATGATGCTGTCTCTGTAAAATCTTTAGACAATGGTTTAACAGAACTGACAGTTAGTATTGCTGATGTCAGCTACTATGTAACAGAAAATAGTGAGTTAGATAAAGAAGCATACGACAGAGCGACAAGTGTATATCTTGTTGATAGAGTAATCCCTATGATTCCGCATAGATTAAGTAATGGTATTTGTTCATTAAATCCACATGAAGATAGATTAACATTGAGTTGTAGAATGGAAATAGATCAACAAGGTGAAGTCATCAGACATGATATTTTTGAAAGTGTTATTCATTCAGATTATAGAATGACATATTCAGATGTAAATGCCATTATTGAAAATGACGATCAAGAAATTCGTGAAAAGTATTCAGAAATTACACCAATGCTTGATTTAGCACAACAACTATCAAAACAATTAATCGCTAAACGTAAAAGACGTGGGGAAATTGATTTTGATATTAAAGAAGCGCAAGTATTAGTAGATGAAGATGGTATACCTACAGACATTGAAGTGAGAGAAAGAAACGATGCAGAGCGTTTAATCGAAAGTTTTATGTTATCTGCTAACGAAACAATTGCTGAACACTTTAGTAAACTAGAAGTGCCATTTATCTATCGTGTCCATGAGAATCCAAAAGCAGAAAGATTAAACCAATTCTTTGAATTTATTTCAAACTTTGGACTTGCTGTTAAAGGTTCAAGTGAAGACATACACCCTGCAACATTACAGAAAATTGTAGAAGAAGTTGCTGGACAGAAAGAAGAAATGGTTATTTCTACTTTAATGTTAAGAAGTATGCAACAAGCTAGATATAGTGAAGATAATTTAGGTCACTTTGGCTTGTCAGCAGATTACTATACACATTTCACATCTCCAATCAGAAGATATCCTGACTTAATAGTGCATAGATTAATTCGTAAATATTTAATTGAAAAATCTATGAACAGTAAACAAATTAGACATTGGGAAGAAATGTTGCCAGACATCGCTGACCATACTTCTAAACGTGAGCGAAGAGCAATTGACGCTGAACGTGATACAGATGACTTGAAGAAGTCAGAGTATATGATTCAACACGTTGGAGAAGTGTTTACAGGTATTATCAGTTCAGTAGCGAACTTTGGTATGTTTGTAGAGCTAGAGAACACAATTGAAGGTATGGTGCATATCTCTAACTTAACAGATGACTATTACAACTTTGATGAGCGTAATATGGCTATTATAGGTGAGCGCCAAGCTAAAGTATTTAGAATTGGTGACAAAGTTGAAGTTAAAGTCATTAATGTTAACGTTGATGAGCGTATGATTGATTTTCAAATTGTTGGTATGCTAATAGCTGAAAAGAATAGAGAACGTTTAGCAAGAGAAAAAACAATCAAAGCTAAAAAACGTGGTACAGCTAAAGAACAAGATAAACCTAATAAGCATAAAAAAGGTAGAGCTAAAGGTAAACAAGGCGGCAATCAAGGTAAACAAGGTAAGAAAGGTAAAAAGCCTTATTACAAAGCAAAAGCTGTGAAAAACAAAGCAAGACGAAAGAAAAAATAGAAAGTAGGTGATGGATGTGCCAAAAGTTCAAAGTAAACCACTAGCACAAAATCGTAAAGCAAGCCATGATTACACAATAGAAGATACGGTTGAAGCGGGTATTGTACTTCAAGGTACTGAAATCAAATCCATTCGCCGAGGCAGTGCAAACTTAAAAGATTCATATGCACGTGTATTTAATGGAGAAATGTATGTATATAACATGCATATCGCGCCATATGAAGAAGGTAACCGATTTAATCATGATCCATTGAGAAACCGTAAATTACTTTTAAAAAGAAAAGAAATCGATAAACTCTTTGGTATTACAAGAGAAAAAGGGTATGCATTAATCCCACTTAAACTCTACATTAAAAACGGTTACTGTAAAGTTCTTTTAGGTGTAGCTAAAGGTAAACGTGACTATGATAAGCGACATGCATTAAAAGCAAAAGAAGCAAAACGTGACGTTGAAAGAGCAATGAAACAACGATATTAAGCAATTTGTATTGAAAAATCAATCAAAAATTGTTAAGATTAAATATACTTCTGTTAAAAGGAAGTATATTTCTTATTGAGGGGACGTTACGGATTCGACAGGGGTCCCCGAGCTTATGAAGCGTGTCGGAGGGTTGTCTTCGTCATCAACACAACAGTTATAATAACTGGCAAACAAGATAATTTAGCAGTAGCTGCGTAATAGCACTCTGCATCACCTAACCGCATCGCCTATGTGCCGTTAACGTGATTCAACTTAAGTAGGATACGCTCGTCACTGCCGTTTGAAGTCTGACGAGAAGAGATTAATCAAGCTAGCATTGTCTTTGGGTGTCAGTCCCCTGAGACAACGCGAAACCTTAATGACTAGACTACACACGTAGAAACATTTGTATCAGGATCTCTGGACGCGGGTTCAACTCCCGCCGTCTCCATATTTCACCCTATATATGACGGGGTTTTGACCTAGCAGGTGTCAAAAAAGTGTCAAGAGAATAATTCTCTTACTTTTTGACCCTGTTCTTTTTTATGTTCATCAAGTAAATGTGAGTAAGTGTCAAGAGTCTGTGAAATCGTCGCATGACCTAAACGTTTACTTATATATTCAACAGGAATGCTTTTACTTAACAAATATGATGTGTGCGTATGACGTAAAGCATATGGTGTTATTGTGTCGTCATTTAATTCAATTTGTTTTTTAGCATAGTTAAATGACTTTATGATTGCATTGTGTGATAGGTGAAATAATTTACCATCAGTTCTAACTGGTAATTTAGATAACTTCGTATTAATCAGTAATACATCTTTTTGACTTACTTCGACATCACGTTTAGAATTTTTTGTTTTAGTACCTGGTAAGTGGACAATGCCACTTGATTTGTTTAAATCTTTTTTAGTCATTCCTATTATGTCACTATATCTAGCACCTGTAATAGCTAGTAAATATAAAAATATATAACTTTGTTCATCTCGTGTTTTAAAGTATTCAATCAAATCTAAATACTGTTGAATGGTCATGTACTTATTATCTTCATTCTTAGGTGCCTTAGTACCTTTTAACTCAATTTTATAAGTCGGGTCTTTCTTCAAATATCCATCATATACTGCATCTCTAATACATGGCGCAAGACAACCGTGTACTTTTCTAACTGTTTCAGTCGTTCTATTTTGACCATACTCATTTAAAAACTTTTGGTACTCAGAACGTGTTATATTCTTAACTAACATATAATCGCCGAAGTGTTCTTTGAATAAATTTAGCGATCTTTCATACCAATAATATTGTTTCGGCGCTACTTTCTTTTTATTCTTAATCACAAGCCAATCGGTATAATAATCTTCGAATGTTTTATTATCTTCAATCTTATTGCCGTCTTCTAAATCTCTAATTAATTGTTGTGCTGCGTATGTCGCCTCTGCTTTAGTTTTAAAACCAGATTTGCGCTTTTTACCCGATTTAAAAGATTTGTCTTTCACATCATATTGCCAAGAAACTGATGTTTTATTCTTTCGTTTCGTAACTGTAAATGATGCCATGCGTATTCCTCCTTAAAAAAAGTAAAAAATAATAAGGGTAGGCGGGCTACCCTGTATCCAATTAGATTAGTTAAAATATTCAAAAAGAGTTATAAAGTTATTTAAGAAATGAATAATTATAGCAACTTCTAATCTTTTAGTAATAAGATAAGATATACCAACAATAAGACCAAAATAAAAATAAGGGAGATAGTCTATAAAAGTATTCCCTTCATGTAATAACGCGAAAATAATACTTGAAATAATTAACCCTATAAATAAATGTCCTCTAAAAACTACTCGGAGTAGAAATCCTCTTAAAATAATTTCTTCTACAATCGCAGGAATAAGTGCGATACTAATTATTAGCAGTATAAAAGGTGTTCCTGAGAATTCATGAACAATTAATGTGTCGTTAGGGGATAGTCCGGGTTTCAAATATTCAAATATTTCATCGAAAGAGTACAATAGAATGAAACCTAGTATAGTAATTAATATATCTTTTCTGTTTAATGTTTTAAATTGCAATAAATTAAATTTTAATCTGTTAGTAGCCCACACTCCTATTATAATTATAATAATTGCAATGATTGCAAATATGTAGTTTTTTGTAACGTAATCACTTAATGCGAATGCATTATAAAAAATATAAGAGAGAAAAAAAGCTTTTAAAATAGCCTTCCAGTATACATCATTGTTGACTAAGTGGTTATCTTCAAATAATAATTTTAGTTTTTTCATAAGCTATCTCCTTAGATGTTTTAGTGTTTATATTTAAATTACATTAATAATTACTGTGTTGACAAGAACATTTTATAAATAACATAAAAAGATAAGATATTTTATGTTTGAAATATCCCTATTTGCCCCTTTTCGAATTATCTAGGGATATTGGCGTTACATTATATTAACCTCAAATATATCTATCTCAAAAATTTTAATTTTTTCTAACAAAAATTTCATATAATTCTTTCTCCATCCCTCAACCTCCAATGTAATAAAAAAGGGTACGTGGGAGGTAACCTAGAACTATAGGGTTTATTTATTGAAAATTAATCAAACAATAACTATATAACTATATGTTATAATTATAGAAAGTAGGTGATTATAGTGAATTTTTCACAAGATGAAATAGCAATTATATACGACGCGCTTTACCATTTGGAATGTACAACAGATGTATACTCTAATCCTTATAATGATTTGTCTAAAGAGAAGTACACTAATGCGTTTATAAGCGCATTCGATAAGGTAAGTGAATCTTCTGTAAAAGAAAGAAAAGGTATACTTTATTTTGAGTAGTGTTCGTCTATTAGAACTTTTATACAGGATAATATAATTTGACAATCTGCCTTCGAAACCTCTCCTGGATTGGAATGGGAAACTGAATTTCTTAAAGAATAAGTAATGTCGATTCTCTTATGCATTCTATAGTTTATTTTTCCTGCGTTTAATAGTTGTTGCCCAAGGTAATTCATCATGGTATCGTTAGTGTCTTTACTCTTTAATTTAACATTTTCTTTTTCACAAATAGCCATAAGTAAAGTTTCTAACGCGACACTTAAAGTGGCAGCAGCAGGCAAGAACAACTTTCGTTTATAGCATTCTTCGGCTTGTGACATTTGATATGAAAAGTCATTATTATATTTTTCGCTATCGAAGTTTAATATTAGTCCTTCATAGTCTAAATGTGAATAAGGACTAACTTTATCATGATTGTACCTATCTAGAGATGTTTTATTTTCGTTTGACCATTCTTTATAGTCTCTTTCTGCTTGATACTTACCATTTAACGTTAAATCATTATCTATATAGAGTAAATGAATAGGTTCAATTATGAAAATATTTTTAGATGACAACTTTTCATAATAGTGTTCGATGAAAATTTCGAATCTTTCGCGTTTTTCGCTGTCCATCAACAGTCTTTTTATATTTTTATAATCTTCTTCTCTGACTTTTATTGTTTCTTCAGGATTGTCATAATTGTCAACTATAACTAAAAATTTCGAAGCATGAAAAACATCTTTATTGGCTTCGAATAAAATAAAACTTAAGTAATTTTCGAATTTTATCAAAGGAAAAGCATTTTGAATATCGTCGCCTAAAAAATCATAGTGACATGCTTGATTTTTGTATCCATTCATATAGCTAGCTTTTATTTTCTGAATATCCATATTTTCCACTCCTTAAAAATTGTTTTTATATAAAGCGTCACTAGGATGGTAAAATAATAAGGGTAGGCGGGCTACCCAAGTTTTACTTCTTCTTTCTATCATCTAAAATTCTACGCGCGATACTGTAGATTACATTTAATACGATGTATTGAACTAGTTTTTTGATTAATCTCATTTTTTGCCTCTCCTTTAAATATATTTACATACTACGATAAGATCTTTCCTGTTTTGTTATCGTTATCTACTTTTTCTTCTATAATTTTTAAACACTCTATTACTTTTTGCGAGGATAAATCTTTAGGTAACTCGTAAGTGAATGCATGGTTGTCATTTGTTAAAACCTCGTAGACGACAGTTTCTCTTTTTATTTTGCAATTAATTATTTTCATTTGATATCATCTCCTTTAGTGTGAGGTGTGTTATATTATTCAATTTCAATTTCATAAATTGACTGATCTAAATTTTCATATATTTCATTTTTCTCCATGTACTCAACCCATTGAGCATCTGTTTTCTTGCCGTTATTTTCAACCTGTGCTTTTATTTTTTCATAGATATTCTTAAATAAGTCTTCATACATATTATCTATAGCACGCTGTACTTTAGCATCATTCCATCTTGATTTTTTAGCACGGCTTTTATTCTTGTCTAATTGGAATTCTGTAACTTTATTATAAAAAGAGTCAAGGGATTCGAGGTTATCATTCATGTGTTCTTTAAATGTTTTGTAATCCATAAAATCATCCTTTCTTACATCACTAACTTACCAATCACTTTAAATTGATTGTATGAAGAAACAGTAATGCTATCGTACTTAGGGTTAATTGAAATTAACTCAATATGATCATAATATTTATCCACACGTTTTATAAAGCCTGCACCATCTAAAGTGACTAATGCAATCCCACCATCATTAATTTCATGAACTTCTTTGAAGAAAGCGTATGTGCCTTCACGTATAGTAGGTTCCATAGAATCCCCGTTTACTAAGACGCAGAAATCAGTATATTGCCAAGAAACTGATGTTTTGTTTTTTCTTTTCGTAACTGTAAATGATGCCATAGTTATTCCTCCTTATAAGAAAACCCCACGTATTGTGAGGTAGTTGGTTATTGAATATCTTCTTTTTTAATTTCCCATTTTGCTTTAATATTTTTAAGTCCAGGAGTAGCGTCCATCTCAATCATATATTCGTCAGATTCAGGTACATCATAGTATACATATCCACTTGCAGTATTACCTTTATTTATTTGATGACTAAAATCAGCGTTAGTATCATCAGTACCAAACCATTCAGAATATGTTTCCCCACCAACATTTATAGTGAAATCAGATGAGTCCATTAAAATTTGGTCGTCATTATTATTTTTGAACTTATAATTAACTTTTAACGCTTTACCATTTTCAGGAGGTGTTCCTATTTCTCCAGTTTCTCCAGCTTCTTCTACACTTACCAATGTTACTTCTACTCCATCAGCCTTCACAGTGTCCCCAACTTTGTGAGTTTTACTGGCAGTGTTAGCTATTTCATCTTTCTCTTCTTTAGTTCCATTCAATTCTTCGTCAACACTACTAAAGAATAAAGATACTATAACTATAATAGCTACTATGACGATTACAATACCACCTAAACATCCTAATAAGCCCCAAAGTAAACCTTTCTTTTTCTTAGGTTTTTGATTCATTTCTTCCATTACATATCTCTCCTTTATTCAAATTCTATATGTTTAAACACCTGCAAAGGGTCAAATTTAATGACATAACCCTTGTGATAGGTGGACAAACCATACTTAGCTTTATAATGCTCAATACAATCTAGTACGTGACCTTCTGAAATCTCAAAAAAATTAGCAAGCTCGTACAGATTATGTACCCCTTGCTCAAACGCCTGGACTATACCCGATAGGGGCATAGACTTTTCGTATGAATAGCGTCTAGCGTAATTTTCGAATTTTCGGTTATTGAACTGTTTTTGATTGGTGATGTCACCGTATGTAAGTTTGTGATGTGCTAATTCTTCAAAAAGGACTTCGACTTTCTTCTTTTCTGGTAGGTTACGTTTAATTAATATTAGATCACCTAGCCAGACTCCATCTAAATCATCAGGAAGTACATTCGCCTCTCTTACTTCTATATAGTCATGTTGTATTAAAGTTTCTTCGTATAATCCCATCCAATACACCCTTTATTTGCGTCTACTTCTAATATAATCTGCATAATCTAACACGCGTTTCCACTCATCATCAGTTAGGTTACCTTCTAAGTGAGCTGCACGATGTTGTACTTCATCATTGTCTTCATCAATCCACCCCATTAAATAGGCAGGATTTACATTCAATGCTTCGGCAATACTTTCTATAGTGTCGTTTTTTAAATTTTTAATATTGCCGCTTTCATATCGTTGAACGGTAGCTTCAGTTTTGCCAATTTTTCTACCCAATTCAGCCAAAGTCATACCTTGTTTTTCTCTTGATTGTTTCATTCTTTTTGAAAAGCACATTGTAATACAGCTCCTTTTTTCTTGGTAATTATATTATAAGGAAAACTTTCTGCATTTGCAACATTTTTCTTAAAAACTTTCGTAAAACGCTTGACTGATTTTGTGACGTCATGATAAGATTACTTACGTAATACGAAAGGGTGGTGAGAAGATATGCCAATCGACGCTAAACTCTTAAAGTCTAAAATGGCTTTGAAAGAGCATAACATCAAAACCTTATCAGAAGAAATAGGAGTGAATAGAGATACGTTGTCTAATATGATACATGGTAGAACAAAGCCATCTTATCCTGTTATCAATGGAATTTATTTCGCTTTAGATTTAACACCGCAAGAAGGTAGAGATATTTTTTTTAACGAAGACTTACGTAAAAGGAAAGTTTTGACTTAAAAGGAGGAATGAATAATGCAAGAATTACAAACCAAACCTGACATCGGAAAGATGTTCAATATTCAAGAAAAAGAAAATGGAGAAATTGCGATTAGTGGTCGTGAACTTCATCAAGCGTTAGAAGTGAAAACAGCATATAAAGATTGGTTCCCTAGAATGCTGAAATATGGTTTTGAAGAAAATGCGGACTATACAGCTATCGCTCAAAAAAGAGCAACAGCTCAAGGTAATATGACTCACTATGTTGACCACGCACTAACTTTAGACACTGCTAAAGAAATAGCAATGATACAACGAAGTGAACCAGGAAAACGTGCACGTCAATATTTTATTCAAGTGGAAAAAGCGTGGAACAGTCCAGAAATGGTTATGCAGCGTGCTTTGAAAATTGCTAACAATACAATCAATCAACTTGAAGCAAAGATTGAGAAAGACAAACCTAAAATTGTATTTGCTGATGCGGTGGCTACTACTAAAACATCAATTCTGGTTGGTGAGTTAGCGAAGATTATCAAACAAAATGGTGTAGATATTGGTCAACGTAGGCTGTTTGAGTGGTTAAGACAAAATGGTTTCTTGATCAAACGTAAGGGCGTTGATTACAACATGCCGACACAGTACTCAATGGAAAGAGAACTATTTGAAATCAAAGAAACAACAATCAGTCATTCAGATGGTCATGTATCGATTAGTAAGACACCAAAAGTAACTGGTAAAGGCCAACAATATTTTATCAATAAGTTCTTATGTGAACAGCCGTAGTAGATAAAGGAGGAAACACAGTGAATGAATCAAAAAAGGTCATCTATTACTACTATGACGAAGAAGGTAATAGACGACCATTAGATGTTCAAATAAATGATGGTTATGATTTAATGACTCAAAATTATTTTATTGACGGAACATTAGCGAGAAGACCTGAACTAAAAAGCAACTTTTATGCATTAGTTGATGGAGTTGAATTTAAGTTAGATTGAATTTTTGAGAAAGGTATTGGAAAGCTAGTTTATTCAGCAATGTTAAAGACATACTTGATGTTTTACTAGCAACTTTTTTAACTTCTTTCCATGTCTTGTCATCTCTAATATTGTCTAAAAATTCATGACCTGACCAGGTGATGTCATTGATTATCCAAGCAATAATTTTTCCAGATGACCAACTAAACTGAGCATCGATATATCCAGCTTCTTTTAATTTTAAAAGCGAGTACATTACCGTTTCAAAATCATATTTACCAAAAATTATATTGTCTTTGAAATTATATTCAGTAAGTGGCTCGCCAAGTTTTTTATTTGATTCAACTTCTAATAATAAATGTCTTACGCAGTCCTGATTTAGTTTCATATTAATCACCTCCTTAACAGGAGTATAGCAGAAAATTTATGAACAAAACCCACAATCGAACAACCAACTTAAAGGAGGAATAACAATGCAAGAAACAAAACTAAATTTGGAAGAAAGTGCAGTAGAACGTAAGGTTTATCAATTAATTCATGAATATGGTTTATCTTATACACAAGTAAAAAGAGTTTTACATGTAATCGATATCAAGTTGTTACACCACATTCAAAATACTGAGATATCAAAAGGAAAAAGACCTCTTGATTTAACAAGAGGCCAAGAAGATTAGTTGTTGAGTTCTAAGTCAAGATTAGAATCAACATAACCTAGCACTGGATACAATTTTTCTTTAAATTCATTGAAGTATATTACGGTGTGTTGGTGCGAATGATTGTCTCGAACACAATTAAGCGCTTCTTTGTAAACGTTATTAAAAGCATCAACTGCTTGTATAAATTCATAACGATATAAATCCTCTTTACTTCTAACATAAGATTCTAAAGTCACAAAGTAAGAATTAGCTTTTGATAAGTAATGCAGTGCCAATATTTCATTGTCGTTATCAACAACTTGTCTAATAGCTTTCTTTGTATCGTAATATCCAGTAACAACTAAATTTCTTAAGTACTCTTTTTCTTCTGACATTTCAAATATGCTCATTGGAAACACCTCCCTTCATATAGGGATAACTAAATTATATCAGAAAGGATGAATAACAAATGCAAGCATTACAAACAATTAAAAAAGCAATCATTCTATACGCTGCTGCAACAGTGATAGAACAATTGCTTAATCGACCTAAGAATTATCGAGATCTTTAATAGTTGAGTGATACGAATTTAGCAAGTTCTTTATTTCCGTTTGGCTTAAAGGTTCTAAACTAGGTGTTCGACTTTGCATTTTATGATTAGTAACCATATCGATAGTGGCAATAGTTAACTCAACTGCTAATTCTTTATCAGATTTATTCATATTTTATCATCACCTTATTATTTGATAACTAAATTATGCACGAAAGGAGGCAATAACATGGAATTCATCGGCTTTGCAGACGTAAAAGAATTTAAAAGAATTAGTGGAATATCAGAAAATGATCTAGAAAGAAAAGTTTTCGCTAACAAAGGCTTTCAAGAAAAATGTATGTATCGCTTTGGAAATGGAAACAAGCGTTACATCAAAGTAGCACCAGCTATTGACTATATAGCTGAAAACCTTATGAAAAATGAAACGGAGGTAAACTAAATGACCGTAGCATGGAATATTATCAAATACCCTGCATTAACACTAGCAATTGTTGTTGAGTTCTTTATTATATCGTCATTTAGTACAACACCTATTGAGCATTCGTTTCTATTTTGGCTAGTGACGGTAGCAGGCTTTGAAATGGCTGATCAAATTTATAAAGGGGTTGAAGAGTAGATGAATAAACTAAAGATTATCAAAATAACACTCCTAATCATCATCTTGGTGGAGGAGATTAGGAATGCTATCAAACCTGCTTATTCAATTGAAATGAATATCGATAATGAACGATTAAAAACAATAGTAGATGATTACTTTTTTAACGATAATTCAAATCTAAATTAATGGTCGAATTGCAGTGTCGACATTTACCCTTGCCATTTTTAAATTTAAATATTTTTTAGAGGAGGTTTGAACATGTTTCATATTGAACATCCTGCCACTTACATTGCAGGCTTTGTCTTGATCTTTTACATTTACTGGATCGGAAGAATTGATGGATTCAGTAAATGTAGGCGTAGTAGTTATATTGATATTAAAATTTCTAAAAGCATAATTCATTTTCAAAATTTCATTTTTAGGAATTCGCGTCGAATATACGAATTTATTAAGAGCTACATCAGAAAATAGATTTTTTTGGAAGTTGTTGTTTTTAAAGAATGATGGAATATTCAACTTCAAAACATCTTGAATGTTTGTATTATTTATAACATTAGTATACCCATAATTTAACAGTGATTTATTGTAAGTGCTAAGTATTTGAGATGAAATATTTGCGGATTTAATTAATGTTTCTAAATTTTTTTGAGGTATTGATGAAATCAAACTCATCTGCCGAGATTGTGCATTTAATATCGTTCTTAAATTTTTAGAGTAATCATAGTACATTTTCTCACCACGCTTTCATATTAAATTAATTTAATATGACATCCGCAATCAATACTGAAATAAGATATAGATTTAGAGAAAAAGTAGATAACCACATTAATAAATTAGGAGTGAACTTAAAATGAAAAAATCAGATTACTACGAACATCAAATAGGAGAAATCGAGAAGAGAATAAAGGATAATCATGAAATTATTGAAGAACATAAATCGTTAATAAAAAGAACAGAAGAACGACTCATTTCATCGCAAGAAAGAATAGAAGTTTTAACAGAGGTTAAGAAAGATCTTATGTTTTTAAAAGAAAGTCTGAAAAAATAAAAAGACTCCAGCTGTTTGCAGACAGAAGGAGTCAATGAAATTAGAAATATTATAAAATTAAATTATATAACTAATCAAGGAGGACGTCAAAGGTGACGAGCAATCAGAAGAAACTATATAGCTTATTTGCTAGATTATTTGAAGAGTTTAAAGTAAGTGACCAGCGTTGCTGGTTAGAAATAGATCGCAACAAAAGCGGAATAACTATTAATTTTACGCATTGGCACGACTCATACGACAGCAATAACAAATGGATTGCTATTTATGAGAATCATCCAGAATCGTTTGAAAGACTTAAAAACCATATGGTCGAAGTTATGAGAGGAAAGGCTTTGATTAAGAAAGGGTTGTAAATATGTACACACCACATTTAAAGCGTAATCAATATAGGCTTCAATTATTAGAAAACTGTTACTTAAAGCCGAGAAAACTTAAGTATAAAGTAGAACAAGACGACAAATATATTTGTGAATTAGTTATTCACTTTAAATATGCAGGCAGTTACCATACAACATTCGATTTAATTCATCCACATGAAATGGAATATGTCTGTAAAGAAGTATACAGACGTCTACAAGAGGACCAAAGGTTATCAGTAATAAAGGAGGCATATATTCATGGTTAATATATTTGAACTATCAAGTCAATATAGAGAAGTGTTGGAAATCATTCAAGACAGTGAGGATGACAAAGCATTAAAAGACACATTAGATTCTATTAACGATGCCTTAGAAGATAAAGCAGATGGCTATTATGCAGTTGTTAAAACGTTAGAGTCAGAGAATGAAGCGATTGATCGTGAAGTAAAAAGATTACAAGAACGTAAGAAAAAGAATAATAACGGTATTGAGCGTTTAAAAACTACTTTATTAGAAGCAATGACCTATACAGGTAAAACAAAATTTAAAACTAAACTACACAATTATTCAATACGAAATAATGCACCTTCTTTAGACATTAAAGATGAAACTAAAATACCGAAAGATTTTTATAAAGAACAAACACCGAAACTCGATAAACGCGGGTTATTAGCTCATGTTAAAGCTAATGGTGAGTTTGATGGCGTAGAGCTTAAACAAACACAATCATTGGGGGTTAAGTAAATGTGTGAACAAGAAACAAATTTATACCAACGTATCTTAGATGTTAAATCCAATATAGAAGGCTTTACAAAGGATGCTGAGGGATACAAATACAACTATGTTGAAGGTTCTCAAATATTACACAAAATAAGAAAAGCAATGGAAGAAAATCATTTATTGCTATATCCGAGTGTTCATCAAGCAGATTACAAAGACATTCAAGTTTTAGTGAAAGGCAATATGAAACCAAATATCTTAGTAGAAATGAATATGACGTATACATTTATTAACACTGACAACCCTAAAGAAAGATTAGAAATACCATTCTATGCGATAGGTCATCAAGATGATGCCAGTAAAGCATATGGTACAGCTTTAACATATGCCGAACGTTATTTCTTACTCAAGTTCTTCAATATACCAACTGATGAAGATGATGCAGATGCAAAACAAAAGAAAGAGAAATATACAAAAGCTGATGATAGTGATATCAAACTATTGCAAAAACATATAGAAGGATTTGCGCAATTAGTAAAAGCAGATACTGAATCAGTCAAAGCGCAATTGAAAATTATTAACTATGAAAAATTAAGTATTGCTGAAACTATGCAAGGTATTCAAACATTGAACGCCTGGAAGCAAGATATTATTAAACAAAATCAAGGAGGACAACAGAAATGATTAATAGAGCAGTATTAGTAGGGAGATTAACTAAAAATCCAGAATATAGAACTACACCAAATGGTATTGCGGTAACAACATTTACTATAGCGATTAATAGGTCATTTACAAATCAGAATGGTGAAAGACAAGCAGACTTTATCAACTGTGTATCATTTAAGAACACTGCTGAAGCAGTTAATAATTATTTACAAAAAGGTAGTCTAGCAGGTGTTGAAGGTAGAATTCAAACTAGAAATTATGAAAATAATGAAGGTAAGCGTGTATATGTCACAGAAGTTGTATGTGACAGTGTACAATTCCTAGAACCGAAAAGTAATAACCAACAGCAGAGTAACAATCAAGCCCCTCAATATAATCAACAACAAGGATACCAACAACAAAGTTATCAACAACCTAACAATTACCAACAACCACAAAACAATCAATACCAAGCACCACAACAGCATAATCCATTTGCCAATGCGAATGGACCAATTGATATAAAGGATGATGATTTACCTTTCTAAATGAACAGGAAGTGAACAAATGACTCAAATTATAGCGTATCAGCAAAACTATGACGGTAGCCATACTATCGTCATAGATGATGCTGAACTAGACAATAAAACAACGTTACTGCTCGATAACAATGTGCCTGTCAACGTGAAGTTAGATGTACTAGATATCGATACGATAACGGATAAACAACGTCGTAAGATATTCGCGCTGGTGAATGATATAGAAGATTATACAGGGCAACCAAGAGAGTATATGCGGTATATGTTCCAAGATTATGTCCGATTTATTTATGGCTATGATAAGCAGATTTCATTATCGTCATGTTCAATGAAAGTGGCTAATCAAATTATAGAAGTGATATTAAATTGGGTTGCTTTACATGATGTTCCTTTAAATTATCGTACTAGCGAGCTTTTAAGAGGTGATAAGACTTTTCTATACTTAAACACCCTGAACAGAAAATGTGTCATCTGTGGCAAGCCTAATAGTGATTTAGCACATTTTAACGCAGTAGGTAGAGGACGGAACAGAAACAAGATTGATCATACAGATAATAAAGTGTTAGCACTTTGTAGAGAACACCATACTGAACAGCACACGATAGGTATGGATAGCTTTAATAAAAAATACCATTTAGAGGATAGTTGGGTTCAAGTAGATGAAAGATTAAACAGAATGTTAAGAGGTGGAAAGAATGGCTGAAATAACATGGGTCAAATTAAAAACAAATATGTTTGAAAATGAAAAAATTAAATTGATTGAAGCATTACCAGATAAAGATTCAATTTTAATTATATGGATAAAGTTAATTGCTTATGCAGGAAAAGTTAATGCTGGTGGATATATTATGTTAACCGAAAAAATACCAATGAATATAGAGGAGCTTGCGACAATATTTGGCAGACCATTGAATACCGTTAGATTAGCAATAAATACTTTTGAAAGATATGGAATGATTGAGAAATCTGAACATGGTGCAATTAAAATTAAAAATTGGGAAAATCATCAAAATATTGATGGTATGGATAGAGTTAAACAACTAAATGCGGAGAGAAATAGAAAATATCGACAAAGAAAAAAAGAACAGAAACTTTTAAAGAATAGTAATGACGTTAGCGTGACGTCACGTGACGGTACAGATATAGATAGAGAGATAGAAGAAGATATAGATAAAGAATTAGATAGAGAGAAAGACGTAGAAGAAGAGAAGAAGCCAAAAGTTGAAAAAGAAGTGAAAGCCTTCGACTTCTATCAATCAAATGGATTTGGGTTATTGAATAGTCATATCAGTGATGAAATGGGTGCATTTATAGATGATTTCAAATATAACGGTGACGATATCGTAATAGCTGCAATGAAGATTGCGATAGACAGAAATAATATCAGTTGGGGATATACTAAAGGCGTTTTACGTAATTGGATAAATGCTAACTTAAATTCTTTTGAAGAAGTTAGAGCCTATGAGAAAAGAAAACTACAACAATATCAATCTAGAAATAATAACCAATATCAATCAAAAGAGAAAACACCAGAATGGTTAATTAAACAAAAGAATGGTGCAACTAGCAAAGAATCATCTACTACAGAAATATCTGAAGATTTTGAGAGAAGGAAAGCGCAACTTGAAAGAGAAGTTAATAGTTTTTGGGAAGAATCTAAGTGAGGAGTGATCATATGGAACAACCACAAAGATTAGTTGTAGTGAAAGTCACTGCAGAACTAAAAGTCGAAACATATGCACCAGGTAGAACGAAAGAAGAGGCAGTAGATTATATTAAAAATTTAGCAGAACAAAAGTCACCTGACTTAATAGACGGAAAAATAAAAGAACTTGAAACAGAGATATTATGGGTTGATTAAGGAGGGATATAGTTATGGTTAAATACACACCAAAAATCGAATTGTATATCTAGAAATATATTTAATGAAAAACGATAGGATAGATCAATTGATATGGACTAAAGAGAAAGGGCTGGTGGAGTATGGAAGGTAGTAAGGACCAAGTAGAGTTGCTGATGATGTATGAAGAGGTAAAAAAAGAACTCGATCAGTTAAAACACCAAGGTAATTTGTTACGAGAAGATATAGCTCTATTAAAAAAGAACCAAAAAACTCGTGATAAACTCATCGATAATTTAAAAGAAGAAAATGCCAATCTTAACAACGAACTCGATCAGTACAAAATGGCACATGACAAATTAACAGCTGGATTAAAAGAAGCAGTCGAAGAAAGTATTAAGTATAAGCGTGAACGTGACTCACTTATCAAAGATGTTGAACAACAACGAGAATTACTCAAAGACTTCTCGCGATTCATTCACAGAAAAGTTGAAGCATGTCCAGGTAAGAAAGAGTATATGGATTTCAGAGATAGACTGAATGAATTAGGTATTAGGGAGCGTGAATGACATGGCATTATTTAATCTAACTATTGAAGAAATACAACAGTTATCATTCTTCGACTTACAAAGAAAACTCAAATGGGCAATTACAGATTACAACAAGACATTCAATAGACCATTAGAAGTTAGACCTGTTATATACGACACAAAAGATAGTGGAGATATTATGGCAATGTCAGATGAATTTGCAAATGATGTTAAACAGCTAACAAGGTGGCATATGAAACAAGCGATTAATAATATGAAAGCTGAATATAAAATGCGTCTCAGAAATGATGGGAATTATCCAAAAGAGCATATGGAAATGTTGTTTAAAAGTTTAGAAGAAAATAATCAAAAGTTGTTTGATTTGGAGGCTGATTAAATGCCGAAGATTACCAACAAGAACTAGTTAATTATGCCAATGGAGATTGGAATATTTCTACACGTAATATAGGGAAATTAGATGAATGTTGGGAGATAGTAGGAGATTCGGAGGGTAATTAACATGAAACTACACGAAAAAGTTATTTTATGTTGAGGGAAGAAAAGGCAGCAATAGAAATGCATCTTGATGCGATTAAAACATACAAACCAATGTATGAAAAGTTGAGTGAGAAATATAAGAGACTTACGCATTTCATCAGACTCAAAGAAGAAAACAACCCTAGCGAGTGGAGATATAAAAGTTTAGTCGGATATATAAATGATATGGAGCGTGAGAAGTAATGACTGTAACAATATTATCAACACTATTATTATTGCATGTATTTTTCGCGAATTTGTTATTACATCAAAAAAATAAAGAGATACGCTTACTCAAGAATTTGTTAAAGGAGCGTGATTAGATGTATGAAGAAGTGAATAAGAAGTATAACAGACTCACTGAACACATTAGAGATAAAGCATGGAGTAATCCAGGTAACAGTTGAAAGAGATTGAAATGGAAGGGGTTATGGTTTAATGAATACTAAGATGAAGTATGGTTTAAGATTATCAACAGTAAGAAAGTTAGAGGATGAGTTATACGATTATAAGAACTATGACAAAAGGATTCATCTGTTAAGAGAAGATATATTCAATCCATGGATACCAACAGATACTAATACTGGCGGAGAACATAAGCCAAGCAACACATCTATAACAGAGATGAGAGTAACGAATTACTTAACTGATATAAGGATTGCAAGAATAAAAGAGTTGTCAATCGCTATTGAAAGAGTATTCAATACATCAACGCAGAAAGAGAAGGACTTCATCAAGCATTATTACTTCGACCCAAGAGGACGCACATATGTTCAAGTATGCAACGACATATTCATAGGAGAAAGAACAGGTCACCGTATTAAAGCTAAAGTAATAAAGAAGTTAGCAGAAGAGTTAGGAGAATGGTAAGTGGCAGATATGTGGCAGTTTTTGATAGTAAATCGGTGCTATTATGATAGTGTGGAAAGATTATAGATAACAATTAATCACATCCTTTACGATAGACAACTAATTTCATTTCTATAATCATTCGATTACCTGTAAGCGACTTGTAGCGAAGATACATTAGTAGTTGTTCCGTGGACTGTACTCAATAGAGTATGGTCCTTTTGTTTTGCTTACTCAAGCTGAAAGGTATGTGATCCAATATGTATCTAGACTAAGGAGTCTTTAAACTATGAACACATATAAACATGGCAGGAAAGAATATAAGTATGATTGGTTTTATCGTTCTAGCGCGTGGAGAACATTGAGGCAGATGGCATTGGATAGAGATAACTATTTATGTCAAATGTGTTTAAAAGAAAACAAATTTAAAACTGCTGAAATAGTTCACCATATCATTTATGTAACTGAAGATTTTTCAAAAGCATTAGAACTTAATAATCTAATGTGTGTATGTAGTGCATGTCACAATAAAATACATGCCGACGATGACAAAAAGGAATCGAAAAGAAATATAAAAATTGTCAAAATCTAAATGACAAATATCTACAAAATGAACACCCCCCTACCAATGCGACAGTGGCGCGGTTTCCGGGTAACCGGAGATGTTCCTTACTTTGCAACGCGGGGGATTTTTCATGAAAGGGGGTAATCGCATGAGAATTACCAAAGCACAATTAAAAAAGTTTATAGATAACTACCAAAAATCTGATGACATATTAATAAATATATTTATTGAAACATACGATTATTACGAAAGATTACGTGATGAAGTTAACAATTCAAGGCTTATGTACGAGTATACGAATAAAGCGGGTGCGACTAACCTCGTTAAAAACCCGTTAAGCATAGAACTTACTAAAACAGTACAAACTTTAAACAACTTATTGAAATCTATGGGGCTTACTGCTGCTCAAAGAGAAAGAATTATAGAAGAGGATGACGGTTTCGGTGACTATTAAAGTCCTGAATAAACCCTCTCCAAAATTACTAACTAATTGGTATGCAGAACAAGTTGTTAAAGGGAGTATTGTTGCAAGCAAATATGTCATAAAAGAATGCCAAAGACATTTAAGATATTTGAAAGACGAATCAAGTAAATGGGAATTTGATGAAGAATTAGGGCATAAGCCTATACGGTTTATTGAGAAATTCTGTAAACCCTCAAAAGGTAATTATAAACAACTTATATTACAACCTTGGCAGCATTTCATATTAGGTTCATTGCATGGTTGGGTTAATAAAGAAACAAAACTAAGAAGATTTAAAGAAGGCGTTATCTTTGTTGGCAGAAAGAATGGGAAGACAACTCTAATTTCTGGAGAATCTAACTTTGGTGTTTCAGAAGACGGAGAACCTGGTGCAGATGTTGTGTTGCTAGCAAATAGTATGAAACAGGCAAGACTTCTATTTGATGAATCTAAAAATATGATAAAAGCATCTCCTGTATTAAAGAAAAATTTTAGATCAAGAAGAGATGCGATATTTTATGACAAAACAAACTCTAAAATTGAACCACAAGCAGCAGATAGTGAAAAACTAGACGGCTTAAATACACATATTGGTATATTTGATGAGATACATGAATATAAAAACTATAAGTTGATATCTGTTATTAAAAATAGTAGACAGTCGAGAAGACAGCCACTTTTAATTTATATTACGACAGCAGGGTTTCAATTAGATGGTCCCTTAGTGGACATGGTCGAAGCAGGTAAGGATGCTTTAGATGGCATAGTAAAAGATGAAAGAACTTTTTATTTCTTAGCCTCACTTGATGATGAAGATGATATGAATGATTCTTCTACTTGGATAAAAGCAAATCCTAATATAGGTGTTTCAATTGATCTAGAGGAAATGAAAGAAGATTGGGAAAAAGCGAAACGCGTACCAGAAGAGCGCGGAGATTTTATTACAAAGAGATTTAATATTTTTGCTAACAATGATGAAATGGCATTTATTGACCATAATACAGTACTTAAAAATAACAAAGTTGTCGACTTCAATGATTTAAAAGGTCGTCCATGTACCATTGGATACGATTTGTCTGAAACTGAAGACTTCACCTCTGCTTGTGCTACATTCGCTTTAGAAAGTGGAGAAATAGCAGTGATTTCACATTCTTGGATTCCTGAACAAAAAGTTAAATATGCAAATGAAAAAATCCCGTATAGAGAATGGGCCGAAGAGGGATATTTAACAATTTGCGAAGGACAGTACATTGATTATCAAAAAGTTTATGACTGGATATTGGAAATAGATAAGAATTTTCCAGTACAGAAAATTACTTATGATAGAGCGAATGCCTATAAATTAAATCAAGAACTTATAAATTATGGATTCGATACTCAAGAAACAAGACAAGGTGCTTTGACTTTAAGCCCAGCACTTAAAGACCTTAAAGAAATGTTTCTAGATGGCAAAGTAATATTTAATAATAATCCATTGTTGAGATGGTATATCAATAACGTTCAATTGAAAAAAGACAGAAATGGAAATTGGTTACCTTCAAAACAAAGTAAGTATAGAAAAATAGATGGCTTTGCTGCCCTGCTTAATACTTACACAGATGTTATGGGTAAAATCGTCAGTGACTCTGGAACTGGCGAAATAGAATTTATGAGTTTCAAAGATTTAATGAAAAAAGGAGGTGGTTAAGTGGCTAAACCGAATGTTATGCAAAGAATCAAACGGCGTCTTATAGATAATTGGGTTGATAAGTCTACACAGAATTTATACGATTTCAGTCCATGGAGAAATAAAACGTTTTGGGGAGTTTCTAATAATACACTAGAAACAAATGAAACTATTTTTTCTGCTGTAACAAAACTATCAAATTCAATAGCAGGTCTACCGATTAAATTGTATGAAAATTACGAAACGGTTACGAATGATATTTCTGATTTACTAACATCATCTCCAAATAACTCGATAAGCAGTTTCGATTTTATCAATCAAATAGAGACAATGCGTAATGAAAAAGGTAACGCCTATGTCCTAATAGAAAGAGATGTGTTTTACCAACCTTCAAAACTCTATCTTGTTAATCCAGATACAGTCGAAATAATGATGGAAAATAAATCAAAAGAACTTTATTACACGATACACGCTGCGACTGACAATAAATTAATCGTACATAATATGGATGTACTTCATTTTAAGCATATTGTCGCCTCTAATATGGTGAGGGGTATTAGTCCTATTGATGTATTAAAAAATACTATGGATTTTGATAGTGCTTTAAGAACGTTTAATCTTCGCGAAATGGAAAAACCTGACTCATTTGTATTGAAATATGGCTCAAATATAGATACAACCAAAAAACAAAGTATTGTAGATAATTTTAAAGAGTTTTATGAAGAAAACGGCGGGGTACTTTTTCAAGAACCCGGTGTTGAAGTGCAACCTTTAGATCGAAAATATGTATCAGAAGATATCGTCGCATCTGAAAACTTAACACGTGAACGTGTTGCGAATGTTTTCCAGATTCCGGCGGTATTTTTAAATGCAAAAGAAAGTATTAACTTCTCAAAAAACGAAGAAATTAATAGATATTATTTACAACATACTTTATTACCCATTATTAGACAATATGAAAGCGAGTTTAATCGTAAATTATTAACGAGTGATGATAGAAAACAAGGTATGTATTTTAAGTTTAATGTTAAATCTTACCTTCGAGCAGATAGTCAAACTCAGGCTGAAGTATACTTCAAAGCATCGCGAAGTGGCTATTATTCTGTTAATGAAATTAGAGCGCTTGAAGATTTACCACCAATTGAGGGTGGAGACGTTCCATTTATAAGCGGAGATTTATATCCGATTACGATGGATCCTACAAAAAGAAACTTGAAAGGAGGTGGGACAAATGACGAAGAAAGCAACTTACTTTCAAGTGAAAAAGAAAAGTGACGTTAAAGGAGAAGTGCTGATTTACGGAGACATAGTGAGTAGCAAGGGGGAAGAGGATGAAGTCTCAGCTACAGATTTTAAGAAATCATTAGATGATTTGGGAAATGTGTCTGAAATAGATGTTCATATCAACTCATCTGGTGGAAATGTTTTTGCAGGTCACGCTATTTACAACATGCTTAAAATGCATAGCGCAAAAATTAATATCTACATTGATGCATTAGCTGCATCTATCGCAAGTGTTATCGCAATGAGCGGTGACACTATTTTTATGCATAAAAATAGCCTTTTAATGATTCACAATTCATGGATTATCACTATGGGCAACTCAAAAGAATTACGTGAAACAGCTGATTTGTTAGATAAAACTGACAAAGCTAGCAATCACGCGTATTTGGATAAAGCGAAAAATGTTTCAGAAGAAGAACTACAGCAAATGCTAGATGCCGAAACATGGCTAACTGCAGAGGAAGCATTAGAAAAAGGTTTTGTAGACGAAGTGCTAGGAACGAATGAAATTGCTGCAAGTATCTCTAAAAAACAATTAGAACTTTTCCGCAAAACACCAAAAAGTGTACAAGAAGACGTGGATAAAATCACAAATATTACTGATTTAGATGATAATTCAGCGGTTGAAACACCTAAAGAAACTATGTCTCAAGAAGAAAAGAATGAAAGAGAAAAAATAGCAAGAGAATGTGAAAATTTAAAAATTATGTTTCAAATATAGGAGGAAACTAACATGCCAACACTTTATGAATTAAAACAATCATTAGGTATGATTGGACAACAATTAAAACAAAAAAATGAAGATTTAGGTAAAAAAGCAACTGATCCAAACGTAAGTATGGACGACATTAACCAGTTGAAAACAGAAAAAGAAGATTTAGAAAGAAGATTTCAAATTGTAGAGTCTCAAGTTAAAGAGATTGAACAAAAAGAGAAATCAAAAGTTAAAGATAATACAGAGGGTTATACAGGATTAGACGACTCAGAAAAATTAGTAAAAGCTAAAGCTGAATTCTACCGTCATGCAATTTTACCTAATGAATTCGCCAAGCCTTCACAAGAGGCACAACGTTTATTACATGCATTACCAACAGGAAATGAGTCTGGTGGGGATAAATTCTTACCAAAAACACTCTCTAAAGAGATTGTCTCAGAGCCATTTGCTAAAAACCAATTACGTGAAAAAGCTCGCTTAACAAACATCAAAGGTTTAGAAATTCCACGTGTATCTTACACATTAGATGATGACGACTTTATTACAGATTTAGAAACTGCTAAAGAATTAGAATTAAAAGGCGATACAGTTAAATATGGTACAAATAAATTCAAAGTATTTGCTGCGATTTCTGATACTGTCATTCATGGTTCAGACGTAGATTTAGTCAATTGGGTAGAAAATGCACTTGCTTCAGGTTTAGCAGCTAAAGAGCGTAAAGATGCCTTAGCAGTTGAACCTAAATCTGGATTAGAACATATGTCATTCTATAATGGAAAAATTAAAGAAGTTGAAGGCGCAGGCATCTATAACGCAGTTGTAAATGCTTTAGCAGATTTACATGAAGATTACCGTGAAAATGCAGTAATTTACATGAGATACTCTGATTATGTATCTATTATTGCAACATTATCTAACGGAACAACTAACTTCTTTGATACACCTGCTGAAAAAGTATTCGGTAAACCAGTAGTATTCACTGACGCTGCAGTTAAACCAATTGTAGGGGACTTTAACTATTTCGGCATCAACTACGACAACACAACGTACGACACAGACAAAGATGTTAAAAAAGGTGAATACTTATTCGTGTTAACTGCATGGTATGACCAACAACGTACGCTTGATTCAGCTTTCCGTATCGCAAAAGTAGTAGAATTGCCCTAAGAATCCCCCAAATATAGTGGGGGATACAGAGGAATCTTCTGATGATGAAGAATCTGAACTTCCTACAGCATAGGGGGAATACTAAATGGATATAGAAAGTATTAAAAATTGGTTGATTGTTGAACATGAAGCAGATGATGATGTTATAAAAGATTTAATATCATCTGCTAAATCTGAATTGAATTTAAGTGGCGTGTCCGAGTATTCAGATGGAGAACCCGAGTACCCACTTTATTGTTTAGCAATTAAATATATTGTCGCAAGAGATTATGAAACAAGAGGATATACAGAACAGAACCCATATACTAAACAATTCAACGAGAAGGCATTAGAAAATATGATATTGAAATTAAAATCTTGGTAGGAGGTAAATAAGATGAAGTTTAACGAGTTTAAAGATTCTGTTACGTTTTTTGGTAAAACAAAACACAGTCCAGAAGCTTACGATACAGAAGACGAAGAAATATATAAATGTCGTTGTGCTTTATATGATCCCTCTGAAAAAGATTTTAAGCTAGGTGATTTAAACCTAAACGCTACTTCTGTAACTCTCATTATTAGAAGGGTACCAGAACGAGTGGCTTTAAAAACCTCTAGTTACTTCATAGTAAAAACCGGTTTTTATAAAGAAAAAGTGTTCAATATCAAACATTTAAGTGTTATTAATCAAAGTTATATGAAGATTGTAGGTGAGTCATCATGAGAATAAAAGCAGGTAATAAATCAGGCGTATTCTTTGACGAAAAAGCTATCATGAGTTATTTGGAACAAACTTTAGGTAAAAGACGAATGTTAAAGATATATGATGAAGCATTGTCTAAAGCCGGAGAAGAAGTGTATAACGCAGTTAAAGCTAACTTAAGATATTTCAGAGATACTGGTGCCGAGTATGGGGAAATCAAATTGACAAAACCAATGTGGGAAAACGGTATAAGATCCGTGAGAATATATTGGGAAGGTCCAAAAAACAGGTATAGTATTGTACATTTAAATGAAAAAGGTTTTCACACGGCAAGCGGTAAATTCATTAAACCTAGAGGGTATGGCGCTATAGAAAAAGCCTTAAGAAGCGCACGTCAGACCTTTTATAAAACAGTTCAAACAGAAGTAGAAAAATATATATGATAGATATTTTAAATTATGTATATGATACTTTAGTAAATGACGATGAATTAATGACGCTTGTAAAAAAAGAAGACTTTTATTTTAATGATACACCTGATGCAGAAAATATACTAAGACCAACTGTTATTCTTGATGACTTTGATGACCCTTACCCAGAAGAATATTATGATGGTGATATGGTGGCTCAAAATTATGCATTTCAAATTGATGTTTATGTAAAGGCAAACAAAAGCTTTAATGCGAGATTAAGAAGAAATGAAATATCTAGTCGGATTAAAAAGATTTTATGGAATAAACACAAGATAAGTCTCTCAAGCAATATGGGAAATGAAACTAACAAACAATTCGCTTTATATCGCTCAACTAGACGATATGAGGCTATTTTTTATGAGGAGGAATTTTAATTATGGTAAAACAAGCTAAAACACCAAAAGCATATATTAATATAAAGGATTTAGGTTTTGCTGTTTTAACAGCAGACGAACCAGGTGAAAATGGAATTAAATATGAAAAAGTAACGCAAACTAGAGGCTTACAAGAAATCGGTGTTGAAACTGGTGGAGAAATTGTGAATGCATATGCAGATGGTGGGATTATTGAATCTGGTAATACAGATGGAGAATCATCAATCAACTTAACGATGCATGCTTTTCCACAAGAAATTCGAACACTTATCTTCAATGAGATCTATGATGAAAAAGGAATTTATGAAGAGAAAAAAGGTAAGCAAAATAACTATGTAGCTGTATGGTTTAAGCGTGAGAGACGTGATGGTTCATTCCAACGTGTCGGTCTTACGAAAGTAATGTTTAGTGAACCAAATCTAGACGGTAAATCTGCAGAAGACAATTGGGAATTCTCTCAAGAAGAATCAGAAGGTACTGCAATGCACAGAATTGGTGATGATGTACGCAAGATTATCTTTGATTCTAAGACAAAAGATGAAGATGAAGCGGAATTCTTCAAACGTCTATTAAAAGGTGCTTATACTTCAGAGGACGTTGCTGAAGGAATACCAGAAGGTTAATAAATATTTAAAGGTGACTGTAAAAGGTCGCCTATTTTTGTATACAAAAATAATATTATGAGGTGAAAAACATGGCTGAATTTAAAGTATTAAATAAATGTCGTGATAAAGAAACAGGTGAAGTATTTGAGAAAGGAAAAGTTGTCGACAAAACTGTCAAATACATTACTGATTTTGAAAATCGTTTAAAAGAAGCGGGATATGATCAAAAATTTTTCAAAAGAAATATGAAAGTTAAAGGAGACGTAAAAAATGTCAAATAAGTTAAAAAGAAATTACATTCAATTAGTAGAAAATCCAAACGCTGAAGAAATTAAAATGGAAACATTCTTAACGCCACATTTCATTCCGTTAGAAGTGCTTTATGAAGCAACTGACATTATGGCTGAATTAGAAGAAGTTGAAAATGGAACAAGAGAAATGTCATTTAAAGAGCAACTTGAAAAGTTAATTGATGCTGTAGTTAAAATCTATGGTAAACAATTTACTAAAAAAGATGTTAAAACTCGTTTACATGCACCTGATGCAATCTCTGCATTACAAAAGCAAATCGAATTTATTGCTAATGGTCAACAAGACGATGAAACAAAAAAGTTTATACAGAGTCTCAGCTAAAGCAAATAGAAGAAAGTGATTTGACTTATAAGGGTATGCTTCAGAACCTTGATGTGATAGTGCGCGATTTCATGAAAGAAGGTAAAGATGTAAATGACGTCCTAAAAATGCCTTTACATTATATTATACAAATTCTTGATGAGCGCCATACTAATAAAGTTGTTTCTGATGCTAAAGCTGATGCTATATTTGCTAAATTCTAACCCTTAGCCGATAGCTAAGGGTCTTTTTTTATGAATATTTTAAGAAAGGAGTTGAGATAAGTGCCAAATAATATCAAAGGTTTTTCAGTATTAATGAATATGAAAGATGTAAATGTTGAAAGAACGCTTAAACAGATAAAAGGTCAATTCAAAATTTTATCTAGTGAAATGAGTAGATCAACAAGTAATTTTAAACATAGCGAAAAAAGTATGGAATCTTTTAACAAACGTGCCAAAGAATTAAAAAAAGGTATCGATATTACAAAGAATAGTATGGAAGAAATTACAAAACGTCTGAGTAAAATGACTATAGAAGAACAAAGAACTAGTGCAGAAGCTGAGAAATTAAGACTAGAATATAGTAAACAACATAAAGCACTCAATATGTATGAACGTCAATTGAATCAAACAAAAAATGAAATGGATCAATTTGGACAGAATACAAAACGAACAGTGTTTTCAATGGAGAAGATTTCTACAGTTTTGGGGACTATGCGTAAACAATTGAATATAGCTAATATGGCGTTTGAACGTGCCGGGAAGTCAACTAAAACTTATGAAAACTATTTAAAGTCTTTAAATACTGTAATTGAGAAGCATAAAAGAACAATTCAAACTCTTGAGACTAGATACAAATTAGTTTCTAAAGAAAAAGGTGAACTTAGTCAAGAAGCACTAGAATTAAAACAAAAAATTCTTCAAGAAAAAAACTCACTGAATGCTTTAGAATCTCAATACAAGCAAACATCTGTTCAAGCTAAACAATTTGCTTTTGAACAAAAAACCGCAACACAATCTATGTCTGAAATTAGACAAAAAATAACTCAAGTATCTAATGCTTTAAAAATAAGTTCTAGTAATTTTAAATTAACTGGTCAGACTGCAAAAGCTTATAAAGCGCATATTGCTGAGTTAAATAATAGTATGAAAGACCAAAAGCTTATTGTTCAAAACTTATCAAGACAATATGACTATGCCAAAAAGCAATATGGAGAAACTAGTAAGGAAGCACAAGAGTTAAATTTAACGTTACTTGAAGAAAAAACTAAACTTAAAGAACTTGGTGTTCAATTAAAAGACACAACTCAACAACATAACAGATTGGAAATGGAACAACGTGAAGGTATTTCTACAATGGCAGAAATACGTAGTAAGATTTCAGGTATGAATAGTGCTTTATCTTTATCACGTAGTAATTTCAGTACTGCAGGCGAAAGTGTTAAATCTTATAGATCGCATTTGAAAACTTTAAACCAATCTTTTAGAGAGCAAAAAACAGTTTTAAAAGAACTTGAAACTCAATACAAAATTGTTAAACAAACTCAAGGGGCAAATAGCCAAGAAGCGCGAGAACTATCGGAATCTATAAATCATCAAAAGATTCAAATGAATGAGTTAGAAACAGAATTAAAACAAACAGCACAAGCTTATAAGGAATTCCATACACAACAAAAGAATGCACAAATTCTAGGTTCTACAGGTTTCGGAAGAATGACCCAAAGTGTTAATAAGTATAGCGATACAATTAATCAAGCGGGTATGAATATGCGGTCTGCAGGTACAACTGGATTACTTTACATGACAATGCCAGTAGTTGCAGGATTTGGTGCAGCAGTTAAAGTTGGTGCAGATTTTGAAGGACAGATGGCAAGAGTAGGTGCTATCGCAGGGGCAAGTAAAAAAGAACTTAAGGCAATGAGTGATCAAGCTGTAGACTTGGGTGCAAAAACATCATTATCTGCAAATGAAGTTGCAAAAGGAATGGAAGAACTCGCAGCACTTGGTATGAATACTAATCAGATTATGGCAGCTATGCCTGGAACAATCAGTGCTGCAGAAGCAAGTGGTGCAGACTTAGCGACTACTGCCTCAATCATGGCGTCTACCTTAAATTCCTTTAAACTTAAAGCTAGTGAATCAGCTAAAGTTGCAGATATCTTAGCAACTGCAGCTAATGATTCAGCAGCAGACGTTAAGTATATGGGGGATGCCCTTAAGTATGCAGGTACCCCTGCTAATGCCTTAGGCGTTTCTTTAGAAGATACTTCAGCAGCAATTGAGATAATGAGTAATAGTGGTCTTGAAGGTTCTCAAGCCGGTACTGCATTACGTGCGTCGTTTATCCGATTAGCGAAACCTTCAGAAAAAGCATCTAAACAAATGGAAAAAATGGGTATTCATCTTGAAAATAGTAAAGGTAAATTCGTAGGAATGCCTGCTTTAATAGGACAGTTCAAAGATGAACTTTCTGGGATGTCTAAAGCTGAAAAGCTAGCGTCTGTATCTGCAATTGTAGGTACTGAGGCTGCGTCTGGTTTTCTAGCATTGATTGAAGCCGGTCCTAAAAAGTTAGAGAAATACTCTACGTCTTTAAAAAATTCTGGTGGTGCATCTAAAACAGCCGCAGATAAAATGAAAGACAATTTAAAAGGTTCTCTAGAACAATTAGGAGGCGCTTTTGAATCTCTAGCAATTATTATAGGTAATGCTTTTGGTCCGGCATTAAGAAAGTTAGCAGATGCCGTAACATTTGTTGTTGATAAAATAAGTAAATTACCAAAGTCTGTCATTGTAATAGGCACTATACTTACAGGAATTGCTGCAACTATACCGCCATTATTAATTTTATTTGGGTTTATGGCAACCTCAATCGTAAATATTGCGAGTGTTATAGGTCCGTTACTAATAGGTGTTAGTAAAGCAGGCGGTTTAATGGCATTTCTATCTAGTAAGTTAGCTACTGCCACAAGAATGTTTCCGTTATTAGGTAGTGCAATAACATTCGCAGGTGGTCCTTTATTATGGATTGTTGGAGGATTAACTGCATTAGGTATTGGGTTCACAATAGCTTATAAAAAGTCTGAAACATTCAGAAATATTGTGAATAACGCCATAAACGGAGTTAAGCAAACGTTTATTAACGTAGGAAATATTATTAAGGGCTTTTTCCAACTGTTTAAAGGAAATGGACAAGATGGAGTAATAACATTATCAAAAATATTACCTCCTAATGTTGTTGTAGGATTAACTAATTTTGCAACAAAAGTTAAAACTATTTTCTTCCAAGTTGTAAACGCAGTAAAAAGTTTTGGTATGGAAATAGGTAAACAGATTAGTGCTTTTTGGGCTAAGAATGGTACTGAAATTACACAAGCTGTTAAAAATATTGGACAGGTAATAGGGACTGTATTTAGTACAATTTGGAATTTTGTGATTAAACCGATAATGACTTTGATTTGGAATATCATGAAATTATTATGGCCTGCCATAAAGGCATTAATTGTTAGTGTATGGAATAGCATAAAAGGTGTCATTCAAGGCGCTTTAAATATCATACTAGGAACAATCAAGATATTCAGCAGTTTGTTAACTGGAAATTGGAAAGGCGCTTTGAATGGATTAGTTCAAGTTCTAAAAGGTGTAGTTCAATTAATTTTGAATTTAGTACAACTTTGGTTTGTTGGGAAAATACTTAAAGTTGTGAAGTTATTTGGTGGTTTCTTAAAAACTACAATGAGTGGAATCTGGAGTGCTATTAAAGGCATTTTCAGTAAATCACTAGGCGCTATTTGGAATATTACCAAGAAAATATTCGGAAAAGTGTTCACTAGTACAAAAGGTATTTTCACGAATACTAAAAGCTTTTTATTGAAAATTTGGACTTCTATTAAAAACTTTATTGTTAAAACGGCAACAAGTATTTGGACTAATGTTCGAAATAAATTTACAGGATTGTATAAATCAGTCAAATCCATTTTTACGAGTGTTAAAAATTTCACTCAGAAATTGTGGACTTCATTAAAAAATAATGTTGTGAAACTTGCAAAAAGTTTATGGTCAAACGTAAAAAATATATTCACAAAATTATACAATACTGTAAAAGATCTATTTAATAGAACGTTTAATTTTGCTAAAAATTTATGGACGAAATTGAGAAACACTATTAAAAATCTTGCAAGTTCTGCATGGTCAAATGTTAAAAATATTTTTACAAAGTTATGGAACTCCGTAAAATCTATTTTCACAAAAACATTTAATTTCACAAAAAATTTATGGACACGTATTAAAAACACAATTACTACATTAGTTACTGGTGCTAAAAATGGTGTTATTAATGGTTTCAAGGCCATGTATGATAAAGGTAAGTCGTGGATTAATAAACTTAAAGGTTTCTTATCTGATTCAGTAAGCGGCTTTAAGAATATTGCAAGTAAAGTTGGTAAAGGTATAGCAAATGGTGCTATATCTGGACTTAACAAAATGATAGATGGTGTTAACTGGTTATCTAAAAAAATTATGGATAAAAAGTTAATTGGTAGTAAAGTTCCTAAATTATCTACTGGTACCGGCAGCAATGGTGATGTGAAAGCTAATTCTAAAGGTCAATTACAAGAAAATACTCTTGCCATGGTTAATGACAAAGGTCGAGGCAATGGTAAAGGTCCTAATGGACATCAGGAGTTAATCAGAGATAAAGATGGAACAATGTTTGCACCTCAAGGTCGTAACGTAATTGTACCTTTAAGTAAAGGTATGGAAGTTATAAATGGTAAGCAAACTCAATCAATGATTAGTAGTGGCATGATACCTAGATTTAGTGCGGGATCTGGCACAAAGAAACAGACTAAAGAGAAAAAAGACCCATTTACTCAAGGTTGGGACGTAGCAAAAGCTACTTGGAATGCCGGAACAGATACACTTGCTAAAAAAAGTGGCGAAGTTGTAGGTAAAGCAACATCAAAGGCATTTGAAGTATGGGACTACATTGAAAAACCTAGTAAATTAGTGAAAATTGCACTCGAAAAATTTGGTGTAGATTTTTCTAAAATCAAAGGTGTTTATGGAAGTATTATTAAACATGGATATACTGGTCTTAAAAAAGGACTAGTTAAAAAAGTGATGAGTTGGTTTGACGATGCTGGTGGATACGGAAATGTTGATGGTTCAAGTATCTTAAAACATGGTATCAGTTATGGATATAGTCCAAATAAACCATTAGCCGGATATCCTTTATCAATCAATGGCGGTCGACATTATGGTATTGATACTCCACATCAATACGAAAAGATACAAGCACCAACTGGAGGTATTGTAAGAAAACAATATGATCCAGGTGGAGGTACTGTAGCGCAAATACTAAATGGTAAGTTGGCTCAATACTACTTACATTTAACGGATGTGCTAAAAACAGGTCGTATTAAAAAGGGACAAACATTTGCTAAAACGGGTAATAGTGGGGCTAACACAACAGGTCCTCATTTACACACACAAATAGAAGAACCTGCAGCCAATGCCTTAACTAATAGAAATACAAAAGACCCAGTTAAATTCCTTAAAAGCAAAGGTGGCAAGTCTGGTGGTAGTTGGTTAGGTACAGTTAGGACTGCCTTAAAAATTGCCAAACTGCCTGTTACACAAAAGTATATTAATGCTTGGCTTAAGCAAATAGAAACAGAATCAAGCGGTAATGCTAGAGCAATGGGTGGAAATGACGGATTAGCTGATGGAAATGCAAGGGGGCTTGTACAAGTTAAACCTGGTACTTTCAAAGCCAATCAAGGTAAAGGTATGGGTAATATTTGGAACCCACTGCATAACTTAGTAGCTGGTATGAATTACGCAAAAAGGCGTTATGGCTCAAGTTTACTAGGTGTCATCGGTCATGGACATGGTTACGCTACAGGTGGTTTAATTAACACGCCCGGTTGGTATAACATTGCAGAACAAGGTCATGGTGAATGGATAATTCCAAGGGATCCATCAAGAAGAAATGATGCGATGAAGTTATTAGCCTTAGCTGCTAATGATATTAAATCAAACAATAACAAACGTCCGAACCAATTACCTAAGCCAAAGAACTCAAATGACGGTAATTCAGAAACTTCATTATTACTTAAAATGATTGAAAAGCAAGATGAAACAATCAATGCGTTGAAAGACTCTGTTGAATTCTTAGCTCAAATTGCTGCTAAAGACTTTAGGCCTGTAATTGATAAATATGAACATGAGCGACAAGTTTTTAATGGAATAGATAAGTATGAAAGAACTAAAAAGCGTAAAAGTAAATTTTAATCAGCATATGAGAGGAGGTCTTCAAAATAGAGACTATTATAATTAATAATGAAAGACTTTCATGGCTAATTGTTGAAAGAGGGTTTAATATACCCTCTTTTAATTTTGTTACTGAAGTTGAAAAAATAAAGGGTAGACCTGGAAGTGTTAAGAGAGCAAGACAAATTGATGGATATGAAATTGAAATTCCCATGATAGTTCATAACGATTACCTATCAGAAGGGGGTACAAAAAATCATGATAAAATTACTAATGAGTTAGTAAAGTTTGTGAATTATGATGAACCTGTTACTTTTAGATTTAGTAATCAAAATTGGTTTTGGAAAGTACACATAGATGGTCCTTTCGAAATACCTTTAAATACTGAAGGTCAAATAACAAAATTTAATTTGAAATTAACAATATTAGACCCTCGTAGGTATTCAGTAAATGAACTATTTAATACTGCTGTTTCTGACCAAATAGGTGTTGTTAACAATGGAACTGCAGATACACCTGTCATCATTGAAGCAAGAGCCCTGAAAGATGCAACGAGTTTCATGGTTGCTAAAGGTAAAGATGGTGTAGCTAAAGACTATTTTATGATTGGTAAATCAGAAGATGCTAACAAATTTAATAAAGATGAAGAACCTTTTTTATTCAATGATGAATTTCACACAGGAATTGGCAACTGGGCGTATGTAGGGGCTAACACAACGTTTGGTAACTTATTAGACGGTGGAGATGCAAATGGGGGTCGATTTGGTGTATCTGAATTAAAGGATAGTATCTATCCTAATAATTACGGTACTACTGTATCAACCAATTGGCATGGTGCAGCAATTTATAAATCATTAGGTAAAAGTTTAGGTGATTTTAGAGTGAAGTTCAAAGTACTTGTGAGACATCATGCAGATACAGGTCCTGGTAAAGGTTTTACCTATATAGTTGATGAGAATAATAGAACGTTATTCAGTATCGGTTATGTCAATACATCAACTAGTCGTAACTTCGGTCAAATTATCGCATATGCCTACAATGAACATGGCGAGGCACAACGTATTTATACAAGAGAAACACCATTTAAATATTTGAAAATAGCTAACATGCATGTCTTTATGACATTAGAACGTAAAGGCAATGAGATATACATTGAAACTTGTAAATATGATTATGGTAAAGATAAAGGAAGAAGAAAACCACTTGATAAAGATTCTAAGATTTTTAAAGATAGCGGCAATTTTTATCAGCGTAAAGCAAGGATTGCTCAAATGTATGTTGGTAAATCAGCTAAATATGAAAAAAGAATGTATGTAAATTTATTAGGGTTCTCTGTACAAGAGTTGCTGCCGAAGCAATCTGATGTCACACCTATCGTAATAAGGAAAGGTGACTTTATTGTTGTAGATACGGGGCAAAATATTGTGACTTTAAATGATGAGAATGCACTTGAGATGAAAGATTTTGGCTCAAATTACTTCATGTTAGATAGTGGGATGTCGGAATTAGTAATAGAACCTGAAGGTACTTTTGATACAAAAGCGATATGGCGTGATAGTTATTACTAAGAAAGGAGGTAAAGCCACTTGATCCATGTATTAGATTTTAATAGTAAAATAATTGATTTTATTAGCAGTGATGATATTGCTGTGACTAGAGCTGAATACACGAGAAACAAACAAGACAAAAGTGAACTTTTAAATATAGAAATCTTAAGTGAGAGAGCTGAACACTTTAAAAAGCGTAATCGTGTCATCATACAAGATAAAACCAATGCGTATCGAGAGTTCATTATCAACAGAATTGAAGAAAGTGGCGATATATTAGAAGTTGAATGTGACCCTTCTTATGTAGAAGATATCGGAAAAGCTAAGCCAATACCCGCTGGTAAGTTTACGAAAATGACTGTAAACGAGGCCCTTTCAGAAACGTTAAAAGATTCAGGTTGGGAAGTTGGTCTTTGTGAATATGGCGGAATTAAATCGATGTCATGGACGTCAGTAAGAACACCATATGAAATGATAAGCCAATTAACCACAACTTATAAATTAGAGCCAGATTATGAAATAGAGATTGATGGTAATGAAGTTGTTAAAAGAAAAGTAAATATGCTTGAACCAAAGCCATTATTTAAAGGTAAGGAGATCGTATATGGTAAAGATTTAATTTCTATGAAACGTACGGTTGATATGACAGAGGTTAAAACTGCCTTATTTGCTTTTGGGCCTGAAAAAGATGACGGAACACGTATCAGTACAGTTGTAGTAGATGATGAAGCACAACAACAATTCAATTTACCAAAGCGTTATTTATGGGGTATCTATGAACCTGAATCAGATGACCAAGATATGACAATTGAAAGATTGACGACACTTACAAAAACAGAACTAAATAAACGTAACAGTGCAGCTTTAAGTTATGAAATAGAAGCGTTTGATTTAGAAGAAGACTATCCACATGAAATTATAAGGTTTGGAGATATTATCAGAATTAAGAATACTGATTTCACACCTAGTTTATATGCTGAAAGTGAAGTGATTGGCTTCACACATGAATTGATATCAGGGGAGTTAACTTGGACGTTTGGCAATATCGTTGAGTATGAAGAAGATGATTTACTTAAATATTTTAGAAGTCGTCTAAAAGATATAGAGAAGAAATTTAATGACGATATAAACAATGTTAGCTCAATCATTACAGATCGTATTGATGAAGAAGTTGAACGTCTACAAAGGAAACTACATCGTGGGCCAACACCACCTGATAATCCTGAAGAAGGTGATTTTTGGTTTGACACATCAAATCCAAATGTAGCTGTTTTAAGAGAGTTTGTAAATGGCGAATGGAAACATGCTTCGGCACATGATGTGGAGCAAATCGGTGGTTTAAGCAGAGAAGTCATTATTTATAGACAATTATTAGAAGCTACACATTCAATGAGTGCTGAAATAGCTAATCAGATGGAAAGAACTAATGTTGCATTAAGCTCAGAGTATCTCGTTGATTTAGATGTTAAAGGTAAATTGCAAAAAGCTTTAAGTGATATGCTGGCGAAATTACAAATCGTTAAAAATTACATGGATAGCATGACTGAAGAAACTGCCACTATTGGTAGACTAATGGAATGGCAAAGCGCATTAGTAGACTTGAGAAATGACTTTTATTATCTAATCGTGGCGCTAATCGAAGCAGAGAAAGCTATTCAAGAACGTTTGAAATACTTACAATCACAATACACAGAAGAAAAATTCAATGAAGCCATGCAAAATGTAGCTGATAAATTTGGGTTTGAATATACAGAAGATGGTTTTCTTGTTGGAGAGGGTTCTTTAATCAGCGGTGCTATTCAAGCATTACGAGAAGATACCGAAGAACAATTTAAACAAGTAGTGAAAAGTGTTGATTATGAAACAGATAAGAAAGGTATTGTTGAACGTTTAAATAGTGCAGATAGCGCAAGAGAACAATTAGATAAATTGATAAAAGACCGTGTGACTTTGACCAAATACAACAAGATGAAAATAGGTACACGTAACTTATTATTGAATAGTAAAGAACGTTCGGATTTATTTGGAAGTTCCAGGCATAGAAGAATTGTTTACCATTTAACAGAGCCTTTAAAAGTTGGGCAAGAGTATACATTAACATTCGATATGGAAGTTACAAGTGGAGATAATTTTGGGAAAACAACTGTATTGCCATATGAACCGAGTAATGGATCAATATATATAACAATTGATAATAGCACCCATAATAAACTTACTTTTGTAGCAAATGTTCCAAGTACACTTTTATTGATTTATTCAGCGGTTAGTTCAACACCAGAGAATGACACAACTGAAATTAAAGTTACAGACGCAATGCTAGTTGAAGGGAATAAGATTGGCGATTATTCACAGGCACCAAAAGAACAAGAAGAACGTCTTGAAACAATGGAAACGAGCATAGAACAAAATGGTATAGACATTAAATTAAAAGCTAGTGAAGAAGAATTTAATAAAACTAAACAAACTTTATCAAAGACTTTATCAGAAGTATTAATCAATACTACTACCGGTGTTACATTATCTTATGATGACAATGGGAATGTGAATGATTTAAATGTTGGACCAGGTGGCGTTAAAATTAATGCCAATGTATTTGAAATTAATGATGGAGATGTCATTGTTAAAGATGGTGTCACAACAATTAAGGACGCTTATATAGATAAACTATTCTCTAAACAAGCGACTATCAATTATTTAAACAGTGTTGATATTACCGCAAAACGTATTGAGGCGAAAGACAATAAAGCGTCAGTAAATATTGAAAATGGCACTATAACTATGACTAGAGCAGATGGTCATAAACTTGATATGGGTATCAATGGTATTGAGATGTTAAACCCCGATGGGTCTAAACGTTTTAGTATGGATAGATTATTGGTTACAAGTGCAGCATTAGGAACATCTAATTCCAATGTGTATTTAGCAGCTCAACAAGGCTTTGAAGTTCGAGCAGTTGACATTACACAAATACCAAGTGACGGTGCATGGGATAGTTATCGCTATGTACCCATTAGAGCAGATAGTTTTATAGGTAATAAGGTTATGACTAATGGAGGTACTAATCTTTACTTGGGCAGTGATGCAGAAGTACGTGTGACATCTCGTGGTGGATATAATGGTACAGATACGATTTATAGAGATGTTAGAGCATTAGGTTTTTATGGTAATTATTTAGATTCAAACTATGTCACAGCGGGCCAAAATATTTATATTCGACCTGACAGAGGCTCAGAGGTGAGGTTTACTGTTAGAGGTACGACAGATAGCTATGTTGATATAAGAGGTGGTACGGGTTGGCTAGCATCAGTATCTCATCGAGATTCAAACGCTCGCTTTTATATCGGAAGTGATAATGGCGTTAGAATCACTGGACGTTCTCTATATAATGGTGGGGATATTATTTGGCGCGACTTAGCTGCCAATGGACTATATGCAAATTTCTTGGAAATCAATCCGAATACAAACGCCTCTAATTTATATTTAAGAGCGAATAACGAAGTCCGTATTACAAAGCGGAATTCCACTAATTCATATATACCTATTAGAGCAGCAAGTGCAACGTGGACGTCCTCTGAACGTTATAAATATGATATTGAGAATTGGGATATAGATGTATTAGAACATTTGGTTGATCGAGTGCAATTATATAGTTATAAGCTATATTCAGAAATGGAAGAAGACAGTCAACGAGTTAGGCATGGTGTTGTCTTAGAAAGAGAAACGCCAGACGAATGGAAAAACGGAGACGGTGTCGATTCTTATGAAATGACGGCATGGTGTCTTAAAGCTATACAAGAATTAACTAAAAAAGTCCGTGCATTAGAAACGGAATTGGAGGCAAAATTATGAATGAACAAAGCATACAAGCAAACCCACAAATTGTTATAAGCAATCTAGTGCAGGAAAATTCAAGACTTACGCATGAGAATGCAATTTTAAAAGCAATATTGCAAGAACAAAATGAACAACAAAATGAACAACAACAAGCTGATAATAAAGCACCTACTCAAAACGAGTAAGGTGTTTTTTATATAAAAAATTTAAAGGAGTGTTTTAAATGGAAATGACAATTACACAGTATTTTTTAGTAGAAAGAGATGAAACAGGTAAGGAAACATGTTTAGTGAAAAATTATGGTAGTGGATTTAATCGTGGTGCTACACCTCAATCAGCGCATAAGTTTAAGTCAGAAGAAGATGCCAAAACTGCATGTAAAGCACAAAATATGTTAGCTGAGTTATTTGGCACTAACATTAAAACGTATTATGTAGCTGAACAAATTGAGCGTTCTAAACATAATCCTGATGGAACAGACTATGTTGAACCATCCACAAGTACAGAAGAAGATATTCAAGAAAGTAATTCAGAATTAAGTGCACAAAACCAAGGTATTGATTAGGTTCAATGCCTTTTTATTACAGATAAATTAACAGAAAGTGAGTGATCCCATGAGTAATGAGTTCCAAAGAGCTGATTATGACAGAAGAATTAAACGGCTCGAGGACAATGATGAAAAAATATTTTCTTCTTTAGATGAAATCAAAAAGGGGCAACACGCGCAAGAACTTGTGAATCAAAAATTAGATTTCACATTAGATGCCTTAAATAGAGAGCGTGAAATAGAGAAAGAGAATAAAAAAGAAAATAATAAAAATATAAGAGACATCAAATTGTGGGTTCTAGGCTTAGTAGGTACAATAGCAGGCTCACTCATCATTACATCAATCAAAATGTTATTTGGTATATAAGGAGGTGAAACAGATGCTTAAATTATTGGGCGTAAGTTTTTGGGAGTGCTTTTGGTTTGGGAAATGTAAATAATAAGGGGGAAGTAACATGAAAATTAATTGGAAAGTACGTATTAAACAAAAATCATTTTGGGTAGCCATATTATCGGCTATCCTTTTATTTGTGCAACAAGTGTCGGGTGCATTCGATTACGACATCACAGTGTATACAGACCAAATAACGAATATCGTTAACAGTGTGTTAGGTGTGTTGGTATTACTAGGTGTGGTACAAGACCCAACTACTAAAGGAATAAAAGACAGTGAACAAGCACAACAATATAACGAACCAAAGTAAAGTCGGCTAAATAGTCGGCTTTTTATGATGCCTTGGTTATGACAGTGCAGTTATAGCCAAGAAAAAACTAAAGGAGAGATTTATAATGAAAGATATTTATTCAAAACACATTCAAGGCAGTAAAATAACAGGTAAAAAAGCAAGTATAGCAGGTATTGTTATTCACAATGATTATGGTTCAATGACACCTAATCAGTATTTACCATGGTTATACACGAGAGAACAAAACGGAACGCATGTTAATGGGTGGGCTTCAGTGTATGTAAACAAAGATGAAACACTTTGGTATCACCCAACAGATTATGTAGAATGGCATTGTGGGAATAACTGGGCTAACAGTAATCTGATCGGATTCGAAGTTTGTCAATCACATCCAGCAGCAGGTTTAACAGATGCCCAGTTCAAATTAAATGAAGAGGCAACATTCAAAGTGGCAGCAGCCGTTATGAAGTCTTATGGTTTGTATCCAAACCGGGCGACTGTAAACTTACACAGACAGTATTTCGGTACATCTTGTCCTCATCGTTCTTGGGATATGCATGTCGGAAAAAACGCACCAGATACGTTAGCCAATCGTAATAAGTTAAAAGATTACTTTATTTCTCGTATTAAACATTATTACAACGGTGGCACAACGCCTAAACCACCTAAAACAACTTGGAAATGGTCTGGTAAAGCAACAGCTAAGAAAGGTGTATCACCAATCGCAGCTAAGAAGAAACCTGGTTTAAACGAACCAGCATTACCATCGTCAAATAATATTTTGGCTGGTCAATATATCAACTTCTTCTCAGTAACTAAAAAGGATGGCTACTGGTGGGCAGAGTTTGAATATCCGACTAATCCTAAGGCCGGCCGTTTCTATTGTGCATTAGGACCTATTACACACAAAGATGAGAAGTTAGAAAAAGAAACAAAATTATGGTTTGACTTGAAGATTACAAGTAAAAAGTAGTATTATAATCACACAATCATTATTATTCCTTGTATTAATATAGGGGATTTTTGTTGTAGACTCATTATTTAAATGATATATTTTATTCAGTAGCTTATTTAGCTACAAATCAAATTGTATTAAACCCTATCTAGCGGAAACTAGGTAGGGTTATTTTTTATTGGTAAAATACACAATTAGTGATATATTATTTTTAGTGAAACTCTTCCAAAGTAAATTTATCTATTTTTGGTATTTTAGCCCTATACTTTTTGTGTAGGGTTGCTTTTTTACATTTATTGTATATAATAAAAGTGGATATTCTAAATATCCCATAATAAATCGTTCTATTACTACACCCTAGCTTACGGAAAAAGGCTAGGGTTTAAATTTGTAAATTAATGTTAAATCTGATATATTTTGGCTAGATATATTTTATATCTAGAATTCATTTTATTTATATTGTGTACACCCTCACATTATTAAGTGGGGGTATTTTTATTTAATGGTTTTACATAAAGTGAAAAATATGCTAGAATATAGTTGTTAATTGTTACCTATCTCCGGTAGTTGATTAACAACTCATATTAAATAACTCTGTTATTTGCCCTATCATACTAGTGATGGGGTTATTTTTTGACTAAAATTAGTATCTACTAATAGTATGAACTCTTAATATGTGGTATAATACAAATGTGTATTAGCAACTAATGTCTTCCCCGATGTTAGTTGCGCTTTTTATAAATAAACTCTTTCTACTTTATTGTGTAAAATGTATAATATTGTTAAATACACACTGAAAGAGGTAAGGGGAATGAGTGGGAATAAAATTTCTGATATTATTCAAAATGGTACATTAAAAGTTTATTGTGGAGAAAAAAGAGAAAAAAGTGATGACAAATATTACCTTTTGAAATTATCTATAAAAGATAATCATAAAGGTAAAAAGTTAATTGAAGAATTAACGTATAATCATCAAATAAATTCGGAGAAAATGTTAGAACAAGATATTCAGGAATACAATCCTATAATTAGTAAAAACGATGTGGTTGAAACAATTAAAACAGATGATACTTTTGGATATGAAGAAATACTGTCAAAATTAACTGATATAGATACTTCAAATAATATTCAATCTAAAAATATAAAGTTTTATATGTTTGAATATAAACTGAATGACGAAAGGCTTTATATATTCAGAAGAAATTTTAATAATAAAAGTTTAAAAAGAAGTATTTTTGCAAAATTTGACCCAGAAGGTATTTATGACACAATAGAGCTTGATAAATTTTTGAAAATGGATTATGAAATTGATTTATTAATATATAATGGTTTGATATATATTGACAATCATATTGCTTTGGAAAGAATCTTTTATTTGAACGAAGAATTTAAAGAAAAAGCTAATACTATTTTAAGCAGAATAGATAAAACAGGAAAAGTAAAAAATTTTGATACTGTAAAACATAAATTACTAAACAACGGTAGATTTGTTAGAAGAATCGCTAAACTAAGCGAAGATAATGATAGAGCAACTTTATTTATTGAATGTATCGAAAAAACAAAATTAGCTATAGAACAATTTAATTTACCAATTATATATAATGAATCTATCGAACAATTTGAGATAGACTATGAAGATATTAGCCAACTAAATGTTTTAGTGAATTTAATGCAGGATTCTTACTATAAAACAATAATTGGAGATGACATAGGAGAAGATCCGAATAGGTAGGTGTGAGATATGCTGAATATCTTTATTTATATTTGTAACTATATACCTTTATTTTTATTAATTTTTTTAAATGAAATTAGAAAAGCTGAGGATAATCAAAAAAGTATTACTTATGTAATTTTTGAATTTAAAATCTATTGGATTATATTATTTTTAGTTAGTTTGGTTAGCGTTATATTTCTTATATGTAAATGGATCAAAAATGCACAAGCTTCAGATGAGAATCCGGGGGAACTAAAAATTATTAATACAGATATATTAAATTATTTTGTTACTTACTTAATACCATTGTTGTCTTTGGATTTTTCAAATATTTACAGTATTTTTATAAATTTCCTTATTTTTATTATCATAGGTATATTTCATACAAAAAGTGATATGCTACACTATAATCTGTTATTAGTTTTGATGGGGTATAATATATATTCAAATGATAAAAATAAGATATTTATTAGTAAATGTAATTTAATTGAAGATTATGATGATAAAGAAGTATTACAAATAGCTTCTTCTAGATACTTTATAGTCAAATAACTAAACCCACCTTAATTGGTGGGTTATTTCAGAATTAAACCCTATCTAGCGGAAACTAGGTAGGTTTTTTTTTACTTATGCCAACATATATGGTACCATTTAAACAGACATATTAAACACAATATGACGGCGAGCCTACTCATATAATTGAGTAGGTTATTATTTTGAATTGGTTCCACAAAATGATATACTAAAAACAGTTTAAACCTATTACCTCCGTTTTAGTTTTAAACTCATATTTGGTAAAACCTTTTTGCACCTCACTAATAAGTGGGGTGTTATTATTTGATTTAATCCTAAAAGTGTAATATTATCATATTCAAGCACTTACATTGTGCTGGATTTTCATATATAAATAACCATTAACTTACCCTGTCACTTTGTGTGATGGGGTTGTTTTTATGTTCGCTTATATGTTCTATCTTTAGTCCAATTAAATTTTAGTGTAATATATATTTAATTAGACTAAAAAAGGGGTATTTAAATGGCAAAAGTAGCATGGGTAGTTCCATCTTTAGAAGTGTTTAATAATCCAAATGGTAATTTAGTAATTGATAGTCCTATGTCATATTTAAATTTAGAAGTTTTACCAAATAACTATTCTTTTGATGTGTCTTTTGGGATAATAGGTATAGAAGAATTAAAAATATACACCTTACAATTTGAATTAATTGATCCAGATGATAAAATAATGTTCAATACAAATGTGAATATTGATAGAGTTAAGATGGATGAAGAAAATGGAGATAAAGAATTTTTAAATGTCTTCGAAACTAATGCACGTTTCAATAATTTAAGGTTTGAAAAAGAAGGAATTCATTCAATTAAGTTAACTATCGAAAACAACACGTCTAAAGCATACTTTAATGTCATGAAAGGGAAACATTAGTATGACGAATGAAAAAGTTAGTAGACCTGAAAAATTTAAACTTGAAAATAGGGATGAAAGAATTACAAAAAATTTGGATAAATTACCAAAAGCTAGTGGATTAGATTTCCAAAAACATAGTATAGGTAATATAAGTTCAAACGAGGTGATTGATGTGAGTGAATTTATTAGTCGAAAAGAATTTGAACAATTTGAAAAAAGAATTGATGACAAATTTGATAATTTAAACAATAAATTAGATGAACTACCTGAAAGAATAGAAGACAAAATAAAATTCCAAATTTCTGAAATGAAGAATACGCAAATGAAGTGGTTTATCGGAACATTGATTGCTATTTTAGGCGTGGCTGGCAAAGTATTTGGTTTATATTAACAACTAAACCCACCTTAATTGGTGGGTTATTTCAGAATTAAACCCTATCTAGCGGAAACTAGGTAGGTTTTTTTTTACTTATGCCAACATATATGGTACCATTTAAACAGACATATTAAACACAATATGACGGCGAGCCTACTCATATAATTGAGTAGGTTATTATTTTGAATTGGTTCCACAAAATGATATACTAAAAACAGTTTAAACCTATTACCTCCGTTTTAGTTTTAAACTCATATTTGGTAAAACCTTTTTGCACCTCACTAATAAGTGGGGTGTTATTATTTGATTTAATATCTAAAGTGTAGTATTATCATATTTAAGCACTTATATTGTGCTGGATTTTCATATATAAATAACCATTAACTTGCCCTGTCACTTTGTGTGATGGGGTATTTTTTAGTTTTTATTGCCATATTTAGAATAATTTGGTAATTTAATTATACAAGGAATAGCTTAACACCCATTTTGTCTTTCCTTGTACAATCAACTCTAATTTGTTTTACCACTCTAGAAGAACCCTTCATTTGACTAGAGTGGTTTTTGTATAGATATGATTAAAATGAATAAGTACAAAATAAATTTGGTTAACGAAACAAAAAGACTTTATTTTTCTTTAATCAGTGTTATAATTATATTAAAGAAAAAGGAGTGAGTATTTTGACGTTAAAAGGTGTACCTAAATTACCGGTAAATATAACAAGTGACATAGCTTTGAAAATATATAAAAAATTAGCAGAAGTGAACATAAAAGTTGGTAAATTAAATAGTGAATTACAACATTCGATTATTAACGATAACTTTATAAATATTATGAGTATGAGAGAATCACTAGAATCAACTAAAATAGAAGGTACTCAAGTTACTTTTGATGAAGTTCTAGAAGAGAAAATGGATAAAAAGCAAAGTAATGAAGTTACGGAAGTATTGAATTATATGAATGCTTTATCCTATGGATATAATGAGATTAAAGTTAATAATACACCTATATCTGAAAAGTTGATTAAAGAACTTCATAATATACTGTTAAGTGGTACTAGAGGAAAGGAAAAAAATCCAGGGAATTTCAGAAAAATCCAGAATTTTATAGGACCTGATAATAAAATTGAAAATGCAACTTATGTACCAATTGATGCTAATATGATTGGTGAATATATGACTAATTTAGAATATTTTATAAATGGAATAGAACATAGCAGTTTAAAAGAAAAAGAAGGAGGACATTACTTTAATTACTATACTGATCCCTTAATTAGAACAGCTATTACTCATGCGCAATTTGAATCTATTCACCCATTCTTAGATGGGAATGGAAGGTTAGGTAGGATTTTAATTATATTAACACTTGTAAGTGCTAATGTTATTGATAAGCCAGTATTTTTTGTAAGTGAAGAATTGGAAAAAGAAAAATCTAGGTATTACGACTTATTAAATGGAGTTAGAACAAAGACACCTGACTGGGAAGGTTGGATTATGTTCTTTTTAAATGCTTCAGAAAGAATGATAGATAGTATTTTGATGAAAATATCTAAGTCTGAAGAGTTATATTTTAAAGGTATTAGAATGCTAAAGACAGATTCAGAAAAAAAGATTTGGTTTATAACATTCCAAGAACCAAAAATCACAGTTGCTAAAGCTAGTAAGATAACTGGATTTACTCAACCTACTGTAAGAAAAGCATTGAAAAAACTAGCCGAAAATGATTTAGTATATGAAGAAAAGAGTAAACAAAGAAACAAAAATTATAATAATTATGAATTATTAAGAATCATAAACAACTAAACCCACCTTAATTGGTGGGCTTTTTTTATGATATAATTTAATTAGGCGGAAGAGGTTATATAGATATGAGGTTAACTGTTGCGACGGTTGCCTCTTTTTTATTTGTGCAAGTGTCAAATACGTGTCAATTTAGTTATAAATAATGATATATAGTTATAAAGTTAAACGTCTATAAACCTTATAATTACAACGTTTTACTACTATTTACATAATCTATAAAAGGACGCCGTCTCCATTATATAGCCTATAACCCTTGTGGTTGTGGGCTTTTTTGTTTTTGAGTGCACAAAAAGTGCTGAAAATTACCAAGAATTTATGCCTATGTCTGACAAAGAGTTATTTGATCAATTAACTTCTGATGAGGGTGATCAATATACACAAGAAGAAGCACAATATGCGATAGATAATATTGAAAATCATATATCAGATGAAGATTCAGATGATGAAGATACTGACGATGAATATGATACTGTCACACGTAGTAATGTAATGGACATAGTAGAAGACTATGAAGGAAGTATATTAGATACGGATACTTATACGTATAGAGAACCTGAAAAGAGAGATGACGGAAGTTGGGGATTTGCATTTTATACTAAAGACGGTGAACTAGCTGGTTCATATATAGTAGATGAAGATGGCATTGTCACTAAATATGATGAAGATGGTGTAGAAGAATAAATTGAATTTGTACGTTTAATAAAAAGTCCTAGCTAATTTCCTACGATTTGTCAACTACTACGTAGTAAAAAATATTTAAAATTGGCATCACTAAATAAGCCTTTATTATTTAATAATTTTTTCAATATGTTATGATTTAGATGAATATATTATCCGTGTGGAGACAAGTGATAATCATATTCTTTATTATTTATTACGAGATAATGAATGGTTTTAAGTAGTTTGTTAATGCAAGCTACTGATGCAGTCTTGTGGCCTTTGCCATTAGGCTGCTTTTTTAATTTGTAATAATAGTCGATAATATGATTTTTAAATAACCTTTGACCCAACAGAAAATTTTTAATGATTAAGTAAAATAATGATCTAGCATGTTTGTTTCCACGTTTGTTTATTTTATCTTTAAAATGCGTTTTACCAGACTGATATCTTTTTATATCAATACCTACATATGCATTCAATTGCTTATGAGAATCAAAGGATTTGATATCACCTAATTCGCCAATAATCATTATGGCAGTTAAATCACCAATGCCAAGAATAGATTTAATTATTTTAAATTCTTCAAATTCTTCAGCTAACATTAATAATCTTTGTTTTATAGAAGCATGCCGTTTCATTAGGCTTAATAAATCTTCAATCACATAAACTAATTTATCTGTTAAAAATGAATCTTTAGAAACAGAAGGATAACTGACCATAGAGAACTCTACGAGTTTATTTGCATATTGTGCTTTCTTTTTCTCTGATAGATTTTTTTCTGTACAACTATTAATTATCTTTTTTAGTTCTTCTATATCATTAGAATCAACAAAGTCCGGATGTGGGAACTTACTAGCTACTTGTAAAGCCAATTTTGAATATCTGTCCTTAAATAGGTTTTGTAATTCTGGAAAAGTCATATCTAGTAACTGAATCAATTGGTTTTTTAAGTAATTTTGTTGATTGTTAATTTCTTCATAGTATCTTGTCAGCTCTCTAATTTTTACATACTTTTCTTCCAATAAATTTCTAGAAGGTTTTTTGTTTATATTTTTAGCTAAAACAGCAAGTTTATGTGCATCAGATTTATCTGTTTTCCAGTTTCTTAAAGAATTAGTTAGTAATTTTGCCTCTAGAGGGTTAATTACACAAAACGAAATCTTATTAACGGTACAAAATTTCTCCAATACTTTTGAATATATACCAGTAGCTTCAAACAAGAAATATACTCCTGAGAAATTCTTTATATATTTCTTTAGTGAATCAAAACCATTATTATCATGGGTAATTTCAAATTCTTTAACAAATTCATTGTTTGAATAATGTGCAATAAAACTCTTTCCTTTTCCAACATCTATTCCAAAATATTCGATAAAAACCACTCCTAATCTTCTAATTTAAGAAGTTTTAACTTCACTGAACCTTACTTAGTTCATTTTCCTGTACACGATCTCAGTGGACCCAACATACTAAAATCGAATTCATAAGGAGAGTGAAGTTCTCCAGTTTTTATTACGGATTCTTTGACCCTAAAATCTATTCGGAGTACTTCTCTCTTCTACTATTTCATATTCTTAAAATAACTACCAACGGTAAGATAAAGAATATAAAAAAGTAGCGAAGCTCATCTACCGTCGTAGATTACTTCGCTACTAATCTTAGTATGTTTGATTAGTTGGAACTCTTTAAAGGCAATAACTGTATTTGAAAATCAAGTTGATTAGGTGCTTAAATTACAGCTAAATGCAGCATTTATTTATAGGCAATATTATGCTAATTTTATAAAATAAAAAAGTGAGCAAGTTAGATAGATGGTGGCTAATCTCTTATAAAGGGGTGATGCCTATGGTTATAGTTGTTACTCCTAGAAAGGAATAACATGTCGGACTATGAGATTTTAATGATAGTCTTTACTGTCATTGCTTTAGTCATGATTAAAGAAAACCAAAAAAATAACCATCACTAACTTTGGTCGAGTTTGATGGCTATTTAAGCAATTATACAAGGTCACCGTCTTTTTAACGGGCTCATTTGGGTGATACACAATATGTGTGTCACCCTTTTCTATATATAAATTAACATATTTCATTTATGTTGTCTATTTCAAATGACAGGATAAGATGTTGAAGAATAAATAGAATTTGACCCTTTATCAAAAATGAAGTGTACCAAATTTTATTAATTTGTTGTATTATGAAAGTAAAGTCTAATAATTTTATTATATGAATTAGGAGTGATGAAATATGGTATGGCGTCGTTGTCCAAGATGTAATTCAGGAGCTGTTGTAGAACAATCAAATAGTTGCTTAGGTTGTTTAGTAGGAATCGGTGTAGCGTTAGCTATACTACTAATTTTTGGTGGAATAACATCTGGTATGTATAAAACTAATCCAATTGGTATGATAATTCCTACAGTATTAATTATTCTTATACCGATATTCTTTTTATTCTTAAATATCAAGTTTGGCTATTCTCTCTATTGCAAATCATGTGAACTACATTTTAAACCTGATAAAAAATAGTGATACTAAACTTATATTTATAATCTACAATATTCTATTTGAGCAATTTTAAAATTCTAATAACTGTAATAAGAAAGTCGTTTCGAAACAACTAATATCATCGTGTGATATTGATTGTTTTTTTATGAAAAAATTTAATAGGGGATTTACTGACTATAAATGAATTTTAATGTTTTTAATAATAATGAATAGTAAATCTTGAAAATACAATTTAGTGCTATTAAAATTGTAAAAAATAGGTATTATAGATTGGATATAGGTTAAAGGAGCAATGTGGAATGGATAAGGGAAATCAAAAGAATGAGCGAGGAAATGGTTGGCTATACGCACTTTTAGGTTGTTTAGGTGTAGTTATCACTGCACTCACAATTGTTGGTGTGATTATAATTTTTTTAATCATTGCTATAGATGATGAGATTGATGAAAAAGAAGAATTGCATAAAGCGAGTAAACTAATTTCGAACAAGATTTATGAATTAGGTGATACGGTTAAGAATGATGGAGTAGAAATAACATTGGTTAAAGCTGAATTTGTAAAGCCTAATAATGATCTAGATTTTCCACCGAATAATGGTAAAGCTTTGAAAGTTTATTTCAAATTTAAGAATAATAATGAGGAACAAGTATTAATTCAAAATGATGCTTTTAGTATGAAAGTTAATGGAGAAAACTATCAAGAATGGTTTGGTAATAGTGATATGGCAGTTGGTTTCTCACATCAACTAAATAAAGACAATACAGGCTCTGGGTATATCGTATACGATGTACCTGATAATGATAAATATACTTTGGAAATGAACTTTATCCCAAACATTGAGACGATTCAAGCAAAGTGGGAAATTAATAGTTCGAGTATTTCTACGGTGAATAACACATCTAATAAACATACTTTAGAATCTTCTGATAATGAACAATAGTAGAAGATTATGGTTATAAAGGAATAACATGTCGGACTATGAGATTTGAATGATAGTCTTTACTGTTATTGCTTTAGTCTTGATTAAAGAAAACCAAAAAAATAACCATCACTAACTTTGGACGAGTTTGATGGTTATTTTAGCAACTATTAAATCAGCCACCGTCTTTTTAACGGGCTCATCTGGGTGATACACAATATGTGTGTCGCCCTTTTTCTATATATTATTATATTTTATTTATGGTGTCTATTTCAATTAATAGGTGGAAGGTGTAGAAGAATAAATAAAAACAGTTACTTAAAAAGTCCTAGCATTTAATTAGCCAGGACTTTAATTATTTCTCCAATCTAAATATACTGATGGCTAAGCTGATTAAGACGGTGCCGATTGCATAGTCGAGGATGGATTTGAATTTGTGATTATTAAATAATTATCTTATATAGTTAAATAGAAAGCTACAGACTTGTTTTGTAATAAATTGAGGTAATATACTCACATAAAATAGTATTGCTTTCGGATTAAACATTGTACTTAAAAATCCTTGTTTATATGATGATGTCAGACTAATATTCGCCTGTATTGTAGGTTCAGTTGTAATGTTAAAAGTCTTTTTAGCATTTCCTTTTAAATAATATAACAAAGAAATATTACAATAACTATACTATTTTATAATTAAGTGGTATTTTTCATTGAATTTAAAGGGTATTTTAGGAGAGCTTATAAAAGTGAAGCTATTGAAAAGATTGATATTTTTTATATTAAATTTAAAAGGAAGTTTAACAAAGAACCTAAAGTTAATAAAATTCCTAAAGCAAATATAAATATATTGAAGATACTTTTGCCTTCCCAGATAAATATGATAATGCTTATAAGTATTAGCGTAATCCCACATATTAAGTACATAGTACCTCCGTCTGATTCAACAGAATGAATGTTTTTTGAATATCATTATTTTATCATAAACTTTTAATTAAATAGTCTTTAAACTTACGAAGTTGACATATATATTTTTTTATTATAACATTTAAGTATTTACTTAAATGATTAAATGATGATAAAGAAAAAGGTGTGATTTATGAAAGATATTTTTAAAGCTTTATCAGATGAAACAAGAAGAGAAATCTTAGAAATGTTGAAGGATGAAAAGATGACTGCTAGTGATATTGCAAGTCATTTCGATATGAGCCAAGCTAGTGTTTCGCAACATTTGAAAATACTTAGACTGAATGACTTAATTTATTCTGAAAGACAAGGAAAGTATATATATTATCACTTAAACTTATCTGTTTTTGAGGAAGTCATTAAATGGGTGATACAGTTTAAAAACTAAATGAGAGGGTTTTTGAAGTGAAAGAAATATATAAACAATCTAAACTCAGTATATTTATTATTTGTATTGCTATTATCAAATGGATTATAGCAATTCCGTTTCTACCTCATGGTGTTCCTATGCAATATAATGCAAATGGAGAAATTAATTGGTCAGCTAATAAATTTGTAGCAGCTATTGTCATGATTGGTATTATGTTGTTTAGTTATATCATCACAAATTTAAAAATTGCTAAAGATAAAGATCAGCGCAAATTTTCTAATATAAGATCTTTAAATGATTTACTCAATCCTTTAGTTCAAGGATTTATATATGTCATTACGTTAATTGTAATAAGTAATGGACTAGGGTATGAAATCTCAGCCAATTTTATAATACCAGTTTTAGTTGGTGTACTTCTGATTATAATAGGTAATTATTTACCTAAAGTACCGAAAAATAATACATTGGGGATTAAAAATAAGTGGACGAAAGCTAGTGAATTTGTATGGAAGAAGACGCATAGATTTACAGCTTTAATTTATATAATAGTTGGACTCATGATGTTTGTTCTAGGTTTATTACACATGATTAACACTGTTGTAACGATTACTTTAATTGTAATTCTTGTATTAATACCATTCCTTTATTCTTGGTACACATATCAAATCGTATCTAAAAATTAATTTAAATATTTGAAGGGCAATGTGTTACGACATGTTGCCCTTATTTCATAAGTATATTACTATTATTCATAACAAATGTTATTTATTAATTATGGAATTAATTAAAATACTAAAGGTGATTAAATGAAAGCATTCTTATTGTTGATGGCATTTATTGTTGAAGGTTTACTGATATTACTAGGAATAGGCTTTGATCTTTATACTGGGCATCTTGGTATTAGAGATGCATTTTATGATTCATGGATTACGAGTCACTTTCATGTGAAGCGGAATACGGTAGGTATGTTAACTGCAGTGGCTTTTGCTTATCTTTCTTTAATGACAATGTTTATTATCGTCCATATCGTTTATAGGCAAAAGGGAGAAAAAATTAAAATAATGTCTGCTTTATTTATTTTAGGCACTATGGCTTATGCATTTTATATATTTATAAAAGGTATCAATTATCTAGTTGAATTTGCTTCTGTACATTTATAAATTAAGATAGGAGGCGTCATATGGATAAAGAAAATAAAAAACATAAAGCTGATAAATTATCTTTTGGAGATTTTTTAGAAGGGTTCTTTTATATAGGAGATATTATCAGAGCAATATTTATTACAGTTCCAAGAGCTATAGGCTGGATATTTAGAATAATATTTCGATTATTTGACTAAAAACCATCGTAAAGGTGTTTTTATTTTTTTGATTTGAGATCATTGAACATTTTTTATTTCTAAATGCTATAAATGTAATCTTTTAAGGTAAGGTAATTTAATCGAACAAGATAATAAAAACATACGATAAATTTTTGTGAATTTAGTATAATTAACAAGTGAATATTCAACTAGGAGTAAGTGTTATGAAAAAGATTATATTGTTATGTGTAAGTATTTTATTCTTAGCAACTATTGAAAGTGGTTGTAGTAATGGAAGTACTGATAATAGTGAAAAAGAAAAAACATACAAACCAGGTACGACTGACAGAATTCCAGTTGAGTTAGCGGGTACAGTTGATGGAGATACTGCGAAATTTATTTATAATGGCAGCAAACAATCATTTAGATTTTTACTAATTGATACACCTGAAACGAAACATCCAAGATTAGGTAAGCAACCATTTGGACAAGAAGCATCAGATAGAATGAAAGAATTGTTAACGAATGCAAATAAAATCGAAATAGAGTTTGATGTAGGGGGACAAACAGATAAATATCAACGTTATTTAGCATACATATATGTAGACGGTAAAATGCTTAATGAAATATTGGTTAGAGAAGGATTAGCTAAAGTAGCATATGTATATCCACCAAATACAAGATATTTAGATCAATTAGAAAGTGCACAAGAAAAAGCCAAAGAAGAAAAATTAGGCATTTGGAGTTTAGGAAGTGCATTTGAAGATAATCAAGCAAGCACACAACAATCTACAACTAATCAATCAGCATCAAGTAATACACAAAGTTCAATCGGAACAGGAAGTACTACAACACAAACATCAAAAAATACTTCTCAAAATGCAGAATCAGAATATTATCCAAATTGTACTGCACTTAGAAAAGTATATCCAAATGGCGTATCTAGTACACATCCAGCATACAATGGTAAACTAGATAGAGACAAAGATAACTTTGCGTGTGAAGCGAATTAATCAGCGTTTATATTAGTAATCAGTAAAGTTTCAACCATTATAATTGGTTGTATTGTTGCTTTATTTGCGAATTGGTTACGCAAGCAGAACAAAAAATAATAGGTGAGTAACCACACTAAAAACCCCCTTATTTTCCGAGAATAAGGGGGTTTGGTGTTGTCCATGATGGAAGCTATCATGGTTGTATTGTATGGAAATATTATACAATATTGTTAAGTTCAATTCAAAAATTTTCTTCACAATTTTCAATGTATATATACTGAAATTTAGCGTGTTATGTACCGTTATAAGTGATACAATAGATTTTAAATTATTTAATGTGAGGTTTGAATGATGACAAATGTATATTTTTTAAGACATGGTGAAACGGATTGGAATTTGGAAGGTAGAACGCAAGGTAGAACGGATATTCCTTTGAATCGTAATGGCGAATTACAAGCAAAGGAAAGTGGTGTAGCTTTAAAGGATAAAGAGATTGATGTGATTATTACGAGTCCTTTAAAAAGAGCTAAAAAAACTGCTGAAATTGTTCAAGAATTATTGAAAGTAGATTTGATTGAAAGAGAAGCGTTTATTGAATTATCGTTTGGTGATGCTGAAGGTTTGACGCTAGCTGAAAGACTCGAACGATTCCCAGATCTTATTTACCCTAATAGTGAAGATGGGTCTAGCATTGAGTGTAGAATTTTAAAAGGATTGGCTGAAATACATGAAAAATATCCAAATCAAAATGTAGTAGTCGTATCTCATGGTGCCTTTATTAATGCCATATTATATCATTATTCAAATGGAGAAACAGGAACAGGAAAAATTAAACTTACAAACGGTAGCATATCGTCGTTAAAAATATCAGACGCTAAAGTAGAAATATTAGAATGTAATCAAGTAAATCACTTGTCTCAATATAAGAAAATTGGTGAGATATAAAGGATGATTGTATGAAAATTAGAATGTTCGATCCAAAAGATGCAAAAGCAGTTAGTGAAATGATTATTCACACATTGAGAACAACCAATGTAAAAGACGAACCAGTTGAAGAGATAGAAAAAAGTTGTGAGTAGCATGACACCTGAAGCAATAATTGAAAGAGCAAGTTTTACAAATTTTTATATATTTGAAGAAAATAATCAAATAATAGCAACAGGTGCAATTGGCCCGTATTGGGGTAGCCAAACTGAAAGTAGCTTGTTTACCATTTTTGTATCACCAGATCATCAAGGAAGAGGTATTGGTAACCTCATAATAGAAACCCTTGAAAATGACTATTACTTTAAACGCGCACAACGTATAGAAATTCCAGCTTCTGTTACAGCAGTAGAATTCTATAGAAAGTATGGTTATGATTTCAAGAATGGTATCAAATTTCAAGATGATGAAGGTATTTATAGAATGGAAAAATTTAAATAAAACTACCTAAGCTTTAGTTATCTTTTAATAGTGTCGGTTTTGATAATAAACGAATTAGTTCTTAAAACAAAAATAAAATATAAATGCTTAAGATAGGAGTGGTTTAATGTATTCAGAGACGGAAAGAGATTTAATAAGAGAGCAGGTAATAAGTAATTTAATAAATATAGGTGTTAATGGAATTATTCAAATTGGATCAGGTGTAAAAGGCTACAATGATCAATATTCTGATTTAGATATGATGATTGTTTACAATGGTGACTTAATACATATGATTGAAAAAATAAAAAAACTATATTATGAATTGGGAGCTTTCTATATTAAAGAATTGCAACTTAGAGAAAATATATATTTAATAACTCCGTTTTTTGAAAATGGTTTAGAAATTAATTCTTCGTTATTACCAATTAATCTTGTGAGCATTAAATCACCCTTATGGAAAATAGTTCATGATGATAATGGGTCATTATATAATAAAGTGAATGAAGAAAATGAAAAATTTAATAAAAATACTGATAATAAAAAAGTAGATGAAAATGATATATTTGAGTTCATGTACGCTAGAAGAAAATTATATATTGCTTTAAAAAGAAATGATTTAATAAATGCTAATCAAATGCTTGAAATGATGAGAGACTATGTATTGGAATTTCAAGTTAAATTTGAAAATAAAAAACTGCATCAGTTTAAAGCATATAGTGATCTACAAGAAGATTTTCAAGAAGCGTTTATGAACACTTTTCCACCTAAAATAGACTTGAATAGTATAGAAACTAGTTGTGAAGAAGTTAGTGTTTTATTAGAAAACATAATAAAGGATAAAGTTGAAGTTTCGGATGAGATTAGATGTGTGGGTAGTGATTTATTTAAATAAAACTACCTAAGCTTTAGTTATCTATATTTCTATATTCATAACTTTAACTTTTCATTCTAAATACTAAATTTGTCATATTTATTATGATTCATTTGTGATAGCTTGAATATAAGAGAAATATAGAGAGAAAGAGGATATAGAGAAAGTTTGCATTTAATTTAAAACATTTTTCTACACTTATTACTTATTGTTTAATGCCTGTTGCGGTTTTTGCGAATATTTATGATATTACGATTCAGATGGATTTGTTGTTAAAGGTTCTTTACTATATTGTATCTTATAGTTTAGTTATGATTTTAATTGGTAATTTATTTGACAAAGTATTGAATCTTCAAAAAGGTGAGAGTGCTGCTTTAAAGAATAATATCTCTTTGATGAATTCTGGGAACTATGTTTTGCCGGTCAGTCAAATAATCTTTAGTCAAAATCCTATTGGTGTTGCTGTACAAATCTTCGTGCTTATTTTCCAAAATCTACGTACGTATTCTTATGGTATGTATAATTTACTTTCCACTACTAAAAGTTTAAAAGATATTGTCATTTCTTTTTTGAAGTTACCTGTTTTTCACGCACTGATTTTAGGTATTATATTTCAAGTAGGGCATATTAAATTATCTCAAGTGTTTCTTATTCCTATCCATCAAATTTCAGATAGTTTTGCGCAATTGCTTTAATTTTATTAGGTGCTCAATTAGCGCATATTAAATTGAAATGATTGCATAGAGCGATTATGGGATCGTTGATTGGTAGGTTGATAATTGGACCACTTATTGCACTTAGTTTAATTTATTTATTCCATATTGATGGCGTTATTGCACAATCGTCATTTATTTTTCATATATACTATTTACTTAAATACAAAATCATAATTTATATTAAAGCTAAGGTAGTTATACTGCCTTAGGTTGTTTTTATATGTGTAATGAAAGACTTAATTGGGTAAAGTAGTGAAGTAGTAATAGTAAATGAAATATTGTAAGAGGAGCTGATAAGGATGGGAAATATAGTAAAACGTATTTTAAGATATGTTGGTACAGTTTTAATTATGAGACTTATAAGAAATCTTTTTAGTAAAGGTTCTAATAAACGTTAAAAATTCATGAATTTCTTTAGATTATTATTAAAATAATGTTTAGAGTTATATACGTTGGGTATTTTATTATTACAAAGCTATTTACCTAGAGTGGTTTTGAAGATATTTATTCGTATATGACATAAGCACCGCACAAATTTGTGTGGTGCTTTTATTTGTTAGATATATCTGCATCAAAAAAGAAGCATATCACAAAATTAATTAAGTGATATGCTTCTTTATATTTATTGTACTTTCTATTTTTTAATTGCTTTTAAAATGAATGAAAGTACTAAGATTAAGATGATTGAACCGATTAATGCTGGAATAATTGCAATTCCACCTATTACTGGTCCCATATCTCCTAATAATTTACCACCAATTGCTGAACCGATAATACCTGCGATAATATTACCAATAATACCGCCTGGAATATCTTTACCTAAAATAACACCTGCTAGCCAGCCGATTAAACCGCCGACGATTAACATTAATATAAAGCCCATATATAATTACCTCCTATTTTTCCACTTCTTTATATATATCCAAAGCGAAGATTCGTTAAACACTTATAAAGAAAATAATTGGTAAAATTAAACAATAATTGTAGTAAATAGTTGTTTTTTTAAAATATTGGTATTATTTTATGAGCTTCCAGGATATCTTTAGTCCAAAAATATTGTTTGCCTTGTCCTGTATATGCTGGTACTAAAACATCATTTCTAATACAGGCATAGAACCATTCTGGATCGACACCACTATATAATAAAGTTTGGTATTCAATAAAATCTGCTTCCCAGTTTATATTAAGTTCTTTCATAATTATACACTCCATAAATATTAAGCTTTATGACCTGCAATTAAGTCTTTTCTTTCTAATAATGTACCACTATTTAATAAGCTTGAACCACGCATCACAACATCTTTGCCATATTTCATACGTATAAAATCTAAATGATTTTCGAGTGTCTCTGTCTTAATTTGATATGGATCGTCGAATAAAGATAATTGTTTAATTTGGTTCGGAATAAATTTGCCAAATGATATAGCAATCGTTCTATAAAGTCTGTCCGGTTCTAACCGTTGAGATAAATAATCCCATAATAATTGTGTGATAACATAAGTATTCATAAATCCCGTTTTATTTGTAAATTGCTTCCGCACACCTCCAACGTCTGCATAACCAACACTCACGCTAATACGTGTAGGGTATAAATTGAGCTTTCTAGAACGGAAGTAAACTTCATCTACTTGTTCATTTAATACAGTCTTAAGTTCATTCATACTGTAATCACGCATAAGTATTTGCGACTTACCTAGAGATTTATCATATATACGATGAGGATTTCTAATGACGCTTTCATCAATACCATTAGCATGCAAATGAAGGTCAACACCAATAACGCCAAAGTCCCGCTTCAAATATTCCACAGGATAATTAGCTAAGTGACCAATTGTAAATATCCCTTTCTTATTAAGCTTAGCTTCTGTACGTCGATTGATTCCCCCACATGTCTCGTAAAGGTTGAATGGCCCAAACTTTAGACGGCACATCTTCATAGCGCCATTCTGATATCCCAAGACTTGTATGCTTAGCATCAATATCCATTGAAAGCTTCGCGAGTAATAAATTAGAGCCAATGCCAATCGTGCTACGAATCTGAGTATAATTAAATATACGCTCTTGAAGTTGCATCGCTAATGAAAAGGGAGAATGCGCAAATAAATGATAAGACTCTGATACATCCATAAAGAATTCATCAATACTGTATTGATGAAAATCTTCAGGAGCAACATAATCCAAAGCAATTTTGCTAATCTGTGTTGATAATTGCATATATTTCTTCATAGATGGATTAATAACATAGATATCTTTACGTTGAGGTATTTCATATAAACGAGAACCTGTTTTAATGCCAATTGCTTTTAAAGGTGGTGTAGCTGCCAGGACAACAGAACCTTTACGCTTCGTATCAGCCACAACAGCTAGCTTAGTCGTTAGTGGGTTCAAACCTTTCTCAATACATGAAACAGACGCAAAGAAACTCTTTAAATCCACGCATAAAATATCCCGATTTAGACAATAACTGTAGTCATACATAAAAATCACCCTAGTCATATTGTACTTTTATTATACGAACATACGTTCTATTTTGTAAAGTATAAACTTGTGTAAAAGCACAATATATTATCATATGATGATTATGACGTATTAGATTAAGACTTTAAATCTTGCCATTCTTCTCGTAAAAGCCCCATTCTAATAGAGTCATAATAAGTCCCGTTATAATATCTTACTTTTCTAATTCTAGCTTCCATCGTCATGCCAAGACGTTCTCCAATTTTAATCATGCCTTTATTTCCTGACCAAGTTGTATAACCAACGCGAACAATATCTAAAGTATTGAATAAATGATCAATCCACATACGCATGACATTAGTGCCAATGCCTTTCCCCCAATTATCAGATTGATAGATTGAAATACCCATCTCTAGCCACTTAGAAGGTTCATGTTCCCAGTAATAAGAGACCGTACCAATAACTTCATTGTTGTATATCACAGCCCATCTATTCGGAACATTAATCCAATCATCCTTTTGTAGCAAAAAATCATCATACGACATAGCATGATGAGGAAAATAAGGCGCATCCCATAACTTCCATTCAGGGTTTGAGTCCTTAAAAGCCATCTGCCATATACTATTTAAATCTTCAAATTTAATAGGTCTAATATGTAATTCACAATTTTCACCCATGATATCCCTCAGTTCTGTATAAAATAATTAAAATTATTTTATCATGTGAATTGGAAAAATTATACTTATTTTAGTTTTACAGTTTTTGACAATAATATTTATGAATTATAAAATATAAAAAAAGAGAGGTGCTCATTATGTCAGAATATGTTACGAGAAATGAATTTGAACAATATGAAAAACGTGTTGATGAACGTTTTGATACTTTGAACAATAAGATTGATCATTTACCAAATATTATTCAAGACAAATTAACAATTTCAATGAACAACCTTGAAAGAAGTATTAATGAAACCAATAAGAAAAATAGAAAAGCGGTTATTGCATCTGTTCTATCGGGTGTAGGTGTATTAATAACATTAGCAGGGTTAATTGGAAATATATTAGGTGTATGTACTGAACCCAAAAATCTAAACCTTAATTAGTATATTATTTCAAAGGTTTGTCTCCTGTAATTTTTGGGAGATAAGCCTTTTAATTTTGATTTGATTCTTTCGTTATTATAAAAATCGATATATCGATGAATAGCTTGTTCAAGGTCCTGAAAATCTTTAAATTCTTGGCCATAATACATTTCTTGTTTAAGTAACCCAAAAAAGTTTTCCATAACTGAATTATCTAGACAATTACCTTTTCTAGACATACTCTGAAATATTTTATGGTCTTTTAATAATCTAGTGTATTGTGAATGTTGATAATGCCAGCCTTGATCTGAATGAATCGTTAAACGATGATCTAGGTTTGGACGACGCTTTATCATTTCTTTTAATGGATTGATGACTATATCTAATGTAGGACGACTTGAGATTTTAAAGCTGATAATCTCTGAACTATATAAGTCCATAAAAGGTGATAAATATAATTTCTGACCATTCATTAATTTGAACTCTGTAATATCTGTTACGACTTTTTGAAATGGGAGACTTGTTTTAAATCTACGATTTAATATATTTTGAGCTACTTTACCAACTTTACCTTTAAAGGAACGATACTTACGACCTCTATGTGTGAACTTTGTACAAGTTAGATTATGTTCTTTCATAATTCTTAGTACTTTTTTATGATTTACGATAAGACCTCTATTTCTTAGTGCTTGTGTAACACGACGATAACCATAGGTATGGTTTGATTCTTCACATATTTCTTTTATTACTTGAATCAATGTTTCATCTTTATCAGCTTTACTAAATTTATTTATCCAATAATAGTATACAGATTTAGCTATTTGAGCGACTTTAAATAAGATACTTAATCGTATATTATATGTTTCATTTAGTTCCTTAATGACCTTTACTATTTCTGATTTTTGCTTCCGTAAATGTCGGTCAAGGCTTGTAACTTTTTTGATAAGCTATACCTGCCTTTAACGTCTCATTTTCATTTCTAAGTCTTTCAAGTTCTTCACGTTCATTTTCATTTAAAGGTAAATTTTTATTATCTGATTTAGATCGTTTTTTAGTCATAGTGTGAGATCGTCCCTTTTGTTTATTATCTATATCAAGACGACACTTTTCATCAAATTGATGTTGCCAATTGGCAATGATAATAGGATTAATAATTCTAAAGTGATTCGCAGTATCTTGATAAGACAACATATTTTCTTGTCTAAATTTTAAAACAGATAATTTAAATTCGCTAGTATAAACAGTATTTCTACTTTTTATTTCTAAACCTTCTTCTCCAAACTCTTTATATTGATTGACCCAAATCCGAAGGACAGACCAACTTGAAATACCATATTTTAAAGCAATTGTTCTATAACTTTGATGTCCTTCTAAATATTCTTTTACAAGTTTTAGTTTGAATTTAAATTCATATTTTTTCCTCATTAGAATGCACCCCAATATTTTGATTTGTTTAGTTCAAATATTTGGGTTCACATCAGTATTTTAATAAGAGAGACTTAATCTTACAAAATTGTAAGCTTAGAAGCCTGTTGTGACAACAATGTTAGGACTATTTCAAGTGAGATGATGCTATCATTTTACTTGAAAGGAGAGATAACATTGAAAGGTTTATTAAAAGGTATTGTTTTTTAATATATTTGTCATTTTATGTTGTTGTGTATTAATTGTTATATTTAGTACATCTGGCTCAAGTGAGATTAAAGGTGTATCAGATCAATTAAATCCATTTATGAAAAAGAAATACGCTTATGTAAAGACAAAGCTTCCTGATGCTAAGGTAAAGCAAAGATTTTACCAGAAAGATAACCAATAAAAGGCGCATTGATCGTAGTATGAAGTAGAAATTAATTCAATTGAATAAAAAGATAATGAATATTGTTATAATATGAATACTAATGCTATATTTATTGATATTTGTAAGGGGATAGACACATGAAATCTATTTTTATGATGGATGAAATAAATGATACGGAAGAAACTCAAAATATAGCAAAATATTTTATAGATGAAATTGAAAATTATATTGATATTCTGAAAAAAGATTACGAATTAAATGACATGCCAGAACATGTCATATGGACTAGTGATTATGTAATGACGCATGTATTTAAGAAGAATGTACCAGCGTTTACAAATGAAAAAGGCATATTTATGAATATTGAAAAAGAAAGCTGGAAGACCTTTTTAAATGGTCAAATCAAAAGTGACATGTCTGAAACGACTCAAAACATATTTAATAACTATTTAGAAAAAGAAATATTGTGCATATTAGGTCATGAAATTACGCACCATTGCGATTTCTTTTTAACAGAATTTGATGATCTTGACATATCATCAGATGACTTATGGTTTGAAGAAGGATTAGTTACTTTCTTACCAAGGTATTATTTATATAATGACAAAGAATTTAAAGAAATTATACAGTATGAAACAGAATTATTTAATTATTACAAATCACAATATGATGAAAATAATTTAGAATCATTCACATATGAAATTTATAAAAGTAATGATAATGCATATGTTATGTTTCATTACTGGAAAAGCTTTTTAGCAATAGTTGATTTAGTTGAAAACTACTATGAAGGCAACATTCATAAGATGATCAAACAATATCAACAATGGAATGAAGAAGGAAAAAACAAAAATTAAGTGAATACCTATTTCGGGAATGAGGGAGTATTATATGGATTGATTAGATTTGGATATCAAACAATAGTAGCAAGAGACCAATCATACTAATAATTACAAGAAGAAGCGGTAGAAAAAGTGTTAGAAGATATTAATTTTAAAGAATAACAGTGACTTTTCAATAAAAAAATTTAATACTTACCTATCCTTGATATAGCAACTGGGTTAACGCTTTCATACTTTAACATAATATTGATTTATTTCGAAAACTGAAACAAAATAGATGAAATATTAGCTGAGATGTCCTAATATGTACAAATATGATAGTGAATAAATCAAGGGAGTAATGAAAATGGAAAGTTTTATATTTAGCGTTATTGGAGTTGTAGTATTAATAGCTTTTATTGTGATGTTAGGCACGACGGTTGTTAAAGCGATTAGAGATACTAGGTTCAGGATTCCGTTGCTAAGTACCATTATATTATTCTTTTTAACTTTAGGTTGTGCTGTTGGAATTGTTTCAACTGAACCTGTCCAAGATAATCATTCAAAAATTAAATTCGATGATCACGTAGCAGAAGCACAAGCGAATGAATATGTTCAGAAAAAAATGAACCATTCTAAAGAGATTAATTATGACAAGTATAATAATGAAACATATAGCCATAACGAATTGTTAAAAATCACAAATGCTAAGGTTGATAAAATTAGCTATAGTGAAGCAGGTGATAAAATCGTCGAAGTTACAAAAGGTAGTGGCGACGATAAAGTGTCATATTATATTATAGATTATGATCATAAAAAACTTGAAGAAGGCGAAAGCTATACTTTTTATGGTAAAGAAGATTTGAAATATGATGCAAACAGCCAATTACATGGATTTAATGTATGGAAAGTTGAATAGAGATAAGCAGAGTCTGGGACATATTACGTGTCTTAGACTCTGTTTTTTTCGATTCTAATTATCAAATCTAAATGAAAAATAAAAATGGTGGATTTTATAATCAACTTAGCCACCTTTAGACAAAAAAACGCCACGTGAATTTCATGTTATTATTGAGGCTACCAGACCAAATCAATAAAGGAATGAATTCACATGACACATACTTATTCTAACATGACAAACCATAAAGGAACACACTTAAGTTATGAAGAACGTGTTCAAATAGAAACACTTAAAAATTTAGGTTTTTCAAATCGTGCAATCGCGCGTGAATTAGGACGTGCACCTCAAACAATCAATAACGAAATTCATCGAGGAACAACACGTCAAATTAAACGACAAAAACAGCAACATAAAGTCTATGAATATGAGACGCAAATTTATTTTTCTTCACTAGGTCAACAACGTTATCGACAAAACAGACAACAATGTGGTGCTCAGCCCTTATGGAAGAAGAACCCATTATTTATTCCATGGGCAGATCACCTCATGAAAAAGAAACGCTGGTCACCTGAAGCAGTCGTGGCATATGCTCACAAGGAACAATGTTTTGAAAGAGAAAAAATCCCTTCAACAACGACAGTATATGCTTGGATAGATCAACAAATCATGGAAACTAAGAATATTGATCTACTAGAAAAATTAAAAAGACGTCATTCTACTCAGAATAGCTACCATAATCATCCACACAGTCGAGTGCTCGGTCCAAGTATTGAGACACGTTCTAGTGAAATTGAATCACGTCAGTCTTTTGGTCACTGGGAAATAGATACCGTAATAGGAACTAAAGACAAGTCAAAGCCAGTTATCTTAACACTTGTTGAGAGACAAACGCGTTTTGAAATACTAGAAATAATAGAGAGTAAAAGTGCTGATGCAGTGTCTCACGCATTGAAAAACTTATTTGACTCCTTAGGCGAAAAAGCACCAAAAATCTTCAAATCTATCACATCTGACAATGGTTCAGAATTTGCATCGCTGTATGAAGAATTTGGCCATATGATAGAAATATACTTCACACATCCATTCTCATCATATGAACGTGGGACAAGTGAAAACCAACATAAAATGATTCGTCGTTTTATTCCAAAAGCACATGATTTATCCAATGTTCAAAAACGCTTCATAAAAGCCATACAACAATATATGAATGACTATCCTAGAAAGACTTTAAATTACAACACAGCTCATCATAATATGGCAGAAAGTTTAAAGCACCTCAATCTGTATGAATCTTTCCAAAGCTAAAGTCTTAGCTTTGGTTACCTGTTGAGTATTAATTGATTAAAACCAATCAATCCTCAACAGGTTCGAATACGGTTAACCCTTGTGTACACCTCAGTCATTATAGGTGGCTAACTTAAACTTGAAATCCTCGTGAAAAATAAAAATTTGCTCTTGCCAAATAAAAATTCATGTATTATAGTTAAAACGTAGTCATTACGATTTACCTCCGAAAATGAGATGGCTACTTTACTTACTTAATATACGATTTCAAAAGAGTGAGACATCATTTACCGTCTCACTCTTTATATCTAAATGATTTATTTCAAAAAATTTTAATAGTAAAAGGAGTATGTAAAATGGCGAAGAAGTCAAAAATTGCAAAAGAGCAAAAAAGAATTCAAATGGTTGAAAAATACCGTGAAAAACGTGAAGAATTAAAAGCTAATAAAGATTACGAAGGTTTGAAAAAATTACCGAGAGACGCTTCTCCTACACGTATTACGCGTAGATGCCAAGTAACTGGCAGACCAAGAGGTGTATATAGAAAATTCGGTATGTCTAGAATCGCTTTAAGAGAATACGCACATAAAGGTCAAATACCTGGATTGAAAAAATCAAGTTGGTAAGATTTTTGGTTTATATGGGATAAATAGATAGAAGGTAGGGGAAAAGTGTTGAATAAAATACCAGTTACAGTATTGAGTGGTTATTTAGGATCTGGAAAGACAACGCTGCTCAATAATATTTTGAAAAATAGAGAAGGATTAAAAATTGCAGTCATTGTAAATGATATGAGTGAAATTAATATAGATAAAGATTTAGTCATACAAGGCGGAGGTATTTCACGAACTGACGAAAAATTAGTAGAATTATCGAATGGCTGTATTTGCTGTACTTTAAGAGAAGATTTATTAATAGAAGTCGAAAAGATAGCTAAACGAGGAGATGTCGATCAAATCGTAATAGAATCAACTGGTATTTCAGAGCCAGTACCTGTTGCCCAAACATTCTCATATATAGATGATGAATTAGGCATTGATTTAACTAGTATATGTCGTTTAGATACGATGGTTACAGTTGTAGATGCACATAGATTTATTCATGATATGTATTCTGAAGATTTGTTGAAAGATAGAGACCAAGGCGTCAGTGAAGAAGATGAACGTTCTATTTCAGACTTGTTGATTGACCAAATTGAATTTTGTGATGTACTTATTTTAAATAAAGCTGATTTAGTAGAAGAAAAGGATTTAAAGCAATTGGAAATCGTTTTGAAAAAGTTACAGCCTAAAGCGAAATTTATCAAGACAAGTTATGCAGATGTACCGCTTCAAGAAGTGCTCAATACAGGTTTATTTAATTTTGAAGATGCAAGTCAATCAGCTGGGTGGATTAAAGAACTAACTGAAGGTGGTCATGCGAATCATACGCCAGAAACTGAAGAATATGGTATTTCATCATTTGTCTACAAGAGAAGACTACCATTTCATGCAGAAAGATTTAATCAATGGATGGAAAATATGCCAACGAATATTATAAGAGCTAAAGGTATTGTTTGGTTAGCTCAATATAATCACGTGGCATGTCTATTTTCTCAGGCAGGTTCTTTTGTAAATATTCATCCAATTACATTCTGGGTTGATGCAATGAAAGAAGAAGAGAAACAAGAAATCTTTGCTTCTAGACCAGAAATTAAAGCTGATTGGGATCCAGAATATGGAGACAGAGAAACACAATTTGTCGTTATCGGTAGTGACTTAAATAAAGAAGAAATTACAAAAGCATTAGATCAATGTTTATTGAATTCAGAAGAAATTGATGCAGATTGGACAAAACTAAACGAGCCTTACAAATGGCAACTATCAACAGTATAAGTTAAAAGCATGAGCATAAGTAACTGCTCATGCTTTTTTGTATGCATAAAAATATCTACGACCTCCCAATATGAGATGCTTAATGTTATAATATTAAATAACTAAATTGTAACTAAAAAGGAGTCATTACAATGATATTAGAAACGGAAAGAATCAAGCTCGTACCCCCAGCATATACATATCTTGAAAAATTATTTGAAGTTCATCATGATCCAGCAAATCAAAAATACAATCCAGCAGGTCCAGTAACAACAATAGAAGCTTTTAGAGAAACATTAGATCAATGGATTAAACATTATGAAGACCATAGATTTGGATATTACGTCTTGATTAAAAAAAGACCATTATCTCCCGTTTGGCGTATGTGGGTTGCAGTATAAAGAAATATTAGGACAAACATATTTGAATATTTACTATCGAATAGAAGCTGCAGAAACACAACAAGGACTCGTATCAGAAGCAAGTAGAAAAATAATCGAGCACGTCAAAGAATTAACAAATAACCAATATAAAATCGTAGCATTAACTAAAAAAGAAAACACACCTTCAATAAAGACCGCAGAAAAATTAGGATTTAAACATAACCCAGAACTAGATGATTACGACGGAGAAGGCAACGTGTATTACTTTAGTGAATAAGGAGTGGTGGGATGGAAGTAAGGTTGAGTGATTTTGATAAAGATTGGAGAAATATGTATTTAGAAGAATGTAAAATAATTAAGTCTATATTAGAAGATGAAGTTATTAGTTTTGAACACTTTGGTAGTACATCAATTGAAGGTATGAAAGCAAAACCAGTTATAGATATGATGGTAATTGTAAAAAATATAGAAAAAATTGATTTATTTAATGATGAGTTTTTGAGTAAAGGTTACGATTTGGCTGGAGAATGGGGAATAAAAGGAAGAAGACTCATTCGAAAGGGAGGAATTAATCGAACACATCATATACATATTTATGAACAAAGTAACCCTGAAAGGTAGTGCCCCCCCAAAGTTAGAGTTTCCATTATGCTATTAATTGGCTGGATTGAGTTCGGTATTGTACTGGACTTCGTCCAGCCAATTTTAATTTCAAACGTTCATTGTTATACCAATAGATGTAATCCTCAATTCTTCTTTTTAATGTTTCATAGTTAACAAGTTCTTCTCCATGATACATTTCCTGCTTCATGATGCCAAAGAAATTCTCCATAGAAGCATTATCCGCACACGTCGCTTTACGTGACATACTTTGATAAATCCTTTGTTCCGATAATCTTCTAATCCATGCATTATGCTGATAATGCCAACCTTGATCAGAATGTATCGTCGTACGATATGGTGCTTCATGCTTAATGATTGTAACTGCTTTATCCAATGATTGAAGTACTAAGTCTAATGTTGGTCTTCTGGATATACCATAAGAAATGATTTCCCCATTGTATAAATCCATAATAGGGCTGAGATATAATTTTTGTTCTTCAGCACATTTAAATTCAGTGATATCTGTCACTAATTTTTGAAGTCGAATAGATGTATGGAATCTACGATTCAAGCGATTTTCAGCCACTTTACCAACTGTACCTTTGTATGATTGATAGCGTGATTTACGTGTGAATTTTTGACATTTTAATCCTAGTTCTCGCATAATTCGTTGTACTTTCTTATGGTTAATGAGATAACCTTGATTTCTCAAAGCTAAATATATACGACGATAGCCGTATTTACCGTTGTGTTTTTGAAAAAGTTCAATGATCTTTTTCTTCCAACCTTTATCTAAATCTTCCTTTTGTAATTGTTTGGCATGGTAATGATAGGTTGCTTCTGGTATACCAACCTTTACTAAGATATCTTTTAATTTGAATCCTTCTTCTTTGAGTTCGAATGCCACTGCTGCTTGTGCTTTTCTAGAAAGGCACTCGGATTCTCTCGAAAAGCGTTCAACTTTTTTAAATAAGCATTCTCTAATCGAAGATTTTCATTTTCTAGCTCTAACTCTTTTTCTCGTGATAGGTTTTGATTAGATTTCTTCTGTTTCTTCTTTTTCATGGGAGGTCGTCCTTTCGGCTTTTCGAGTCCTTCCACACCTTCTTTGTCATATATCTTTTTCCATCGCACAATAATAGATGGGGTATTTAGGCCAAATTTAATCGCTGTATCTTGGAAGGAATCGCCTGTTCTTTTCATATAGTTTAATACATTTATTTTGAATGTAACAGAATAAACTGTCTTTTTCTGTTTCTTTTTAATGCCATCTACACCGAATGATTGAAAGGCTTTTACCCATGTTCGTATAATAATTTTATCAGGTATATTATATTTTTTAGCTAATTTTCGATAACCATAATGGCCATCTAGATAATCTCTTACAACTTTCAACTTAAATTCATCACTATATTTTGTCATATTAAAACACCCCCTAAAGTTATTTTTTTACTCTAACTTTAGGGGTGCAGTACCAAATAGACAGACATTTAATATTACGAGATTATCTAAGAGAACATAGAGAAATGGCTATAGAATATAGTAACTATAAAGAAAAATTAGCTGGAGAATATAATGAAACAGCTGGTTATAGTAAAGCAAAAAAATCATATGTTAAAAATTTAGAACAACAAGCAATCAGGTGGTATAAAGAAAAATAAAGGAGTGGTGGGATGGAAGTAAGGTTACTAAATAAAAATGATGTAAATGCATTTTGGAGTCTTAGGTTACTAAGTTTGCAGACAGATCCATCTGCGTTTGCGTCTTTATATGATATTGAAATAAACTATCCGATTAGTAAATTTGAACAGCGATTAGAATGTAGTGATACAAAATTTACAATAGGTGGCTTTGAAGATGAAAACTTGATTTGTGTAGCTAATTTTTATAGAGAAGCGGTTAAGAAGATGCATCATAAAGGTAATTTAGTGGCGATGTATTGTCATCCTGAATATCGAGGTACAGGTATTGCTGAGAAAGTAGTCAATAAATTGATTATTGAAGCATCCAAGTTAACAGGTTTAAAATACATTGATTTAAGTGTCCTTTCTAATAATCAACGCGCAGTAGAATTTTATAATAAAGTCGGCTTTGACAAATATGCTACCGAACCTAATGCAATATTAGATGGAAAAGGTTATTATGATGAAGACATGATGAGATATGAAATAGAGTGAAGAGAATGGAGCGAGAAATATGGACCGATAAAAAAATTTACCGGTCCAGAAATGGGAAATATGGATCGATAAAAATAAATTACCGGTCCAGAAATGAGAAATATGGACCGATAAAAAAATTACCGGTCCAGAAACGAGATTACCAGGTCGATAAATAAAAATATCGACCCGAAAACGCAATTTCCAGGCCGATAAATAAAAATATCAGTCAAGTCCATATGTTTGTGTAATATCTTTAGAATGTAATCAACCTTTGGTTTTTTAATGAATCGAACAACTATATATGTTTTGAAGTTTAAACAGATATAGTTGTTTGATCACTACTTATTTTTTAAAAAATAAGTAGCTTAATTAAGCGATAAATGGTCTGTTAGACTTATCAAATCTTTCTTGAATATCCATAAGTACTGCGCCAATTAATCTAAAAGCTGAATCTAGATTAGGGAATGTTTTAACTATTTTTTCTCGTTTTCTGAGTTGCATATTAATATTTTCAACTGAATTAGTAGTTCTTAGATTTTTATGATGTTGAGCAGGAAATCTATAGAATTGTGAGGCATCTTCGAAGCCTTCATCCAATATTTTAATAGCTTCCACATACTTAGGATTACTTTCATATTGTGCAATGAATTCATCTTTGAGCTGAACAGCGTGACGATATGTTGGTGCTTGGAATATTGATTTAAGTAACATTCTAGCTTCTTTAGAGTTCTTTTTAGGAAATCTCTCTACAATATTTTTAAGAAAATGGAATGTACAACGTTGCCAAGATGAATCAATAAACTGTGACTTAATAGATTTAATAAGTCCAGAATGCGCATCAGAGATAATAAGTTCAGGTGTTGTTAAACCACGCATTCTTAAGTCTTCAAAAAACTCTGACCAAGCTAATTCTGACTCTTGATTAGAAATTTTAAAGCCAATAATGTCGCGTTTTCTATTTTCGTTGATACCCATAGCGATATAAACACCTTTAGAAAAAATTTTATTATTCTCTCTTACCTTAATGTGCATAGCATCAACAAATACATACTTATACTGATGACTAACAATAGGTCTACCAGCCCATTCTTTAATTTCAGGATCTAGGTTTTTTATTACGCCTGAAACAGTTGATTTAGACACAGATTTTCCCGTTAGGGATTCCACAATTTTATTAACATTTCTAGTTGAAACACCATTAATGTATGCTTCTGTCATCGCTAAAATAAGCGATTGGTCAGAACGCGAATATTGATTAAATACTTCAGTTGTAAATTCACCGTCACGTGTTCTTGGAACTTTTAATGTCAGATTGCCAATAGGCATCAGGAAATCACGCTCATAATAGCCATTAAGTTGTGCGTTTCTTCCTGAATTCTTTTGTTTATATCCAGCATTAACATACTTGTCTCTTTCCATTTCCATGTATGCATTTATGACAGTCATAGCTATTGTTTTCATAGACGCATTCATATCACTTCCAAAAATAGCACTTGCCAATTCTTCATAATCTAAGTTAACATTTAATTGAGTCATATATAGTCACCTCTACAATTTTTTCTTAGTCGATTACATTGTACCAAAGTGAGCTATATGTGGCTCTTTTTTTATTACACAATTATATGGACATATTCCACTGAACTTATATAATAATGATAAAGTGGATACAACAGAACTAAGTTCGCAAAATGTCGAATCTAACAAAGATAAAGAAGGCTTCGAGACAAAGTTAGAATCTACTACTTATTATATTCAAATTAATACGCAAACGAATAAAGACTTACAAAATAAAGATTTACGTGCTGCGCTAGCACAAGCAATCGATAAAAAAGCTTACGTAGAACATAATTTAAATGATGGTTCTAAACCGATAGATACATTTACACCTGAAAAAGTGTTTACAAATGAGAAAAAAGAAGATTATAACAAGTTAGTCAATGCACCTTATACGTATGATGTTAAAAAAGCACAGGCTTCATTGAAAAAAGCTAAAAAAGCATTAGGCAAAGATAAAATAGATATAGAATTTTTAACATATGATCAAGATAATGCTAAAAAAGATGCAGAGTATTTCAAAGAACAAGTTGAAAAACATTTACCTGGTGTAACAATGTCGATTAAACAACAACCGAACAAACAGAAAATAGCACTGACTAAAAAAGGTGATTATGATGTAGCAATTACAGGTTGGGGACCAGACTATCCAGATCCAATGACATTTTTAGATTTATTCCATAGTGAAACAACTAAAGGCGAAGCGGGATATAATAACCCTGAATACGACAAAATTATCAACGAAGGTAAATCTTCATTACTTCAAGATCCAGACAAGAGATGGAAAGAACTCGCTAGAGGAGAAGAAATGTTATTGAATGATGCGATGGTTATACCACTTTATCAAAAAGGTAAAGCGAGATTAACGAAAAAAGAAGTACACGGGCGTATCATTCATTACGTAGGTACGAAAGAGTATAAACATGTAAAATTAGATAGATAATTTGTTTATTGCTAGGGCATGATTTAATGTCCTAGCACTTTATTTTTTTATAAAGTTTAGTATTCTTATAAGAATAGTTCTGTATAGTTTAAAAATTATGATAAGATATTCCCAATCATTAAATTACATATCATCATTGGAGGATTTTAAATGGATTACTATACTAGGGATTTGAAACGATTAGATATAGAAGATATTCATGCATATAATGCTTTACCTGAAGTGAGTCAGTATCAAGCATGGGAGCCACAAACTTATGAAGAAACAGAACCATTTGTTGAGATGTTATTAAATCGAGATGAAAATTGGATGTACAACGTCATAGTAGATGCAGAACATGATAAAGTCATTGGCGCAGTGCAGTTAGTATGTGATACGAAGAATAAAAGCGGAGAGCTTGGTTATGTCATTCATCCTGATTATTGGGGTAACGGTATCGCAACGGATATTGGTAGAACGATTATTAAATATGGTTTTAAAGTATTGAAACTTAATAGAATTTGGGCATCAACAGATATTCGAAATACAGCATCTGAAATTGTTCTACAAAAGCTAGGTATGAAACATGAAGCCATCTTAAGACAAGATATTAAGCTTAAAGATGGCTACAGAGATTCATTGATTTATAGCATTTTAAAAGAAGAATATTAAAATGAAACAACAAAAGGTTCAGTACGATTTAAACAGTACTCGAACCTTTCTTTAAATGTTTGTCGAGTAACCATATTCATAACTTCATCATAAGTAAAAAAGCCTACCTCTAAACTTTCATCACTCGTTTGAAGCGTGCCACCTGTATAACGTGCTAAAAATAATGTGTTGACGATAGAACTTTTCGTATTTTGGAAAATACCACAAAATCTTATAATTTCGATATCAGCACCAGATTCTTCTTTAACTTCGCGAATTGCCGCTTCATATAAAGGTTCGCCCAATTCAACTTGACCTCCAGGCATTTCCCAACCACGTTTAGGACCTTTAATGAGTAATATTTTATCTTCGTCATTTAAGACAATACAAGCAGCTGAAACAATATGTTTTGGAACCATAAGTAACCTCCTGTGAAAATTAGATTCTATTTAATCAAAAGTCGTACAAATAATATTTTATGATTAAATGTCTGAATTGTCATATAATTACTTTAAATGTATATAATATTATTGTTTCCACGGGGGATTGTTAGAGAAAGCTTGAAGATTATAAATCTATGATTTACACCTATACAAATGGGTATAATTTAGGACAAGGTTATATTGTGAGGTGAGCATATGATTAATATTATTCAAGCGATTGGTTCTATAGGGACCTTTATTATGGCGATTCTATATTTTATATCCGTCATGATTCAAATTCGCCAAATTAAAATATCATTTATTCCTTATTTATCTTTTGATCAGATTATATTGGAGAAGAAACAAAGTGGTATTAAAGTAATGAATTTAACATCGTCTGATCATGAATATTTAAATACAGCTTTTAAGCTATTAAATTTAGGCGGCGGTTCTGCTAAAAATATTGAAGTCGTGTTAAAATTAAATGGCGATGAAGTGATACAACGTAAACGTATTAATATTTTACCTAATAATCAATTCTATTTAATTCCTCTTAACCAAAAAGTCTTTAATGAATTTAAAAAGACAATCGACAATCACTATTTTGAAACGAATATGACAATTGAGTTGAAGTATGATGGTCAAGTTTCTAAAAAACGCTCTTCCAATGAATATAGAATATCAATCGATGAATTTGTAAATATGGATGATAAAGATTTATATGAAATAACTTTTGAAAAATTAGAAGAATAAAGGTATTACATAAACAGGTTTTGAATTTATTTTTTAACCTGTTTTTTTTAAGTGAAGCCATATAGAAATAGGTCAATTATAGTTAATAATTATTTGATTTTGCACTATTATTTTGAATAATTCATGCTATGATGAAATTATTAATCATTTGTAGAGGAGAGAAAAAATGAGTAGTCTACTTTTTGTGTTATTATGGGTTGTTATTTCGATTGCCTTTATAACGACTTTGATTATTACAGTCGTTAAATATGCTAAAGAAAAACAGTATAGTAGCTATTTAGTGAGCACAATTTTACTATTTGTAATCGGTGTGATTAGTTTTGTATGTATATTTGTCAGTCTGTCATTCGATAAAGAATATTCATATAAACAATTATTTAAAGAAGATAATCCTAAAGCTGTTAAACATGTTTCTGATACACCTAAAAAAGATTTAAAAAATATCAAACTAGGTGATAAAATTATTGTTGATGGTCTAGAAGTGACCGTTACGAAAGCAGAAGTTGTTCAACCTGATGACGGTTATTCTTATTCACAAAATGACAAAATTCTTAAAGTCACTTATAAGTTCAAAAATTTAGAAAAAGATAAAAAATTAATCGATAATTCTAATTTTCAACTTACTATTGGTGGGGCGGTACAACCACAATTTAATGGTATGAAAGACAATAAAGGTGGATTCCAACATCAACTTGATAAAGATGACAGCAAATCAAGTTATTTATACTATGATGTAGCGGACGCTGATAAATATGATGTTAAAATGAATTATGAAACTTCTAAGAAAACGTATAATGCTAATTGGCGTATAAATGATAAGGATATTAAAGATAATACGCCTAAAGAGAATCCAACCGAAGAAATCAATTCGACTCAAGAAGCGCCAACTTATGAACAAAGAACGGTTCAACAACCTAACAATAACGCTGATGAAGAGAAGAAAAAAGCAGAAGCTGAGAAAAAACGTAAACAAGAAGAAGCAGATAAAGCGGCCAAAGAAAAAGCAGATAAAGAAGCAGCAGAGAAGAAAGCTGAAGAAGAAAAGGCAGCTAAAGAAGAAGAAAAACGTCAAGAAGAAGCGGATAAAAAAGCTGAAGAAGCTGAAAAGAAACAACAAGAAGCTGACGAAAAAGCAGCAGCTGAAAAAGAAAAAGCTCAACAAGCAGCAGAGCAGAAAAAACGTGATGAACAAGCAGCAGCTGAACGTGAAAAACAACAGCAACAACAAAGAGATCAAGAGGCACAAAGAGAGAAAGATCGTGCAGCTCAAGATGCAGCACAAAAAGCAAAAGAAAGAACAACAGAGCAAAGACAATCTCAGAATAATTCAAATGAACAAAAAGAACGTTAGTTAATCAAATGAACAATTTATGCGTAACATAAGAAAGAGGTAACCAAATGACGACAGTATATTTCAACCATGATGGTGGCGTAGATGATTTAATTTCATTATTTTTATTATTACAAATGGAAGATGTTAATTTGATAGGTGTAAGTGCAATTGGTGCAGATAGCTATGTAGAACCGGCAACAAATGCTTCTTGTAAAATCATTAATCGATTTTCATCACAAAAATTAAATGTTGCAGCTTCGAAAGAAAGAGGGAAAAATCCATTTCCTAAAGATTGGAGAATGCATGCCTTCTTTGTAGATGCCATGCCAATGTTAAATGAAGATGTTGAAGTAAATTCTACAATTTCTGAAAAAGAAGCATATGAAGATATCATTGAAAAGGTAATGAATAGTTCTGAAAAGATAACAATGCTGTTTACGGGACCGTTAACAGATTTAGCTAAAAGTTTGAAAGTTGAACCAAGAATTGAAAGTCGTATTGAAAGAGTTGTATGGATGGGTGGCACATTGCTGAATAAAGGTAATGTTGAAGAACCTGAACATGATGGTACAGCTGAATGGAATGCTTTTTGGGATCCAGAAGCAGTGAAGACTGTTTTTGATACGCAATTACCGATTGATACTGTAGCATTAGAAAGCACGAATAAAGTACCTTTAACACCTGATGTACGTAAACGATGGGCGAATGAAAGACAATATGAAGGTGTTGATTTCTTAGGTATATGTTATGCGCTTGTGCCTCCATTAACGCATTTTGTAACAAATTCAACTTATTTCTTATGGGATGTATTAACAACAGCTTATGTTGGGAAACCTGAACTCGTTAAGAAAGAATCACATAAAGTATCTGTCATTACAGATGGACCTAGTCAAGGTAGAACATTCAAAAGTGATGAAGGAAGAATGATTAATATTATTAATGATGTTGATAGAGATGGTTTCTTTGATTACATGACAGATTTAGCTAAAAAATATAACAAATAAGCACTTCATTCAGAGTCGTTACGTTAAAATAACGAGCTGAATGAAGTTTTTTTATGAAAAAATTAAAATTTTAAATTGCATAATGATAGGCCTCAACACTGTTTAACTCATAAAATAGTGATTTTTCTGATTAAAAGCATTTTATTAGGTTATATGATTATATAGACAAAATGGGGAGTGTTTATAATAATGAAATTTAAAAGAAAGAACGTTAATGTTGTCGACGCCAGTAAAACGAAAAAAACGGTCGTTGCAACAGGTATTGGTAATGCGATTGAGTGGTTTGACTTCGGTCTATACGCTCAACTAGCCGTCATTATCAGTATGAATTTCTTTGGTAATATGCCAAAAGAAATTCAACTTGCGTCAACATTTGCGGTATTTGCTTTTGCATTTATAGTAAGACCGATTGGTGGTATATTCTTTAGTCATTTAGGAGATAAACATGGTCGTAAAGTTGTCCTTTCAACTACAATTATTATGATGGCATTATCTACGCTTGCTTTAGGACTATTACCGACACAACAACAAATCGGTATTTGGGCACCAATATTATTATTAATTATTAGAATGATTCAATCATTCTCTACTGGTGGTGAGTATGCCGGTGCGATGACATATATTGCAGAAATTTCACCAGATAAGACGAGAGGTAGACTCGGTAGTGGACTTGAAATTGGTACTTTATCAGGTAGTATTTTAGCTGCTGCATTAGTAGGGATTATGTATGCACTATTGAGTGATAATCAAATGGCAGCTTGGGGCTGGAGAATTCCTTTCATTGTAGCTGCACCACTTGGTATTATAGGTGTGTATTTGAGAAATAGTTTAGATGAAAGTCCAGCTTATGAAACAACACTTGAAGAGCAAGAAGAGCTTGAATACTCTTATAAAGATATCTTCAGAAAATATTGGAGAGATATCATCGTCTGTTTCGCTGGTGTAGCTTTCTTAAACGTTGCTAATTACATGGTATTATCATATATGCCGTCATTCTTAAATGGCACTTTAGATTTAGGTGGTACGATGAGTAGTATATTAAGTACGTTAACGATGGCAGCAATGATTCCAGCAGTATTCTTCTTTGGTTGGTACAGTGATAAAGTTGGGAATAAAAATACCATTTTATTTGGATTAATAGGATTTAGTTTATTCTCAGTATTAGCCTTCTGGTTAATGAGCATTCCTTCAATACCAATTGTTATTTTAGGACTGTTTATCATTGCACTGTTTATGTCTACATTTGAAGGTGTTATGCCATCTGTATTACCAAGTATTTTCTATACAAAAGTTAGACTAAGAACATTATCACTTGTTTACAATATTGGTGCAGCGATATTTGGTGGTTTAACACCATTTATTTTAACAACTTTAGTCGAAACAACTGGTCAAAAAATTGCACCATCTTATTATTTAACATTGATTAATGTCGTTGGTCTTGTCATTTTCTTATTTATGTTTAAGACAACATCTAATAAGTCATTAAGAGGATCATATCCTAATGTTGATAATAAAGAAGACTTACAAGAAGTATATGAAAATCCGAAAGATGCATTATGGTGGAATCACGAAGAACTAAATAAATCATAAAAGAATAAAGACTGAGACAAAATTTTGTCTCAGTCTTTATTTATGTGACTAATATTCAATTAAACAGCTTCTACTTCTAAATTCACGTCAATATTTCCACGTGTTGCTTTAGAGTATGGGCAGAAATCATGCGCTGCTTTTAAATATTTCTCTGCGTCTTCTTGAGATACGTTTTTTACTTTAGCGGCAATATCTACTTCTAATTTAGGACTTTCAGCATTTTCGTCATCCACTAAACGAACTGTTAACGTAACTTCAGGTTCAGCATCACGTACTTTGTTTTGTTTTAAAATTAAATCAAAAGCACCATTGAAGCATGAAGCATAACCTGCTGCGAAAAGTTGTTCTGGATTAGTGGCATTACCATCTGCTTGTTGTGGTGGTAATACATCTACATCGATTGCTTTATCGTCAGTGTAAACATGACCTTTACGTCCACCTGTGTTTGTAGCTTTTGTTTCATAGTGAGTTGCCATAAAAAATACCTCCTTTAAAGTATATTATCTGTTTACCCGTATATTATTTTTTAAATCATCTATAAATTATAAATTTTCATATATAAATTGTCGGAAATATGAAATAATATACAATATCAAAATAAGAGAGGTCACAACATGAAAGCAATCTTAATAGGTGTCTTGGCAGCTTTATTTTTTGCAGTTACATTTGTCGTTAATCATATGATGGCTAATGATGGTGGAAGTTGGTATTTCAGTTCCTCTTTACGTTTTATTTTTATGCTGCCATTTTTATATTTATTTGTACTCATTAAAGGAAGAACAAAATTTGTTTTAAAGCATATTCAACAAGAGAAAAAGGCTTGGTTCATTTGGAGTGCAGTTGGGTTTGTATTGTTTTATGTGCCGATAACTTTTTCAGCAGAGTATAGTCTGGGGTGGTTAATTTCAGGTACTTGGCAAATAACAATTATTAGTGGCATGATACTCGCGCCATTATTTGTAGAAACAGTTGTTATAAATGGTAAAGAAACAATCGTTAGACATAAAATTCCATGGCGTTCATTATTGATTTCAAGCATTATGTTTATCGGTATTATCATTATCCAAATTCCTCAAGCAAGTCAAATTAAACTGAACTTATTTTTATTAGGTTTCTTACCGATTTTAATGGCAGCCTTTAGTTATCCTTTAGGAAATAGAAAAATGATGCAAGTTGTGAACGGTGAGCTCGGAACAATTGAACGTGTGTTTGGTATGACATTAGTCACATTGCCTATTTGGGTAGTCATTTTTATTGTGGGGGTACTTAAAGAAGGATTACCTTCTTCTAGTCAAGTTGTACAAGCATTTATCGTCGCACTATTTTCAGGCATCATCGCAACAATTCTATTTTTCTATGCTACAAACATTGTGAAGGATAACCAAGAACAATTAGCAGCAGTTGAAGCAACACAGTCATTAGAAGTTGTATTTGCGATAATTGGTGAAATGATTCTCCTAGGTTTACCGTTACCAAATGGTTTAAGTATGATAGGTGTAGCACTCATTATAATTGGAATGTGTATATATAGTTTTATCGATCATATTTCTTTTGGTAAAATTTTCAAAAAATCATGAAGTGAGATGTTTAAAAATCCTTTCACAGGGTAAAACATACATGAATGGTCAATCATTCAATAAAGTTTAATGAAGGGTGATATAAAATGGCAGACGAAAGCAAATTCGAACAAGCAAAAGGTAACATTAAAGAAACAGTTGGTAATGCAACAGATAACAAAGACTTAGAAACTGAAGGTAAAAAAGATAAAGCTTCAGGTAAAGCTAAAGAAGCAGTAGAAAATGTTAAAGATAAAGCGAACGAAGTTATCGATAAATTTAAGAAATAATACATATTTAACTTCTCAGATAAGATAAGAAAAGCCATTAGACACGATGACTGTCTAATGGCTTTTTATTTACTTTATATCGTCTTTATCGATTTCCCATTTCATTTTGTAACGTTTATCAGATGAACGCAATTGTAATTGTACGTCATATTGATCCACTTCAGGAACATCGTAGTAAACATATCCAGTATCAGATTCTCCAGGTTTTAGACTGAATGAGAATCCATCATTTTTGTTATTCATACCATAGTATTTTGAAACTCTGCTTCCATCAGCAGTAACACCGAAGTTAGTATCTCCAACGATTAAGCTAGAGTTATTAATATTTTCAAGTTTGTAGTTAACTTTTAATATTTTATCTTTTAATGGTTTAGTACCGTCAGATGGCGGAGTAACAAATTCAGCTCTTTCAACTGTAATCTTTGTTCCGATTACACTAATCCCGTTACCAACTGATGTTTGTCTTTCGATAGTAGATGAATCGTTATCGTCTTCATCTGTTTTTTCTTCAGTAGTAGATTCTTCAGTAGTAGATTCTTCAGTAGTAGATTCTTCAGTAGTAGACTCTTCAGTCGTTTCTTCCTCAGTAGACTCCTCAGTTGTTTCTTCTTCTGTTGAGTTTTCTTCAGTTGAATTTTCTTCTGTTTTGTTCGTGAACTCATCGATTTGGTCTTTAATTGGACCAGCAGCGCATGCACCTAAAATAACAGCTAAAATAATGAATATAACTAAACATCCACCACAGCCGAATAACCAAGGTTTCATACTAGAGCCATTACCGTCTCCCGATTGTTGTTGCTGATTGTTACCATTTGTTTCGTTAAATGGATTATTTTGTTGTTCTGAGGTGTTCTGATTAAAAGGATTCTGATCTGATTGATTAGAATTAGCCATAATATTTCCCCCTTATTCATTACTTTATTTTAATAAAAAATTATTGTTTACACTTAATCGAAATTCTTGTGTATAAGTTTTCAACTAATGATAAACAATTGTGTTATTTATTAATTATTTTTAATTTATAGTAAACTGGGAAATAAATATAGACTTATTATTAAATTTATAAAAAATTTATATTACTTTAATATTTAATGATTTTGTAGAATATGAATGTTTGTAAATTTTATGCAAAAGGGGGTAATATAGTAATAAAGGAGGGATAAATATGTATAAAAATATTTTGTTTGGCATTGATACAGAAATGAAAAATCAAAAGGTTTTAGAACAAATTAATCACCTCGCAGGAGATGGATCTGAAGTTACATTACTTAATGTTGTCGCTGATAAAGACCTTCAAGCTTCATTTAGAATGGGTGTTCATTTAGATGAAATTCAAGAAAAACGCCAAGAAGCTATGAAACATGTCTTAGATTATTTCCTACGATTTGTCAACTACTACGTAGTAAAAAATATTTAAAATTGGCATCACTAAATAAGCCTTTATTATTTAATAATTTTTTCAATATGTTATGATTTATTTGAATAGATTATCCGTGTGGAGACAAGTGATAATCATATTCTTTATTATTTATTACGAGATAATGAATGGTTTTAAGTAGTTTGTTAATGCAAGCTACTGATGCAGTCTTGTGGCCTTTGCCATTAGGCTGCTTTTTTAATTTGTAATAATAGTCGATAATATGATTTTTAAATAACCTTTGACCCAACAGAAAATTTTTAATGATTAAGTAAAATAATGATCTAGCATGTTTGTTTCCACGTTTGTTTATTTTATCTTTAAAATGCGTTTTACCAGACTGATATCTTTTTATATCAATACCTACATATGCATTCAATTGCTTATGAGAATCAAAGGATTTGATATCACCTAATTCGCCAATAATCATTATGGCAGTTAAATCACCAATGCCAGGAATAGATTTAATTATTTTAAATTCTTCAAATTCTTCAGCTAACATTAATAATCTTTGTTTTATAGAAGCATGCCGTTTCATTAGGCTTAATAAATCTTCAATCACATAAACTAATTTATCTGTTAAAAATGAATCTTTAGAAACAGAAGGATAACTGACCATAGAGAACTCTACGAGTTTATTTGCATATTGTGCTTTCTTTTTCTCTGATAGATTTTTTTCTGTACAACTATTAATTATCTTTTTTAGTTCTTCTATATCATTAGAATCAACAAAGTCCGGATGTGGGAACTTACTAGCTACTTGTAAAGCCAATTTTGAATATCTGTCCTTAAATAGGTTTTGTAATTCTGGAAAAGTCATATCTAGTAACTGAATCAATTGGTTTTTTAAGTAATTTTGTTGATTGTTAATTTCTTCATAGTATCTTGTCAGCTCTCTAATTTTTACATACTTTTCTTCCAATAAATTTCTAGAAGGTTTTTTGTTTATATTTTTAGCTAAAACAGCAAGTTTATGTGCATCAGATTTATCTGTTTTCCAGTTTCTTAAAGAATTAGTTAGTAATTTTGCCTCTAGAGGGTTAATTACACAAAACGAAATCTTATTAACGGTACAAAATTTCTCCAATACTTTTGAATATATACCAGTAGCTTCAAACAAGAAATATACTCCTGAGAAATTCTTTATATATTTCTTTAGTGAATCAAAACCATTATTATCATGGGTAATTTCAAATTCTTTAACAAATTCATTGTTTGAATAATGTGCAATAAAACTCTTTCCTTTTCCAACATCTATTCCAAAATATTCGATAAAAACCACTCCTAATCTTCTAATTTAAGAAGTTTTAACTTCACTGAACCTTACTTAGTTCATTTTCCTGTACACGATCTCAAGGGACCCAACATACTAAAATCGAATTCATAAGGAGAGTGAAGTTCTCCAGTTTTTATTACGGATTCTTTGACCCTAAAATCTATTCGGAGTACTTCTCTCTTCTACTATTTCATATTCTTAAAATAACTACCAACGGTAAGATAAAGAATATAAAAAAGTAGCGAAGCTCATCTACCGTCGTAGATTACTTCGCTACTAATCTTAGTATGTTTCCATGAGCAAAACATTAAATATAAAATTGAATTTGCGAAAGGGAATCCTAAAACGGAATTAGTGCATAGAGCTAATAGTGGTGATTTTGATATCGTTGTGTTGAGTAATAGAAAAGCAGAAGACACAGATAAAATGGTATTAGGAAGTGTTAGCCATAAAGTCGCTAAAAGTGATGTGAACCCAAATATTTGAACTAAACAAATCAAAATATTGGGGTGCATTCTAATGAGGAAAAAATATGAATTTAAATTCAAACTAAAACTTGTAAAAGAATATTTAGAAGGACATCAAAGTTATAGAACAATTGCTTTAAAATATGGTATTTCAAGTTGGTCTGTCCTTCGGATTTGGGTCAATCAATATAAAGAGTTTGGAGAAGAAGGTTTAGAAATAAAAAGTAGAAATACTGTTTATACTAGCGAATTTAAATTATCTGTTTTAAAATTTAGACAAGAAAATATGTTGTCTTATCAAGATACTGCGAATCACTTTAGAATTATTAATCCTATTATCATTGCCAATTGGCAACATCAATTTGATGAAAAGTGTCGTCTTGATATAGATAATAAACAAAAGGGACAATCTCACACTATGACTAAAAAACGATCTAAATCAGATAATAAAAATTTACCTTTAAATGAAAATGAACGTGAAGAACTTGAAAGACTTAGAAATGAAAATGAGACGTTAAAGGCAGGTATAGCTTATCAAAAAAAGTTACAAGCCTTGACCGACATTTACGGAAGCAAAAATCAGAAATAGTAAAGGTCATTAAGGAACTAAATGAAACATATAATATACGATTAAGTATCTTATTTAAAGTCGCTCAAATAGCTAAATCTGTATACTATTATTGGATAAATAAATTTAGTAAAGCTGATAAAGATGAAACATTGATTCAAGTAATAAAAGAAATATGTGAAGAATCAAACTATACCTATGGTTATCGTCGTATTACACAAGCACTAAGAAATAGAGGTCTTATCGTAAATCATAAAAAAGTACTAAGAATTATGAAAGAACATAATCTAACTTGTACAAAGTTCACACATAGAGGTCGTAAGTATCGTTCCTTTAAAGGTAAAGTTGGTAAAGTAGCTCAAAATATATTAAATCGTAGATTTAAAACAAGTCTCCCATTTCAAAAAGTCGTAACAGATATTACAGAGTTCAAATTAATGAATGGTCAGAAATTATATTTATCACCTTTTATGGACTTATATAGTTCAGAGATTATCAGCTTTAAAATCTCAAGTCGTCCTACATTAGATATAGTCATCAATCCATTAAAAGAAATGATAAAGCGTCGTCCAAACCTAGATCATCGTTTAACGATTCATTCAGATCAAGGCTGGCATTATCAACATTCACAATACACTAGATTATTAAAAGACCATAAAATATTTCAGAGTATGTCTAGAAAAGGTAATTGTCTAGATAATTCAGTTATGGAAAACTTTTTTGGGTTACTTAAACAAGAAATGTATTATGGCCAAGAATTTAAAGATTTTCAGGACCTTGAACAAGCTATTCATCGATATATCGATTTTTATAATAACGAAAGAATCAAATCAAAATTAAAAGGCTTATCTCCCAAAAATTACAGGAGACAAACCTTTGAAATAATATACTAATTAAGGTTTAGATTTTTGGGTTCAGTACAAAGAGCTAAAATTCCTGTATTAATTGTTAAGTAGTAAGCACATATTGATTTAAGTAATAGATTTCTTGAATCATCATGCATCGTTTCATAGAAAAAAGTCCTCGACTCATGTAAAATGAAAATAGAAGCATATTGGAGGAATGACTATGACTGATGGACAAAAGAAAGCGTTTCCGTATATCGTTGCAACGATTTCATTAGAAACTCAAGATGATATTGAAAAAACAGTGCAAGAACTCAATGCTCATAAGGATTCAATAGATATTGTTGAATTTAGAGCAGATACTTTAAAAAATACTTCAATTGAAAATATTAATGAAACATTAGAGAAATTTAAAAGTGCATATCATGATGCGCCAATTCTGTTCACTTATCGTTCAGTAGGACAAGGTGGTCATGGCGACTTTGATCATGAAACATATTACAAAATTATGCAAGATATTATATGTAACAAAAAAGCTGAATACGTCGATATTCAACTCGATACGTATGAAGATAATCTTATGAATTGCATTACGAAAGCTCAGCATAATGATGTTAAAATTATTATTTCACATCATGACTTTAAATCAACACCAGACGTTGAAGAAATGTTTGTCACATATGAGAAAATGGCAGAATTAGGTGCAGATATTGGTAAACTAGCTGTGATGCCACAGAACGAACGCCATTTATTATCGATGTTAAATGCTATGAATAGAGCTTTTCATAAGTTAGATATTGATGTAATTGGTATATCTATGGGTGAATTAGGTAAGATGACAAGAATAACTGGTGGTATGTTTGGATCTAAATTTACTTATGGTTTCGTAGGTAAAGAAGCAGCACCAGGTCAAATTCATGTTAAAGATATTAAAGAACAGTTAGCTTTATATCAAAATTAATCACTGTATTATGCATAATAATGATGAAGCGAGTGTAGAAATCTTTAGGATAATTCTAGATTTCTATCTCGCTTCTTTATTTTATGATACAATTGATAATAATTATCAATGAATTAGGAGTGTAAATAATGGAATTAAAGAAAGCGATTGAAGAAAGAAGAAGCGTCAAAAAATATGATTATGATATGTATATAGACGAAGAAAAAGTATTTTCTTTAGTTGATTTAGCAACATACGCACCTAACCATGGTATGAGAGAACCTTGGAGACTAGTGTATATCAATAAAAAACAAATTCCTGAATTTGCAGAAGAAGTTGCACAATCAGCATTTGTTAATGATCCAGCTAAACAAGAAAAATATATCAATAAAGTGACTAAAGTTGGTGGCATGTTTGTCATCTTGTCAAAAAGAGACTCAAGACAAAAAGAAAATCTTGAAAATCAAATGGCAATCGGCGCATTTGTACAGAATTTAATGTTATTGATGCATGATGAGGGAATGGGTTCATGTTGGAAAACACCTGCATTTATATTTAATCCATCATTTAGAAAAACAGTCGGCGCTCAGGATGATGAAGATGTATGTGGATTTTTATATTTAACTGAAAAAGACTCAAGTGTAAAAGCTGCCGAAAGAAAAAATAAATCATTAATCACTGAATGGTAATAACAAAACCCACAACTGAGATCTTATACTCAATTGTGGGCTTTAATATGATTATTTTAAGTTCTCAGCTAAGAACGCTTTAACATCTTCTGGTGTTTTTGCGTTTGCTGAATGTAAGTGTGCAAGTTTTTCGTTGTTTTTAAATACTAATAAACTTGGTATTCCCATTACATCATTTTCGGTTGCTGCTTCTGGAACTTGGTCACGATTGATTTGATACCAATTGTATTGATTGTATTCATCGATGATAGGATCGATCCATTGATTCATTCTTGTGCAATCTGGACACCAATCTGCGAAGAATTTAACGACAACTGGTTCATCGCTTTGTGTAATTTCTTCAAATTCAGTATATTGACTTATTGTTCTCATATTTATTCTGCTCCTTAGAAATAATGATTATAAGGTAAGTATATCTTATTTCTAATATTTAAAAAAATATTTAACTCATTACTACATGTTCTGTACTAATATTGTTATAATGAAATTAAATAGACATATGGAGGTAAAGACATGATAAAATTTTATCAATATCCTAATTGTACAACTTGTAAAAAAGCAGCAAAGTTCTTAGAAATGAACGGTGCCAGTTTTGAACCGATTGATATTACTCAATTAACACCAACAGCTAAAGAATTAAAAGATATCATTGATGGGACAGACATCAATGTTAATCAATTATTTAATACTCGAGGCGCTAAATATCGCGAATTGGGATTAAAAGATAAAATGGATGATTTATCAGACAACGAAAAGTTTGATTTATTAGCATCTGATGGCATGTTAATTAAAAGACCTTTAGCCGTTTTAGGAAATAAAGTGACACTTGGATTTAAAGAAGACGAATATCGTCAAACTTGGTTATAAAAATAGTTGCTTGAATAATGGCTTTATGTCATGATTATAATTGAATTACATATAGGAGGGGATTACTTTGACAGTGCCTAGTGAGTTAAAATATTCAAAAGAACATGAATGGGTAAAAGTAGATGGAGATATCGTAACAATCGGTATTACTGATTTTGCTCAATCAGAATTAGGGGACATCGTGTTTGTTGAGTTACCAGAAGAAGGTGACGAATTAACTAGTGGAGATTCATTCGGTAGTGTAGAATCTGTTAAAACAGTTTCTGAACTATATGCACCACTTTCTGGTAAAGTCGTTGAAGTAAACGAAGAACTAGAAGATAGCCCTGAGTTTGTTAATGAATCATCATATGATAAAGCTTGGATGGTCAAAGTTGAACTATCTGATAAAGCTCAATTAGATGAATTATTAGATGCAGACGCTTATAGCGAAATGATAGGTGAATAACATAACATTAAACTCCACGATACTGATGTGTCATGGAGTTTTTTTAAAATATTTATCATGAAACTGAACTGTAATACTATCTCATTTGTAGAAGGTGATATTCATGGCGATGATTAAAAAGATTATAATCGTAGAAGGTATTTCTGATAAAAAACGAGTGGAAGAAGTATTAAATGATCATGTTCATATTATTTGTACCCATGGAACGATGGGGGTCGAAAAAATGGATGAGCTACTAGAAGAAATATACGGTTCTCAAGTGTATGTCTTAGTAGATCAAGATAAGGAAGGTAAGAAAATTGGAAAATGGTTTAAGAAATTTGTGAGTGAAAGCCAGCATATTTATATTGATTCTACATTTTCTGAAGTAGCGCGCTGTCCAAGACAATATTTAGCGAATGTGTTAAACTATCATGGTTTTATAGTTAAGAATGATTTTGTATTGAAAGGGAAGTATCGTTACCATGAAACACACAGAAATATTGAACGATATATACAAGCATTTTGATAAAGATATCCATTTATTATTTGGATATACGCCAACATGTGGAACGTGCAAAATATCAGAACGCATGTTAGATATTGCAAACGAAGTTTCACAATTACCTATTAATAAGTGTGACTTAAATTTTTATCCAGAATTCTGTAAAGAATTTGAAATCATGTCAGTACCCGTACTTTTTATCATGCATAAAGATCAAGTTATCCGTCGAATCTATGCCTTTCAGTCTGTTCCGTATATATTAGAGAATATTCAAAAAGTTATTGACGATAAAAACTTATCATGATAGTATGAATTTAATTAAATACGTAATAACTCTTATCAAGAGTGGTGGAGGGATGTGCCCTTTGAAGCCCGGCAACCGTCATATAAATATGAAATGGTGCCAATTCACAAAAAGTGTTAACTTTTGGAGATGAGAGAAAGACAAATTTTTGACGCCTTTCTCTTATTTTAAGAGTGAGGCGTTTTTAATTTAGAGATTAGGAGGCAACAGATTTGATCGAGTTAAATAAAGTTGTTAAAACTTTCAAAACAAAAAAAGGTGACATAACAGCTGTTGACCATGTTGACTTAAAAATAGATAAAGGAAGTATATATGGTGTAATTGGATTTTCTGGTGCAGGTAAAAGTACACTTATACGTATGTTTAACGGCCTAGAAACACCTACTGAGGGAGAGGTAATTGTAGACGGTGCAAACATTGGACAATTATCGAAACAAGACCTTAGATTAAAAAGACAAAAAGTAAGCATGATTTTCCAACATTTCAACTTACTTTGGTCTAGAACAGTTAAAGATAACATCGCATTTCCATTAGAAATCGCTGGTGTATCTAAAAGTGAAATTGATGAGAGAACTAAAGCACTCATCAAAAGAGTTGGTTTAGAAGGACGCGAAAATGCCTATCCTTCACAACTATCAGGAGGGCAAAAACAAAGAGTAGGTATTGCCCGTGCACTTGCTAATGACCCACATGTCTTATTATGTGACGAAGCAACAAGTGCACTCGATCCGCAAACTACTGATGAAATATTAGATTTGTTAGTAGATATTAATAAAGAACTGGATTTAACAATCATACTGATTACACATGAAATGCATGTCATTAGAAAAATTTGTGACCATGTAGCAGTCATGGAAAACGGTAAGTTTGTTGAAGAGGGAGAAGTTATTAACGTATTTAATAACCCTCAAACTTATGTTACACAACGATTTGTTAAAGATGATCTTAAAGCAGATGATTTACAAAGAACTTTACAAGACTTTAAGAAAGAACAACCAAATGGTGAAATTTGGAAGTTAAACTTCGTTGGTGGAACAAGTTCTGATCCAGTATTAGCGAAAATTATAAAAACTTATAATATCGATATTAACGTTATCGAAGGTGACGTTAAATTAACTCAAAACGGTACATTTGGACATATGATCGTTCATTTACCTCAAGGAGATTATTCTAAAGAAACAATTAAGCAAGAATTGAATAATCTAGGCGTGAAAGTAGAGGTGAACGTAGGTGAATAAATCATTTGGAGATATCATAACAGAAATGGTCACGATGCCTAACGTACGATGGGATGCTGTATGGGAAGCATTGTATGAAACGTTATATATGACGATTATTTCTACAGTATTTACTTTAGTATTTGGATTAATCTTAGGAACTTTACTATTTTTAACATCAAGAGGAACATCTAAAAGTTCACGTGTATTTTATTCAATCGTTTCATTTGTCGTGAACCTATTTAGAGCTATTCCATTTATCATATTAATATTATTATTACTACCATTTACGGACATTTTACTAGGTACAATTAGTGGACCTAAAGGCGCTTTACCAGCATTGATTATTGGTGCATCACCATTTTATGCGCGACTTGTTGAAATCGGCATGAAAGAAATTGATAAAGGTGTTATTGAAGCGGCAGTTTCAATGGGTGCTACTACTTGGACAGTCGTTCGAAAAGTATTAATAAAAGAATCATTACCTGCTTTAGTATCGGGTATCACAGTTACAGCCATTGCTTTAGTTGGATCAACTGCTATAGCCGGTGTAATTGGTGCAGGTGGTTTAGGTAACTTAGCTTACCTAACTGGATTTACACGAAATCAAAATGACGTCATTTTAGTTTCAACAATCTTTATTTTAATTATTGTTTTTATTATCCAATTTATTGGAGATTTAATTGTAAAAAGAATTGATAAACGTTAAGGAGTGTTTTAAATGAAAAAAGTATTTGGGTTATTATTTATTTCGATTTTAACAGTCGTGCTAGTAGCTTGTGGTGGCGGTAGTGGCGACAAGAAAGAAAAGAACGAAACAATTAAAATTGGTGCATCACCAGCACCTCATGCTGAAATTTTAGAAGAAGCTAAACCACTTCTTAAAAAAGAAGGTTATGACTTAGAAATCAAGACAATCAATGATTACACAACACCTAACAAATTATTAGACAAAGGTGAACTTGATGCAAATTTCTTCCAACATACACCATACTTAAAAACTGAATCAAAAGAAAAAGGATATAAAATTGAATCAGCAGGTAACGTACATTTAGAGCCAATGGCAGTTTACTCTAAAAAATACAAAAAATTATCTGACTTACCAAAAAATGCAACAGTTTATGTATCGAACAATCCAGCAGAAGAAGGTAGATTCATATCATTCTTCGTTAAAGAAGGATTAATCAAAATCAAAGACGGCGTTAAACCAGTTGACGCAACATTTGATGACATCGTAGAAAACAAGAAAAATATTAAATTCAACAATAAACAATCAGCAGAATTTTTACCTAAATCTTATCAAGCAGACGAAGGTGACGCTACAATCATCAACTCTAACTTTGCAATCGAACAAGGATTAAATCCACTTAAAGATTCAATTGCAGTTGAAGGAAAAGATTCACCATACGCAAACTTAATTGCAGTTCAAAAAGGTCATAAAGATGACAAAGAAATTAAAGCTTTAATGAAAGTCTTACAATCTAAAGAAATTAAAGACTTCATCAACAAGAAATATGACGGAGCTGTAATTCCAGCGAAATAAGAAATTATAAAAACATCTAGCCATAAGGTTAGATGTTTTTTGTATTATTACTCATCTTTGGGCATTATGTTTGTGTATGCTTTCATTTATAGATAAAATTTATTTAATTAATTGAAAAGGTGGTAAATTATGAAGATTATATTAGTTGGTGCTAATGGTACTATTGGGTCAGCAGTGGCAGAAGAACTTGCGTCAAACGGACATGAAGTTGTGAAAGTTGGACGTAATTCAGGTGACTATCAAATGGATATGTCTAATATAGAAGATATTAAATTAATGTTTGAACAAATTCAAAATGTAGATGCAGTTGTTTCTACTGCAGGTGCAGCGAATTTTGATGATTTATCTGACTTAACACCTGAATCAAATGAAGTTGCTGTTACAAGTAAATTACTTGGACAAATCAACTTAGTACTGATCGGACAACATTATATTAATGATGGCGGAAGTTTCACATTAACAACTGGTGTGATTATGGACGAACCAATCAAAGGTGGCGTTTCATCAGCAATGGCTGGTGGTGGTATTCAAGCATTTGTGAAATCAGCTGCATATGAATTAAAACGTGATTTAAGAATTAATAATGTAAGTCCAAATGTAATTGAAGAAGCACTCGAAGATTATGGTGATTTCTTTAAAGGTTATCAAGCAGTCCCAGCTAAAAAAGCCGCTAAAGCATACTTGAAAAGTGTAGAAGGTATTCATTCCGGTCAAACATACCGAGTTTATGAATAATATTTGATAAAAAGCAGTCGATCTCCCTTTGTAAACGGAGAGTCGACTGCTCTTTGTTTTAGTAGAGATGAAAATATGGTCAAGGTGCACGAAGACTGGTAGATATCGTGCGATAGGGTATAAAAATAGTGTATAACTCACGAAGATTGTGTATTATTCCCTATAGAGTAGACATTAAAAAAACTAAAACTCTATAGGGGGTATTTTTATGTATAAAACTAGACTACCTGTTAAACTGTATCAGGAAATCTTCGATTTGCATGAAAAGGGTTATTCCTTTCAAAATGTAATTGATAAGTTAAATTTAGATATTAGTGATAGTGTGATTCGATTTAAATATAAAGTGTATAAGCAACATGGTATAACAGCACTTATAAATAAGAAACGAAATAAAATCTATACACGCGAATTTAAAGAAAAAGTTGTTAAAGAATATCTAGAGACTAATAAGACGTATTCAGATCTAGCATCCTATTACAATATTTCACATCATGCTACTTTAAAAAATTGGGTGGTAAAGTATACTGAAGGAAAGGAAAATAAATCTTATTTTCCATATCTGGAGGTAGACACTATGAATACTAGAAAAACAACATTTGAAGAGAGAATTGAAATAGCTAAATATTGTATTGAAAATAATAGAGACTTTAATAAGACAGCTGAAAAGTACCAAGTTAACTATTCACAAGTCTATAATTGGGTAAAAAAGTATGAAAAACATGGTGATATTGGTTTAGTAGATGGTAGAGGTAAAGGAAAACCAGTTGAAGCTTTAACTAGAGAAGAAGAACTTGAATTAAAAATAAAAGCACTTGAACAAAGAAATAAATTTCTCCAAATGGAGAATGAGGTATTAAAAAAGCAGGAAGAAATAGAGAGGCAGTTGATGAATCGAAAATCAAGCAAATAGCAGCATACAAGACAATCGAAGCATTAAAAGATAAGTATCCAATCAAATGGATATGCGCCGCACTTGAAATATCGAGAGCAAGTTATTATAAATGGAAAAACAGAGAGGTTTCAGAATCTGAAAGATTCAATAACGAATTAAAAGATGAGATTTTCAGGATTTATCATGAACATGATGGCATATATGGATATCGAAGAATTTATATTTATCTGAGATTATATACTAAATTCCAGGTTAATCATAAACGCGTATATAGAATTATGAAGAAGTATGGATTAAAAGCTGTCATTAGAAAAAAGAGAAGGCAATATAAACTTAGTAAGCCAGAAATCACTTCTCAAAATATCCTAAACAGAAAATTTACAACAAGTAAAGTTAATAAGGTCTGGTTAACAGATGTGACAGAATTTAAATTGAAAAATGGATTTAAAGTGTATTTAAGCGCTATTTATGATTTAGGTGCTAAGAAAGTCATCAGCCATGTAGTCTCATCTCAAAACAATAATAAGCTTGTATACGATACCTTTAACAAAGCCATAATTAAAAGAAATACCGAAGGCATTATATTTCATAGCGACAGAGGATTCCAATATACGAGTGTTCTATTTAGAGAGATGATTAAAAATGCTTCTATGAAGCAAAGCATGTCTCGTGTAGGTAGATGTATTGATAATGGTCCTATGGAAGGCTTTTGGGGGTTACTCAAATCAGAGGTATTCAAAGACAAATCTCAAACATTCAATGATATAAAACGCGCCACAAAGCAAATAAATGAATATATAAAATTTTATAATTCTAAAAGAATTTCATTAAAAATGGCTGCGCTTATAAAAGCACAGCCAACATATTGATTACTTTTTTTAGTGTCTACTTGACAGGGTTATGTTCACTGAGAGATATCGTGCGCTAATCAATTCTTAAATATATCCGTTAAAGAAATAAATGATGAGCATAAATACGGCGATGGCATATAAAATGATACCGACAAATCTGTAATTTCTAACGTTGAATGTAGCAATTGTAACAATTGTAGCAGCTGTTAATAATGTGTTTAAAAGACTACTCAAATTAATAACATTGACTAAATTTAATAAAAGTATAAATGCACATATTGCACTTATAACGAATGCAAATTGTTCATAGCGTTTCATGTAATTTTCCTTTCATAAATTGCATATTTATTTATCTTCATTATAGTATATATTAGATAGAAAGGCATTCGGAAGACGTTGAAATAGAATATTTATAAATTGAGAATTAATTGAAATGATTATCATTTGAAAAACATTTCAGAAAAATAGTTTATATGAAGAGTTTCTTCTATATAAATAAAGCGAAAATGTTTATTTGCCCGTGTAACTACGTTATAATATTAAGGGTAAAGATTCACAGCAAACTTTGACGTTACATTAAAATTATTATAAACTAGAAAAGATAATGTAGGGTTATCTTTTTTAAATGTGAATAAATTCTCTGGAGGGAAAAATAATATGGCATCAATATTAGAAATCAAAGATTTACACGTAGAAATCGAAGGTAAGAAAATTCTTAAAGGTGTAGATTTAACTATTAAACAAGGTGAAATCCACGCAATCATGGGACCTAACGGTACTGGTAAATCAACTTTATCATCTGCAATCATGGGCCATCCTAGTTATGAAGTAACACAAGGTGAAGTACTTCTTGATGGTGAAAATGTATTAGAAATGGAAGTTGACGAGCGTGCGCAAGCTGGTTTATTCCTAGCTATGCAATACCCATCAGAAATTTCTGGTGTAACAAATGCTGATTTCTTACGTTCTGCTATCAATGCTAAACGTGAAGAAGGCGACGAAATTAACTTAATGCAATTCATTAAGAAATTAGATAAACAAATGGATCTATTAGAAATGGACCAAGATATGGCTCAAAGATACCTAAACGAAGGTTTCTCTGGCGGTGAGAAGAAACGTAACGAAATTCTTCAATTAATGATGTTAGAACCTAAATTTGCAATTTTAGATGAAATTGACTCAGGTTTAGATATTGACGCATTAAAAGTTGTATCAAAAGGTATTAACAAAATGCGTGGAGAAGACTTTGGTTGTTTAATTATTACTCACTATCAAAGATTATTAAACTATATTACACCTGACTTTGTACACGTTATGATGCAAGGTAGAGTTGTTAAATCAGGTGGCGAAGAATTAGCAAAACGTCTTGAAGCAGAAGGTTACGAGTGGATTAAAGAAGAACTTAACATTAAAGACGAAACAATTAACGCTGAATAATATATGATCATGATAGTCAAGTAGGAGGAGTATAAATGGCAACTGAAACAAAGTTAAATATTAACGTAGAAGACTTAGTTAATTATTCAGCATCTCAAAATGAACCACAATGGATGACTGATTTAAGAAAAGAAAGTTTTCAAAAATTAGATACATTAAAAATGCCTAAACCAGACAAAACAAAAATTGACAGATGGGATTTTGATTCATTCAAAACACATGCTGTTACAAGTGAAACATTTGATACTATCGACAATTTACCAGAATCAGTTCGTAAAATTATCGATACTGAAAATGCTACAAACTTAATTGTTCAACATAATAATACACCTGCTTTTACTAAAGTAGATGAAAAATTAGTCGAACAAGGCGTTGTAATTAAAGATTTAAAAACAGCTTTAATTGAAAATAGTGATTTAGTACAAAAATACTTCATGACAGATGCAGTTAAAGTTGATGAACATAGATTAATAGCTTTACACGCAGCACTAGTTAACGGTGGTGTATTTGTATACGTACCTAAAAATGTTGTTGTAGAAAATCCTGTTCAATACGTTGTATTACATGATGATAGCGATGCAAGTTTCTTCAACCATGTGATTATCGTAACTGAAGAAAGTGCAGAATTAACATACGTTGAAAACTATTTATCTACAGTATCTTCAAACGAAGGTCAATTAAACATCGTTTCTGAAGTAATTGCTGGTGCAAACTCAAACATTACTTACGGTACAGTTGATTTCATGGATAAAGGCTTTACTGGTCACATTATCCGTCGTGGTACAGCAGCAGCTGATGCGACAATCGATTGGGCTTTAGGTTTAATGAATGACGGTAGTACAATTAACGACAACACGACTTATTTAATGGGTGACCGTTCAAACTGTAACTTAAAAACAGTCGTAGTTGGTCGTGGAGAACAAAAACAAAACTTCACAACACAAATCATTCAATATGGTAAAGAATCTAATGGTCACATATTGAAACATGGTGTTATGAAAGATAGTTCTTCTTCTATCTTTAATGGTATTGGATACATCAAACACGGTGGTACTAAAGCAGATGCGCAACAAGAATCTCGTGTTCTTATGTTATCTGAAAAAGCACGTGGAGATGCAAACCCAATCTTATTAATTGATGAAGATGATGTAACAGCAGGACACGCAGCTTCAGTAGGTAGAGTAGATCCAACTCAACTTTATTACTTAATGAGTAGAGGTATTTCTCGTGAAGAAGCAGAACGTTTAGTTATTCACGGTTTCCTTGACCCAGTTGTATCTGCATTGCCAATCGAAGACGTTAAACGTCAATTACGTGAAGTTATTGAATTAAAAGTAACAACACAAATATAAAAAAGGCACAGAAAGGTCTGATAATGTGGCCGAATCAACATTTAATGTAGAAAAAATTATAAAAGATTTCCCGATATTAGAACAACAAGTTAACGGTAGTAGACTCGTGTATTTAGATTCATCAGCCACAAGTCAAACACCTACTCAAGTCACTGATAGCATTGTAGATTACTACAACCGTTATAACTCTAATGTTCACCGAGGTGTGCATACACTAGGTACACTTGCTACGGATGCTTATGAAAAAGCACGTGAAACTGTTAGAAGATTTATAAATGCACAATATTTTGAAGAAGTTGTATTCACAAGAGGAACTACAACAGCAATCAACTTAGTTGCGCATAGTTACGGTGATGCAAATGTTTCTGAAGGTGATGAAATTGTCGTCACACAAATGGAACATCATGCGAATATCGTGCCATGGCAACAGCTTGCTAAAAGAACAGGTGCTAAACTCAAATTTATTCCAATGTCAGAAGGTGGCGAACTTGAAAGAGAGGCAATTGAAAGTACGATCAATGATCGAACTAAAATTGTCGCAGTCGCTCATGTGTCTAATGTATTAGGTACAATCAATGATGTTAAATATATTGCAGAAGTCGCACATCGTCATAATGCTGTTATAGCAGTAGATGGTGCACAGTCAGCACCACATATGAAAGTGGATGTTCAAGATTTAGATGTAGACTTCTTTAGCTTTAGTGGCCATAAAATGTTAGGCCCTACTGGTATAGGTGTCTTATATGGTAAACGTGATTTATTAGATAAGATGGAACCAATCGAATTTGGTGGAGATATGATTGATTTTGTTGGATTAGAAGATGCAACATGGACAGACTTACCAACGAAATTCGAAGCTGGTACACCGCTTATTGCTGAAGCAATTGCTTTAGCTGAAGCGATTAAATATATTGATGCTATCGGTTTAGATAACATTCATCAACATGAGTATGATCTTGTGAATTATGCTTACAATGAAATGTCTAAAATTGATGGACTTGAAATATATGGACCTACTCCTGATAAAAGAGCTGGATTAATTACATTTAATGTAGAAGGTGTTCACCCACATGATTTAGCAACAGCATTAGATTCTGAAGGCGTAGCTGTAAGAGCAGGTCACCATTGTGCACAACCATTAATGAAATGGTTAAACCAATCATCAACAGCAAGAGCAAGTTTCTATATTTATAATACTACTGAAGATGTTGACCAACTCATTCAGGCACTAAATGGCGCGAAGGAGTTTTTCTCTTATGAATTTTAACAATTTAGATCAACTATACCGTTCTGTCATTATGGACCACTATAAGAATCCTCGTAATAAAGGCGTTCTTGAAGATGGCTCTCTAACAATAGATATGAACAATCCGACATGTGGAGATCGCATCCGCTTAACATTAGATGTAGAAGATAATGTTATTAAAGATGCTAAGTTTGAAGGTGAAGGTTGCTCTATTTCAATGTCTAGCGCATCTATGATGACTGAAGCGGTTAAAGGTCATACAATCGAAGAAGCATTAGAAATGAGTCAAGAATTCTCAAACATGATGCTTGGTGAATCCTACGAAATTACAGAAGAAATGGGCGATATAGAAGCACTATCAGGTGTATCTAAATTCCCAGCAAGAATCAAATGCGCTACTTTAGCATGGAAAGCATTTGAAAAAGGAACAAAAGAGCAAAATAATGCGTAACTTTTGAAAAATGGGCGAACGCTATTATAAAAGAGGAGTGAAGAAAATGGCTAAAAAATCACCAGAAGTTGGAGATTATAAATATGGCTTCCATGATGAAGACGTTTCTATTTTCCGTTCAGGTAGAGGTTTAACAGAAGAAATCGTTAAAAAAATATCTGAAATGAAAGACGAACCACAATGGATGCTTGATTTTCGTTTGAAATCATTAAAACAATTTTACAAAATGCCAATGCCAATGTGGGGTGGCGATTTAACAGAGTTAAACTTTGATGAAATCACATACTACGTTAAACCATCAGAACGTTCAGAGCGTTCTTGGGATGAAGTACCAGAAGAAATCAAAAATACTTTCGATAAATTAGGTATTCCTGAAGCAGAACAAAAATATCTTGCAGGTGTATCTGCGCAATATGAATCAGAAGTTGTATACCATAACATGGAACAAGATTTAGAAGAACAAGGTATTATCTTCAAAGATACTGATTCAGCATTACGTGAAAATGAAGAATTATTCAAAGAATATTTCGCAAGTGTTATTCCAGCTGCAGATAATAAATTCTCAGCATTAAACTCAGCAGTTTGGTCTGGTGGATCATTCATTTACGTACCAAAAGGCGTAAAATTAGAAACACCACTTCAAGCTTACTTCAGAATTAACTCTGAAAACATGGGCCAATTTGAAAGAACATTAATTATTGCTGATGAAGGTTCTTCAGTACACTATGTAGAAGGTTGTACAGCACCTGTTTATACGACTAATTCATTACACTCAGCTGTTGTTGAAATTGTCGTTAAGAAAGATGCGTACTGCCGTTATACAACAATCCAAAACTGGGCTAACAATGTTTATAACTTAGTTACAAAACGTACTTTCGTATATGAAAATGGTACGATGGAATGGATTGATGGTAACTTAGGATCTAAATTAACAATGAAATACCCATCTTGTTTCTTACTTGAAGAAGGCGCTAGAGGTATGACTTTATCTATCGCACTTGCAGGTAAAGGACAAGTTCAAGACGCTGGTGCAAAAATGATTCATAAAGCACCAAATACGTCATCAACAATTGTTTCTAAATCAATTTCTAAAAATGGTGGTAAAGTTGTTTACCGTGGTCAAGTACACTTCGGACGTAAAGCAACTGGCGCACGTTCAAACATTGAATGTGACACATTAATTATGGATAACGAATCTACATCAGATACAATTCCTTACAATGAAATCATGAACGATAACATTTCATTAGAACACGAAGCAAAAGTTTCTAAAGTATCTGAAGAACAATTATTCTATCTAATGAGCCGTGGTATTTCAGAAGAAGAAGCAACTGAAATGATCGTAATGGGCTTCATCGAACCATTTACAAAAGAATTACCAATGGAATACGCAGTAGAAATGAATCGACTAATCAAATTCGAAATGGAAGGTTCAATTGGATAATACCAATTAAACTGTGTAAGACAATATTTATAGATAAAATAACCCTGTATAAGTTCTTAGTCGTAAGAACTTATACAGGGTTTTTCTATTTCTTAATCTATTTTAGATAATGTGTTTATAAAGTAATCTTCGATTTTGTTCGTGCAGGCTTGCCTAGGGTATGGTTCGAGCCTATAGTCTCTCACGCATACTATTCCCTCAGGCGTCAGCACTTAACAAAATCGATGGTATATATTTTAATATAGAAAATATATACCGTTTTATGTTTTTATGGTATTATTTTTACAAATTAAGGAAATAGAAAATAAAGTCTATCAAGGTTATCATAATGAGGTAGTCAATGTTGAATAACTTAAAAGAAATTTTTAAAAATATAACAATACTAGAAATTATATGCTTTATACCATTTATGTTTTTGTTTTCGTATTTACCCAATTCAAATATCATATGTATAATTGTTAATATAGTTATAGTCATTTTTTTGTTGCTTAGGTGCTTCGCATTTATTTTGTTTAATCAAAGATTATAAAAGGAATAAAGCTAACAAGTAATATGATAATAGAAAAGAAGTGAATTTTGGATTTATAATACTACTAGATAAAGAAAGCCCCGTAGAAATTCTACGGGGCTTTTCAATACTTTAATCTATTTTAGATAATGTAACGGATGATGTTCTATTTCTTAAGTCTACTTCGATTTCTTCAAGGCTTCTGCCTCTTGTTTCTGGTAAGTATTTAATGACAAATATCATTGCGAGTATACCGATAACTGCAAAGATTAGAAATACTTGTTCGATTCCCATAACTGATGTGAGAAGTGGGAAGAATTGTGCGACTAATAAACTGCCTATTGATAATGATAATGTCGCGATACCTGTTGCTGCGCCTCTTGCTCTCATTGGGAATAGTTCTGGTAACATAATCCATAAGATTGGTCCCCAAGTGAATGCGAAGAAGACAATGAATAATGTTAAACATGCGACAATGATCCATGCGCCGACTGTTGAATGTAATCCGATTGTCCAAACGAGTGTCGCCATAATAAGTAATGAACAAACCATGCCGATATTACCTGTAATGAGTAGTTTTTTACGGTCGATTTTATCCATTATATATATTGCAAATATCGTTACAATTACATTGACTGATTCGATGCCGACTGTTCCAAGAATAGCTGTTGCATCTCCTAAACCTGCTTTACTAAAGATTGTTGGTGCATAGTAAATGATGGCATTAATGCCGATGATTTGTTGGAGTAGTGCAAATATACAGCCTATAACAAGTACGGGTCTTAGCCAAACGGATTTTAAGACTGTCCATGTACTTTCTGATATATGAATGATTTCTTTCATTTCATCAATTTCTTTATCAATTTCTGACTGTTTTCTTGTAATTGCCATAACTTTTCTAGCGGCTTTTTCACTTTTATGTTCAAGTAACCATCTAGGGCTTTCTGGCATAAAGTAAACACCAATCATTAAGATGACAGAAGGTACAACTGCTAATCCAACCATCCATCTCCAAGCTTCCATATCTGCGAACGCATAGTTGACTAAATATGAAGCTAGAATACCTATTGTGATCATCAGTTGGTTTAATGAACTTAAAGAACCTCTCGTGTCAGTAGGTGCCATTTCTGATAAATAGACTGGCACGATCGCTGTAGAGCCTCCGACTGCTAATCCGATTATAAATCTACCTATGACTAGGATAACCATTGATTGTGCAAATGATAGAATTAATGCGCCAACGATAAAGACAATCGCAATAACAAATACGAGCTTCCTTCGACCGAGTTTATCCGATAGTGGTCCACTGAACCCTGAGCCAAATATTGCACCGACTAACATTGAACTCACGACTAAACCTTCAGTGAAACTTGTGAGTGGTATATCATTTTTTATAAAAAGCAACGCGCCAGATATAACACCTGTGTCATATCCGTAAAGCAATCCACCTAAAGCACCTAGGAAGAAAATTAATTTCGTTCTATAATTGCTTGCTTCCATTTTATTACCCCCATGTAATTTGAATAAAGCCATCAGAAACTTTAGTTAAAATAAAAGTTTGTAGCTCGTTGATGATATTTAATTATTTAAGATAACTAAAAAAGTTGTAATTACACTTTGAATCTGATTTAATTATTAATGTAAGCCTTTTCGAATGGAAAAACAAGTAATATATGAATAAATATATTCTATTTAGTTATTTTAATTTACTTAAAGTTAAGGAGGGGTGTCGTGAAGCAGTCATCTCGGATCAATATTAATTTAATGAAAGATTATAATAAGCAACTTGTATTAAGGACGATTCAAAAGTATGGACCAATCTCTAGAGTAGAAATTGCGAGTAGAATTGACTTATCAAGACCTTCCGTTTCAGAAATTGTTTCAATATTAATTGATGAACAATGGATAGAAGAGAAGGCAATGGAAAGAAAAGTTAGAGGCAGACAACCGATACCACTTGATATTAATAAAGAGAAGAAAGTGATGATTGGTTTAGAAATTGGTGCATATAGAACGAGTATTATTGTTAGCAATTTGAGAGCGGAAATCTTATTTGAGAAACAAATAGAAATGGATTTACAAAAAGATCTGAATGACATGATTGTTTATTTAGGACAAGAAATTCATTTAATTGCTGCGGAATATTCAGCACAACAAATTGAAGTACTTGGTATTGGAGTAGGCATGCACGGATTGGTCGATACTCAAAATGGTACAAATATCTTTGCACCAAACTTAGGGTGGAGAAATATCGAAATTAAATCGATATTAGAATCTGAAACAGACTTGATGGTCTTAATTGATAATGATTGTAATAGTGCAGCACTTGCGGAAATGTGGTTTGGTCAGGGTAAAGAAGAAACAAACTTTATATCGGTCATCGTAGACTATGGTGTTGGAGCAAGTATTATCAATAATGGATCGATTTTAAGAGGCAATCATCATATTACAGGTCAAATTGGACATGTCACTATAGATCCAGATGGTCCATTATGTTCTTGCGGTAATTATGGTTGTTTAGAAACATTAACTTCAGAAACAGCAATTTTAAAAATGATTAAGCGTCAATTAAAAATTGGTCGTAAAAGTCAAATATTAAATCCACAGTCTGAAATTGATGAATTAAGTATTGAAGATTTTTATGAGGCCGTGAATCAAGGCGATGAATTATGTGTCCAAATTGCTAAAGAAGTTGGTAGGAACCTTGGTTTAGGCTTTGCAATATTAATCAATTTATTTGGACCGAAATTTATTGTATTAGGTGGTAGTTTAACAAAAATTAGTCATCTCTTACTACCAGAAATTAAAGCAATCATTCGGTTAAAAGTAATGGGTGAAGATGCGACAGAGACACCAATTTTAACTTCTGCTTTAGGAAACGATTTATATACGATTGGTGCAGCATCTTTAATAGTAGAAGAAATATTCTCATTACCTAAACCAAATAAATGAATATAAGGAGGAATTATAAATGAGTGAATTAAATGAACAAGTCATTATTGTAACTGGCGCAGGAAAAGGTATCGGTAAAGGTATTGCAAAACAACTTGGCAGTAAAGGTGCAAAGATTGTTGTTGCTACTATTGATCCAGAGTTTGGTAAAGAAACAGTAGCAGAAATAATCGATAACGGTGGCGATGCATAGTTTGTTGAAACAGATGTATCTAAAGAAGAAAGTATTATTAATATGGTTAACGAAACAGTGAATCATTATGGGAAAATCAACACACTCGTTAATAATGCAAGTATCACAGTGTTTAAATCAATTGAAGAAGCAACAGTTGAAGATTGGGACTCTATTATCAATATTGATTTGAGAGGAACGTTCTTATGTTCGAAACATGTCATCCCAGAAATGAAGAAACAAGGTGGCGGTTCAATTATCAATATTTCTTCAAACCATTCAATCGCGACTTTACCAGACACTGATATGTATGCTGCGGCTAAAGGTGGCGTTAATGCGATGACACGAGGTATGGCATTAAGTTTAGGTAAATACAATATTCGTGTAAATGCAATATGTCCAGGATTTACGAACACATCACATTTAAAAAATTGGTTCGATTCAATGGAAAACGAAGATGAAGTGAGAAAAGGGGTCTTAGATTTACACGCGACATCAAGAATTAATGAACCAGAAGATATTGGTAAATTAGCGCAATATTTAGCATCTGATGATTCTGAAATGATGACAGGTGAACACTTAGTCATTGATGGTGGTTTATCTGGACGTTTATACAACGCAGACGGCTATTAAGTTATAAGGAGGGTCATGAAGATGGATGTATTGTCTATTGGAGAAACGATGGTTGTGTTTGCACCTAAAGAAGTAGGACCAATGCGTTATGCTCAAGACTTTTCAACGCATATAGCTGGGGCTGAAACAAATACGCTAATTGGGTTAGAAAAGCTTGGTGTTAAAACTGGTTGGATCAGTCAATTAGGAAATGATGAATTAGGGCAGAAGATTTTAAATTTTGTACTGAACCCAAAAATCTAAACCTTAATTAGTATATTATTTCAAAGGTTTGTCTCCTGTAATTTTTGGGAGATAAGCCTTTTAATTTTGATTTGATTCTTTCGTTATTATAAAAATCGATATATCGATGAATAGCTTGTTCAAGGTCCTGAAAATCTTTAAATTCTTGGCCATAATACATTTCTTGTTTAAGTAACCCAAAAAAGTTTTCCATAACTGAATTATCTAGACAATTACCTTTTCTAGACATACTCTGAAATATTTTATGGTCTTTTAATAATCTAGTGTATTGTGAATATTGATAATGCCAGCCTTGATCTGAATGAATCGTTAAACGATGATCTAGGTTTGGACGACGCTTTATCATTTCTTTTAATGGATTGATGACTATATCTAATGTAGGACGACTTGAGATTTTAAAGCTGATAATCTCTGAACTATATAAGTCCATAAAAGGTGATAAATATAATTTCTGACCATTCATTAATTTGAACTCTGTAATATCTGTTACGACTTTTTGAAATGGGAGACTTGTTTTAAATCTACGATTTAATATATTTTGAGCTACTTTACCAACTTTACCTTTAAAGGAACGATACTTACGACCTCTATGTGTGAACTTTGTACAAGTTAGATTATGTTCTTTCATAATTCTTAGTACTTTTTTATGATTTACGATAAGACCTCTATTTCTTAGTGCTTGTGTAACACGACGATAACCATAGGTATGGTTTGATTCTTCACATATTTCTTTTATTACTTGAATCAATGTTTCATCTTTATCAGCTTTACTAAATTTATTTATCCAATAATAGTATACAGATTTAGCTATTTGAGCGACTTTAAATAAGATACTTAATCGTATATTATATGTTTCATTTAGTTCCTTAATGACCTTTACTATTTCTGATTTTTGCTTCCGTAAATGTCGGTCAAGGCTTGTAACTTTTTTTGATAAGCTATACCTGCCTTTAACGTCTCATTTTCATTTCTAAGTCTTTCAAGTTCTTCACGTTCATTTTCATTTAAAGGTAAATTTTTATTATCTGATTTAGATCGTTTTTTAGTCATAGTGTGAGATCGTCCCTTTTGTTTATTATCTATATCAAGACGACACTTTTCATCAAATTGATGTTGCCAATTGGCAATGATAATAGGATTAATAATTCTAAAGTGATTCGCAGTATCTTGATAAGACAACATATTTTCTTGTCTAAATTTTAAAACAGATAATTTAAATTCGCTAGTATAAACAGTATTTCTACTTTTTATTTCTAAACCTTCTTCTCCAAACTCTTTATATTGATTGACCCAAATCCGAAGGACAGACCAACTTGAAATACCATATTTTAAAGCAATTGTTCTATAACTTTGATGTCCTTCTAAATATTCTTTTACAAGTTTTAGTTTGAATTTAAATTCATATTTTTTCCTCATTAGAATGCACCCCAATATTTTGATTTGTTTAGTTCAAATATTTGGGTTCACATCATTTTGTTCGTGGTGAAGGTATTAATGTAGATTCTGTAAAATTAATATCTGAGGCACCAACTGGCATCTTTCTTAAAGAGAAATTTCGACAAGATCAAACACGCGTCCATTATTATAGAAAAGGTTCAGCAGCTAGTCTAATGTCTGAAGCAAATATAGATGAAAGTTATGTCGCTCAATTTAAATATTTATATGTAACAGGTATTACGCCTGCTTTAAGTGCATCTTGTAAACAAACAATATTTAAACTCATTTCGACAGCAAAATCATTAGGATTACAAATTGTTTTCGATCCAAACTTAAGACTCAAATTATGGTCTGAAGATGAAGCGAAAGAGACATTAAAACAATTAATCGCTTTAAGTGATATTGTGTTGCCAGGAACGAGTGAAGGGGCATTTTTATTCAATACACAATCTGAAGAAGAAATCGCTCAAGAGATTATAAATTTAGGTGCATCAACAGTAGTTGTTAAATTAGGAAGTAAAGGTGCTTACTATGTACATAATGATATTTCAGGTTATGCAAAAGCTTCAAAAGAAATAGAAGTCGTTGATCCTGTTGGTGCTGGAGATGGCTTTGCGGCGGGTTTAATCGCAGGTATTATCGAAGGATTATCCATTCATGAAGCGACAGAACAGGCTTGTAATGCTGGTGCACTCGTGACAACAGTTAAAGGTGATGTTGAAGGCTTACCAACTAAAGAAGAAATTGAACAAATGAAACATACAGGTCATGTAGATGATGTGATTAGATAAGGAGGCGTCTAAAATAGATACATTACAAACAATCAAAGAAACTAAATTAATCGCAATTTTACGAAATGCAAATCCAAATGATATTTTACCAATCGTAGAAACGTTATATAAAGCAGGGATTCGTGCGATTGAGGTTACGATGAATTCACCTAAAGCGTTAGAATCTATTGAACTGATCTCTAATGAAATGAAGGGTAAAGTTGTAGTCGGAGCAGGTACAGTCTTAGATGCAGAATCGGCAAGGTTAGCTATTTTAAGTGGTGCAACGTTTATATTGTCTCCAACGGTAGATAAAGATACGATTCGTATGAGTAAAAAAATATGGTGCCGTAAGTATACCAGGTGCTTTAACACCAACAGAAATTTTAGAAGCTTATGAATACGGTGGAGATATTATTAAAGTCTTTCCAACAACAAGTTTAGGTCCTGAATATATCAAAGATTTACAAGGTCCATTACCACATATCCCACTTTTACCAACAGGTGGTGTGAGTATAGACAATGTTACAGACTTTATTGAAGCGGGAGCTGTTGGCGTTGGGTTAGGAAGTGCTTTAGTAAATACGAAAGTAGAAACGAATAAAGCGTATTTTGAAGAACTAGAACAAAAAGCACAAGCATTTTATAACAAAGTACATTAAAGAGGAGTGCTAACATGAAGATTGTAGACTATGAGTTGTTTCAAGTACCACCGCGTTGGTTGTTTTTAAAAATTACGACGGACGAAGGTATCGTCGGATGGGGTGAACCTGTAATTGAAGGTAAAGCTCAAACTGTTGGTGCAGCGGTTGATGAATTTATGCAACAGTTGATTGGCAAGAATCCTTTAAATATTGAAGATCACTGGAATATGATGTATAGAAGTAGCTTTTATAGAGGTGGTCCAATTTTAATGAGTGCCATTTCGGGTATAGACCAAGCATTGTGGGATATTAAAGGTAAATATTATAACGCGCCTGTTCATGAATTATTAGGAGGAGCATGTAGAGAATCTATGAAAGTATATTCATGGATTGGTGGTGACAGACCTCAAGATACTGCAAACGCTGCTAAAAAAGCTCTTGAAAATGGTTTTGAAGCAATCAAAATGAATGCAACAGAAGAATTACAGTATATAGATAGTTATGACAAGATAGAAAGTGTTGTTCAACGTGTAGCTGGTATTAGAGAAGCAGCTGGCAATCAATTAGGTATTGGAATTGATTTTCACGGGCGTGTTCATAAACCAATGGCTAAAATATTAGCTAAAGAATTAGAGCCATACAATCCAATGTTTATAGAAGAACCTGTGTTAAGTGAGAATATAGAAGCGGTTAGAGAAATTAGTCAAACGACTACTATCCCTATAGCACTTGGGGAAAGACTATTTTCAAGATGGGATTTCAAACCTATTTTAGAAAGTGGATTTGTCGATATCATTCAACCTGATTTATCACATGCTGGTGGTATAACAGAATGTAAAAAAATTATTTCTATGGCAGAAGCTTATGATGTAGGTGCTGCACCTCATTGTCCACTTGGACCTATCGCTTTAGCATCATGTTTACAAGTAGATGCAACTTGTCACAATGCTTTTATTCAAGAACAAAGTTTAGGCATTCATTACAATAAAGACAGTGATATTCTAGACTATATTACAAACAAAGAAGTATTTGAATTTAAAGATGGATATGTAGATATTCCTAAAAAGCCTGGCCTTGGTGTAGAAATAGATGAAGCACATGTCAGAAAAATGGCGGAAGTCGGGCATGATTGGCATAACCCAATTTGGAGACATAAAGATGGCAGTATTGCAGAATGGTAAATATAACGTATGGTCATAACATGATTAAAGGCTGAGACAATGACGTCTCAGCCTTTAATTGATTTCTCTATATTCATAAACTTGAAGTGGGTTGAACTTTATTAAATAATGATCATACCATGTGCTTAATCCATATTTTTGTTTGTAATGTTCTAAAGGTTCATCTATATAACCTTCAGATACGTCTAAATAATTACTCAGTTCAAATTTATTATGGACACCTGATTGGTATGCTTGCACAATACTTTTTAGAGGTATAATTTTTTCAAATCCTAATCTTCTTGCTTTATGCTCAAATTTCCATTTCCATAATTCGCTTGTATCGAGAATATCTCCATAAGATATATCATGATGGGCTAACTCTTCTCCTAGCACTTCTAACTTTTCTTTGTTAGATAAATCATCTTTCAATAAAATTAATCCATCTACATATAAACCTTTCAGTTGATTCGGAAGGTTACTTGTTTCTTTAATTACGATGTGTTCATTATTGATAAGTGTTTTTTCATATCTATTCAAATTATCCCCACCATATTATCCGTTTAATAAATCATTTGTTTTGATGCTTTAGAAAATCAACATATTCTAATACTTTCTTCAATTCTTCTTCTGTTAATTCTCCATCTAAATGTGCGGCAATCGTTTCTGCTGTAGAGTTATAAGTTTGTTTAGTTTCCCCGTCTAAAATGTAACTGACACTCACGTCAAACAACTTTGCCATTTCTTCTATTTTCTTCATCTTTGGTGCTTTTCTTCCTGTTTCCCAATATGAAATGGATTGTTTTGAAACTTGTAACGCATCTGCTAATTTTTGTTGCGTCCATCCATTTTTCGTTCTTAATAAACTTATTTGTTCAGAGAGTTTATTTTGAGACACCATAAGTTTCCCGCTCCTTATATGATTGATACTATTATTATAACCTATAGTTATATTTTTTCAATAATTTTGCAGAAAAATATAACTAAAAGTTATTGACGTCAACCAAAAGTTACATTATAGTGTAACCAAGGAGGTGATACACATGGTTAAAATGAACTTCAAAACAGATAAAGTAAATTTGAATTATTCCGAAGAAGATAACAGAATCCCAATTGATCCAGACAAAGTTAAACAATTTATCGCAATGATAGGTGGGTTCTTAGGTGCACTATATTTAGCATTGAATGCATCTGGTATTTCGGTAGAATGGTTGAATCCTCAAAAGTTAAATGCGTGGATGAATGTATTAAACACAGGAATACCTATTGTATTTGTGCTTTATGGTATTTGGAAAAATACATTCATTTTTACAAATCAATCACGTGAACAAGAAAAGTTCTTAAAACAATCTGGTAAAAAATAAAAATGAGAAAGGATGATTGAATGTTAACAGCTATAAAATATTTAACTAAAAAAGGATGGAAAATTTCATCAGACCCGAGAACGTATGATCAATATCCGAAAAATTATGGATATAGAAATTACAGAGAAGATGGCATAAATTATGATGCCTATTGTAGTGGTTATCATAGAGCATTTGATGTCTATAGTAATGAAACGAATCAAATTCCAGCAGTTACTAGTGGAACAGTTATTTTAAGTGAACCATTTGGTAATTTCGGAGGCACAATTGAAATTAGAGATAATAATGGCAATGATTGGATTTATGGGCATATGCAAAGAGATACATTGCAATTTTCTAAAGGTGATAAAGTCATTCAAGGCGACATCATTGGATTACAAGGCAATAGTAATTATGACAATAATCCGATGAGTGAACATTTGCATATTCAATTACGTCAAAAAGGTGAAGACATTTCTAAAGAAGTAACAAGAGTGTGCAGTGGTATGCCAATTGAAAATTATGACATATCCAAAATTAATCAAAAATTAGATCAATCTAACAATAAAGGAGCCGTTAAATTGAGTAGAAAAATTATGATTGTAGCAGGGCATGGATATAATGATCCAGGCGCAGTAGGCAATGGAACAAATGAAAGAGATTTTATTAGAGCAAATATTGTAGATAGAGTAGCAAATTATTTAAAACAAGCAGGTCATACAGTTGGAATATATGGTAAAGACCAAGATATGTATCAAGACACAGCATACGGCGAACAAGTCGGAAATAAAACAGATTACGGATTATATTGGGTTAAATCACAAGGTTATGAAATTGTAGTAGAATTTCATTTAGATTCAGCAGCCGTATCAGCTACAGGAGGTCATATTATTATTCCAAGTGGATTAGCAGCAGACAGTATTGATACAGCATTACAAGCAGCCGTGAAAAAACATGTAGGTACTGTTAGATGCATTACAGAAAGAAGTGACCTATTACATTGTAACGTAGCTAAAGCAGAATATATCAATTACCGATTAGTAGAATTAGGATTTATTACCTCAACAAAAGATATGAATTACATTAAAAATAATTTAAATGCATATACAAAATCACTAGCAGAAGCCATTAACGGCGGTGACCTTAATACGAAGCCAACAACATATACAGTCGTAGCAGGAGATACACTGTGGAGTATCAGTCAAAAAACAGGCGTTACCGTAGCAACATTAAAGAAATTGAACGGATTAACATCAGATGTCATACAAATCGGACAAGTATTGAAATTAAAATAGGAGACAAAACAATGAATAAAAACGCAGAAAAAAATACCTTAACCATAAAAATTATACAATGACGGCCATCATTAAATAAAATTATGTAAGGTATCCGAATAAATTAAATATACCACAAAACCCTCGCTATCAACAAACAAATAGCGAGGGTTTTAAATGTAAAAAACTGTATAAAAAGTAATTGACAGAATATTATGAATTAAATATATTATTCTTAAGACGTATTGAATTTAATTATTTCATTCAAATTACGCTCTATCGAGATACTTATTAACTCGTATAAATATTATTTGTTGAAAGATGCAAGAAGAGGTGGAACTCAATAATGAAAAAATTAATTTATACATTAATAGTAAGCATTATGGTCATTTGTATAATTTTATTTACGATGAAAAATATTGATGAAAAAATAGATGTAATTAATCCATTAGTTAAAAGAGGTTGGAGTTATGCTGTAGTCCCAAGTACTAATGATGCAGAACATCTAAGTAAACAAGAAATAATAGATATCCAAGATTATAAAGATATAGAATCTTATGATGAAAATGGTCATAAAAATAACTACTTATTGGACTTTAAAGGATATAGTCCTTCTGAAAAATATGTAAAAATTGATCACAAAGGTAAATGGGTTTATTTTATAGAATATATCAGTAAATCAGAGTATGAAAAGGTGACTAAACAATAAATCATATAAATGCATTAAGATAACAAGTTACTAAATAATATTTTTGGAATACAATATTTAAAACGGCTAGGACATTATAGTTTGTCATAGCCGTTATTTTTATGAGTTGAAAAGAATGGTGGGTTTAGTAACAAAAGTCGTAGGAAGTGTAACTAAGACGGCCTATAATTACAAAACGTATTAGAAGTGTAACGAACGACATACAATTCTTTACTGCTCATTCATAGTTTTACATAATTTTAATCAAACAAACTGAACTATAAATACTCTGTGTGGTAAGATGAGTATGGTGATGAGATATGATAAAAATTGGCCTAACTGGATGGGGAGATCATGATTCTTTATATGAGGACCTGTCTAATAAAAAAGATAAGTTAAAAGCATATGCTGCTCATTTTCCTATTGTGGAATTAGATGCAACTTATTATGCGATTCAACCGCAACGAAATATTGAAAAATGGATTCGGGAAACGCCTAATAATTTTAAGTTTGTTGTTAAGATTCATCAGGCGTTAACAGGTCATGCTGAGGTTACTGATTTTGCTGAGGACAAAATGACATTATTTAATTTATTTAAAGATTCGATGGCACCGTTGAAAGCATCAGGAAAGTTAGCGATGATTCTCGTACAGTTTCCACCTTGGTTTGATTTACAACCTCAAAATATTAATTATTTGCGTTATGTACGTGAGCAATTAAAAGATTTTGACGTTTGTATCGAATTCCGTAATCGTACTTGGTTTAAAGAAGATGTTAAAGAGTTTACGTTGGAATTTTTAACCGAAATGAAATTTATTCACAGTGTTTGTGATGAACCGCAGAGTGGAGAAGGGTCTATACCACTTGTTAATCGTATTACGCATGATGTTGCTTTCGTCCGTTATCATGGTAGAAATGTAAACGGATGGACGAAGAAAGATATGACAGATCAAGAGTGGCGTGATGTCAGATATTTATATGATTATAATGAAGCAGAACTTAAAGAGTTAGCTGATAAAGTTAAAATTTTAGAGCATAAAGCGAAAGATGTTTATGTAGTATTTAATAATAATTCTGGTGGACATGCTGCACAAAATGCCAAAACTTACCAAAAGTTATTAGATATAGAATACGAAGGTTTAGCGCCTAAGCAACTTAAATTATTTTAGAGGTGACAGGTATGGCATATTTAGTGTTAATTATTATAGGTGTATCGTCTGCAATATTAGGGGCGTTAGTCGGAATTGGTGGCGGAATTAGTATTGTTCCTTCACTCGTATACTTTGGTATAGACCATCAATTATTGTCTGGTATGACTCCACAAAGAGCGATTGGTACATCATCAGTCATTTTAATTACGACGGGTTTAACAGCAACATTAGGCTATTTGAAAACGAAGCAAGTTGATGTGAAAAATGGATTAATATTCCTAGTTGGTATCATTCCGGGTGCTTTACTCGGTGCATATTTAAGTAAGTATTTTACTTTAGATTCATTTAATTTGTACTTTGGTATTTTCTTAATCTTAATTTCTATCGTATTAATGATACGTAATCATGTGAAACCAATAAAGTATTTCCAACAAGAAAAGTATTTAAAATCTTTTACAGATAGATATGGCGAACATCATAAATACGGTTTACCACCGTTTGTTGCTATTGTTTCATCATTTATTGTTGGTATAACGACTGGTTTATTCGGTATCGGTGGTGGTGCACTGATGACGCCATTGATGATTATTGTATTTAGATTCCCACCACATGTTGCTGTTGGTACAAGTATGATGATGATATTCTTCTCAAGTTTATCAAGTTCTGTCAGCCACATTGTGCAAGGTAATGTACTATGGGTACATGCGATTATATTGATTATTTCAAGTTATTTTGGTGCAAAAATTGGTGTAAGAATAAATAGTAGAATGAAGTCAGACACTGTCGTTTTAATTTTAAGATTTACAATGTTAATCTTAGGTATATATTTGATTATAAAAAGTGTTTTATAAGGAGTTGGATTTGTGAAGCTCACGATATTTCATACAAATGATATACACAGTCATTTAAATACATATGCCAAAATATCTCAGTATATTAAAGATGAAAGAAGTCGTTGTCAGCATGATACACTTTATATTGATATAGGTGATCATATAGATTTATTTCATCCTTTAACAGAAGCATCACAAGGTAGAGAAAATGTTAAAATTTTAAATGACAGTCACGTAGATGTTGTAACAATTGGTAACAATGAAGGTATGACAATATCTCATGATGCCTTGAACCATTTATATGATGAAGCTCAGTTCGATGTTACTTGTTGTAATTTATTTGATTTAGAAGGAAATTTACCAAATCATATAACTTCTCATGTTGTTAAAGATATTAATGGTATTAAATTATGTATGATTGGTTTGACAGCACCTTTTAATCATATTTATGAAAGACTTGATTGGAAAGTGACGTCACCATTACTTGCGCTAAAGAACGAAATCGAACAAGTGGAAGAATCATATGATGTACTGCTCGTATTAAGTCATGTCGGTATCTTCTTTGATGAGCAAATTTGCAAAGAATGTCCAGAAGTAGATGTTATCTTCGGTGCACATACACATCATTACTTTGAGAATGGCGAAGAACAAAATGGTGTGTTGATGGCTGCAGCTGGTAAATATGGGCATTATGTTGGTAAAGTAGATTTAGTTATTGAAAATCAAAAAGTTATTCATAAAGAAGCGGAAATTATTAATTCTGACTTAATTGAAGAAGTACCAAATGATTATGAAGAAAAAGGTAAGGCGTTATTAAATAAACCGATTCTTGAAGGTCATTTTTCATTACCACGTCGTCTTAACAGTGCAAGTTATACAACGGATTTATTATGCGAAAGTGTATTAGAATTTACAGGAGGAGACTGTGCAATTATTAATGCAGGTCTTATTGTGAAAGGTAAAACGGGTAATGAGTTAACAGAATACGATATTCATCAAATGTTACCGCATCCTATAAACACTGTTTCAGTTGATTTAAGAGGCGTAGAACTTAAACAAATTATATATAAAGCGATGGAACAGTCCTATATGGATGAAGTAGCATTTGGATTTGGTTTTAGAGGAGATATTTTTGGAGGATATGTATTTAAAAATATCGGCTATATTGAGTCTACAGGTCAATGTTTTGTGAATGGTAAAGAAATTGAAGATCACGAACAATATAAGCTCGGTACAATTGATATGTACACATTCGGAAGATACTTCCCAATATTGAAAGATATGAATATAAATTATATTATGCCAGATTTTTTAAGAAATATTTTTGAACAAAAGTTATTACAACATGAAAAGAAAGTGTAATGAGCATTTAAATTTATACTTATATTCGTTATAATATATAAAGATGAAAATTAATAATAGAAGGGTGTTCACGTATATGGCTACTAAAAATGAAGAAATATTACGTAAACCAGACTGGTTAAAAATAAAGTTAAACACGAATAAGAATTACACAGGTTTGAAGAAAATGATGCGTAAGAAGAATCTTCATACAGTTTGTGAAGAAGCTAAATGTCCAAATATTCACGAATGTTGGGGTGAAAGACGTACGGCTACATTTATGATTTTAGGTGCAGTTTGTACGAGAGCATGTCGTTTCTGTGCTGTTAAAACAGGTCTTCCAAATGAGTTAGATCTAGATGAACCACAACGTGTAGCAGAATCAGTTCAACTTATGAACTTAAAACATGTTGTAATTACAGCTGTAGCAAGAGATGACTTGAAAGATGCTGGTTCTAACGTTTATGCAGAAACAGTACGTAAAGTAAGAGAGTTAAATCCATATACAACGATTGAAATTTTACCATCAGATATGGGTGGTAGTTATGAAGCATTAGAAACATTAATGGCTTCTAAACCTGATATTTTAAACCATAATATCGAAACAGTTAGACGCTTAACACCAAGAGTTAGAGCACGTGCAAAATATGACCGTACATTAGAATTCTTAAGAAGATCTAAAGAAATGTACCCAGATATTCCTACAAAATCTAGCTTAATGGTTGGACTTGGTGAAACAGTTGAAGAAATTTATGAAACAATGGATGATTTACGTGCAAACGGCGTAGATATTATGACAATCGGTCAATATTTACAACCATCACGTAAACATTTAAATGTTCAAAAATACTACACACCTTTAGAATTTGGTAAATTAAGAAAAGTAGCGATGGAAAAAGGCTTTAAACATTGCCAAGCTGGTCCAATGGTACGTAGTTCTTATCACGCAGATGAACAAGTTAATGAAGCTGCTAAACAAAAACATATTCTAGGTGAACAAGCACTTAATAACTAATAAGGTGATTGAATGTTAACTAAAATAGAAAATAACTATTTTGAAGTGATTAAAGATGATCAGAAATCTTTCAATGAAGAACAATTTACATCACGTTATTCTGAAATTCTAGATAAATATGATTTTATTGTTGGTGACTTTGGGTACGAGCAACTTCGTTTAAAAGGCTTTTATCATGATTCTAATAAAAAAAGTGATGCAAATAAGCGATTCTCTGCCATTCAAGATTATATATTAGAATATTGTAATTTTGGATGTAAATATTTTGTGTTGAGACGATTATCTAAATCTGAGATATCTAAATTAACAGCAGAAGAAGCAACTTTCATAGACGAAGAACATAAATTAGAAGATGTTAAAATAGAGCCAACAATTCAGCAAAACACTAAACAAGAGCAGCAGAACAAACAACAAGAAGCTGAAGCAGTAGAAATAGAAGAAGACGTAATAGAAGAAGACGTAATAGAAGAACAAACTACATCTAAAAATACTTTAAAAGATTATTTATAAACGAAAGAGCCCGGAAAATTCCGGGCTCTTTTTTTAATTGAGCTATAGCGAGTATTGTGAACACTATTGTATGAAGTTGTTTGTATAATTTAGGTGCGTTAGTTACAAAAGTCGGTCGAAGTGTTACTATGGAGTGTCTTATTTACAAAACTACTAAGAAATGTAATTACTGGACTTCTTATTTGCACTTTAGGCCAAACTTGCTAATAACGAACGCACTAAAAATACATACTTAATACAAACTTATATATCTATAACATCATGTAAATATTCTGTTACTTCTTCGCCTTCTTCTTCTGTTAAACCGAGTATGTGACTAATATAGCCTTCTTCTTCTAAGTCATCTTTACCAATAATACCAAATGTATTGTTTTGAGTATTGAGTACCATTGTTTTTCCATAATGTCTATCTGTATAAATCAGTGTTAAGTCATAGCGACTGTGTTCACCGACAAATCCTACAAATTGTATTTTCGCTTCATCTTGCTCATCATATAAGAACATATCTATCATGTTTAGCGACTCCTTTTTAAAAATCTTTCTTTACTTGTATAGTATACAGAGCAATGCCCTACAATTCAAAATTATGATATGATGATATATGGATAGGAGGTCTTCTACATGTATTTCGTAGATAGCAAAACTTTAACTTTAAAATTAAATTATTTAGAAAAATTGACGGTAGATTTTGAAAGCGAGAAAAATTCTCCATATGCTTTAGAAAGAATCGCACATATGATGATTGAATCTGTAGTCGATATTGGGAATTTGATTATTGATGCATTTATTTTAAGAGATCCTGGTAATTATAAAGATGTAATTGATATTATGGAACTTGAAAAAGTATTCCAACCTTCAACTGCTGAAGCGATTAGAGCATCTATTGATTACAGAAAAGAACTTATTCGAAATTATGAAAATCTTGATCATGATCAATTAAGAAAAGCTTTTGAAATTGTGACACCATTTTATAAACAAGCAATTGAAGATACAAAACATTTTTTAGTGAATGAAAATGTTCCAGTAACAGCTTTTGGTGAAGGAGATAAAAATGAAAGATTATAAAGGTTATTTTATTGATATAGACGGCACAATGTATAAAGGTACGGAAGTTATTGAAGGTGCAATCGAATTTATAAATTATTTAAATGAAAATAATAAAGATTATTTATTCGTTACAAATAACTCTTCAAAAACACCTGCTGAAGTAGCAGAAAAATTAAATAATATGGGTTTTCATACTTCAAGTGAACATGTGATTACTTCTGCAATGGCAACGGCTGGATATATAAGTGAAGCTTCTCCTGGCGCATCAGTGTATATGGTAGGAGGAAGTGGATTAGAAACTTCTTTAAAAGATGCTGGCTTAGTTGTGAAAGAAGATGAACATGTTGATTATGTCGTAATGGGCTTAGATGTGAATATTTCATATGAAAAGCTTTCAGTAGCATGTTTAGCCGTTAGAAATGGTGCGAAATTCATATCTACAAATAAAGATGTATCTATTCCAAATGAAAGAGGATTTTTGCCTGGAAATGGTTCATTGACAAGCGTTGTGAGTGTATCGACTGGACAGACGCCAGTATTCATCGGTAAACCTGAAACAATTATTATGGAACAAGCTATTGAAAAAATTGGTCATGCTAAAGAAGATTGTGTCATGATTGGTGACTTATATGACACTGATATTTTAGCTGGAATCAATAGTGGCATTGATACATTACATGTACAAACTGGTGTAACATTATTAGAAGAAATTAATAAAAAAGAAGTATTACCAACATATAGCGTTAAGAATTTATTTGAAGTTATTAAGTAAATTCACATAAGGAGCTGAGAACATGAATGAGAAAGTACTTGTTGCAAGACAATTACCAGAAAAGTTTATCAATCAGATTAAAGAATATGCAGAAGTAGATGTTTGGAACAGCGAATTAGAACCAATGCCTAGAGAAGCATTTTTAGAACGTTCTCAAGACGCTACAATTGTGATTACGACATTAAGCGAGCAAATTGATGATGAATTTTTTAACAATGCAACGCGCATAAAAGGTGTCGTCAATTTGGCTGTTGGTTTTGACAATATTGATGTGAAACTTGCTGAAGAAAAAGGTGTTGTTGTAACAAATACACCAGAAGTATTAACGGAAACGACTTCCGAATTAGGCTTTACATTAATGTTGACAGCAGCAAGAAGAATTGTTGAAGCGGTTCAATATGTACATAATGGTGAATGGAAAAGCTGGGGTCCATATCTTTTAGCAGGAAAAGATGTCCACGGCTCAACAGTCGGTATTTATGGTATGGGCTCAATTGGAGAAGCTTTTGCTAGAAGATTGAAAGGCTTTAATTGCAAAGTACTTTATCATAATCGCTCTAGAAAAGAAGAAGCTGAACAGCAATTAAACGTTGAATATCGTACATTGGATAAATTGCTTAATGAGAGTGATTTCGTAGTTTGTACAGCGCCATTAACACCTGAAACAAAAGGTATATTCAATCGAGAAACATTTAAAAAAATGAAAAACTCAGCAATTTTAATTAATATCGGACGCGGTGGTCACATCGTAGAATCTGATTTAATTGAAGCAATAGAGCAACAAGAAATTTTAGGTGCAGCATTAGATGTTGTTGAAAATGAACCTATTTCAGGTGATCATCCATTTTTAAAAATGGATCAAGTGATCGTTGTGCCACACATTGGTAGTAGTTCAATTGCAACGCGAGATAAAATGGTGCAACTATGCGTAGATAATGCTAAACAAATTATGTCGAACCAAGATCCAATTACACCGGTTAAGTTAAAATAATCAAACTAAATTAATAAATAGAAAAGACAGGCTGGGACATAATGAAATGTCTCAGCCTGTTTTAGTTTCTTGGCAGTAGATTTCTGATTTACCCCCTTTTTATTTACATATATTGCTAATTTTTTTACATATAATTCTTGATATTCGATTATGTATAGAATATAATGATGAAATAGAATAATTACAAAATTAAAACACAAGGAGATTAACAATGGAAAAAATTAGGGATATTATAAACTCTGAAAATTTTAAACTGATTGGTTTGACGATTTTCTATTTACTAATCATGATTGTGTTATTTTGGATTTATGCTGGTGGAAGTGCAAGTAATGATTTTATATATAATGAATTTTAATGAAGGAGAAAGTTTATGAGGGACATCTTAGAAAAAGTAACATTTATGAATAAGTGGCATGCTGATAAGGTTGCTATAAACTATAGAGATGAAGTAATGACTTATGGTGAATTAGATATTTATTCTAATAAATTAGCTACTTTAATTAAAGGTTCTGAAAAGCCTATAGTACTTTATGGTCATATGTCACCTTATATGATTGTGGGAATGATTGCGAGTATGAAAGCAGGCATTGGTTACGTTCCAATTGATACTTCTATTCCATTAGAAAGAATAGAGCATATCATTGAGAAGGTTGAGCCTGTTTTTATTTTGAACACAACTGGAAGTTTATTGAATAATTTACATGTAAAGCAAATAACGATAGAAGAAATACTTGCTGTTGAATCAGTGGAGCAAGACTTCGACAGAATATCTGATAAAGATATTGTTTATACAATTTTTACATCTGGCTCTACAGGGTTCCCTAAAGGTGTACAAATTAGATATGAAAGTCTTATTGATTTTACAGAATGGATGTTGGAATTAAATCAAATAGGCGATCACAAAATGTGGTTAAATCAAGCACCGTTTTCTTTTGACTTGTCTGTAATGGCCATTTATCCATGTTTAATGACTGGTGGTACACTTCAACTTGTTGATAAGAAAATGATTGAAAAGCCTAAACAATTATATGAATTACTTGAACATAAAGCAGTAGAAAGCTGGGTGTCTACACCTTCATTTTTAGAAATGTGTCTGTTATTGCCTAATTTTAATGAAACACATCATCCGAAATTAAAGCAGTTCTTCTTCTGTGGAGAGATATTAAGTCATAAAACAGCACAGAAATTACATGATTTGTTTACGACATCAACTATTTATAATACATATGGACCAACTGAAGCTACAGTTGCTGTAACGAGTATACAAATCACGCAAGAAATATTGGATCAATTTAAACCTTTACCAATAGGCAAAGTACGCCCAAATAGTGAATTGAGGTTAACAGATGAAGGTGAATTAATTATTATTGGTAAAAGTGTGAGCCAAGGTTACTTAAAAGATGAAGAAAAACATAATAAAGTGTTTAAAATCATTGATGGCCAATTAAATTATCATACAGGTGACAAGGCATCTTATCGAGATGGCTATTGGTTCATTAACGGAAGAATTGATTTCCAAATTAAGATTAATGGTTATCGCATGGAACTTGAAGAAATTGAAAGCGTGCTTGAACATTTACCAGACGTTAAACAAGCTGTCATTTCACCAATTAAACATGGTGAGAAAATCCAATATTTACATGCAACAATTGTATTAGTAGCTGATGAGCTAGATAGTGAAAATGACATGACAATGCATTTGAAACATGAATTGAAATTACATTTACCAGAATATATGATTCCTAGAAAATTCAGTTATGCTAAACAGCTACCTTTAACAGCTAACGGTAAATTAGATCGCAACAAAGTATTAGAGAGGTTAAATTCATGACACCATATGGCGATTTTACTTATTTCTACATCTGTTTAATCTTAATGTTACCCGTTATTATTTTAGGATTAATCGGTAAGAAAAGTCTTATATACAATAGGTTAATAACCTTAATTATGCTTGTTTTAATTTTTTCGGATGACAGTAAAAATTTATTCGATAATCAATATTTGAGTTATCAACTTATTTTCTTTGCATTGTACGTATGTTACCAAGTTGTATTGATTAGAACTTATAATACGCTCGTGAAGAAAATGAATAACTTTAAGTTATATTTAAGTGCAATATTGTTATCTATATTACCGTTAATTGTTGTCAAAGTATTACAAAGTAGTTGGCTTGGAACACATCAACTTACAATACATGGTAATAGAGTTATTGAATTTATTGGATTCTTAGGAATTTCTTATATTGCATTTAAGAGTATTCAACTCATTATGGAAATTCGTGATAGTCGTATTAAATCTATCGATACGTTGAAATTAATAGATTTTATTACGTTCTTTCCAACCATCTCATCTGGTCCAATAGATCGATATAAACGATTTATTAAAGATGAAGAGAAGACAATAGAACCTGAAAAGTACTATGACATGCTTATCAAAGCAATACATATGGTCTTTATGGGATTCTTGTATAAATATATTATTGCTTATTACATAAATGAATACGTGATAAAACTTGTACCTATAGATACGGATCCGACATTTTTAAATTACTTATATTATATGTATGGTTATAGTTTCTATTTATTCTTTGATTTTGCAGGATACAGTTTATTTGCTATTGCATTTAGTTATTTATTTGGTGTACAAACACCAGTTAACTTTAACCAACCATTTAAAGCTAAAAATATTAAAGATTTCTGGAATAGATGGCATATGAGTTTATCATTTTGGTTTAGAGATTGTGTATATATGCGATTTGTATTCTGGGTATCTAAAGAAAAATTATTAAAAGATAAATTATTAATATCTAATTTAGGATTTTTCTTAAATTTCTTTATTATGGGTATTTGGCACGGTATTGAATGGCATTATATTTTGTATGGTTTATATCATGCAATGCTATTTATTGGATATGGCTATTATGAACAATGGCGTAAAAAACATCCTATAAAGATGAATCCAAGCATTATGAACATAGTAGCAATTCTTATTACATTCCATTGTATAGCGTTTGGATTTTTACTTTTCTCAGGCAAGTTAATACATTAAATAAGGGAGTTATATTATGAATTTTGAAGAGAGTGTTTTAAATATTTTAGCAGAAGTTGCAGAAAATGATATCGTTAAAGAAAATCCTGATATTGAAATATTTGAAGAAGGTATTATCGATTCATTTGCGACAGTTGGATTATTATTAGAAATTCAAAATAATTTAGGCATTGATGTAACAATTACTGATTTTGATAGAGATGAGTGGGCAACACCAAATAAAATTATAGAAGTACTTAAGGATTTACAATGAAATTAAAGTTATTGTTACCATTATTAATAAGTGGTTTATTATTCGGTTTATTTTTACTCGTACCTGTAGAATGGATTAAATCATTTTCAAAGTATGACAGTATTAATAACGAAGCGATATCTTTAGATGATACAGTACTAAAAGGTGTGCACTCACAAGAAGAAATGTTATTAAGTAAAAATTTCTATCCAATCTTTGGATCAAGTGAATTAGAGAAACAAGACATCTTTCATCCAGCATATATCTTGAATGATAAAAAAGCGAAATTGCAACCATATCTAATAGGTACGGGTGGATCCACTGATTTAATTCATGCAATTAATATGGGGAGCCAAGCACATAATCTGAAAGGCAAAAAAATAGCGATTATTATTTCGCCACAATGGTTTACAAATCATGGACTGACTAATGATAATTTTAGTGCCCGATTTTCTCCGTTACAAGCTGATCACTTATTTAAAAATAAAGTGTTAAGTCCAGAAATTAAAGGTCGTTTTGCTAAAAGGTTAGTGCAATTTAAACAATTAAAATCAGACCCATACTTAAAATCAGTCATAGAAAAAGAAAATCATCATTATGATGAAGGTACATTTATGAATGATTTTGAAAAAAACATCTATGAAAAACACGACGCTTTAAAATCAATTTTTGGACAAGAAAAAGCAAAGTTACATAGAAAAGAACAGCATCATTTTAATCATATGAATTGGAATGATTTGAAGTTATACGCTTCAGAATATGGCGCACAACATTCAAGAACAAATAAATTTGGTATGAATGATAAATATTGGCACTTATTAAAGCAGCAACGTAAAAGATATAATCGTAATTATGAGTTTAATATTCATTCGAAAGAATTTGATGATTTACAATTATTAATTGATACTTTAAAAGAAGCCAAATCAGACCCATTATTTATCGTTATTCCAGCAAATGGAAAATGGTATGATCATATCCATGTTGATAAAGAAAGACGTGAAGCGGTATATGAGAAAATTAATCATATGATTCAAAAGAACGATATGAAAGTATATGATTTAACGGATAAAGAATATGAACCATATGTTATAACAGATGCCGTTCATATAGGATGGAAAGGCTGGGTATATATTAATGAACAAATGATACAACACATCAATGGAACATATGATGGAAAAGTGAGTAGACAGTATCATTAATATTACCTAGGAAATAAAAAAGCAGGACATCGTCTTAGAAACGATGTCCTGCTTTTTATTAATTATGAAATTAGAATACTTGTTCTACTTCCACTACGCCAGGTACTTCTTCTAATAAAGCACGTTCTATGCCGGCTTTTAGCGTAATAGTAGAACTTGGGCAAGTACCACAAGCACCAAGTAGACGTAATTTAACAATCCCGTCATCAACATCTACTAATTCACAGTCGCCGCCATCACGTAATAAGAATGGTCTTAACTTTTCGAGTACATCACTAACTTGATCAAACATTGTTTGTTGTTCGGTAGCCATATATATTAATACTCCTCTCATCAAGTGTTATTAGATACATTAATCTTATTTATCTATTATAATAGAAATAAGGTAAAAAATCTATTCATGAAACTAGGGGGATGCTAAAATGTCCAAGGCAAGTATAGTAATTTATGGGGCCGATGTAGTATGTGCAAGTTGTGTAAATGCACCATCATCAAAAGATACATTTGAGTGGTTACAAGCAATTTTAGGAAGAAAATATCCAGAGTTAACCCTTGAATACACATATATTGATATTATGAATCAAACTGAAAATTTAACAGATCACGACCAACAATTTATAGAAAGAATAAACGAAGACGAACTATTCTATCCACTTGTAACAATAAATGATGAATACGTAGCAGATGGTTATGTACAATTAAAACCAGTAACAAAATTTATAGATGAACACGTAGCAGTAGAACAATAAAAATGAATAATATTGTGAAGATTATTTGGGTCAGGTGAGTTGAGTAGAGTGTAGATGTGAGATATGAGGCAAGTTGTGGCTTAATGTCCGAGTAAAGCCAAGAGATAGCTGAAGTTGTGGCTTAATATCCGAGTAAAGCCAAGAGATCGTCCAAGTTGTGGCTTAATGTCCGAGTAAAGCCAAGAATGATGTGAACCCAAATATTTGAACTAAACAAATCAAAATATTGGGGTGCATTCTAATGAGGAAAAAATATGAATTTAAATTCAAACTAAAACTTGTAAAAGAATATTTAGAAGGACATCAAAGTTATAGAACAATTGCTTTAAAATATGGTATTTCAAGTTGGTCTGTCCTTCGGATTTGGGTCAATCAATATAAAGAGTTTGGAGAAGAAGGTTTAGAAATAAAAAGTAGAAATACTGTTTATACTAGCGAATTTAAATTATCTGTTTTAAAATTTAGACAAGAAAATATGTTGTCTTATCAAGATACTGCGAATCACTTTAGAATTATTAATCCTATTATCATTGCCAATTGGCAACATCAATTTGATGAAAAGTGTCGTCTTGATATAGATAATAAACAAAAGGGACGATCTCACACTATGACTAAAAAACGATCTAAATCAGATAATAAAAATTTACCTTTAAATGAAAATGAACGTGAAGAACTTGAAAGACTTAGAAATGAAAATGAGACGTTAAAGGCAGGTATAGCTTATCAAAAAAAGTTACAAGCCTTGACCGACATTTACGGAAGCAAAAATCAGAAATAGTAAAGGTCATTAAGGAACTAAATGAAACATATAATATACGATTAAGTATCTTATTTAAAGTCGCTCAAATAGCTAAATCTGTATACTATTATTGGATAAATAAATTTAGTAAAGCTGATAAAGATGAAACATTGATTCAAGTAATAAAAGAAATATGTGAAGAATCAAACCATACCTATGGTTATCGTCGTGTTACACAAGCACTAAGAAATAGAGGTCTTATCGTAAATCATAAAAAAGTACTAAGAATTATGAAAGAACATAATCTAACTTGTACAAAGTTCACACATAGAGGTCGTAAGTATCGTTCCTTTAAAGGTAAAGTTGGTAAAGTAGCTCAAAATATATTAAATCGTAGATTTAAAACAAGTCTCCCATTTCAAAAAGTCGTAACAGATATTACAGAGTTCAAATTAATGAATGGTCAGAAATTATATTTATCACCTTTTATGGACTTATATAGTTCAGAGATTATCAGCTTTAAAATCTCAAGTCGTCCTACATTAGATATAGTCATCAATCCATTAAAAGAAATGATAAAGCGTCGTCCAAACCTAGATCATCGTTTAACGATTCATTCAGATCAAGGCTGGCATTATCAATATTCACAATACACTAGATTATTAAAAGACCATAAAATATTTCAGAGTATGTCTAGAAAAGGTAATTGTCTAGATAATTCAGTTATGGAAAACTTTTTTGGGTTACTTAAACAAGAAATGTATTATGGCCAAGAATTTAAAGATTTTCAGGACCTTGAACAAGCTATTCATCGATATATCGATTTTTATAATAACGAAAGAATCAAATCAAAATTAAAAGGCTTATCTCCCAAAAATTACAGGAGACAAACCTTTGAAATAATATACTAATTAAGGTTTAGATTTTTGGGTTCAGTACAGAAATGGTTGAAGTCATGGCTTAATGCCTGAATAAAGCCAAGAAAATACTAAAGTTATCCCGTTCCTTAAAAACCACAACAAACTCACATCTTCACTTCCATCCACCCTCGCATACAACAGAAAAAGTAGCAGAGTAATCTGCTACTTTTTTCTTATCCGTTATGATATTTATATAACCATAAGACGCCTGATTTAATGACTCTTGCTAAACGACCTGTTACGGTTTGTTCCATTAAATATGCGAATCCTTGTTTTTCACCAAGTGAACCTACAAATCCTTGTGGTTTCAATTCTGGCATCTTTTCAGGTAGTAGTTTGTTTGCCCATTGTAATTTCATGACTTCAGCGATTTGATCAGCTTGTATTTCTGCTAAATATGCGCTTGGTGCATGTGGTAATGCTGCGCAATCGCCTACAATATATACATTTGGATATGTTGGAATTTGATGATATTGATTTACGATAACCCTTCTACCGTCATTTGTATCAACTGGAAGATTTCTAACGATTTCAACTGGTTGTATACCGGCAGTCCATACGACTAAATCAACGTTATGAATATCTTCATTGTTATAAAGTTGTCCTGGTTCAACTTTAGTGATATTTGAATTTGGTACAACTTCTACATTATGTTTATCAAACCATTTTTTTACGTATTTACTTAATTTTTCTGGGAATGCAGGTAAGATTCGTGCACCTCTATCAAAAAGTTTAATTTTGATATCTTGTCTACTTTCACGTAATTCACTTGCAAGTTCTATACCGCTTAACCCTGCACCAACGATACCAACAGTTGCATCGCTTGGTAAGTCACATATTGCTTGGTATGTTTTGCGTGCGTTTTGTACAGTTTGAATACTATAAGTATATTCTTTTGCGCCAGGTACGTTGTGGTATTTGTCTTCACAACCTAAACCTATTACAAGTTCATCATAATCAACTCGTGTATCTCCAACTGAAACAATTTGATTGTCTAAATCAATATCAGTAATTTCCCCATATACTGTATTAATTTTTTTATCTTTTGGAAATTGAACTCGAATATCTTTATCTGGTTTTGTGCCTGCTGCTAATGCGTAGAATTCTGTTTTTAAACCGTGAAATGGCATACGATCAATCAGCGTAATTGAATAATCGGAAGGTAATGCGCTAGGTAAGATTTCTTTCATTAAGCGCATATTACCGTATCCGCCCCCTAATAATACTAAGCTTTTCATCGTTATTCTCCTTTGTCCATAAATCAAATTTCTACAAATTTGTATGTATATATTTTATAATATATAAGTATACTTTTAGTATAATCGTTTTTGGCATAAACTACAATGAATGTTAAAATAGTTTAATGAATAAAAAGTGAGTAGGTGAACACATTGAACCCAATTGTCGAATTTTGTATTTCAAACTTGGCCAAAGGTGCTGATGTAGTGTTTAACAAGCTCGACAATGATCCAGAAGTAGATGTATTGGAATACGGTTGTCTACAAAATTGTGGACCATGTGCAAGAGGGTTATATGCATTAGTCAATGGAGATATGGTCAAGGGAGAAACACCAGAAGAATTACTTGAAAATATATATAGTCATATAGAAGAAAATTGGATTTTTTAGGAGGAATAAATATGTCAACTGTTATATTAACTGAAGCAGCAGCTTATGAAGTTAAAGATATGATGAAAAATAACGATATGCCAAATGGTTATTTGAAAGTATCTGTTAAAGGTGGCGGTTGTACGGGACTTTCTTACGGGATGTCAGCAGAAGAAGAACCAGCAGAGAATGATGAAGTTTTAGAGTTTTATGGTGTGAAAGTGTTAGTAGATAAGAATGATGCACCAATTTTAAATGGGACAACAATTGACTTTAAGACATCTTTAATGGGTGGCGGATTTGCGATTGACAACCCTAATGCGATTGCAGCTTGTGGTTGCGGAAGCTCATTTAAGACTAGAGATGTTTCTGGTACACCAGAACAATGCTAAGGAATTGATATGTCACACTTGAATTTATCTTTATAAAAATATACAATAAAACTTGTATGTAAATAGTATTATCTTTATTTGTGAGGAAAAACACAAAGTGACACAACTTTCCTATAAGTGTCAAACAAAATTTAGAAAGTATAGGTGAAAATAATGGGATTTGAACGTAAAAAAGTTCTAGTATTAGGGGCAGGTTACGCTGGCTTACAAACAGTAACTAAATTGCAAAAATTAGTTTCAAACCAAGACGTTGATGTTACATTAATCAACAAAAACGATTATCACTACGAAGCTACATGGTTACACGAAGCTTCTGCTGGTACTTTAAACTATGAGGATGCTTTATACCCAATTACAAATGTAATCGATAGAAATAAAGTAAACTTCGTTAAAGCAGAAGTAACAAAAATCAACAAAGATGCTAAAACTGTTGAAACATCTAACGGTGTTTTCGAGTATGATATCCTTGTTGTTGCATTAGGATTTGAAAGTGAAACATTCGGTATTGAAGGTATGAAAGAACATGCTTTACAAATCGAAAACATTAACACTTCTCGTCGTATTGCTAAACACATCGAAGATAAATTTGCTAATTATGCTGCATCTAAAGAAAAAGATGAAAATGATTTAGCAATCTTAGTAGGTGGCGCTGGATTCACTGGTGTTGAATTATTAGGTGAATTAACAGAACGCATTCCTGAATTATGTAAAAAATACGGTGTAGATCAATCTAAAGTTAAAATCACTTGTGTTGAAGCTGCTCCAAAAATGTTACCTATGTTCTCAGAAAACTTAGTGAACTACGTTGTTAAATATTTAGAAGACCGTGGTGTTGAATTCAAAATTTCTACTCCAATCGTTGCTTGTAATGAAAAAGGTTTCGTAGTTAAAGTTAATGACGAAGAACAAACTTTAGAAGCTAACACAGCTATTTGGGCTGCAGGTGTTAGAGGTAGCAAATTAATGGAAGAATCATTTGACGGCGTTAAACGTGGTCGTATCGTAGTTAAAGATGATTTATCAATCGACAACTATGATGATATATTCGTTATTGGTGACTGTTCAGCTGTTATGGCTGGTGAAGGAGACAACAAACGTCCACTTCCAACAACAGCACAAATTGCTATGCAACAAGGTGAACACCTTGCTAAAAACATCAAAAACATCTTCAATGGTGAGAAAACAGAACCATTCGTATACGATGACAAAGGTACTGTATGTTCATTAGGTAGCCATGATGGTGTTGGTGTTGTTATGGGTCGTGAAATTACTGGTAAAAAAGCAGCATTCATGAAAAAAGTTATCGATACTCGTGCAATTTTCAAAATTGGTGGTATCGGATTAGCCTATAAAAAAGGTAAATTCTAATTGATTCATTATTAAGTGTAGAGACCTGCTATTAGGCGGGTCTCTTTTTTTAAAGGAGGTTAGCTATGATATCTTTACCGCAAGTTATCATATCAATGGCATTATTTTTTGTTCTGTTTTTTGGAATCGCTTTTATATTAAATATGCTATTAAAAGGTACTTGGTTAATGGTCGTGCTTTATCCATTTGTTATTTTTGCAATTGTAGATAAAATTTCCACAGCTATGTACTTTACAGATTCAGCAACTGCATTTTCAAAACTTATTACAGGTTTAACACATATACATACTGCGGATATATTAATGCTTGGTTCAGGATGGATTGGCGCAATTGTCGCAGGATTTGTTATAAGGAATTTACGAAGAAGCGGTTATTCAATGTTTTAACAAAAGGGGGATAATAATGATGAATATAAAAATTAAAGAATCATATTCTAATAATGAACATCCGATTGTAATCGGTTGTCCAAGTCATTTAAATCAAATGCACAATTTTGATGAAATTGATCAAATTTTAGGCGGACAACTTGAAAATTTAAAAAAACAACAAATTATTAGTAGCGAACTTGGTAAAATCACTAGTACAGCGATTATCGTAAATGGACAGGTCGTTAAATTAATTGCTGTAGGGTTAAGTAACTTAAAAGAAATTAAAGAAAATGACTATCAAGTTGTGTACGGAAACTTAAGCAGATATTTACAAAGTAATAGAATTGAAGAAGTACATTTATTAGATGATACGTTTGTATCACAAAATGTATCTCATCAAGAACGTGCTTATCGTTTTGGCTGGTTATTCACACAAGCTACATTTGTATTTGATACGTATAAATCAAACAAATCAGCAAATGTTGATACAGTCATTAATTATGTTACAACGACAAATGAAGATGTTACGACATTTATTAATCAAGGTGAAATTTTAGGAGAGAGTGTTAATTTAGCGAGAACATATTCACAAACACCTCCGAATATTTTAACGCCAGATTATTTCGCAAACCAAATTGAACAACACTTTAAAGATTCACAAGTAAAAGTCACGATTAAAAATGAAGATGAAATTAGAGAAGAAGGTATTGGTTTATTAGATGCAGTTGGTAAAGGATCTATAAACCCACCACGTTTAGTCGTGCTTGAATATAAAGGTTCAACTCAAGATCCAATTGCACTTGTAGGTAAAGGTGTAACATATGATTCAGGTGGTTACCAAATTAAATCTAAAACAGGTATGCTAACGATGAAATATGACATGAGTGGTGCAAGTAACGTAGTTGGTATGATGCATGCTATCAATCAATTACAATTACCAATTCATGTAGTGGCCGTATTACCATTAGCTGAAAATATGATTTCAAATAATGCAATGAAACCAGATGATGTATATACAGCATTAAGTGGTGAAACAGTTGAAATAACTAATACGGATGCTGAAGGAAGATTAGTATTAGGTGATGCTGTTTCATTCGTTAAACAATATAAGCCAGAGCTTATTATGAACTTTGCGACATTAACAGGAGCAGTTGTTGCAGCATTAGGTTTAGGTAAAACGGGGATATTCTCAAGCGATGCTGATCAATACATTGATGATGTGAAACAAGCTGCAAAATATTCAAATGAAGTAAGTTTTGAATTACCGATAACAGATGAAGAGAAACAAGACATTAAATCTTCAGAAGTGGCAGATTTAACTAACTGTATTTTAAATAAAAACGGTAAAGCATTATTTGCAGCAGCATTTGTAACGCATTTTAGTGATGAAATACCTCACTTACACTTTGATATTGCAGGTTCAGGGGAAACAGAAAAGGATTCATTCAAAGGACCAAAGGGTGCGACAGGTGCTATGATACCAACAATACTACATTTCTTAAAAAATAAATAAAATCAATCACATATAAAGCGGGATATAAAATCTATGTAAAATGCTAGGTTTAGATCCCGCTTTAATTATGACGAAATTTGATTCAGAATATTCGGACTAATTCTTGAGATGTTGACATGATATTTCTCAACTGATAAGATAAATTCATTATTTCACTTTATCATGGTAGAGAGCTAAAGAATGGAGAGGGTCTTTTTGGAAATAAATGCAGTATTAGTAGCTGTTATTGTGATGATTATACTTTGTTTAATGCGTTTAAATGTTGTACTAAGTATATTCATAGGTGCATTAACAGGCGGTTTATTAAGTGGAATGTCTGTTGATAAAGTCATTTCCACATTTGGTAAAACAATCGTTGATGGTTCAGAAGTTGCATTATCTTATGCATTATTAGGAGGATTTGCAGCACTGATTTCATATAGTGGTATAACTGATTACATCGTTGGAAAAATCATTACATCAATGAAAAAAGAAAATTCACAAAAAAGTAGAGTAAAAATAAAAATAATATTAGTAGCTGTATTACTAGTCATATCAGTGCTCAGTCAAAATATTACACCTGTCCATATCGCATTTATACCTATTCTTATACCACCATTATTAAGCTTATTTAATGAACTACAGATGGATAGAAGATTAATTGCTACGGTTATTGGCTTCGGACTATCTTTTCCATATATTTTATTCCCATACGGCTATGGTCACATATTCCAATCTATTATCTTTGATGCATTTGGAAAAGCAGACGTAGATATAGAATTCAATAGTATTTGGAAAGCGATGTTAATTCCTTCAATGGGTTATGTATTCGGATTAATCGTTGCAATTATTATGTACTGGAAACCTAGAACATATAAAACAATTAAAGTGGGAGAAGACGAAGCAATGAAAACATTAAAGCCATATCCATTAATTGTGACTGGCTTAGCGATTTTAGGGACATTCATTGTTCAAACATTAACGGAATCTATGATTTTTGGTGCATTAGCAGGGATTTTAATATTCTTCTTCTCAGGATTATATAACTGGAGAGATTTAGATGCTAAATTAGTTGAAGGTATTCAAATCATGGCATACATTGGTGTTGTAATTTTAACAGCAAACGGATTTGCAGGTGTGATGAGTGCCACAAACGAAGTAGGTTCATTAGTTGAAAGTCTTGCATCAATTACAGGAGATAATAAAGCATTCAGTATTATAATGATGTACGCTATTGGTCTCGTTGTTACACTAGGCATAGGTTCATCATTTGCGACAATCCCGATTATTGCTAGTTTATTTATTCCATTTGGACAAGAAATTGGACTTAGCACTATGGCATTAATAGCCGTTATCGGAACAGCTGGTGCGTTAGGTGATTCAGGAAGCCCTGCAAGTGATTCAACATTAGGGCCAACAGCTGGTTTAAATGTTGATGGTGAACACGATCATATTAGAGATACGTGTATACCGAACTTCTTAATATATAATATCCCGCTAATTATTTTTGGATTTATTGCAGCAATGGTATTATAGTATGATTAAGGGGGATTAATCATATGGATTTAATAGAGAACTTTGGAATAGAAACAATCGAATCGAGACATGGTTATATCGAAATGACGATGCCAGTAACGGATAAAGTTAAACAACCATTCGGATTCTTACATGGTGGTGCAACAATAGCATTAGCTGAAACAGCAGCATCTATGGGAGCTCATTATGCTTCAAGTGAAGATGAAATTCCATTAGGATTAGAAATCAACGCAAACCATATAAAGTCAACTCGATCAGGTACAGTACGCGCAATAGGTCAAGCCCTTCATATCGGAAGTACAACTCAAGTATGGGACGTCAAAGTTACGAACGAACAAGACGAACTCATCTCTGTTATACGCGCAACAATTGCTATCAAAAAGAAAAGATAAACAAAATAAGAGCATGGGACTAACTGTCCCATGCTCTTATTTTGTTATTTTGCATCTTTTAAATCATCACGTATTGTTCTTTCACTAGGTCTAACGCCCATATAGTAAGCACTTCTTGAAACTAAGTGACCTGCTAATGGTCCTGTTATGAATATAAAGATAATGCCTAGTAGAAGTTGAACATTGAAATGTCCTTCTTTAGCAATAAAGTATATCAATACACCTAACAAGATAAGCATAACACCTAACGTAGAAGCTTTTCCTGAGGCGTGAGCGCGAGAAAAGACATCTGGTAATCTTAGAATACCTAACGCTGCGAAAAAGCTAAAGCAAGCACCTATGACCATCATAAAAATTGAGATACTAATAAGAATCGTTTCTATCATTTTCAATGATCTCTCCTTTATCCATAAATTTCGCAAATGCTGCAGTACCTAAGAATGCTAATATACCTATTAATAAAAGTATAACGAATAAGTATCTAGTATTAGTTAATACTGAGAATAAAGCTATTATGGCCATTAATGTAATACCCAATGCATCGAGCGCAATGACTCTATCAGCAAGAGTAGGGCCAATAATGACACGAATCAGCATACCAATCATAGAGAGTGCAACGATGATAATCGCAATTATAACGAATATATTTGTCATCGTATGCTCACCTCCTTGATAGCTTTTTCAAATGAATCTTTAATCGCACTCACTTCAGAATCTATATCTGAAAAATCAATTGAATGAATATAGAGTGTTTTTTTGTCATCTGATATAGCTACGACGATTGTACCTGGTGTTAAAGTGATTAATTGTGATAATAAACTGATTTCCCAATCTTTATTTAAATCTGTAGGATAAGCGAAAAATGCAGGCTTATTATGGATTTCTTTTTGTATGACTATTCGAATAACATCTATATTCGCTAAAATTAATTCTTTCATGAATATAACTGCTAAAATAAGTGATTTCCAAACAGGACGTAAGTATAAATGTTTGCCTGGTAGAAGTGGTAAGGCTACTAAGACGAACAATATACCAAATAGATATCCAAATACAAATGCACCAAATGTATAAGTATCTGAAAGCATCATCCATAATGCAGCTAAAAGAACATTTATGAGTACTTGTATCGCCATTAATAATCGCCTCCTAACGCATTAACATAAGTCTCTGGGTTATAGAATGGTAATGCAGCTTTTTCTACTAAAGGATATAAGTAGTCTGCACCAAGTCCAAATAGAATGGCTAGAATTGTAATGGCTACTGATGCAATCATTAATTTATTGATTGGTAGTTTAGGATTATAAACATAACCTTTTTCTTCGCCCCAAAATGCCATTAAGAAAATGCGCATTACAGAATAAAGTACACATAAACTTGATAAAAGAACGATAATACCACTTATGTAATAACCATTTTCAAATGTAGACATTACGATGATATATTTACCATAGAATCCACTTAATGGTGGGATACCTGCTAACGAAAGGGCAGCTATAAAGTAAATCCAACCAAGAACTGGATAGTGATTGATTAATCCACTGAACCTTTTTAAATCAGGTGTACCAGTTATTTTAATAATGACACCAATTAATAAGAATAAAGCAGCTTTGATAATCATGTCATGTAACAAGTAGTATATACTTCCTATCATGCCATTTTTATCCATCATAGCAGCACCAATTAGGATAACACCAATCGCGATCATTATATTATAAATGATAATCTTTTTAACATCGTAATAAGCGATGGCACCAATACAACCCATGATGATTGTTAAAATTGCTAGAACAATTAATGTTTGCGTAATAAATTCACTATTTGTTGAATAGAATAAGCTAAATGTACGCATAATTGCATATGCACCGACTTTAGTCAATAAAGCACCAAATAGCGCGATAATTGGAATCGGTGGTGCATAATAAGCGCCAGGTAACCAGAAATACAGTGGAAACATACCTGCTTTAGTCGCAAATACGAATAGGAACATAATAAACGTAATCACAACGATATTTAAATCTGTTCCTGAAAGTTCAGCGAATTTAACATGTAGATTTCCCATATTTAATGTACCAGTAATTGAGTAAAGCATACCGACACCTAATACAAAGAATGCAGATGTTAACACATTAACGAGTATATATTTAATACTTTCTTGTAGTTGGATTTTAGTACCACCAATAACAAGTAATAAATATGATGACATTAAAAATACTTCGAAAAATACGAATAAGTTAAATAAGTCACCAGTCATAAATGCGCCGTTAACACCTGTCACCATCATTGAAACTCCAAAGTAATAAAAATATCTTTCACGATGGAGTCCGATTGATTGATGTGAGTATATGAGTACGATAAGCGTAATCAATAAACTTACAGTTACGAGTAATGCACTTAACATATCCACGTATATAACAATACTGTATGGAACTGGCCAGCTACCTAAATTTAAAGTTTGTGTTCCATTCATATAGATGTGGTAGAGGTTGTATAAACTCACTAAAAATGCTAACGAGAAACCTGTTAATACTACTTTACGTTTAACATAAGGTCTAGGACCGACAAAAATTAACGTAACCGCAGTTAAAAATGTAATGACAAGAGGTACAATAATCAAATTACTCATCTTTCGGTACCTCCTTCATCTCTTCTAAATTATCAGTTCCTAATTCTTTATAACTTCTAAAAGCTAATACTAAGAAGAATGCTGTAACAGCGAAAGCTATTACGATGGCAGTTAAGATCAATGCTTGTGGTAATGGGTCAACATAGTTCTTAATACCTTCTTCTTCAATTGGTAAGGCACCTTTTTTCAATCCACCCATAGTCAGTAACATTAAATGTACGCCATGGGATAGTAATGTAGTACCAATAATTATCCTAATTAAACTTTTAGAGAGAACTAGGTACACTGATACGGATATAATAATACCTGAAACGAAAATCATTAATATTTCCATTATTCATTCTCTCCAATCGTTAATATGATAGTAATGGCAGTACCCACAACAGCTAGTAATACACCTAAATCAAATAGCATTGCTGTATGCCAATGAACTTCACCAAAGATAGGAAGATGGAATTCTCCAAATTTATGTGTGAAAAATGTTTTGTTATATGTCCAACTTAAAATTGGTGTTAGAACACAGAAGAACAAACCAGTTGCTGTTACTAATTTAAAATCAAATGGGAACATTTTCTTTAAAGTTTTCGTATCAAATGATATACCGATAATAATGACAGCAGATGAAAGTAATAATCCACCTACGAAACCGCCACCTGGTGTATAGTGTCCACCAAAGAAGATAGAAACAGCATACATCATAATAATTAGGAAAATGATAATGGCATTAAACTGAAAGAATACATCATTCGATTGTTTCTTCATGCTCTTCACCTCCATCTTTACCTTTGTCTCTTAATTTAACTAATGTGAAAATACCTAATCCAGCAATACCTAAAACAGCTGATTCGAATAATGTATCAAATCCACGGAAGTCTACAAGAATAACATTTACCATGTTTTTCCCAGCGGCTAGATCATATACATTATCTATATAATATTGAGAAATAGAATCAAAATGTCTATTTCCATATGAAATTAATCCGATTGTGATAACACCAATACCGACACAAATCGAAATAATTAAGTTACCAATTTTAAAGTTTCTATTTTCATCATGTCTACTCATTTTAGGTAAATGGTAGAAACATAGTAAGAATAGGGCAGTTGAAATTGTTTCAATTGATAATTGTGTCAGTGCTAAGTCTGGTGCACCAAAGAATACAAAGAATAAAGCAACTGAATAACCAACTGCAGCTAACATAATGATGCTAAATAGTCTTGATTTAGCTATTACGATACAGAATGTACTCACTAAAATTAAGCCCATTAAAATCACTTCATATGGTCTGATTTCGCTTATATTATCGAATGCAACACTTACAGGATGTGTAAATAACGTAAGTGCAGTCATAATGATAAAGAATGCGAAAATATACATTAAGTATGATCTGATAAATCCAGTCATATAGCTTTGCGTGATTTTGTTTGAAATATAAGAACTTAATTGAATACCTCTGTCGTAATAATAATTAAACGTTAAGTATTCAGGTTGAATACTGTAAATATTGAACCATTTTTCTACTGATTTAAATAATATAAAACCAATTATAAATACGATTAACGTACCTATTAAAGCAGGTGTTATACCGTGCCAATGAGATATATGTACATCTGGCGCATCAGCAAATGGTGCAATTGCTCTTACTGCTGGTGCAATAATACTGTTGCTTAATATATTTGGGAATAAACCAAATAACACAACTAAGAATGTCAAAATACCTGTCGGCAATAACATAATTAATGGCGCTTCGTGTGGTTTCTTAGGTAATGCTTCAGGTTTGTAATCTCCAAAGAATATTTCATGTACATATTTAAATGAATATACAAACGTAAAGATACTACCAACAATCGCAACGATAGGTAGTATGTATCCAAGTGTTGATAAACCAAATACATCAGCTTGATGACTATCAAACATTGCTGTTAAGAACATTTCTTTAGATAAGAAACCATTAAATGGTGGAACACCTGCCATACTTAAAGCAGTAATAATTGTGAACGTACAAGAAATTGGCATGATGGTCATTAAACCGCCTAATTTCTTAATGTCTCGTGTACCAACTTCATGATCGATTGTTCCCGTAATCATGAATAACGCACCTTTAAATGTTGCGTGGTTAATTAAATGGAATACTGCAGCGATAATACTAGCTAAGAATAACTGACTTTCTTCACCAGAATAATGATAACTGACAGCTCCGATTCCAAGCATGGACATGATCATACCGAGCTGTGAAACTGTTGAGAATGCTAAAATACCTTTTAAATCTTGTTGTTTAACAGCGTTAAATGATGCCCAGAACAATGTGATTAATCCGATAGCAGTTACCGCCCAAACAAATCCAGCACTTGCTGCAAAAATTGGTGTTGTACGAGCAACTAAATATATACCTGCCTTAACCATTGTTGCTGAATGTAAATAGGCGCTGACTGGTGTAGGTGCTTCCATTGCATCTGGTAACCAAATGTGAAACGGAAATTGTGCAGATTTAGTCATAGCACCAATTAAAATTAAAATCATTGCAAAAATAAAGTAAGGTGAACTTTGAATTTCAGCGGCATTTTGTACTAAAGAGGTAATACTCCATGAATTACCTGCAATTGCGATACAAATAAATCCACCTAGTAACATTAAGCCACCGAACACTGTAATTAATAATGACTTTTGCGCGCCATATATTGACGATTGTTTATGACGCCAATAAGCAATAAGTAAGAAACTTGAAATAGATGTTAATTCCCAGAATAGGTAAAGCATTAATAGATTATCTGATAATACAACACCTAACATAGCCCCCATAAACATAAGTAAATAACAATAAAAATTACCGAGTGATTCATTTTTACTTAAATATGTAATGGAATATAATACAACGAGCGCACCAATTCCTGTAATTAATGATGCGAATAATAAACTTAGTCCGTCTAAATGAACGGAGAAGTTCATACCTAATCTAGGCATGAAATCCCATATTACAATGAATGGCTTTTCCGAATCTGGAACATTTATGTATGACATAAAATAACTAAATATAATAATCGGAATAGGTAGTACAAACCATCCTAGATGTATACCTTTATAAAATCTGTATAAAATTGGTATTATGATTGCAAAAATGAAAGGTAACAAAATCATAATATGCATCAAACTCATTTAATAACCTCCTTCCAAAAATCTTATAAATATTATTATACACAATAAAGTTAATGCTTGAAAATACTATCAAGTCAATCATTCAGAATTTTTAGGCTTTTTTAAATATGAAGAAACACGTTATAAATTTATTAAAATATTTTTAGTTTTGTTAAAAATTTGCCTTGTATTGACGTGAATAATCTAATTTTAATTGTTCAATACACTTCAAAGCTTGTTCACTATATGCATTATTTCTTTTAATCATTTTTTCTTCAAGTTCAGCTAATGATGATTTTAATGAATCGGTATAGTTCGGAACATCGTGCTGATACTCTTTTAAAAATTGTTCAGTTGTATATCTTTTTTCGAATTGACTTAAAGCTTTTCTTTCATGGAAGAAAACATTTTCAACTTCATTTGGACTATGTAAATCTCCTTGTCTAGGATGTTTGAGAACAGCTAATACTTTAACGAGAAACTGATCTCCTTTTTCTTCAACTATTTCTACGACATATTGACCTGTTTTGTGTGGAAATTGATAATACATGTTGATATCCCCTTTCTAAAAAATTATGTTATGATATCACTATTGTAATTATTTTAACATGAATGGAGAATATTAAATGACAAACTACCCTCAATTAACAAATGAAATATTAGAAGGTGAAAGAGTTGTAGAAATTAAAACAACTAAAGGAAACATGACATTCAAATTATTTCCTGAATTAGCACCTAAAACTGTTGAAAACTTCATCGGTTTAGCCGAGAAAAAATACTATGATGGCATCATTTTCCATAGAGTTATCAATGACTTCATGGTTCAAGGTGGAGACCCAACTGGTACAGGTATGGGTGGAGAAAGTATTTACGGAAGTGCTTTTGAAGATGAATTCTCATTACAAGCATTTAACTTATACGGTGCATTATCTATGGCTAATGCTGGACCTAATACAAACGGTTCTCAATTTTTCATTGTACAAATGAAAGAAGTACCAGCAAATATGTTATCTCAACTTAAAGATGGTGGTTGGCCAGAAGAAATCGTTGATCGCTATGCAGAAAAAGGTGGTACACCTTGGTTAGACCAAAAACACTCAGTATTTGGTCAAATCGTTGAAGGTGAATCAGTTCTTGAAGAAATCGCAAATGTTAAAGTTGGCGCTAACGATAAACCAGTTGAAGACGTAGTAATTGAAACAATTGAAATTATAAAATAAATCGACATTCAATTGTCATAAAAAAATCAATGCATTCGACTCAATCTTTGGTATAATTTAGTTGCTAAGGGAGTGGTCGGCTTATGATGGAATTTCTTTATTTTCCAGATAATAAATTAGAATATATTCCTGCTGTTGCTACGTTGATATTATTTATGATTTTGGCGTATATCGTATTTATGATGTTCCGTAAAAAATCTAAAAAAGACGAAGAAAAAATGAAATCATTTGAAAAACAAGTAATGGATCATTTAGAGCAAGAGGAGAAAAAGAATAATAAGAAGTAAATAAAGCATTCCAAACGAATACTATATATAGGAAGAGACTGAGGCATATGTATGTCAAAGTCTCTTTTTATATATTGAGTTGAGGGGGGCGCTAACGATCAAGAAACGAAAACAAAATCGTTAGAAATTCTAACGTTCAAGAAATAGAAACAAGATCGTTAGCGCAGAAAAAAATCAAAAAAATGAAATAAAACGAGGCGCTAACGCTCAAGAAAAGAAAACAAGATCGTTAGAAATTCTAACGCTCAAGAAATCAAAACAAGATCGTTAGCGCCCAACATATCTCACAAAATCCCCATACAAATCCTACAACAAGCAAAGAATCTTTAATCTAGTGTCTCCATAGAATACTTATTTTTTAATCTAATTATAAATTCATGAATTTATAGATGATTTATATTTATGCATAATATTTTCAGAATTATATATCAAATTAATGGTTTAATAAAAATAACTATGCTATGATGAAATAGTTAATAACTTCAAGTACAAGGGGTTTTCTAAAAGTGAGAAAACATTATAAAGTTGGTCGGTTTGTAAAGGTAAAAGTGACTGGCATTCAGCCATATGGCGCCTTTGTTGAAACCCCTGATCATGTGGAAGGTCTCATTCATATTTCTGAAGTGATGAATGATTACGTGCACAATCTCAATCAATTTCTAAGTGTTGGGCAGATAGTAAAAGCTAAAATAATTAAAGTTGAAGCGGATGGCAAGTTGAATTTATCACTTAAAGATAATGAATATTTCAAAAGACAAGAACGTAAGAAAGAAAAACGCTCAGTTCTTGATGAAATTAGAGAGACAGAAAAATACGGGTTTCAACCTTTAGAAGAAAGGTTGCCTAAGTGGATTAAACAATCAAATAAACATTTTGAAGACGAATAAATGATCTATCGTCTTTAAAAGCCGGATATCTTACATGATAATCCGGCTTTTTTATGCGAAAAATCACTTCATTTAATGAACATTTAAACGGCTTTTTGAATATTTATTTGAAGTAAATTTACAACTTATTTTTATTGTAAAAATTCAGAAAAAAATAGCTTGAAGTAATCTATAAAAGTGTGTCATTATAGGAATGTAAGGGGTTTCTTGATACCCCGTATAAACATAGGGAGGTTTACTTTAATGATTCCATACAAACACGAACCATTTACTGATTTTACGAAAGAGGAGAATAAGGCTGCTTATTTAGAAGGTCTTAAAACAGTTGAAGGATATTTAGGAAAAGAGTATCCAATTATTGTTGGAGGAGAACGTATTTTTACAGAAGATAAAACACATTCATATAACCCTTCAAATATTGAAGAAACAGTAGGATTAGTTTCTAAAGCAAGCAAAGAACATGCTGAAAAAGCAATGGAAGCTGCTAAAGAAGCCTTTAAAACATGGAGAGATACTGATCCAAGTGTCCGTGCTGACGTTTTATTCAGAGCAGCAGCAATTACGAGACGTCGTAAACACGAATTCTCAGCTTTACTTTCTAAAGAAGGTGGTAAACCATGGAAAGAAGCAGATGCAGATACTGCTGAAGCAATCGACTTTATGGAATACTATGCACGTCAAATGCTTGAATTAAAAGACGGTAAAAAAGTAGAAAGTCGTCCAGGAGAATATAATAAATATAATTATTTACCAGTTGGTGTAAGTGTTGTTATTTCACCATGGAACTTCGCATTTGCAATTATGGCTGGTACAACTGTAGCACCAGTCGTAACAGGAAACACTGTGTTATTAAAACCATCATCTAAAACACCAGTTATCGCTTATAAATTTATGGAAGTTTTAGAAGAAGCAGGCTTACCAAAAGGGGTGGTAAACTACATTCCAGGTTCATCAAGTGAAATCGGTGATTATTTAATTGATCATAAAGATACAAGTCTTATTTCATTCACTGGTTCTCGTGATGTAGGTGTTTCTATTTACGAAAGAGCTGCAAAAGTTCAAAAAGGCCAAACACACCTTAAACGCGTTATTGCTGAAATGGGTGGTAAAGATACAATTATTGTTGATTCAGAAGGCGACTTAGATTTAGCAGCTGATTCAATTGTACAATCAGCATTTGGATTCTCAGGTCAAAAATGTTCAGCATGTTCACGTGTCATTGCAGTTGAAGATATTTATGATGAATTATTAGACAAAGTAGTTGAACGTACAGAAAAATTAACTGTCGGTGATTCAACTGACCAAGCTAATTATATGGGTCCAGTAATTGACGAAAACTCATTAAACAAAATTAAAAAATATATCGAAATTGGTAAAAAAGAAGGCCGTATTGTAGCAGGTGGTACAACTGACGAAGAAAAAGGACATTTCGTTAACCCAACTGTTATTGCTGATTTAAAACATGACGACAGAGTAATGCAAGAAGAAATCTTTGGACCAGTTGTTGGTTTCAGCAAAGCAAAAGATTTTGATCAAGCAATTGAATTTGCAAATGATACAGAATACGGTTTAACAGGTGGCGTTATTACAAATAACCGCTCTAAATTAGAACAAGCACGTAGAGACTTTATGGTAGGTAACTTATACTTCAATAGAGGATGTACAGGTGCAATTGTAGGTTACCAACCATTTGGTGGCTTTAAAATGTCAGGTACAGATTCTAAAGCAGGTGGACCAGATTACTTAGTACTTCACTTACAAGGACGTACTACTTCAGAAATGTTATAATATTATTGAAATAATAAAAATACAGTAGGGCGTTTACATGCTCTACTGTTTTAATGGGAGGAGATTTAATATGACAAAGTCACAAGAAATCATTGAACAAACAAATACATTTGGTGCGCCGAACTATTTGCCATTACCAATTGTAATTTCAGAAGCGGAAGGTATTTGGGTTAAAGATCCAGAGGGCAATCGCTATTTAGATATGTTATCTGCTTATTCTGCAGTTAACCAAGGTCATCGTCATCCGAAAATTATCCAAGCATTAAAAGATCAAGCAGATCGTGTAACACTTACTTCACGTGCATTCCACAGTGACCAATTAGGTCCTTGGTATGAAAAAATTTGTAAACTTGCAAATAAAGAAATGGTATTACCAATGAACACAGGTGCAGAAGCTGTTGAAACGGCTATTAAAGCTGCAAGACGTTGGGCTTATGATGTGAAAGGCGTAGAAGATAACAAAGCAGAAATCATTGCGATGAATGGTAACTTCCATGGTCGTACAATGGCTGCAGTTTCACTTTCTTCAGAAAAAGAATATCAAAGAGGTTACGGTCCATTATTAGGTGGATTCAAACTTGTTGATTTCGGTGATATCGAACAAATTAAATCTGCTATTACACCAAATACAGCAGCTGTATTAATTGAACCTATTCAAGGTGAAGCGGGTATTAATGTACCTGAAGACGGTTATTTAAAGCAAATTAGAGAAGTTTGTGATGAAAACAATGTATTATTCATTGCAGATGAAATTCAAGCAGGTCTTGGTAGAACAGGTAAATTATTCGCAACAGATTGGGATAATGTTCAACCAGATATGTATATCTTAGGTAAAGCGTTAGGTGGAGGCGTATTCCCAATTTCATGTATCGTTGGTAATAAAGAAATACTAGAAGTATTTAACCCAGGTTCACATGGTTCTACTTTTGGTGGTAACCCTCTAGCATGTGCGGTATCTGTTGCAGCATTAGACGTATTAATTGATGAAAAATTATCTGAACGTTCTTTAGAATTAGGAACTTATTTCAAAGAAGAATTACAAAAAATTGATCATCCATCAATCAAAGAAGTAAGGGGTAAAGGTTTATTCATCGGTATCGAATTAACTGAAAATGCAAGACCATATTGTGAGAAATTAAAAGAATTAGGTCTGTTATGTAAAGAAACACACGATACAGTTATTCGTTTTGCACCACCACTTATTATCGAAAAAGAAGATTTAGATTGGGCACTTGATCAAGTTAAGTCTGTTTTTAAATAAAAAATCTGATAACGTTTACAAAAAACGTTTAAGACCTTTTAAAAATAATCAATTATGTTACAATTATTTAGAGATTAAAAGTATTTAAAAAAGAGGCGAAGAGGATCATGAGCGAAAATTTAAATTTAGTTTCATCGACACAAGAAATTATTGGTGAAGCCCTTAATAAATTAGGTTTTGACGAGGGAATGTACGATTTAATTAAAGAACCAATGAGATTATTAACAGTGCGTATACCTGTTAGAATGGATGACGGTTCTGTTAAGACATTTACTGGTTATCGTGCACAACATAATGATGCAGTTGGACCAACTAAAGGTGGGGTTCGTTTCCACCCAGATGTTGATGTCGAAGAAGTAACAGCATTATCTATGTGGATGACGTTAAAATGTGGAATTGTAGATTTACCATATGGTGGTGGTAAAGGTGGTATTGTCTGTGACCCAAGACAAATGAGTATTCATGAAGTAGAAAGATTATCTCGTGGATATGTTCGTGCTATTTCTCAAATAGTAGGTCCTACAAAAGACATTCCAGCACCAGACGTATTTACAAACTCACAAATTATGGCTTGGATGATGGATGAATATAGTCAAATGGATGAATTCAATTCTCCAGGATTTATTACTGGTAAACCTATTGTTTTAGGTGGTTCTCAAGGTAGAGATCGTTCTACTGCATTAGGTGTTGTTATTGCAATTGAAGAAGCAGCTAAGAGACGTGGAAAAACAATCGAAGGTTCAAGAGTTGTTATTCAAGGGTTTGGTAACGCAGGAAGCTTTTTAGCGAAATTCTTATATGATCAAGGCGCTAAAATTGTAGGTATTTCTGATGCTTACGGTGCACTTCATGATCCTGAAGGTCTAGATATCGATTATTTATTAGATCGTCGTGATAGCTTCGGAACAGTTACAAATCTATTTGATGACACAATTTCTAATAAAGAATTATTTGAAATTGATTGTGATATCCTTGTTCCAGCAGCGATTTCAAATCAAATTACAGAAGAAAATGCTAATGATATTAAAGCTGAAATTGTAGTAGAAGCAGCTAATGGTCCAACTACAATGGCAGCAACTAAAATATTAAGCGAGCGTGGCGTTCTTCTTGTACCAGACGTACTAGCAAGTGCTGGTGGCGTAACAGTATCTTACTTCGAGTGGGTACAAAATAACCAAGGTTATTACTGGACTGAAGAAGAAGTTAACGAAAAACTACGTGAAAAATTAGTTAAAGCTTTTGATACAATTTATAACTTATCAGAAAACAGAAAAATAGATATGAGATTAGCAGCTTATATTGTAGGTATTAAACGTACAGCTGAAGCGGCTAGATATAGAGGTTGGGCATAAGCCTTGACCAATAAAAAACACACCATTTTGAATGGTGTGTTTTTTTGATTATATGAGTTCTTTAGCGACATTAATTTGATGTTGTACGGACTCTTGACCTGTTGAACCATAATTTTTTCTACGGTTTAAACAGTTTTCAGGTTTCAAGTAATCATATACATTTTCTTGTATACGTTCGTTATAAGATTGATATTGTTCTAATGGCACGTCTAATAAATATTTACCATTTTGAATACACCATAAGACGATTTTACCTACGATCTCATGTGCTTCTCTAAAAGGTATATTTTGTTCTACTAAATAATCAGCTAGCTCAGTAGCATTAGAAAAATCTTTATGCACTGTTTCATTTAAACGCTCTTTATTCACTTGCATAGTAGAAATCATACCTTCGAAAATACGCAATGAGCCTTTAATCGTATGAATGGCATCGAACAGACCTTCTTTATCTTCTTGCATATCTTTATTATATGCTAGTGGCAACCCTTTTAAAGTAACGAGCATACTCATTAAATGACCCGTTGTTCTGCCAACCTTTCCTCTAATCAATTCTGCCATATCAGGATTTTTCTTCTGTGGCATAATCGATGATCCAGTAGAAAAACTATCTGATAACGTAATAAATTTAGCTTCATCAGTAGACCAGAAAATAATTTCTTCAGCAAATCTTGAAAGGTGAACCATCGTTAATGAAATATTATGCAATGTTTCTACGATATAATCACGGTCACTAACTGCATCAAGACTATTTTCATATAAACTGGCAAAGTTTAAAAGTTCTTGTGTACGATGTCTATCAATAGGGTGCGTTGTACCACTTAAAGCTGCAGCACCTAGTGGACTGATGTCGATTCTTTTTAAACTATCATTAAATCTCGATTTATCACGCTCTAACATCCAGAAATAAGTCATGACATGATGTGCGAAAGATATAGGTTGCGCTCTTTGTAAGTGCGTGTAACCGGGCATGATAGTATGCACATGTTCATCAGCAATAACAAGAATTGATTTTTGAAGTGATTCTATAAGTGTGAGAATCTCTTGAACATGTTGTTTTGTATAAAGGTGCATATCCGTTGCAACTTGGTCGTTTCTACTTCTACCAGTATGCAATTTACCGCCAACTTGACCAATCTTCTGTATTAAAGCATGTTCAATATTTAAATGAATATCTTCTAGTGATTCAGAAAGCTCAAGATTACCGTTATAATAGTCGGCTTGGATATCTTTTAAACCTTGAATAATTTGGTTTGCTTCTTCTGTCATGATGATATTTTGCTCCGCTAACATTGTTGCATGTGCAATACTACCTTGAATATCTTGATTAATTAAATTTTTATCAAAATGGATAGATGCATTAAATGCATCTACCCACGATTCAGGGTTAGACTCGAATCTTCCACCCCATGCTTTTTTTGTCATTTTAAAACACCCTCTGTTTCTAATAATGCTTTAACCTTAGTAGGTAAACCGAAGATTTCAATGAATCCTACAGCTGCTTCTTGGTTAAATGCGTCTTCTTTAGTATACGTAGCAAGTGCTTCATTGTATAAACTAAATGGAGATTTACGTCCATTAACGATTACATTTCCTTTAAATAGTTTAACACGTACTGTACCTGTTACTTGAGTTTGTGTAGAATCGATAAATTGTTTTAAGCTATCTGTTAATGGAGAGAACCATAATCCATTATAGATTTGTTCAGCTAATTGTTTTTCGATTATCGGTTTAAAGTGTGCAACGTCTTTAGTTAAAGTAATCGTTTCTAATGCTTTATGTGCCTCCATTATAACCTTTGCACCTGGTGTTTCATAGACTTCACGTGATTTAATACCAACTAAACGGTTTTCTACGTGATCGATTCTGCCGATACCGTGTAAACCAGCAATTTCATTAAGTTGTAAGATTAATTCATCTAACGGATATGATTTATTATTGATTGAAATAGGTAAACCTTTTTCAAATACAATTTCAAGTTCTTCTGGTGTATCAGGTGTTTCTTCGATTGGTTTCGTTAAATCATATGCATCTTCTGGTGGTGTCGCAAATGGATCTTCAAGAATACCACACTCATTACTACGACCCCATAAATTTTGGTCAATTGAATATGGAGAATCTAAATTGATAGGAATTGGAATGTTATGTTTTTTAGCATAATCAATTTCTTCCTCACGACTCCAAGACCATTCACGTACTGGCGCTAATACTTCAATATGAGGTGCTAATGCTTTAATAGCTACTTCAAAACGTACTTGGTCATTCCCTTTACCAGTGCAGCCATGTGCTATTGCAATCGCATCTTCTTCTTGCGCGATTTCAACTAATTTCTTAGAGATAAGTGGTCTACTTAATGCAGAAACAAGTGGATAACTTCCTTCATACATTGTATTCCCTTTAATTGCATATCCAACAAAATCTTCACTGAATTCTTTAGTTGCGTCTATTACATATGATTTTTCTGCACCCATATCATATGCTTTTTGTTTTATTAGTTCTAAATCTTTACCTTCACCAACATCTAGGCAACATGCAATTACTGTATATCCTTTTTCAATTAGCCATTTCACTGCAACACTCGTATCTAATCCACCTGAGTATGCCAATACAACTTTATTAGTCATTAAAAAAACCTCGCTTTTGTATTAATATTTAATATATTGTATATTTAATCGATAAACATACAATATCATATTAAGAATGAATGTTCAATAGTTATTTTAAATATTTATGCACTTAAAAGTATATCGTTGCATTTCGATTGAAAGCCTATGAAAACTAGAGTAAAATAAAGACGTTGTTGAAATTAAATATAGATTACATAGGAGGATATTATGTCACATATTCAATTTGATTATAAAAAAGCTTTAACATTTTTTGGTGAACATGAGTTAGAACAATCACGTGATCTAGTAAAAAGTATACATCATGTTATACATGAAAAGACTGGAGCAGGTAGCGACTTTTTAGGATGGGTTGACCTTCCTGAAGATTATGACAAAGAAGAGTTCGATAGAATTCTAGCTGCATCTAAACGTATCAAAGAACAATCTGAAGTATTACTTGTTATTGGTATTGGTGGTTCATATTTAGGTGCTCGTGCAGCAGTTGAAATGTTAAATTCTACATTTGCTAATTATGAAAAAGGTGAAAATCCTCAAATTATATTTGTAGGACACCATTTATCTTCATCTTATGTACATGATTTAATTGAGTATATAGATGGTAAAGATTTCTCTATTAACGTTATTTCTAAATCAGGTACAACGACTGAACCTGCAGTAGCATTTAGAATATTCAAGAAAATTTTAGAAGAAAAATACGGTAAAGAAGAATCTAAAAAACGTATCTTTGCTACAACTGATAAAGAAAAAGGTGCTTTAAAAGATTTAGCAACTGGTGAAGGATATGAAACATTTGTCGTACCAGATGATGTCGGTGGTAGATATTCAGTATTAACAGCAGTTGGATTATTACCAATCGCAGCAAGTGGTATTGATATTCAAGATATGATGAAAGGTGCTGCAGCTGCACGTGAAGATTTATCATCTTCAGAACTTGATGACAATATTGCATATCAATATGCAGCAATTCGTAATATCTTATATGCAAAAGGATATTCAACAGAGATGTTAATCAACTACGAACCAGCTTTACAATACTTCAGTGAATGGTGGAAACAGTTATTCGGTGAATCTGAAGGTAAAGACTTCAAAGGTATTTATCCATCAAGTGCTAACTTTACTTCTGACTTACATTCACTTGGTCAATATGTACAAGAAGGACGTCGTTTCTTATTTGAAACAGTTGTAAAAGTTGAAAATCCTAAACATGATATTACAATTGAAGAAGACAAAGACGATTTAGACGGTTTAAACTTCTTAGCAGCTGAAACAGTTGACTTCGTTAATACGAAAGCATTCCAAGGAACATTATTAGCACATACAGATGGTGGCGTACCAAACTTAGTTGTTAAAGTTCCTCAATTAGATGCATATACATTCGGTTATGTTGTATACTTCTTCGAATTAGCATGTGCTATGAGTGGTTATATGTTAGGTGTGAATCCATTTAACCAACCAGGTGTTGAAGCATATAAACAAAATATGTTCGCATTACTTGGTAAACCAGGATTCGAAGACTTGAAAAAAGAATTAGAAGATAGACTATAATATGAAACGTATTTTTAGAAAAAGTCCCCAAATTTAATTTGGAGGACTTTTTTTATTTTGGATTTGAATTTTTTGAAGAAATGAGTGGTATTTTATGAAAATACGTAAAAATTTATTTTTAGCTTATATTGATGCATTGCAAAATAGGATAGATGTGTTACCTGAAAATGTAGATGAACAATAATAAGTCACAAAACAAGGGTACGAAGGTGAAAAAGCATTCGCTCAAATACTTGAAAGTTATGGGGCAGAATGGTGGCTATATGATTTGCAGATTAAAAATTATAACCATATTCAATTTGATTTTGTAGTCATAACTGACGATGCCATTATTCAATTTGAAATTAAAAATTATACAGGTGACTATTATTTTGAAAATCACAAACTATTTAGAAGTACAGGTTTTGTATCTAAAGATCTTATTAATCAATATGAAGTCGCTCAAGAAGGGTTAAAAAGAATCGTTGAGAAATATAAATTAAAACGCAAAGTAGAAAGCTATGTTGTTTTTATACATCCAACATTCACATTACATGGTGATTTACGATCTCGAATGAACATTATTTTAAAAAGTGAGATACATAAAATAAAAGATATGGTATCACAAAACTTTAAATATGAAGAAAATAAATGGATATATCACAAACTACAAAGCCTACACGAACCATTTTTATATACAAATCAAATACCAAATTTGAATATAGACTATAAAGATTTAAAAAGAGGCGTATGATGTACAAACTGTCGAAAGTTGATTCGAGTAGATGAATTATTTAATAAGCGAAAATATTTGAAATGTCATCATTGTAAGAAAGAATTGAATAGAGCGAATATTATTATTCAATCATTAGAAGAATTATATTTATTAAAAGGCACACCATTTTCAGTAAAAGAAGCAGAAATGTGGACAGGGGTCTACAGAAGTTCCATAAAGAGAATCCTATATAAGTACTTTATTAGAAGCGGTAATAGAAAAAGTACTAAATATGGACCGATAAAAGTCAAGTCCATATGTTTGTGTAATATCTTTAGAATGTAATCAACCTTTGGTTTTTTAATGAATCGAACAACTATATTTGTTTTGAAGTTTAAACAGATATAGTTGTTTGATCACTACTTATTTTTTAAAAAATAAGTAGCTTAATTAAGCGATAAATGGTCTGTTAGACTTATCAAATCTTTCTTGAATATCCATAAGTACTGCGCCAATTAATCTAAAAGCTGAATCTAGATTAGGGAATGTTTTAACTATTTTTTCTCGTTTTCTGAGTTGCATATTAATATTTTCAACTGAATTAGTAGTTCTTAGATTTTTATGATGTTGAGCAGGAAATCTATAGAATTGTGAGGCATCTTCGAAGCCTTCATCCAATATTTTAATAGCTTCCACATACTTAGGATTACTTTCATATTGTGCAATGAATTCATCTTTGAGCTGAACAGCGTGACGATATGTTGGTGCTTGGAATATTGATTTAAGTAACATTCTAGCTTCTTTAGAGTTCTTTTTAGGAAATCTCTCTACAATATTTTTAAGAAAATGGAATGTACAACGTTGCCAAGATGAATCAATAAACTGTGACTTAATAGATTTAATAAGTCCAGAATGCGCATCAGAGATAATAAGTTCAGGTGTTGTTAAACCACGCATTCTTAAGTCTTCAAAAAACTCTGACCAAGCTAATTCTGACTCTTGATTAGAAATTTTAAAGCCAATAATGTCGCGTTTTCTATTTTCGTTGATACCCATAGCGATATAAACACCTTTAGAAACAATTTTATTATTCTCTCTTACCTTAATGTGCATAGCATCAACAAATACATACTTATACTGATGACTAACAATAGGTCTACCAGCCCATTCTTTAATTTCAGGATCTAGGTTTTTTATTACGCCTGAAACAGTTGATTTAGACACAGATTTTCCCGTTAGGGATTCCACAATTTTATTAACATTTCTAGTTGAAACACCATTAATGTATGCTTCTGTCATCGCTAAAATAAGCGATTGGTCAGAACGCGAATATTGATTAAATACTTCAGTTGTAAATTCACCGTCACGTGTTCTTGGAACTTTTAATGTCAGATTGCCAATAGGCATTAGGAAATCACGCTCATAATAGCCATTAAGTTGTGCGTTTCTTCCTGAATTCTTTTGTTTATATCCAGCATTAACATACTTGTCTCTTTCCATTTCCATGTATGCATTTATGACAGTCATAGCTATTGTTTTCATAGACGCATTCATATCACTTCCAAAAATAGCACTTGCCAATTCTTCATAATCTAAGTTAACATTTAATTGAGTCATATATAGTCACCTCTACAATTTTTTCTTAGTCGATTACATTGTACCAAAGTGAGCTATATGTGGTTCTTTTTTTATTACACAATTATATGGACATATTCCCGATAAAATAAATTACCGGTCCAGAAACGGGAAATATGGACCGATAAAAAAATTACCGGTCCAGAAATGAGAAATACGGACCGATAAAAATAATTACCGGTCCATAACTAGTGATTCTCCATACCAATAATCTCATTTTCTCCATAAACTAAATTCCTCCTACTGAGTAATCATTATCTCCTACCAACCTATAAATTCCTTCTCGTTCCCAAAGATAAGACTTTTGTATGATGTCAATTTACTTTTCTATTTACACATTTATCGGTATAATTAATCTAAATTTAAGAAGGAAGTTGCGTTACATGTTAATACAAGATTTAATGAATTGGTTCAGTGAAGAGAACATTACTGAATTAATTGAAACTTTTAGATCGTTCGGGATATTCATAGCATTTTTATTACCTTTTATTGAGGCATTCTTACCGTTTTTGCCGATTATTCTATTTGTTATTGCTAATGTAAATGCTTATGGATTATTGCTAGGTTTTATCATTACATGGGCTGGTACTGTTTCGGGAAGTTATATCGTCTTCTTAATCTTTAGATTAATTTCTAAAAAGCCTTTTATGAAAAGGATTGTTGAACAGCCTAGAGTTGAAAGATTTATTCAGTGGATTGATGAACATGGCTTTGGACCACTGTTTATTTTGTTATGCTTTCCATTTACACCGGGTGCTTTAGTTAATATGGTTAGTGCGTTTTCGAATATTAGTAAACAAGTCTATTTAATCGCGTTAATTTTATCAAAAGCCATTATGATATTTACGTTAAGTTTCATTGGTGCCGATATAAATTCCTTTTTTGCAAGTCCTAAAAAGAGTATAATAGTAGTCGTGATTATATTTGTACTCTGGCTAGTTGAAAAAGGCTTAGAAAAATATTTTGATAAACGCTTAAAAAATAGGAGTCAAAAATGAAAAAAATATTCGAATGGATAATTGCAATTATTATTGCGTTAGTATTATTATTTGTTGTAAGAACATTTTTATTCATCGGTTATATTGTAGACGGAGACTCAATGAAACCAACTTTTCATGATAATGATAAAGTAATTGTTAATAAACTTGTTAAAAATTTTGGACAAATTAATAATGGTGATGTTATCGTATTTCATGCGAATAAAAGTGCTGACTATATTAAAAGAGTTATCGGGTTACCAGGCGACACAGTTGAAATGAAAAACAACAAACTGTATATTAATGGTACTCATGTAAATGAGCGTTTTTTAAATGATGATATAAAAACTGATGACTTCAGTACAAGAACGATTCAAGGCTCTAAAAGTGATGTTATTCCTAACGGTGAATATCTAGTACTAGGTGACAATCGTAGCAATAGCAGAGACTCAAGAGAAATTGGATTTGTACATGAAGATGATATCGTTGGTACTGTGAATTTAAGATATTATCCATTTAATCAAATAGATGTGAAGTTTGATAAATAATAATAATAATGAGGTGGCACTTTTGAAAAAAGAGATATTTGAATGGGTTGTGGCGATTGCAGTAGCAGTTGTATGTGTGTTACTAATACAGAAATTCTTATTTGTAACATATACAGTTTCTGGAGATTCCATGTACCCAACTTTAAAAAATAGTGAAAAAGTAATCGTCAATAAAATTGGTTATAAGGTAGGAGATATTGATAACGGTGATGTTATTGTATTCCACGCAAACGCAAATGATGATTATGTAAAACGTGTTATCGGTAAACCTGGAGACACAGTAAAATATGAAAAAGACCAATTATATGTAAATGGTAAAAAAGTACCTGAAGAATACTTGAAAGCAAACAAAGCGAATAAGTCTCGTGATTTATTGACAGAGAACTTTGAAGTCAAAGATTTAGTGAATTCAAATGGTGCTAATAAAATACCTAAAGATGAATATTTAGTCTTAGGTGATAACCGTGAAGTCAGTAAAGATGGTCGTTCATTTGGTTTGATTGATAAAGATGTTATTGTTGGTGAAGTTGCATTAAGATTCTGGCCAATTAATCAATTCCATTATAATTTTGACCCATCTACAAATTAATATAAAAGTTCTGTAACACCTTACTTTGAAATTAAGTGAGGTGTTCTTTTTATGTTACAATAAATGAATAAGAGAACGTAAGGGAGGTAGAAATAAATGCAACTAAATGTATGGATTGGACGAAGTGGGACCGGGAAAACGAATCAAATGCTTAACCAAATGACTGAAGCTATGATTGAAGATCCATTAGGAGACCCAATTATATTTTTGACCCCAACTCAAAATACCTTCCAATATGAACAAGCATTTGTTAAAAATCCTAATTTAAAAGGAAGTATACGTACTTCAGTATTCGGATTTGAAAGATTAAGTTGGAGAGTTTTAAGTGATGAAGGCGGTCTTGTTGAACAACAAATTTCAGATGAAGCGTTAGAAATGCTTACATATCACTTATTACATACGCATAAAAAACAATTAAATTTATATCAGTCTACCATTCAACATTATGGATTTAGTCATAAAATGATGAATGAGATTAAAGACTTCAAGAAATATAATGTAAGTCCTGATGATTTATCACATTATATTGAACATAACGAAGCCATTCCTAAAAGAATGAAAGATAAACTTAGTGATATCGAAACAATCTATAAAGCGTTAGAAGAGCAATTAAACGGTCGCTATGTACAAGCAGAAGATGTCTTGTATAAATTAATTGAGAAAATACCAAACTCAGACTACATCAAACAAGCAGATATTTATATAGATGGTTTTCATAACTTTTCAACACTTGAATATCGCGTTATTGAAGCCTTAGTTAAATATAGTAAGTCGGTAACAATTGGTTTAACGACAGATGGAGACAAAGATCCATTTAGCTTATTTAGAAAAACATCTGAATCTCTCAATCATGTTGAAGACATTGCGGATGCATTACAAATTAAGATTAACTATACGCACTTTAAGACAACGGAACGATTCAATAATCAAAAAGTATTAAAGCATTTGGAAAGTCAATTTGATGCATTACTACCGAATACCATTGATAGTGAAGATTTAAAAATTATAGAAACATCCAATATGAGAGATGAAGTGCAATACGTTGCAAGAGAAATATTAAGACGTTCGAGAGAAGAGCATTTATCATACAAAGACATCGCGATACTTTATCGTGATCCAGGTTATGAGCAGTTGATTGAAACGGTATTACCGCATTTTAATATTGCATATAATCATGACGCGAAAAAGAAAATGGCATATCATCCGTTCATTGAATGTTTACGGTCTATGTTGGAAGTCATTCAAACTGGATGGAGATTTGAACCTGTCATGCGCATGTTGAAGACAGGCATCTTAACAAGCCATATCCCAAATGCGCCATATTTAATTGATATATTAGAAAACTATGCATTTGAAAGAGGGATATCTGGTAAGAGATGGACGAATCCAGAATTTTTCACAGTTGAATCTTTTGAAAAGCTCGGCAAAAAATCATTAAGAAAAGAAGAAGATACATTTATAGAAGAAGATAGGAAAACGGTGCAAAGTGTCATCGACTTGAAAGATTATGTTGTGAATCGAATTGAAAAGTTGAACGAAGCTTTAGCTGATAGTCAAACAGTGGAAGACTTTACGAGTCGATTATACGGCGTTATCGAACAATTTGATTTACCTACCCACTTAATGACGATGCGCGATGAATTAGAAATAAAGCATCAATTTGAAGAAGCGGAAGAAATTGACCAAGTATGGGAAGGCACAATTCGTATATTTGATGACATTGTAGAAGTGTTAGGCGATGTAAAGCTTTCTTTAAATGAATACATTGAAATATTGGATAGAGGATTGGATGAATTAGAATTCTCAATGATTCCACAAACACTAGATGAAGTAACAGTCGGTAATATTGATTTAGCCAAAGTGGATAATAAAGAAATTGTATTCTTGCTTGGTATGAATGATGGTGTATTACCGAAAGTATCTAATCAAATGTTGTTATTAACAGACGATGAGAAGAAAGAATTAGCAGCATCGAGTGGTTTAGAATTAAGCCCGACGAGTGATATTTTACAGATGGACGAAGCGTTTGTATGTTATATTGCGATGACACGCGCTAAGAAAGAAGTTGTATTCACATATAGTTTAATGTCCGATGGCGGAGAAATTAGAGAAAAGAGTCCATTTATCAATACAATACAATCGCTATTTACCAATCTTGAAGTTCAATCACTAAAAGCAAATATAGAGCACAATCCTATCCAATTATTAGAACATGAACATCAAAGTCAAATGCATATATTTGAACATTTAAATGATTGGATGAATGATGAGATTGTTAATGATATATGGTTAGATGCATATCATGCTTCATTAGATATTCATCATTTAGACCAAACTGTTCAATTTTTAACATCAGCTTTAACGTATAAAAATGATACAGTCCAATTGAATACAGACGTATCTGAATCACTATATGGTCAGAAAATAAATGCCAGTGTATCAAGGTTTGAAACATATAATCAATGTCCATTTAAACATTACGTGTCACACGGTTTAAAATTAAACGAACGTACAAAATATCAAATTCAAAGTGTCGATATCGGTAATATATTCCATCAAACATTGAAATATATTTCAGATGAAGTAAATGGAGACTTTAGTAAGTTATCAGCGAAAGCCATGACAAAACTTATAAACGAAGCTATCGATGAAAGTTTGCCTAAAATTCAATTTGATGTCCTACATCGTACTGCACATTATAGATATTTAAAATTACGCATTCAAAACATTTTAAAATCTACATTAGAAGCAATGAAGTATCAAACAAGTCATTCAAAATTCAAAGCTTATCAATTTGAATTAAACTTTGGTGCAACATCTAAACATCAATTAAAAATGACACCTTTAGCAACGAAACGAAAAATTCCAATTAATATTAGAGGTCAAATTGATAGATTGGACGTATATAAAGGTAAAGATAAAGATTATGTGTCTATTATTGACTATAAGTCATCAGTGACAAGCTTAGATTTAACTAAAGTAATGTATGGCATGCAAATGCAAATGTTTACGTATTTAGATGTCGTACTGCAAAATAAAGCTTTGTTAAATCTACAAGATAACGTATCACCAGGTGCGTTATTGTATTTCCATGTGCATGAACCTGAAATTAAAGCAACAAGTTGGGGAGAAATTCCAGAAGTAGATGATATTTATCAACAAACTATTGAAAAATTCAAAATGGACGGCTATGTGAATAGAAATCCTGAAGTAGTCGATGCGCTTGATGATAAATTGATAGACCAATTAAAATCTGACATGATCCCTGTCACGAAAAAGAAAAATGGTGAGTTAAATAGTTATAGTAAAGCTTTAGATGAAGAACTATTTTTCAAATTAATGAATAAAAATAGAGAAAACTTTGTTGAAACAGCTACACAAATTATGGATGGGCATACAGAAGTTTCGCCTATGCGCTATCAAAAGCGGTTACCATGTCAATTTTGTGAATTTAAATCAGTTTGTCACATTGACCCTATAACTGATACAGAGCAATATAGAGAAATCGAACATACATTAACGAAAGATGAAATCATCGACATGTTGAGAGAGGAGGCGGAAGAATGACATTGCCTGAAAAGCCGATAGATGCACAGTGGACGGATGATCAATGGAAAGCGATATATAGTGAAGGTAAAGATATACTTGTTGCAGCAGCAGCGGGAAGCGGTAAGACAGCTGTGCTAGTTGAACGTATAATTCAAAAAATTATGCGTAACAAACAAGACGTCAATAGGCTGCTTGTTGTAACCTTTACTAACGCAAGTGCGAGAGAAATGAAAGCAAGGGTCAATGCTGCAATTCAAAAAGAAAGCATTAAATATCCTGAAGATGAACATTTAAAGTCACAAAGAATTAAAATTCATCAAGCTCAAATTTCTACACTTCATAGCTTTTGTTTAACATTAATTAAATCACATTATGACACGATTGATATTGACCCAAACTTTAGAACTGCAAATGAAGTTGAGAGTATTGTCTTATTAGAACAGGCGATAGATGATGTGTTAGAAAGCTATTATGAAAAGAATGAACAGACATTTTTAGAGATCGTTGAGCATTTATCAAATGACCGTTCTGACGAGCCTTTAAGAGCATTATTGAACCGTTTGTATCGATTTAGTATTGCACATGCAGATCCTTTCGCGTGGTTAAATGAATTGGATCAACCATATGATCAAATTGATGAAAATCATAATTATTTTAAAATGTTTGACCAACTTATTTATCGTAAATTAGATAGTGCTAAAAATGCTTTGTATCAGTCAATAGATTGCTACCAGCATTTAAATGAAGTCGATAAACATGTGAAGTATTTAGAAGGTGAACGCATATGGTTAGAGCGCGTATTTGAAGGTAGTAAGCCACTTGATCAAATACATATAGATATGGCAGCAAAGAAATTACCGACAAATAGTGCGAAAATTAAGTCTGAAAATGAAGGGTCAGAGCAATTACTGGTACTAGGTAAAGACTATCATACAGCTTATATTGACCACTTAAAAGAACTGACTGAAGGTTATCTCAGCAGAAGTAGAGAAGATTTAATTCAAGATATGAAAGATATAGGACCAAGAGTGAAAGTGATTGCGGATATCACGAAAGATGTCATTCAATATTTCCAATCACTTAAACAACAAAAAAGAATTATTGATTTCTCTGATTATGAACATTTAGCTTTAGAAATTTTGACAGATGATGATGGTAATCCTTCAGAAATTGCATTGCAATATCGAGATTACTTTGATGAAATTTTAGTAGATGAATATCAAGATACTAATAGAGTACAAGAGGCTATCATCAGTTGTATTAAACGTGGAGAAGAGCATAATGGTAACTTATTTATGGTTGGTGATGTGAAACAATCCATCTATAAATTTAGACAAGCTGAGCCAGAATTATTTATAGAAAAATATAAACGATTTAATGATCCGGAAATGGCATCAGGTGAAGTGATCGATTTATCTAAGAACTTTAGATCTAGAAAAGAAGTACTCGATAATACGAATTTTATCTTTTCACATATGATGGATGAAGTTGTAGGTGAAATTGAATATAACGATGAATCTAAATTGTATTACGGTGCAGATTATGATTCACAACATACGCCACTAGAAATGGATATTATCGTCCAAGATTCATTTGAAGTAGAAGATAATAATCTTATTGAAGCAAAGGCTATTGTAGATAAAGTGCAATATATATTAGATAACAAGCGCGTATTTGATCGAAAAACGCAAAGTTATCGACCAGCAACTTTTAAAGATATCGTGATTCTTGAGAGAAGTTATAGTAATGCGATGCACATGCAACAACAATTTAAAGAAGCGAATATTCCGTTTTATGTAGAATCGAAAAAAGGCTACTTCGAACAAAATGAAATTAGATTGATGCTTTCATTTTTACGTGTGATAGATAACCCACTGCAAGATAAATATTTAGTCGGAGTTATGCGTTCGATAGCTTTTCAGTTTAAAGAAGATGAGCTTGCTGAAATTAGAAATAAGGCGCCTCAAGAAATTTACTATATAGATTCTATTTATAAATATATGTCAAATCCAGAAGCAGATACAGCGCTAGTAGAAAAGCTTAATCAATTTTTAACGCAATTGAAAATGTATCAAGCATATAGTAAGTCTGTTCCAGTATGGCAACTGTTGGATAAATTATATAATGACTATTACTTAATTTCTTACTTTAGTGGCCTTACTGGTGGTGTTCAAAGAAGACAGAACTTATACGGCTTATTAAATAAAGCAATACAATTTGAAGCATCTAGTTTAAGAGGTATCTTCCAATTTATTAGATTTATCGATGAATTAATTGATCGTGGCCAAGATTTCGGACAAGAAAGTGTTATAGGGCCGAATGATGATGTTGTACGTATGATGACGATTCATAGTAGTAAAGGTCTGGAATTTCCATTTGTTATTTATTCAGGTATTACACGTGAATTTAACCGTACTGAATTGAGAGAGCATGTTATCTTAAATAATCGATATGGATTAGCTTTAACATATTTCAATATTGAAAAAGAAGTCTCATTCCCAACATTAGCATCTATTATATTTAAAAATATCAATGAAACAGAAATGATTTCTGAAGAAATGAGATTGATATATGTCGCATTAACGAGAGCTAAAGAAGGATTATATCTTATTGGTCGTGTTAAAGGTGATAAAGCACTCGAAAAAATTGGTCTCGTAAGTGCAGATCAAGATGAAATGATTGAATCTGAATATAGAGTGAAGGCGAAATCACCATTTGATCTTATCTCTTCAGTTCTTGCTAAATCGAAAGATAATGGTCTATCACACTCAATGCCATTTAAGTCTGAACGAAGTGAATCTTTTAATATCAATATCATACGTGAGGAAGAACAAGATGAAGAACAAGATACCTCATATGAAAAGCCAACATTAGATACACTTATGAAATATAAACCTTCTGAGAAAAAGGATGAAACCTATAATCAGATGGTGTACAAATATCCGGATGAACAACTGTTAAATATTGCAGCAAAACAATCTGTTTCTGAAATTAAACGTCAACGAGAAACTGAAGAAGCGGGTACGGATTATCAAATTGTGAGACAATATCAGCTCGGTACTAAATCTTATGACAGACCTAAGTTTATGACTAAACAAAAAAGACAAAGTGCCGAAATTGGTACTTTGATGCATGCAGTCATGCAACACCTTCCTCTAAAGCAAGGAGGATTAACTGTAGAAGATTTACAAAATCTTGTACACGAGTTGATGGATAAAGAAATACTACCTGATGACGCTATGGAAGATTTAGATTTATCATTAATAGAAGTGTTTACAAAGTCCGATTTATATAAAAGGTTAGTCAATGCAGACAAAGTCATGAGAGAGGTACCTTTTGTAGTTGGTCAAGATGATATCGATCAAGGTTTATCTTTCGATGTTTCTGAAAAAGATAATAAACCGATTATTCAAGGGATGATAGATTGTATTTTTATTGAAGGAGATAAAGTATCATTTATAGATTATAAAACAGATGCATTTATCGTTCGTAGAGGTAAAACAAAAGAAGAAGTAGCAGAAGCGATGAAACAAAAATATGACGTTCAAATGCGTTATTATCAAAATACATTGGAAACAATATTGAAGAAACCAGTTGAAGGTTATTTATACTTCTTTCAATATGGAACGAAACACATCAAGGAGAATCATTAATGGCAAAACAAAGAATATTTAGTATTGATGCATTAAGAGGGTTTAGTTTACTAGGTATATTACTTATGAATATTTTAACCTTTGCATATCCATATCAAATCATCAATCCGTTTGAGTTTTTTCAACATCAAGATGGTGCATGGTTTAAAATCAGTTCATTATTTATAATCGCTTCATTTTATCCAATATTTGCATTTCTATTTGGTTATGGTTTGTCTATCATGTATCAAAATAGTTTGGATAAGGGATTAAACTATTATCCAATGATTACGAGAAGATTATTATTTTTATTATTGCTAGGTATCATTCATGGCGTGTTTATTTTTTATGGTGATATTTTATCAACATATGCATTGTTAGGTTTAATTGCAATCATATTTGTGCGCTTGAAACCACAATTTACATTAGTTGCACTATCAATAGGAATCGGCATATTTGTACTGTTATATTTACTGCCAATGATTTTATTAAAAGATGTCACACAAATAGAAAGCTTCGTAGGATTACAAGAATTAGAAAGAGTTAATAATATATTATCAAGTGCTGATTATGTATCGATTATTGGCTTTAATTTGAAATATTTTGGTATGAATATTGCTAACGCCATTCTAGTAGGACCATTTTCTATTTTACCGATTATGCTATTCGGTATTTATGCTCATCAAATTAATTGGTTTAACAAAATTAAACAACATAAAAATCTATATATGGTGATAGGCGTTGTTGTACTAATTTTAGGTTTAGCGATTAAAATGATTCAAATCGTGTTAGAAGGTTCTGTAACATCACAATTAATGAGTCAGATGATTGGTGGTCCCATTGTTGCATTGAGCTATATTATGTTCTTTGTGATCTTATGTGAAGAGCAAACAGCTCGAAAAATTTTAACGCCATTACAATCAATTGGAAAACTAAGCTTAACGACTTATATTATGCAAAGTGTAATTTGTATTATCATATTCTATGGTGTTGGGTTTAATTTCTATGGTAAGTTACCTGTCTTAACTATTTATATCATAGGTATCGTTATTTATTTCGTGCAACTTATCGTGAGTTATCTGTATTTAATGAAATTTAAACAAGGACCATTGGAAAAATTATGGAGAAAAGTAACATATTTAAAATAATCGATTGAAAAGCATGCGATTTATCTAAAAATTCGGTATAATCGAAATTAAGAATAAGAAGGAGTTGACAGAGTGAATGAAATTTTTAACTTTTAAACATAAAGATATCACTTCATACGGTGTGAAAGTAAAACGTGAAGAAGCGGTTTGGGATTTACGCAAAGTATTTGCGGACTTTGGAGAAGAAGGTTTTAATCCTAAGACATTATTAGAAGGTTTACAATTAAATATAAATGTTGATTTCCAAGAAGCAGTTCGTAAAGCAATCGTTAAAGTAGAAGAATTTGCTGAGAAAGACGATTACAAATATAGCTTCGAGGATATCGAGTTTTTACCACCTGTAACACCTACAAATAATGTAATTGCTTTCGGACGTAATTACAAAAAACACGCTGAAGAATTAAATAATAAAGTTAATAGATTATATGTATTCACTAAAGCAGCATCATCTTTAACTGGTGATAACGCAGAAATTCCGAATCATAAAGATGTAACAGACAAGTTAGATTATGAAGGTGAATTAGGCGTTGTAATCGGTAAGCATGGAGAGAAAATCCCACGAGGATTAGCTTTAGATTATGTATATGGTTATACAATCATCAATGACATTACAGATAGAAATGCTCAAAAGGAACACGATCAAGCATTCCTTTCTAAATCATTAACAGGTGCATGCCCAATGGGTCCATATATCGTAACTAAAGATGAGTTACCATTACCTGAAGACGTTAATATTGTCACTAAAGTGAACAATGAAATTCGTCAAGATGGTAATACAAATGAAATGATCTTAAAAATCGATGAATTAATTGCTGAAATTTCTAAATATGTAGCATTACATCCAGGGGATATCATTGCTACAGGTACACTGGCTGGAGTAGGTGCAGGCATGAACCCACCACAATTTTTACAACCAGGTGATGAAATTAAAGTTACAATTGATGGTATCGGAACTTTAACAACATTCATTAGTGAAAAATAATTAAAGTAATATATAAGAGTACCTTCTAAACCGAGTGATAGAAACTTGGAATAGGGGGTATTCTTTTTAGTAGGACGAACATTTGAATAAATTGTGAATTATGCGTTAACTTTAATATTTGCTTTTGCAAAAATGGGCTTATTCTAATTGTTCCTATGTTATAATGCTATTGGAAAAGAAATATGAATATTTGGGGGGAACTAAATATGATACACTTCCATATTTTTAGCTGGTTAGTTACGATTATCTTATTCTTCGTTGTCTACATGAAAGTTACAAATAAACCAGTGCATATGGTCTTAAGATTATTCATGGTATTTACTTTAATTTCTGGTTTTGTTATTTTCATGCAAGCTATGGGAATTAACGGTATGCTTTATGGTATTAAATTTATTCTTGGACTTGCAGTTCTTGGTTTAATTGAAGTGACAATTGCTAAGAAGAAAAAGAATAAAAACAGCCAAGGCTTATTCATTGCAACAATTGTTGTAATGGTATTAACAATTTTATTAGGTAGTTATTTACCAATGGGCGTATTACACTTTGGTTAATAGCCACTTTAAGATCCATTCATGATTTTGTATATACAAGACATGAATGGATTTTTTTATTGAATTTATTTATGACAATTTCATGTAGTTCTATCAGTTAAGTAAACGTTTTAGTATAATAGAGTTAATTGGGTAATAAAGAGGGTTGAATAAATGAATAAATGGACAAAAATAATCATATCGATTATATTAATCGCACCACTTTTTAGTAGCTATGTTTTTGCGAAAGAGAAAGAATACGAGGATGTTAAATACCCTAGAATTTATAGTTTAGTGGTTGATCGTTTTATGAATGGAAATAACGACAACAATAAGATGATTAAAAATAATAATCAATCGAATGATTTACCATTTGGAGGGGATTTCCAAGGGATTGAATCAAAGCTAGATTATATTCATGATATGGGATTTAATACGATACATATTTCACCTGTCTTTTCACATGATCAGAAAGATTTTTTAGGATATAAAGTGAAAAACTATGATGATATTGACAAAGTACTGGGTGGAGAAAAAGCATTCAAATCATTAATTGAAAAAGTGCATAATAAAGATATGAAAATCATCGTTGATATGCCAGTTACGTATACAGATGATTTTAAGCAATCTACAAATCGTGATTTAAATCAAATTCAAAAATCATACTTTAAAAATGAACAATTCATTGATTTGAAGAATAGTGAGAATCAAGGTATTTATAAAGCCAAAGTTAAAAATTTTGTTGATAAATATCATATCGATGGTGTTTCGATGAATATCGTTCAAGATGGTATAGATGCTGAGGCGTTTCTACCTGAGGGATTGGATACTTACGGTATCATTAATAAAGACGGCATAAATGCTAAGAACTTTAAACATTTATCGACAAATGATACACGTACCGCTATTCAAAATGCATTTAAAACTGAAAATACCGAAATTCCTGCTTATAATCAAAAAGGTGAAGTACTCATTGCAGATACTTGGTTTACAGAACGTTTAACAAAACATGCTGCAGATGAGAACAAATTCCCTGGAACACGTATTAAACAATTAATGACATATATGTGGGGATATAAAGGTCCAGTTATGATGAACTATGGTACAGAAATAGCGGTAAACGGTTCGAAAATCGAAACAATCAATCAGCTACAGAACTTTAGAACGGATAAAGAAGTAATAAAATATTTAGAAAAAATTGCTGATACCTTTAAACAATATCAAGAATTGTATGAAGGTAAAGTGAAAGTATTGCCGCATGACAAAGGCACAAACTTGTTTTATTATGACACAAATACGATTGATTATATCTTGAATATTAACGATAGCAGTAAGTCTAAAAAAGTCACATTAGATGATAAGATTATTGAAAAAAATAAAATGTTATCTGGCCTTATATTAGGAGATAATATTAAAGGTAAAGATAATCGATATGACTTAATTACGGATAGAGAAGAAAGTGAACTATACGCAATTATTAATGAAAGAGGACTGAATAATAGTTATTTAGTTGCAGCAGTACTAGTAATCCTATTATTTGGATTATTTATCTTCTTAGTATCAAGAAGAAGCAAACGACAAAAGAATAATCAATAATATGTAAAGCTGGGACATCCGTGTCCCAGCTTTTTTCATTGTTAGAGGTAGTAAGGGGTGTGTTTCTGGACCGATAAAATAAATTACCGGTCCAGAAACGAGAAATATGGACCGATAAAAAAATTTACCGGTCCAGAAATGAGAAATATGGACCGATAAAAAAATTTATCGACCCGAAAATGAGATTTGCAGGCCGATAAAAAAATTTATCGACCCGAAAACGAGATTATCAGGCCGATAAAATAAAATAGCGACCCGAAAACGGAATTATCGGGTCGCTCTATTATAATTCACATACTTTATTTTGATTGTGCTTTATAACCAATCATATTAACAATATCTTTTGGACTAGAGAATGGTGGTGCATAAGCGATCTCGATATCACGTAGTTCGTCTACAGTTAAATCTCCTATTATTGCTGTAGCTATGATATCAATCCTTTTATCAGCACCATCTTTACCGACTGCACATGCACGTAATATTTTGCGTGATGCTTTATCAAAATAAACACGTAATGTAAGTGGTTCGGCACTTGGATAATAGCCAGCATGTTGTTTTTGGGTTTGTTCAACTACTTCATAATCATAATTTGAGAGTTCGCTTTCTGAAACGCCAACACTACCTAATGCATAATCAAACATTTTTACAATATTTGTACCAAGTAAACCTTTGAAAGTAGTTTTAGAACTTGATGAATTTGATGTAATGTTTTCAGCGATTAATGATGCAGCTCTATGGGCACCCCAAGCTAAAGTGATACTAGTTGGTTTCTTTGTATGTCTATAGAATGTTTCGATCACATCACCTAATGCATATACATCATCTAAATTTGTTTCGAAATATTCATTTACTGGGATATAGCCTTTTTCATTTAATTTAAGTGAAGATGATTTTAACCAATCACTATTCGGTTCAATTCCGACACCAGTAATGACTATATCATATGACTCTGTTTTCCCAGATTTAAAAGTTACTTCACGTCCTGAAATATCTGCAATTTCTTCATTTAATCTATAAGGAATATGTCGTTTTTCTAACTCATCAAATATAACTTTATTTAAATCTTTATCCATACTCTTATTAATGTGGTCGCTACGATGTATCAAAGTTGTCTGGATATTTCTATTATATAAATTCTCCAGAATTTCTAAACTCACATAACCAGCACCGACAATTAATGCAGACTGGACATTTTCTTTTTGAATGAAGTCTTCTATTTTGTCAGTATCTACTAAGTTTCTTAATGTAAATACGCGATCAGATTGAAAACCTAAATGTCTTGCACGACAACCCGGACTTAAAATAAGTTTGTCATATGCATCTTCAAAAATTTCACCAGTTTCATGGTTTTTAATCGTGATTGTTTTTTTAGCATCATTTAATTCAATCGCTTCGTGATAAGTTTTGACTTTAATATGCTTTTTGTCTTTAAATTGTTCAGGTGTTGCTGATAACATCATATCTCTATCTTCTACGACTTCTCCTAAATAATAGGGAAGGCCACAGTTTGCGAAGCTCATATCTCTATCTTTTTCATAAACTGTAATATCACTATCCGGATCAAGTCGTCGAATTTGCGATGCAACTGTTGCGCCTCCAGCAACTGCACCGATTACGATAATTTTAGCCACTTACCATCACTCCTTATAATAGAATATAGCGACTGTGCCACTACCAGTGTGTGAACATATAACTGGTCCGATATTTGAAATGACAACATCTTTAGGTGAAAGATTTGATTGTATCAGTGCTTTAATTTTTTCTGCTTCTTCAATATCATCAGCATGTGTCATATAAATAATGTCATCAGAGTAATCACTATTTTCTTTTTTCATCTTATCTATAATGGCATGCCATAATTTTTTAGAACCACGATATTTCTCAATCGGAACAAGTTTACCTTCTTCAACATGAAGGAGTGGCTTAATATTTAATAAATTACCTAAGAATGCTTGTCCTTTAGAAAGTCTGCCACCACTAGCTAAATAGTTTAAATCTTTAACTGTAAATAAGTGTCTAATTTTATCAATTCGCTCTTTAATATAAGCGTCAAGCTCTTCAAATGTATATGACTGTTCAATTTTATCTTGTACATCGAGAATCAATTTACCGCATCCCATTGATGCACTTAATGTGTCATATATCGTTAAATCAAGGTCTGGGTATGTTTCTTTCACTTGTTCTTTAACTAAGCAAGCCGTTTGATATGTCCCACTTAAAGCACTACTAAAAGCTAGGTAAATGGCTTGTTCTTTCTTTTCTGCAACTTCAGTAAATACTTTTGTCATTTGTTCCATAGTAGCTTGATTCGTCTTTGGATGTTTATTGTTTTTAATTGCTGCTAATACTTCTTCGTTTGAGATTTCGTATTGATCAACTTTATTTTGATCATCAATGACAATTCCGAAAGGTAAGAAGTAAAATCCTTTTTCTTCAATTTGTGATAACGTTAAATCTGAACCACTATCCACGATCATTTTCATGTAAAAATCCCCTTACATATTTAATTCAAAATGTTTGTTTAAGTATTTTCCGATACCATCATTATTATTAGTGTCTGTAACTTCTGTTGCAATTTCTTTAAGTTCTGGAATAGCATTTCCCATTGCGATACCATAATTGGCAAATTGAATCATTTCAAAATCATTATCTTCATCACCAAAAGCAATAATATTATCAAAATCTATATCTAAATATTCAGCGACATATTTTACCGCTTTACCTTTGTTAATACCCTTTTTAACAATTTCAATAACAGGAAAAGGAGCACCCCAACGACGATGTTCTATAAATTCAGCATAGTGTTTATTTAAATGTCTTTTAATACGTGGAATCTCACTTTCTTCTGCTTGAATTAATAAACTCGTAGGAGATTCAGGTAGTAATTGATCAAGTTCTCCATATTTTATTTCAGGATTGCCCATGCTAAAACCTTCAAATAGTGATTGATCATAGTTGTTGATATACACTTGGTCTTTAACTTCAGCAATAATATTTTTAATATCAAGTTGACTAATATCTTTATAAATTTTGTATGCGATACGCGTATCAAATTGCTCATGTTTCGTTGGGAACCTATTATCTGTTGGATGATGAATATAAGCACCATTAAAATTAATAATCGGGGTATTCATATTCATTGCATTGTAATAATCCACACTTGCTCGATATGGTCTACCAGTTGAAATCATAATTTCATGACCGGATTTTTTTAAATACTGTAATACTTTTTTAGTAAAAGGTGAGATGCGCTTTTCATCATTTAATAATGTGCCATCTAAATCTAAACAAATTAAATGTTTTTCCATATCGATAACTCCTTACCATTTTTCTTTATGATACATACAATAATATCATATCATTTTCTTTAACCCATGCTTTAAATTTGATATATTATATATAGTAACTTTTAGAATGAGGTGAAAATATGGAAGAAGCAATGAAAGATAGTATTATCGGTGCACTTGAGAATGTAATTGACCCAGAACTAGGAATAGACATAGTTAACTTAGGTCTTGTATATAATGTTGACTTAGACGACGAAGGATTATGCACAGTAGAAATGACTTTAACTTCTATGGGTTGTCCAATGGGGCCACAAATTATAGATCAGGTTAAAACTGCATTAGCAGAATTACCTGAAATTAAAGAAACAGAAGTTAACATTGTCTGGAATCCACCATGGGGCAAAGACAAAATGTCACGTTACGCTAAAATTGCATTAGGTGTAAGCTAAAAGTAATCAAAAAGCAGTAGAGCATCATGTTTAGAACATGCAGCTCTACTGCTTTTGTTGTTTATAATTGTCTTATTCTATCCTACATATGGATAAAGGACAATTTTCGCAATTGATGGCTTTCTTTAAATAATCTAAGTCGTGTATGGTGATTTTTTTATGATTGATGGAGATGATTTTCTCTTTCTTTAAATTACTCAACATACGGTTAACACTTTCTCTTGTTACATTACAAAAATTGGCTAATTCATGATTGGTTAAATCTACATTGATCAAAATGCTATTATCATCTTGTATGCCATAAGTATTTGCTAATTTAATCAATATTGAATAGAATGCACCTGTTTTCCCTAGTGTATAGACATCTCTAATTTGATATTCATTTTTTTCGTTTTCATTTTGTACCCACAGTAACCACTCATATTTAAGCACTTCATCATTTAAAATGGCTTCTTCGAATTGTACTTTAGGAATACTAAATACGACAGCTGCTTCTTTTACTCTTGCTGAAAGGCTATGTGTCTTTCTGCCACAAAATAATGTTGTCGAACCGAAAATACTATGTCTGCCTAATAGTTTAGTATTAAATTCTTTCCCGTCTTCCATTACGCGATGTGTAATGACTTTTCCCTCTACAATTACATAAATATGATTACATAAGTCTCCAGTATGGTATATATAATGGTGGGCATTAAAATGGTGTCGTTGACCATGTTGAATAATATACTCAATAATTGAAGTTGCTTCTGTATATGTAGTTTGCAAAAGATCACTTCCCCTTATGATTTCACTTATAGTTTACCATAAAATGTCATAAAAAAGCTTTGTAATTTTGGTGCTTTATATTTGTCAAAGAAGGTCAAAAGGTATATAATCAAATTAAGGTCAAAGATAGTCAAACTATTGACCGTTGAAAATTTAAAGAGGTGATACATTTGGATATTAATCAGATGACATATTCCGTACAAAGTGCAATTGAACAAGCACAACAATTATCACAATCATATCAACTACAAAATATTGAAATAGAAGCTGTATTACTAGCAGCATTAAATGAAGATGAAAGTATTTATAAAAGAACGCTTGAAAGAGCAAATATTGATACAGAAATTTTAAAAGATAAATATGAACAAAAGTTAAAACAATATTCTGTAGTTAAAGGTGATAACGTCCAATATGGACAATATATTTCGCCAAAGCTTAATGAATTATTTAATAAAGCAGCTAAAATTAAAGAAGAAATGCAAGATGACTATATGTCTATGGAGCATATCTTAAAAGCAGCTATCGAGGTTGACCAAACAACAATCGATATTGTAGGCAATAAAAAAGAAGTCGTTAATGAAATTATTAATAAAATAAGAGGAGGGAATCGTGTGACATCACAAAATCCTGAAGTACAATATGAAGCATTATCTAAATACGGTAGAGATTTAGTCGAAGAAGTTCGAAAAGGGAAAATGGATCCTGTAATCGGTAGAGATGAGGAAATTCGTAATACGATTCGTATATTAAGTAGAAAAATTAAAAATAACCCAGTATTAATAGGTGAGCCTGGTGTTGGTAAAACAGCCATTGTAGAAGGACTTGCTCAACGAATTGTTAAAAGAGATGTTCCTGAATCACTATTAGATAAAATAATTTTTGAATTAGATTTATCAGCACTAGTAGCTGGTGCCAAATTCCGCGGTGAATTTGAAGAAAGATTAAAAGCAGTCTTAAAAGAAGTTAAAGAATCTGAAGGAAGAATTTTATTATTCATTGATGAAATTCATATGTTAGTTGGCGCAGGTAAAACAGACGGTGCAATGGATGCAGGTAACATGCTTAAACCAATGTTAGCAAGAGGTGAGTTACACTGTATCGGTGCAACAACTTTAAATGAATATCGTCAATACATTGAAAAAGACTCAGCATTAGAAAGACGTTTCCAAAAAGTAAACGTTAAAGAACCTGACTTAGAAGATACTATTTCAATTTTAAGAGGTTTGAAAGAAAGATATGAAGTACACCATGGTGTTCGTATTCAAGATAGAGCATTAGTGGCAGCAACTGAATTATCAGATAGATATATTACAGATAGATTCTTACCAGACAAAGCGATAGATTTAGTAGACCAAGCTTGTGCAACAATACGTACAGAAATGGGTTCTAATCCAACTGAGTTAGATGCTGTAAATAGACGTGTCATGCAGTTAGAAATTGAAGAAAATGCACTTAAATCAGAATCTGATCAAAGCAGTCAAATTCGTTTGGAAGAATTACAAAAAGAATTAGCCGATGAAAAAGAAAAACAACAACAATTACAAAGTAAAGTTGAACAAGAGAAAGAACAAATCAAATCATTACAAGATAAAAGAGCAGAATTAGATGAATGTAAACAAGCACTTGAAAATGCAGAAAATCAATATGATTTAGCTAAAGCAGCAGAACTTAAACACGGCAAGATTCCACAAATAGAAGCAGAATTAAAAGAATTAGAAGAAGCATTTGCTGAAGAAACAGGATCTGATCATGACCGACTTATTAGAGAAGTTGTAACAGATGAAGAAATTGGTTATATCGTCAGTCAATGGACAGGTATCCCAGTATCAAGACTTGTTGAAACTGAAAGAGAAAAATTACTTAAACTTTCAGACATTCTACATGAAAGAGTTGTAGGTCAAGATGAAGCAGTAGATTTAGTGTCAGATGCTGTTGTAAGAGCACGAGCAGGTATTAAAGATCCTAATAGACCAATTGGTAGTTTCTTATTCTTAGGACCTACTGGTGTTGGTAAAACTGAATTAGCTAAGACATTAGCAGCAACATTATTTGATTCTGAAAAACATATGATCAGAATTGATATGAGTGAATATATGGAAAAACACTCTGTAGCACGTTTGATTGGTGCACCTCCAGGTTATGTAGGTTATGAAGAAGGTGGCCAATTAACAGAAGCGGTTAGAAGACAACCATATTCAGTTATTTTATTAGATGAAATTGAAAAAGCACATAATGATGTGTTTAATGTATTACTTCAATTATTAGATGAAGGTAGATTAACAGATGCAAAAGGTCGCAGTGTTGATTTTAAAAATACAATTATCATTATGACAAGTAACATTGGATCACAATATTTATTAGATGGTGTTACTGAAAATGGTGAAATTGAAGAATCAACTAAAAAACAAGTAGACGACAGCTTGCATGCTTACTTTAAACCAGAAATATTAAACAGAATGGACGATATCGTATTATTCAAACCATTATCTATTAAAGATATGAGTCATATCGTAGATCATATTATTACAAACTTAAACATTCGATTAGTAGACCAGCACATCAAAGTGAGTGTAGACCAAGATGTGAAAGAGTGGATAGCTGAAGAAGCATATGAACCACAATTTGGTGCAAGACCATTGAAACGATTTGTACAAAGACAAATTGAAACACCATTAGCAAGATTAATGATCGGTCAAGAATTAAAAGAAGGTACAATAGTAAACGTACACTTAGTAGATGGTGAAGTTAAATTTGAAGTAAATGCATAATAAAGTATCCCGTCATGTAATTGGCGGGATTTTTTGGTGTTGTGTATAAGGTAGCAAGGAAGTAATTAGCAAGTTAGGTGAGACGTGCAAATACTGGGGTCGTTATTAGCAGTTTCGGTTAGAGGTGCAAATACTGGGGTTGTTATTAGCAGGTTTGGTTAGAAGTGCAAATACTGAGTGAGTTAGTAACACTTCAGATGAGTTTTGTAATTATAGCGGTCCATAGTAACACTTCGGCCGAGTTTTGTAATTATGGGTATCCTTAGTAACAATTCGACCGAGTTTTGTAAATAAGGATGTCCATAGTAACACTTTGGCTGAGTTTTGTAATTAAGGGGGGTCCTTAGTAACACTTCGTCCAAGTTTTGTAAATAAGGATGTCCATAGTAACACTTCGGCCGAGTTTTGTAATTAACGCCCCTGTTATGAACAAGTTTGGCGAGAAGTGGAATATGTCCATATAATTGTGTAATAAAAAAAGAGCCACATATAGCTCACTTTGGTACAATGTAATCGACTAAGAAAAAATTGTAGAGGTGACTATATATGACTCAATTAAATGTTAACTTAGATTATGAAGAATTGGCAAGTGCTATTTTTGGAAGTGATATGAATGCGTCTATGAAAACAATAGCTATGACTGTCATAAATGCATACATGGAAATGGAAAGAGACAAGTATGTTAATGCTGGATATAAACAAAAGAATTCAGGAAGAAACGCACAACTTAATGGCTATTATGAGCGTGATTTCCTGATGCCTATTGGCAATCTGACATTAAAAGTTCCAAGAACACGTGACGGTGAATTTACAACTGAAGTATTTAATCAATATTCGCGTTCTGACCAATCGCTTATTTTAGCGATGACAGAAGCATACATTAATGGTGTTTCAACTAGAAATGTTAATAAAATTGTGGAATCCCTAACGGGAAAATCTGTGTCTAAATCAACTGTTTCAGGCGTAATAAAAAACCTAGATCCTGAAATTAAAGAATGGGCTGGTAGACCTATTGTTAGTCATCAGTATAAGTATGTATTTGTTGATGCTATGCACATTAAGGTAAGAGAGAATAATAAAATTGTTTCTAAAGGTGTTTATATCACTATGGGTATCAACGAAAATAGAAAACGCGACATTATTGGCTTTAAAATTTCTAATCAAGAGTCAGAATTAGCTTGGTCAGAGTTTTTTGAAGACTTAAGAATGCGTGGTTTAACAACACCTGAACTTATTATCTCTGATGCGCATTCTGGACTTATTAAATCTATTAAGTCACAGTTTATTGATTCATCTTGGCAACGTTGTACATTCCATTTTCTTAAAAATATTGTAGAGAGATTTCCTAAAAAGAACTCTAAAGAAGCTAGAATGTTACTTAAATCAATATTCCAAGCACCAACATATCGTCACGCTGTTCAGCTCAAAGATGAATTCATTGCACAATATGAAAGTAATCCTAAGTATGTGGAAGCTATTAAAATATTGGATGAAGGCTTCGAAGATGCCTCACAATTCTATAGATTTCCTGCTCAACATCATAAAAATCTAAGAACTACTAATTCAGTTGAAAATATTAATATGCAACTCAGAAAACGAGAAAAAATAGTTAAAACATTCCCTAATCTAGATTCAGCTTTTAGATTAATTGGCGCAGTACTTATGGATATTCAAGAAAGATTTGATAAGTCTAACAGACCATTTATCGCTTAATTAAGCTACTTATTTTTTAAAAAATAAGTAGTGATCAAACAACTATATCTGTTTAAACTTCAAAACAAATATAGTTGTTTGATTCATTAAAAAACCAAAGGTTGATTACATTCTAAAGATATTACACAAACATATGGACTTGACTGAGAAGTGTTCACAACGCCCCGTTATGAACAAGTTTGGCAAGAAGTGTTCACAACGCCCCCGTTATGAACAAGTTTGGTAAGAAGTGTTCACAACGCCCCCGTACAAACCATGAATATAAGCCAGAAATAATAAAGTTAATCACAAAGAAAAATCCCGCCATATAATTGACGGGATTTTTTTATGAATGTTGTGTACTTTGTTTGTCCGAAGAAGATTTACCAACTAATGCATCTAAAAGAATAATAATAACTGTAAAAATGATTGCATAAATAGTTGGACTAACAAAATTTAGCGCTTCATCTGAACCGCCTAAACTATGTAAAACAAAGTTTATCATTTGTGATAATAAGAATGCCCATATAAAAGTTAAGATGTATTGCATTTTTTATCCTCCGTAACTGTTAATGTCATATCATTCATTATAATTAACTTTTTATAAATTGTATACCTTATATGATGAAAACGATTTAAATATTTTTAAAAGTGAGTCTGTGCTTGTGTATAATGGTATAAGTATGTTAAATTAGTACCTGATAATAACAACAGATTATAAGAAGGTGTCAATATAATGGATATTGGTATAAAAGGTTTTGGTGCATATGCGCCTAAACGCGTGGTAAAAAATGAACATTTTGAAAGTTATTTAGATACATCAGATGAATGGATTACAAAAATGACAGGTATTAAAGAAAGACGTTTTGCTGATGATACTGAAGATACAAGTGATTTAGCGTACGAAGCTGCGGTAAGAGCGATTGAAGATTCTGGTATGGATAAAGAAGAAATCGAAATGATCATCGTAGCAACTTCAACAGGGGATAAACCATTTCCAACTGTAGCAACTACGTTACAGAAACGATTAGGTTTAAATAAAGTTCCATCTATGGATCAACTTGCTGCATGTACTGGTTTTATTTATGGTATAGTAACTGCACAACAATTTGTACAATCTGGTCTTTATAAAAATGTATTAGTAGTTGGTGCTGATAAACTAACGAAAATTACAGATATGAATGACAGAAGTACAGCTATATTATTTGGTGATGGTGCTGGCGCAGCAATCATTGGCGAAGTATCAGAAAGTAAAGGTATTCTAAGTGTTGAGCTTGGTTCAGATGGTAATGGTGGACCACACCTGTATCAAGATATGGATGCTAATACAATCCAAATGAATGGACGAGAAGTCTTTAAGTTTGCAGTTAGAATTATGGGTGAAGCTTCAACTAAAGCAGTAGAAAAAGCAGGTCTACAATCAGATGACATCGATATGTTTGTACCACATCAAGCTAATATCAGAATTATGGAATCTGCTCGTGAAAGATTAGGTATTACTAAAGAGAAGATGAGTGTAACTGTAGATAGATACGGGAATACATCTGCAGCATCAATACCCTTAAGTATTGCATATGAATTAGAACAAGGTAAAATAAAAGATAACGATACAATAGTCCTAGTTGGATTTGGTGGCGGCCTGACTTGGGGTGCCATAACGTTACGCTGGGGTAAATAGGAGGTAATTGGATAATGACAGAGAAAAAACGTGTTGTAATGACTGGTTTAGGTACATTAAACCCTTTAGGAAATGATGTGCCTACTACTTGGGAAAATGCAATTAACGGTAAAAACGGCATAGACGAAGTAACAAGGATTGATGTTTCTGAATTTCCAGCTAAATTAGCGGGTGAATTGAAAGATTTCAATATTGAAAATCATATTCCTAAAAAAGATGCTCGTAAAATGGACAGATTCACGCAATACGCAATTGTTGCTGCGCGTGAAGCGTTAAAAGATTCTAAATATGAAATTACAGATGAAAATAGTCATCGTGTAGGTGTTTGGATTGGTTCAGGTATTGGTGGTATGGAAACATTCGAATACTCACACAATATGCTTTTAAAACGTGGTCCAAAACGTGTAAGTCCTTTCTTCGTACCAATGATGATTCCAGATATGGCAACTGGTCAAGTATCTATAGATTTAGGCGCTAAAGGCCCAAATGGTTGTACAGTTACTGCTTGTGCAACAGGTACAAACTCTATAGGTGATGCATTTAAAATCATCCAACGTGGTGATGCTGATGTTATGTTAGCTGGTGGTACAGAGGCACCTATAACAGAAATGGCTATTGCAGGTTTCAGTGCGAATAAAGCATTATCTACAAATCCTGACAAAAATACAGCGTGTCGTCCTTTCCAAGAAGGAAGAGATGGCTTCATCATGGGTGAAGGTGCTGGTGTAGTCGTATTAGAATCATTAGAATCAGCTGAAGCACGTGGTGCACATATTTATGCTGAGGTTGTAGGTTATGGATCAACTGGGGATGCATTCCATATAACAGCACCATCTCCAAATGGAGAAGGCGGAGCTCGTGCAATGCAAGCAGCTATTAAAGATGCAGGTATTAAACCAGAAGATATCCAATATTTAAATGCACACGGAACAAGTACGCCAATTGGTGATTTATATGAAGTATTAGCTATTAAATCTACTTTCGGTGATGCAGCTAAGAACTTAAAAGTAAGTTCAACTAAATCTATGATGGGTCATTTACTTGGTGCAACTGGTGCAGTTGAATCAATCTTAACGGCTTTATCAATTGAAAATAGTATTGTCGCTCCGACAATTAATGCCAACACACCAGATCCAGAAATCGATTTAGACTATACGCCTAATGAAGCGGCTAAATTAGATATTGAGTACGCTATGAGTAACAGCTTAGGCTTTGGTGGACATAATGCAGTATTAGTCTTCAAAAAATATCAAAAATAGATCATAAAAAAGCAGAAATACCAATGAAAAGTTGGTGTTTCTGCTTTTTATTTATGAAAAATATTAAACGATAAACCCTAGAAAGATTGAGATAATAAAAAATAATGTACTTAATACGACAAAAGGTAATACCCAGTTATGTATTGTTCTTTCTTTTAAATGTATTTCTTTCATATTTGGATTCATGATTTCATCGTCTTTTAAATAATCTTGTGACGCTTTAGACTTCATATGAAAATTAAACTTGCGAACTGCTTGTCTAGAAACTTCTCCAACGCCATCTTGTTTCATCGCAACAATCCAACTTGCCGCAAAAGCAATTGTCATGATGTAAAAGTATATATTAGCTGCTTGATCTAGGTCTTTTAAAAAGATAAGACAAAGGACAGCGAAAAGGCTAATATAACCTATAGTAAAAATACCCCAAAATTTCATTATTACCTACCTCTTATCATTAGATTTAAGTGTATTATAACAGATTAGAAAAAAATATTTATGTTTTGTGGAACTTAATAAAAAAATAAGTGTAATTTTACTTATGTATAATTATTGTATGCTACTACATAGTAAATGACTGAAAATTAGAAAAAATAGGTAATAAGTAAACAATTGTTGTATATTTATGCTAATAAAGTGTATATCGATATCGCGTTGTCGCTTTATCGTAATAAATTAATTGGCTTTTTTGATTAGTTTCATATTCAAAATTCTGAATATTCGTGTTGATTTACATTGTATAAATTCTGTATAATGTAAATAAATATTTCTGAATATTAAAAGAAATATGAATTTGATAAGGGGATTGGAGGCAAAACAATGGTTAGATATACTTTGAAACGTATTATTTATATGTTCATATCATTGTTTTTAATTATGACGATAACATTTTTCTTAATGAAATTGTTACCGGGTTCACCGTACAACGATGAGAAATTATCAGAAGAGCAGAAGGTTATTATAAATGAAAAGTATGGTTTGAATGATCCTGTACCAGTACAATACGCGAACTATTTAAAAAGTGTCGCAAAAGGTGATTTTGGTATTTCATTCCAATACGATAACAGAGAGGTTTGGAGCTTAATTAAACCTAGGCTAGGACCATCTGTAGAAATGGGTACATATGCTATGATTTTAGGAACTATTACTGGTTTATTATTAGGTATAGTTGCTGCAATCAGGCAAAACACAATAGTAGACTATGGGGCCACCTTCCTATCGGTAATATTTATTTCAGTTCCATCATTCGTTCTAGCTGTACTACTACAATATGTATTTGCTGTTGAATGGCAAATATTCCCTGTAGCAGGTTGGAATGGATTTATGGCTGCTGTATTACCATCAATTGCGTTAGCAGCAGGTGTAACAGCAACAATTGCTCGTTATATTCGTTCTGAAATGATTGAGGTCCTAAGTTCTGATTACATAGAATTAGCAAGAGCTAAGGGGATGTCAAGTGCACGTGTTATCTTTGGACATGCAGTACGTAATGGGTTAATTCCTATCATTACGATTATTGTGCCAATGTTAGCAGGTATCTTAACAGGTACTTTGACAATTGAAAACATATTCGGCGTTCCTGGTCTAGGTGACCAATTCGTTCGATCAATACAAACAAATGACTATCCAGTCATTATGGCTTTAACATTGCTATTTAGTTTCTTATTTATTATTTCAATCTTTTTAGTTGATGTACTATATGGGTTAGTAGATCCAAGAATCCGTGTTGAAGGAGGTAAAAAATAATGGCTAATAATGATGATAACAAGTTAAATAATAGCGGTTATGATAACGCCTCTGTTACACACTCAACACAAGGTATGTCAGCAGAAAGCTTCGTATTACATGGAAGAGATAAAGTAGTAGAAGAAAAATTCGAAAGAAAAAGTCGTACATTCTGGCAAGATGCTTGGAAGCAACTTGTAGGGAATAGACTAGCGATTATTGGTTTAATATTCCTTATCTTACTGACAGTAATTTCTTTAGTAGGTCCATTAATGAACGATCATAAATTTAGTGATCAAAACGTTACACATGCGAACTTACCACCGAAAATTCCAGTATTAGATAAAGTTCCGTTCTTACCATTTGATGGTACAGATAAAGATGGATTTGACTTATATGAAAGTCAAAACGTTCAAGAAAATTACTGGTTCGGTACAGATGAACTTGGTCGTGACTTATGGACACGTACTTGGAGAGGTACACAAGTATCCTTATTCATCGGTGTTGTAGCGGCAGCTCTAGATATCTTTATAGGTGTCATTTACGGTGCTGTATCAGGTTACTTTGGGGGAAGAATAGATGACATTTTACAACGTATTGTAGAAATACTTTCTTCTATTCCAAACTTAATTGTCGTAATTTTATTCGTATTACTATTTGATCCATCTATATGGACAATTATTTTAGCCATGTCCGTAACAGGTTGGCTCGGTATGAGTCGTATTGTACGTGGACAATTCTTGAAAATTAAAGAACAAGAATTCGTAATGGCATCAAGAACATTAGGGGTTTCTAACTTTAAATTAATCTTTAAACATATTTTACCGAATACACTTGGCCCAATTATTGTAACGTCAATGTTTACAGTTCCAAGTGCAATTTTCTTCGAAGCATTCTTAAGCTTCATTGGATTAGGTATTCCTGCACCACAAGCATCACTAGGTTCATTAGTTGATACAGGTAGAAAAATGTTGCTGATTTACCCACATGAGTTATTCGTACCAGCAACAGTATTAAGTTTATTAATCTTATTCTTCTACTTATTCAGTGATGGTTTAAGAGATGCGTTTGACCCTAAAATGCGTAAATAAGGAGGAAATTAATTATGGCTAAGAGAATATTAGAAGTAAATAACTTACATGTTTCCTTCGACATTGACGCGGGGGAAGTACAAGCAGTAAGAGGTGTAGACTTTTATTTAGATAAAGGGGAAACACTTGCAATAGTTGGTGAATCAGGTTCAGGTAAATCTGTTACGACTAAAGCTTTAACACGCTTATTGCCGAAAAAAGTAGGTCGAATTAAAGACGGTTCTATCTTGTTTGACGGGAAAGATATTGCAAAATTAAGCGAAAAAGAAATGCAGAAGATTCGTGGTAAAGAGATTGGTATGATATTCCAAGATCCTATGACTTCACTCAATCCAACAATGAAAATTGGGAAGCAAGTCATGGAACCGCTTATTAAGCATCAAAAATTATCTAAACAAGATGCGAAAAAGCGCGCATTAGATATTTTAAATTTAGTAGGTTTACCAAAAGCAAAAGAAAGATTTAATAACTATCCTCACCAATTTTCTGGTGGTCAAAGACAAAGGATTGTTATTGCGACAGCATTAGCTTGTGACCCTAAAATCTTGATTGCGGATGAACCTACAACAGCATTAGACGTAACGATTCAAGCACAAATCTTAGAATTGATGAAAGAATTACAACACAAAATAGATACTTCTATTATCTTTATTACACATGACTTAGGTGTAGTAGCGAACGTGGCAGATAGAGTAGCAGTTATGTATGGTGGACAAATTGTAGAAACAGGTTCTGTTGATGAAATTTTCTATAATCCTAAACATCCATACACATGGGGCTTACTATCATCTATGCCAAGTTTAGAAACATCTCATGATACAGAGCTTTTGGCCATCCCTGGTACACCACCAGATTTAATCAAGCCACCTGTTGGAGATGCTTTTGCTAGACGAAGTGAATATGCCTTAGATATTGACTTTAAGGAAGAGCCACCTTGGTTCCAAATTTCACCTACACACTTTGTGAAGTCATGGTTGTTAGATGAAAGAGCACCTAAAGTAGAATTACCAGAAGCTGTTAAATTAAAACAAAAAGCAACACCAGATCAATTTGACAAGCCAAAACGTGTAGAAAGGGTGACGTTCTAATGGCTGATAAAAAAGAAGTACTGATTGATGTTCAAAATTTAAAGCAATATTTCAACGTAGGTAAGAAAAATGAGGTAAGAGCGGTAGATGATATCTCATTTCAAATATTTAAAGGTGAAACATTAGGTTTAGTTGGTGAGTCTGGTTGTGGTAAATCGACAACGGGACGCACACTTATTAAATTATATGATGCAACTGACGGGAAAGTCATCTTTGATAACGTTGATATACAAAATATCAAAAAGCGTAAAGACTTATTACGATTTAATCGTCGTATGCAAATGATTTTCCAAGATCCATATGCATCGTTAAATCCACGTCTTAAAGTTATGGATATTATTGCTGAAGGTTTAGATGTTCACAAACTCGTTTCAAGTAAAGAAGAAAGAAAAAAACGTGTTTACGAATTACTTGAAACAGTTGGTTTAAATAAAGAGCATGCTAATAGATATCCACATGAGTTCTCTGGTGGACAAAGACAAAGGTTAGGAATTGCGCGTGCGTTAGCTGTTGAACCAGAATTCATTATTGCAGATGAACCAATCTCTGCACTTGATGTTTCGATTCAAGCACAAGTTGTTAACTTAATGCAAAAGCTACAAGATGAAAAAGGCATTACGTTCTTATTCATTGCGCATGATTTATCAATGGTTAAATATATTTCAGATAGAATCGGTGTAATGTACTTTGGTAAATTGGTTGAACTTGGACCATCTGACCAAATTTATAAGCATCCTCAACATGAATATACTAAATCATTGTTATCAGCCATTCCATTACCAGATCCTGATTCTGAACGAACAAGAACAAGATCTTCATATAATCCAGATGTACATAACTATAAAGACGACGACAAACTAGAATTAAGAGAAGTAGGTCCGGATCACTTTGTATATTGTTCTGAAAAAGAATTTGCTGAGAAGAAGGCCAACTATAATAAAGACTTTGATTTAACAGAAGCTTAACTTTATATTAAAAATAATATTATATTCATTATTTGCATTTATAAAGTTTTTGAAGGTTTTATTTTGTATTATTTTAAATTGTTTGAAAATTGTGTGGATTACTATTGTTTTTCATACATTTTTAAAATATAATTATAATAACTCTTCTGATTACTCAGGAGAAAGAAAACAAGGGGGAAAAGCTATATGAGGAAGAAGATTTCGGTATTATTGTCAATACTCGTTGCAGCTGTTTTAACGTTAGCAGCATGTAGTGGTGGCGGTTCTAAAAGTGACGAAGGTGGTAAAGGCGGCGTTAAGAGCGAAAAATCTGAAAACGTCTTAAACTTATCTTCATCATCAGATATTCCAACTATGGATTCATCTTTAGCAACAGACCAAGTATCATTCTTTACGTTTAACCAAACTTTAGAAGGATTATATGTATTAGATAAAGATGATAATCCTGCACCAGGTGTTGCAAAAGCAGATCCTGAAAAATCTGCAGACGGTAAAACTTGGACTATCAAATTAAGAGACAATGCAAAATGGTCAAATGGTGACCCAGTTACAGCGCATGACTTCGTTTATGCTTGGCAAAGAACTGTAGATCCAGACACAGCAGCTGAATATGCATACATGTTTGAAAACATCGAGAATGCTAAAGACATCACTGCAGGTAAGAAAAAACCTGAAGAATTAGGCGTTAAAGCAATTGATGATCATACTTTAGAAGTTAAATTAGTTAAAGACGTTCCTTGGATGCAAAGTCTATTTGCTTTCGGTTCATTCATGCCTCAAAACGAAAAATTCGTTGAGAAGCAAGGTAAGAAATTCGGGACTACTGCTGATGCTACATTATCAAACGGTCCATTCATGATGAAAGAATGGAAAACTGAAGATAACTGGAAGCTTGTACCAAACAAAGAATATTGGGATAAAGACAAAGTTAAACTTAAAGAAGTTAACTATAAAGTTGTAAAAGAAGTACAAACAGCTATTAACATGTACCAAACTGGTAAATTAGATTCTGTTGGATTAGATGCTTCAAACGTTACAAAATACAAAGATAGAGAAGACTTCTCTACTCAATTAAACTCTTCTAACTATTTCTTTAGAATTAACAAAACTAAGAATAAAGATTTAGCAAATGAAGATTTAAGAAAAGCATTCGCAAAATCTATTGATAAAGACAAATATGTTAAATCATTATTAAACAATGGTTCTGTTCCTTCAGATAAATTAATGGTTAAAGATTTCGTTAAAGACAAAGATGGTAAAGACTACATCGATGGCGTTAAATCTCCATTAGGCTATGACAAAGAAGAAGCTAAGAAATTATTAGAAAAAGCTAAAAAAGCAACTGGTAAAGATAAATTCAACATAGAGTTATTAACTTATGATGCTGATGAATCTAAAAAAGCAGCTGAGTTCGTTAAAGAACAAGTTGAGAAAAACTTACCAGGTGTAACTTTAAAAATTAAACAACAACCGTTCAAACAAAAATTAGCATTAGAATCTAAAGGCGATTATGACATTTCATTTGCTGGTTGGGGTCCTGACTATCCAGACTCAACTACATTCTTAGATTTATTTAAGTCAAATAGTCCACATAACCAAACTGGATATTCAAATGATGAGTATGATAAAGCATTAGAAGAAGCTAATTCTGATGAAATGTTAAAAGAGGAAAATAGTGCTAAACGTACTAAATTATTACAAGATGCTGAAACTAAATTCTTAGACTCAGCTTCAATTGGGCCACTTTACCAACAAGGTGTTGCACGTTTACGTCAACCATACGTTAAAAACTGGCAACCACATAAATTCGGTGGTGACTACTCACTTAAAGAAGTAGAAATCGCTGGAGCTAAATAAAAGTGAATGAAAGCAATCAATGGAAACATTGATTGCTTTTCTTTATATATTCGCGATGTTTGACACAATAATGAGGAGGCGCATTAAAAATGAAAAAATACAAAGTCATATTTATGATAGTTGTCTCATTGATGCTTATTATGTCAGCGTGTAGTAATAATAAAGATGAAAAAGGTAGTAATATTAAACAATCCAAATCTAAATCTGAGAATAAACCTTACAAATTCAAAATTTGTAGGGTTTATTTTATAATATTTAATAATTATTCTTACGAAATCTATACTAAATCCTAAAAATTGTATTTCTTGATTACTTAGGTTGCGACATAAACAAATTAACATTATAATTGAAGAAAGTTCAGAAATGACTGAATTTTCAAAAATTGAATAAGGGGAAATGTTTATGAAAAACAAACATGCAAGGTGGAGTTTTTTAGTTTTTCTGTCGATAATTTTACTTTTATCGGCATGTAGTGGTGGAAACGGAAAGGATAAAAGTGACGGTTCTGCAGGGGATGGCAAAAAGTTACGATTAATTTCTATTTCGGATATTCCATCAATGGATTCATCTTTAGCAACAGATGCTGTGTCTTTTGATGCTTTAAATAATACGATGGAAGGGTTGTATAAGTTAGACAAAAATGACAAAGCGATTCCGGGCATTGCAAAGGGTGATCCTAAAAAGTCTAAAGACGGTTTGACTTGGACGATTGAATTAAGAGATGCAAAGTGGTCGAACGGAGATGAAGTTACTGCGCATGACTTCGTATATGCTTGGCGTAAATTAGTTGATCCAAAGACTGCTTCTGAATATGCATTTATTATGTTTGATATTGAAAATGCCGAAGATATTAACAAAGGTGACAAGAAACCTGAAGAATTAGGTGTTAAAGCGATTGATGATAAGACATTAGAAATTAAACTTAATCGTGAATTACCTTATTACCAAGAATTATTGTCATTCGGTTCATTTTTACCGCAAAATGAAAAATTCGTAAAAGAAAAAGGCGATAAATACGGTACAACGGCTGAAGATACACTATACAATGGACCATTTACGTTATCTGACTGGAAAACAGAAGATAATTATACTTTAACTAAGAACAAAGAATATTGGGATAAAGGTAATGTGAAACTAGATAGTGTGAATTTTAAAGTTGTTAAAGAGCCTCAAACAGCTCTAAATATGTATAACGCAGGGGATGTAGATGAAGCGCTTATCCCAGCTGAAAATGTTAAGAAATATGAAAAAGATAAAGCTTATAACACAGAACTTGAATCAAGAGTTTACTTTATGAGAATGAATCAAAAAGATGTACCTGAATTCAAAAATAAAGATTTAAGAATGGCAATCGCACAATCAATTGATAGAGAGCAATATGTTAAGAGTAATTTAAACAATGGTTCTAAAGCAGCAAACTCATTAGTACCTACAGAATTTGTAAAGGATACTAAAGGAGAAGACTATACTAAAGGTGTTAAAACAGATAATAAATTCAATAAAGCAGAAGCTAAGAAACATTTAGAAGCTGCTAAGAAAGAACTTGGTAAAGATGAATTTACTTTTGAATTATTAACTTATGACCAAGATAACGCTAAAAAAGATGCTGAATACTTTAAAGAGCAAATTGAGCAAAACTTACCAGGTGTAACAATTAAAGTAAAACAACAGCCTTATAAGCAAAAATTAAAACTAGAATCAAACATGGATTATCAAATTTCATTCGGTAGATGGGGTCCTGATTACCCAGATGCTATGACATTCTTAGAATTATTTACAAGCGATAATGTAATGAATGAAACAGGTTGGAAAAACAAAGAATATGATAGCAAAATTAACGATGTGGGAGATAAATTGTTAGATAAAGAACAAGAGCGTGTTGAAGTTATGCAAGATGCTGAATCGTTATTGTTAGATGAAGCGGTTATTGTGCCTATTTATCAACAAGGTAATGCAAGATTAACGCAAAGTTATGTGAAAGATATTGAAAGACATAAGTTTGGTGGAGATACAGATTTAAAACACGCTTATGTTCAAAAGTAACAAATCGGTAGTTTAACTAAATATAAACTTAGGGGATGAGTTACATGTCGAAAATATTTAAAGTATTAACAATGATGTTAGCAGCTGTACTCGTATTGAGTGCATGTTCATCGGGTGGCGGTAGTAAAGGTAAGAGTGATGAAACATTAGATTTACAAATCAATGGTGATATCCCCACGATGGATTCAGCTATGGCAACAGATGGTTTATCATTTGATATGTTCTTCCAAACAATGGAAGGTCTCTACACATTAGATAAAGATGATAAAGCAATACCAGCAGTAGCAAAAGGTGATCCGAAAATTACGAACGATGGTAAGAAGTGGACGATTAAATTAAGAGATAATGCAAAATGGTCAAATGGCGATCCGGTAACGGCACATGATTTTGTCTTTGCTTGGAGAAAAGTTGTAGATCCAGATACTGCATCTGAATATGCATATATCTTATACGATATTAAAAATGCAGAAGAAATTAATTCAGGAGATAAAAAGCCTGAAGAACTTGGTGTTAAAGCAGTAGATGATCACACATTAGAATTTGAACTAACGAAATCATTACCATACTATAAAGAATTATTGTCATTCGGTACATTTATGCCACAAAATGAAAAATTCGTTAAAAAACAAGGTGACAAGTATGGTACAACTGTTAAAACAACTTTATATAATGGACCATTTAAAATGACTGAATGGAAAACAGACGATAAAGTTACGTTAGAAAAAAATGATGATTACTGGGATAAAGATAAAGTTAAATTAAACAAAGTAAATTATAAAGTCGTTAAAGAAGCTTCAACAGCTGTAAATTTATATGAAACGAATAAATTAGATATTGTAGATTTACCAGCAGAACAAGTTAAGAAATATAAAGATGACAAAGCATTTCATACAGAATTAGATACTGTAACGTATTACTTCAAATTAAATGAAGATACAGTACCTGAATTCAAGAATGAAGACTTTAGATTAGCATTTGCTAAAGCAATTGATAAAGAAGCATACGTGAAAAATAACTTAAATAACGGTTCTATTCCAACAGATAACTTTGTACCAAAAGATTTTGTTAAAGATAGTAAAGGTAAAGAGTATCAAGACGGTGTGAAAAATACGAACCAATATAATGTTAAAGAAGCAAAAGAACATTATGAAAAAGCTAAAAAAGCATTAGGTAAAGACAAATTTACAATTGAGCTGATGACTTATGATAAAGATACAGCTAAACGAGATGCTGAATACTTTAAAGAACAATTAGAGAAGAATTTAGATGGTGTTACGATTAAAATTAAACAACAACCATTTAAACAAAAACTTGATCTCGTATCAAAAGGTAAATATGAAATGTCACTAGAAAACTGGATTCCAGATTATCCAGATCCAATGACATTCTTAGAACTTTATGTAACAGACGGTTCTCATAATAATACTGGCTGGTCTAATAAAGAATATGACAGTATTATTAAAGCAGCAGACTCATCATTAGCAAGTGACCCTGATAAACGACTTTCAGAATTACAAAGAGCTGAAGGTATGTTATTAAATGAAGCAGGTATTGTACCACTTTATCAAGTCGGAGTAGCACAACTTCAAAAACCTAACGTTAAAAATATAGTAAACCACCAATTCGGAGGCGTTTCTACATTAAAAGAAGCTTATATTGAAAAATAGACATTAAAGAAGCAGTAGAAATTCACTTAAATATGAGTTTCTACTGCTTTTTATATTGGAGATAAAATTAGTGGGTGAGCACGCACGAAGACTGAGAGATATCGTGCGTTATAGGGTGAAATAGGGGTGAGCACGCACGAAGACTGAGAGATATCGAGTCAAGTCCATATGTTTGTGTAATATCTTTAGAATGTAATCAACCTTTGGTTTTTTAATGAATCGAACAACTATATTTGTTTTGAAGTTTAAACAGATATAGTTGTTTGATCACTACTTATTTTTTAAAAAATAAGTAGCTTAATTAAGCGATAAATGGTCTGTTAGACTTATCAAATCTTTCTTGAATATCCATAAGTACTGCGCCAATTAATCTAAAAGCTGAATCTAGATTAGGGAATGTTTTAACTATTTTTTCTCGTTTTCTGAGTTGCATATTAATATTTTCAACTGAATTAGTAGTTCTTAGATTTTTATGATGTTGAGCAGGAAATCTATAGAATTGTGAGGCATCTTCGAAGCCTTCATCCAATATTTTAATAGCTTCCACATACTTAGGATTACTTTCATATTGTGCAATGAATTCATCTTTGAGCTGAACAGCGTGACGATATGTTGGTGCTTGGAATATTGATTTAAGTAACATTCTAGCTTCTTTAGAGTTCTTTTTAGGAAATCTCTCTACAATATTTTTAAGAAAATGGAATGTACAACGTTGCCAAGATGAATCAATAAACTGTGACTTAATAGATTTAATAAGTCCAGAATGCGCATCAGAGATAATAAGTTCAGGTGTTGTTAAACCACGCATTCTTAAGTCTTCAAAAAACTCTGACCAAGCTAATTCTGACTCTTGATTAGAAATTTTAAAGCCAATAATGTCGCGTTTTCTATTTTCGTTGATACCCATAGTGATATAAACACCTTTAGAAACAATTTTATTATTCTCTCTTACCTTAATGTGCATAGCATCAACAAATACATACTTATACTGATGACTAACAATAGGTCTACCAGCCCATTCTTTAATTTCAGGATCTAGGTTTTTTATTACGCCTGAAACAGTTGATTTAGACACAGATTTTCCCGTTAGGGATTCCACAATTTTATTAACATTTCTAGTTGAAACACCATTAATGTATGCTTCTGTCATCGCTAAAATAAGCGATTGGTCAGAACGCGAATATTGATTAAATACTTCAGTTGTAAATTCACCGTCACGTGTTCTTGGAACTTTTAATGTCAGATTGCCAATAGGCATCAGGAAATCACGCTCATAATAGCCATTAAGTTGTGCGTTTCTTCCTGAATTCTTTTGTTTATATCCAGCATTAACATACTTGTCTCTTTCCATTTCCATGTATGCATTTATGACAGTCATAGCTATTGTTTTCATAGACGCATTCATATCACTTCCAAAAATAGCACTTGCCAATTCTTCATAATCTAAGTTAACATTTAATTGAGTCATATATAGTCACCTCTACAATTTTTTCTTAGTCGATTACATTGTACCAAAGTGAGCTATATGTGGCTCTTTTTTTATTACACAATTATATGGACATATTCAGATATCGTGCGCTAAGGTACAAAATAGGGGTGAAACGCACGAAGACTGTGTATTATTCCCTATAGAGTAGACATTAAAAAAACTAAAACTCTATAGGGGGTATTTTTATGTATAAAACTAGACTACCTGTTAAACTGTATCAGGAAATCTTCGATTTGCATGAAAAGGGTTATTCCTTTCAAAATATAATTGATAAGTTAAATTTAGATATTAGTGATAGTGTGATTCGATTTAAATATAAAGTGTATAAGCAACATGGTATAACAGCACTTATAAATAAGAATCGAAATAAAATCTATACACGCGAATTTAAAGAAAAAGTTGTTAAAGAATATCTAGAGACTAATAAGACGTATTCAGATCTAGCAGCCTATTACAATATTTCACATCATGCTACTTTAAAAAATTGGGTGGTAAAGTATACTGAAGGAAAGGAAAATAAATCTTATTTTCCATATCTGGAGGTAGACACTATGAATACTAGAAAAACAACATTTGAAGAGAGAATTGAAATAGCTAAATATTGTATTGAAAATAATAGAGACTTTAATAAGACAGCTGAAAAGTACCAAGTTAACTATTCACAAGTCTATAATTGGGTAAAAAAGTATGAAAAACATGGTGATATTGGTTTAGTAGATGGTAGAGGGAAAGGAAAACCAGTTGAAGCTTTAACTAGAGAAGAAGAACTTGAATTAAAAATAAAAGCACTTGAACAAAGAAATAAATTTCTCCAAATGGAGAATGGGGTATTAAAAAAGCAGGAAGAGATAGAGAGGCAGTTGATGAATCGAAAATCAAGCAAATAGCAGCATACAAGACAATCGAAGCATTAAAAGATAAGTATCCAATCAAATGGATATGCGCCGCACTTGAAATATCGAGAGCAAGTTATTATAAATGGAAAAACAGAGAGGTTTCAGAATCTGAAAGATTCAATAACGAATTAAAAGATGAGATTTTCAGGATTTATCATGAACATGATGGCATATATGGATATCGAAGAATTTATATTTATCTGAGATTATATACTAAATTCCAGGTTAATCATAAACGCGTATATAGAATTATGAAGAAGTATGTATTAAAAGCTGTCATTAGAAAAAAGAGAAGGCAATATAAACTTAGTAAGCCAGAAATCACTTCTCAAAATATCCTAAACAGAAAATTTACAACAAGTAAAGTTAATAAGGTCTGGTTAACAGATGTGACAGAATTTAAATTGAAAAATGGATCTAAAGTGTATTTAAGCGCTATTTATGATTTAGGTGCTAAGAAAGTCATCAGCCATGTAGTCTCATCTCAAAACAATAATAAGCTTGTATACGATACCTTTAACAAAGCCATAATTAAAAGAAATACCGAAGGCATTATATTTCATAGCGACAGAGGATTCCAATATACGAGTGTTCTATTTAGAGAGATGATTAAAAATGCTTCTATGAAGCAAAGCATGTCTCGTGTAGGTAGATGTATTGATAATGGTCCTATGGAAGGCTTTTGGGGGTTACTCAAATCAGAGGTATTCAAAGACAAATCTCAAACATTCAATGATATAAAACACGCCACAAAGCAAATAAATGAATATATAAAATTTTATAATTCTAAAAGAATTTCATTAAAAATGGCTGCGCTTATAAAAGCACAGCCAACATATTGATTACTTTTTTAGTGTCTACTTGACAGGGTTATGTTCACTGAGAGATATCGTGCGCTAAGGTACAAAAAAGGGGTGAGCACGCACGAAGACTGATAGATATCGTGCGTTATAATAATCAAACATAATCTAGCATAAAAAAGAGATGGTCAAGACCATCTCTTTTTATAATTATTTTCTTTTTCTACCTAATCCTATAGCGTTTTCCATCTTTTTCAATGTTTTATTTGCTACGAAACTTGCTTTATCTCTACCTTTATCAAGTATTTCATCTAATACTTCTTTGTTTTCATAATAATAATTGAATTTTTCTTGGAATTCTACAAGGAATTTCTTAACTTCTTCAGCTAAGTCTCCTTTGAAATCACCATATCCTTTATCAGCATATTGTGCTTCTAATTCTTCAATTGATTGACCTGATAGGCTAGAGTATATAACGAGTAAATTACTGATTCCTGGTTTGTTTTCTTTATCATATTTAACGATGGCATCAGAATCTGTAACAGCACTTTTAATTTTCTTAGCTGCAACGTTTGGCTCATCTAATAATGAGATGAAGTTCTTTTGATTATCATCACTCTTACTCATTTTCTTAGATGGATCTTGTAAGCTCATAATTCTAGCACCAAGTTTTGGCATGTGAATTTCTGGCTTAATTAAAATATCATTATATTTCGTATTAAAGCGATCAACAACATTACGTGTTAATTCAATATGTTGTTTTTGGTCATCGCCGACAGGTACGATATTTGTATTATAAAGTACAATATCTGCTGCCATTAATGGTGGATAAGTTAATAGACCTGCTGGAATACCTTGAGATTGTTTTTGTGCTTTATCTTTATATTGCGTCATTCTTTCAAGTTCACCAATTGAACTGATTGTTGTTAATATCCAACCGGCTTGAATATGTGCTGGTACTTCTGATTGGATGAATAGCGTTACTTTTTCTGGGTCTAGTCCAGATGCTAAGTAAATCGCAGCTAATTTACGTGTGTTTTCTCTTAATTTAAGTCTATCTTGAGGTACTGTAATTGCATGCTGATCTACAATGCAAAAAAAGCAGTCATAGTCGTGTTGAATCTCATTAAATTGTTTTAATGCACCAATGTAGTTACCTAAAGTAGGGATACCACTTGGTTGGATACCTGAAAATAAAGTTTCCATTAAAGTTGCCTCTTTTCTACAAAATTTCTTTATATCATTATAACAGTATTTTATTCATTTGTAAGTTGTGTTATTCTTGTAATTAGATAAATATGTCGTCATAAACATATTCATCTATAATTTATGTGCTTTTTAATGAATTATTAGCAGTTTCTCATTTAATTTTAATCTTTGAGTTATATAATATATTTATAGCAATTAGATAAAGATTAAACCAAGTGAGCAATATATGTTTAACCTAGTAATATATAGGATATATATAATTAAGTGTATTTTATCTTATAAGTTCACTGACGTTTAACATAAATAATATTCAATTAGGAGAGTGAGATGTATGGTAACATTATTTACTTCACCAAGTTGCACATCTTGCCGTAAAGCGAAAGCATGGTTACAAGAACATGACATTCCGTATACGGAGCGTAATATTTTTTCAGAACACTTAACATTAGATGAAATTAAATCAATCTTAAAGATGACAGAAGATGGAACAGACGAAATTATTTCAACTCGTTCTAAAACATATCAAAAATTAAATGTAGATATCGATGCATTACCTCTACAAGAATTATATACAATTATACAAGACAACCCAGGTTTATTACGTCGACCTATTATTTTAGATGATAAACGTTTACAAGTTGGTTATAACGAAGATGAAATTCGTCGTTTCTTACCAAGAAAAGTGCGTACATTCCAATTAATGGAAGCACAACGTATGGTTGACTAATTTAGTCTAATATTAACATTATAGCTCCTGTTTACAGGGGTTATTTTTGTATAAAAAATTAAATGTGAATAGTTCGAACAAATTACTGTTAAAATGTACTTGTTTATAATACAATGAATGTACTATTCCTAGAGTAAGGGAGTGTGACATTATGAGAATAGAACGAATTGATGAAACAACGGTAAAATTATTTATAACTTATCAAGATATCGAAGCAAGAGGTTTCAAACGTGAAGATTTATGGACAAATCGTAAACGTGGCGAAGAATTTTTCTGGTCTATGATGGATGAAATCAATGATGAGGAAGAATTTGTCGTTGAAGGACCATTGTGGATCCAAGTGCATGCATTTGAAAAGGGTGTTGAAGTAACCGTTTCTAAATCTAAAGGTGACGAACTGTTAAATATGACTGACGAAGAATCTAATGAACAATTAGAGTATCAAGTCAATGATTTCTTATCTCAAGCACTCGATTCTGATCAGAATATCGGAGATCTCTTGAATGAAGAGAAAGAAGCTGAAAAACATTTTGTCCCTAAAGACATAGGCTTACTTGTAAGATTCGAAGATTTAGAAGATATTATTGAATATGCACATTATAATGAACATAAAGATATTGTATTTACAGACTTATTATACATGTTAGATAACAAATATTATTATTATGTACAATTTGATCAAATAGATAGTGAAGACATTATTAATGACTTCTACGGACAATTACTTGAATATGCTAATCCAACTCAAGTGTCTAAATTATATCTAGATGATTATGCGAAAGTTGTCATGAGTTATAATGTTATGGGTCAAGTGAGAAGATATTTTGAACCTAAAAATTAAATAAGTAATTTTAACACCTCTTTACGTTTTATATAGTAAAGAGGTGTTTTTTTATGTTAATGGGACTTAATCAACATAATCAGTTAATATATGCACAACACGCTAAGGCAAATGAAATTTATAGGTGCCCGGATTGTTTACATGAACTTATTATCAAGAAAGGGAAACATACTGTTGCACACTTTGCTCATAAAGTAGATAGTTATTGTTTAAGAAATAGTTATAAGAAAGAATCTCTTGATCACATATCATCTAAGCATCATATTTATGCAAGCTTAAATGGGAAAGTTAACATAGATATGGAATATTATATTTCAGAGATTGAACAAATTCCTGACATATTGATTAATAAAAATCTTGTTGTCGAATTTCAATATTCACCTATAAGCTTTGATTTATTAATGGATAGAAGTGAAGGATTTCGAGTAATGAATATGAAAGTAATTTGGATTGGTAAAGAAATTAAATATCAGAATGGTATATTAACACTCAGTTATTTTGAATCATCACTCATTAATCATAGAGAAAGAACACTTATAACTTATAATCCTGAAGAACAATTGTTAATAAGATATGAATGTTTACAATCAATTGATAAACATAGATTTATCGGTTATAGAAGGGAAATTCAATGGGATCATTTATTAGAAGATTACCCGTTAAAGCAAATACCAAATTTAGCGTTAACGGATAGAGCTTATCAAGAATATTTAACTAAATGTAGAAAACAGAAGAATGTATTAGAACCGACGCTATCGTTATTATATAATGCACGCTTAATACATAAGAAGAGACAACCGATTATTGGCATTATTGTACCAGAACAAATATATTTTTTAACACATAGTATTACATGGCAAACATACTTATTTTTAGAAATGAAAAATAAGACATTTACTTTTGGGAAATTTTATCAGTTCATAGAATTTAGATCATTTTATGATTGTCATTATTCTAAGAAAGAAATCCTTTTAAACGCCTTTTACTCATATATTTCAATTGTAAAACGAAAGGCTATTTCACGTGCAAAATGGACTAATTAATGAGAAAATTATAAATATGAAATATTAAGGAGGCTATTAAGATGGCGAAGTTAATTACAAGGGAAGAACAACAAGAACAATATACATGGGACTTAACAACTATCTTTTCTTCTGACGAAGCATATGAAGAAGCTTTTAAAGAGTTAGAAGGCTATTTAGGTAAAGAAGAACAATTCAAAGGTCGCTTGAAAGATAGTGCAGAAACATTGTATAAAGCGTTATTACTTGATAGTGAAATTGATGAGAAATTAGGTAAAGTTTATGTTTATGCTCATTTGAAACATGATCAAGACACAGCAAATGATAAATACGCTGGATATGAAGGGAAGGCAGCAACACTTGCTAATAAATTTGCGAGTGCATGGAGCTTTATTTTACCTGAATTAATGTCTATTGATGAAGCAACATTAAATGAATTTGTTGAATCAAACGATGATTTAAAAAGATATCAATTTGATATTGAGAAACTTAATAAGAAAAGACCTCATATATTAAGTGATAAAGAAGAAAAGATTTTAGCTGAAGCGGGGGAAGCATTACAAACACCTAGCAATGTATTTGGTATGTTCAATAATGCTGACTTAACATTTAAACCAGCAGTTGATAAAGATGGAAATGAACACGAACTGACACAAGGTACATATACTAAATTGTTAGAATCTGAAGACCGTGTGTTAAGAAAATCTGCTTATGATAATGTATATGAAGCTTATGGAAGTCATAACAATACATTAACAGCAACGTTAAGTGGGAAAGTTAAGACTGCAATATTTAGTTCAAAAGTTCGCAAGTACAACTCAGCACGTGAACAAGCATTATCAAATAACTTTATTCCAGAAGAAGTGTACGATAATTTAATTGCGACTGTACATAAGCATTTACCATTGTTACATCGTTATACTGCTTTAAGAAAAGAGTTACTCGGTTTAGATGAAATGCATATGTATGATATGTATACACCACTCGTTAAAAACTCTTCATTTGAGATGCCATATGAAGAAGCTAAAGACTGGATGGTTAAAGCGTTACAACCTATGGGTCAAACGTACATAGATGTAGTTGAAGAAGGTTTAAATAATAGATGGGTAGATGTTTATGAGAATAAAGGTAAACGCTCTGGTGGTTATTCTTCAGGCGCTCACTTAACAAATCCATTTATTTTACTTAACTGGACAGACTCTATTTCTGACTTGTTTACGTTAATTCATGAATTTGGACATTCTGCACATAGTTATTTCAGTAGAAAACATCAACAATCAAATGAAAGTGATTATTCAATCTTTGTAGCGGAAGTTGCTTCAACAACTAACGAAGCGTTATTAAGTGAATATATGGATAAGAACTTAGAAGATCCTGAAAAGCGTAAATATTTATTAAACCAAGAGTTAGAAAGATTTAGAGCAACATTATTTAGACAAACAATGTTCGCTGAGTTTGAATATCTTATTCATAAAATTGTAGAAGATGGTGAACCATTAACTGCTGATCGTTTAAATTCTGAGTATGCAGAACTTAATAAAAAATATTTCGGAGATGCTGTTGTGACAGATGAGAACATTGCCAAAGAATGGTCACGTATACCTCATTTCTATTATAATTTCTATGTTTATCAATATGCTACAGGTTATAGTGCGGCACAAGCATTGAGCAAACAAATATTAGAAGAAGGGGAACCAGCAGTTGAGAGATATATTAATGAATTCTTAAAAGCAGGTAGCTCAGATTATCCGATTGAAGTATTGAAAAAAGCTGGTGTAGATATGACATCTAAACAACCAATAGAAGAGGCAATGGAAGTATTTGAACAGAAACTCAATGCCTTTGAAAAGCTTGTAAAAGAGAAATAAATGTATGTAGACGTTTCCAATATGACAACTGTGTGACAAATTAAAAAAAACGATGTTTTTTGTTGAATTTAGTGTACAGACCATGTTATATTACATACATGAAATTAATCACATAACAAACATACCCCTTTGTTTGAAGTGAAAAATTTCTCCCATCCCCTTTGTTTAAGCACCGTGTAATCAGACACGGTGTTTTTTATTTATACCTTTAATCTAAAATATAAAAAATAACATCTCATTTCTAATTGAATGAACAAGTGAAATGAGATGTTATTTAATTTAAGCAAGGATACGGATCCTATACTTATTATTTACTTTTCTTGAATTTCCAAAAATCTCCGTGTACAGAATCTTGTTGTTCTATATAATTTTGGAGTTGTAATTTTTTTAATTCGCGTTTAACGATTTTCTCTGGCCATTCATATATTGTCGCAATTTCTTGTTCAGAAATAATGGATTGCGACTGTATATAGTCAAGTAATTTTGGAGGGAGTTGTTTCTCAACTTCAGTTCCAATAAGTTCTTGAATGATATACGTATAAATATGATATGGGTATAAACCTTCTACTTTAAGTCCTTCAGAATGTACATCTTCATTAAAGAACACAAGTGATGGTGTCATATTGATATCCATTTCACGCGCAATGTGCAAATCTGTTTGTAAACTTTCAGTCAATGACTGCTCTTTTAAGTCTTTAATAAATACAGATAAATCAATTCCAGATTTGTACGCACATTTTCTAATTAACTCAGTTGTAATGATTTTTTCATGAGGTATAATTTCATTCTGAATTAAGTTTAGAAATCTGCTCGCTCTATTATGTCCTTGTAATTCTGCTGCTTTAAATGCTAAAGCTACATTATCAAATTCACATGTGCTTTGAGCCTGACATTTAGTCAAAACTTTTAGAGATGGGTTCAAAATCTGACGAATTTTAACATATTTTTGATATTCAATTTTTAACTTTGCTAATGTAGCTGATAGATTAAAACAATCTTCGCAAAATGGATCGAAAAATGAATAAATTTCGATTTTGCTTACAGGTGTTAAATCTATATTATTTTGTTCATTAGCATGGATTATTCTTAATTCTTCGGCCATATTATCCACCTTCAACTATATTAAGCGTTAACCATGTGGTTTGCAGTTAGCTTGAGTCTTTCATATAAATATTCTTGTATATCTTTATTTAATCGAGATTGGGTAAGGGCTTCAAGCATATTCTCTAGCCAAGCATCTCTTTCTTTATTCGTAATTCTGAAAGGTAAATGACGTTGTCGTAACATCGGATGACCATGTTCTTCTGTATATAATGCTGGACCACCCAAAAACTGAGTTAAAAACTGTTTCTGTTTACGACTCGTTTCTGCAAAGTCACCAGGGAAAAGATGATTAATACGATTATCGCGTTCAACGAGATAATAAAAGTGATCAATCATGTCGTACAAATCTTGGGGGTCGATTACTTCATATGGGGTCATAATTTCACCTTTTCTTGCTTATTTCATTATCGATAATATTAATATAACATGTTCTTAAATTTTTAAAAGTATTTCGACTTGTAACGAAAGTAAATTCATGTTCTTTTGCGATCTGCATTGAAAAAGCGCACCACTTTATTATTTGGAATATTTCTTTTTATATTCATGTCATTCAAAATTTTATTAAAAGCAATTTCGCCTTTAGCATAGTCTTTAACTTCGAATTCTAATTCGTAATCTTCAATACCTAAATAAATACTATGATCTAATACTAAAAGTCCAGTGCCTATATCTTTTTCTAATCTATAAGTCGTTAAATCACCAAGTTGTCTTAGGTCATTCAATGGAATATTGAACTTATTTAATATTTCAGTAATGTTTTCTGGAAGATATTGTTTGTCTAATCGTTCACCTTGTTTAGGAACTTCCTCAACGATTTCGTTATATTCTAGAAGACCAACTTCTTGTGGGACTTTTAATGTCATTTCATAATTATGATTCTTTTCACGTATTCGTAGTGCCATTTTTTGTGACATAATATCATGATTATTTGTATCTATATAGTAATTTGTTTGTTTAAAAGGCTCACTTTGTTTAAAATAATATTGTTTGATTAATTCATAATCTTCAAGCGTGAGCATATTCTTGAATTCAATTTCGAGTTCTTGTCCCATTTTGATATACACTTCCTTTTACACTATTATTATAGAAGATTTACGGATAAACAAGTAATTATACAAAATTGACTTGATGATATGAATGTTTAAATTAAAATGTGTTAAAATAGATTGGAATAAGGAGGAACAACAATGCGTATTTATGTAAATGAAATTAAAATAAATGATAATCAAATCAAATGTTATACAGACCAACCAACTGAGGGATTAGAACCAGCAGAGCATATGATTGTAGATAGCGATAATCATGCATTTGTATATATGCTTGATAGTGGTGAACAATACCATTATTTATTATTTGTAGAGGAAACATGGTCAATGATTCATGAACACTTCGACAAAGAGGTCATCGTCAATGATCATTTAGTATTAACTTCATTTAAAGAAGAAATGGAATTTTTATTAGATAACATCGCAGATAATCACAACTATGGTAAAGCGTTTGTAGCTTCGGTAGAGGAAGCATTTGAATTAAACAAAGCGGAGTGATGGTTATGAATCAATGGGAAGAATTTTTGGCACCATATAAGCAAGCAATTGACGAATTAAAGATTAAATTGAAGGGGTTACGTAAGCAATATGAATCTTTAGATAAACCTTCGCCAATTGAGTTTGTTACAGGTCGTGTTAAACCTATCTCAAGTATTATAGATAAAGCAAATCAACGTAATATTCCTTTTGATCGATTAAGAGAGGAAATGTATGATATTGCAGGTTTAAGAATGATGTGTCAGTTTGTTGATGATATAGATATCGTTGTAGAACTATTAAGACAACGACAAGATTTTGAAGTTGTAGAAGAACGAAATTATATCGAATATACAAAAGAAAGTGGATATCGCTCGTATCATGTCATTATTAGTTATCCAATTGAAACGTTACATGGTCAAACAAATATTTTGGCAGAAATTCAAATTAGAACATTAGCGATGAATTTCTGGGCGACGATTGAACACACTTTAAGATATAAGTACGATGGTGATTATCCTCCTGAAATAAGAAATAGACTAGAGAGAGCAGCTGAGGCAGCATTTTTATTAGATGAAGAAATGTCTGAAATACGTGAAGAAATTCAAGAAGCACAGAAATATTATTCCAGACAGAAAAGTAATAAACATAAACACGATTAGGGGTGAATGCTTTGAAGTATAATATATTATCAAAAGGTGATTCAAAATCGAATGCTTTAATGTATAAGATGAAAAATCATATGAATGACTTTAATATGGTTGAAGACAAAGAATCACCCGATATCGTAATTTCTGTTGGTGGAGATGGTACTTTATTACAAGCATTTCACCAATATAGTCATATGTTAGGTGATGTCAGTTTCGTAGGTGTACATACTGGGCATTTAGGTTTCTATGCTGATTGGTTGCCACATGAAGTTGAAAAACTCATTATTGAAATTAACAATTCAACTTATCAAGTTATAGAATATCCATTATTAGAAGTGATTATTCGTTATAAAAAAGGCGGATATGAAACGAGATATTTAGCTTTAAATGAAGCGACAATTAAAACAGATAATGGTGCAACACTAGTCGTAGATCTAGTATTAAGAGGCGAGCAGTTTGAAAGATTTAGAGGTGATGGTTTATGTGTATCAACACCATCTGGTTCAACAGCTTATAATAAAGCTTTAGGTGGAGCACTTATACATCCATCACTAGAAGCTATGCAAATAGCTGAAATAGCTTCTATTAATAACCGTGTCTTTAGAACAGTCGGTTCTCCGCTTGTACTACCTAAACATCACGTTTGTCATATACATCCTGTAAATAGCGATACATTACAAGTTACGATTGATCATGTAAATGTTAAACATAAAAATATTGAATCGATTCAATATAGAGTAGCAAATGAAAAAGTCCGCTTTGCGAGATTTAGACCATTTCCTTTCTGGAAAAGAGTGCATGATTCATTTATTTCGAATGAGGATTAAATATGAAAGTATTACAATATAGAGCAACTTCTTCAATGACTTTGAAGACATTCTTATATGATAAAGGCATTTCTAAAAAGAGTTTAAGCGCCATTAAGCAGAATGGCGCTTTATTAGTGAACAAAAAACACGTTACCGTTAGAAAAGAAATTCATGAAGGTGATGAAATTGATGTTCATTTACCAAATGAAACTCCTAGTCATAATTTAGAACCATTTACATTTGATTTAAAAATTTTATTTGAAGATGAATGGTTTATTATCGTTTCTAAACCTGCCATGATGAATACTGCACCTTCTAGAGAACATCCTCATCATAGTTTAGTTGAAGCGGTGTTAAGCCATATGATAATGAATGGTGAGCGAACGATTCCACATATTGTGACACGTTTAGATCGCGGTACAAGTGGTATAGTTATATTTGCGAAGCATCAATTATTACATCATATGGTTTCAAATACAACAATTAGTAAATACTATGTTGCACTTGTTCACGGGGCTGTTGAACCGAAGAAAGGTGTTATTAAAGCACCAATCGCACGTGCTAAACATTCTATTATAGAAAGAGAAGTTTCTGAAGAAGGTAAGTTTGCACTTACAGAATATGAATATTTAGATGGTGATGCTGAAAATAGCATGCTTAAATTACAGTTGTTTACAGGTAGAACACATCAAATAAGAGTGCATCTCGCACATATTGGATATCCTATTATAGGGGATAGTTTATATGGATTTGAAGATGGTCAATATGAGCATCAATTACTGCAGTGCTATCATATAGAATTTGAACATCCTATTACTTTGAAACAATTGCATATTGTTGATGAAATGCACTATAACCTATGCGGTGTAGGTATGATATAATAAATTGTATTTTTATGAGGAGGTGGCAAAGTTGGTTAATGAAAATAATGAAATTTACATCGAAGACGAAGCTTTTGATAAAGAAAAGTTAGACGAATTATTAGCAAATGATGAAATAGACCAATTTAGAGAAGAATTTTTAAATATGCATACATATGACCAAGGTGAATACTTTGAAATATGTGATAATGAGCTTAAACAAAAAATATATCAATTCCTTTCTCCGTTAGAAGTAGCTGACTTCTTTGAAACGACTGAGTTAGATGATGAAGAATATGAAGAAATTTTTCAAAATATGAATGCTAATTATGCAAGTCAAATGTTAAGTGACATGTCATACGATAACGCAGTTGATATTTTGAATGTATTATCTAAAAGTAAAATAGCCACTTTACTCACACTCATGAATCGTGAAGATGCTAGAGAAATTAAAGCATTACTTCATTATGAAGAAGACACTGCCGGTGGTATTATGACCACTGAGTTTATTTCAGTATATTCAACAATGTCTGTTAAAGAAGCGATGTTCTATGTTAAAGAACAAGCACCTGAAGCGGAAACAATATACGTTATTTTCGTTGTAGACGAAAATAAAAAGTTAGCAGGCGTTATCTCATTAAGAGACTTAATCGTTGCAGAAAATGATGCATATATTGAAGAAATTATGAGTGAACGTGTTATCAGTTCTAATGTAGCTGATGACCAAGAAGACGTAGCACAAACAATGCGTGATTATGACTTGATTGCGTTACCTGTAATAGACTATCAAGATCATTTACTAGGTATCATTACAATCGATGATATCTTGGACGTTATGGATGAAGAAGCAAGTGAAGACTACTCTAAATTAGCCGGTGTATCTGACATCGACTCTACAAATGATTCTGTCTTCCAAACAGCTATGAAACGGTTACCTTGGTTATTAATATTAACGGTTTTAGGTATGATTACAGCATCCATATTAGGCCAATTTGAAGATACACTTTCACAAGTTGCACTTCTTGCAGCATTTATACCTATCATTAGTGGTATGAGTGGTAACTCAGGTACACAATCTCTTGCCGTATCTGTACGTAATATTTCAACAGGTGAAATAAATGAACAAAGCAAATTTAAGCTCGCACTTCGTGAATCAGGTTCAGGATTAATGACTGGTTTCTTCTGTGCAATAAGTTTATTTATTATAATTGTCTTATTATATCGCGAACCTGTATTGGCACTCATCGTTTCAGTTAGTTTAACAATTGCGATGACTGTAGGTACTTTAATGGGTGCAATTATACCGATGTTTATGAATAAAATGAATATTGACCCTGCAGTTGCAAGTGGACCATTCATTACGACAATAAACGACATTGTCAGTATGTTGATCTACTTTGGTTTAGCAACAGCATTTATGTCTTATCTAATATAAGGAGAATAATATGGAGCATTCTAGTTTTACATCTCTCGTTATTGTTGTTATTGCTGCATTTTTAACACCTATACTTGTAAATAGGTTGAAAATTTCTTTCTTACCTGTTGTCGTTGCTGAAATCTTAATGGGGATAATCATAGGTGACTCTTTATTTGGATTAGTAAAAGAAGATGCATGGTTATCTATCTTGTCGACGTTAGGTTTTATATTTTTAATGTTCTTAAGTGGTTTAGAAATTGATTTTAACGCGTTTAAGACGAAACAAACTTCAGATGATCAAGAAGGAAATAATATTCCAAGTAATTTATATTTAACGGCTGTCGTATTTTCATTAATTATGGTTTTATCTATTTTATTAGCCTTTATATTTAAATGGACTGGTTTAATAGACGACGTATTATTGATGGTCATCATCATTTCGACAATTAGTTTAGGTGTAGTTGTACCAACAATAAAAGAAATGAATATTATGCATACAAGCATCGGACAATTTATCTTGTTAGTTGCAGTTGTAGCAGATTTAGCAACAATGTTACTGTTAACAGTTTACGGAACAATAAATGCTAAAGGTGATTCACCATTATGGCTTATAGGTATTCTAATCGTCTTTAGTTTTATCTTTTATATTATGGGTGGTTTATTTAAAAAATCACCATTCTTAAAAAAATTAACTTCAGGTACGACTCAAATAGGTATTCGTGCTGTATTTGCACTTATTATTCTACTTGTTGGTTTAGCTGAAGGTGTGGGTGCTGAAAATATATTAGGGGCCTTCTTAGCAGGTGTTATCGTATCGTTATTAGGACCTGACCAAGATATGGTAGAGAAATTAGACTCATTTGGATATGGTTTCTTTATTCCGATATTCTTCATTATGGTAGGTGTGAATTTAAACATACCATCACTAGTGCAAGAGCCAGGTTTACTCATTATCATACCTTTACTGTTTATTGCCTTCTTAATTTCTAAGTTAATTCCAGTTGCATTAATAGGTAAATGGTATGACCGTAAAACGACAATATCTTCGGCATTCCTATTAACGTCAACATTGTCACTTGTAATCGCAGCAGCAAAAATCGCGGAAGAACTTGGAACAATCAGCTCAGAAATATCTGGCATACTTATTCTAAGTGCGGTTATCACGTGTGTCTTTGTACCGATTGTATTTAAGAAGATGTTCCCAATGCCTGAAGAAACTAAGAGAATTGTAAAAGTGAGCTTTATTGGTAAGAACCAATTATCGATTCCAGTTGCTCAAAGTATTCATTCTCACATTTATCAAACTTCAATGTTCTTTAGAAAAGACCTTTCAGATAATAGAAAGTTAGATGAAAGCATTCAAACATATGAGTTGGATGATTATATTGAAGATGAGTTATTAGAATTAGGCTTATTTGATTCAGATATCATTGTATGTTCAGCAAACGATGATCATATCAATAAACAAGTCGCTTTAATGGCACATGATCATGGCGTTAAAAGAATTATTTGTAAACAAGAAAATGGTAGTGAAGATGAAGCATTTGAAGGTAAGAACATTGAATTCTTTAGTAGTTTCTTAAGTAATAAAATTTTACTTAAAGGATTAATTGAATCTCCAAACATGCTGAACTTATTAAGTAACGTGGAAACTTCTCTATATGAAATAGAGATGAAGAACCTTAGCTACCATAATGTTCTGTTAAAATCATTTCCATTTGCTGGGGACGTAATCTTCGTACGTATTATTAGAGGAAAAGATTCAATCGTACCTCATGGTGATACTGAATTACAATACGGAGATAAGTTGATTGTGACAGGATCAAAAGAATATGTTTCACAATTAAAACAAGATATGGAATTTATTTAATAAACTTTGTAAAAATGAGGTTGTACTATAGACCTCATTTTTACTTTTTATTCAATATAAAATAGAAGTATAATGCTTGTCAGGTGGTCTGACCAGTGTTATTATAACGAGTGAATGTTTAGTATAATATACATATTAAAGGAGTATAGTGAATGTTTAATTTAGAAGGTAAAACATATGTAATCATGGGTATTGCAAACAAAAGAAGTATTGGCTTTGGTGTAGCTAAAGTGTTAGACGAACTAGGTGCTAACTTAGTATTCACATACAGAAAAGAACGTAGTAAAGATCAACTTGTTAAATTATTTGAAGAATTAAAAAATCAAAGTGAACAACACATCTATGAGTGTGATGTTCAAAAAGACGATCACGTTGTAAATGCTTTTGAACAAATTGGAGAAAAATTTGGTCATATTGATGGTGTTTACCATTCAATCGCTTTTGCTAACATGGAAGACTTAAGAGGAAGATTTACAGATACATCTCGTGAAGGATTCTTATTAACACAAGATATTAGTTCTTATTCATTAACAATCGTTGCAAGAGAAGCTAAAAAATTAATGCCAGAAGGTGGAAGCATCGTTGCTACTACTTATTTAGGCGGAGAATTTGCAGTTCCTAACTATAATGTAATGGGTGTGGCTAAAGCAAGCTTAGAAGCAAACGTTAAATATTTAGCACGTGACTTAGGCGAAGATAACATTCGAGTAAATGCAATCTCTGCAGGTCCAATCCGTACATTAAGTGCAAAAGGTGTAGGTGGATTCAATGCTATCCTTAAAGAAATTGAAGAACGCTCACCATTGAAACGTAATGTAGATATTATCGAAGTAGGTAAAACAGCAGCTTATTTATTAAGTGACTACTCAAGCGGTGTAACAGGTGAGAATATTCACGTAGACTCAGGTTACCACGTTGTAAGATAATATAGTGAACCAACAAAATTTATGATTTTGTTGGTTTTTTTGTATATGTAGTAACAAAAGTCGGCGGAAGTGTAACTAAGGCGCTCACAATAACATCTTCCACACCAAACAAAAAACTGAAACCGCATTGGTTTCAGTTTTTTGTTATTTTAAGTTATTATCATGTATTGGGTCGTCTTCAACTGTACGGTTCGCACTTGAACTAATAGATTGTCTATGTGTGTATACATTTCGAACGATTGTCTTAAGTACTGCGTATGTTGGTACAGCTATTAAGATAGCTACGAAACCGCCTAAATTACCTGCAGCTAATATTACAGTAATGATTGTAAGTGGGTGAATGTTTAATGATTTACCCATAATGTTTGGTGTTATTACGTTACCTTCGAGTTGCTGACAAATTAAAGTGATAATACTTACCCAAACGAGCATCATAGGATCTTGTATAAGCGCGATTGTTGCTGCTGGTATAAATGCTAACCATGGTCCTAAGAAAGGAATCATATTTGTAATCAGAGCTAATAACGCTAAAAGTAATGCATAATCTAACCCTACAAATGTATAACCAAGGTACAATAAGACACCTAATATAACACTGACTGTAACTTGACCTTGTATATATGATTGTAAAGTTTGATTAATGTCTTTACTTAAATTCACGACAAACCATTTCGTACGTCCTTTAAATGGTCTCGCAATAAACGGTATAAATCTTTCGTGATCTTTTAACATATATATTAAGAAGAAAGGCACTAAGATTAATAAGAACATTGTTGAAACAAATGATGATATATAACTAAATAGGTTTGTTAACATATCTGTTACGATACCGCTTATACTTTCGATTGAATCATTAATCTTTTGCGATATATTATCTGGTAATCGATCTCTTTGTTGTAATGCATAATCAACAACATGCTGAATTTCACGTTGGATATATGGAATGTTCTTGATTAAATTATTAATTTGATTTGTTAATACAGGAGCAATGATAGAGATAAATAATACAACAATTAGTATTAAAGCTACGATGATAATCGAAATACTTCCCCATCTTGGTACTTTCCTTTTTTCTAACATCTTCTGAAAAGGTAAACAAATATAGAATAAGAATCCACCTAATAATAATGGTAGTAATATGGATTTTACGATAATGATAATCGGATAAAATATTTCATTGATTTCCATAAATATTTTAATAATTAGAAACGTAAGGAGAATAGCTATTCCTGTACGAAACCATGCTTTATTTAACAATAGAATTCCTCCTTATCAAACTTTCTCATACTTTTATATTATAAGCGAAATTACAGAATTAACAATGATAAATAAAATAGTTTCTAGAATTCGTGTATTGTTTGAAAGTTTATATTTTTATATATTATTTTAAGTTGTACGGATTAGAATAATTATTAAGTAATTGTGAATATAAGCGTCTGTAAGATTTTACACTTATTATTTCGAGAAAGCTTTTTAACAATATAGTAAGCGCTTACAATTAATGTTATGTTCATTTCAAAAAAATATTGATTGTGTATTTATACATGGTATAATCATAACAAGGTAATTTCGAAATTTTCTGAACATGGGGTTATCTTAAGGCTTACAACAAAGGGGAGATTAATTATGGAATCTATTGTTAGCTTTGCGAATGAGATTGTATGGAGTAAAGCGTTAGTATATGGTCTTTTACTGACTGGTGTTTTATTTTCATTTATGATGAGGTTCTTCCAAGTCAGGCACTTTAAAGAAATGATACGATTAATGTTTCAAGGGGAAAAATCACCAACGGGTATTTCTTCTTTCCAAGCAATCGCAGTATCATTAGCAGGTCGTGTTGGTACAGGTAATATTGTTGGTGTTTCAACAGCAATCTTTATCGGTGGTCCTGGTGCAGTATTCTGGATGTGGGCTACAGCGTTTCTAGGTGCGAGTTCGGCATTTATCGAATCAACACTTGGTCAAATTTATAAAAGAGAAATTAATGGTCAATATCGTGGTGGACCAGCATACTACATAGAATCAGGTATAAAAGGTAAAGCTGGTAAAATATATGCAATTATATTTGCACTTGTAACAGTACTATCTGTAGGTCTATTACTTCCAGGTGTTCAATCAAATGCCATTGCTTCTTCAATGAAAAATGCATTTGGATTAAATCCTTGGATTATTGCTATAGTATTAGCTGTATTATTAGTACTTATCATTTTCGGTGGTATTAAAGCAATTGCAAATGTTGCGACAGCCGTTGTACCTTTTATGGCTATTGTTTACATAGGTTTAGCAGTTGTTATCATTATATTAAATATTCAAGAAGTTCCAGCTTTAATTGGTTTAATTTTCAAATCTGCATTTGGTGTTGAAGCTGCATTTGGTGGTATATTCGGTGCGATGATTGAAATTGGTGTTAAACGTGGACTTTATTCAAACGAAGCAGGTCAAGGTACTGGACCACATGCTGCTGCCGCTGCAGAAGTATCACATCCAGCTAAACAAGGACTTGTACAAGCATTCTCAGTTTATGTAGATACTTTATTAGTATGTACAGCTACAGCATTAATGATTTTAATGTCAGGTACATTTAATACAACAGACGGTGGAACAAATAAAGATGGTTCACCTCATTTAATTCATGACAATGGTATTTATGTACAAGGCCCAGATGGTAGTAAAGACGTATCAGGTACAGCGATGTATGTTCAAGCAGGGATTGACAAAGCATTTTCTGGAGATAACTACACGTTTGATCCAGTGTACTCAGGTTTCGGTTCTTACTTTATTGCCATAGCATTATTCTTCTTCGCATTTACAACGATACTGGCGTACTATTATATTGCAGAGACTAACGTAAGTTATATCATACCGTCCGATAAACAGAAGATATGGATTATATTAGTACGGTTAATCCTCATCGGTGCCACAATATACGGATGTGTTAAAACAGCTGATGTTGCATGGGCGATGGGTGACTTAGGTGTAGGTATGATGGCATGGTTAAATATCATTGCAATTTGGATACTCCATAAACCGGCCTTAAGAGCATTACGAGACTTTGAAATTCAGAAAAAACAAAAAGGATCTGGTTATTATGCAATTTTTAAACCAGGCCCAGATGAAGTGCCAACAGCAAAATTCTGGCATGAAGATTATCCTAAACGTTTAAAAGAGTTTAACTTAGATGATAAATAATTAAACAATATCAAACGCTTTCAAATATACGCTCTCTACTGTACAATAATATTATATGTACAGTTGGGAGTGTTCTTTATGGATAAAAAAATAGGTCTTGTTGACCAAATTAAACTCGAAAGTAAATTTTTAAAAAGGGAAGTGACAATCTCAATTTACTTACCTAAAGACTATACAGATCTATATAAACATCATGTGATCATTACGTTTGACGGTAGGGACTTTTTCCAATTTGGTCAAATTCATCGCGCATACGAGAAATTAAGAACAAATGATGAAATAGAAAGGGCAATCATTGTCGGTGTTCACTATGAAGATGTAGATAAGAGAAGAACAGAATTCCATCCCGATGGAGAATACCGAAAAGAAACGTCACAATTTGTGGTGAAAGAGCTATGTCCTTATATTGATAAAACATTCTCAACTTTGAAAGTAGGTAATGCAAGAATGTTACTAGGCGATAGTCTAGCAGCAAGTATCGCTTTAATGACATGTTTAGAATACCCACATCATTTTAGTCAAGCAGGTCTGTTCAGTCCAATGATCAACGATACAGTTATAGAAGTATTTAACAATTGCTCGTCTAAACATCTATTAACAATCAAACATTATATAGGTAAAGAAGAAGATTCTTTCAAACTTATAAGTGGAGATATGGCAGACTTTTTAACACCGAATCGAGCATTCAGTGAACGCGTTAAACAAGAAGATTTAACTTATGAATACACTGAATTAGATGGTGGACATACATGGAAAACATGGAAGCCTGAATTACCAAATATGTTAAGTTACTTTTTAAGTCATCAAAATCAAAAAAATTTGATATAATAATAATGTAGAAAAACAAAGGAGGAAGTATCATTATGAAATTAGGCATCGTACTTATTCCGTCTAAACCATTCCAAGAACAAGTGAATGCTTATCGTAAAAGATATGACAAACACTATGCGTTAATTGCACCACATATTACAATTAAAGAGAAATTTGAAATTGAAGATAGTAAACTAAATGAAGTGAAATCACAATTAGAGGAAACAGCTAAAGAATTTGAACCAATAAATATTCAAGTGTCTAAAGCATCTAGCTTTGCACCTACTAAAAATGTTATTTATTTTAAAGTGACTAAAACGGATGAATTAGAATCTTTATTTAGTAAATTTAATAATGAAGCATTCTATGGTGAGAGTACACATCCATTCGTACCACACTTTACAATTGCACAAGGTCTTTCAAGCCAAGAATTTGAAGATATTTATGGTCAAGTAAGAATGGCTGGTATAGATCATTCAGAAACAATTGATACAATTAAACTTATGAAGCAAAATGACGACAAAACATGGTCTGAAGAAGCTTCATATACACTAGGATAAATCGACATTTATCTCATATAAATAAGGAAGCAGAAGGTATGGATTTAATACCTTCTGCTTCCTTATTTATTTTATGCTGATTTTCTTTTTCTATAATTAATGATAAAGAATGTGCCATAGAATAATGCTAAGAATAAGAACATAATACTTGATGCATAAATTGTATAATACACATCTCTAAATACTTCAGATATTAAGCCTCCTAATACTGGGCCAATCATTGTTCCAAATCCTTGAACGCTATTGAATACACCCCATGTTTCTTCTTGTACTTTGTTATGAATGTGACCAGCCATAAATGTATTCCATGCTGGTAAGAGTAATCCATAAATTGTACCAATAAGTAGAGCAATCAATAGAACAATAAATAATTGTGTTAAGACCGTTAAGCCAAATATAAATGAGCTATATGCTAAAAATCCTACAAAAATGACAAGATGTGTAAATGCTTTAGAATGTTTGTCCATCAATTTAGAAAAGAATAACATCGAAATGGTACATCCAATACCGCCGACAATGAGTAAAAGTGTATATTCTAATGTCGTAACACCCATATGCTTTGTTGCGTATGTTGGCAATATAGGGACAAGCATGCCGATTGCAGAACCTTGTAAAAAGATACCTGGAAATAGCAATAAATGTCTTCTTGTCACTTGTACGATTTCGCGTAGTTGTTTTTTAACTGATTTACTTTCATAATTTGTTAATTGTACTTTAACGAAATAGAATAATATCCATGCAATGAGTACACATAGCGCCATCATAAATGTAAATCGAGTAGGATGTAGTTTAAATAGTAAGTTCATGAAGATCATACCTGATAATAAACCAACTAACCAACTGAAATAAACATATCCCATTTGTTTACCTCTAGATGCTTCATTCACACTAGATAACATAATGACCCAAATTGGACTGACCGCGATACCTAACAATATGGCACTTAAAATAAATACGATAGGTGACGGTATGAAAATAATGAGTGCTAAACTTGAAAAAGCTAATATAAATCCACACGTTAATATAACAGTTGGACAAAATCGTTTTAGAAGAAAACCTATTACGAAATTGGTTAATGCATCACTGATGAAATGTAAAGAAATCGCTAAAGAAGTAATACCAACAGTCACTTTAGCAGTGGTTGTTGGTAGAATTGGTAAATAACTTAAAATGTACATTCCTCTCGCAAATTCCATCATAAATAATATGATGAGCATTAACCGAAAATCTTTTTTATGAAATGTTTTATCTGATGAAGTATTTGGCATACATAGGAACCTTTCCATAAACTTCATTATAAGAAAGTGAATCACTTAATAATGAAAGTAAGTCTTTGCAAATATTTTCTGTTGATTTTTCAATATAGTTTTCTTCAAGTAATTGTGTCATTTCTTTTAGTCTAGATGGTTGGTTCATAAGTGAAATAACCAGTTTAGTCGCTTCTTCTGGTGTGTGTGCTATTTTACCGTATCCTTTTCGTGCGAAATACTCAGCATTTTCTAATTCTTGTCCAGGTGCTGGATTTAAGAATATCAGAGGTAAATGTCTTGAGAATGCTTCAGAAATAGTGATACCACCTGGTTTAGTAATCATGAGTTGGCTAGATGCCATCCATTCATTCATATGTTTCGTATAACCGAGTATCAACACATTATCATTATCTTTAAAATGATATCTAAGTTCATTTTTTAAGCTTTTACTGTTACCACAAATCATGACAACTTGAGCATCTTTAGCGTACATATCTATTTTACTAATCATCGTTGAAAAACCTGTTGATACACCGAAAGCACCAGCAGACATTAAAATAACCTTCTTGTCTGGATCTAATTTATGTTTCGTTAACCAATGATATCGGTCGATTGGTTGCTCAAATTGTTTCGAAATAGGTATGCCTGTTACTTTGATTGCATCGCTTTCTACTCCGATAGATTCAATTTCATTTTTCAAATCTTTCGTAGCAACATAGTATCTATTTGAGTGTGGTGTTACCCAGTTCTTGTGTAAACGATAGTCCGTCATAACTGTAGCGATAGGTATATTTAAATTGAATTGTTCCGTTAACACAGATACGACTGGTGTCGGAAAAGTTAACAAAATCAAATCAGGCTTTTCTTTTATAAGTAAATTTAATAATTTATTTAATCCATAGTATTTATAGAAACATTTATCAATTTGTTCAGGTCTACTATAGTAGAAGAACTTATACATATTTCTGAAATACTTAAAGCTGTTTATATACCATTGTTTCGCAATTGAAGTCATAATAGGGTGTGCTTCCAAAAATAAATCATGCTCAATAACAGTTAAATGATTTAAATTCATTTCACTAAATTGTTTCACAATACTATTCGTAACTTGTAAATGACCATTACCGAAAGAACCTGTAATAATCAATAATTTTTTGTTTTGAGAAACCATTAGCCACACTCCGTATTTGTATTTAATTTCTATGATAGTTTAACGCATTTTCACTATTTTGTGAAAAGATATTGCCTATAATTACGAAAATAATATAAAAACTTTATACTATATCAATGTTTTAGTTGGAGATATTTAACAAATTATACGTCATTATGCATGGGATTTAGTTAAACTTTTCTGTATCGATTCATACCAATCATATTTAATACTAACAGTAATAAGAATATACCTAATAGTATAAGCCAATTTATATAAATATCTGATAAGTGATAACCTCTTAGCATAACATTTTGAATAGTATCACCAGCATAGTATAACGGCATGATATGTGCGATATATACGAGTACTTTATGCATGCTTTCCACTGGAATGATACCTGCAAAAAATACTTGAGGAATCACAACTAAAGGAATAAATTGAATCATTTGAAATTCTGATGATGCGAATGTCGATAACAATAAACCTAGCGTAAGTGCTATAAATGATACGAGTACATTCGTAACAAATACTAATAATATGTTGCCTTCTGAAACCATTTGTAATACATAAATAGCATATAAAACAATCAAAGTTGTTTGTATGATGGCAAATGTACCATAACCTATTATATAACCTAAAATAATTTCATATTTTTTAATAGGTGATGATAATGTTCTTTCTAAAGTTCCAGATGTTCTTTCTTTAAGTAATGAAATACCTGAAATTAAGAATGTAAAGAAGAATACGAAAAATGCGATTAAAATAGGGGTTATTGTATCAAAATAATTTGTATCTTTATCACCATGTAAATAATGTTCTTTGGCATCTAATTTTGTTATATGAGTTGGGTATTTAGCCGAAACTTGAGACTTTTCGGCTGCTGGCAGTTGTTGAGTTATGGACTGAATGATTTTTCCTTGTTGATTAACGACAGATGACAACTGCTTTGTACTTTGCATAATGACTAATTTATTGATGGTTAACTTTAATTGACTCGTTTTGCTTGGGTCAGTATTTTCGTAGGTTACATCTAGTTTGTTATCGTTTAATGATAGAAAACCATCTAAATGATCCTCTTTAAATTTATGTTTTAAATCTTGTTGGTTTGAATACTTTTGAATATTAATATCTTGTTTTTTGAGGCTTGAAATGATTTGATCGTTTACTTGATAAGTACCCACTTTTAAATCAGTTGACTCATCAGAATAATTAAATAAAAAATAAATCAACGTCATTATTAATAACGGTGCAACGAGTAAGAGCATAAGGGTCCGTTTATCTCTTATAACTTGTTTTAAAATACGCGTGGCAATATTAATCATGTGTACCATCTCCTAACGCTAAGAAGACATCTTCAATCGTATTTACATTAAACGATGATTTAATTTCATTAGGCGTACCATATGAAATAATTTGTCCTTCTCTCATTAGTAATAAACGATCACATTTATCAGCTTCATCTAATACATGTGTTGTGATAAGAATGGTCTTGCCCTCATCTCTAAATTGAAACAAATCATTCCATATTGATTTTCTTAATCTAGGGTCGATGCCAACTGTTGGCTCATCTAAAATCAATATGTCTGGATTTTGAATCATACTAATTGCAAGTGATAATCTACGTTTCATACCTCCGGAAAATGCCTTAACTTTTTTATGTTTTTCGTGTGTTAAGTTAACAATTTCCAGTGTTCGTTTTATTTGTTCGTTGATATCCAATTTATGTGCTTTATGAATATATAATTTCGCAAAGAATTTTAAATTTTCAACAGCGGTTAAATCATCGAATAATGCATCACTTTGAGACATATAACCAATAGACCTTAAAATTTCTCTGTTAGGTATACGATTTCCATTAATCGAAATTGTACCAGAATTCATAGTTGTCATGCCTAAAATACATTTGATCAAAGTCGTCTTGTCTGCACCTGATGGGCCAATTAAACCTGTTATTAAACCAGGTTCAAATTGAGTTGTTACATCTTTTAAAATAACTGCTTTTCCATAAGATTTTGTAATGGATTGAATATTAATCATAAAAGCACCCCTTTATGTTAAAGTAAACGCTCACTCATTTTATAATTGTTTATACTTATAGTCTAAGCTATAAAATCAACTTAAGAAAGTGTATAATAGACCTATTGAAAATAAAGGAGCAATAACGATGAATGTTAAAACGTTATTAAATAAAATAAAAATTAAACAAACTTACGGTCAAATTGACCAAGAAGTTCATGATATTACGACGGATTCAAGAAATGCTCAAGAAGGCTCTATATTTGTGGCATCAAAAGGTTATACAGTAGATAGTCATAAATTTATACCGAACGTAATAGAGCAAGGATGTAGCGTCATTGTGAGTGACCGTTACGTAGAATTAAATGAGGATGTATTATTAATTGTGGTTAAGGATACATTGAAAGTGGCAAGTATCTTTAGTCATGTATTGTTTGATTTTCCAAGTCAAAAATTAACGACGATTGGTGTAACGGGTACAAATGGTAAGACGACAATTGCGACAATGATTCATCATTTAACGAGAGGTTTAGGAAAAAATAGTGCTTATTTAGGTACAAACGGTTTTCAAATTAATGAAACAGTTACAAAAGGTGTTAATACGACTCCAGAAACCGTTACTTTAACGAAACATATTGTTGAAGCGGTTGATAAAGAATGTGAGAGTATGACATTTGAAGTCTCAAGTCACGGGTTAGTTATCGGCAGACTTCGAGGTTTAGAATTTGATATCGCTATTTTTTCAAATTTAACACAAGATCATTTAGATTTTCATGGTACGATGGAAGCTTATGGACATGCTAAGTCATTATTATTTAGTCAATTAGGTCAAGACTACAGAAAAGACAAATATGTCATATTGAATGCAGATGATCCATATATAAAAGAATTAATACCTGTATCACCATTCGAAATATTTACATATGGTATAGATCACGAAGCAGACTTTATGGCTAAAGATATAGAAGAATCTATCAGCGGTGTGCGTTTTACACTTGAAACACCGTTTGGTTCTTACAAAGTACAATCACCTTATTTAGGTAAATTTAATGTCCTTAATTTATTAGCGAGCATTATAAGTTTGTGGGCACAAGGTTATGAATTAAACGACATAACTGAAGCTGTTGAAAATATGCCTGCAGTTGAAGGACGTTTAGAGGTATTAGATAGAAACTTACCAATAGATTTAATTATTGATTATGCACATACACCAGATGGAATGGATAAATTAATAGATGCAGTGAAACCATTTGTAAAACAAAAATTAATATTCTTAGTTGGTATGGCAGGAGAAAGAGACTTAACAAAAACACCAGAAATGGGTAAAATAAGTTGTCGAGCAGATTATGTGATATTCACACCAGATAATCCTGCAAATGATGATCCGAAAATGTTAACAGCAGAATTAGCTAAAGGAGCGACACATAATAATTATGTAGAATTTGAAGATAGAGCAGAAGGCATTAAACATGCAATAGAAATTTCTGAGCCAGGTGATACAGTTATACTCGCATCTAAAGGGAGAGAACCATATCAAATCATGCCTGGACATATCAAAGTGCCTCATAGAGATGATTTAATCGGTTTAGAGGCAGCATATGAAAAGTATGGAGGAAAGCCAAGTGAAGATTAGAGAAAGTCATTCGCAAAACTTAAATTGTAAAGTGTATATATATGAAAATAAAAAAGAAGAATATTTTGTGATTTCAATTCCGGATTTATTTTGGTCTATTGAAGTAGATTACGATTTATACGGAGAATCTTTAATTGAGCATTTATACTTGCATTTGTTTAATGTACTTGATGAAGATGAAGCAAATGAATTAGCAAATAGAATTAGCCAATGGACATCCGAATTATAAGGAGAAATGAATTGTGACGATTAAACAAGAAGTAGAAAGTAGAAAGACATTTGCGATTATATCCCACCCAGATGCTGGTAAAACAACATTAACTGAAAAATTATTACTTTTTGGTGGTGCGATTAGACAAGCAGGTACCGTTAAAGGTAAAAAGACAGGGGAGTTTGCGACAAGTGACTGGATGAAAGTGGAACAAGAACGTGGTATTTCTGTTACAAGTTCAGTTATGCAATTTGATTATGATCATTACAACATTAATATATTAGATACACCAGGACACGAAGACTTTTCTGAAGATACGTATAGAACATTAATGGCTGTAGACAGTGCCGTAATGGTTATTGACTGTGCGAAAGGTATCGAACCACAAACGTTGAAATTGTTTAAAGTATGTAAAATGAGAGGTATTCCTATTTTTACATTTATCAACAAATTAGACAGAATGGGTAAAGAACCTTTTGAACTTTTAGAAGAAATTGAGAAAACATTAGAAATAGAAACTTATCCTATGAACTGGCCAATTGGAATGGGACAAAATTTCTTCGGAATTATTGATAGATCCGATAAAACAATTGAGCCATTTAGAGATGAAGAGAATGTTTTACATTTAAATGATGACTATGAATTAGAAGAAGATCATCCTATCAAAAATGATTCACAATTTGCTCAAGCAATTGATGAGTTAATGCTTGTTGATGAAGTCGGTGAACAATTTGATGAAGAATTATTGCTAGCTGGAGAGTTAACACCAGTATTCTTCGGTTCAGCATTAGCGAATTTCGGTGTACAAAACTTCCTTAATGCGTATGTTGATTATGCACCAATGCCTAGTGGACGCAAGACTGAAGAAGGTGATGTTGTGGATCCGTTCGATCCAGACTTCTCAGGATTTATCTTTAAGATACAAGCAAATATGGATCCAAGACATAGAGATAGAATCGCATTTATGAGAGTCGTAAGTGGCGCATTCGAAAGAGGTATGGATGTGACACTTCAACGCAATAAGAAAAAACAAAAAATTACGCGTTCAACTTCATTTATGGCAGATGATACGCAAACTGTAAACCATGCTGTTAGTGGTGATATTATTGGGTTATATGACACTGGAAATTACCAAATTGGTGACACGCTTGTCGGCGGTAACCAGAAATTCCATTTTGAATCATTACCACAATTTACACCTGAAATATTTATGAAAGTTAGCGCTAAAAACGTTATGAAACAGAAACATTTCCATAAAGGGATTGAACAATTAGTTCAAGAAGGTGCAATTCAACTTTATAAGACGTTGCACACGAATCAAATCATATTAGGTGCAGTTGGACAATTACAATTTGAAGTATTCGAGCATCGTATGAAAAATGAATATAATGTTGATGTTGTTATGGAACAAGTCGGTAAGAAAATAGCAAGATGGATTGAAAATGAAAAAGATATTACGGACAATATGAATTCAAGTCGATCTATTTTAGTTAAAGACCGCTATGATCAATATGTATTTTTATTTGAAAATGAATTTGCTACAAGATGGTTTGAAGATAAATTCCCAGAAATTAAATTATTTAGTTTGTTATAATGAACAAAACATTGTATAATAATTAAGTAAAACTAAATAGACCTACGACTTTGTCGAAGGGGAGTAACTTTAGAACTTAAAAATTCTAGCATATTATCGTCATTACGAAGCGCAAGTTTCCGGTAATATGGACATCACATAAATGTTAAGTGAGACCTTTGCCTTTTATTAGGCATGGTCTCTTTTGTTTTTTATAAAAAGAATGGAGTGTGAATAGATGGATCCGAGTTTGTTAATCAGTTACGGCTGGGTATTAATTGTTTTAATTTTTCTTGAAGGATTATTAGCAGCAGATAATGCTGTTGTTATGGCCGTAATGGTCAAACATTTACCAGAAGATTTAAGGAAAAAAGCATTATTCTATGGATTATTAGGTGCCTTTGTATTTCGTTTCTTATCATTATTCTTAATTAGTTTCTTAGCAAACTTCTGGCCAATTCAAGCGGCAGGGGCATTGTACTTAATTTATATGTCCATTAAGAACTTGATAGACTTTAAAAAGCATAAAGGTGAAGAGCTCAAGACGCCAGATGACGTAGAAGCTAAAGATGATTTCCCTGAATCAGAATTTCCTTCAGATGGACATGGTCATCATAAATTGAAAAAGAATTTCTGGTTGACTGTACTCAAAGTAGAATTTGCAGATATCGCATTTGCAATTGATTCAATGTTAGCAGCATTTGCTATCGCAGTAACATTGCCGGCAATGGGTATCCACTTTGGTGGTATGGATGCTGGTCAATTCGGTGTTATGTTTGTCGGTGGTATGATTGGTGTTATTATTATGAGATTCGCAGCAACATACTTTGTAGAATTATTAAATAAATATCCAAACTTAGAAGCAGCAGCATTTGGTATTGTAGGTTGGGTAGGTATTAAACTGTTTGTTATCGTATTGGCACATGATGAAATTGGTGTATTACCACATGATTTCCCTCATGGCATACTATGGCAATCTATATTCTGGTCAGTTTTATTATTACTCGTTATTATTGGTTGGATCACTTCAGTACGTAATAATAAAAAGACATCAAATTAATATTTATTAAGCAAAACACTCACAAAGTTTATTGTTGACTTTGTGAGTGTTTTTTTATCTTTTTTTAATTGAACAAACCATATTGAATGAATTCGTAAATATATGTAAAAATAGGTGTATAATATTGAGAATTACAATGGTTTTATGTTAATAAATTTAGTATTATATGGCATAATAGATACATTAAGTGTTTAGATTGAGGAGGGCAATAAATGTCACGAAAAAAGCATGTCATTCCTAGAAATGAATATAAGAGACAGCGACGTGAATTTTTTCATAACGAAGAACGTGAAAAAAGAATCGAACAAGAGAAAAAAGAATATGAAATAAAAAAAGCTAATGAACGAGAACTTCAAAAGAAAAATGAATTACGTGTTAAAGAAAATATGCAAAAAGCACGTATTGAAAAATTAACGAAAGAAGAAATTAAAAAACAGGAAGAAGAATCAAAATCACATCCAACAATTGATTTAGATGATGACCGACTTGCTGAAACACATCAAGAACATAGTGCACAAGATGAAGTATTACATAATGATGAAGTTCAAACAAACAATAAAGATAGCATAATAAACTCAGAGGAAGAACCTGAAGAGATTAAATATGAAAAAGTAAGTGAACAAAAACAGGCAGAAACAGAAAAAGCTTTTTCTAAAGATAATGACTTTGAAATAAATAAGCAGCTCGGTGCAAGACATGATGAAAAAGTAGAACAAAAATCTCAAAATAAAAATAGTTTTCTTAATAAATTTTTAACTAAAATAGAAAAGCATTGGCCAATCATTGCGATTATTTTAGCAATCATATTAATATTTATTTTAGTATGGAGTATATTCCAAAATGTAAATCCTCCTAACGAAAGTAGAAAATCGATTGAAGAAAAACAATCTCAAAAAGGATTTCAAAAGCCTATTACGAATGTTATGGAAGCTGTAGAGAAATCTAAAAACTCAGTCGTAGGTGTATCTCATGAAGATTCAGATGTATCTAGTAAGAAAGAATCTTCAGCGAAGGAAAAAGAAGAAAATAGCGGCGTCGGTTCAGGCGTCGTATACAAAGTTGAAAATAAAAAAGCATACATAGTAACAAATGCACATGTTGTATCAAGTGATAAGAAACCAATTATTACAACAGCAAATGGTAAAAAGTATGATGGTAAAGTATTAGGATCAGATCAATGGTCTGATATAGCAGTCTTAACAATTCCAATTGAAAAAACTGAAGATTTTAAACCTATTAAATTTGTGGACTCAGACAATTTAATTTTAGGTGAAACAGCTATTGTAATAGGAAGTCCGTTAGGCGCTGAATTCCAAAATAGTATTTCTTCAGGTGTAGTTTCTGGACTAGATAGAAAAGTTCCTGTTGATTTTAATGGCGATGACGAGTATGATTGGGAAATTAAAGCTATTCAAACAGATGCTGCAGTCAATCCTGGTAACTCAGGCGGTCCTATATTAGACTCACAAGGTAATTTGATTGGTATTGTATCGTTGAAAATTGATATGCCTAATGTAGAAGGTATGGCTTTTGCAATTCCATCAAATGACGCTACTGACTACATTAATAAATTAGAGAAAAATGGTAAAATTGAACGTCCGGAATTAGGTATTATGGCTCAAAACTATTCTAAAATGAGTGATAGCGAAAAGTCACAAATATCTTTACCTGATAAATATAAATCAGGAATGGCAATTACAGGTGTTACAAAAGATGGTAATGCTGACAAAGCTGGCGTTAAACTTAATGATGTAATCGTTGGTATTAACGATACAAAAATTGAAAATAATCTTGAATTTAGAAAAGAATTATATAATAATCATAAAAAAGGCGACAGTGTTAACTTGAAGCTTATCCGAGATGGAAAAGAAATTACGAAAAAATTAACATTGAAATAAGATAGAGGTGACAATTTGTGTCCATTATAAAATACTTTTTTCAAAAAATGACTCCACAACAGGGTATCGTATTATATTATTTGGGCGCAATTATTGTCGCCTTTTTATTATTAAATTTACCTTATGTTGTTAAACCTGGTGTTAAAATCGCACCAGTCGATACATTATTTGTTGCTGTATCAGGTGTCAGCGTAACGGGTTTAACCCCTGTTACGATTGAAGATACATTTACCATATTTGGACAAGCTATCATCCTGATTATACTTAATATCGGTGGTATAGGTGTAATGGCTATTGGTACTTTACTTTGGGTCATTTTAGGTAAACATATCGGTTTACGTGAACGCCAATTAATTATGTTAGATAGTAATTCAAACGCTATGAATGGTGTCGTTAAGTTAATATTAGATATTGTGAGAACAATTTTAATGATTGAAGTTATTGGTGCGATATTGTTATCATTTTATTTCTATAAAGATATTGGATCGGTAAAAGAAGCAATACATCACGGTATATTTGCATCTATTTCAGCAACTACTAACGGTGGATTAGATATTACAGGTGATTCATTAGCACCATATGCGAATGATTATTTCGTTCAAACAATCATTATGTTACTTATTATGTTAGGTGCAATTGGTTTCCCTGTATTGATTGAAGTCAAAACATACATGAAAAATACAATCCCTAACTTTAGATTCTCGCTATTCACTAAAATTGCGAGTGCGACTTATTTATTTTTATTTTTACTCGGTACAATCGTCATTTATTTATTTGAATTTTCAAATGCATTTAAAGATATTTCGTGGCATAAAGCTTTATTCTATGCAATGTTCCAATCATCATCTACAAGAAGTGCTGGACTATCAACTATAGATTTTAGCCATTTTACTGAAGCGACCAACTTTTTCTTAGGTGGATTAATGTTTATAGGATCTTCACCTAGTTCAGTCGGCGGTGGTATAAGAACAACAACATTTACGATACTTGTCTTATACTTAGTGAACTTTAGTAATGGTCGAACAACTATAAAAGCTTTCAATAGAGAAATACATCCAATTGATATACAAAGATCATTTGCAGTTATTTCACTGGCATTAGCGATTACGTTTGTAGGTGTGTTATCTGTCGTTCGATTTGAAGATGGGAAACATGATTTGTTATCAATATTCTTTGAAACGATGTCAGCATTTGGGACATGTGGATTATCAATGGGTATTACAGATGGCTTACAATTAGGATCTAAAATCGTCATCATGATGTTGATGTTTATAGGTCGAGTAGGACTATTATGTTTCGTTGTCATGTTAGGTGGAAAATCAACACCTGATAAATTCCATTATCCTAAAGAACGTATACAAATTGGTTAAATAAAAAGCAAGCGACTGGGCCGCTTGCTTTTTATTATGGCTTTATAGTAGGTATGGTGATCATAAACGTAGTACCTTTAGTCATATTTGTAAATACGCTAATTTCACCTTCCCAATCTTCTATGAGTTTCTTACTTAAATATAAACCGAGTCCACTTCCAGATTCTTTCGTTGTAAAGAAAGGATCAAATATCTTTTGTTGTGTCTCTTTAGACATACCGGCACCGTTATCTTTAAATATAATCGTCGCTTGGTTTGCATGTGTATGCTGTAATTGAATTTCAATTTCTGGTTGTTCAACGTCTAATAAGGCATCTTTAGCCTTTTGAATAAGATTGATGAGAATTTGTTTTAATTGATCTTCTGATATAAATGCATAGATAGGGCTATCAGGTAATGTTAAAGCAATATTTATGTTATGTTGTTCAAGTTCATATTTCAAAAACTGAGAAACTTCTTTGATAGATTGATTAATGTCGACATTTGAATAGGCAAGGTTAGTTGGCTTTCCTAAAAATAAAAATTGAGTAACGATATTGTTAATTCTATCTAGTTCTTCTGAAATGATATTAAAGTGATGATCTTGTTTATCTTTATCATATTTCATTCTCGTTAGTTCAATAAATCCATTAATGCTTGTAAGTGGATTTTTAATTTCGTGTGCTGTATTAGCAGCGAGTGTACCAATTAATCTAAGCTTTTCATTATTAGCTTGTTCGATTACTTTTTCATGTTCTAATCGTTCGGATCTATTTTTAAATATAAGTGTCACAATAGATAATAATAAAAATACCACTAAAAATATTAAGAGAATCGGTAAAATAATACGCGTTATAAAATTATACTGTCCGCTAATTGTTAATGAGATAGGTAATTGATCATATAAATAAGTTAAGGATTTAGAGTGTTTATATTCTTTTCCAACTTGATAAATTTTTGTACCATCGATACCATTGACTTGAATATGATATCTTTTAGAGATTAAATTAATTTCATTTTTGAATGAAGACATATTGATTTCTGAAGCAACAGTGTAGTCTTTGTTTTGAACTTTTAAATGATTCGTTAATAATAATGTATTCGCATTTTTTAATGAAATATTTTCACTACTTAAACTTGAATTGGCTGTAAAAGGAAAATGAAACTTATATTTGTTAAAATCTTTAAGAGAGGTATAATCAGTGCCTTTAGAGTCATAGACAATTTGTTTTTGATCATTCAAAATATAAATATGATCAATCCAAGTATATCTAATGTGATTATCTTTTAAAAATTGATTAATAAATTTTTCATTGCGGCTGTTAGATAAAATAGTCGTTAAAGATTCAGAGATGCTATTTGATTCGTTTATAAATGTATTAATTTTTAAGTTTACAATTTCTTTTGTCGTTTCTAATCTTTGATTCACTCTATTAGTATAATTTTTATTTATAATAAAACCGATAGTTAATGAAATAACTAAAGCGATAGCAAAATTAATGATGATTAATTTATTAAATGATTTCATTATTGCCTCCAAGTTTATTGTTTACTAATAGAGTATATTATGATTAACAATTATTGCCAATACATATTAAATAAATTTTCTATCCAAATGGTCGTAAACTGCCCTAACAGTATTTAAAAATGGTAAAATAAATAAAAAAGGTGGGGATAGCATTGAATACGAATGAAACCATAACAATTGATTTATTAGCTACTTCTGACTTACATGGACAAATAGGAAAAAGTGGTATTAGTGGTAACATTCTAAAGATGGCCACTTACGTTAAACATAAACGCAAAACCAATAACCACGTCTTATTGTTAGATAATGGTGGCATGTTGTCAGGTTCAATGTTTGCTTTTTATTACGCTCAAATTGCCCCATATAAGAGAAATCCAATGATTAAAGTGATGAATGAAATGCAATTTGATGCAAGTGGTGTGAGCCCTGACGAATTCAACTTTGGCTTAGACTTTTTAAATAAATCTATTGCATTAAGCAGATTTCCTTGGTTAGCAGCAAATATTGAACATAGTAAGACTCGTGAACCATATTTTACAACACCTTATACGATTAAATATGTAGAAGGTATAAAAATAGGCATCATAGGTTTCACATCTAGTGGTCTTATGGAAAATAAAAACGTTGAGTTTGAAGACGAGGTGCTTGTTGGTGAGTCTATGACTACAGCAAAAAAATGGGTGAGATATTTACATGAAAAAGAAAGCCCTGACTTTTTGATTATGTTATACCATGGTGGCTTAAACACTTACACAGATAAAAATAATTATAGATCATATTACAGTAACAACGCTGAAAGTATGACGAATAGTACGGAAGGCGTTAATGTCATTATTACAGGTCATCAAGAACATATCGTTGATCTAAAAGTCGAAGAAACACAGTTTATACAACCAGGTAAAGATGCTACGAATATTGTAGATATGTCTATTCAATTCAAGAAAAGAGCAAACTCAGTAGAAATTATTGATACGTCTATTAAGCACGTAGAAATTTCAAGTTATCCTGAAGATAGAGATTTATTGGAACTAACGTATTTCGACCAAAAAGCTGTCCAACATTGGTCTGAACAGAGCGTTGTTGACGTACCTGTCGTGTTAGATTATAAACAATTAACAGACTTATTTATAAAACCGCATAAGTTCATGGAATGTATTCAACAAAGTATGACGAGAGCATTTAAAGAAACTGATTTTGTTTGTGCACAAATTGGGAACCTGACTGGTAACGGTTTACGTGGCGAGTTACAAGTTAAAGATGTCTATCAATCATATGTACATACTGATAAACCAGTCAAAATTAATTTATCTGGTGCTGAAATAAAGCGAATTATAGAAAGAACTGCTACAGCACTGTATAAAGAAGGGGATACGGTTCAATATAATGACCATATTTTAGAACCGACACTTATGACTGTATGGAAAGGTTTCGAATATACGATTGATTTGAGTAAACCTGTTGGTAGTAGAGTTAACTTAGAGAATATTGATTTAGAAGCTTCCTATTCAGTTATTATGACGGATTATTTATTTAGACATGTTAATAAGATTATTTCTGAATCAACGTATGAGAGAGCGAAGAAGACCGTCATAGAATATATGATTGAAGAACTGACAGAATCAAAGGGCAAATATGATTTAGAACATCATTTTGAAGTATTGTAATATAAAAAACCCCTAAAAAGTTAGCATAATTGCTAAAATTTTGGGGGGTGTTTTTATTAAATGTATTAGCTGAAAATTATAACGAGTATGATGATTGCTGCAATTTGAGCTACATAAGATGTTACGATTCTTTTCGTATAGAAATACAATGTAGATAATATGAGTTGTGCTAAAAATATAAACATAAATATAGCTAAATTATCTAAATATAAAAATAGTGAACTAGATGCAAGGGCACTCACAACGATTGCAATAATAGGTTGTGAAAATTTCAGTTGCAACTGATTTTGTAAAATTGTTCTAATATATAACTCATGACAAGGTATAGCAATTACAATTGTTACAAGCATTTGCCACTTATAAAATACGCCAGCATGCATTAATTCTTTAAATAAGGATGCATATGACAAGCCATTATAAATTTGTGATAATAATAGCTGAAGTAGAACTAATATAATGGCACCAATGAGACCATATCCAATTGATTGAAGTAATCGTTTAGATTTGATGTCACGTTGATAAAAGACATAGCTAATGCCCGCAATCAGCATAATACCAGTATATAAGTACCAGAATACTTCTTTTTCACCTTGCATAATGAATAAAATAATGTGAAAAATAATGAAACTAGATATGAACCATATTAATTGAGGATTAATTTGTCTTTTCACTATTATCCCTCTTCAGAAATTATTGTATAACGCTTATGATTTACTACAGTTTTTTCAGGTAACTCTAAACTTTCAAAGTTATCCATAATTGTGATATCTACGATAACTGAGTTTTCATTAATTTTTTCAACTCTACCTCTTAATCCATCTTGAAACTCTATGATATTTCCAACTTCTGCGATTGTCATCTTATTCCTCCTAAATAATACTATGAAACATTATACTAAATAATGCTCAGTTTATAAAGTATTAACAAATATACTCTATTTTAACATAAACATATCATACATATGATTAATCAAACATATGGTACTATATACTTGAGGCTATTTGGGGAGAAAAGAAGGAGGAAATATAATGAAATTTGTAAGTAATAATGGTATTAACGATCCAATGATTAATTTAGCTATGGAGGAATATGTCTTAACTTCTCTTCCTAAAGATGATAGTTATTTCCTATTCTATATTAATCAACCATCCATTATTGTAGGGAAAAATCAAAATACGATTGAAGAAGTTAACCAAGAGTATGTTGAGAAACACAACATCAAAGTTGTAAGAAGAATTTCTGGTGGTGGAGCTGTATATCACGATTTAGGTAATCTTAACTTTAGCTTTGTTACAAAAGATGACGAAGACAGTTTCCATAACTTTGCGAAATTTACACAACCAATCGTTGATGCTTTAAATGAAATGGGTGTTAAAGCAGAATTATCTGGTAGAAATGATATTCAAGTCGGGGAAAGAAAAATATCAGGTAATGCAATGGTTAAACAAAAAGATCGCATGTTCTCACATGGAACATTAATGTTAAATAGTGAAATCGAAGAGGTTGTAAATGCACTTCGCGTTAACGAAGCAAAAATAAAATCTAAAGGTATTAAATCTATAAGATCACGTGTCGCAAACATACAAGAGTTCTTAGAAGAGCCAATGGATATTGAAACATTTAAACAACGTATACTTACATCGATCTTTAAACAACAAGGTAGTGAAGATGTTGAAGAATACCATTTAACAGATGAAGATTGGGATAACATTAATGAACTAAGTAAAAATAAATACCAAAAATGGGAATGGAATTATGGCAAGAATCCTAAATACAACTTTGAAAGAAGTCATAAATTTGATAGAGGACTTGTCCAAATTAAATTAGATGTTAAAAAAGGTAAAATAGAACACGCAGCAATATTCGGTGATTTCTTTGGTGTCGGTGATGTAAAAGATATTGAAGAAGCATTAATAGGTGTTCAACATCAAAAATCATCTATTCAAGAAGCATTAAAAGATATTGATGTTTATCACTATTTTGGAGATATCGCTAAAGAAGAAATTATTAATTTAATGCTATAAACAAATAAAAGAGACTATTTTTGAATGTTTTCAAAAGTAGTCTCTTATTATGTGTTAAATTTTAAATGACAACTCACGATTGTAAATCCTCCAACTGAATTAATTCTTCACTGTATTGTTCAAATAAAGTATTATTACGATTCGCAAGTGCTTCATCAATTAAAACCATTAATTCTCTTTTACGATTTTCGCGTAAAGCAGAGTCAATCACAAGCTCAACTGATAAATCATTTAAGTTATTAACAAAAGTTTCTAAACTCTGGTGCTTAACTTGAGAATATTGTTTCATTTTAAACAACCCCTTGACTTTATTTGTTAAAATTATAGCGTATTTATTTTCTAAATGCAATGAATATTCAGAAATTTTAAAAAGTAAATTTATAATCCGAAATCAGTGATAAACTTACTCTATAAATTCATTATATGTTACTATAATCTAATTTCAAATTATTTTGCTCACAATTCAGAATACGGTTGTGAAAATTTTAAGTAGTCGAACCATATATATCAAAAATACTTAAGGAGAATCATAATGTATCAATTAAAAAAGTGGGATCATGTACAATTATCAGCACCTAAAGGGTCAGAGGATAAAGCACGATATTTCTATTGTAAACAATTAGGGTTTAAAGAAGTAGAAAAGCCTGAGTCATTGGGAGGCAATGGAGGCATTTGGTTTAATATCAATCAAATTGATTTGCATATTGGTATTGAAGAAGGATTTGAACCATTAAAAAAAGCACATCTAGCTATTAATGTTGAAAATCTAGAAGATTTAAAAGAACATTTAACGAATGAAAAAATAGAGTTTAAAACAGATAATCGTTTTCCAGGCGCAAATAGAATACATTTATTAGATCCTTTTGGAAATCGATTAGAATTTATAAAAAAACAATAGAATTTATTTCAAAAAGTATTGACTTATATTTAAATATAGATTATATTTTGTGTAATTACAATAAATGTAAATCCATTCGTTGTAATTACATAAAATTTGAAAGGAGCATATTATGACTAAATATGTAATTAAACAAAATACGATGTACATTAGAGGAGTTAAAGTAGACGATCACACCATTCATACTGAGGTGTCTGAAGCGGGAAGAGAACCATTCATCGTTAAACAGAAGCCTCAAGAAATTATGAATCAGTCATGTCGCTTTTATGGCGAGCACTTCAATGAAAGAAAGCTTTTTACAAAAAGGCTTACCAGAATTACTAGCAAATCCCCGATTTTAGTACCGCAGTTACATCCACTTATTTTTTCTGCACAGGTTCCGAAAGGTCAATAGACAACACATGGATAAATATACTCTATGTTAAAGATTTCAAAGAATACAATGGCAATAAGACCAAGATATTTTTAGAGCAAGATCAAAGCCTCGTTTTTCCAATTTCCTACCACGTTATTAATCACCAATACTTAAACTGTTTATGTTTGTACTATAGAAATCACCGAAATAATATCTTTATTAAGCAACTAAATACACCAAATATCGATTTAACTCAAGATGGGTATAGTGTACTTGATGTTATTAAGATGTATTTGAAAAATCAACATTAGCATACGAAAATAAATATTAACGGAACAAGTGCAAATAAAGTGTAAATGTTCCGTTATTTTTTTTAGGTTTCCTCTTGAAAATATTAAGATGCTTGATATAATAGTATTTGTGCTTGATAAAAATTTAATTATTCCACAGTAGCTCAGTGGTAGAGCTATCGGCTGTTAACCGATCGGTCGTAGGTTCGAGTCCTACCTGTGGAGCCATGGAGATGTACTCAAGTTGGCTGAAGAGGCGCCCCTGCTAAGGGTGTAGGTCGTTCTGCGGCGCGAGGGTTCGAATCCCTCCATCTCCGCTCAGATTAATTAGTCACGTATAGTGAAAAGAAAAACCTTGATAACTCAAGGTTTTTTCTTTTTTATTTAGGCGGATTTATTATTTTGGGGCACAACATGGTCACACTAGCATCATATTTTTAATCATGTGACCAAATTGATCATTTATTCTAGTTAAAAAAAGCTCTTGAACATGATTAAATGAATAATTATAATATTTGATATAAAAGCGTAATAGCAAAAATACTATAGTCATTTAAGTCTTAAATGGAGTGATTAAGATGTTAACAATGGAGTTAATTGAATTCAATGATGAAATTGTGACTTATAATTATTATCCTGAAGATAATAAAGAACTAACGCCTGGTCAAATTACAATGCGTAGACACGACAAAGAAATAATAGATTTTACTAAAACTGAAATGGAAAAATATAAGTCATTATATTTCATACATGCTGCTAGTAGAATGAGAAACATTGTTGATTTAGAAGAGTTACCTAAAACACAATTAGTTGCATGGGGATAAGTTCTGTGTAGCGTTATAATAATATGAGGTGATTACAATGACAAATAAAGCTAAAGATATTTGTATGATTACTATCAATATAATAATCATTATTTGTTGCATTTCCTTAATTTATTATATGTTAACCAAATAAAAATAGACTCGGAATTAATTTATGAAGAATGAAATAGCCAACACTACATATGTATACTCAAAAGCTCAACTAATTGAAATAGGTGGGCTTTTTTAGTTTGAGATCGTGATTGATGTCGATCTCAATGTTTAACGTAAAATTTGATTATTTTTCGCTTTATTGTAAGAATTTTGAATAAATTGTATAATATAGTAAAAATCAAAAATAAGTGAGATATAAGGTTAAAGAAATACGAAATGATTCTAGACGCTTATATGCCACCTAAAGATGCGGCTAAAGCATTCCAAAGAATAGCTGAAAGAGAAAAAGAACAACTAAAACGACGACATACAAAAAGAGAAAAAGAATTAAAACAATAGAAGGGTTAATTAGAAAAAGGAGGTAGTGATTAATGTTAGATTTGAAGTTAGTCAGCAAAGACGAAAAAAGTGTGACTTATGATTATTATCCTAACGACCAAAAAGTGTCGGGGAGAGTTACTATAAGAATTGATGATTGTGAAATACTCTATGCAAAAAAATCGGAATATGATCAAGATACAAGTAACTATTTAGGTCATGCGATTTATAGAATCGAGAAATATATATAAAATAATGAGTTCCCTGAAACTGATCTTGTAGCATGGGGGTAAAACATGAAATTATGGACTTATGTGGGAAAAATGGTATTAATTGAAGCTGATGATGGTCAGTAATTTACAGGTAAAGTTATAAGTTATGATGATGAAATGGATAATGAAAGTGGAGAAGATTCTATAAATTTAGATACTGGAATACAAATATACGACTTTGATGAAAGTGAAATAAAATCTATTGAAATCTTAAATTAAGCACCTAACAAAGAATTAATGGTTATGGTACTATTTTTAGACAAATTTTTAGCTATCACAGTGTTGTGATAGCTTGTTTTTATTTCTAAAAATCTTACTATGTTATTTTTCTATTTTTATTTTGTTTGCTAGCATCTAATACCTTTGAAACAAGAAGTATGAGCATAATTGTAAAGATTATCATGCTAATTACAGCTATTACTCTAGAGATAGGATTTTCTTTATAAATAACAGCGTAGAATCCTAGTATAAAGAATAATAAGTAGATAGGTAATGAAGATAATAATATGTACTTTGGATGCTTCATAGTTTCACTCCTTGTAATGATATAATCATAAAAAATAGCCATTTTTAACTTTGGCATGTTAAATGGCTATTTTTAGTAATTAACAAAGTCACCGTCTTTAAAACGGGCACATTGGAAAGCGTGTTGCTGTATATTGTTTTCTCGTTTTTATAATATCATAATTTGGAATATTTTGTCTATTATGGTCGCAAATGTATATAAAAAATACTGGGAATTTGTTATAATATAACAGAGCAAGTTGGATAGATGTTGGCCAATCTTAGTATAAAGTGAGGTGATGCTTATGAAAGTATCAACTAAATCTTTAGAAAGGAGAAGGCAATAGTGGTTCCGATTAGCGATGCGCTAAACTTAATGTTTAGTTTCGGTAGTTTTATCGTACTATTATTAGGTTTAGTAATCGCAATTGTAAAAATGAACCAAAAAAATAAACCATCTCTTACAACTTTTTACCAGTTTGAGATAATTTATTAAATTATTAAAAATTAGTCACCGTCTTTTTAACGGGCTCATTGGACAACGTGTTACAGCACGTTGTCGTTTTTCAAAGAAATTATAACACAATTTGGAAGTATTTGTCTATTGTGAAAAATTAATGATTAAGAGGTGTATTTGATATAAAAAAGGGTCAAGAGTATTAACAATTATTAATATTATTACAAATATTGTAGGAACGGTATTGATAATAGCAGGAATGATTAAACGTTCAAAATAATGCTAGTGAAATGATTATTGAGTTTATTATGGACGGAGTGTGTTTGATATGAAAGCAAGTATAAGTATTCGTAAAACGACGAAGAAGGAGAAGATTGAATCGCTTGTTGCTGTGAGTATTTTAATTTTGGGGATTATGTTTATTAAGTGGTTAAACAAATAATTGTATTTTTGTTTCTAATTTTTAGAAGTGTATAATGAACCTAAATATAGAGATTGGTGGGGATTATATGACTGTTGAATTAAAATTAATGGAAATGCAGTACTTTAATGATTTTTATGAGGTTTCTTTGAAAGAATTTGCTGATGAACAAGTGAAAAGTGGTTCTTGGTCTGTTGAAGAAGCGGATGAGAGAGGTAGAGCATATTTTAAGAAACTTCTACCTGATGGTTTACATACGGAAGGTCATAAAATTTTTAATGTCTTTAATGAAGGGGAGAAGGTTGGTATTTTATGGCTACATGTATTCGAGAAAGACCATGTATTAAAGAGTTTTATTTATGATATTAAGATTGACGAATCTGAAAGAGGTAAAGGTTTAGGTAAGATGACGATGCAAGCTCTAGATGAGTATTGCAAGGAACAGGACATTAAAAGTATTCGACTCCATGTTTTCGGTCATAATCAAATTGCATATGAGTTATATAAAAAAATGGGATTTGAAACGACAAACTATTATATGGAAAAAGCGTTATAATAGTGATATCGAAATTGAAATCGGAGTGATTTGATTGTTGAAATTGAAAGAATCTCAAAATGTATTTTTAGAAGGTGGAGATGAAGCGGTTATATTATTGCATTCATTTACAGGTACAGTAAGAGATGTAAAAGCTTTAGCAGAGTTTCTAAACGAAGCGGGATATACTTGCTATATTCCAGCTTATAAAGGACATGGATTAAGTTTAGAAGGATTATTAGCCTATACGACAAATGATTGGTGGGAACAGGTACAAGATAGCTATCACTATTTAAAGGATAGTGGATATGAAACCATTCATGTGCTCGGTGTTTCATTAGGTGCGCTTATGTCTTTAAAACTTGTCGAAACATTTGATTTGAAGAAATGTATAGCAATGTCTACACCTCATAATAGAACGAATAAAGATATTAAAAGAAGGCTCTATCATTATGGAGAAAGAATTAATCAGATCCAAGGTTTAGATGAAGATGAAAGTAAACGCCAATTTGCACTCATTGATGATTATGAAGAAGGTGCACGTCTTTTTACATCATTTATAGAGGATATTATGAATCATTTAAACGCAGTAAATATACCTATCTCTATAAAGTATGGTGAATTAGATCAAACATTCTATCAAGATAGCGCTGAAAGAATATATCATGATATAGCATCAGAACATAAAGAATTAACAGCCTATAAAAATGCAACACATTTAATGACAAGAAGTGACGATAAAGAACAAATTGAACAAGATATACTTGAGTTCTTAAAAAAATAAGACCACGCCAACATTTGTTGGCGTGGTCTTATTGATTATAATCCACCTAATAAACCACTAATATATACACCAAGTGCTAATAACAATCCGAAGATCGTGTTTGCTTTACCTGTTGCTGCCATTGCAGGCATCATTGTTTGTGGTGTGTCATTTTTGTTAAATCGACGTACGGCTTTGATTGGGAATGGTGCAGATATTAAGACGAGCAACCATAAAAGAGAGCCGTATGGTTTAAATAATGCTAAGTAAATAACAAAGACATATGCGAAAATATATAGAATTGCCATAGTCATGATGGAAAGTCTTTTACCGACTAAGATTGCGTAAGTCTTTCTACCACTTTGTTTGTCTTTTTCGCGGTCTCTAATGTTATTTGCTAAGTTGATAAGTCCAATTGTAATAGAAACTGGAATACTTAATAATGCTGGATAAAAGCTTAAAGTACCTGTTTGTATATAGAATGAAATCATGACAATTACAAATCCCATGAAGAATCCAGCGAATATTTCACCGAATGGCGTCCATGAAATAGGGATTGGACCACCTGTATAAAAATAACCGATTGCCATACAAACTAATCCTATTGGTATTAATAGCCATGTACTTTGCATGCATATGTAAATACCTAATATGACAGCTATAACATAGAATGCTATTGCTAAATTATAAACGGATTTAGGAGACATACCATTTCTTACGATTGCGCCTCCGATACCAACAGAAGTATGGTCATCTAATCCACGCTTATAATCAAAGTATTCATTAAACATATTAGTTGCTGCTTGTATTAAAATACTTGCGAGTAACATTGCTAATACGACTGAAATTTTAATGGATGCTTCAGCACCTGTTAAAAAAATCTTTGATGAAGCAGTACCTAATAATACAGGAACAAATGATGCTGTAAGGGTATGTGGTCTCATCAAATGATAATATTTTTTCAAGCCTGAATGCTGTGATAAATTTTGTGACATGTATTTACCTCTTAAATTTATATTTTTGACAGTATTAGTATATGCTTTCGCTATCAATTGGTCAATCACTGTAATTGTGTAAAATTTTAATTTATATTCTGTATTTAAAGAACAATATTAACGCATGTTCACTTAAAAAATGATAAAATAAGTAGATAGATATTTTTCGGAAAGAAGTGGAAGTGAAATGGCCTTGAGGACGGATTTGAAGCAACAGATAATTTCTGAAATCGATGGAAATAAAAATTATATTTCAGTTGAAATTGAGCTTCAATATCAACCAGATTTAATCCATTTATTAAGGAAAGAAATCAATTATACAGGACAACATTTTTATTACAAATCTAAAGATTCTAAATTAGAAATGTGTGGAATTGGATATTTATTAGAAGCTAGGTATTCGCATCTAGAACATGATGATATATATGAATACTGGCAAAATATTAAAGAACAATTAAATACGATTAAGTTACATGATGAAAAACACCATCTAAAATTCTTTGGTGGCTTTCAATTTTCAGAGCATTCATTAACGAATGAATGGAAAGATTACGGGATGAGTCATTTTGTATTGCCTAAATATTTGGTGACAAAAGAAAATGGTCATTATTATCTTACTTATACGGATCATAGTAACAAATTCGATCTCGACAACATTCAAGAAGTTATTAATATTTTAGAAACAGAAAATGAAAAAATCGAATCGATTGATCCTGTAGTAGTGGAAAATAAAGATATTCAAAGTGAAGAATGGAAAGCGTTAGTTACTAAAGTTGTTTCACAAATGAATCAATCTGTAGCACTACAAAAAGTCGTACTATCCAGAAGAAGACAAATTGAATTTGAAGATCATGTTAATGTTGAAGATGCATTACAAAGGTCATTAGATTCAAATGAATCAAGCTATTTATTACTATTTGAGTCAGGTAAATCTCAATTTATTTCACAAACACCTGAACAATTATGCCAAATAGAAGATGGTAAACTATATACAAATGCAATTGCTGGTACGATTTTAAGAACAGAAGATGAAACAAAGAATGATGAATTAAAGGCTGAGCTTCTAAATGATTTTAAAAATCAATTTGAACATCGTTATGTAGTGGATAGTATTATTCATGATATTCAATCATTTACGAAACACATTGAATACGATAAAAAGCCAACCATACTCACAAATAAACATTTATATCATTTATATACGAAAATACAAGCAGATTTACTATCTGAAAATGTATTAGAAATTGTTAATCAATTGCATCCAACGCCAGCATTAGGAGGATTTCCTAAAGTTGAAGCGATAAAATTTATAGAACATGAAGAGTTTGGTACAAGGGGATTTTACGGTGCACCATTAGGTTATATCGATCTAGAAAATAATGGTGAATTTGTTGTATCTATTCGATCTATGTTAGTGAACAATCATACTGCAACATTGTATTCAGGTTGTGGTATTGTAAAAGATTCTGAAGCAATATCTGAGTTTGAAGAAACAGACTTAAAATTTAAACCAATGTTGAAAGCACTAGGAGTGATGTAGAATTGAGTACACATACTGAAAGTCTTACTAAACAAGTATTTACATTTGTTTCTAAATTATATGAATATGGTGTCGATGATGTTGTTATTAGTCCTGGATCAAGATCTACACCATTAGCGATAGCTTGTGAACGACATCCACATTTAAAAACATGGGTTCATCCAGATGAAAGAAGCGCAGCATTTTTTGCACTTGGCATAATTAAAGCAAGTCAAAAGCCTGTTGCAATCATTTGTACTTCAGGAACAGCTGCATCTAATTATATGCCAGCAGTATCTGAAGCGTTTATTAGTCGATTACCACTTGTTGTTGTTACGAGTGATAGACCACATGAACTACGTAATGTTGGTGCACCTCAAGCAATCAATCAAGTAAATATGTTCCAAAACTTTACGAAGTTTCAATTTGATATGCCTATAGCTGATGACTCAGAGGGTACATTAAATGTAATTAATATGAATATGATTAAAGCTGAGAAACATTTTGTTGGTCCACAAAGAGGTCCTGTACATTTTAATTTTCCATTTAGAGAGCCATTAATTCCTAATGTGAAATTAAGAAGATATTTGTCATCTAAAAGAAAATTAGAAACAAAATACCAAAAATCGATTGATTTTACGAGTATACAAACATATATCGAAAAACCAAGAGGAGTCGTTATAGTAGGAGATACACAAGGTCAAGATTTATCTCAAATATTAACTTATTCAGCGATTCATAATATTCCTATATTAGCTGATCCATTAAGTAATTTGAGAAAATTAAATCATCCAAATGTGATTTCTACTTATGATGCATTATTCAAAGGTGGTTTAAGTATTGAACCACAATTTATAATTAGAGTGGGGCAACCAGTCGTTTCGAAACATTTAAACAATTGGTTAAAAGAAGTTAAATGTCCACAAATTCTTGTGCAAAATAATGATACACCTGATGCTTATCCTAAAGTACCAACGATTTCAGTGGAATTAAGTCCAAATGATTTCTTCAGACAAGCTCAAGATGTATCACCAACTCAAAACAAGAATTGGTTAGAAAAATGGATAACAATGGACAAAGAAGCAAGTACATTGATTGAAAAATATATCGAAGAAGAAACAGATGAAGGTGCTGCAGTTGGTAGTTTATTGAAAAAAATGACTTCTAAAGATACTGTATTTGTTGGTAATAGTATGCCAATAAGAGATGTCGATACATTTAATTTAAACTCAAAAGCTGAAATAGCAGCTAATAGAGGTGCAAATGGTATAGATGGTGTCGTGTCGACTGCACTTGGTATGTCTGTATATAAAAAAGTCACACTTATTATTGGTGATGTTTCGTTCTTCCATGATATGAATGGCTTGATTATGAGTAAACTACATGATTTAGATATTACAATTGTGTGCTTAAACAATAATGGTGGGGGCATCTTCAATTACTTAGCACCTAAAGAAGAAGCACCTGAACATTTTGAGAAATTATTCGGTACGCCACTAGATTTAGATTTTCAACATGTTGCGCATCTGTATGAGTTAGGTTACGAAAAATTCGAAAGTGTTTCTGATTATAAGAAACAAACTTTACCGCAATTCGGTTCTTATTTATACGAAATTCTAACGAATAGAGAAGAAAATACCGCAACACATAGACAACTTTTTGAACAAATGAAAGGTATCCAATATGTTAAATCACCACGTTAAGTCGTATGATGAACATAAACCGTCTATTATTTTATTACACGGCTTCATCAGTGATCATACATCATTTCATTTAGTTGAGCGTACGTTAAGTAAGCATGGGTTAAATGTCATAACCATTGATTTACCTGGACATGGACATGATGAATCAAGTTATGATGATATATGGTCAATGGATTTTATTGTCTCTAAGATTAAAGAAGTCATTGATTATTTAGAGCTAAAAAAGGTCTATTTGCATGGATATTCAATGGGTGGGCGTGTTGCGTTAAGCTTTGCTGTACAATACCCAGAGCTATTAAGCGGCTTGATTTTAGAAAGTGCTAGTCCAGGACTTAAAGATCCATCAGATAAACAGAATAGAATTGAAGTCGATCATAATAGAGCAGCGCGCATTCATGAAATTGGATTACCTAAGTTTGTAGAGGAATGGTCTAAACTTCCATTATTTAATAGTCAGTCTATACTTTCTACTGAAGAAAGAGAACGTATTAAACAAATGAGACTTTCTCAAAATCCAAACAGCTTAAGTAAAGCACTTAAAGATTATGGTACAGGTTCACAACCATCCAATTGGCATCATTTGAATACAATGAATGTGCCAACTTGTATTATCGTCGGTCAAAAAGATGAAAAGTTTATACAAATAGGTAAACAAATGAACGAAAGTATAAAAAATAGTAAATTTTATATTGTTAAAGATGCTGGGCACACAATTCATGTGGAACAACCCTCAAAATTTGATACAATAATAATAGAATTTATTTTAGGAGGCAAATTATGTCAAGACAATGGGAAACTATAAAAGAATATAAAGAAATTAAATATGAATTTTTCGAAGGTATTGCTAAGATTACTATCAACCGTCCAGAAGTACGTAATGCATTCACACCTTTAACAGTTCAAGAAATGATCGACGCTTTCTCTAGAGCTAGAGATGATGAAAGAGTAGGTTCTATCATCTTAACTGGTGAAGGCGACTTAGCATTCTGTTCAGGTGGAGACCAGTCTGTTCGTGGACATGGTGGTTACGTTGGCGATGATCAAATTCCAAGATTAAATGTGTTAGATTTACAACGTCTTATCCGTGTAATTCCTAAACCAGTAGTAGCTATGGTTAGAGGATATGCTATTGGTGGTGGACACGTGCTTCATATCGTATGTGACTTAACAATTGCCGCTGAAAATGCAAGATTCGGTCAAACTGGACCTAAAGTAGGTTCATTCGATGCTGGTTATGGTTCAGGCTATTTAGCAAGAATTGTTGGACATAAAAAAGCACGTGAAATTTGGTTCTTATGTCGTCAATATGATGCACAAGAAGCGATTGATATGGGTCTTGTAAATACAGTTGTACCATTAGATAAAATTGAAGATGAAACAGTTCAATGGTGTAAAGAAATGATGCAACATTCACCAACTGCATTACGTTTCTTAAAAGCTGCTATGAACGCTGACACTGATGGATTAGCTGGTTTACAACAATTCGCTGGTGATGCTACATTATTATATTACACATCAGACGAAGCAAAAGAAGGAAGAGAGGCTTTCAAAGAAAAACGTCAACCAGACTTCGATCAATTTCCTAAGTTTCCTTAATATTGATAGAAAAAAACAAGAGGTTGAGACATTTTATAATGTCTCAGCCTTTTTTATCTTGTTTGGCCAGTCTTGATAAATACAGAGCGTCTATTTATCTTGTTTGGTCAGTCTAGATAAATACAAGGCCCTCCAACATTGCTTGTCACGCTTGAATAGCAATGTTCAGAACTCCAACATTGCTTGTCGCACTCCACTTGCAATGTTCAGCACTATATTTCTGAAAATATGAAAAAGAGTCTAGAACATTTCTGTCCCAAACTCTTATTTTTATAATAAATGTTTTCTTATAACTTGCTCAATAATAGTAGGTATTTCTTCAAAAGCACTTTTCATGTTGATGCGTTCTGTTACTTGATGAGCATCTTTACCGATAGGTCCAATATTTATGACAGGTGCACTTATTTCTTGTATATCTTTAAATGGTATAAAGTATGATTGATTAAACACAGGTGTTTGCTCAATATAGCTTTCAAATCCTAAATCGTCTTGTCTATATTTGGCATAACTCAGATCGCTAATACCATTAAAGAAATATTGTCTTTTTGACACTCTATCAAACTGTTTTAAAGATGTCTCACTAACAGTTTGGACGATTTCATCAATAAATGGATCTTCAGAAGAGTGCGCAGCAGGGTAATAAGGTGGTGCAAAAAATGTCACAACACTTGGTCCCAAACCTTTCAACATATGCATAAATCGATCCGTAATTTCTATAGATTGCGCTCTTTCATCAGGAATTTCATGAACAATTTGTTCAATCATCTGATTAATTTTACTTTCACCATACTCTTTTATTGCAAGTGCTTTTAATTCTTTGAAAGTTAAGATATTAATGGATAACTTTTTATCAAAGCCCTCGGATTTTAATGTTTCTTGGTATGCTTGTTCACAATTGTGAATAGCATCTTTAACAACATCATTAAATATATTAAAAGCTTGTTCTGCATTTCTGTTAAATAAGAATACATTATATAATGAAACAGTTCTAAATGGTGTTTGAACGTCATAATGATCTTTAATATCTCTACTCATAAGAGAGACTGGAAGCGGCGTCGTTTCATCTTTATATGTTTCTTTAAACAAAGTACAGTATTCCATTTTGCTATTAATAAAGCTTTGTATGTAGTTCGAACTAATACCATTCAATGGTTGTCCAACATGAGTTTCTTTACCATAGCACAATACTGAAGGCATAATTTTGCCTATTGTTCCTGAATATACATAATGATTTGGGTCATTTTCTGCTTGTGAAAAAGTAGGTTCACTGTTTAAATGTAAAGCTATATCTAAATGATCTTCCTTACGAATTTGATTGAGCCTTTGAACGGCGGCATGCATACCTTTAGACTCAACTTCTTCATCAGGTACTGAAACTACGATTATGTTAATATCCCATGATTCTTGGATGGCTTTTTCTATCAGAGACATATGTATCATTAGACCTGGTTTCATATCCATTGAACCACGTCCGAATAAATAATTGTGCGTTTGGATATCTTTTTTAGCATCAGGCGTTAAGTATTTCATATCTTGACGAAATTTCTCTGTGATTTTATCCATATCAAAAGCATCATCTTTATATTCGCTATAATCATCGATACCGACCGTATCAAAATGACTTATACAAACGAGTGTTTTTTTAGATTGTGGTGCTTTGTAATATGCAAGAACTGCATGACGACCATCCCCAGTCGGTTGCAGCATAACTTGATGAGCATTACGCTTAAAATAATCTAACTTTAAGTACTGTTCCCTTAAAAAGTAAGGAAAAGTCTTTTCTCCTTCTGAATGCGTTATAGATTGATGTCTGACCAAGCTTTTAAGTAAATCGCTTCTATCTTCAAACGTTTGCCATAATAAATCCATTGTGTTTCAGCCCCTTTAAAATAGTTCTTGAATCATTCTTTCTAATCTATTCAGTCCTTCTTCAAGTGCTTCTAAATTGTAAGCATATGAAATTCTAATATAGCCTTTGCCAATATGGGTGAAAGCTGAACCAGGTACAATCGCGACGTGGTAATCTTCAAGTGCTTTCATACAGAATTCATAATCATCCATTCCGAAATGTGAAATTTGCGGAAAAATATAAAATGCACCTTGAGGTTTTTCATTTAATTTAAAGCCGATTTCAATTAATCGCTTATAGACATAATCTCTACGTTCTATATATGCTTTATTCATTTCTTTAGGTGAATCAATTGCATTTGTTAATGCTTCAATTGCAGCATATTGGCTCGGTACATTCGCACAAATACAATTATAGGCATGTACAAATGTTAATTGTTTCATAACATATTGTGGTCCTAATAAAAAGCCAATTCTAAGGCCAGTCATTGAATGAGACTTACTCAAGCCGCCTAATAAAATACATTGATCTTTGATTGCGTCATATGAAGCGAAAGATGTATGCGTTTGATTAAATGTATTCTCAGCATAAATCTCATCGCTGACTACATAAATAGGGTAATCTTTAAATACATCAACAAGAGCTTCTACTTCTTGTTGATTCAACGTAATTCCTGTAGGGTTATTAGGATAATTCAGCAAGATAGCTTTTGTCTTATCAGTAATATGAGATTTAACTAATTCAGGCGTTATTTTAAGACCAGTTTGTGTAGTATCTATGTATATAGGCTTAGCACCTAACAGCTCGATAAGGGGGACATACCCAGCATATACTGGTGAAGGAATTAATACTTCATCGCCATGTTCAAGAATTCCTCTTAAAGTTGTGTCTAATGCTTCGCTTGCACCATTAGTGATGAGGATTTCACCTGTTTCAAATGAAGCATTGAAGCGATCTTTATAATATTGTGCAACGACTTTTCGCAATTCTGGTAACCCAGCATTATGAGAATAAGATGTAAAGTTATGATCAATTGCATCTTTCATTGCATCTTTAACACTTGTTGGTACAGGAAAGTCAGGTTGACCAACTGTTAAGTTAATCACATCATCAATTTCAGGTATGCGGTTAGATATCGCTCTAATACCAGACACTTGAAGTTGAGATGCAAATTTATTTAATGGTAATTGCATTTTTATCACCTCTTCAAAACGATAGTTTCATTATAACTTTAAAAAGCATACAAATAAATGAATATAGCAAAAATTTAGAAAACGTATTACAATAAGGGAAACATTACAATAATAGGGGATGTTTATATGGTGAATTTAGCTAATATGAATCAGCGATTAAAGTTACTACTATCTTTAAATATTTTTGATTGGTTACCACATCCAACGTTTGTATTGATACAAAATAATGATGAACAATGGATGGTTTCATTTGAAGAAGATTCAATACATATTTGTAGAGCGGAAGCTCAATTATCACATTTTCATCGATATTATTTCGGGCAAGATAATCGACTTATTAAGAATGCGCAATTCCATATCAAATTTAAAGTGAAAGAAGAACTATCGTTAGACGAAAGAAAATTTGTTTCTGATTTTATGCAACCAACGTCTAAAAAAGAGAATCCAATATTATTTATTCAGTCAGATACACCGTATACGCAAGAGTGGGTAGATTATTTAACATACTTATTAAGTGCGAGCTATGAAGTATTAGAAAATCTTTATAATAACAATCATGAGTTAGCGCCTATTACTCATAAACATGTACAAATACCTGCCTATTTATTAAATAGTGAAGATAAATTTATCGGAACGATATCGTATGCAACATTAATTAGATAAACAAAAAGCCAATCCTTAAGTTATGTACTCAAAGGATTGGCTTTTCTATATTTATTTTTTCTTTTTTGGTGGCTTTTTAATGTTAACAACGGGATTTGTGTAATGTCTTACAAGATCGCTACTGAAGAAGTAGACAATAGCAATTGTTATAAGTATGATTGCAACCCAAACATAAGGTTGGTCTAATAACATTTGATCCCATTTTTTTGAACGGAATAGACCTACGAAAAGTCCGTGTAGTAAATAAATAAACATTGTTCTTGAACCAATATAAGTTAATGGTAATTTACGTTCTGGTATTAAGTTTAAGAAACTAAATGTTGAAACGAAAATGACCACATATATGAATAATCTTTTTAATGCACTATAAACGTCTACATCGCCTTCAAGTGCAGAGTAAGGTTTGCTACCAAATAACCATTCAAAGTTATAATCAGTAAGTAAATAAGCGATGAAAATAACAATTAAACTAATGGAAGATAACCAAATATGCTTTTTATTTCTTAAAATTAATGACTGTTCTTTATTGATGTAATAGCCTAGTAAGAAAATAGGGAAGAATACAAATGTTCTTGATAGACTAAGTTTTGCATTAATAAAGTCAAAATAACCAACAATTAAACCTAATAATATTGCTACTGTAAATGTGATATATGGATTGAAGTTTCTCACAAAATGCAAAATAATGTGCCATGAGAATAAACTTACTAAGAACCACATTGCCCATTGTGGATCGAAGGGACTAATATTTAATGTATCGTCTCTATCAATATAGTAGTAATATAAACCATAAAATAATTGGAATATTAAATAAGGTAGTAAGAGTTTGATAGTAATTTTTTTTATGTAACCTGGTTTTCCTACACCTTTAGCAAAGAATCCTGATATCAGTACGAATGCTGGCATATGGAAACTATAAATAAACATATATAGTGCTTTGAAAATATGACTTTCATTAACATAAGATCTTGTTAAATGACCGAATACAACTAGCACAATTAAGAAAAATCGTGCGTTATCAAAATAATGGTCTCTTTCTTTTTCGTTTGTCATGAAAAGTGCTCCCCTAAAACGATAATCTACAATTTGCTTGAAATGTAGATTATAAATTAAATTTTTCAAAAGTACAAATAATTTTATTTCGTTAACACTATAAAATCAAACCAATGCCTTATTAAAGGCATTGGCTTTTACTTTAATATTATGCTTTATATTGGTCGACATCGTAATATTGACCGTCTATTTGAATCAGTTGATAGAAGTCGCTAATTCGTTTTGCATTAGACTTAGCGAAGTCTATGCCTGTTGCATATTGATGAACCCCAGGATTTTGTGGATTAAACCTCATTTTATAAAGTGTGTTTTGTCTTGATTTAATGTAATTATTAGCTATAAATTGAGCACCACCTAGGATTGCTTTTTCAGGTGTGTTCCATCCTGCTTGTTGAGCATATTTAATACCGCCGTATAATGCATTTTTGTCAATAGCGCCAACACCAAACATATTATAATATTTTGTTTGTGCATTTAAATCAACATTACCATTTTGGTCAATTGCTCCACCGTTAGCTAAATCACTTGTACCGTTACCAGTTTCTAATAATGCATGTGAAATTAAATAAATTTCATTAATACCTACTGCTTTTGCAGCTTGGCTAAAGGCACTACCTTGATTTTCAAGAATCCCTTTTCCACGTAACAAGTTATTTAATTTAGTTACTGAAATATTTTGAGATTTGTTTAAGTCTAAAAATTGATATTTTTGAACTGGATCGTTTACATACTTACTTGTATCCATTGCATCTTTAACTTCAGCTCTCGTAGCATTTCTAATACCACTTGCTAATACTTTTTTAGGTTCAGAACCATTTCTTAATGCCATTTGAATATCGACAGCTTGATCTAACGTGTATGGGCTAGTTGAAATATTTGTTGATTCTGTAGCGAGTTGTAAATACTTAGCATTAATCCATACAGTTTTACCATTTAATAAACCTTTATACCATAATTCATTACCAACTTTTTGAGAAGAAATCACTTTAAAGTATGAATATTGGTAGTTTTGTAATGAACCGAGTAATGTTTTTTTAGATACTGTAGGTTCACTATAGAAATATCCACTGTTATCAAAAATTAAGTAATTTTGATAGTTCTCTTTTAAGACAACAGGTTGATTGTTAACAGTACTTGATTTTATAGCATTAGTCTTTTTAGGTTGAGCGACAGTTGGTTTATTAACAACTTTTGGTTGTGTTGTTACTTTTTGCAATTGAACGTCTTTAGCGTTTACCCATCCTAATGGAATAGCATTATTATCTTGAAGTAGATAATATGTTTGATTGTTATAAGTTGATTGTTTACCAATCTTGAATGTTTTTCCTGCTTTGTTGATTGCAGGTACAGTTTTTTGATCATATACAGAAGTATATACACCTGAAATATTTTTATTAACTTTACCTAAATAGTTAACACGAACCGTTTTTGCAACTGCGTTTGCCTTTGTTGTATTAGAAGTAACAGGTTTAGGAGTTGCTTTAGGTTTTACAGTGTTAGAAGCAACAGGTTTAGAAGTTGCTTTAGGTTTCGCTGTATTAGAAGCAACAGGTTTAGGAGTTGCTTTAGTATTATTTTGCAGTTGAATGTCACTAGATTTCACCCAACCTAAAGGTGTACCGTTATTATCTTGTAATAAATAATATACTTGGTTGTTATAGTTAGATTGTTTACCGATATTAAATGTTTTACCAACTTTGTTAGCAGCTGATTTAGTTTTAGTATCATAAACTGAACTATAGACACCTGATGCATTTGTATTAACTTTACCTTTATAGTTAACAACTACTGTTTTAGCAGGACTCGCTACAGGAGTAGTCATTTTAGGCTTAGAAACTACAGGCGTAGTCGTTTTAGGTTTAGACACTACAGGAGTAGTTGTTTTAGGTTTAGATGTTACAGGTGTAGTTGTCTTTGGTTTAGACACTACAGGCGTAGTCGTTTTAGGTTTAGATGTTACAGGTGTAGTTGTCTTTGGTTTAGACACTACAGGCGTAGTCGTTTTAGGTTTAGATGTTACAGGTGTAGTTGTCTTTGGTTTAGAAACTACAGGTGTAGTCGTTTTAGGTTTAGATGTTACAGGTGTAGTAGGTTGAGTTGCGCTACCTGTTTTATATAAATATTTTTCACGCGCTAAATCTACAAGCTCATTAAAAGTATAATTATTTTCAGCAAACCAACCATATGGATCACTATGATCTGTGCCACCTAAATATCTTGAAACGGCATCATGAGACCATAAAGTACCAGTACCATCATTTTCAGCACTATCAAATGGTAAGCCATAATATGATAGGTTAGTTGCGATATAATCTGCATAATTGTTAATAGAGCGAGCGAAACGATCTCCGCCATAAACACGAACTAATTCAACATGTATAAATCGTTCATTTGCGACGCCACCAGCACCCCAAGCTAAGTAATCAGTTGGCGCAACTTCGATAATATTATTATCATCTACAAAGGCATGTACAAAAGCACTTTCATAGTTGTTTTTCATATATGCAATTTCACCTTGAATTGTTGAATTAGGATTTGCAGTTTCATGTGCAACAATTCCTTCAGGTTTACCAACACCATTACGATATGGAATTTTAGGAATATGACTTGAAAAATCTTCAACATATGTCGGCACTGTATAATTATTATTTCTAATTTGACTATTTATTGATGAACTTACTGTAGGACTATAAGAACTAGTAGTAGCTACTGCTTTTTTAACAACAGGCGCACTACTTACAGATCTAAATGCAAAAGTGCTAACTCGTGGTTGAACACTAGCAGTTTCTAATTGAACTTTGTCGTTTTGAGTACTAGTAGCCGCTTCAGTATTTTGAGCATCATTAGTAGAAGTAGGTTGAGCAGTGTCGTCAGAAACCTCTTCGTTATTCGTAACTTCAGTATTATCTTCAGTAGATGCTACTTCAGAATTTTGCTCTTCTTCGTTAGAAGTAGGTTGAGCTGAGTCTACAGAAATTTCTTGGTTGTTCGTAACTTCAGTATTATCTTCAATAGAAGCTACATCAGAATTTTGTTCTTCTTCATAAGAAGTAGGTTGAGTTGAATCTTCAGAAACCTCTTCGTTATTCGTAACTTCAGAGTTATCTTCAGAAGAAGCTACTTCATAGTTTTGTTCTTCATTGTTAGAAGTAGGTTGAACTGAGTCATCCGAAACTTCTTTGTTGTTTGTAACTTCAGAATTATCTTCAGTAGTAGCTACATCAGAGTTTTGTTCTTCTTCGTTAGAAGTAATTTGAGGTGTTTCATCAGCTGTATTTTCCACTTCTTGTTTTGGTTCATCAATTATAGAAGGATCTTTATATTCTTTCGTACCTGAAACGTTTAAAGATTGGCTTTTTAATTCTTTTTGTTCATCTTGAATTTGACTAGCATTATCGTGTTGTTCAATGATGTTTTTATTTTCTTTGTTTGTTGTTTGTTCTTCTGCATTAACTTGATGTGATACGAGCGTAGTACCTGCTAAAGTCATTGCTACAAGTGCGGGGGTTTTGTAATAGAATTTTTTATCCATAAACAATCTCCTTTTGTATAGGTATTTATTTATACACAGTATAAGGCTTTTTAATATTAAAAGATGAACTTTTTATGAAATGTAATGTAACTTTAATATTTGAGATAGTAATAATTTAATTAAAAAGTTAATTTCATAAAATAGTGAGGAATGTTTTCTTCTAAGAATTCTTCACCTTCAGTTTTATAGCCTAATTTTTCATAGAATCCTTTAGCGTGAGATTGTACATTAAGTACAGTGCCTTTATATCCATCTTCACTAGCTTTTTGATTAATAAAATTCATTATATCTTTGCCATAACCAAATTTTCTATAAGGTTTTAAAACAGCAACTCTTTCTACTTTCGCATATCCATCTTTATAATTTCTAAAACGACCTACCGCAGCTGGTTTATCATCGTGATATAGAACAACATGCTTAGAAACATTTTCAAATTCATCTATCTCTGCATCTATAGAAACACCTTGTTGCTCAACGAAGACAGTCTTTCTAATATTTAATCCATCTTGAATATCTTTTTGGCTTTCTGCTATTTTAATCATTGTGATACCTCCATAGTTTTGATTCAATTTATTATACATTATGATTATTCTAATTGATGTAGTAAATAAAAAACTCAATAAATATTTGGTAAAAAGAACTTGTATATATCAAGATTGACTAAACAAGATAAATAGAGGCGTTGTATTTATCAAGACTGACTAAACAAGATAAATAGAGCCGTTGTATTTATCAAGACTGACTAAACAAGATAAATAGAGGCGTTGTATTTATCAAGACTGACCAAACAAGATAAATAGAAGCGTTGTATTTATCAAGACTGACTAAACAAGATAAATAGAGCCGTTGTGTTTATCAAGACTGGCGAAACAAGATAAATAGAGGCGTTGTATTTATCAAGACTGACCAAACAAGATAAATATGAATCTCTAATATTGCAAGACGAGGCTGACTAGCAACATAGGAGGACTGAATATTGCAAGACACACCAATCTAGCAACATTCACACTATATTTTCACAATAAGTTCCATCTCATTTCTGTCCACACAAAAAAGCTGAACCACTTTATATGGCTCAGCTTTTAATTTATATAGTTTGTACTGCTTGTCTTCTAACGATTGCGGTATATTGCCAGAATAATCTTAATTGGTGAATACTCCAATTTGTCATACCCATTGTATATCCACTTGGTGTAAATATTTGAATTTGGCTTGTTTCTAGTGCTGCTGCTACAAGATATTGCAAATGAACGCTTAATGATTTCATTTCTTCTGTTAAGCCTGTTTCTGTATATACCCATGAAAAAGGTAGGGGGTTATCAAAGATATTGATAACATTGAAGATTTCAGGGATGGCAATGATGTAACAAGCGCCATCTACAATTGGATCGTTGTTTGCTTGTTTATAGTATAGTAATAACGCTTCGTAATTCTCATGATGTTCTTGATTAACATAGTACAAATTCTGTCTGAAGTGAGACAAATCTCCAGAATGAATGATTTGATTTTCAAGTGCATCAAACATTGTATTGATTTGTTCATATTTTTCATATATTTTACGTTGAATCATAATTTGCCTCCTTTCCTAGTAAACTTCTGGACCAGGTTGTTGAGCGCTTAGAACTGGTGCTTGACCACTTTGATTTGGTGTTGCTTGTTGTGGTACTTCTTGTGATGGTGTTTCTTGTGATGGTACTTCTTCTGTAGGTGTTTGTTGTACAGGTTGTTCTACAGGCTGTTGTACAGGCTGTTCGGATGGTTGCTCTGATGGTTGTTCAGTCTGCTGCTCGGTTGTTTCTTCAGTATCAGGGTCTATAGCTGGTTCGACTGTTTCAGCTGAATCATTGTCACCTGATGTGCTTCCACTCTTTAGACTTTTCTTAGATACTTCAATATAAGGTGTTAGATCACCATATGCTTGAATCATAAGATAATTCATTAATTCTGTTTTCTTAGTCTTAGGTAAGTTTAAGTCTTTTCTAAGTTTATTAGAAAGTTCTAATAAATTATCTAAGTCAGGATTGAAGAAGTAAACACCATTGAAATTAGCATCAGTTCCTTTAATTTGTTCTGTTTTAATTTTCACTTTACTAGATGAATAAGTCGTTGCTAAGTTTTGAATATCTTCAAATGTGAAGTTGTGTTTTGCATTTTTACCAACGATTTTAACTAAGTCATCTAATTTATTAATAGAATTTGTTTCTTGAGCTTTTTTGATAATGGCTTTAATCATTTCCATTTGACGTTTACCACGCTCTAAATCTGAATCTTGTTTTCTTGAACGAACAACTGCAAGTGCTTCGTCACCAGATAAAATACGTTTACCTTTTTTAACTTTAATACGTCCTTTATCTTCTGTGTTTGGCTCGTTTAAATCAAATGGTACATCAAACTCAATACCACCAAGCTCATCTACAACTTCAACAAAAGCTTCCATATTAATTCTTGCATAGTAATCTACTGGAACGTTTAATGTACTTTCAACACTTTCCATTGAACCTTCTGGACCATCTATTGCATGAGCATGCGTGATTTTATCATAATATTTTACGGCTGGTATATAACTTAATGTATCACGTGGGATACTAACCATACGTATTTGCTTTTTATCTCTATTAAATGTTGTATAAATCATAGCATCCGTACGAGATTGGCTAGCCTTTTGACCACCTTCACGTCTTGATGTACTATCATCTATACCTAAAAATAATACCGACACATGATCTAAACTAGGATCTACTGGCTTATCTCTTAAAGATGATTTGCTTTTTTTAGAATCAAGAAATGAATCATTTATCGCACCTTTAGTTTCAAGATAAAGCATGAGTCCAAATACTACGGGTAGAATCATGAGTACTATTGACATCAAAAGTAAACCTATTTTTGCGAATCTTTTCATATTATATATTTACCCTTCTATTCGTATTGTGTTTTGAAATATCTATTTTTGCATATTATACATCATATATGATTATACAAGTAAAATTCAACAATTTAAATGAATTATGTGTACTACTTATCAAATATAGAATGTAAATTTGTTGTAAAATTTATGGAAATGGTGTAAATTATAGTGAAGAATGAGAGGTGATACAAATGGCAAAAGTACTAGAAAAAGATTTAAATAGTATAAGTGAACAAATAGAATTAAATAGAGAGAATTCGTATGACGTGATTAAGCCTCCAACCGTTAATGTTCTAGGTTTGCCATTTGCAAACCTGACGGCGAATGAAATGGTAGAACGTATTAAGTATTTTGTAAATCAGGAAACAAATGACAATTTATTTATTGTAACAGCTAATCCTGAAATTGCACATTATGCTTATAGCAATAATCACTATCAACGACGTATTAAACATGCAGATTACATTGTACCAGACGGTATTGGTATTGTTAAAGCAGCTAAATATTTAAATACGCCATTGAAAGAACGTGTTCCGGGAATAGAGTTAATGGAAGAAATGTTGAATATTGCAAACGCAAGTAGCAAGAGAGTATTCTTATTAGGCTCTTCTAAAGAAGGCGTTAAAGCAACTCGTAAAATTTTAGAAGAACAATATCCAAATATTACGTTTGATCATAAACATGGCTATAAACATGTACTAGATTATAAAGTAACTAAGAAAATAAAAAAATTTAATCCAGACTTTATTTTTGCGGCAATGGGTTTTCCTAAACAAGAAGATTGGATTTATTATAACCGTCATCACTTTGAGCATACAGTAATGATGGGTGTAGGTGGCTCATTTGATGTCATAAGCGGAAATGTTAAACGTGCACCAAAAATGTTTATTAAACTTAATTTAGAGTGGTTATATAGAATTATAACTGATTTGAAACGTGTGAATAGAGCACTTAAAATTCCGCTGTTTTTAAAAGAAGTTCAATTCCAAAAATCATGCACACCTAAAAAAAATAAATAGGATTATATGAAGAATAGATAATTTAGAAACGCCTTAATGTTGAAATTTAACATTAAGGTGTTTTTTTATGAAGAATTTTACCTATTCAATTGTTAACTAAATGTTATGATGAAGGTAACAATGAAAGTAGGTGGTATTCTAATGCAAGTACTGGAACTCATAAATAAACAATTAAATACAAAAGAAGATAAAATTGCCATGTATATTGATGAGATGCATATATCTTATAACGATTTATTGATAGAATCTGAAAAAATTGCCACAACGTTAATACAATATCCAAAACATATCATGATTGGTATTTCGATGAAAAATCCAATTCAGTTTATAAAATGGTATATTGCAGCTTTAAAGTGTGAACTTATACCGTGTGTCCTTGATCCTCATATATCTGAAGAGAAAAAGTATGAATTATTAGTGTTATATCGTATTCCATTATTAGTAGATGACAATAATAAGGTTATATATCGACAAATAGAAGTTAATACATCAATACCTCAAGATATTTTACATATTGGATTTACTTCTGGGACGACAGGCATACCTAAAGCGTATATGAGAAATCATCAATCTTGGGTTCAATCATTTAAATATAATGAAGACTTACTCAAAGGTCATACAGACATTATTATAGCACCTGGACCACACGCACATTCATTAACACTATACGCTATGATATATGCGTTATGTACAGGTAGAACATTTATTGGCCAAAAGAAATTTAATACACAAATTCTAGATAAATTAATCAATATTTTTAATGAAAATCAAACGATGTTTATTGTGCCTACAATGCTATATAGTTTATTGAATCATAACGTTCATTTAATGAATGTTTCGAGTATTTATTCATCAGGTGCAAAATTATCTACACAAATATTTGAAAAATTTAAATATAAGTATCCTGATATTGATTTAATTGAATTCTTCGGAAGCTCTGAAGCGAGTTTTATTAGCTACAATATTAATGGACAAGCAGATTCAGAATCTGTAGGTAAACTATTTCCATCTGTTCAAGTACAAATTAAAGATAAAGATGAAAATAATATAGGCAGGTTATATGTCAAAAGCGACATGACATTTAGTGGTTATTTAAATGGAGAAGTCTGTGATGAGTGGATTAAAATAGGCGATTGGGCATCAATTTCTGCAGACCAAGAACTACGCTTATATGGACGAGAAAGTGACCGTTTAATTATTGGCGGTAAAAACGTATATCCAGAGATTATTGAGCAAAAATTATTAAATCTAGATATAGTTAATGAAGCAATTATTATAAGTAGGCAACATAATAAATTCGGAGAAATAGCAATTTTATTATATAAAGGTAAAGATCATTTGCAATATTTAAGCATGAAAGCGTATTTGTTAGCGTGTGGGTTAAGTCGTTATGAAATACCATCTCGAATGATACGAGTTAAACAGATGAAATATACATCTAGTGGCAAGATAGCGAGATATAAGATGAAATCTATTTATGAATTAGGAGGAAAAGCATGGAACCAGTTATTGTAGCTGCAAAACGAACGCCATTTGGTAAATATGGCGGTATTTTTAAACAATTAGAACCCGAAGTACTCTTGAAACCTTTATATGAATATTTATTAACTGATCATGCTGAAGCACTTGAACATTTAAGTGAAGTTGTTTTAGGGAACGTAGTAGGAAATGGAGGAAATATCGCTAGAAAGTCTTTGCTAGAAGCAGGTTTGCCGGTTGATATTCCTGGTGTCACAATAGATAGACAATGTGGAGCAGGATTAGAAGCGGTAACTTATGCTTGTAGAATGATTCAAGCAGGTGCTGGTGAAGTTTATATTGCTGGTGGTGTTGAAAGTACAAGTCGAGCACCTTGGAAAATCAAAAGACCACTATCAGTTTATGATGCACCAGAATTTTTTGAGCGTGCTTCATTTGCGCCTGATGGAGAAGACCCTTCAATGATTGAAGCGGCTGAAAATGTTGCGCAAGTATATCAAATCTCGAGAGAAAGCCAGGACGAATTTGCATATAATAGTCATCAAAAGACAATAAAAGCTATGGAAAAAGGTTATTTATCAAATGAAATTTATCCAATAAAAGTTGGAAATGAATGGATTCAACATGACGAAGGCGTTAAACCTAAATTAACTTTAAGAACGTTATCACGTTTAAAACCACTTATTAAAGATGGGACTGTAACAGTAGGTAATAGTTGCATGAAAAATGACGGTGGGGTATTACTTTTAATTATGAGTAAAGAAAAGGCGGCTGCTTTAGATTATCGCGAAGGACTGGAATTTATCGATAGTTCTGTTAAAGGTGTTGATCCAAGATTGCTAGGTATAGGACCAGTACCTGCAGTTGAAAGTTTATTAAAGCATACGCATTTAACAATGAAAGATATTGACGGTGTTGAATTTAATGAAGCATTTAGTTCTCAAGTACTTGCTTCAAAAGATATGTTAAATATTCCAGACGATAAATTTAATTTGTATGGTGGAGCCTTAGCTATTGGACATCCATATGGAGCGAGTGGTGCAAGCCTCGTTACACGTTTATATCATATGAAAGAAATTGAGACATCGATAGCAACAATGGGAATAGGAGGAGGCATGGGACATGCAACATTATTTAGAAGATGGAATCGAAATAATTGACGTCATTTTCAACAATGAAGATGTCGAAGCATATAAAAAAATACTTCCTATAGAAAAGGATGCACCTTCAGTACCAGTATTATATTTAGCAAGTATATGGCCAAAATTTTCAATGTTTGAGCGTTTTTTAGGAAAAGAGATTTACTTAAAAGAAACCTTAGTTGAACAGTTTAAAGCATTAGATGTTGATACAATTTATAAAGCAAAATTAAAAAAAGAGAAAATAAAAAAAGTGAAGTCGTTTACGATTTATGAATTTAGTTTGACGATTACAAGTGGAGATGACATATACACTCGACTTAAACAAATGTTCGTTGGAAAGTGAGGTATAGCATGAAATTTGATATTAGTCTTGTTAACAAATATTTAACTATTATTCATGATTCAAATCCAATCCATCAAGAAATTGTACCCGGCCAACTTGTATGTGAATGGTTGTTAGAAGATGTTGAGTGGCAACTTTATACTGTGAAATACAAAAATCCAATTTATATAGATGAAACATTAGAAAAAGCATTTCAAGAAAATAAAATTAAATGTATCAATCAACAAGGGATGATAAAGATTATAATTGAAAAAAACCGATATTGAGACTAATTACAGCCTCAATATCAGTTTTTATTTAACGTAAAATCTGCTAGAATCTAGTTCATCTTTAAATGCTTTTTTTTCTTTTGCTGATTTTTTATTAAAATCTTTTAAGAATGCTTGGTATTTTGGAAGTACATCTTCAGTAGAACCAAATTCTTTTAGTATGCCGCCTTCAATCCAAGCTATTTTTGTACAAAAATCTTTAACTTGATTTATATTGTGACTGACAAAGAAAATAGTCTTGCCAGCTTCTTTAAATTGATTCATTTTATCTAAACTTTTCTTAGTGAATGTTTGGTCACCAACAGATAATGCTTCATCAATTACAAGAATATCTGGATCGACGGTAACATTGATTGCGAAACCTAATTTAGATTTCATACCGCTTGAATATTTCTTAACAGGTTGATATATAAATTCACCTAATTCAGAGAATTCGATAATTTGAGGTGTAAGTTCTTTAATTTGTTTTTTAGAGAAACCAAGTAATAACATCTTGTATTCGATATTATCTATACCATTTAATTGAGTGTTTAAACCAGAGTTAATTGCGATAACGTTAACATCACCGTGGCGTTCGATTACACCGTCTGTTGGTTGAAGTGAACCACCAATAATATTACTTAATGTCGATTTACCTGAACCATTAATACCAACTAAACCGATAATATCGCCTTCATACGCAGTAAATGATATATCCTTAAGCGCGTAAAATCTTTGTGATTGATGCTTCGGTAAAAACACATCTTTTAATCTGTCTTTATTATTACGGAAAATTTTATATTCTTTTGTTAAATTATTAATGATAACTGATTCTTTCATATGTACTTCATTCCTTATAATTATTAACATTTCTATTATGCATTATTTTATGAGTTTAGTAAATTTATTGTAAATTCTGTTAGAATCATGTAAATTATATATGTTCTATAATTATGAGATTAACCTAAAGTTTAATATATCATCTATGCTCATTTGATGCTATATTAAAGATTAAGTTATAAATGTCTTAGCGAGAGAGTGATATTCATGCATGCTGTTTTTACAGTGATAAAAGAGCACGTCAAAAACTTTTATTTGATTCAAAGATTAGCACAATTCCAATTAAAAATTTCGAATCATGATAATTATTTAGGATTAGCTTGGGAACTGATTAATCCTATACTACAAATATTTGTATATTGGTTTGCATTTGGCTTTGGTATACGTCAGAATGCACCGATAAATGGTGTGCCGTTTATCTTATATTTATTAGTCGGTATTAGTATGTGGTTCTTTGTAAACCAAGGTATTCTTGAAGGAACTAAATCAATAGGGACTAAGTTTAATCAAGTTGCAAAGATGAATTTCCCTTTGTCTGCAATACCTGCCTATGTTTTAACAAGTAGATTTTATGGTCATATTATTTTAGTTTTAGTTATTATTTTATTATGTATACCAACTGGCATTATACCTTCGATTTATATTTTACAATTATTTATATATTTACCTTTAGTGTATATGTTTGCATTTTCAGTTTCTTTATTAACTTCCACTTTAGGTGTTATTATTCGAGATACACAAATGGCGATGCAAGCTATTTTGAGAATGCTATTTTACATGTCACCAATTCTTTGGATACCAGAAAAAGGTTCAGTTATTGAAATGATTATGAAATTAAATCCAGTATTCTTCTTTGCAGAAGGGTATCGATCAGCAATATTATATGATAATTGGTACTTCGTAGATCATTGGCAATTATTACTTTATAATATATGCGTAACAGTGTTATTCTTTGTAGTAGGTGCAATATTGCATGTTAGATTTAGACAAAGATTTGCTGACTTTATTTAAAATGATTAATAAATGAAAAGGCTGAGACATCAATGATTGTCTCAGCCTTTATCTCAATATAGAGCTTCTCATGGTCAATTTTTTTAACTTTAGTAAATTATACGTAAGGAAGTGTCAATGTGGTAAGAAGCATAATTAAACAAGTCTATCTTTCTATTATTTTTGTATTTAATAAATTATTCAAAAGTAATGTGAAACGTAAAAATGTCGTGGTATTTATGACATTTAAAGAAGATGTGTTACCTATAATCGAAGCATTAAAGAAAGAACAATATCATATTACAGTTATTGCGCATCCAAAATGGATTGATTTTTTGAACGATTTAGAAGTAGATAAAGTGATCAATTTAAGTAATAAATATGTCTTACAACAGTTAAAAGCCATTAAAAGTAGTAAAATAATAATTATCGATACTTATTATTTATTATTAGGCAGTATCAGTAAAACGCCAGAACAAAAAGTTATACAAACATGGCATGCTGCCGGAGCCTTGAAAAAATTTGGCTTAGAAGATAAAAGTATTAATCTTGAACATAAACAACTCATAAAAAATTATTTATCAGTTTATCATTTTACAGATTATTATTTAGTAAGTTCAGATATTATGAAAGACGTCTTTATTAAAAGTTTAGATGCCAAACCCAATCAAATATTACCATTTGGATTACCAAGATTAGACCAATATAAAGATAAACATGAGTATCCTAATAAATCTAAAAAAATAGCTTTATATGTTCCTACATATAGAGATTATACAAATGAAATTCATACGATAGATAAACAGAAATTTGAAAAAATGTGCCCTGAATACGAACTTGTGACTAAATTACATCCAAGCATTACTTCACATGATTCAGATTCGAGAGATATACAAGATTTAGTTGAAATGGCAGAAATCATTATTACAGATTACAGTTCACTTAGTATTGAAGCGGCACTTTTAAATAAAACGATTATTTTCTATAGTTATGATGAAGCAAAGTACGATGAAATGAGAGGCCTCAATCAATACTATTATGAAATGACGAAAGAGAACAAAGCTTATGATTTAGAAACGCTTTATAAACTTGTGAATCTGAATAAAATTAATAATAAAATTAAACCAATGTGGCATCAGTATACAAACTTCGATGCAACTCAAAAGTTAGTTGATTTTATAAACAAAGGAGCTTAACGATATGGAAGTAAGTGTCATTATCCCTATTTATAATGCAGAAAAAACAATAGAGCAAACCATTAAATCAATTAAGAGTCATTATGAGCATGAAATTATTTGTATTAATGATGGATCAAAAGATAATAGTGCAGATGTAATTAGCAAAATTAATAATCCTAATATTGTACTTGTGAATCGAGAAAATAAAGGTGCTGCGGCAACGAGAAATGAAGGCATCAGTATCGCCAAAGGTAAATATATTATGTTTTGTGATGCAGATGATAAATTAGGTGAAGATATTATCGACAAAATGGTTGATGCGATAAAAAGAAATGATACAGATATCGTGGTCGGTAAGGTTTCTCATTTAATTGGTGATCAGATTAGGCCGATTCAAACATACAATGATTTAAAAGCTGTAGATCGTACGACATTAAACTTAACTCCAGAAGTTACGCAGTCTATAGGTCCTTATGGTAAATTGTACAAACATGAAGTATTAGAAAATATTAGATTCGATGAAGATATTACTTTTTGTGAAGAGCATACCTTTAATTTGAAAGCTTGGTCAAAAAGTCATATTACAATATTAGATGATTCAGCTTATTTATATAACATAGGCGTTGAAGATTCTATAGTAGCGACAAGTTACAAAAATATTGAAAAATACTTAAATGATGCCACTGAAGTTAGAAAAAGAACAATGGATATCTTAAGTGATTTAAAAGAAAAAGTGAGTAACTACTATAGTTATAGAATGGATTATCTCATTATATACTTTTTAATTCGTAATAATTTCATGAAAGTAGAAAACTTAAATCACGTTATTGAACCAGCAATTAAGTATTTACAAGTCGTTCAACAACTTGAAACGAATAGCGTGAAAGATTTGAAAGATCTCGTATTAACAATTGCTGCGAATTACAATTTTGAAAGATTTAAAGTAGTGGCAAGTAATTTAGATATGCAAATTGATAAAAAAGCTTACCGTTCATATAAATTTAAGCAATTGAAACTAAAAACAAAAATGAACTTAAGAAACATCAGAAATAAAAGTAAAAAAATATCTCATTAAATATTATGAAATTTTAAAAACTACTAACAAACGTAAAATATTGTTAGTAGTTTTTGTTGTATATAGATGAATTTATAATTAAAATCGATATTTACACTAATTAAATATTTATTATACATACTTTACATCAGTTAATTGTTTGATATAATTTATAATTGCATATCAAACTAATTTAAGATGGAGTTTAAAAATGAATAAAAATATGATTGATATAGAAAGAAAATTTAGACCTGAAATTGAAGGTTTAAGAATTATTGCGGCTTTATTAGTCGCTATTTACCATATTTGGTTTGGTAAAGTATCTGGTGGGGTAGATGTTTTCTTCGTTGTATCTGGTTTCTTGATCACAACATCTATTATATCTACAATTAATAAAACAGGAGAATTTAAGTTTTGGCCATACATATCTAAATTAATGAAGCGGTTATTTCCACTGGCATTTATCATTATATTAGTCATATTGGTATTAAGCATATTCTTCTTACCATCAACCATTTTTGATAAAACAATGAAAGAAGTCGTTTCATCTATGTTCTATTATCAAAACTGGCAATTGGCATTGAGTAATACTGATTATCTAGATGCACAGCAAATGAAAAGTCCGCTAGAACATTATTGGGCAATGTCCATTCAAGGACAGTTCTATATCATTTGGTTCTTATTATTTACAGGTGTATTATTCATAATCAAAAGATATGATTTATCAAATGGTAAAAAGTTAATCAATTACTTACTTGGTTTTATATTTGTTGTATCATTTGCATACTCAGTTTATTTAACTGCTGTAAATCAACCTTTAGCATACTTTATTACATTTACGAGAGTATGGGAATTCGCATTAGGTGGTTTGCTTTGTATTAACTTAAGCAGAATAAAAATTAGTAATTTAACAGCTGAAATTATTGGATGGATTGGTCTTATTGGTTTAATTTTAACAGGGGCTATATTTGATGTATCAACAATGTTTCCAGGTTATATTGCTTTATGGCCTATGACTTGTGCTTTACTGATTATTTTATCAGGTAATAAAGATACTAAATATGGTGTTAAGAACTTCTTATCTATGCCGATTATGATTAAACTAGGTGGCGTATCATTCGGAATATATTTATGGCACTGGGTATTACTGTCATTCTACAAATACAATATTTCAGAAACACCTGGTATTATTTCAGGAGTACTCATAATTGCATTATCTATTGTTTTTTCATTCATTACGACAAAATATATTCAAACACCAATTAGAAGTGCAGAATTAAATAAATTAGCATTCAAGAGAATTGGTATTATCGCACTAGCTAATATCATATTAATCGCTGGTTTAGTCTCTCATAATGCCTATGTGAAAATGTCTGCCGATAAAGAACTAGCATCTAAAGATTATCCAGGTGCACTAGCTGCAACATCAAAACAAAAAATTAAAGAAAATGATCCTAAGCCTGAATTCGGTAATGTGTTTGATGATTTACCACAATCACACTTAGATGATTCAAACCAAGGATTAAAAAATCAGATTTAAAGATTGGTACTTACGGTAAGAAAAAAGACTACAAAGCAACAATTGCTTTAGTAGGTAGTTCACATTCTGAACATTGGTTAGGAGCAGTTATTGAAGCGGCTAAAGAGCATGATTACAGAGTGATTAATATCACGAGATCAGGAACAAGATTCTCTACTGGTTATGATGATAATTCATTAAAAGGTCAATGGGTTAAAAATGTCGAAAACTATTTAAAGAAATCTGATGATATTGATCTAGTGTTATCACATGTTACAGCAGCTGACTCAAATAGCGATAAGATTCAACAACAAATGGTAGATGAATTATTAAAAGTTAAAAATGATTATAATATTGAAGTAATGGCAATAAGAGATATTCCAAGATACGAGTTTAATGTTTCAGAAGAACTAGAAAAATCTGGTGAAAAAGAAACAATTAAACTTATGAATAAAGGGAATAATCAACAAGATTCTTCATATTGGAAAAAACTATCAGAAACAAACAAAGATTTACCGAAATTCGATCCATCTGAATACTTTAAAGTGAATGGTGAATATAGACCTATAATAGGTAACATTGTCGTGTATCGAGATATGGACCATATGACAAATACTTATTCAGAAACTTTCGGACCTATTTTAGGTAAAGAAATTAAATCTGTCGTTAAAAAATAGAGAGTGGTCAAAGTCCACTCTCTATTTTTATATTTTTTGTTTAAGTATGTCTCTAAAAATATGTTTTAGCATATTCTCTAAATCACTTTGATAAGGTTCATTCAGTTTATTGCTTGCGATAGAAACGATATATTGATCGTTAGAGAATGTCACAAAATCATTATGATAAAATATACCTCTATATCTTTGATGATACGGGTATCTATAAAATCCATATCTATATGAGCTTGGAAAAATATGCGTATCAATCTGTGAAAGCAAAATATCAGTAGATGATCCATTTAAAATTTGTTTATTTTTGAATTGATTAACAAGCTTAGCCATATCATCTGTTGAAATATAGACATTACCAGCACCATCATATTTATCTAAAGTTAAAGGATGATGGTATATAGACTGATTATTAATAACTTTATAGCCTTTTACCATATACTGTTGGTGATTGATAGAATCATATCGAGCAGTATATTTTAAATGGGCTTTATTAATAATGAGTTCATTTAGATTCTGCTTATAAGATTTATGTGTAGCATTTTCTATAACTTTAGCTATTGTAATGTAATTAGCATCATTATAAAAATATTTATGATAATTTTGAGAGACAACGCCATTTAGCTTAATACTTTCTATCGCGCCATTTAATCCTCTAACGGTAGGTGGGAAATTTACTTTAGCTAAGCCACTTCTATGCAACATTAAATCCTTAATAGTTATGGGGTATATATTTTGGAAATTCGGAATATATTTATTAACATTATCGTTTATATTAATAACACCTTGTTCTTCTAATTCTCTCAACATTAAACCAGTTATAAATTTATTAGCTGAACCAAGAAGATACATCGATTTAGCATCATTTAAAACACCATTCTCAATATCTCTAAAACCATATGCTTTACTCATAATGGGGCGGTTATTTTTATAAATCGTTATATTTCCATTAAATCCTTTAGATTTTAAGTATTTATCAATATCATTAGATTCGTGAAAACTTTTAGACGAAGTTTGTTTATTTTGAACTTGTTTATTCTGGCTTTGTTGTTTTTGGATATATGACTCAGCTTGTTCTTTTTTTGCTTCACGATGTTGATAAATATCTTTTACAACAATGATAAGACATACTACGAGTAAACCTAATATTAGTTTATATATTTTCTTCATGTTTTTCTCCTGATGTTTTTACATTATATTACCACGAATTGAAAATATTTACATTTAATATCATAAAAAAGAACACAATTAAGTGTTCTATTCATTACCGTAGAGTTCTTTTTTAATTTGAGTTGTTGAAATACCTTCTGTTCTCTTAAGGTATATCACTTCACAATGATCTTTTAGGAAGTCAAATTCGCCTTCCCAATCATGACCCATTAAGAATGTATCAACATTATACTTAATAACATCGTCAGTTTTTTGTTCCCAGTTATTCTCTGGAATAACTAAGTCAACGTATCTAATAGATTCTAACATCATTTTTCTTTGTTCATAATTATAGTATGATTTTTTATTTTTTAATTTATTGAATTCATCTGTCGATAAAGCAACAATTAGATAATCTCCGTATTGTTTAGCTCTTCTTAAAAGTTCTATATGACCGTAATGTAGTAAATCATAAGTTCCATAAGTTATTACTCTACGCATTATTTCACCCCATTATTTTATATGTTTAATCATAATATATATAAGTATTATTGTAAACTATTTGCAAAGTTTGTAAAATTATTATGAAGGCAATTGTAAATATTTTAATAATAAATGTTTTTTTACAATATGATATGTGACATTAGTTTTAATTTATAATTCATTAGTGTATCATGATAGAATATGTTAATTTAGTGTAAATTATGAATTAGAGGAGTATTTATGGAAGAAAAATTATTTCTGATGACAGAAAACTCATTTAAAAGTACGATTATATATTTTAATAATAAGGAAGAAATTGATTATACAAATAAAGAGAAACTACTTTATTATTTTAACAAAGTTTTCAATCCTCTATTTCCTTATAAATTTGACTTTATACTAAAAAATAGAAATGGTTTGTCAATTTTGTTAAGAAAAATTAATTATAACACTTCTAAAAAAAGTGTATTTAAATATATGGAGATTAAAGCTATGAAACGCGGGGAATATAAATATAGTTATATGATTTCCCAATTTCGTAAATATTTATCTACTATTCGCTCTAAACATTATGCTGCAGATATATGTCCAGGTAAATTAGACAAAACAATTGTATATGAATCATTTAATGGTAAATCATTTACAGATTCTCCAAGAATGCTTTATTTCTATTTAAGTGCTGCTTTACCTGAATACAAACATGTAATGGTAACAGATAATCAAGATTTAAAAGAAAAACTAAATGAATCTAACATTGATACTGTTGAGAAAAATTCAAAGCAATATTTTAAGATCTATCAAAAAGCTAAAGTGTGGATTGCTAATACGAGGTTGTCACCACAGATAGAAAAGAAAGATAATCAACTATATATTCAAACATGGCATGGTACACCTTTAAAGAAATTAGCTAATGATCAAACGGTTATTTCAATACCAGATGTCACGCTTGAAGAATATATTTATGGCTTTAATAAAGAAACAAGTAGATGGGATTTCCTCATATCACCAAGTGAAACTGCAACTGAACGATTTAAATCTGCTTTTAATTTAAAAGATGAACAGATGTTGATGCTAGGTTATCCAAGGAATGATGACTTAATTCAGTTAAATGATGAAAAATATATTCAGCAACTCAAACAAAAATATGAAATCCCTTCTCATAAAAAGGTTATATTGTATGCGCCGACATGGAGAGATAATGATCGTACAGATATAGGTAAATACAATTTTAAATTGAAGCTTGATTTAGATGCTTTTAGTAAAGAGTTGTCTAATGAATATGTATTACTCATAAGAGCACATTATTTAGTATCAGAACATTTAAATTTAGATGATTATAAAAATGTGTATGATTTATCAGATGCTAATGACATCAATGAATTATTCTTAATGAGTGATGTATTAATCACAGATTATTCGTCTGTTTATTTTGATTACGCGAATCTACGCAGACCAATCTTATTTTTTGCATATGATAAAGATGAATATGCTAATGATATTAGAGGATTCTATTTACCTTATGAATCAGATCTACCAGGACCAGTCTTTGAAACAAGTGAAGCATTAATTGATTATATTAAATCAATGCAATATTTAGACATACCTCAATCAGACACTTATAAAACATTTAATCATAAATATAATCAACTTGATGATGGAGAAGCAACTAAAAGAGTAAGTGAAAAAATCATACGTACTCTAGATAAAGAAAAGGAGTTTCATGAACAATGAAAATATTAAATATTTATCAAGAAAGTGAATTATTAATCTTCGAGTTTGATCAAACATTAGATAATATTAAAAATGTTTATATAAAAAATGAATTTGATGAAATAATGGTTCCACAATCAAACATCAAAAATAAATTTAAAATTAATTTAAATGAAGTCTTGGAGAAATTTTCACAATATGATAGAGAAACTATCTTTATTTTACTCGAAAAATCTGATGGCATTACGCAATCCATTCAAAAAATAAACATAAAAAAATATGAATATAATATACAAAACTTTGAAACAATCAATAATGATGAAGTGACTATTACCCCGTATATTACTAAAAACGGAATTATACAATTCACATTAAAACCAGCATTACCAGTGTCTACTTATTTTGCAAGAAGACATATAGATAAAATTATTATAAATAATAAACAAGCATTTTTAAAAGGGAAGTTCTCGATTCAAAATTCAACACTTGAATATGCTCATTTAAGAATCACTTCAAGGTTAAGTGAAAATGTAGTTGAGATCCCATTAGAACCTACTGTATTTAATGTATATAAGAAACTAAACTCTACAAGTTATGATTTTGAAATTGATATTTTAAATGAACTAAAGCAGTATTTAGAAAATGATTTTGATTCAGAAGACATTATCGATATTTTCCTAAGTATAAAAGTAAAAGAATTTAAAAATGTAATTGATGTAAAATTAGGTAATCCTAGAATTATGGTAGAAAGATTTGCTAAAGGTGAAGTATCAATTGATCTTGGTCAAACAGTAAAAACGGCTATACCATATTTCACGATGAAGGGTAGAAATTTATCGTTTAGAATTAATGAATATGCAAAAGAAGACTATGAAGCGTATAAAAAATTAATGCATGACTATCCAACATTAATTAAAAATAATTTGAATAAAAATAAAGTTTGGGTAATTGGTGAAAAATCATATAAAGCTCAAGATAATGGTTATCACTTCTTTAAATATATGAGAACTGAACATCCTAATGAAGAAGTATATTATGTTATAGATAAAAACTCTGAAGAACGAAAAAATGTTGAACCATATGGAAATGTTATTGATTTTAAATCAAAAGAACATTTCGAAGTTATGATCAAAGCAGATGTGATTTGCAGTACACATCACACAGAATTATTATTCCCAAGTCACGAAGCAAGTTATGTGAAAAAAATTAGAGCTAAACGCGTCTTCTTACAACATGGTGTGTTAGGTGCTAAAAACTTAACACAAATTAATGGTAAACAATTGAAAGACTTTAACGTTGATATGTTTATCACAAGCTCTAATCGAGAAAAACAAATCGTCAATAGAGATTTATTATTTGATTCATATCAGGCGAAAGTTACAGGTCTTTCAAGATTTGATGAATTATTTAAGGAAAACGTAGAAGTTAAAAATCAAATCTTAATTATACCTACATGGCGTGACTGGATAACAAATATTAATAGTCTTTTAGAATCTGATTATCTACAAAATTATAATGACTTATTGAATAGACCAGAATGGAAAACAATTGCTCAATCCAAAAATGTAGATATCATATTCTGTTTACATCCTAATATGCAAGCATTTGTTGAGTATTTTGATATACCTGATTACATTAAAGTCATTAGACAAGGTGAAGTAGATGTTCAATTACTTATTAAAGAAAGTAAATTGATGATTACAGACTATTCAAGTGTTGCATTTGACTTTAGTTTCTTAGAAAAACCAGTTATTTACTATCAATTTGATAGAGATAGATTTATCGGAAGATTACCATCACATTTAGATCTTGATAAAGAACTACCTGGTAGAATTGTTGATAATGTTGAAGAAGTTATAGAAGCGGCTAACCATTATGTTGATAACGACTTCAAGAATGAACAACAAATTATCAACAAAGCTAATAACTTTGTAGCATACAAAGATACAAACAATTCACAACGTATTTATGAAGAAGCTAAATCATTTAAACGTAAAAATATCATTAAAGATGCATTAAAATATGACATTCTTTCACAACATGTGTTTAAACGATTTAGAAGACATAAAAAATACTTTGATATAATGTCTCATATGAATAAATTCCTTGTAAGATTTGGGAAAATAGATGAAAAATTAATTGTGATAGAAAGTAACTTAGGTAAACAAGTTACAGATAGTCCTAAAATGATTTACGATCAAATTAAAGCGCTCGATAAAGGTTATAAGATCGTATGGGTATCCAATAAAATATATCCATTTGATGATGAAAATGTAATAACGGTTAAACGTTTAAGCCCAAGTTATTATAAATATTTATCATTAGCTAAATACTGGATTAATAATCAGAACTTCCCTCACTATATTGAGAAAAAGAAAAACACAACATATATTCAAACATGGCATGGTACGCCATTGAAAAAAATGTTAAATGATGTTGATGACTTTAAAGGTAGAGATGAAGGTTATATTGATAGAATTAATCGTTCAGTTTCACGATGGGATTATTTAGTTTCGCCAAGTCCGTACGCGACGAGTTGTTTTAAATCTGCATTTAACTTTAAAAAAGAAATGCTAGAAGTGGGCTATCCACGTAATGATATCTTCTATGAAAATGAAAGTGATATTGAAGAAAAACAACATATTATCAAACGTAAACTTTCAATTCCTAAAGATAAAAAAGTGATATTATATGCACCAACATTTAGAGATGACGAAGTATCATCTGCGAAAAAACATTTAATTAATTTAAAATTAGATTTACATCAAATGAAAGAAAAACTTGGAGACGAGTACGTACTTCTCTTAAGACCTCATATCATTATTAGTAATAATATTATTATCGATAAATCATTAGAAGGTTTTATCTATAATGTTGCGAGCTACGAAGATATTAGTGACTTGTATTTAATTAGCGATATTTGTATTACAGACTATTCATCTGTAATGTTTGACTATGCTAATACACAAAAACCATTACTCTTCTTCACATATGATTTAGAACATTATAAAGATAATTTAAGAGGATTCTATATGAACTTCGAAGACGAAGCACCAGGTCCATTGTTGAAAGACAATGAAAGCTTAATAGATGCTATTCTAAACATAGAAACGGTTAATGAATCATATAAAGATAAATATGATAAATTCTATGAAAAATTCTGTTCATTTGAAAAAGGAACAGCGGCGAAACAAATTGTAGATAAATTATTTTAAATAAACAAGAAGCAGAACTGACGCTGTAATTGTGTGTCAGTTCTGCTTTTTATTATTTATTCGTTAATTTTAAAGAAAGGTTTCCATTTATAGTAGGGTAGAAAACACCTTTTTTATCCGTTAAATTAATTTTCTTATCATAACCAAATTTAATATTTAAATGCTTAAATCCATCATATACAATGATACAGTTATAAATTGCTGCTGGTTTATTATTGATTTCAGTTTTAGGTATTGAGATGGTTAAGAGGTTATCTTGGACATCTATATTATCAATAAAAATATCATCTTTGTAATCTTTTCGAGACATAAGAGACAAGTTACGTATTTTGTCTGTATCTAAACCATCTATTTCAATTTGTATTTTGATGGATTTGTCTACTTCAGCTATGTTTAATAACGTTGCCTGTTGAAATGGTATTGTGAATCTTTCATTAGCATCAGTTAATATTGTTTGTTGTTGCTGCTTTTGAATGATTTTAGGTTGTTTTTTCAGCCAAGTAAAGAAATTGATAAATGACTCAAAATCATTATTTTGAATAAACTTAATTGAGTCTGTATATTCTTGACTGATTGTTTGAATGATATTTGTTTTTATATATGATTGATTGAAAATCTCATTCAGTTGTTTAAAATACCGAACTTGTTTTTGTTTATCACTATTTAAAAATACATGACTATTACAACTTTTCAGTAAATCGTATTCTAAAAATCGATTTAACAATCGAATGTTTTTAGCGTTTGATTCTTGTTTTAGTAAATGCTGAATAATTTCTAAATCTGAATCACGTTTTTCATAGAAATCTACACCTGTTGTAAGTGACTCATTAGATGTTGTTCTGTCAATAATCGAGCAATTATCCGTCACCGTAGATACATCATTAATATAAGGACTCAAGTATGTGAAAAACATTTTATCTTCCCCGAAATGTAAGTTTTCCGGGAACTTTATATTGTGTTTTTTAATATGACTTAGTTTAATAAATTTTGATGGCGGACCAAAGTGATTATATATATATGGGATGTCATTGATGTTATAATTATAACGATTATCATTACTCATAAATCTAGCATGTATAGTTAAAGAATGGTCATTTTGACGTAACGTTCTACCAACAATCATGTCTGATTTAAGAAGTGCATCGTCGTTAGCAATTCTTGCTAATATATCTGTTGCTAAATAATCATCTGCATCTAGAAAATAAATATATTGGCCTGTTGCTTCTTCAATACCGATATTACGAGGTTTTGAAGGACCACCTGAATTTTCGTCTAAAATGATAACTTTGATATTTTTAGCTTTATAGTTTTTAATTAAGTTTTGAGTATTATCTGTAGAATGATCGTCTACAATGATGATTTCATAATATTTTTTATCTAGTGATTGATTTAATATTGAATCGATTGCACGTTCTATTTTAGCTTCATTATTATATGATGTGACAATAATAGAAAAAAGCTTTTTACTTTTGAATAACATAAATTAACTCCAATCGTTTAAAAAAATCAAATTGTATAAACAATGTGGCATATTTGTCTCACATTGTTTATATAATGTAATATGAATAGAAAGTGAAGTCAATTTATTGTATTAACTTAAAATATATGAGGTGTAAAATGATTAAAATTATAAATGTTCATGACCAGTATAATTTAAAGAATTATTTAATTACAGAATGTCATGAAGAAAATCATATTATTTTAATAGATAAATATACGCAAGTTAGGGAAGACGTATTAAACAAGTTAGAATTGGATAACCAATCTTATATTGTTGATTATACAAACAATGGTTATTATACAAACGATAGTAGATATATGGGCAAGGCATTTATTACAGTTGCTGATTGGTTTAATAATATAACGCTTCAACCAAATATTATTTTCAAAAAAGATGATCTATTATGGCTAATTTCTAATTATAAGTGGGAAACGATATTTGATATCACATTAAATGCGATTTTTCACTTGGATGAAATTAAGATTGATCCTCACGTTATATTTGATTATGTTCATCAAAGTAAACCAAGTGCAAGCTGTTTAGCAGCATTTAAAAATGAAAGTCTCAGATTTGAAGAAAAATTCTATTTAAACAAAATTGCACTTTTAAATGGCATTACACCAATATTTAAGGCGAAAGAAACACGCCTTCCATCTATCGCAAGAACAATTGATAAAGTCATGTTAAAATCACATTTTCAATTACCTAAAATTGCGTATCAAAAATTAAATAATACAGCACTACAAAAACAAATAAAGACAATTAATATTTATGACAAAGATCAGTCGAAAATCAAGCTACATATTGTATTTTTAGGTTTCGATTATGGTTACAGAGGTAATTCAAAATATTTATTTGAATATTTAATAAAGCAACACCCTAAATATACGGTTTACTTTATTACGGACGAAGAAAAAGGTGATCACTTTGTTTCTCCTTCTCATTCTGATACGAAACAAATTATAGAGGAAGCTAACGTAGTGATACTTGAAAGTTACTTGCCAGATCATTTTAAACCTAATGGTACAATCATTCAGTTATGGCACGGTACACCTTTAAAACGACTATTCTTAGATAGCAAAGAACCTAAACAAAATATTGATATTTATAATTATCGAGCACGTAAATATAATAAATTAATTAAACAAGATTATTTTATAACGGATGTAGAATCTATCAATGGAGTGTTTAAATCTGCATTTCCATTGGAAGAAACAGAAATTGTTGCATGTGGTTATCCTAGAAATCAGTATTTATTAGAGCAACACTCAAATTCAAATGAAATAAATAAAATCAAACAACAGTTAAATTTAAATACTGATAAGGAAACAATTCTCTATACGCCGACATGGAGAGATAATCAAGAAGAAGAGTTTTTATTAGAATTTACAGATGAGATGAAAGCGAAATATAACATTATTTATAAATATCACGAAGAAGATCATGCCAATAAACAGCATAATTATATCGATACAACACAGTTTGAAACACAACAATTACTACTTGTTTCTGACATTGTAATCAGTGATTACTCTTCAATCGTGTTTGATGCATTAACAATTGATAAAAAAGTGTATTTATATACACCAGATTTTAATAATTATGATTATAACCGTGGTTTATATAAAGAAGTTTATGAAACAATCAATGATAATCAATATTTTGAACAGTCATTATTGTTTAATGCAATTATGAATAACGATTATCATACGATTAGTGACCAATTTATCAACAAAAATAATCAGTCATACGAAACTATCACGCAATTGATAGAACAAGCTATGGACTGAAAAGGGGGGATTTATATGAAATCTTTTACATTTTTAGTTCACAATATTTATCATATGGGTGGGACGACGAAATCGATTTCTAATTTGGCAAATAAATTAAGTGAAAAGGGTCACTCTGTTAAAATATTGTCAGTATTTAAAGCGAGCGATGCACCTTATTTTAAGTTGCATGAAAATATAGAAATTCAACCCATTATTGAATATAACAAAACCATCAAAGGTTTGAAAAATATATTTGTAAATAGAATCAATAAGTACACTCCTTTTTTGAGTCCTAAAATTATTCATCCGTCTGAACCTGGACTTCATCAATTTTCAAGTCATATTGAGCAACATATTGTTAAAGCCATTCAGAATGTGAATACAGATATTATTGTAGGTACACGCGCAAGTTATAATATACTTGTTAGCAAATATGCTAGTCAGTTGGTATTTAAAATTGGTATGGAACATATGTATTTACATGCACATGATGAGCAATATCAAAAAGATATACTTAAAAGTTATGAACAACTTGATTTAGTTACGACATTAACTAAAGAGGACCAACAAGATTATCAACAAGGTTTAACATACACTAAAGTAATCATTGTTCCAAATATACTAAAAGAAACTCAATATAACGTAGATAAGCACAATACAATTGTTGCTGCAGGTAGATTTGAGCGTGAAAAAGGGTTTGATTTGTTACTGGATAGTATCAATTTAATTCAAGATACAATGCGAAAATATCAATTTCAATTAGATCTATATGGTGATGGACAAGAAAAAGAACAATATCATCAATTAATTAATCAATATAATATTCAAGATATTGTGAAGCTTAAGCCTACTACTAACTCATTATCACAAGTATTAGCTGAAAGTAAAATTACGGCTGTTCCATCGAGAGTTGAAGGTTTTGGACTTGTAATATTAGAGGCCATGTATCAACGAAATATTGTTATTAGTTATAAGGGCTGTTATGGTCCAGAATTTTTAATTGAAAATCAAAAAAATGGTTATTTAGTAGACTATCAAGATGCTAAAGAATATGGAAAGCAACTTGCATATGTCATTGAAAATTATGATCATCATGATGTTCAAAATGTCATTCAAAAAGGTCTAGAAAGAAGTAACGATTTCGATGATGATGTCATTTATGAGCAATTCATGAAAGATTTAAACAAGCACTTTAAATAAGAAGTAACCTCAATCCCTAACAAGCCAATTGTTAGGGATTTTTTAATAGGGTGTTAAGATATTGTAAATATTAATTAATTGTCTTTCTTATAAATATCCTTATATATATACTTACAACTGTATAATACTTAAAGGAGATTTTTATATGCAGACAAATCCTATCAATCTAGACAAAAAATTTAGACCTGAAATTGAAGGGCTAAGAGTTATTGCAGCATTATTAGTTGCAATATATCATATTTGGTTTGGGAAAGTGTCTGGGGGCGTCGATGTATTTTTCGTTGTTTCAGGATTCTTAATTACCACTTCCATTATTTCTAAATACAATAAAACAGGTTCATTTAAATTTATACCTTACATAACAGGATTAATTAAACGATTATTTCCTTCTGTTATAACAGTTTTACTTGTTACGGTTTTCTTAAGCTTTTTCTTATTGCCAGAATCAATACTTGGCAAAACGATAAAAGAAATCTTTGCTTCTTTATTTTATTATCAAAACTGGCAACTCGCTTTATCGAGTACAGATTATTTAAATAAAGATTAAATGAAGACGCCAGTTGAACATTTTTGGGCAATGTCGATTCAAGGACAATTCTATATTATATGGTTTGTCATCTTTAGTTTGATTTTTATGTTATATAAAAAATACACCAACCTAAAAATTATTAATGTCATAAATCTTTGTTTAGGTACATTATTTATCGTTTCGTTGTCGTATTCTATTTATTTAGCGCACGTCAATCAACCTTGGGCATATTTCCATACATTTACAAGAGTTTGGGAATTCTCGCTCGGTGGATTATTAGCAATCAACCTTAATAAAATTAAAATTAATCGTCTAGTAGCAAGTTTGATTGGATGGTTAGGCTTAATTGGCTTGATCTTAACGGGTATTATTTTTAATGTATCAACAATGTTTCCTGGATATATTGCACTATGGCCAATGTTATGTGCCGTATTTATACTCGTTTCCGGTAACTATGAAACTAAATATGGAGTTAAAAAATTCTTAGGATCATCCATTATGGTGAAGGTTGGTGGATTGTCATTTGGCTTATATTTATGGCATTGGGTGATTTTATCATTTTATCAATACCATAATAATGAACGACCTGGAATTGTATTAGGTATTTGTATAATTTTACTATCATGGTTATTATCATATTTAATGACACGTTATATTGAAAAACCAATTAGGTCAGCATCTTCTGATAAAATTGCATTCAAAAAATTAGGAATCGGATTAGCAATACAGTTATTGGCAATCGCCTCTTTATATTTCGTTATCTTTAATAATCCTTTTGAAAAAGAAAAGGTAGCATTGAGTGAAAATTATCCTGGTGCAATGGCTACAGAAAAGCATGTAAAAGTTAAAGAAGGTGTAGAAGCAATTCCAGAGTTTTCAAAAATCAGGAACGAATCACCAGATTCTACAAGAGACAAAGTTCATCAAAAAATAGGTGAATCAAAAGTTCTAGTAGGAGAGTACGGTAAAAAAGAAAACTATGATAAGACAATCGCTTTAGTAGGGAGTTCTCATGCACAACATTGGTTAGGCGCACTTCAAAAAGCAGCTGAAGAAGGCAATTATAGAGTATTAAGCATGACGAAAAGTGGCTGTGTATTAACAACGAAAGACAGTGACCAAGATTGTACGGAGTGGAATAAAAATTTAATTAAAGAACTTGATAAGCAAGACGTCGATTTAGTTGTTACAACTGCAGATTCAAGTACAGATGTAAATGGACAAATCGATCCATTACAATTAAAACAATATCAAAACATTACAAATACAAAAACACCGATTATGGCAATAAGAGATAATCCGAGATATGAGTTTAATGTTCCAGAAACGTTAGATAAATTTGGAGAACAAGAGACGATTAAGAAGATGAATGCTAAACAACGTTTACCAAAAGTTTCTAAATGGGACCAACTTGAACAAAAGCCTGCAAATACAAAATATGTAGACTATACATCGTATTTCAAAGAAAATGGAAAGTTTGCACCTGTAATAGGTAACGTCATTGTATATATGGATAAAGGACATATATCAAATAGTTACTCTAAAACGTTTGGTCCTAAAATAAAGAAAGATATCGAACAATAATTTAAAGAACTTAATCATTAATCTATAAAGCCCCTCGCTCATATGATTTTATATGAGCGAGGGGCTATTTTTAACACGAAATATTGAGCAATTTTAAACAATGATAAAAGAGTGTAAACCCTTCCTTAAGTATCTGTTAAACGCCTGTTTATTGTATTCATAGAAGTTACAATATATTTAACATTACGAAAGTAATAGCTTAACAATTAATTATTAAAGGATGGATATAATATGAAATTAACTACTATTGGTTTAGGATACATTGGATTACCAACATCAATTATGTTTGCGAAACATGGTGTAGATGTTGTAGGTGTAGATATAAATAAAGAAGCAGTAGATAAATTAAATAATGGTCAAATTCATATTGAAGAGCCTGGCTTACAAGAAGCTTATGAAGAAGTGTTAGCTAAAAATAAATTCAAAGCAAGTATGCAACCTGAAAAAGCAGATGCATTTATCATTGCAGTTCCAACTCCAAATAATGATGATCAATATGAATCATGTGATATTTCGTTAGTAATGGGGGCAGTTGAATCTATCGTACCATTTTTAGAAAAAGGTAATACGGTCATTGTAGAATCTACGATAGCACCAAGAACAATGGATGATCATGTTAAACCGTATCTTGAAAGCCAAGGATTTGAAATTGGTAAAGATATATTCTTAGTACATTGCCCTGAAAGAGTATTACCAGGAAAAATATTACATGAACTTATTCATAACAATCGAATAATTGGTGGTATAACGCCAGCATGTGTTGAAGCGGGTAAACGTGTATATGGAACATTTGTACAAGGTGAAATGATTGAAACAAATGCTAAGACAGCAGAAATGAGTAAGTTAATGGAAAATACTTACCGTGACTTGAATATTGCACTAGCAAATGAACTTGCGATGGTATGTAATCATTTAGATATTAACGTATTAGAAGTTATCAAGATGGCGAACAAACATCCACGTGTGAATATTCACTTACCAGGTCCAGGCGTTGGTGGTCACTGTTTAGCAGTTGATCCATACTTTATTATCGCAAAAGATCCAGAAACGACGAATCTCATTCAAGAAGGTAGACGTATTAATCGTTCAATGCCTCAATATGTCATTAATGAGTCTAAGAAAATTTTAGAAACTTTAAATGGTCATAAGGTTGTTGTATTTGGATTAACTTATAAAGGTGATGTAGACGATGTCAGAGAATCACCAGCATTTGATATATATAATGATTTGAGAAAAGAAAATGATATTCAAGTAGAAGCATATGATCCACATGTTGAGCTAGGCTTTGTCCAAAAAGATATTCAAAAAGCCGTTAAAGACGCATCTCTTGTATTAATTTTGAGTGACCATTCAGAATTCAAAAATTTAGTAGATCAAGATTTTGAAGGTATGAAAGAGAAAGTCATTTTCGATACGAAAAATGTTGTTCAATCACAATTTGAACAAGTTAAATATTACAACTACGGTAATTTATATACTTTCGGAAAAGATATTGCACTTTCATTTAATAAGTAAAGATTGAGGGGTCTTCATATGATAGACGTTAAAAGTCCAATTATTCAAAGCGGATTGAGCTTTCAAATTATTTTAAGAGAACCAGAAAATCAAGAAATATTTGATGTAGATGATGATGAACTTACAGTCGGCTATGCGTCTGACTATTTAAATAAAGCATTAAAAGTTATTTCTGTAAAAGAGATAGAAAGTGAACTATATGGATTAATTGTAAGAGGTACGAATATTATAGGATGGACAAGATTAAATCATTCTATCAAATTAATTTCGAAACCTATTGATACGATAAGAGTGGATTTACGTAATTTCTCTACACCACAAATTAATAGAGAGCTAGGATTTAAAGTTGATTATAATTTGTTGTTTAAAGAAAAGAACTTTTCATCTAGAGCATTGTATTTAATTCAAGGTGAAGTGTTAGAAGCTGTATTTAATAAAGGAACATTTACAGGATTTGTGCCTACGAAAGATATAGATAGAGCAATTCCTATTAATAAAAAAGTATCGATAGAAGAATCTGCAGTTTTTTATCAAGATAGTGCATTGTACAAATCAATCGATTTATCTTTGGATGAAGAACAATTTGATTTCAATAACGTCTTGATCGATATGGTGTTCTTAAAAGCAGAATCGGTAAGGATCATTATTAAAAAGAAAAAATATTGGATTAGTTTAAATGATTTAGAAGATAAAAGTATTATTCAAGATTTAGAAGCTAAACAATATGAAAACTATAACGAATTAACATTAGAACAGCTGGATATGATTACAAACTTTCAAGAAGAAAGAAAAGAGTCAAAATCTGCAATTGTTTGTTTAATAAACGAAAATATCTCATTACAAAAAACAAATAAAAATGAAGAGAAAAATCAGTATGAACGATTATATTTGAATTTAAAAAATTCTAAATTAGGAAAGATTCAAACGAAATACTGGAGTTGGAGAAATAGGAGGAAATCATAATGTCTTCAAATATGCCAACAAATATCAATCAAAAAAGTAATATCGAATCCACTAAAGAGGCGTTAGTTAATTTTGATGATAAAACAAAAGTTGAACAATTAGAAGAAGTGTTAAATATTGTTGAACAAGATTATATGTATGGACTATATAAATTAAAAAAAGTTAAAGATCATACAAATCATCATAATTACTATAAAAAAGTAGCAGAAGAATCCAAATTAGATTTCCTTCAGAATCACCAACAACATTTATCGAAACTTGTGAATTCTGATACATCACGTGTATTTATTAAAAATAAATACAAAGTTGGACTCATTGCTGATGAATTTTTATATAACTCATTTAAAGATATAGGGAATATTGTTTATTTAGATAGTGAATTTACGGATTTAAGTCGAGATATGGATGTTGTAATTGTTGCGACAGCATGGCGAGGTATAGACGGAAGTTGGACAGGGTTAGCTTCAGTAAATAGTGAGAAGCGAAGAATGCTCATAGAAGGCATTCAAAAAGCTAAAAAGTTCAATATACCGATAGTCTTTTATTCTAAAGAAGACCCCGTCAATTTCCATTTATACAAAAATATCGCGACAGAATGCGATATTATTCTGACATCTGCTGCGGAAGTAGTAGAAGATTATAAAGAGTATTGTCAAAATGATAAAGTACATGTACTTCAATTTGGTATTAATCCTCATTATCATAATCCAGTCGGTACGAGAAATCCATATAATAAATCATTTAAAAACGATGTTATTTTTGCAGGAAGTTAGACTGAGAAATATCCTGTTAGAAACCAAGAATCTGCAAGAATCTTTGATGAATTAATCAATAATGAAAATGACTTAACAATTGTCGATAGAAACTTACCGTTAAGAAGAAGACGATATCAATTCCCAATGAAATATATCCCATACTTAACAATGCCAATTGATCATGAAGAACTTATGAAACTGCATAAAGTATATAGATGGGCAATAAATGTCAATTCAGTAAAATATTCAGAAACGATGTTTGCTAATAGAATATTTGAGTTACAAGCTTTTGGGAATTTAATCTTATCTAACTATTCAGTAGGTGTTAATAATCAGTTTCCAAATGTATTTATGATTAATCATAAAACTGATGTGGCACCAATCATGAATCAATATCAAGAATATGAAATAGAAGATATGCAGGCTAAAAGTATACGTAGTGTGATGAGAAATTGTACAACGTATCATCGCTTAGATGAAGTTCTATCATATATTGGCATTGAACCGACTCAAAAAGAATCACAAATACTCGTAGTTGTTGATGCATTAACCGATAAAATGAAAGATATTCTATATCGACAATTACATGTTCAGTTTGATGTTATAGAAGCTCAAGATACAGTAGAAGATGTATCACAATATAATTTTATAACTTACATGAAAGATTCAATTGAATATGAAGAGTATTATTTAGAAGATTTATTAACAGCATTTAAATATGTAGATGTTGATTTTGTTACGAAAGATAAACAACATGAAGCACATCAATTTATTGAAAAAGCTCAAGATAAATATGTAACAATGTATCATAAAAATATATTCGATCATCAATTGAATATTACACAGTCGCAAAATGGCTATAATTTAGATCAATCAGAAATTTATGACGCATCTTTATATGGTCAAAATAACCGCAAGAAAAAATTAAGTGTTATTATTCCAATTCATAATAATGGTACTTATTTAGAAGACAAGTGTATGAGAAGTTTAAGAAGATCTTCAATATTTAAAGATATGGAAATTATATTCGTAAATGATGGTAGTACGGATTCTGAAACGATATCTATTATTAATCGATTAAGAAGACGATACCCAGATATCGTTTATTATGCATATGAAGAAGGATCAGGTAGTGCTTCAAGACCTAGAAATAAAGGTGCTGAACTTGCCTCTACAGATTATATTACTTATTTAGATCCTGATAACGAAGCGACTGGTGATGGTTATGCAACATTATTAGAAGAAATAGAATCGAATAAAGATGTCGATATGGTTGTCGGTAATATTATTAAAGAAGATAACAAGCGCAGAGCACTGTTTAATTATGCGGGCACAGTGATGAAGTATAACGACGGAAAATTATTAATCGAAGACCCTAAAAAATATATGAAAAAATGTGGTCTCCGTGCTCAAAGTATTCAAGCTTTAATCATTAAATCACAAATTATTAAAGATAATCATATTCGAATGATTGAAGGTGCTGCTGGCCAAGATACGTTATTCTTCCAAGAATTAATGATTCATTCTAAAAAAGTACAAGCTGTAACAGATGTTATTCATATGTATTACGCAGCTGTGTCTGGTTCAGTTACAAATTCAATTTCTAAGAAACTATTTGATAAATATTACACATTAGAAATTGAAAGAATTCCATTTTACGAAAAACATGGATTACTAACATCCTACTTAGAACATAGATTTAATTTTTACGTTAAAGGCTGGTATTTGCCAAGATTAGAAAAAGTAAAACCGGAAGAAAGAAAAGAAGCGGTAGAACGATTTTTAGAAATATATAGTTTGTATGATCAATATAAACGTCCAGAAGACCATGATTTAAATCAATATGTTGAACATTTAAAGCAAGAGGTTCAGCAATAATTGCGTGATTAATATAAGGGGGTGTGTATGATGGATAATACGTTCATAAAATTTAACAAAGCATATATGATCGTTCCTCGACAAATTTCAATTGAAGATCAAAACTATCGTCAATATGTTCAATTCACTGACTTTACGATTTATTTTTCAAATGATTTAAGTGCTTATGAGTATACAAAGAATGACATCAAAGTAGTCATATTAGGTCATTTTGTGCATACTAAACATGTCGATTTAAAATATCCTGAAATATGCGCCCAATTATTATCTCACGAAATAGATTCTTATGATTTTCTTGAAGAGATGAGTTTTTATAATGGTAGGTATATTATGTTGATAGAGTATAATGGACGTTTGCTACTATATAATGATGCAACGTCATTTTTATCATTGTATTATCATGCATCTCATGATTTATATGCTAGTCATTCAGAATTAGTAAATCAACTCGTAAAGTTATGTTTTGATAAGACTTGTGAAAGAATCGCGCATAAGTCATATGGATTTTTAGACTATAGTAAATATAAAGATGTTTATAAATTCAATGCTAATACAAGATTCAATATAACTGACCATACAATTAAAAGAATTTATCCTATCAAGCCATGTGTTAAGAAATCAGCAGAAGAAGTATATGATATTGTTAATGATGAAATTGAAGCAGCGGTTGAATATTTATTTCAATTTAATCAAAAAGTGATTTGTTCTATCACAGCTGGTCATGATTCTAAAGTATCCTTATCTTATATTAAAGAACATATCAATGATGTGAATTTCTTTACTTATACAAAAAATATAGGTGAATTAGAACATAAACAAGCTGCTCATATTTATCGTATAGATGAATATATTTCTCAAAAGTTAGCATACAATTTAAATTTAAAGCATACGTTATTTAATATGGATCAACTAGCAGTCAATTCAAATTTGATTGATAGATATCAGTTATATGAAACACATCATAGTATTCATTTAATCAATTATTATCATGAGAGTAAGTCGTTTAATCATTGTATACATTTAAAATCTACTATTTTTGAACTTGCTAAAAGTATTATTCCGAAGCGGATACAACGAACAGACTCATTTTTACCGTATGAAAATGTAATCAAAAAATGGGCTAAAGATTTTCAAGTGGATCAATTATCTCACGATTATTTACTAGAATTTGTTAAAAGAAATGATCTCTATAAGACGATTGAATTAGGTTATCATCCTTATGAAACGTTGTATTACGAATCTAGAATGAACGGTTGGCATAGCTGTATTGTTCAAGAAAGTGATGATTATTTAGATGTGTTTAGCTTAATCAATACGAGGCATATCTTATTTGAATTTATGAGTATTAATCAGGAAGATAAGCAGAATCAAATGTTACATAAATTGATGATTAAACATCATTGGCCAATTTTAAATTATTTTCAAATCAATGACATGAATACATTAGAGGATAGAATAACTCAATTAGAAGAAGACACTAATGAGCAAGTAGAAAGTTTGGCGAATATTATGATTCAAACTGAAGATTTCTATCAAGTTATTCAAAATGAAAAAAAGTTATTTCGTGCATTAACACCTAAATTTAGTAATGAAAATCAAAAGAAAATGATATTAACGAATACGCAGGATAACACGATTACACTTGAGTTGAGAACATTTTATCAAAATAAAAAAGGCAGAGATACGGTGTACTTTGATATAGAAAGTGAGTCAATTGACTTAGTAGATTTGAGTAAAAACAATTTTGAATTGACGATAGAACCACAATCATCAATTTCAATTTCTGTCTACGCAAGTAAAAGTTTTGAAAAAGAATCTTGGATCAGTGCTTCACAATTTGAACTTATTGAAAAATAAAAATCAAGTAGGTCGTTATATATGAAGATACTTATTGATATCTTAAAAGAACAATTTAATAATTTACCTAAAATTTTTAAACTTGCAATTTATAATATGAAAAGTCAATATGCCAATCATTATCTTGGTGTATTTTGGAATATATTACAACCCATCTTACAAGTTGCTGTATATTATCTTGTGTTTGGTTTAGGGTTAAGAGGAGATGCGAGTGCACAAGTAGTAGGCGTACCATTTTTAGTACATCTTATTTCAGGTTTGTTTCCTTGGTTGTTTATATCACAAGGGATCAATACAGGTGCATCTGCTATTCAAGGCAATGTAGGACTCTTATCAAAAATGAAGTTCCCATCTTCAATATTTATTTCTATAGCGTTAACAAATAATATGATTAATTTAATGATTACATCAGCCATTTTATTTGTCATATCTGTCATTAATGGCTATGTACCTTGGTGGCACTACTTTTGGTTTATATACTTTTTAGTCGCATCTTATGCAATTATTTTTGGTATCTCATTAATTATGAGTACATTAATTATTGTTATTCGCGATACTAAAAATTTACTACAAAATGTTATAAGAATGTTATTCTTTATGACACCTATCTTTTGGGCGATGGAAGAAGCACATGGTATTTTACAAAGGTTAGCAAGTCTAAATCCATTTGCATATTTAGTAGGTGTTTATCGTACGGCGTTTGTGCATGATAATGTCTCTGTGTACGGGCAATGGCATGATCATTTATATTTTTGGCTTTTAACAATTATATTATTATTAATAGGTTCATTGGTTCATTCAAGGTTTAAACGGAAATTACTAGACTACTTATAGGGTGTTCATAATATGACAAAGAAATTATTAATGATTTCACAAAACTTTTATCCAGAACTTGGTTCTGCCGCAAATCGAATGAAAATGATGTTCAAAGCTTTTCGTTCAAGTGGTTCAGACCCAACAATGTTAACAACCGAGCCAACATATCCTAACCAAAGTTTATTTGAAGATCAATCTTATTTTACAGATGCATCTTTAAATAAATTAGAAAAGAAGAAAATTATTCGAATGAAGATGCATGGCAATAAGCAAAATAGTAATTTTATCATGAGGTTAGTCTATTATATAGAACAATATGTTAGATTAAGAGTCTTCTTGAAAATGCACAATGACGATTATGATATTGTATATGTTTCTAGTCCTAATATATTTTTAGCTTGGGCGACGTTATTTTTTAAAAGTGCGAAACATCCGACATATGTGTTAGAAATTAGAGATTTATGGCCAGACAGTGTAAATGGATTAAAGCATATTAACATAAGTTTATTTATGCCACTATTAAAATTTTTAGAGAAGAAAATGTATAATTCTGCAGATAAAATTGTCATTAATAATGAAGCATTTAGGTCACATATTCAGAAGCGATTACAGCGAAAAGTGCCCATATTTTATTTACCAAATGGCATTTCAAGAAATGAACTGATAACTGAAGAAAAATATAATGATTTTAGTGTTATTTATACAGGAAATATTGGATATGCCCAAGATGTAGATAAACTTATTTCAATATACTTAGCTTTAAATGGTAAACAAATCAATGTTACAGCGATTGTTTACGGTGTCCAAGCTGACAAGTTTAGAAAAACTGTGAGAGATTGTAAGTATATTCAAGTGAAAAAGCCGATGGATCGGACATCTTGTTTAACTGAAATATCCAAACATCATATTTCACTTTCCATTTTAGAATCTTCAGATGTGTTTATGAATGTGATGCCTGGAAAAATTGTAGACGCAATTGGGGTTGGAACACCTCCTATATCTAATATTAGTGGTCCAACTGAAGCCATAATTCAAAAATACAATCTAGGATTTGCAAGAAGACAAGCTTCAATAGATACAATCGTAAACGAAATTGAATCATTAAAATATGACGAACAAGCATTATCCATTAAAGCCAAGAATGCACGTGAATATCGTGATGAACACCTCATTTGGGAAGATAATATTGAAAAGCTTATGACATTTTTAAGAAAAGGTGATAGAGATGACAAAAACTTATAAAATAAAATGTGAAAATGTCTCGAAAGTTTACGACTTAAATGTAAACAGAAAAGATAAGCTGCTATCTTTATTTACTTTTGGATTAAGTTATAAATCTAAACCTTATTATGCTTTACATGATATTTCATTTGAAGTAGAAGAAGGGACGTCTGTAGGCATAATTGGACTGAATGGTTCAGGTAAATCAACTTTATCTAATATTCTAGGTGGTGTTGTTGAACCTTCGTCTGGTACAGTATATACAAATGGTAAGCCGTCGCTAATTGCGATTGGCACAGGGTTAAATCCTGAATTTACAGGTGAAGAAAATATTCATTATAAATGTTTAATGCACGGTATGTCGCAACGAGAAATAAATGAAAAATTTGATGATATTGTTCAGTTTAGTGAACTTGATGAATTTATTTATCAACCTTTAAAATCATATTCTAGTGGTATGAAATCAAGATTAGGCTTTGCAATTGCGATTCATACAAATCCAGATATACTTATTGTCGATGAAGCTTTGTCAGTAGGCGATGAAACCTTTTCGAATAAATGTATAGATAAAATGCATGATTTACAAGAACAAGGAAAAACAATATTTTTTGTATCTCATTCAGCAGGACAAATTAAAAAAATGTGTAAAAAAGCGATTTGGATACATTACGGTGAGATGGTTGCATATGGTGAAGTCAATGATATCGTGGCCAGGTACGTTAATCTCATTCAGAAAGTAAAAAAGAAATCGAAACAAGAACAATTAGAATATAAACGTATTAAAATCCAACAACAACGTAATAAAGAAGTTGATGATTCAGTCATACAAAAAGAAAAAAGACCTACAAGTTTATTAGCGATGATTGGAATCATGAGTGTGGCATGGATATATATACTACTATTCCAAGTAGGGATACTATAATTTGCATGGAATGAGGTTATCAAATGAAAAAGGTCACAATGTTTGTATGGAATCATTTTACGAATGATGCAAGAGTCAATAGAGAGTGTACAACTTTAGCGGATAATGGATATGACGTAAATTTAATTGCGATAAATGATCCGAAAAATCCTGCTATTTCAGCTTATGAAGAAATATCTAATACATTTAAAGTTCATAGAGTGAAGAGATATCCATGGTTATTGCAAGCTTATCAAGATCATGGCAAGAAATTCTTATTAGTTGTAGCTGGTGTCCAAGTTGTTATTATACCAAGTCTTTTCTATATAAGTTTCACATTAATGGCAGCTTATCTATTATCACTCGTGGTTGCTGCAGGTATGATAAAGTTTAAAAAAATAAGAAAATGGTTTATAAATGGAGCAATTATTACGAGAATGATTGTAAAAGGATATATTCAAAATGCTGATATATATCATGCAAATGATTTAAATACATTACCTCAAGCGATCATTTGTTCTAAATTGCGCTTAAAACCAAAACCATTAATTTATGATAGCCATGAAGTTCAATCAGACAGAACGGGCTATAATCCAAAAACAATTAAGCGTATTGAGTCGTTTCTGTTAAAATTTGTAGATCAAATGATTGTAGAAAATCATACAAGAGCTAAATACAATGAAGATATTTATGGATTCTATCCTAAAACATTGTATAACTACTCAGAGAAATACAATATTGAAGAAAAGCCACAAATCAATTTACATAAGAAAATAGGCATCAATGAAGATGAGAAAATTTTACTTTATCAAGGCGGACTGCAACAAGGAAGAGGGCTTGAATTACTTATTGAAGCAATGGATGAAATTAAAGAAGGTCATTTACTATTTATCGGTGGAGGGAAGTTAACGCAACCTTTAAAAGAACAAGCTCAAGCTTCCAAACAAACTGATAGAATTCATTTCTTAGATAAAGTACCATTTCAAAAATTACCATCATATACGCGTGAAGCATACCTTGGATTCCAAGTGTTGCAGAACATTTGCTTCAATCACTATTCAGCAAGTTCAAATAAGTTGTTTGAATATATGATGGCTCACGTACCAGTTATCAGTTGTGACTTCCCAGAAATTAAGAAAGTAGTCGAAGAAACTAATACAGGTTTAGTCGTGGATTCACATAATGCTTCAGAAATAGCTAATGCAGTGAATCAACTTGTAAAAGATACAAACTTAAGAAATCAATTAAGTGAAAATACTAAACAAGCAAAAGAAATCTACAATTGGAATAATGAAAAATCAAAATTACTCGAAATTTATAATCAATTTGTACCATTTGAGCATCCAATAACTCAAGTTCATACTAAATAACAGAAGGTCTACCATGCCTCGGCATCGTAGACCTTTTTTACATGCTTTGAAGTAGTCATCAATTATATTTAGTAACTTGTGTTTTGTAAATATTGGGATTAAAATTATATAATTAAGATAGTAACGGTAGAAGGAGTAATTGTAAGATGTATATTAAAAAAAGTATAGAACGCGTTAGCAATTTTATTGAAGTAGGTAATGAACGAGAAGCAATGATGTTACTAAGAGATTTAGAAGCAAATGTAGTGAGATATGATTTTGAAATAATGGGAGACGGGTTTAACAAATTTGCAGAATTATATATTTCACAAAAAAATAGAAAAAAAGCAATCGAAATGTATCAAAAAGCAATCCTATATTATAGAGAAGTCGGAAACCAAGAAAAAGTATCCCAAGTCAGTCGTAACTTTGAAAATCTGATCTTGTAGAGGTTGGTAGAGGTAAGTAATAAACTATATATCTTTAATGAAGGAGCTTATTATGGAAGAACAAATATTATTTCTTTCTGGTTTAGGTAGTCATAGATTATTTTTGAAAGATTTAAATAACCAATTGGATAATCTGAATTTAGTTCAAATTGATCTACCAGGTCATGGTTTGAATCTAGATGTTAGCGTTAATGATTTAAATGAATTAGTAGATTTGATGCTAGACTGAATAACGGACACAGTAAATTGATAATAAATTAAGCTATAATGAAAGTAATCAATTTACAGGAGTGTTCGTTATGTCTAAAAGAAAATATGATCATAGCTTTAAAATGGAAGCAATTCAGTTAGTAGAATCTGGTAGAAAAGCAACAGAAGTTTCAAGAGATTTAGACATCCCTATTCAAACATTAACCAAATGGCTAAGTGTTTATCGTAAAGAAGGTGAAAAAGGATTTGTTGGTAGTGGTAGACGTACCCCTAAGAAACAGTCTGAAGTTGATCTACAAAAAAGATTAAAAGAGCTAGAAGAAGAAAATAAGATATTAAAAAAGGCTATGCACATCTTTGCCAAAGACCAGAAGTAATATACAGGTTTATTGAAGAACACCGACATGAATTTCGTGTTATAAAGATGTGTGAAGTGTTAGGTGTTTCAAAAAGTGGCTATTATGGTTGGAAGAATCGTAAACCAAGTAAACGTACAATTAGACATGATGTATTGAAAAAACATATTTATCAAATTTATATTCAAAGTCAAAAACGTTATGGTAGTCCTAAAATTACACAAGTACTAAGAAGCAAAGGATGTACGGTCACACAAAGAACAGTCAGTAGGATAATGAATGAATTAGGTATTAAATCAATAACAAAAAAGAAATATAAGGCTACAACAAATTCCAAACATCAACTTCCTGTATATCCCAATATATTAAACCAATCATTTAAAGTATCCGGATTAGGAAGTGTTTGGGTCGCAGATATAACGTACATATAAACGAGAGAAGGTTGGCTATACTTAGCAACAGTCATGGATTTATTTTCACGAAGAATTATTGGATGGTCAATGTCTTCAAGAATGACTAAAGATCTTGTGTTATCAGCCTTTAGAAAAGCATGTACAATACAAGAACCAAGAAAAGGACTGATTCATCATTCAGACCGTGGAAGTCAATATGCTTCTATAGAATATCAGACATTACTTAAAGAAAAAGGAATTCAAACAAGCATGAGTAGAAAAGGAAACTGTTATGACAATGCGTGTATAGAATCATTTCATAGTATTATCAAAAAAAAAAATTAATTCACCATTGTGACTACAAAACAAGGGATGAAGTAATGTTCAGTGTTATGGAATACATTCTTACTTTTTACAACTCAAAAAGAATTCATTCGACACTAAATTATATGAGTCCAATTGAATTTGAGAAAAATATGCATAAAAACATCCTCGCGATTCATATAATTTTGGTCCTTTAAAAGAATATGAATCGCGAGGCAAGCAAGCGAAGCGCGGTAGAATTCTCTTTTTACTGTGTCTGTATTCTTGATATAGATCCAATTGGTTTATATCAGAGATAAAAATTTATGGTAATGAAGAACTGACTATAATGGGGCATTCTTTAGGAGCGGATTTATTATCTTATATAAGTATCAAGGTTCCACAAATTAAAAATATTATATTATTAGATGGTGGATTATTTAATCTTGAAGACCTAGACTACAGCAGTGAAGTTGAAATAAAAGATACTAAAAATCATTTAGAAAATTTTCAATTCAAGAACTTGGACGAATTTATAGAGTCAGAAAAGGATGCATATAAAACATGGAATCAAAATTTATTAGAAGCATCAACTGCAAGGATGACTTTCAATTTAAATAAACAAGTTTATGAACTTAATATTAATGAACATTCTATCCTAAAATTATTAAAAATAAGAAGACAAATCAACTTACCTACCTTCAATCAATTAACAGACAGAAATATATTGGTTTTATTACCACAAGAACAGGATCAATTCATATTAGACATGAAAATTAAGAATATCCCTTCACATATATACTGTAAAACAATCACTGACAGTGGCCACGATATTTATATAGATAACCCTGTAAAAGTAGAAAAAGAAATAAAAAGTTGGCTAAGTACTATAAATGAATAAGGGAGGTAATTAAATGATAACCGATTCATTTGATATACAAGGAAAACCAATTGTAAATTTGAGAGATTTCTATGGTGAACAACAATTCAAAGTTGAAGTTTGCTTAATTACATATTCTAAAGAAATATACGATGGTATTCTAAGAGAAAATAAGTGTGAAAAAATTGGTGAAATCAAAGCCTCTAACGGAGCATTTCCTATATATAAATTCACTTATAAAGGTAAAGCTGTAGCATTTTATCTATCTGCAATTGGTTCAACGCTTGCTTCTCAATATTGCATGATATGTAATTGGATAACAGGCGCTACAAAATTTGTAATGTTTGGATCAGCAGGAAGTCTTGATAGCGAAAGGACTTTTAATAAATTTATAATACCTACTCACAGCTATAGAGATGAAGGAATGTCATATCATTACGCTCCTCCATCAGATTATATTAAAGTGAAGAATGCTTATAAATTAGCTGAAGTATTTAATAAATTAGCGTTACCATTTATAAAAGGTAAAGTTTGGACAACTGATGCAGTACTGAGGGAAACAATCACTCAGTATAATACTAGAAAAAAAGAAGGATGTATTGCAGTAGATATGGAGCTTGCTGGAGTACAAGCAGTTTGTGATTTTCACGGCTTTGAACTATTTAATTTTCTTGTAGCTGGTGATGTACTTTCTGAAGAAACATATAATGTAGATGGATTAAAAGAAGCAAATCATAATATAGATAAATTTCATGTAGCTCTGAATATAATAGAAGAACTTGATTTATAAATCATGGAAAAATACTAGTGTAAATCTATCAGATGCCCCATACTTAAATGTTTAAGTATGGGGTATTCCATTTATCAAGACAGGTGAAACAAGATAAATAAGAGGCATGTATTTATCAAGACTGACCAAACAAGATAAATAGGAGGCATGTATTTATCAAGACTGACCAAACAAGATAAATAGAGGGTCTGAACATTGCAAGTGAGGCATGACTAGCAATGTTGGAGCCCTGAATATTGCAAGTGGGACGTGACTAGCAATGTTGGAGCCTCGAACATTGCAAGACAGCCACGAATAACAACATAGCACCCCCGAATATTGCAAGACTGACCAAACAAGCAACATAGAACCCCTGTATATTGCAAGACGACCCAAACTAGCAACATAGAGCACCCTCAATACAATCCAAAATCCCCATCCAACCAACCCCAACAACCAACTCAGTCTCCATACCATTAATTAATTCTATATAAAATAAAAAGCTGTTAATAAAGTCTCTGACTTTATTAACAGCTTTAAATATATAGGTATTACATATGGGCGCTGTGTCCGCCAACCATAACCCAATAAGTACCGATTATTACTAATAAAGTAATAATTACTGCGAAGAGTACTTTGAATGCAGTTGCGCGTCCATCTGGTCCTTCTGTTAAATGCATGAACATTAGTAATTGGACTAATGCTTGTAAGAAAGCAAATCCGATAATGATTGATGTTCTTACTTGTAGTGACATGCCAGTGTATAACATGACATAAACAGCTACTAATGTTAATACAATTGAGAATATTAAACCGACTGTATGTGTAACGACTGTTTTATTCATGATCCACTCACCATCCCTACAAGATAAACTAATGTAAAGATAAAGATCCATACAACATCAAGGAAATGCCAGTATAAACTTCCGATAAATACTTTAGGTGCATTGTGTTCATTTAATCCACGTGTAAGGATTTGAATTAATACACCTGAAATCCAGAATATACCTACAGTAACATGGAGACCATGTGTACCTAAAAGTATAAAGAATGCAGACCAGAATGATCCTAATTGAGGTGTAACACCTTCATGAACATAGTGAGTAAATTCGTAAATTTCAAATCCTACGAATCCTGCACCTAAGATAAGTGTGATAACCATCCATACCATCATCATTTTGACATTTTCTTTACGCATGTAGTAAACACCGATACCACAAGTGTAACTACTTACAAGTAATAGGAATGTCATAATCATAACTAATGGTAATTCAAATAATTCTGGTGTAGTGAAACCACCGTATGAACCACTTTTCTGTAATACTAAGAATGTTGCAAATAATGTACCGAATAACGCAACCTCAGCAGTAAGAAAGACCCAAAATCCGAGTTTATTTAATTGTCCTGTTTCATTAACAGTATCAATTGTATTGTGGTGTTCATTACTCATCTTTATTGTCCTCCTTTTCCTGTAATTCTTGTTCACGTAATTCGCGTAATTTTGCTTCATTTTCTTCTAATTCTTCAGCATGAATATGGTAGCCGTAGTCTTTTTCGAAACTTCTCCAAACCATACATGCTAATACGCCAACACCAAAGATAATTGCTGGTATATATGTTTCGAATACTAAGAAGAATCCACCGAATAAGAAACATACTGCCATCCAGAATCCGATATGTGTATTGTTAGGCATATGAATATCTTTATAATCTCTATCGTCTAAATAGTGTTTACCATTTTGTTTCATTTCTACAAATGTTTCAGTATCGTACCATTTTGGTGTAATAGCGAAGTTGTAGTGTGGTGGCATAGCTGAAGCAGTAGCCCATTCTAATGTTCTACCTAAACCATTCCAATTGTCACCAGTTGCTTCACGTTTCGCTTTACCAAAGCTATATACGACGTTCCATACTAGAGCTAAGAAACCAATACCCATCAAGAATGCACCAATTGTAGAGATGAAGTTTAATGAGAACCATCCATCTGCTTGAGTGTATTTATATAAACGACGTGGCATTCCATCTAAACCTAATAGGAATTGTGGTAAGAAACATAAGTTGAATCCTAAAGTAAATGTCCAGAATAACCATTGATTAATCTTTTCATTTAATTTGTGACCAAACATTTTTGGATACCAGAATATTAAACCTGCGAAACATGCAAATACAACACCAGCGATAATAACGTAGTGGAAGTGTGCCACTAAGAAATAAGTATTGTGATATTGATAGTCCGCTGCTGCCATAGCAAGCATAACACCTGTAACCCCACCTAATGTGAAGTTTGGAATAAAGGCTAATGCGAATAACATAGGTGATTCAAATGTAATTCGACCTTTATATAAGGTTAATAGCCAGTTGAATATTTTAACACCAGTTGGTACGGCAATTAACATAGTTGTTATTGAGAAGAATGAGTTAACTAATGCACCACTACCCATAGTGAAGAAATGGTGAACCCAAACGATAAAGCTTAAGAACGCAATACCACCAGTTGCCCAAACCATACTTTGATGTCCGAATAATCTTTTTCTAGCAAAAGTAGGGATGATTTCTGAGTAAATACCGAATGCCGGTAATACTAGAATATAAACTTCAGGGTGACCCCATACCCAGAAGAAGTTAGCCCATAACATTGGCATACCACCATTAGCAACTTCAAAGAAGCTTGTTCCCATTAAACGGTCGAATGTCATTAAAGCAAGTGCGACAGTTAAAATAGGGAAGGCTAAGATAATTAATAATGATGTAATTAATGTTGTCATTGAGAACATTGGGATTTGCATAAATTTCATTGATTTAGTACGTAATTTTAAGATCGTAACAAAGAAGTTAATACCTGTCATTAACGTACCAATACCAGCGATTTGAATTGCAATTAAATAATAGTTAATACCTGTACCTGGACTGAAGTCAGTTGCAAGTGGCGCATAGTTTGTCCAACCAGCAGCTGGCGCACCACCAAGTACGAATGAAATATTAAATAATCCCATTCCGGCAGCAAATAACCAGAAACTTAAGTTATTTAACATAGGGAATGCAACATCTCGAGCACCTAATTGTAATGGTACAACAACGTTCATTAAACCAATTAAGAACGGCATTGCCATGAAGATAATCATGATTACACCATGTGTTGTGAAGATTTCATTATAGTGCTGAGATTCAAGTAATGTATTATCTGGTGTCATTAATTGTAAACGGATAAGAAGTGCATCTACACCGCCACGGAAGAACATAATGATTGCAGATATAATATACATTACACCGATTTTTTTATGGTCAACAGAAGTTAACCATTCTGTATAAAGCCATTTCCATTTTTTATAATATGTTAGTCCACCAAAAACACATATACCTGTTAATACAAGTAAAACTTGTGCCATTGTTATCATCCAGTCACTTTGAACGATAAGTTCATTCCATGGAAAATTCATTACTTGTCACCTCCATGGTTCTTATCTGAAGATTTTTCATCATCAGATTTTGCATCTTCTTGCATTTTTTCCATTTCGTCCATATGATGTTTTTCTTCTTTTTTGAAGTCACTGTCATATTTTTCGTTATTTTTAAGAATCATAGGTTTCATTCCATGACGTTCATAGTTAGGGTTTGTAACAGTCACTTTACGTGCAGGTAATACTGGTTTTTCTGTTACGCCTTCACTTTCATCATAGAAGTTTGGATCTTTTGGTTCATAGCGGAAACGTTTATAAGCATGGAAAATGTATTCAGGATCCGCAGCAGGATCTACATATGCTAAGTGTGTTCCACTAAATGTAAGTTCCTCATTCTTAGTTGTAGGTAAAAGTTGATGATCGAATGTATCTTGATCAATTGTTTTACGTTTTTGAGATTTAGAAACCCATTTATCATAATCTTCATTGCTTACAGCGTTGACATTAAATGTTTGTCTAGAGAACCCTTCACCATTAAAGTTAGAGTTTCTACCTTTAAATGTACCTGTTTCGTTAGCTTGCAATGTCCAGTCCATTGTCATGCTAGTCATAGCGTACTTCTGTCCACCTAATTGAGGTACCCAGAAACTTGTCATTGTATCCATAGATTGTAATTTAAATAGAACTGGTCGACCTTCTGGAATAGTTACATGATTGACAGTTTCTACTTTCTCATCTGGATAACTAAAGAACCACTTAAAGCCTGCACTTGTTGCATAAATAACAACCGGATTTTCTTCTGACTTCGGTGCTTCTTCATAGAAATACAATGATTTAATTGTTGGTACAGCTAATACCACAAGTATGATTATTGGAATAATAAACCATACAGCTTCTAAAACGACGTTGTGATGCATCATACCAGATGTTTCGTTTTTTGTTTTTCTATATTTAATAATAAATATTAAAAACAAAACGGAGACCACTATAACAATAAAGATCATCATTATAATTGAAAAGATAATTAAGAAATGTTGATCTTCAGCCATAGGGCCTTTGGGGTTTAATACTTCTAAATTTGAACAACCACTAAGTAAAATACCTAATGTTGACATGAGAAGTATTGACTTTAACTTTGCCACGTTTTTTACCTCCCAATTTTCTATATACCTATATATATGGCTAGACCTTAATTTTAAAGGATTTAAACATATTTACAAGGCTATAAAATAGGGTGTAAGCGTTATAATATAAAAATGTATTTAATTAACTTTGATATGACGCGTTTTTTTCTAATTGTTAAATTTTTGTGTACATTTTAAAAATATTTAAAAAAACGAAAAAACATCTTTAAATTGATAAAAACATTGAGTTTTCAGCTTATTAAGAATAGTTTAAAATATTTTTAATGTTCTTTAATAAGTACTTAAATGAAATGTAAATTTAAACATTACACTTTTGATAAATATAAAAAACAAACCAAATGAATGATGTCATTTGGTTTGTTTATACATGATTATTTTACTGTAATTGTTCTACCTTCAGCTGAAATATGACCGTCAGCATCAGAAACTGCATAGCCGACTTTATATTTACCTGGTTTGTTAGTGTCTACTTCGCCACTTGTAACAATATCAGATGTTAAATCTTTACCTGATTTATCTTTAGCTGTTATACCTTTTAATAAGTCAAAGTCTTGACCTTTTTTAATTGTAACATCTTTAATACCTGATAATTCAGGATTAGGTGCTAAATCAGCATCGTTTACGTAAACGCCTCTTTTGTATGTGTAGTAGTAACCATCAGAATCTTTAACGTGGTAAGTGATATATTGTAAACCTGTTTTAGAAGTGTCAATATCACCTTTAACAGTTACTTTATCAGTGATGTCACCGTCTTTTTTGTCAGATGCTTTAACACCTTTCATCGGATCGAAGTGGTCACCTTGATAAACTAAATCTTTAGTTGGCACTGTTATAATTGGCATGTTTTCATCTAAATCTTTAGTAGATGTCTTTTTGTTAGATGCTACTTCAGCTTTAGATTCATCTTTATTCTTATCTTTAGTATCGTTGTCTTTAGAGTCATTTAATGAACCTTCTTTGACAACATATACATAATGCCATTTTGTTCTATATGCGCCATCAGAATCTGTGACTTTATATTGTACTTTGTATTTACCTAATTTAGAAGTATCAACGTCACCAGTTACTTTAATCTTATCTGTTAAGTCTCCATCTTCTTTATCATATGCTTTTATGCCTTTTAATGAATCGTAGTCAGCACCTTTTTCAACAACGTCACCCTCGACACCTTTAATTTGTGGAAGGCTGTTTCCAGTAGCACTCGCAGTTAATGAAGGTGTAACAAGTGAAGCAGAAACACCAAGTACTGTAAGTGATTGTAATATTTTATTCATCATTTTTTATGTACTCCTTTGTTGTATGCTATAAGGAAAGAATAACATGTCTCGTTTTTCATTTCCTTACTAAATGATATATTATCGTAATATTTTCACATTTACATCGACCTTTAGACCGATTTCCCAACTTAAAGAGTGTAAACTGTGTCTTTTAGGATGTTTTTAGGAATGATATCACTTAAATAATATTGATCAAGCGTACGTAAGTACTCTGTTAAAGCATGATTGATTGCACCTTTCAATCCACAATTTAATGCTATTGGACAAGTGTTTGTTTCCATATTAAAGCATTCTACTAATTCAAAATGATCTTCAGTTTGTCTAACAAGTTTACCTATATTAATGTCACTAGGGGACTGATTGAGGATTATGCCACCATTTCTTCCTCTTATAGATTTTAAGTATCCTAACTTAACAAGTTGATGTACGACTTTTGTTAAATGATTTTTTGAAATGCCATAAAAGTTTGAAATCTCTTCTATTTGAGATTGTTTATTTTGTTGGGCTAAATACATGAGGACACGTAAAGAATAATCCGTGTATTGGGTGAGCTTCATAAAGTTCAACCTCCTTATAATATATTAATTATACTTAATATGAAGGTTAAAAAACAATCAATCAATATATGTATTTTTAAAAGAGTGACAACTTTGTAAACTTTTTGCAAACTGTATTGAAAAACATTGTGAAATTATTTACAATTAAACATGTATTTAAAATATATCTTTTAGAGGGGGACTTCTGATGTTATCAGAACAAACTAAAGAAATCGTAAAACAAACAGTACCAGTATTAGAACAATACGGAAATGAAATTACAAAAGTCTTTTATCAAAGAATGTTTGAAGCACATCCTGAATTATTGAACATATTTAATAAATCTAACCAAAAACAAGGTAAACAACAAACAGCTTTAGCACAAACAGTTTTAGCAGCAGCTAAACATATCGATCATTTAGAAGCAATCGTTCCTAACGTAAATCAAATTGCACATAAACACCGTGCATTACAAGTTAAAGAAGAACATTATCCAATTGTTGGTGAATTCTTGTTAAAAGCAATTAAAGAAGTTCTAGGCGATGCAGCTACAGATGACATTATGAATGCTTGGGAAGAAGCATATGGTGAAATCGCAGGCGTATTTATCCAAATGGAAAAAGCAATGTACGAACAAGCAGCTTGGGATGACTTTAAATCATTTAAAATTACAAACATTGAAGATCAAGGTACTTCAATGAAATCATTCGAAGTTGAACCAGTAGATAACATTAAAATTCCTGAACTTGTTGCAGGTCAATATATCACTGTACGTATTAAACCAACAAACGATGATAATTTAGCATTAAGACATTACTCAATTTACTCTGTAAAAAATGACGGTAAAATAAGATTTGCTGTAAAACGCGAAGGAGAAGGCGAGAAAAAAGGTCTTGTATCTCATGATTTACATGATAAATATTCAGTTGGAGATACAATTGAACTTTCAGCTCCAGCAGGTGATTTCAAAGTAGAAGCAGATAAAGATAAAAAATTATTACTATTATCTTCAGGCGCAGGTGTTACACCAATGCTAGCAATGTTAGAAGATGAAGCGTATAAAGGTAGAAATGTTCATTTCGTACATGTTAATGAAGCAGAAAAAGACGTACCATTTAAAGAAGAAGTGGATGCATTAAATGCAATGAACGAAAATGTAGAAGTTACTTATCATTTAAAAGAAAAAGACGGATATTTAACAAGCAATGAATTAAGCAATTGGATTAATGAAGACGTCGACATCTATTTATGTGGAGGTATCACATTTATGGATACAATATTTGATGAGCTAGAAAAATTAAATATTGGCCAAGCAGATGTTCACTTCGAACCATTTGGTCCAAAAATGAGTATTACAAACGTATAATATAAATATTTAAAACACCATTCCATTATGATCAGCATAATGGGGTGGTGCTTTTTTGTTTCGTTAGGGAAAGAATTCTGAGAAATGTCCGTAAGAGAGGTTGTTAGGGACATAATTCCGAGAAATGTCCATAAGAGAGCGCCCACCTAATTACCAGAATTCAGAATAATGGAAGTTACAGCATTCTAATTACCAGAATTCGAAATAATGGAAGTTAGCACATTCCATCTACCACAATAAACAAAAGCGGAACCGCCATCGGGTTCCGCTTTTTTCTATATTATAATTTTATTCAAGTCCGTTTTTCCATTTTTCAGCTAATAATGTATTGTTCAATACCATAGTAATTGTTAATGGACCGACGCCGCCTGGTACTGGTGTGATTGCGCCAGCTATTTCTTTAACGGCTTCGAAATCGACGTCACCTTTTAATTTACCATTCTCATCTGGTGTGTTACCTACATCAATAATGACTGCTCCTAGTTTTACTAATTCTTTTGTAACGAGGTGTACGCGTCCGACTGCACTTACGATTACATCTGCTTGTTTTAAGACTTCTTCTGTATTTGTTGATTTTGAATGTAATAACGTAACAGTTGCATCTTGATCTGTTAATAGTTTACTAACTGGTTGACCAACAATATGACTTCTACCGATTACAGCTACGTTCTTTCCTTTTAAGTCAATATCTGCATGTTTGAGAATTTCCATTATACCTAGTGGGGTACATGGGATAAATGTTCTTTCTCCAGTATATAATCTACCAATATTTATAGGATTAAATCCATCTACATCTTTGTCAGGATTGATTGCTTCTAATACTTTTGCTTCAGAAACTTGTTTTGGAAGTGGAACTTGGACTAATATACCACTTACTGAATCGTCATGATTTAATCTATCGAGTTCAGATAATACTTCTTCTTCAGTAGATGATTCATCCATATGTACAATTTCAGAAATCATACCAATCTTTTCAGCTGCTTTTTTCTTAGAATTAACATAACTTTGACTCGCGCCATCATTACCAACCAGTATGACCGTTAATTTAGGTACGATGTTATGTTCTTTTAACTTTTCTACTTCTGCCTGAAGACCTGCTCTGTAAGTCTTCGCTATTTCTCTACCGTCTAATATCTTAGCTACCATGAAAATTGCCTCCTATTAATAATCGAACTATATTGATTCATACAATGAAAATTATGCCCTTAATACGAACATAAATCAAACTTTTTGTAAAAAATATATAAAATGTTCGTTTTTTATTGAAAATAGCATGATCAATTGTTATGCTATATCTGTAATATACACAGAAAAGATTAAATATTTCAACTATTTGAAAGGGTGACCTACATGAAAGTGGCAGTTATAATGGGTAGTTCTTCAGATTGGCCAATCATGAAAGAAGCATGCGATATGCTTGAATATTTTAATATTCAATATGAGAAAAAGGTCGTTTCTGCACATCGAACACCATTAGAAATGGTTGACTTTGCTAAAAATGCTACTAATCATAATATAGATATTATTATTGCTGGAGCAGGTGGGGCAGCACATTTGCCAGGAATGGTAGCTTCATTAACAACAGTTCCAGTAATTGGTGTACCTATTGAATCGAAAAGCTTAAAAGGTATGGATTCATTATTGTCGATTGTACAAATGCCTGGTGGGATACCAGTTGCGACAACTGCAATAGGAAAAGCCGGATCTAAAAATGCTGGTATTTTAGCAGCAAGAATGATCGGTATGACAGATGAAAATGTAAGAAAACAACTCGTTAATTATGAAAAAAGTTTAGTCGATAAAGTGGAGGAAATGCAAAATGACTTATTATAACCTAGAATCAGGTGACATGATAGGTATTGTCGGTGGAGGTCAATTAGGTAAAATGATGGCTCAGTCTGCTCAAAGAATGGGATTTCAAGTTGCTGTTTTAGACCCTGACGAAGATTGTCCTGCAAGATTTGTAGCACACCAATTTATAAACGCTGAATTTTCGGATATAGATGCACTCAATCAGCTTGGTGACATCTCTAAAGTTGTAACTTATGAATTTGAAAATATAGATGCACAGCAGTTAGAAAGACTTTCCAATCAATTTAATATTCCTCAAGGGAGCCAAACAGTTGCTTTATTACAAGATCGCTTAACTGAAAAACAAACGTTAGAAAGTGCAAATGTTCAAATTGTACCGTTTATGGAAGTTAAATCAACAGAAGACTTGAATGAAGCTATAGAAACAATTGGCTTTCCATTTATTATAAAGACACGCTTTGGTGGATATGACGGTAAAGGTCAGCTTGTCATTCAATCTAAAGAAGATTTAGATGAAGCTAAGAAATTAATTACTGATACACCTTGCGTAGTTGAAAAATATCTCCCTCTATATAAAGAAGTATCCATAACAGCTACACGTGATATATATGATCATACAGTTTATTTTCCATTACAAGAGAATGAACATAGAAACCAAATTTTATATAAGACAGTTGTTCCAGCTAGAGTAGATTTAGAAACACAAGCCATTCAAGAAGTTCAAAAAATTATGACGAAGTTACATTTTGTAGGAACGTTTACAGTTGAATTTTTTGTAACGGAAGACCATAAACTTTATGTGAATGAAATTGCGCCTAGACCACATAATTCAGGACATTACTCTATTGAAGCATGTGACTACTCACAATTTGATACACATATACTTGCAGTTGCAGGATGGCATTTACCGAAAAAGATTACTTTATTACAACCAGCAATCATGATGAACTTGCTAGGACAAGATGTGTTGAATTTACAAGAAGTATTTAGTGAGCATCCTGAATGGCACGTTCATATTTACGGTAAAAAGGTCAATAAAGTAAACCGTAAAATGGGACATATTACAAGACTATCAACAGATTTAAATAAAGATGAAAATCAATTTAATCAATTATTTGAAGGGCGGAACGATTAATATGTCATTACTTTATGAAGGCAAAGCTAAAAGAGTATTCAACACAGATCAAGAAGGTATTTTGAGAATCGAATATAAAGATGAAGTGACTGCCGGAAACGGTGCTAAAAAAGATAAAATGCTAGGAAAAGGGCGATTAAACAATTTAATTACATCAAAAATATTTGGAATATTACGACAAAAAGGCGTTGAGAGCCACTTTGTTGAACAAATTTCTGAAACAGAACAACTTGTTAAAGCTGTAGAAATTTTCCCATTAGAAGTTGTCGTACGAAATGTTGCTGCAGGTTCAATTTGTAAACGACTAGGTTTTGAAAAAGGACATGAATTTAAAGAACCTTTATTAGAACTATTCTATAAGAAAGATGAGTTAAATGATCCACTTATCACGGATGATCACGTGTCATTATTAAATATTGCTTCATCAGAAGAATTATCAACTATTAAAAAAGAAGCGTTAAAAGTAAATAAAGTATTAAGTGAAATTATGAATGACATGAAGTTAATACTCGTAGATTACAAAATCGAATTTGGCATAACCTCAGATGGAGAAATCTTATTAGCGGATGAAATTTCTCCAGATACATGCAGAATTTGGGACAAAGAAACAAAAGAAAACTTTGATAAAGATGTATATAGAGAAGATACAGGCTCATTAATTGATACTTATGAAACTTTCTACAAAAAATTGGAGGAACTATAAAATGAAAAAGATTGAATTGCATATTACGTTACAAGGTCAAGTATTAGATACACAAGGACAAGCTTTAAATAGAGCGGTACACGATTTAGGCTATGAACAAGTCAATGATATAAGAGTAGGTAAAGTTATATACATGACTGTTGACGAAACAGATGAAAATTCAATCAAGAATGTCGTTAATACTTTAAGTGAGAAGCTATTTGCCAATACGGTTATTGAAGAATATAGTTTTAAAATCTTAGAAGATAAGGAGAACGCATAATGAAATTAGCTGTATTAGTATTTCCAGGATCTAATTGCGATCGTGATATGTATAATGCTGCTAAACGTTCAGGTGTCGAAGCGGCATATGTAGACTATAGAGAAACTTCTCTTGAAGGTTTTGATGGTGTGTTAATACCTGGAGGCTTCTCATTTGGTGATTACTTAAGATCAGGTGCAATGGCACGCGTAGCACCAATTATTAGCGAAGTAAAAAGACTTGCATCTGAAGGTAAACCAGTACTTGGCGTATGTAATGGATTCCAAATCTTAACAGAAGTTGGTTTGTTACCAGGTGCACTGTTACATAACGACAGTCATTTATTTGTAAGTAGAAATGAATCGTTAACAATCGTGAATAACGAAACGAAATTCACACATCAGTATGATAAAGATGAAACTGTCATTTATCCTGTTGCGCATGGTGAAGGTCACTATTATTGTACAAATGAATTATATGAAGAACTTGTGAATCATAATCAAATTATTTTAACTTACAATGATAATCCTAATGGTTCATACAAAGATATAGCTGGAATTACGAATAAAGAAGGAAATGTTTGTGGGATGATGCCTCATCCAGAACGTGCCATGGAAACATTACTTGGTTCAGATAGTGGCGTTAAATTATTTCAATCTATGATCGAAAGTTGGAGGGAACAACATGTCTAAGTTTTTAGAACCTAGTATAGAAGAAATTGAAAAAGAATATTTATATAGAGATATGGGTTTAACGGACGAAGAATATCAAAAAGTCGTAAGCATTTTAGGACGCAAACCGAACTTTACTGAAATAGGTATATTCTCGGTAATGTGGAGTGAACATTGCTCATATAAACATTCTAAACCATTTTTAAAACAATTCCCTACTTCTGGAGAACATGTCTTAATGGGTCCAGGTGAAGGTGCTGGTGTTGTAGATATAGGTGATAATCAAGCAGTCGTGTTTAAAGTAGAATCTCATAACCATCCTTCAGCAATTGAACCTTATCAAGGTGCCGCAACAGGTGTTGGTGGTATTATCCGCGATATCGTATCAATCGGAGCAAGACCTATTTCATTATTAAATAGTTTAAGATTTGGAGAGTTATCTAATAAGACAAACCGTAGATTGTTTAGTGGAGTCGTAAAAGGTATCGGTGGTTATGGAAATTGTATCGGTATACCGACAGTAGCTGGTGAGATTGAATTTGATGAAAGATATGATGGCAATCCACTTGTTAATGCAATGTGTGTTGGCATTATAGATCATGACAAAATACAAAAAGGTACTGCTAAAGGTATCGGAAACCCAGTTATCTACGTTGGATTAAAAACAGGTAGAGACGGTATTCACGGTGCAACTTTTGCATCTGAAGAACTAAGTGAAGCATCTGAAAGTAAAAGACCATCAGTACAAATAGGAGATCCATTTGTAGGTAAAAAATTAATGGAAGCAACATTAGAAGCAATTACTTATCCTGAATTAGTAGGTATTCAAGACATGGGTGCAGCAGGATTAACGTCATCTTCTTCTGAAATGGCAGCTAAAGGTGAAAGTGGTATCCATCTTCATTTAGAGAAAGTACCAACTAGAGAAGAAGGTATCTCACCATATGAAATGATGCTATCAGAAACACAAGAGCGTATGTTATTAGTAGTTGAAAAAGGTACAGAACAAAAATTCTTAGATTTATTTGATCATCATGAATTAGATTCTGCCGTAATAGGTGAAGTAACAGATACAAATAGATTTGTCCTGTCTTATGAAGATGAAATCTACGCTGATATTCCTGTTGAACCTTTAGCTGATGAAGCACCCGTTTATATTCTAGAAGGTAAAGCAAAAGAATTTAAGCACAATGATAATCAATATGATGAAATCAATGTAGAAGAAGTATTCCAAAAACTAATTAATCATCCAACAATTGCTTCTAAGCATTACGCATATGACCAATATGATCAACAAGTTGGTGCCAATACAATTATCAAGCCAGGTATTAGTGCTGGAGTAGTTAGAGTGGAAGGTACAAATAAAGCGATAGCTTCTACTATAGATGGAGAAGCGAGGTATGTTTATAACAATCCATATGAAGGCGGGAAAATGGTTGTTGTAGAAGCATATAGAAATTTAATTTCTGTAGGTGCTAAACCATTAGCAATGACAGATTGCTTAAATTATGGTTCTCCTGAGAAGAAAGATATATACCAACAACTTGCAGATTCTACTAAAGGAATGGCTGAAGCTTGTGAAGCTTTAAATACACCTGTCGTATCAGGAAATGTTTCTTTATACAATGAAACAAAAGGGACTTCAATTTTCCCTACACCTGTAGTCGGTATGGTTGGTTTAATTGAAGATGTGACGTATTTAAATGATTATCAACCAAAAGTAAATGATCGTGTATACGTAGTTGGAGAAACGAAAGATGACTTTGGTGGCAGTCAGATTGAAAAGTTATTATTTAAAGAAGTTAATCATGAACCAAGTTCAATTGATTTATCAGCAGAAGTAAAACGTGGAGAACAAATTAAAGATGCTATACGTTCAGGCAAAATTTCACATACACAAGCTGTTGGTAAAGGTGGTCTTGCTATTGGACTTGCAAAAATAGCCACACACTTTAACTTAGGATTAGATGTGACTTTACCAGTAACAAATGCTCAATTATTTAGTGAAACTCAAGGTAGATATATTGTTGTCGTTAAAGAAGGACAATCTATAGATATTGACGATGCCGTTGAAATAGGTCGTGTTACTGATAATGCTCAATTTACGATTAAAAATGATGCTGCTCAAATTAAATACAATGTATCTGATTTGAATGAGCAATTGAAAGGGGCAATAGCTCAATGCATGAAATCAAGAGTTTAAATGAAGAATGCGGTGTATTTGGTATATGGAATCATCCAGAATCTGCACAACTCACATACATGGGGCTTCATAGTTTACAACATAGAGGTCAAGAAGGTGCAGGAATTGTAACTTCAAACGGTTTCGAGTTAAAAGGTGAAAGAGGATTAGGATTATTATCTGATGCGATTACGGATGTACAATTAGAAGGTTTTAAAGGGAATCAACATGCGATAGGGCATGTAAGATATGCAACTTCTGGCAATAAGGGAATTGAAAATATTCAACCATTTTTATATCACTTTTATGATATGAGTGTTGGTGTTTGTCACAATGGTAACTTAGTCAATGCACAAAGCTTAAGAAAAGAATTAGAACAAGAAGGTGCCATTTTCCATTCTTCTTCTGATACTGAAGTGATTATGCACCTTATAAGAAGAAGTAAAGCACCTACTTTCGAAGAAGCATTGAAAGAAAGTTTGAATACCGTTAAAGGTGGATTCACATTTGCTTTATTAACAAAAGATGCATTATATGGCGCTGTTGACCCAAATGCAATAAGACCTTTAGCTGTTGGGAGAATGAAGACGGGGGCTTATATCATTGCTAGTGAGACATGTGCAATTGATGTACTTGGCGCAGAGTTTGTGAGAGATATTCATGCAGGTGAGTATATTGTTATAAATGATGATGGTATAAGAGTTGAATCATACACAACGGAAACAACGACTGCAATTTCAGCGATGGAGTATATTTACTTTGCAAGACCGGACTCTACAATTGCTGGTAAGAATGTTCATGCAGTTCGTAAAGCATCAGGGAAAAAATTAGCTCAAGAAAGTCCGGCCTTAAATGCTGATATGGTAATCGGCGTACCAAACTCTTCACTTTCAGCAGCATCTGGTTTTGCAGAAGAGAGTCATTTACCTTATGAAATGGGTCTTGTAAAAAATCAATATGTTGCTAGAACATTTATCCAACCGACACAAGAATTAAGAGAACAAGGAGTACGTGTTAAATTATCAGCTGTAAAAGATATCGTAAATGGTAAAAATATTGTGCTTGTTGATGATTCTATTGTGAGAGGGACAACAAGTAAACGTATCGTTAGAATGTTAAAAGACGCTGGAGCAAATGAAGTTCACGTACGTATCGCATCACCAGAATTCATGTTTCCAAGTTTCTATGGAATTGATGTGTCGACATCTGCTGAGCTGATTTCTGCACATAAATCACCTGAAGAAATTAGAGATTATATCGGTGCAGATTCACTTGCATATTTATCAGTTGATGGCTTAATACGATCAATAGGATTAGATAAAGACGTACCTTATCACGGATTATGTGTAGAAAGCTTTACTGGTGACTATCCAGCAGGTCTTTATGACTATGAAGAAAGATATTATCAAAACTTAAGTCCACGTCAAAAAGCTTATTTAGCTAGTAATAAACAATACTTTGATAAAGAGGGTAATCTTAATGTCGAAAGCATATAAAGCATCTGGTGTAGATATTGAAGCTGGTTACGAAGCGGTCAATAGAATGAAGTCACATGTTCAAAGCACAATGAGAAAGGAAGTTCTAGGCGGTTTAGGTGGCTTTGGTGCTGCATTTGATCTGTCACAACTAAATATGAAGAAACCAGTACTTGTTTCTGGAACAGACGGTGTTGGTACAAAGCTTAAACTCGCAATTGATTATAACAAACATGACACAATCGGTATCGATGCAGTTGCAATGTGTGTGAATGATATTTTAACGACTGGCGCAGAGCCTTTGTATTTCCTTGATTATATTGCGACGAATAAAGTAAATCCTGAAACGATTGAAGCGATTGTTTCAGGTGTATCTGTCGGTTGTAAAGAAACGAATTGTGCATTAATTGGCGGAGAAACTGCCGAAATGGGCGAAATGTATCATGAAGGAGAATATGATATCGCAGGATTTTGTGTTGGTGCTGTTGAAAAAGATGACTATATAGATGGCAGTGAAGTTGATGAAGGCGACGTCATAATTGGTATTACATCAAGTGGTATTCATTCAAATGGCTACAGTTTAGTTAGAAACTTAATTAAAGAAAGCCAAATTAACTTAAATGATGCATTTGATGAAGAAAGAACGTATTTAGAAACTTTTCTTGAACCAACTAAGTTATATGTTAAACCTGTTCTTGCTGTATTAGATAAAGTAAAAGTTAAAGGTATGTCTCATATTACTGGTGGAGGATTTATTGAAAATATTCCAAGAGCGATTCAAGAAGATAAAGATGCGCATATCGATGTTCAATCATATGAAGTACCAAAAATATTCCATTGGTTAAAAGAGCAAGGAAAGATTGAAGCAGAGGAAATGTATAATGTGTTTAATATGGGAATCGGCTTTGTACTTATCGTTAATAAAGATGATGCACAAGAAACATTAGATATCTTGAAAGCAAAAAATGAAGAAGCATATATAATAGGTGAAATTTCAAACGGAACAGGTCAAGTCAAATTGACGGGGGTTCAATCATGATTAAAATAGCTGTATTTGCATCAGGAAATGGATCGAACTTTGAAAAAATAATGGAAAATATCGAAGCAGGTTATTTAGACCATATAGAAGTAACAGCATTGTATACAGATAACCCTAATGCCTTTTGTATAGAAAGAGCAAGACGATTTAATTTACCAGTTTATATCATTGATCCAAGAACTTACGATAGTAAAAAAGAATATGAAGAAGCTCTACTTACGAGATTGGCTCAAGATCGTGTAAGTTGGGTTATTTTAGCAGGATATATGAAAATCGTTGGGCCTACATTATTAAAACAATATGAAGGTAAAATGTTGAATATACATCCATCAATATTACCAAGTTTTCCTGGTAAGGACGCTGTAGGGCAAGCATTAGATTACGGCGTAAGTGTTACAGGAGCAACTGTTCATTACGTTGATAGTGGTATGGATACTGGCGAAATCATCGATCAATTAAGCTGTAAAGTATATCCAGATGATACGAGAGAGACATTACAATTAAGAATACAGAACTTAGAATACGAATTATATCCACGTGTTATGAAAGAAATTATTCAATAAAGGAGTCTTTACAAAATGAAGAATGCAATATTAAGTGTGTCAGACAAAACAAATATAGAAGATTTCGCAAGCAAATTAATAGAAAATGATTATAAAATTTTTTCAACTGGTGGTACTAAAAAGGCACTTGAAAATGCTGGGATTGAAGTATATTCAGTTTCAGAGTTAACAAACTTTCCAGAAATAATGGATGGAAGAGTCAAAACTTTACATCCAGGTGTACATGGAGGTATTCTTGCAAATCGTTCTATTCCTGAACATTTAACAGCATTGAAAGAACAAGACATCGACTTAATTGACTTAGTAGTCGTAAATTTATATCCATTTAAAGAGACTGTTAAGAAAGAAGATGTAACGGAAGATGAAGCAATTGAAAACATCGATATCGGTGGACCAACTATGTTACGAGCAGCAGCTAAGAACTTCAAATTTGTTACAACAGTCGTAGATCCTTCTGATTATAATGAAGTTATTGAACGTATTGCTTCTGACAAATTAGATGAAGATTATCGTAAATCATTAATGGTAAAAGTATTTAAACATACAAATGATTATGATAATGCGATTGTTGAATTCTTTGGAAATACATCAGAAACATTAAGATATGGAGAAAACCCTCAACAAAATGCTACTTTTGTAAAGACTTCTAACGAACCGAATACAATAGCTGGCGCTAAACAATTACATGGTAAAGCTTTAAGCTTTAATAACATTAAAGATGCCGATGCAACGTTATCACTTATTAAAATGTTTGAACAACCTGCAGCTGTTGCAGTAAAACATATGAACTCATGTGGTGTTGGTGTAGGCGGAACTATTGAAGAAGCATACGAATATGCATATGAAGCGGATTCTCAATCTATATTTGGTGGTATTGTCGCTTTAAATAGACCTGTTACAAAGGAATTAGCTGAGAAATTACATTCTATTTTCTTGGAAGTTATTATTGCGCCAAGTTATGACGAAGATGCGTTAGAAGTATTAACAGCGAAGAAGAATATTAGATTATTAGAAATTGATATGACAGAAACGCAAGATGAACAAGAATTTGTATCAGTTTCAGGTGGGTACTTAGTTCAAGATAAAGATAATGCAACATTAACGCGCGAAGAAATGAAAGTCGTTACAGATGTTGAACCAACTGAAGCACAATGGAAAGCTTTAGAACTAGGATGGAAAGTTGTCCGCTCAGTTAAAAGTAATGCCATTGTACTAGCGAACGATCACCAAACTGTTGGTGTAGGTGCTGGACAAATGAATAGAGTTGGTTCTGCAAAAATAGCAATTGATCGTGCAATCGAAATGAATGAAAATGTAGCCTTAGCTTCTGATGGATTTTTCCCAATGGGTGACACTGTAGAAACAGCTGCTAAAGCAGGTATTAAAACAATTATCCAACCGGGTGGATCTATTAAAGACCAAGATTCAATAGATATGGCAAATAAATATGGCATCAGTATGGTATTTACTGGTATGAGACACTTTAAACATTAGGAGGTCAATATGAAAGTACTTGTTATAGGATCAGGTGGAAGAGAACATGCGTTAGCTCAAAAATGTCAATCGTCTAAATTAGTAAATGAAGTCTTTGTCATTCCGGGTAATGATGCAATGGAAGAAGTTGCGACAATTGTATCGGATGTTCAAGAAAATGACCATTTAGCTATAAAATCTTTTGTAGAACAAAACAATATTGAATGGGTAATAATAGGACCGGAACAACCTTTAATAGATGGATTAACAGATGCATTAGAGGAAACAAATGCTAAAGTCTTCGGACCAAATAAAGAAGCAGCACAATTAGAAGGTTCTAAAGAATTTGCGAAAAAAATTATGAAAAAGTATTATATACCAACTGCAGAATATAAGACAATCACAACAAAAGAAGAAGCAATCAATTATGTTGAGCAGTGTAAAATACCTATCGTACTTAAAAAAGATGGACTTGCAGCTGGAAAAGGTGTAATCGTTGCTTTAACGCGAGAAGAAGCACGAGAAGGCGTAGAAACTTTATATCAAACACCTCATGAAAAAGTCGTATTCGAAGAGTTTCTTGATGGAGAAGAATATTCAGTTATGACATTTGTGAATCAATCATATGCAGTTCCATTTGATTGTATCGCCCAAGATCATAAACGTGCATTCGATGGTGATAAAGGCCCAAATACTGGTGGAATGGGTGCATACTGTCCAGTACCTCATATTACGGACGATGTATTGGAAGAAACGAATCAAAAAATCGCACAACCTATTGCGGATGCGTTAGTGAGTGAAGGCATTAACTATTTTGGTTTGATTTATATTGGCGCAATTTTAACAAAAGAAGGACCAAAAGTAATTGAATTTAATGCAAGATTCGGTGATCCAGAGGCACAAGTATTATTGACTAAATTAGATTCTGATTTTATTGAAATATTAAACAAGGTGTATCATAAAGAGCCAATAACATTAAAATGGAAAGATGAAAGTGTTGTTGGTGTCGTATTAGCATCTAAAGGATATCCAGGTAGTTATGATAAAGGATATTCAGTTGAAGGTTTAGAACATGTAGATCAATATTTTGTGAGTGCTTTGAAGAAAAATTCAGAAGGCAAGTATGAAAATAATGGTGGACGTGTCATGATTGTTATCGGTACAGGTGACAATATTGAAGCGGCTCAAAAAAATGCATATGAACAAGTCAAATATATTAAAAGTGAACAACTATTCTATAGAAATGATATTGGACATAAAGCATTAAAAGCATATAAATCATAAATTAAAGGCTGAGACAACAAAGTTTGTCTCAGCCTTTTCATTGCGCTATATTTCATTCTTTTAGGGAAAGGTATGGTCAAATATAACGCAATGTTATCGAATATCTGAAATGTGTGTTATAGGTAAATAAACATTTAATAAATATGCGACAGCAACGAGTGCAATCGTCAATAAGATGAAATATAAATCATTTTTAGTGAAAGGTACTTTATAATAGAAAGTTCTTTTGCCGTTTGTGAATCCTTTTGCTTCCATCGCAACAGCTAACCTATGTGATTTTCTTATACTTTGACTTAATGTTGGAATGAGTAAATGGTGAATCCATTTTAAGCCTTTACGATTGCTTTTATCTATAACTGCATATCGCATTTTTAAAGCTTGTCTTAACTGCATAAAAGAACTAAACATAAGCGGTATCATGCGTATAGAAGCCATGAAAGCATATGCGATTTTAGGTTTTACTTTTAAATGTTGCATGAAACTATAAAACACATAAATGATTTGCGAAGTAAATGGGATAACCATGCCGTAAAATGAAATGACAAGTGTACGCATGGTTACGTGAATACCTCTCAAAAAGCTTTCTTCAGTAATATGAATAATACCAAACTTGAAAATTGTTTCATTTCCTTCACCATAGAAAATCATAAATAAGGAAGAAGTGAGTCCGAAAAATAAAGTGATAGCAATGACGATTAATAGTGGCAACCATCTCACGCCGCTCATGAAGATTAGATAAAGGAACATAATAATCGTTAAATAAAGCATGAAATCAAATTGATGAATAAATATCGCATAGAAAAATAGTATGACACCTAATATAAGTTTCGTTAGAATATTGACATCATCAATAAAAGTACGGTATTTCTTCCAATTAGTTAACATGAGATTCACCACCGCTTACATGTAATTGCTCGTCTTTGATTGTTAATCTTCTAGTAGCATAGCGATTAATAATCTCATTTTCGTGCGTAATCATTAAGATAGTTTGACCATGTTGAACGCGTTCATGAAATAATTTGATGAGTTCAAAGGTATTGTGACTGTCTAAACCGAATGTTGGCTCATCAAGTAAAATAATTTCAGAATTCGTACTTAATGCAGTTGCGACACTTAATCTTTTTTTCTGTCCTATTGATAATTCGAAAGGATGCTGGTCTTTCACATGATTAAGTTTTAATAACGTCAACATGTTTTGGGTCTTGTCATGAGCTGTTTGTTTATCTTGATAAGCATAATTGATAAATATTTCGTTATATACAGATGTTTCGATGAATTGTAATTCTGGATTTTGATATACGAAATACATATGTTTAGAAGCATCTTTTACTTTTTTAATCTGTTTGTTTTTATAAAATATTTTACCATTATATTTAATGAGCTGCATCATCGTTTCTAATAATGTTGTCTTACCTGTTCCATTTGGTCCAGTTATTGTAAGCCATTCGCCACTTGAAATCGTTAATTTATCTATACTAAATAGTTTTTTGGAGCCACGCAGTACATCTAACTGCTCTATATTTAACAACGGATTGTGCTCAGCAGTCTGTTCAGATAATTTTGGGGCATATTGCCACGAGTTAGGGTGCCAAACACCGTATTCATTTAAAATGTCTGTATGATGATCTAATATATCTTGAGGTGTACTATCATGTGTGATTTCACCATTTTCATTCATTACAATAACTCTATCTACATAATTCCAAATATAATCAACTTTATGTTCTACGATTACAACAGTTTGATTTGTCCAATGTTCCATAATCAAATCCCATAGTTGTGTCGTTGATTGATGATCAAGCATTGCTGTCGGTTCATCAAGAAATAACGTATTTGTATCTTGTAATAATATAGAAGCAATCGCTAATTTTTGTTTCATACCACCACTTAAACGATTGATTTTAAGTGAAGGATCAGCATTTAAATTTACCTGTTTCATGGCATTTTTTATAAATCCGTCCATTTTATCAGGTTCGATGTTCATATTCTCAAGCACAAATGCTAATTCTTCTTTAATCTCAGGCATACAAAACTGCGTATCAGGGTCTTGAAAAATAACACCTGGAAGTGAATCGATATTGATTGAATCAACTTTCATCGGTATGTCCATCGATCTCGGTATAATACCACTTAATATATTTAATAACGTACTTTTACCAGATCCACTTGGACCTAGTAAAAGTACTTTTTCTTTATCATTAATATTGATGTTTAAATTTTTAAATATAATGCGATCATCATCAGGATACTTTAGTCTTAAATTTTTTAGTGATAACAATTGAATAACTCCTATAATAAGTCATAATCTTTTTTAGATGCTGGTCTGAACAATTTCGTAACACCAGTTTGGTCGAGTGCTTTTACAATTGCATAGCCTAATGCACCAGCAACGATTGCACCACTTAAAATTCTAATCGTAAACATTAAAATAACATTCCATAAAGCAACGTCACCTAAGTAATTATAGAACCAATCAATTGGTAACGTAATAATACCTGCAGCCATACCAGCTATAACAGCAACTGATAATTTTCTAGATTGATATCGAACAGCTAAGAAGGTGATTTCACAAGCTAAACCTTGTAATAATGCGTATACAAATGTTGGAATATCGAATTGGCCCATTACAATCGTTTCGCCAGCACCCGCAGCAAATTCAGCAAGAATTGCAACACCAGGCTTTTGAATAATTAAATAAGTGACAATTGCTGCAATAAACCATACACCATATACAGATTGTTCTAAGTGTAGACCGAGTGGTTTTAAAATTTCATAAGGTATCCATAAGAACTTATAAATGATTGCAAACAAAGCACCAATTAATACAGTTACTAAAATATCTGATAACGTTAATTTCTTTGACATGTTATATTCTCCTTTTAAATAAAAAAATGTGCACTCCTATATCTAAATAGAAGCGCACAAAAATATTGTTATCATTTAAAAATGAATATTATATGATTTACGAACACTTTCCTACGCTAGTATCATCTAGATCAGGTACAAAGGGTTCAGACCTTTTCATGTCTGTCTCAGTTTCAAAACACCCCTAGTGCATTTATTAATTTGTTATCCATACGATAAGTCTTATTAATCTATTTGTCAATAGTAAATCATAAAACTAAAATTCATTTATTCAAATGTGTCTTGTATATTTTCTTTTGTTTCATCCTGACCTTTGTTGTTGTCTTGCTTATTTTCTTGTTCTTTCTTTTTAGCTTTTTCTGCTTCTTCTTTATGCTTATCATTATGAGTCATAATAACACTCCTTTAAAATGTATGATATTATTATATACCCAACTACATATAAGTATTAAACTTCTTGCTAGTACTTGGGACTGATTTTCAATATAATTAAAGACAATTGAAAATGAAACAATTATAATGTTCAATGAGGTGAAGAACATGGCTATAAAGAAAAAAAGCTGGGAAGTTCATTTTAGTCGAATTATAGGTATATTTCTTTTGATTACTGGATTACTTATACTTTTTAATGCGCCACGTATTAAAGACTATAATATCAAGGATTCAAGTAATATCCATATCAATAACATTTGGGACTTTTTTGTAGCTTTTTTTGATGAATTAGTAAGAATATTGCACCATTATATTGGTAACTTTCCAGTTATCGCAGCAATAATTGTATTGCTATTTGGTGTGTTTGTATTATTAGTAGGACGTACTTTAAGAAGAACGACGCATTACGATTATGATATTTCTGTATTTTATATCGGACTGACAATTATTTTAATGATTGTTATTATGATGACCATGTTCCAAGTATATAGTTTTGCATCTTTCTTATTTATTATTCCATTTGCAATTCATGTGGGATATGTCGTTTATAAAAATGAGCTAAATCCAATGCATCGAAAGAAACAGTACTTATGGATTATCATTTCTTATGGATTATGTTATTTCATTTCACAATTTGCAATGAACCATAATATCGATGCTCAAAATGTAAAGCCTATAGACGTTATGAGTGTTAACTTATTCTTCATTCTGTTGTGGTGTCTAAGTCAAATGTCAGTTTGGATTAGTTTATATTTAAGAAGATCTTTACCAGTAAGCGATGAAGACATTGAACAATTTCATGAAGAAAGATATTCAAGAGTTAAAAATAACCGCTTAACAAGAAAAATATATACTTTAGCAGAAGGTTTTTACCAAAAATTACAGAATTTCAAACAGGCGACTTTAGAAAAATTTAATTCTGAAGAGGCAATTGCTAAAAGAAAACGCCGTAATGAAAAATGGATAGAGATTATTAAAATCGAAGAAGACGATATTCCAAGATGGATGAGAAGACCGAAATGGTTAAAGAAAAGCTATATAGAATGGATAAGTACTGTAGTTTTATTCTTATTTACATTTATAGAGTTTAATAACCGTAATGGTTTATTCTTATCAGGTGAATGGAAATTATCTCAAATTCAATATGTTTTTGAATGGTTAACATTATTTATTATGATGTTATTGATTATCTTATATGCATACTTCAATTACACGACAAATTATAAGAATAAAAATAATTTTGGTAAATTGTTTGTTATTTCAGCATTATTCTTTGAAATTGCAACGACATTCTTTGTTTCAGCAATTCAAACTTCACAATTTTCCGTGTTTATCACACCAATTTCATTTTTACTATTATTATTTGTAACACCAGCATTTATCATTCACTTGAAAAAATCATTTTAATATCTTACACGATATAATTAGACACTTTATTGAGCACTATGCGCTTAATAAAGTGTTTTTTATTTTATAATTTTCACGAGCAATTGCTGTAATTAAAAGTTTAAATATGTAATAAGTAAACTATTTTAATGAATTTATTCAAAAAATGTATTGCGTGGAATAATCTTATCCTTTATACTAACTTTAGTAAGCGTTTACATATAAGGGGATCAAAACTTTCTGGGGGAAATTTTGATTAATAAAATTCGGTTAACAGAGTATTCTAAAGGGGAATACTCTGTTTTTTGGTGTTTTGAATAATATACGTTATAATATGTGAGACATTTCGAAAGGATGGCTAATATATAATGAAACAATTAATGCTCAAAAAAGGAAAAGAAGATAAATATTTAAGAGGATATCCTCTAGTAGAAAAAGACGATGTTTTTGATATGCCTAAAATGGATGAAGGAGAATTAGTTGCGCTTGTTGATGCGGGGAAAAAATTCATTGCAACTGCATATTATGGTGAACAAAATAAAGGTATAGGCTGGGTATTATCATTAGACTCAACTGAAAAGATTGATCATAACTTTTTTGTAAAGTTATTCGAAGAAGCTAAAAATGATAGAGCATATTATGAAAATGTAGATGGTATCAATGCATATAGATTATTTAATGCAGAAGGCGATGGAATTGGTGGACTGACAATTGATCATTATGACGGTCATTTATTAGTTCAGTGGTACTCAGTAGGTATATATCGATTGAAAGATAGAATATTACCTGCAATTAAAGAAGTCTTCGATTATAAATCAATTTTTGAAAAAAGAAGATTTAAAGGAATGGAAACTGCTTCAGACTTCGTAGCAGGTGAAGCACCAGAATTTCCATATGTCATAGAAGAAAATCATATGTTCTATAATATTAATCTTGATGATGGACCTATGACAGGTATTTTCTTAGATCAAAAAGACGTTAGAAAAAAATTAAGAGACCACTATAGTCAAGATAAAGATATATTGAATTTATTTAGTTATACGGGTGCATTTTCAGTTGCAGCAAGTGAAAATGCTCGTTCAACTACAAGTGTGGATTTAGCTAATAGAGCTAGACCATTAACTGAAGCAAACTTTGGTTTAAATACAATAGATCTTAATCAGAACCATATATTTATAATGGATGTATTTGATTATTTCAAATATGCTTTAAGACATGGTTTAAGTTATGACGTTGTCGTGATTGATCCACCAAGCTTCGCACGTAATAAGAAAAAGACTTTTAGTGTTCAGAAAAACTATCCTGAATTAATTGAAGGTGCATTAGAATTATTGAACGAGAGTGGTAACTTAGTGCTAAGTACAAATTCAAGTGCTTTCCCACAAAAAGCATTCAAAAAAATGATAATTCAAACATTAGATCAATTAGGTGTTGATTATACAATTTCTGATGTAATGGGATTACCTAAAGACTTCAAGAGTCATCCACACTATAAACCAAGTAAATACTTGAAAGTCGTATTCGTACAAATAAATGGTTAAAATTTCCTAGTTCGGGTATACATTATTATAATAATGTTTGAATATAATCGAACTGTGAGGAGAATGGAAACAATGGGAATTTTCGATAAAATTACGACAAAAGCAGGCAATAAAGCATTTGGTATACAAGAAATAAAGAAGCGTTCTGAATTACCAACTTCACAAGAAGAATTGTTAGAACGTAGAAAAAAAGCTAAAGAACTTATTCATAAGAAGTCATTAATGTCTTCAGCTGCAAATGTCGTACCAATCCCAGGACTTGGTGTTGGTATGGATATTAAATTAATGGGCGATATCATTGAAGATATTAATAAAATTTATGGATTAAGTCATAAGCAAGTTAATAAAATGCAAGATGATTTAAAACAAAAAGTTTTAACATCAGCTGCAATGAGAGGTAGCCAGTTTATTGGTCAAAAAGTAACGAATGCAATGGTGAAAGTTATATTTAGATCAGTCGTAAAAAGAGAAGCGGCAAAACAATCAAGATGGGTACCATTAGTTGGACAAGCAGTTGCTGGTTCAATTAGTTATTATTTAATGAAAAAAATGGGTGAGGATCACATTAAAAAATGTGAAACAGTCATTCAAGACTTTATAGGTGAATAGAATATTGAAAAGAAGCTAAGGCATTTTGTAATGTCTTAGCTTCTTTTTTGTGTAATTTTTTATTTTATATTTGCAATTATTCTAAAAACGCTTTATAATCAAAAAAGCAAACTAAAGTTTGAAATATAAACAAATGTTTGTGAGGTGAAATTGATGAATGAAAATGAAAAATTAATTCTTAACTTAATAAAAGAGAATCCTTTTATATCACAACAAGAGTTATCAGATAAAGTTGGTTTGTCTAGACCTGCAGTTGCAAATATTATTTCAGGTTTAGTTAAGAAAGAATATGTGCAAGGGAAAGCATATGTATTAAACGAGCAAAATCCAATTGTATGTATTGGTGGAGCTAACATAGATAGGAAATTTCATATTACAGACGATTTAGTGCAGGGCACTTCAAACCCAGTAACTTCTGAAACTTCTATTGGTGGTGTTGCTAGAAACGTTGCTGAGAATTTAGGACGTATCGGTGAAGATGTTCTGTTATTAACGACTTCAGGTAATGATGCAGAGTGGCAACATATTTCTGATTTATCATCACCATTTATGAATGTAGACTATGTTGAGAAAATCTCTAGTGAATCAACGGGAAGTTATACAGCATTGTTAGATCAACATGGTAGTATGACGATGGGGTTTGCGGACATGTCAGTATATGACAAAATTACGCCAGAATTTATGATTAAAAACACATATTTACTCAATAAATCAAAATGTATTATTGCAGATTTAAACTGTCCTAAAGAGACGATAGAGTTTTTATGTTCATATGCAGAGAAGAAAAAGATTAAATTAGTATTGATTGCAGTTTCAGGCCCGAAGATGAATCGTCTACCTCATAATTTACATGCTGTTGATTGGCTCATATTAAATAAAGATGAAGTTGAATCATTTGTAGGTAAAGATGCACAAACAGAAGCGGAATTAATTCAATACATTGGTGAAATTAGATCACTTGGTGTGAATAACTTAGTTGTGACATCAGGTAAAGATAAGATTATTTATGATGGTGATGAAGGTCAACGTCAATTTGAAGTCAAAAAAGTCGATAATGTCGTTGATGTAACAGGTGCCGGTGATGCATTTACATCAGGTTTAATTTATGGATGGTTGAAATCATATGAAATCGACAAAATTATTGATTTGGCAAAAGCAAATGCATCTAAAACAATTCAAACAGCTTATACAGTCAGACAAGATTTAGATAAAAAACAATTAATTAAGGACATGGAGGCTTTATAATGGAAAACTATATTCAATTTTCAAAAGAAGTAGAACAAGCAAAAGAGGAAGGTAAAGCAATTGTTGCTTTAGAATCTACAATTATTTCACATGGTATGCCTTATCCTCAAAACGTAGAAATGGCACAAAAAGTAGAACAAATTGTAAGAGATAATGGTGGGGTACCTGCAACAATCGCAATTATTGATGGAAAAATTAAAATTGGATTGAGCGAAGATGAATTACAATTATTAGCAAGTGCAGAAAATGTAGCAAAAGTTTCTAGAAGAGATATCGCTGAAATATTAGCAACTAAAAAAATTGGTGCAACAACAGTGGCTTCAACAATGATTTGTGCTCAATTAGCAGACATTAAATTCTTTGTTACTGGTGGTATCGGTGGTGTTCATAAAGGTGCTGAACATACAATGGATATTTCTGCAGATTTAGATGAACTTTCTAAAACGAAAGTAGCTGTCATTTGTGCAGGTGCTAAATCAATTTTAGACTTAGACAAAACATTAGAATATTTAGAAACAAAAGGAGTACCTGTAGTTGGATATCAAACTGATGAACTCCCGGCATTCTTTACAAGAGAAAGTGGTCTTAAATTAAACACAAGAATTGATGAAGTAAGTACAATTGCGAAACTTGCAGAAGTACAATGGGACTTAGGTTTAGAAACAGGTATTGTTGTCGCTAACCCAGTACCAGAAGAGGATCAATTAGAACCAAGTTTCATCAATGGTATTATTGACAAAGCAGTTGCTAAAGCTGAAGAAGAAGGTATTCACGGCAAAGATTCTACACCATTCCTATTAGGTGAAATCGTTAAGCAATCTGGCGGTAAATCATTAGAAACAAATATTAAACTTGTTGAACATAACGCTAAAATTGGTACACAAATAGCAGTTGAATACACGAACCTTCAAAAATAAAGAATAATCAGCTCAAATAATTGCATACTTATGTAATATGATTGAATTGTAAGTGGTTTTTTGATATTCTTTAATCGTATAGATAAAATTTGATTTTATACAAATTTAATATAGGTATCAGAAGGAGACAATAAAAATGGAACAAAATTCATACGTAATTATTGACGAAACGGGTATTCACGCTAGACCAGCAACAATGTTAGTTCAAACTGCATCTAAATTTGATTCAGATGTACAATTAGAATATAACACTAAAAAAGTTAACTTAAAATCAATCATGGGTGTAATGAGCCTAGGTGTTGGTAAAGATGCTGAAATTACTATCTACGCTGAGGGTAGTGATGAGAAAGAAGCTATCGAAGCAATTACTGAAGTATTATCTAAAGAAGGATTAACTAAATAATGTCTGAATTATTAAAAGGTATAGCTGCATCTGATGGTGTGGCTATTAGTAAAGCATATTTATTAGTTGAACCTGACTTATCGTTTTCAAGCGAAAATATCAGCGATGTAGACGGCGAAGTTGAAAAGTTTAAAGCGGCTGTTAATCAAACAAAAGTTGAATTAACTCAAATTCGTAATAATGCTGAAAAACAACTTGGTGCAGATAAAGCTGCGATTTTTGATGCACATTTATTAGTGTTAGAAGATCCAGAATTATTAAATCCAATTGAAGAAAATATTCGCAATAACAAAGTAAATGCACCTACTGCGTTAAATGAAGTATCAACAAACTTCATTACAATTTTCGAAAATATGGATAATGAATACATGAAAGAACGTGCGGCAGATATTCGTGACGTTTCTAAACGTATTTTGGCACATATTTTAGGTGTAGAATTACCAAACCCTAGTATGATTAATGAAAGCGTTATTATTGTAGGTGAAGATTTAACACCATCTGACACTGCGCAACTTAACAAAGAGTTTGTTAAAGGTTTTGCGACAAATATCGGTGGAAGAACTTCACACTCAGCAATAATGAGTCGTTCATTAGAAATTCCTGCTGTTGTAGGTACTAAAGATATTACTGATCGTGTAAACCATGGTGATAGTTTAATCATTGATGGTTTATCTGGTGATGTAATCATTAACCCAACAGATGACGAAGTTCAAGCATACGAACAAAAACAGAAAAACTTCTTAGCTGAAAAAGAAGAATTAGCTAAACTAGTTAATGATGAATCTGTTTCTAAAGATGGTGTTCATGTAGAATTAGCTGCGAATATTGGTACACCTAATGACTTAGAAGGTGTTAAAAATAACGGCGCAGAAGGTATCGGTTTATACCGTACTGAATTCTTATACATGGGTAGAGACAATATGCCTTCAGAAGAAGAACAATTTGAAGCATATAGTAAAGTCTTAAAAGAAATGGACGGCAAACGTGTTGTCGTTCGTACTTTAGACATAGGTGGAGATAAAGAATTATCTTATCTAAACTTACCTAAAGAAATGAACCCATTCTTAGGATATAGAGCGATTCGTTTATGTTTAGATCAAACTGATATCTTTAGAACTCAATTAAGAGCTTTATTACGTGCTTCTGAATTTGGTAAGTTAAATATCATGTTCCCTATGATTGCAACTATTAAAGAATTTAGAGACGCTAAAGCAATCTTACTTGAAGAAAAAGAAAAATTAGTTTCTGAAGGTGTTAACGTTGCGGATGATATCGAAATCGGTATTATGGTAGAAATTCCATCTACTGCAGCACTTGCAGACATCTTCGCTAAAGAAGTTGATTTCTTCAGTATTGGTACGAATGATTTAATCCAATATACAATGGCTGCTGACCGTATGTCTGAGCGTGTTTCTTACTTATACCAACCATATAACCCTGCAATTCTTCGCTTAGTTAAGCAAGTAATTGAAGCTTCTCATAAAGAAGGTAAATGGACTGGTATGTGTGGAGAAATGGCTGGAGACAATACAGCAATTCCATTATTACTTGGATTAGGTTTAGATGAATTCTCTATGAGTGCGACAAGTATTCTAAAAGCTAGAAAACAAATCAAACAATTAGATCAAAAAGAAATGCAAGAATTAGCGAACAAAGCAATTAACTGTGCAACAGAAGAAGAAGTTGTTGAACTCGTTAATCAAATTCTTTAAAATTAAAAAACAGAGCAGTTATCTCTTAACATTAAGTAGATAACTGCTCTGTTTTTATATGTGAATGATCTTTTCAGACTTTATTGAGATTGCAAATTGAATATCGCAATTTCAGGTGAGCAAAATATTCTAATCGGAAGTCTTGTCATACCTAAGCCTTGATTAACATAGAGGTATTGTCCAGTTCTAATTTGATACAAACCTTGTTTATATACTTTTCCATAAGTTGGTGTATAAATAGCGCCAAACTTAGGAAGTCGAACTTGACCACCATGTGTATGTCCAGATAGTACTAAATGGATGTTTGGATCTAATAATTTAACTTTATCTGGTTCATGTACGAGACCTATTCTAAAGTCTATACGACAATTAGGTACTTGGAATGAACTACAAAAGTTAGGCTGACCAAAACACAAATCGTCTATACCGTTTATCTGAATGATACCAGCAGGTGTGTTGACGACGTAAGAACTGTTTAACAAGACTTCAAAACCCGATTTATTCATGATATCTAATACCGTATGAGTGCCGTTTGAACCGTAATCGTGGTTGCCTGGAACAAAAAATTTTCCATATTTTGATTGAACTGTACGAAATAAAGGTATAACTAGATAAGGGTCAAATGAAATTTGAGCAATATCATCAAAACAATCACCTGTGAAACAAACAATATCTGCTTCTTGCTCATTAATAAGACGTACAAGTTGATATAAATTTTCTAAATTAGAATAATAACCTAAATGCAAATCTGTTATATGAATGAGTTTCAGATTTGATTTTAAGTTTGTATCAATAGAATGTGTGGTGACTTTAATTTTAGAACTTGGAAATTGAATCTTCATTAATGAATGCCTAATGCTTTATTAAAAGATTCTATATCAACTTGATAAAAAACTTCTCTATTAATGAGAACAGTAGGTGTTGAAAAACTGTCTAGATCGATAAGTTCGTTTTTAAATTGTTTGTTTTTTATATTTTTTTCTGTAAAAGGAATTTCTTTTTCATTAAAATATTGTTTTACAAATTGGCAAGGGGGACACTGGTCTTGTGTATAAATTGTAACTTCACTCATAGATTTCACCTCAACTTTATATAGACATATTATAAATGATTTTTTTAAGCGTTCAACGATTATGTCCTATTTTGCCATTAATTTGTCATTACTTTGTAAATGTTAAACATTTCACAAATGATTAAAGTGTTGTATAATAAGATTAAATTGTGATGTATATCACAAACGTTGAATGGAGGAATATTATGGATGCAGTAGTTATAAGTCGTTTACTAACTGCTATGACCTTGGGATTCCATATCATTTTTGCAACAATTGGTGTGGGGATCCCATTAATGTTTGCAATTGCTGAATTCATAGGTATTAAGAACAATAATCCTATGTATATAGCAATGGCAAAACGTTGGTCTAAAGGGTATACGATTACTGTAGCGGTCGGAGTAGTTACGGGAACAATTATTGGTCTACAATTATCATTATTGTGGCCAGCATTTATGCAATTAGGTGGGCAAGTTATTGCGCTACCATTATTTATGGAAACATTCGCCTTTTTCTTTGAGGCTATTTTCTTAAGTATTTATTTATATACGTGGGATAGATTCAAAGGTAAATGGACGCACTTTTTAATTACGTTACCAGTAATTATTGGTGGTACATTCTCAGCGTTCTTTATTACATCTGTGAATTCTTTCATGAATACGCCAAATGGATTCGATTTTATCAATGGAAAATTGATGAACATTGATCCAATTGCTGCGATGTTTAATGCATCATTCGGTATTAGAGCTTTTCACGTTATAGCGACTGCATTTATGACAGCTGCATTTATTTTAGCAAGTATAGCAGCATATCGTTTAATTAAGAATAAATTTATAGATGATAAGGAATATCATAAAAAAGCTCTTAAACTTACGATGATAGTCGGTTTAATTGCGAGTTTACTTGCAATGTTAGCTGGCGATTTATCAGCTAAGTTCTTACATCAAGAACAACCTGAAAAATTAGCAGCTATGGAGTGGCATTTTGAAAGTGAATCAAAAGCAGACCTAGTATTATTTGGGGTAGTTGATGAAGATAAACAAGAAGTTAAAGGTGCTATTAAAATACCTGGCGCTTTAAGTTTCTTGTCAGATAGTAATTTTAATACTGAAGTTAAAGGTTTAAACGAATTTAAGAGCGATGAAACACCACCACTTATCATTCACTATTTCTTTGATTTGATGGTATTCTTTGGTGTGTATTGCTTTGTCGTTTCAGCTTTATTTGTCGTATTAAAATGGGTGAAAAAATGGTCGCAATATAGTAAGCCAATCTTATATTTAGCGGTATTAACCGGACCACTTGCAATGCTTGCAATTGAATTTGGTTGGTTCTTAGCTGAGATGGGTAGACAACCTTGGATATTAAGAGGTTACTTAAAAGTTGCACAAGCTGCAACAAATGCTGATGGACTTGCACTTGTATTCATTGCATTCGCAATACTTTATTTAGTTCTTGGTATTTCATCAAGTTATGTACTTATTAGAATGTTTAGTCACAGTAAAACGACTGATGATGTGAACAAAATAATAGACAGAAAGGGTGAAGTATAATGGATTATCAACATATAGGTATTACAGTGCTTTGGCTCTTTCTGTTTGGTTACATTATTATTGGTGCTATTGATTTTGGTGCAGGATTCTTCGCATTTCACGCTAAATTAACGAAGCAAGATCATATTATCAATAACTTGATTTCTAGATATTTAAACCCAGTTTGGGAAGTAACAAATGTGTTCTTCGTATTCTTCTTTGTAGGAATAGTTGGATTCTTCCCAGACTCTGCATATTATTTCGGGTCAACATTATTAATACCTGGTAGTATTGCATTAATTTTACTAACCATTCGTGGTAGCTTTTATGCATTTGAAAACTATGGACAAGATAGTAAGTTATCATGGTTATTCTTATATGGTGGAACAGGTTTATTGATTCCGGCATCATTATCAACAATTTTAACAATTGCTGAAGGTGGCTATATTAGAGAAACAAGTGATGGCGTTCACCTACTGTGGGTTGATTTATTATTAAGTCCATATGCATGGGCAGTTGTATTTTTAGCAATTATCTCAGTGTTATATATTTCATCAGGATTTTTAACATTTTATGCGAATAAAGCTAAAGATTCTGAAGCATATCATTTATTGAGACAGTGGTTCCTTATATGGGCAATTCCGATGATCATCATTTGTCAGTTCGTTTTCTTATCTTTAAGACAACATAACGAAACGCATTTTAATAATGCAGTCGGCAGTTATTGGTGGTTATTCGGTTTAAGTATTATATTCTTTATCATTGCTGTTGGATTAATATACTTTAAAAAAGCACATGGTGTTGCATTTATTATGATATTATTACAATTCGGTACAGCATTCTTTGGATATGGTGTAAGTAAATTGCCGTATATCTTAGATCCATTTATCAATATTGATAAAGCAGTTGTGAACGATCAAATGGCATTAATGCTTGTAATCGTATTTATTTTAGGTTTACTTTTACTCGTGCCATCGCTTATATTATTATTAAGATTATTTATCTTTGATGCTGATTACGTTAAAGGTAAAAAATAAAATTATTATAAAGTATGGAGGCATATCATGAGTAGAGAGTATGTAGTTATAGGTTTAGGCCGATTTGGCGGAAGTATTGTAAGAGAGCTCAATGCTTTAGATATGGATGTAATGGCCATAGATGCAGATGAAGCAAGAGTGAATGAGTTCAGTGATATCGCCACACATGCAGTGATTGCAGATACAACAGATGAAGCGGTCATGAAAAGTTTAGGTATACGCAATTTCAATCATGTCATTGTTGCGATAGGTGAGAATATACAAGCGAGTACGTTAACAACATTAATTCTTAAAGAATTAGGTGTTAAAAAAGTTACAGCTAAAGCTCAGAACGATTATCACGCTAAAATTCTAAATAAAATAGGTGCGGATACTGTTGTCCATCCAGAAAGAGATATGGGTCGTCGTATCGCACATAATGTTGCTAGCGCATCTGTACTAGACTACTTAGAACTCTCTGATGAGTATTCAATTGTAGAAATTAAAGCAGGGGAAAGACTTGCTGGTAGTTCTATATTAGAATTGGATGTACGTGCAAATTACGGTATCAATATCATTGCTGTTAAAAGGGGTAAAGATATCATCGTAGCACCAGATCCAAATGAAAATATTGAATTTCATGATATATTAATCGTGATAGGTCATGACAATGACTTAAATAGATTCGAGAAAAAACTCGTAAACGAATAAAAGAACACCCGTAATTTCTAAAAATTACGGGTGTTTTAATGTTTTATTTAATTTTCATGATAATTGGTAAAATCATTGGTTTACGAGCTGTTTTTTCATATAAATAAGGTTGTAAAGCTTCAGTAATTGTAGATTTAACGTGATGCCATTCTACTTTGTCATTATTATTTAGCTTTTCAATAACAGCTTTTTTGATTAATCGTTGTGCATCGTAAATTAAATGACCTGATTCTCTCATATATACAAATCCTCTTGAGATGATATCTGGTCCTGAGAGTAGTTGTTTCGTTTTGAAATCTATACTTACAACAACTATTACAAGACCTTCTTCAGAAAGGACTTTACGGTCTTTAATTACGACATTACCAATGTCTCCAATTCCGCTACCATCAACAAATACATTTCCTGATGGAATACGGCCAGCATATCTTGCAGAATCTTTAGTAAGTGCGAGCACATCACCAATTTCATAAACAAATATATTATCTGGATCTACACCACAGTTCACACCAGTTTTACTATGTTTCTTAAGCATTCTATATTCACCGTGAATCGGCATAAAATATTTAGGCTTAATTAAACGTAACATTAATTTTTGTTCATCTTGTGAACCGTGACCTGAAGTATGAATGTTAGATAATTTACCGTGAATAACATCAGCACCAGCTTTGTATAATGCGTTGATTGTTCTATTTACACTCTTCGTGTTACCTGGAATTGGTGATGAACTGAATACAACTGTATCATCTGGAATAATGCTGATTTGTCTATGTGTACCATTCGCAATTCTTGATAATGCTGCCATTGGTTCACCTTGAGAACCTGTACATAAAATAAGAATTTCATGTTTAGGAACGGTATTAATTTTGTTAGGTTCAATAAATGTTTCAGGTGGTACTTTGATATAACCTAATTCTGTACCAATTTTAATATTGTTCTCCATTGAACGACCGAACACAACGATCTTACGATTGTATTTAACGGCTGCTTCAACAGCTTGTTGAACTCTATAAATATTAGATGCAAATGTTGCAAAAATAATTCTACCAGAACATTTACGGAAAATCTCATCTACGTTTTGTCCAACTTCCTTTTCACTTAATGTAAAGTTAGGAACTTCAGAGTTTGTAGAGTCTGATAACAAACATAATACGCCTTCTTCACCAAGTTGAGCCATTTTAGCAATGTTTGCAGGTTTGCCAACAGGTGTGAAATCAAATTTGAAGTCACCTGTATGAACGATTTTACCTTCTGGTGTATCTGCAATAATCCCGTATGCTTCTGGAATACTATGTGTTGTTAAATAAAATGAAATTTTGAAATGTTTGAATTCAAATACAGAATCTTCATCAATTTCATTTAATTGAGCTGTCTTCAATAAATTATGTTCTTCCAATTTATTTCTAATAAGACCTAAAGCAAGTGGTCCACTATAAATCGGAACATTCATTTGCTTTAATAAAAATGGGACACCACCAATATGGTCTTCGTGTCCATGAGTGATAAATAAAGCTTTCACTTTATGTTTATTTTGAATTAAGTACGTATAATCTGGTATCACGTAATCGATACCAAGAAGATCGTCATCAGGGAATTTAATACCTGCATCGATGACAATGATTTCATCTTGATATTCGAGGGCGTACGTGTTTTTACCAATTTCACCGAGACCACCCAGTGCGTATACGCCTACTTCATTTTTTTGTAAAGGCTTCATTTAGATTGTCTCCACATTAAAGTGATCTGATTTCTTTTCATATTCTAAATGAGCGCCCTCTAATTTTTGGACAAATTCGATATTGTAATTACGGTCAGATAAATATCTTCTAACTTGTTCTTCAGTTTGTCCTTCGAAATATTTTGTTTGTGTACTTTCACGTACGATTACTTCACTTTTGTCTTCTTGAAAAAATACTTTAAATACTGCCATATATATAAATCCTCCTAGGTTAATTAACATAAATAAAGCCCTAGTTTTTAAGTCTAGGGTTTGTCAATTTCGAAATTTGATTCCCGTACATTTTTAAAAGTAATTATATGAAAATATATAAATACCTTTTTAATAAGTTCATTTTACATGATAATTAGAGATAAATAAAGATATTTAACTAAATCTTTCATATATATTGATTATCAACTAGAATAGAGACAAGGAGGCGATGAAAGTTGAATAAGAAATTAATATTTTTCGATATAGATGGTACAATCTATGATGAAAACAAAGAAATTCCAGAATCAACTATTGAAGCGATAAAAAAATTAAAAGAAGCTGGCCATATCGTCGCAATTGCAACAGGAAGAGCACCATATATGTTTAAAGAAGTTATTAAAGAAACAGGTATAGATACTTTTGTTTCGCTAAACGGACAAATTGTTGTATATAATGGAGAAATTTTAAGTAAATATCCATTAAATAAAGAGGAACTTACGAGCATAGTAGACAAAGCACATGCGAATAATCATCCACTAGTATTCTTCGGTGAAACTGCAGTATATGCAAATGTAGAAAGTGATAACGACATTTCTGAAAGTCTTGGAACATTAAAGATGGATTATCCAGAATACCACAATACATATTATCTTGATCACCCAGTTTATCAAACACTTATTTTCCATGCTGATGATGAAGATGACAAGTACGATAATCAATTCAATGCATTGAAGTTCTATAGATGGCATCCACTAAGTAGAGATGTTGTGCCAAATGATCGTTCTAAAGCAGAAGGCATAAAAGAACTCAGTGATAAATTAGGATTCCCATTAAACGAAGTAGTAGCATTCGGTGATGGACCTAATGATGTAGAAATGATTACTGAAGTAGGGTGTGGTGTAGCAATGGGGAATGCCGTTGACGCACTAAAAGAAGTTTGTGATTTTGAAACGAAACATGTAAGTGAAAATGGTATATACTATGCTTGTAAAGAATTAGGATTGATAGATGAATAGGATGTGAATTTTATGGATAAGGTCGAACGCATCATCAAAACAATCGATGCAGAAAAAAACAAATCTGACAAACAATTTAAAGGAATAGAATTTAATATTCGAAAAAATGAAGTTGTGATGATTTATAACTATGATGAAATGATTAATAACGTTAAACAAGATCCACATTACATTCGACATAACAAAGATCCAGAATGGTTAAGTTTGGACGAATTAACCGCTATTCAAAAAGCATTAAAAGAAAAAAACATTCATTTCATCGAACGAAGAGATGAATTTATGTAATGAACAAAATTATGAAACAGAAGAACAGTAATCTACAATTGGAAAATTGAGATTACTGTTTTTTATTGAGTGATAGAAGAGAAACAAGGGTGATGTGCGAGTTAGGGACATAATTCTGAGAAATGTCCGTAAGATGGGGCATATCTAATTACCAGAATTCAGAATAATGACAGTAAAAAGAGCGAATACCGACTGAATGGTATTCGCTCTTTTATCATCATACTTATTAATTAATTTCTACTGCATCATCGAGTGGTTTGAATGGATCTTCTTCATTAATATAGTCATAGAACATGATGCCATTTAAATGATCGATTTCGTGTTGCAATACGATTGCTGGATATCCTTTGAATCTTTTCTTAAATGGATTTCCTTCTATATCGTATGCTTGAATTGTTATTTTATAATTACGATGAACAAGTCCTGGTTTAGCTTCGTCTACACTTAAGCATCCTTCTCCGCCATTTAAATATGCTTTTTGTACGCTATGGCTTACGATTTTAGGATTGATAAGTTGAAGTTCGATTTGGTTTCCTTTTCCGTCATCTTGTATATATACAGCTAACATTTTTTTAGAAATATTGATTTGTGGAGCGGCAAGTCCTACGCCAGAACGTAATTTGTATTTTTTAGCAAGATCTTCATCTTGAGAGTTCTTTAGGAATTCCATCATTTCATTTAATGTTTCTTTGTCTTCAGTCGATACTGGTAATTCTACTTCTTCGGCTTTCTTTCTAAGTGTTTCGTGGCCGTCACGAATAATATTTTCCATCGTTATCATTTACATGCACCTTCCTCATATAAAATATTATCAAAAACTGGTCATTTTTACATCTATTATTAATTGTATAAATAAAAAAAACAGAGTAACATATTGATAGGATTAAAAGGAGGAATTACCAATGATTGGCAAGAAATTTGTAACATTAACATTAGCGACTTCAATAATTTTAACAGCGTGTGGTCAATCTAAAGAATCACTTGAATCTTTTTATAACAAAGTTGAAAAAGCAAATAAAGAAGAAAAAGTTATTGTTGATTTAAATGAGAAAATGACTAAGGCAGAAAAAGATAAAGTTCAAAAAATTGAAGCATTAAATAAAGCTAAAAATGATGACTTTAAAGCAAAAGCGCAAGAATTAACTGACGGTATAAAAGATAGAGAAGAAATTGTAAAAGATGAAAAAGCTGCAATGAAGAAATCTAAGGACATTTATGAATCATCTAAAAAAGACTATAAAAATATAGAAGATGAAGAACAATTAAAAGAAGCTAAAGATTTAAAGAATGCTTTAGATGAAAAGTATAAACTACATAATGAAGTAATGAATGCATATCAAGAAGTATTAAAAACTGAAAAAGATTTATTTAGTTACTTATCAAAAGACAATGCTACGCAAAAAGGTGCAAATGATCGTTCTTCTAAATTAACTGAAGTTAATAAAAAGACTGAAAAAGTTGTAACAGATTATCAAAACACATTAAGAAAAGTCCAACAAGAAAAGAAAGATGTTTCAGCTATTTTAGATAAATAATTTGTATTAGTACAGCTAATATTATGTTTTAGTACAGTTACATAGAAACCTTTAATTGTGGGGTTTTTAAGATGTTAGTATTTTTTATTTAACAGTAAAACAGTTTTGTGTTAGAATGATTAAGAAATGATTATTTAATATAGGGAAAGGTATGGTGAATTGAATGGCTCCGAGAAAAAAAGCCCAATTCGATGCAGTAGCGACTTTAAATGAAATAGAGTCTAAGTTTGAAATGGTTCAAGTTTTAGATGAAGAAGGAAATGTCGTAAATAGTGACTTGTTACCGGACTTATCTGACGAAGAACTTGTTGAATTAATGGAAAGAATGGTTTGGACTCGTGTTCTAGATCAACGTTCTATTTCATTAAATAGACAAGGACGTTTAGGTTTCTATGCACCAACAGCTGGACAAGAAGCTTCACAATTAGCTTCACATTATGCGTTAGAGAAAGAAGACTATGTATTACCTGGTTACCGTGATGTGCCACAATTAATTTGGCATGGTTTACCATTAACAAAAGCTTTCTTATTCTCACGTGGACACTTTATTGGAAACCAATTCCCAGAAGGTGTTAATGCTTTAAGTCCACAAATTATTATCGGTGCACAGTTTATCCAAACAGCTGGTGTAGCACTAGGTCTTAAAAAACGTGGTAAGAAAAATGTTGCAATTACTTACACTGGTGATGGCGGTTCTTCACAAGGTGACTTCTATGAAGGTATCAACTTTGCTTCTGCTTACAAAGCACCTGCAATTTTCGTTATCCAAAATAACAACTATGCGATTTCAACACCTCGTGACAAACAAACAGCTGCTAAAACATTAGCTCAAAAATCAGTAGCAGTTGGTATTCCAGGTGTATTAGTAGATGGAATGGATGCATTAGCAGTATATGCAGTAACTAAACAAGCGCGTGAACGTGCAGTAAATGGTGAAGGTCCATCATTAATCGAAACATTAACTTACCGTTACGGTCCACATACAATGGCTGGTGACGATCCAACTCGTTACAGAACTTCTGATGAAGATTCTGATTGGGAAAAGAAAGATCCATTAGTACGTTTCAGAAAATATCTTGAAGCGAAAAACTTATGGTCTGAAGAAAAAGAAAACGAAGTAATGGAAAAAGCTAAAGAAGAAATTAAAACAGCTATTAAAGAGGCAGACAATACACCTAAACAAAAAGTTACAGACTTAATGGAAAACATGTATGAAGAAATGCCTTACAATTTAGCTGAACAATATGAAATTTACAAAGAGAAGGAGTCGAAATAAGTCATGGCACAAATGACAATGATTCAAGCGATTAACAATGCGCTTCAAAACGAATTAAAAAGAGACGAAGATGTTCTATTATTCGGTGAAGACGTTGGTGTAAACGGCGGTGTATTCCGTGCAACAGAAGGTTTACAAAAAGAATTCGGTGAAGATCGTGTATTTGATACACCTCTAGCTGAATCAGGTATTGGTGGTCTAGCTTTAGGTTTAACGCTTGAAGGTTACCGTCCTGTCATGGAAATCCAATTCTTTGGTTTCGTATTTGAAGTTATGGACTCAATTGCTGGTCAAATAGCTCGTCACCGTTTCCGTTCAGGTAACTCTAAAGTGGCTCCAATCACAATCCGTGCACCATTTGGTGGTGGTGTGCATACACCAGAATTACACGCAGATAACTTAGAAGGTTTAGTAGCACAATCTCCAGGTTTGAAAGTTGTTATTCCTTCAAACCCTTACGATGCTAAAGGACTATTAATTTCTGCAATCCGCAGTAATGACCCAGTTGTTTATTTAGAACACATGAAGTTATACCGTTCATTCCGTGAAGAAGTACCTGAGGAAGAGTACGAAGTAGAAATCGGTAAAGCTAAAGTTAAACGTGAAGGTACAGATTTAACAATCATCGCTTATGGTGCAATGGTTCAAGAATCATTAAAAGCAGCTGAAGATTTAGAAAAAGATGGTTATTCAGTTGAAGTTATTGACTTAATCACTGTTCAACCATTAGATATTGAAACGATTGTTAAATCAGTAGAAAAAACAAACCGTGTAATCGTAGTTCAAGAAGCTCAAAAACAAGCAGGCGTTGGCGCAAATGTTGTAGCTGAAATTTCTGAAAGAGCTGTTCTTTCATTAGAAGCTCCTATTGCACGTGTGGCAGCTGCTGACACTATTTATCCATTCACACAAGCTGAAGGTGTTTGGTTACCAAACAAAAAAGATATCGTAGCGCAAGCTAAAGAAACATTAGAGTTTTAATGCGCATTAAAATACGGATTTAATATTTAGGAGGAAAAAATCGTGTCATTCGAATTTAAATTACCAGATATCGGTGAAGGTATCCACGAAGGTGAAATTGTAAAATGGTTTGTTAAAGCAGGAGACGAAATTCAAGAAGACGATGTATTATGTGAAGTTCAAAATGATAAATCTGTCGTTGAAATTCCATCACCTGTTGCAGGTAAAATTGAAGAAGTTATGGTTGAAGAAGGTACAGTATCTGTTGTTGGTGATACAATTGTTAAAATTGATGCACCTGATGCAGAAGGCTTACAATTCAAAGGTCATGACGACGATGAAGAAAAAACTAAAGAAGAAGCACCAGCTGAAGAAGCTAAAGAAGAAGCAACTACTGAAACTCAATCAGAAAATGTTGATGAGTCTAAACGTGTAATTGCTATGCCTTCAGTTCGTAAATTTGCTCGTGATAACGATGTAAATATTAAAGCTGTTTCAGGTTCAGGTAAAAATGGCCGTATCTTAAAAGAAGACGTTGAAGCTTACTTAAATGGTGGCGCTACTACAGAGCAACCAGCTAAAGAAGAAGCTCAAACTTCATCTGAAGATACACAAGCAGTACAATCTCCACAAGTACCAGAAGGAGAATTCCCTGAAACTCGTGAGAAAATACCAGCTATGCGTAAAGCAATTGCTAAAGCAATGGTTAACTCTAAGCATACTGCACCTCACGTAACATTAATGGATGAAATTGATGTTCAAGAATTATGGGATCACCGTAAAAAATTCAAAGAAGTTGCTGCTGAGCAAGGTACTAAATTAACATTCTTACCATATGTTGTTAAAGCATTAGTATCTGCACTTAAGAAATACCCAGCATTAAATACTGAATTTGATGAAGAAAATGGTGAAATTGTTCATAAACATTACTATAATATAGGTATAGCTGCGGATACTGATCGTGGTTTATTAGTACCAGTAGTTAAAAATGCTGATCACAAATCAATGTTCGAAATTTCTGATGAAATTAACGAATTAGCTGTAAAAGCACGTGACGGTAAACTACAAGCTAACGAAATGAAAGGCGCAACATGTACGATAAGTAATATCGGTTCAGCAGGTGGACAATGGTTTACACCAGTAATCAACCATCCTGAAGTAGCTATTTTAGGTATCGGTCGTATTGCTCAAAAACCTATCGTTAAAGATGGAGAAATTATTGCTGCACCTGTATTATCACTATCATTAAGTTTCGACCACAGACAAATTGATGGTGCTACTGGACAAAATGCAATGAACCATATTAAGAGATTATTAAATAATCCAGAATTATTATTAATGGAGGGGTAAAAATGGTAGTTGGAGATTTTCCTATTGAAACAGATACTATTGTAATTGGAGCAGGTCCTGGTGGATATGTTGCAGCAATTCGTGCAGCACAATTAGGACAAAAAGTAACAATCGTTGAAAAAGGCGAATTAGGTGGCGTATGTTTAAATGTTGGTTGTATCCCATCTAAAGCTTTATTATCAGCATCACACCGTTTCTACAACGCTCAACATTCAGAAGATATGGGTGTTGTAGCTGAGAAGGTAGCATTAAACTTCGAAAAAGTTCAAGAATTCAAAAATGGCGTAGTTAAAAAATTAACAGGCGGCGTAGCTGGATTAATGAAAGGTAACAAAATCGATGTTGTTAACGGAGAAGCATATTTTGTAGATGAAAATAACTTAAAAGTTATGACTAAAAAAGCATCTCAAACTTATACTTTCAAAAATGCTATTATCGCAACTGGTTCACGTCCAATCGAAATTCCTAATTTCAAATTTGGTAAACGTGTAATCGATTCTACAGGTGCATTATCACTTCAAGAAGTACCTAAAAAATTAGTAGTAGTAGGTGGCGGATACATTGGATCTGAGCTAGGTACTGCATATGCTAACTTTGGTTCTGAAGTAACAATCCTTGAAGGTGCTAAAGACATTTTAGGCGGATTTGAAAAGCAAATGACTCAAATCGTTAAAAAAGGTCTTAAAGCTAAAGGTGTAGAAATCGTAACAGAAGCGATGGCTAAATCAGCTGAAGAAACTGATAACGGCGTTAAAGTTACTTACGAAGCTGGCGGAGAAACAAAAGAAATCGATGCTGACTATGTATTAGTTACAGTAGGACGTCGACCAAATACTGATGAATTAGGTCTTGAAGAATTAGGTCTAAAAATGTCAGATCGTGGTTTAGTTGAAGTTGACGAACAAAGCCGTACTTCAATTAGCAATATCTATGCAATCGGTGATATCGTTGCTGGACCTCCACTTGCTCACAAAGCAAGTTATGAAGCTAAAGTTGCTGCTGAAGCAATTGCTGGTGAAAAATCAGCTGTGGATTACTTAGGTATTCCTGCAGTATGTTTCACTGAGCCAGAATTAGCTACAGTAGGTTACACAGAAGCTAGCGCTAAAGAAGAAGGATTAGAAATTAAAGCTGCTAAGTTCCCATTTGCTGCAAATGGTCGTGCATTAGCATTAAATGAAACTGCTGGTTTCGTTAAACTTATCGCTTTAAAAGAAAATGGTATTCTAATTGGTGCACAAGTTGCTGGTACAGGCGCTTCAGATATCATTGCTGAATTAGGTTTAGCAATTGAAACAGGTATGACTGCTGAAGACGTATCATTAACAATTCATGCTCACCCAACATTAGGTGAAATTTCTATGGAAGCTGCAGAAGTAGCATTAGGAACACCTATCCATACAATGTAATCATAAAAATATAAGGCTGAGACATATTTATGTCCCAGCCTTTTTTTGTAAAGGAGTAGAAAATATGGAGTATAGTTATCCAATAGATGTGGATTGGACGCAAGAAGAGATTCTCGAAGTGATGGCTTTCTATAACCTTATAGAAGATGCATATGAAAGTGAAGCAAATAGAGAACAGTTAGACAAAGCTTATAAAAATTTCAAAAAAATTATTCCTGGTAAAGCTGATGAGAATAATTTTTATAAAGCTTTCAAAGAAGAAAGTGGTTATGATGGCTATAAAGTTGTAAAAGCTTTAAAAGAGAATAAAGAAGCGACAACGATTTCAGTTAAATAATATTATAAAATCCCCCAAAAAAGTGTTGAACTATAAAATGATTTCTGTTATTTTATTAAAGGTACTAAACTTAATGTTTAGTAAAAGTAAACATTACACTTTCTTGGGGGATTTATGAATATAGGAGAAAAACTTAAAAATTTAAGGTATCAAAAGAACCTAACACAAGAAGAACTTGGAGAGCGTACAGATTTATCTAAAGGGTATATTTCGCAATTAGAAAGAAATTTATCTTCACCATCTATGGAAACTTTTTTGAATATTTTAGATGTATTAGGGGTTGAACCGAGTGAGTTTTTTAATGAGAAATTGTATCAAGCTCGTATACATTATCCTGAACAAGCACACACGATATATGATGAATATGATTTAGGTTACAAAATAAAATGGCTCGTTCCAGATTCCAATGAATTTGAAATGGAACCTGTAATTATCACTTTAAAAAGTGGATCTAAATATAAAGCATTTAGCCCATCAAATTCTGAAACATTTGCATATGTAAAAAAAGGATTAATAACTTTGAATATAGGGAATCAAACATATACTGCTAAAAGTGGAGAATGTTTTTATTTTAAAGCGCATGAAACGCATCAGTTTTTAAATCAATCTAGCAAAGATGCTGAAGTATTGATTGTAGCTACAGAATCGTATTTATAGGAGGTAAGGCATGAAACAACCAATCATAAAGTTCGAAGGCATTTCAAAGAACTTTAACAACACGCAAGTATTAGATGATGTCAGTTTTGAAATTGAAGAAGGTAAATTTTATACATTATTAGGTCCGTCAGGTTGTGGTAAAACAACTATTTTAAAATTGATAGCAGGATTTGAAACACCAACTAAAGGTAATATTTTGTTTAATAATAAAATTATTAATAAAGTGCCAGCAAATAATAGGAAAGTAAATACAGTTTTCCAAGATTACGCATTATTTCCTCATTTAAATGTATACGACAATGTAGCATTTGGACTAAAAATAAAAAAGTTAAATAAAAAAGATATTCAAACTAAAGTAAAAGAAGCATTAAAATTAGTGAAACTTGAAGGATATGAACAACGTAAAATCACTGAAATGAGTGGTGGTCAAAAGCAACGAGTTGCGATTGCTAGAGCAATTGCGAATGAACCTGAAATTATCTTGCTTGATGAGCCATTATCAGCATTAGACTTAAAGTTAAGAACGGAAATGCAATATGAATTACGTGAATTGCAACAACGACTAGGTATTACGTTTATATTTGTTACACATGACCAAGAAGAAGCATTAGCAATGAGTGATTACATATTTGTTATGAAAGACGGTAAAATTCAACAAAGTGGTACGCCTGTCGACATATATGACGAACCTGTTAATAAATTCGTAGCTGATTTCATTGGTGAATCTAATATCGTTACTGGTGTTATGAAACGTGATTATGTTGTTGAAATGTACTGTATTCCTTATGAATGTGTAGATGCTGGATTTGAGAAAGATGCTAAAGTTGACGTCGTGATTCGTCCAGAAGATATCACGATTAAATCAGAGAATGAAGGTCGTATCTCTGCAGTTGTTGATTCTCAATTATTTAGAGGCGTTCATTATGAAATTTGTTGTTATGATGCGCAAGGTAATGAATGGATAATCCAAACGACGAAAAAAGCAACAATCGGTGAAACAGTAGGACTTGATTTTGATTCAGAAGCGATTCATATTATGTTGCCAGGTGAAACTGAAGAAGAATTTGATCGTCGAATTGAAAGCTATGAGGATGAGGAACATGCATAAAATAAAATCATTATTACTCGTACCTTACATGATATGGATAGTATTATTTATTATCGTACCGATTGCTATGATTTTCTATGCATCATTACTTGATATTCATGGACACTTTTCATTCGAGAATTACAAAAACTTTTTTACAAGCAGTTATTTAGAAATGACATTAAGTTCAGCTTGGTATGCATTAATTATAACTTTCTTTTGTTTACTCATCAGTTATCCTTTAGCGTTAACACTTAGAAATGCTAAACATAAAGATATATTATTATTACTTATAATATTACCAACTTGGATTAACTTGTTACTTAAAACGTATGCTTTTATCGGCATTCTTAGTCATGATGGTTTATTAAATAAAATCTTAAGTGTATTTCATGTACCATCAACAGAATTATTATTTACAAGTACAGCATTTATCATCGTTTCGGTTTATATTTATATTCCATTTATGCTGTTACCAATCTTTAATTCAATGGATGAAATACCAGAGAATTTATTGCAAGCTTCAAGAGATTTAGGTGCAAATAGTTTTACAACATTTAAAAATGTAATCGTGCCTTTAACATTAGAAGGTGTGAAAACGGGTATCCAAATTACATTTATACCAGCATTATCATTATTTATGATTACACGTTTAATCGCAGGTAATAAAGTTGTTAACTTAGGTACAGCAATTCAAGAACAGTTTTTAGTTACACAAAATTATGGTATGGGTTCTACGATAGCTGTGTTCTTAATATTAGCTATGGCAATTATACTCATTATTACGAAATCTAAATCAGAGAATAAGGAGGTATAGTATGAAATTAACAGGAAAAATTTATTTTACAATCATACTTATATTTCTATACTTGCCTATCTTTTTCTTAATATTTTATTCATTTAACGGTGCAGGTAACATGACGCACTTTAAAGGCTTTACTTTTGATCATTACACATCAGTGTTTCAAAATAAACGATTGTTAGTGATTATTGTGAATACCATTGCGATTGCATTGTTGGCCGCGAGTATTTCTACTTTAATCGGAATATGTGGCGCAATAGGTATTTACTACTTAAGAAATAAAAAATTAAAAGTCGGATTATTAACATTGAATAATATCTTAATGGTAAGTTCTGATGTTGTAATCGGATCATCATTTTTACTGTTATTTACTGTTATTGATCACTATACAGGTATGGGGCTTGGTTTCTGGTCGGTATTAATATCTCATATAGCATTTTGTGTACCAATAGTCGTGCTTTTAGTACTTCCTAAACTATATGATATGAATACATCTATGATCGATGCTGCTAAAGATTTAGGTGCAACTTCATGGCAAACACTTATTAAAGTTGTGATACCTCATATTCTACCTGGTGCAATTGGTGGATTCTTTATGGCACTTACGTACTCATTAGATGACTTTACAGTGAGCTTTTTTGTGACAGGTAGTGGGTTTAGCGTATTATCTGTTGAAGTGTATTCAATGGCTAGAAAAGGTATTACAATGGAAATCAATGCGATTTCTACATTACTATTTGCGTTAGTTATGATACTGATTTTAGGATATTATTTCATAAAAAGAAGCCAACAAAAAAGACTTGAAAAAAGAGGGGGCATTATAAGATGAAACAATTAATGCAGTTAGTCGGCATCTCAATTGTTGTAGGGGCATTGTTAATGTTATCTACTAAATTAATTGATCCCCCTCCTTCTAAAGGAAAAAAGAATGTCATTTATGTATATAACTGGGGAGAATATATTGACCCAGATTTGACGAAAAAGTTTGAAAAACAAACAGGTATTAAAGTCGTATACGAAACGTTTGATTCAAATGAAGCGATGATGGCTAAAATTAAAAACGGTGGTACAGCATATGATGTTGCAGTACCAAGTGAGTATACTATTGAAAAAATGAAAAAAGAAAAGTTGTTAATACCGATTGATCATAAAAAAGTACCGAATTTAAAAAATATTGATAAAGATTTTATGAACCTACCATTTGATCCAGGGAATAAATACTCCGTACCTTATTTTTGGGGGACGGTAGGCATTTTGTACAATCCTGAAACAACGAAAGGGATCAACTTTAATACATGGAATAGTCTATGGGATAAACGTCTTAAAGATGATGTATTAATCGTTGATGGATCAAGAGAAGGTATAGGATTTGCATTAAATAGTATGAATGAAAGTTTAAATGAGACGAATAAACAAAAACTGAAAAAAGTACAAGATAAATTAATTAAGTTATCACCTAATGTTCGAGGTGTTGTAGGTGATGAAATTAATACAATGATGGTTCAGAATGAATCAGATGTAGCCGTTGTTTGGAGTGGTATGGCAGCTGATATCATGACTGAAAATGATAAATTGAATTTCGTTGTTCCTAAAGAAGGTTCAAACTTATGGTTTGATAATATCGTTATACCTAAGACAGCACAGAATGTTGATGGTGCACATAAATTTATTAACTTCTTATTAGAAGAGAAAAATGGAAAGCAAAATGCAGAGTGGGTTGGATATGCAACGCCTAACAAAGCTTCTTATAATCTTTTAGATAAGAGTGTTAGAGAAGATGAGCGTTTCTATCCTGATTCTTCAGTAAGAAATAAACTTGAAGTTTACAAAGATTTAGGAAAAGAAAATATAGCAGCGTATAATGAAGCCTTTTTAAAATTTAAAATGTCGCTTAATTAGTCATTATAAAGGGTCTTTGTGAGAAACAAAGCCCTTTTTTTGTTATAATTAAAACCAATTCATTATTAGGAGGTAAACATGATGAATTCATATGTAGAACATGTGAGACAGCCAGTTGGTAGAGGTGTAGAAAAATTTCTCGGCTGGTTTGCTTGGATTATCTTATTAGGCATAACAGCTTTATCTTTATTTGCTGCACTTGTCGTATTAAATAATCCAGATAATATAAATAGGCTAGAAACTTTAATTAATAGACTAAATATTAATATTACAACTAACGGACAATTAATGTCTGCTAGTGAAGTAGCACTCAATATTCAAAATGGTATTTGGTTATTTATAATTTACTTGATTATTGTTTTAATATTTTCATTTATTGGTTTAGTTTTAATGAGGTGGAGAATATTTTCTGCTTTTGTATTTTTACTTTTAGCAATTATAACAATTCCATTATTTATTGTGCTTGTACCATTATTCTTCTTTATTGTATGTATTTTATTATTCGTAAGAAAAGATAAAATATTACCAGTTCAAGGTATGGAACCACAACAACCATATTATGAAAATCAACGCGAAAATATTCCACCACAGCCTAGAGAACGTCAGCGAGTTGAACCTAAGCAGCAATATCGAGAAGAACATGTAGAAGAACCACTACAAGAGAAAGAGCGTTTAGCACAAGTTGATCCAGTAGAACAAACTGAAACGACTCATAGTGAGGAAGTGCTTTCTCGTAGTAAAAAGCATCAAAATAAAAAACAAAGAAATCAACAAGAAGAGACAAATGTTGAAGACTTAGATGATGCAGCTCAGTCCGATATAGATCAACAAGAGGATATTGGTCAAAGACATGAAGATCCATACAATTATGAAATAACACAATCAGATGAGTATCAAGTTCAACCTGATAAACTAAAAAAAGAAAAGAAACCTAAAAAAGTTAAACCTAATGCAACAATTGAAAGAAGAAAGAATTACGAAAAAAGAATGCAACAACAGAAAAAATATTTTGAAGAAAAAAATAAAGATGAACAAAATATAGAAAAAAACGATCATAAACTTGATAAATAAAATTCAGATTGAGATAATGATAATTGACAAAATTTAGGAGGGTTTAAATGAAAAGAACAACAGAATATATATTACTCGTTGTTGGTGCAGTATTCTCGTTAATTGGAATTGTATTGGCATTTATAACGAAATCTGTTTCGAATACTGCTGAATTTAAGATGGAATTTGAGCGACAAATGCAAAATAATCCTGATTTGCAAAATGAAGTGCCTTTGGATGAATTATCATCTGTTATGAGTAGTATATTGAATTATGCGCTTGTTATTCTAATCATCAGTATTATATTAGTGATAGTGGCATTAGTATTTGTTAAAAAGCAAAGAATTTTATCTGGTATATCAGCTATACTTGGTGGTCTTGTTTCAATACTCATCTTTAACATTATTTCATTCCTTGTATTAATTATTGCAGGTATTATGTTATTAGTGAGAAAAGAAAAAAATCATCAATTTGAAGATGTGAATTTCCAAAATGACCATAATCATTTAGACGATGATAATCATCAACAAAATCAGTTTAATTCAGAAGATAAAAAGAAAAAAGATGACGACCCATATATTTATTAATTAATAAAACAACAGCCCTTCAGTATCGAACTGAAGGGCTGTTGTTTTAAAAATTAACTATAAAATTTAATTAACTCATCAAATGTTTCATCTAAAAATGCAGTAAATGATTTATCTGTTTTTAATACATCAGACTTAGGATCTAAAGTACGTGCCACGAAGAATTCCGCTTTTTTAATATCTTTTAATCTCTTTATATGATGTTTCAAATCTTCTGTAGATAATGAATCAATAGGAGATTTATCAATATTATAATGATCAAAACATAATGAATAATCACTAGGTAAGTCTTCTAATAAGTTAAAGTTTTTATTTAAAAAGTCAGCCATTTGACCTTTGTTTTTATTTTCATGCATGACACCAAACATTATAAATAATTGTGATTCAAATAAACCAATTTGAAAATGTGGTAATATTTTATATCCACGTTGATTAGTCGCAAATGCAACCCACGTATCTTTAGGGGGATTTACAGTTCTTCTTGCATGTTTTGCAACATGGTAATGGAATGTATCTCCAGTTTGTTCAGTTAAATATTTTGTATATCTTTCACCTAAAGCATGTAATTGTGGTCTTACTTGTTCGTCTAGTGCTTGCATCCTATTTTCTAAACCTTCAACACTAAAAACTTTAAAATCTTTTTGTTTAAACGTATACTTAGTCATAGTTGTCCTCCTTATAACTGTGGTACATAACAATATTTTATCATAAATTTTTTTGAATATATAAAGAACAATGCTAATATAAAATAACATAGGAGGTTTTGTCATGGAAATATACAAATTTGCTTATCAAATAATACAAGAAGCGGGTCAAATTATTCGTGATTCAATAGATGACGATATTCAAATAGAAACAAAGTCAAATCCTAATGATTTAGTGACAAATATAGATAAAGAAACAGAAGAAAGATTATTTAATCAAATTAAATCTACATATCCAGAACATCGTATTTTAGGAGAAGAAGGTCACGGCACGGATATTGATAATACAGAGGGCGTCCTATGGATTGTTGACCCAATAGATGGCACACTTAACTTTGTACATCAACAAGAAAATTTCGCCATTTCAATCGGTATTTTTATTGATGGTGAAAAATATGCAGGATTTGTATATGATGTCATGAATGATAAAATGTATCACGCCATAGCTGGTAAAGGGGCATGGTTAAATAATGAACAACTTAAACCATTAGAAGATACTGATTTGCAGACCAGTTTAATTTCAACAAATCCTTTATGGTTAACAAAAGAAAAATTAGCTAAAATTTATATGCCGATTGTTGATCAAGCAAGAAGTACAAGAGCATACGGGTCAGCAGCGTTAGACTTTGCTAACGTTGCAAAAGGCAATACAAGTGCGTATTTAACAATGCGATTACATCCATGGGACTTTGCAGGAGGTTTAATAATTGCAGAAGAAGTAGGCGCAGTTGTAACAAACCAATTAGGAGAACACTTAAATATATTAGAAGCCAATTCAATTTTAATAGGCAATAAAAAAATTCACCAAGAACTATTGAATGAATACTTCTTACCATATAAGACAATGTTAGAACAAATTCATACAGAAAGATTTAAAGGAAAATAGCGAGCAGGCTTAAACAATTATTGTTTAAGCCTCTTTTTTATAGGGACATAATTCCGAGAAATGTCCGTAAGTGAGCGCCCACCTAACTACCAGAATTCAGAATAATGGAAGTTAGAGCATTCTAATTACCAGAATTCAGAATTATGATATCATGATCCGAACAAGATTCTAACAAAATCTATCACCTAAATATCAACACCATTTCCGATAAACACTTTACAACTAAATCTAAAATAACAAAAAAGCATATCACTTTAACGTTTCGTTAAGTGATATGCTTTTTATTTGAAGTCGTATGATGTTTATAGCCAACCGTTTTCGCGGTATTTCTTTTTAAGTGTAAAACCAAAGCCCATTGTTGCAACGATTAGCAATACTGCTAGTAACATAAACAACATTGAACCTTCTGCTAATGCAAAGCTAAACACTAAAAGGAGACATGTTACAATTAAAGCAAGTAGTACGAATATTGCTTTAGATTTCTTCATTTATATCCATCCTTTAACCGTTTTCATTATTTTATTATGCTTCACATTTAAAGAAAAATCAACCTGTTGATTAAAACGGTACTAAATAAAAAATATGGAAATTTGAGTAAATCTGTTCAATAATAGTTATTTTTCAAACGATTTATGTTATAATTATCAAGTTATAAATTTAAGTCGAATAAATGTCGATTAATTTAAATAGGAGAGGAAAATTTTTTGCATGACTAATTTAAGAGAAAATGTACGTAACATTGCGATTATTGCCCACGTTGACCACGGAAAAACAACTTTAGTAGATGAATTATTAAAGCAATCTGGTATTTTTCGTGAAAATGAACATATAGCAGAACGTGCGATGGATTCAAACGACCTTGAAAAAGAACGCGGTATTACGATATTAGCTAAAAATACGGCAATTGACTATAAAGATCACCGTATCAATATACTAGATACACCTGGACATGCTGACTTCGGAGGAGAAGTTGAGCGTATTATGAAAATGGTTGATGGTGTTGTATTAGTAGTAGATGCTTATGAAGGAACGATGCCACAAACACGTTTCGTACTTAAAAAAGCATTAGAACAAAATTTAAAACCAGTTGTAGTTGTTAATAAAATTGATAAACCTTCTGCAAGACCAGAACAAGTTGTAGATGAAGTATTAGACTTATTTATTGAATTAGATGCTAATGATGAGCAACTTGAATTCCCAGTTGTATATGCATCTGCATTAAGTGGTACTGCTAGTTTAGAGTCTGATAAACAAGACGAAAACATGCAATGTCTATATGAAACAATTTTAGAATATGTACCAGCACCTGTTGATAATAGAGATGAGCCATTACAATTCCAAGTTGCATTATTAGATTATAATGACTACGTTGGACGTATTGGTGTAGGACGTGTATTCAGAGGTACAATTAAAGTTGGACAACAAGTATCATTAGTTAAGATTGATGGTAGCGTTAAAAACTTCAGAGTTACAAAAATCTTTGGTTTCTTTGGTTTAAACCGTATAGAAATTGATGAAGCATACGCTGGTGACTTAATCGCTATTAGTGGTATGGAAGATATTAACGTAGGTGAAACAATTACACCTCAAGATCATGTTGAAGCTTTACCAATTTTAAGAATTGATGAGCCAACATTAGAAATGACATTCTCAGTTAATAATTCTCCATTCGCTGGTAAAGAAGGTACTTACGTAACAGCTCGTAAGATTGAAGAAAGATTAGAAACACAATTAGAAACAGATGTATCTTTACGTGTAACACCTACAGATTCACCTGATGCATGGGTTGTAGCAGGACGTGGGGAATTACATTTATCTATTCTAATTGAAAATATGAGACGTGAAGGTTATGAATTACAAGTTTCTAAACCTCAAGTTATTGTTAAAGAAATAGATGGCGTTAAATCTGAGCCTTATGAACGTGTTCAAATTGATGTTCCTGATGAATATACAGGTGCAATTATTGAATCTTTAGGATCTCGTAAAGGTGAAATGGTTGATATGCAATCTAACGAAAATGGCCAAACTAAATTAATCTTTATCGTTCCTGCTCGTGGATTAATTGGTTACACTACTGAATTCATGTCAATGACACGTGGTTATGGTATTATTAACCATACATTCGATTCTTACCGTCCAAGAATTAAAGGACGTATTGGTGGAAGAAGAAATGGTGTTCTTGTATCAATCGATAAAGGTGTAGCAAGTACTTATGCTATCTTGAACTTAGAAGATAGAGGTGTAAACTTCATGGAACCAGGTACTGAAGTTTATGAAGGTATGATTGTTGGTGAAAATACTCGTGAAAACGATCTAACAGTTAACATTACAAAAGTTAAAGCAGCTAACAACATCCGTTCAGCTACTAAAGAACAAACAACAACAATGAAAAAACCTAGAATTTTAACACTTGAAGAAGCGCTAGAATACTTAAATGATGACGAATTAGTTGAAGTAACACCTGAATCAATTCGTTTAAGAAAGAAAATTTTAGATAAATCAGAAAGAGAAAGAGCTCAGAAGAGACAAAAAATGGCTGAACAAGAAGAGGAGTGATATAGATGCTCTTAGTTGCTAAAAATGTAAGTGTTAATCCAACAGAAAGGCTTTCATTTTTTGGTAAGTTATTTAGAGTAGATGAGAACCCAGAGCTTGGTATGTGGCTTTTATTATTAACGATTTTTGTATTAAGTGCGATTGTTTATAATTTAGGGTTTGCAAGAAAACTAAAGTTTTGGCAAAACATTATTATCTATATATTACTGTTTTTAGGTTGTTTATTATTAACATTTCTAGCGGTATTCTTGCCTGTAGGAGAAAGTTTAATAATAGCAGCAATTGTTTTAGGTCTATATCGTTACAGACTTCATAAAGAACGGAGTAGCGGTAAACAACAATAAAAAAAGGCGGCTCGTAAGAGCTGCCTTTTTTATTTGTATTCTGATTTAGGTTTATCAAGTCTTTCTTTACAATCATCACACATAAATGTACGGATTGGGTGATTTCTTAATCTTTTTGCTTCTTTAGATTTAGAATCCAAATTAACAACAGAATCACAAATAATACATTTTACTTTCATAATCATGGTTAAACAACCTCTATGTCTGAAACATAACTGAATTTATTTTGGTAACCATTTTCTTGATCATAAGTAAAAGCGTCGATTTTGCCATCCTTATATATCATTTTTCCTTCTTTAGAGAATTGGAAAAATAAATATGGCCATTGTTCAATTGGAATTTCTATTGAATCTTGATCATTTTTCAAGACTACTTTTGTAGCGCTTTCATTTGGTTCGGCATTTTTGATAAAAGGCATCGCATTTATAACATAAGTATCTTTTAAAAATGAACGTCTTTTATAAGTTGTTTCACTATTTAATGTTGGAGGATTTGTAGCACCTTCAAGGATTGCACGGTTCCATGCAACATTATTTTCAAATTCAATTGGCTTTTCGCCATTAAAGATACCTTGCTCTAAATCTTCAATTTTTACTTTGCGATCATCAAAAATCCATGTTGTTGCATCTAACGTAATATTAAACTTCGTATTTCCTTTAATTTGTATCAATTTTTTCACTCCTATCAATCTCACAATTCAATTTTAACATATTTGTAATTAATAACCTTCTGTTTTCGCTTGCAATTTTCAGATTTGTAGGCTAAACTTTTATAAGTATAGAAACTTAAAAAATTAAGGGGGAGTATGTCATGCATTACGATTCAGAAATTTGTCAAAGGGCATATGACCAATTATATAACGATTCTGAAAAAATCCTTCAGTTAATAAAGGTACAAATGGACAACTTAACTATGCCACAATGTCCTTTATATGAGGAAGTTTTAGATACGCAAATGTTTGGTCTTCAAAAGGAAGTAGATTTTGCAGTACAAATTGGACTTGTTGATAGAGAAAAGGGTCAGACACTTATGGCAAGTTTAGAAAAGGAACTATCTAAATTGCATGATGCTTTCACAAATGCTTAAATTATACAAAGTCTAGAGAGGAGAAATCTTTCTTTAGACTTATTTTTTTAGAATTGGAATGAGTCGATGGAATATATTAAGAGGTTTTTCCAGTACATTAAGAATTACTCAAAATACATAGATTTCACATTGTTAATTACTTATATCATTTTATCATTCATTGGCTTAGTGATGGTATACAGCGCAAGTATGGTAGCTGCTACAAAAGGTACTTTAACAGGTGGTATCCCAGTATCGGGTACTTACTTTTTTGTAAGGCAGTTTATATATTGTATAGTTGGATTTTTTATTGTATTTTTTATGTCGTATTTTATGCATATTAACATTTTAAAGAATAAAAGAGTACAACAAATTGTTATATTCACAATATTTGGTTTGCTCGTGTTAACTTTACTTGTTGGTACGACTATTAACGGTGCAAAAAGTTGGATTAACTTAGGTTTTATGAACTTACAAGCATCTGAAATTTTGAAAGTTGCAATGATTTTATACTTATCATTCATTATTGATAAAAGACGAAATCGACTTAAGCAATTTAAACTTGCACTGATGATGCCTTTATTCTTGATTGGTACTTGTATTGGATTAGTCTTATTACAAAATGATACAGGTCAAGCGTTGATACTCTGTATGATTGTATTATGTATCTTCGCATATTCAGGTATTGGTATTAAAGCAATTTTAAAATGGTCTGGTCCAATTTTTGCAGGTGTTGTATTACTGATTATCTTTAGTATAGTGTTTAAAGGTGGCATTCTGTCACAACACCAAGCAGACCGATTCCATGTACTCGAAAATCCTTTCAACTACGAAAGCGGTATTGGATATCACTTAGCTAATTCATTATTAGCTATCGGTAACGGTGGTCTCTTTGGTAAAGGGCTAGGTAATGGCATTATGAAATTAGGTTATTTACCTGAACCGCATACAGACTTTATCTTTGCAGTTATCGCTGAAGAATTAGGCTTAGTCGGCGTGTTATTTATAATAGGATTACTTGGGTTCATTGTATATAAAGGTTTCTTATATGCAGCACTTACGGATTCATATTTCTTTAAATTAGTATGTGTCGGTATTTCAAGCTATATTGGTATTCAAACTTTTGTAAACTTAGCGGGTATTTCAGGAACGATTCCTTTAACAGGTGTTCCATTGCCATTTATGACATTTGGTGGATCTTCAATGTTAAGCTTAAGTATCGCGACAGGTATACTATTATTAACGGCTAAACAAATAAGAATTGAGAGTCGTCAAAGCACGAGATAAATGTATATTTAATCAATCAAATTAATAAATTATATAAAAATTGCGGATTATAGTAGAATATAACCCGCAATTTTTATATAATGGACTAATATATTGTTTTTAGAAAATTCAAATACATTGAGGGGAGCCTCCAAATATGAGCAAAATAAATAAATTATTAGTAGCCAATCGAGGCGAAATTGCAATCAGAATTTTTAGAGCAGCAACAGAGTTAGATATTGAAACGGTAGCGATTTATTCTAATGAAGACTTAGGGGCATTGCATAGATATAAAGCAGATGAGTCATATTTAGTAGATGAAAATCTTGGACCAACTGAAAGTTATTTAAATATAGAGGCAATTATAAAAGTTGCTAAAAAAGCAGGCGTCGATGCGATTCATCCGGGATATGGGTTTTTAAGTGAAAATGAAACATTCGCAAAGAGATGTGCTGAAGAAGGCATTAAATTTATTGGACCAGAACTTAAACATTTAGACATGTTTGGGGATAAGGTAAAAGCAAGAGCGACAGCTATAGCTGCAGATGTTCCAGTTATTCCAGGAACTGATGGTGCTGTTGAATTATTTGAGGAAGTAGAAGCATTTACAAAAGAACACGGTTTCCCAGTTATCATCAAAGCCATTTCAGGTGGTGGTGGTAAAGGTATGCGTATCGTTAATAATGCGAGTGAATTAGAAGATGCATACCAAAGAGCTAAATCAGAAGCTGGAAAATCTTTTGGAAATAGCGAAGTTTATGTCGAAAAATACATAGATCAACCAAAACATATTGAAGTTCAAATCATAGGTGACGAACACGGAAACTTAGTTCATTTATATGAAAGAGATTGTTCAGTACAACGTAGACATCAAAAAGTCGTAGAAGTTGCACCATCTGTCTCATTAGGTGATGAATTAAGACATCGTATTTGTAATGTCGCATTAGACTTAATGAAGAAAATCGGATATGTCAATGCAGGTACGGTTGAGTTCTTAGTATCTGGTGATGAATTCTACTTTATTGAAGTTAACCCACGTGTACAAGTAGAACATACTATTACTGAAATGGTAACAGGTATTGATATTGTTAAGACGCAAATATTAGTTGCTGAAGGTGAATCATTATTTGGTGACAAAATTGAAATGCCACAACAAGAAGACATTACTACTTTAGGTTTCGCAATTCAAAGTCGTATCACAACTGAAGATCCATTAAATGACTTCATGCCAGATACAGGTAAAATTATTGCTTACCGTTCAAGTGGTGGCTTCGGCGTAAGACTAGATGCTGGTGATGGATTCGAAGGTGCAGAAATATCACCTTATTACGATTCATTATTAGTGAAAGTTTCAACGCATGCTATGTCATTAAGACAAGCGACTGAAAAAATGTTGCGTTCTCTTAAAGAAATGAGAATAAGAGGTATTAAAACCAATATTCCATTCCTATATAATGTGGTAAATCACGAGAAGTTTGCGAAGGGTACATATACAACTAAATTCTTAGAAAACAACCCAGAGCTTTTTGAGATTACACCAACTAGAGATAGAGGTACAAAAACGTTACAATATATCGGAAACATTTCTGTAAATGGATTTCCTGGTGTGGAAAAACGAGAAAAACCACACTTCGAAAAGTTCAAATTAGAGGAAGTGTCTAAAGAAGAAATTGCATCATTATCAGGTACGAAGCAAATTTTAGAACAACATGGACCTGAAGGCGTAAGTAAATGGTTAAAAGAACAAGAAGAAGTACTATTAACAGATACGACGTTTAGAGATGCACATCAATCATTATTAGCAACACGTATGAGAACATACGATATGTTACAAATTGCTCCTGAAACAGCTAAATATTTAAATGATGCATTTTCATTAGAAATGTGGGGCGGTGCAACATTTGATGTGGCATACAACTTCTTAAAAGAGAATCCATGGGAACGTTTAACACGCTTACGTAAAAAAATTCCAAATGTGTTATTCCAAATGTTGTTAAGAGCATCAAATGCAGTTGGATATAAAAACTACCCTGATAATGTGATTGAAAAATTTGTTAAAGAAAGTGCCGAAGCCGGAATCGATGTGTTTAGAATATTCGATTCATTAAACTGGTTAGATCAAATGAAAGTCGCAAATGAAGCGGTACAAAAATCAGGTAAAATTTCAGAAGGTGCGATTTGCTACACAGGCGATATCTTAAATCCAGAAAGATCTAACGTATATACTTTAGAGTATTACATTAATCTAGCTAAAGAATTACAACGTGAAGGTGTACATATTCTTGGCATTAAAGATATGGCTGGATTGTTAAAACCTAAAGCAGCTTACGAACTAATTAGTGAATTGAAGACACAAATTGATATTCCAATCCATTTACATACTCATGATACGAGTGGTAACGGATTACTTGTTTATCAAAGTGCGATAAGAGCAGGTGTTGATGTTATTGATACTGCAGTAGCTAGTATGAGTGGTACAACATCACAACCTTCAGCTAACTCTTTATACTATGCATTAAGTGGAAATGAAAGAGATGTTAGAATAAATATTGATGGTCTTGAAAGATTATCTCAATATTGGGATACAGTTAGAAACTATTATTCTGATTTTGAAAGTGATATTCGTTCTCCACATACTGAAATTTACCAACATGAGATGCCAGGTGGACAGTATTCTAACCTTGGCCAACAAGCTAAAAGTTTAGGATTAGGTGAAAGATTTAATGAAGTTAAAGACATGTATAAACGTGTTAACTTATTATTTGGTGATATCGTAAAAGTAACACCTTCTTCTAAAGTAGTTGGGGACATGGCATTATACATGGTTCAAAATGATTTAGATGAAGAAAGTGTCATTAAACGTGGACGTTCACTAGATTTCCCTGAATCAGTTGTCTCATTCTTTAAAGGTGAAATTGGTCAACCGGTAAATGGCTTTAATAAAGAATTACAAAAAGTCATCTTAAAAGGTCAACAACCAATTGAAAAACGACCAGGTGAATTATTAGAGCCTGTTGATTTTGATGCATTGCGTGAAGAGCTACAAGCTAAACAACAAGAAGAAGTAACAGAACAAGATTTAATCAGTTATGCCATTTATCCTAAAGTTTACGAACAATATATTAAGACATATGAAAGTTTCGGAAACTTATCATTGTTAGACACACCTACATTCTTATTCGGTATGAAGAAAAATGAAACGGTAGAAATAACAATTGATAAAGGTAAGATCTTAATCGTTAAATTACTTTCTATTGGTCATGTATACGAAGATGGTCATCGTTGGGTATACTATGAGTTGAATGGTCAACCAAGAAAAGTATACGTTAAAGATGAACATGTTAAAGTTTCTGAGGCAGTATTACAAAAAGCAGACTTAAGTAATGAATCTCATATTGGTGCTCAAATGCCTGGTACAATTTCAGAAGTGAAAGTAAAACAAGGTGATGAAGTGAAACAAGGTGACGCACTTATCATTACTGAAGCAATGAAAATGGAAACAACAATACAAGCACCATTTGATGGAACGGTAAGCAATATTTACGTTTCAGCTGGTGACAGTATTCAAACACAAGATTTGATTATTACAATCGATAAAGCATAATAAAGTAAAAGCCGCTTAAATCAAATGATGATTTAAGCGGCTTTTTGTATGTTAACTTCGACGTTTAGAACGTGATATTAGCATAATAAAGTAACATAATAATCCAAATAACATTGTTATAAATAATGCGTGGAAGAGTGCGATAAATAAATTAACACGTGTGATAATTGATAAAGCACCTGTTGTTACTTGTAAACAAACTAGTACAAAAGCTAATGTCCAACCGTATTTAATAACGCGGTATTGTGTATAATTTTTGAAAGCATGAATGAATATATATAATATCCAAATAAATATGATGAAAGCTAAAGTTCTATGTGACATTTGAATCCATTCATAAAAGTTTTGAGGTAGTCCGACTTCACCGTTTCTACATAATGGCCAACTTAAACATGCTAAACTTGCATCTGCATGTCTTACGAGTGCGCCTGAATAAATCACAAAATATATAAATAATGTAACAGCATAAGTGTGGAACCTTAAGTGTTTATCTATTATTAAACTTGTAGCTTCGAATTTTTGATCAACTTCATAAATGATTAATGTTAATAATAAAACTGAAGCGAAGCTAATAAGTGATATTCCGAAATGTAGAGATAAAATAAAATCATTTTGTTGCCATATTACAGCTGCTGCACCAATTAAAGCTTGGGCAAAGATAAATGCAATGCTCGTAATACAAAGTGGTTTAACTTCTCTAATATGACCAAGTTTGACCCAACTTATATAAGTAAGTAAACAAACAAGAATAAGTGCTAATCCAGATACGCCTCTATGGGCTAATTCTATAATCGTTTCTACTGGCCAATCTGCAGGTATAACAGAGCCATGACATAATGGCCAAGAGTTTCCGCAACCATCGGCAGAACCAGTCTTCGTAACTAAAGCGCCACCTAATTGGACAAAGAGCATCACAATTGTCGCTATAGTGGATAGCCATTTTAAAAATTTATCACTAAACAATTCGAACACCTCAAGTAAAATTAAAATTGATATTTATAGTACTATAAAATGAGTTTTATTCTAAAATAAACCTTATTTATATGTCAAAATATGATAGAATTTAAGAGAACAACGTATTAACAATTATTCTTACTTTAATACGATTCTAATTTAAACACTAATATCTATAGTATAACAATGAATGTGCATTGTAAATGTTACACAATAATGACTTTTTATGCGAACAAATGACAAGTAATAAAATGTCAAAATTTTGTTTCAAAAATGTATAGATTATGTGACAATTTTCATATATCATTGAATTATATGTGAAAGATAATGGAAGGAGGGACAAAATTGCAACAAAATCAATATAGTGTGACTTCTGAGAAAGAAATAGAAACTGGTCGTCTCACTTTGTATGAAATTAAAGCCATCATTAAAATGGGTCTTGTTCAAGGAAATTTGATCCCAACATTTGCAGGTGCGTGGCTTGCAATAGTATTTGGTGGATTTAACTTCTTCCACAGTTTATCGGTTGTTCTATTAATGATGGTAGGATCAACCCTTATTATGGGTGGAGCATGTGCTATAAACAATTATTACGATCAAGATATCGATTCTATCATGCCTTCAAAACAAAAGAGACCTACAGTAAATGGACGTATTAGTAATCGCCACTTAATACAATTAAGTTTCGGATTAATGGTTGTGGGTGAAATTTTATTATTCATGATAAATATTCCAACTGGCATAATTGGATTACTTGGTATATTTGGATATGTTGTACTGTACTCAATATGGTCAAAAAGACATACCGTTTGGAATACAGTTGTAGGAAGTTTTCCAGGTGCAATACCGCCGTTAATTGGTTGGGCGAGTATTGATCCATCATTAAGCCCATTAGCATGGACACTATTCTTAGTGTTATTTGCATGGCAACCTGCTCATTTTTATGCTTTAGCTTATCGTCGTAAAGATGAATATGCCTTAGCTAATATACCAATGTTACCGTCAGTTAAAAGCTTCAATAGAACGCGTTTAAGTATGTTGTTTTGGGTAGTTCTATTATTACCGATACCGTTCTTAATGACGCAACTTGGTACAGTGTTTATCGTTATTGCAACACTGCTCAATTTAGCATGGATGTTATTAGCTTTATATGGATTTAAAAAAGAAATAAACAAATCAAAATGGGCTACGAGTATGTTTGTTTTTTCTTTAAATTATCTTGTTATTTTCTTTGTCATGACAGTTATCGTAACTGTTATACAATTAATATAATTAATTATGAATGAATGCATGAAAGAGGGGTTAAACGAATGAAGACACGTTTAAAAAACACGAAAATGTTCGGTTTGCTTGCTACTTTGCTGTTTGTATTAGCAGGTTGTGGACAAAAACATTTATCAGTACTTCACCCAGCTGGTGAAGTGGCTGATAAACAATTCTTTTTACTAATGCTTTCAATAGGCATTATGTTGCTAGTTATTGTTGTAGTTGTTGTTATATTCTTATTTGCAATGATTAAATTCCGTCGTAAAAAATTAGGTGAAGATTATGTACCTAAAGACGTTGAAGGAAATCATAAATTAGAATTGGTTTGGACAATCATCCCAATTATTTTACTTATTGTTCTAGCAATTCCTACTGTTATGCTTACGTTCTCACTTGGAGATACGAAATCAATCGACAAAGTAGATGAAAAAGGTAAAAGTAAAGAACTTGTTATTGATGTAACTGCTAACCTTTATTGGTGGGAGTTTAGTTATCCAAATGAAAAAATTGTTACCAGCCAAGAACTCGTTGTACCTACAGATAAGAAAGTTTACTTCAGATTACATTCAGCTGATGTTAAACACTCATTCTGGGTACCAGCAGTTGGAGGAAAATTGGATACTAACGTAGAAGGTATTAATAAATTCTACTTAAAATTCGATGATAAAAGAGCTAAAGAAGTCAAAAATCTATTCTATGGTAAGTGTGCTGAGTTATGTGGACCATCACATGCTTTAATGGACTTTAAAGTGAAAGCCCTACCACAAGATGATTTTGATAAATGGGTTAAAGATATGAAAGACGTTAAAAAACCTGTAGCCGCTACTTCTAGCCAAGCTAAAGAGGGTGAAAAGGTATTTAACAAATCATGTGCAGGATGTCACGCTGTTACACCAACAGGAGATGGAGCTAAAGGCCCTAACTTAACTAACTTTGGTGATCGTGATTTAATTGCAGGTTACTTAAAACATGATGAAGAAAATATTAAAAAATGGATTAAAGACCCAGAAAGCGTTAAACCTGGTAATAAGATGACTGGTCAATATAAAGTTTCTGATGAAGACATTGACGCTTTATCTGCCTACTTAATGGAAAGAAAAGTTGATAAGTAAGAATTGAAAGGGAGGTTACTCTAGTGTCTACTCAAAGTAAAAAGGGGTTTGGATCGACTATTTGGGACTATTTAACAACAGTCGACCACAAAAAAATTGCTATTTTGTATTTAATTGCTGGGGGATTATTCTTTGCTATCGGTGGTATCGAAGCAATGTTAATTCGTATCCAGTTAGCAGTTCCAGAAAACGACTTTGTTACAGCTGGACTGTTTAATGAAATTATCACAATGCATGGTACAACAATGATATTCTTAGCCGCAATGCCTTTGTTATTCGGTTATATGAACGCAGTTGTCCCATTACAAATTGGTGCACGAGATGTTGCATTTCCATTCTTAAATGCATTAGGTTTCTGGTTATTCTTCTTCGGTGGAATTTTCTTAAACTTATCTTGGATTTTAGGTGGAGCGCCTAACGCAGGTTGGACATCTTATGCAAGTTTATCTTTAGAATCGGCAGGGCATGGTATTAACTTCTATGCTCTAGGGTTACAAATCTCTGGTGCTGGTACATTAATTGCTGGTATTAACTTTGTAGCTACAATCGTTAACATGAGAGCACCTGGTATGACGTATATGCGTATGCCATTAATGACTTGGACAACATTTGTTGCTTCAACATTAATCGTATTTGCATTCCCACCATTAACTATCGGTATTTTCTTATTAATTTTCGATAGAATGTTTGGTACATCATTCTTCGTTGCTTCTCAAGGTGGTAACACAATTATTTGGGAACATTTATTCTGGATCTTTGGACACCCAGAAGTTTATATTTTAGTATTACCAGCGTTCGGTATATTCTCTGAAATTATACCTGTATTCGCTAGAAAACGTTTATTCGGTTATTCAGCGATGGTATTCGCTACAGTATTAATCGGTTTCTTAGGATTCATGGTTTGGGCTCACCACATGTTCACTGTAGGTTTAGGTCCAGTAGCTAACGCAATATTCGCTGTTGCAACAATGGCAATTGCGGTTCCAACTGGTGTGAAAATATTCAACTGGTTACTAACTGTATGGGGCGGTAGCGTTGAATTTACTACACCAATGTTATATGCGTTATTCTTTATTCCATCATTCGTTATGGGTGGGGTAACAGGTGTCATGCAAGCATCAGCACCAGCTGACTATCAATTACATGACTCATACTTTATCGTTGCTCACTTCCACTACGTAATTGTTGGTGGTGTAGTATTCGCATTATTAGCTGGTTTACATTATTGGTTCCCGCTAATAGCTGGTAAAATGTTAAGTGAAAAATTAGGTAAAGTAACATTCTGGTTATTCTTTATTGGTTTCCATTTAACATTCTTAATTCAACATTTCTTAGGACTATGGGGTATGCCACGTCGAGTATTTACATACTTACCTGGTCAAGGGTATGACATACCAAACTTAGTTTCAACAATTGGTGCGCTATTCATGGCAGTAGCTGTTATTACTGAAGTTATCAATGTAATCATGACATTAGCTAAAGGTGAAAAAGTTGGAAAAGATGCTTGGGGAGACGGCCGTACTTTAGAATGGGCGTTACCAGTACCAACACCACATTATAACTTTGCACAAACACCATTAGTTCGTGGATTAGATGCATTATGGATTGAAAAAACACAAGGCGACGGAAAAATTCTTCCAGCTGAATCTTTAGATGAGATTCATATGCCAAATAATTCATTTATTCCATTTATGCAAGCATTCGGTTTATTCGTAGCAGCATTTGGTGCTATGTACTTTGCAGATGGTAAAGAATGGGCTCTAGATGCAGTTAAAGATTTACATGAAAAACCATGGGCAGTATACGTATTGATTCTTGGTTTAGGTATTACTGCAGGAAGTATGATTGTAAGATCACTTAAAGATGATCATGGTCATCATATTTCTAAAGAAGAGTTATTAGAGTATGAAAGGGGTGAGCGTTAATGTCACATGAAGAAGCAAAATTTACAGCTGACAATTGGCCAAACCATCCTGAAACAGCATCTATGGAAGGTAAGAACAAACTCGTAGGATTTTGGGTGTTCTTAGGTGGAGAGGTTGCATTATTCGCATCACTATTCGCTACTTACTTAGCACTAAAAGATGCTGTACCAAGTGAAGATCATTTATTAGCTAAAGATTTATTCCATTTACCATTAGCGTTCGTAATGACGATGTTATTATTAACATCATCTTTAACAAGTGTGTATGCTTTATATCATATGCGTAATTTCAATGCTAAAGGATTATTCCTTTGGATTGGTATTACAATATTGTTAGGATTAGGATTCTTAGGATTAGAAATTTATGAATTTGTTGAGTATGTACATCAAGGTCATACATTCCGTTCAAGTGCATTCGGTAGTGCCTTCTACTTCTTAGTAGGAACACACGGATTCCACGTACTTATAGGTTTAGTATGGTTAACATTACTCATCTTCCGTAATAGAGCTAGAGGATTAAGTATTTATAATGCACATAAATTTAATACTGCTGCTTTATATTGGCACTTCATTGACGTTGTATGGGTGTTTATCTTTACAGTAGTATACTTGATGGGAGCGTTAGGATAATATGAGTCAACAATTAAATCATGACGCACAAGCACTTAGAGATTATAAGAAGCGTAAAAGTACAAAAGAAATGCGTATGCAAGTTACAAACTTCGCTATTATGATTTTTGTTACTTTTATTGCTTTCGCATTAGTTGCTGCTGAACTTCCTAAAGAGTTCGTTATACCGGTTATTTTAGGATTAGCAGTACTACAAGTTGTATTACAATTCTATTATTTCATGCATATGAAAGCTGAAAAACATGGTATATCAAAATTATTTATGATTACGGGTGTATTCTTCGGATTATCGTTCATCGTAACGTTTATTTACATCGTATGGTTAGGCGATCCGTTATTCGTAAAAACAAAATAATTTATAAAAGACTCGAGAACTTTGTTATATAAGTTCTCGAGTCTTTTTATTTGGTCATATCATTGTCATAACTATTTACATTGTTGGGTTGTTTAACGGTTGATTAAATTTTATAATGAAAGTAATCACTAAGTGGGGAAGTGTAAAGAGATGGGTAACTTAACCTCAATATCTATATTCGGTTTTTGGGCAAACTGGACGCCATTCTTTTTTGTAGGCGTATTATGTGTAATTATTTTATACTTTTTAATTTGTGGAAAATGGTATAAAGATATACCAGGAGGAAGACCTTTAAGAAAAGGTGAAGCGACACTTTTCGTTATCTTAATGCTAACGATATACTTATTAGAAGGTGGACCTTTTGATCTGCTTTCACATATCATATTTAGTTTCCATATGTTGCAAATGGCTTTATTATTTTTAATTGTAGTTCCATTGCTGTATTTTGCTATCCCAGAATATATCATCAAATATGTGGAAGAACTACCTGTAATCAATAAAATTGTTCAATTTTTTACAAAGCCGATATTAGCAATTTTTCTTTTTAACGGTTTATTCTCTGTATATCATATACCACTTGTGTTAGATACTTTAAAACAAGATCTTGTTTTGCATGAGTTATATACGATTATTTTATTCATAAGTGCATGGTTTATGTGGCATCCAATATTTAATAAACATATTCCTGAAGAACTGCACATGAGTAACATTAAGAAAATCTTATATATCTTCTTTATCGGTGTGTTGTTAACACCTTCATGTGGACTTATCATATTTAGCGGAACTGCAATGTATGAAACATACACGTCAGGTAAAGCATGGCTTGGTGCGATGACTTTATGTGTACCAGCTGATACATTAAATACAGTCGTTCAAGGAACAGGATTATCAGGTCCAGAATACTTTACGAATTTCACACCATTAGAAGATCAGCAAACAGGTGGCGTCATCATGAAAGTTATGCAAGAAATCGTGTTTGGTATTTATTTATATATCATTTTCATGAGATGGTTTAGGTATGAGAGAAAAAATGAAAAGCAAATCACTGAAGATAGCTTGAGAAAATTACAAGAGCAAAAAGCATTATATAATCAATTTAGATAGGATGTATGAAAATGAATTTACCAATTTTACCGACAATAAGTACAACTTTCATCGTATTAAGCGCTATTTTAGTTGCTATCGGATGGTACTTTATTGCACAACGAAAAATTGAAACACACAAAAAGTTTATGATATCTGCTGCAGTTGCGGCAGTCGTATTCTTTACCATTTATGCTAGTAGAACAGTATTTATTGGAAATACTTCATTTGGTGGACCGGATAATATCAAAATTTATTATACAATATTCTTGATATTCCATATAACACTAGCGACTGTCGGTGCAGTGATGGGAATCTATACGATATATTTAGGTTGGACGAACAAACTGGACAGACACCGTAAATTCGGGCCAGTAACATCTATTATTTGGTTCTTTACGGCTATTACAGGTGTTGCCGTTTATTTATTATTATATGTGTTCTATCACGGTGGAGATACAACATCTATGATAAAAGCAATTTTAGGACATTAAATTAAAACCTCTCGATTCGTTTGTAAAATGGATTGAGAGGTTTTTGGCATATATTATATTTTAAAGTCTGTTTTTATAAGACCAGATTCTAGTATTGTTTTGATAACGATTAAGAATAATGGTCCGATAAAGAATCCAATAAAGCCTAGTAATTTTAAACCGATAAACATGGATATTAAAGTAGGTAATGGAGATAAACCGACACCTGTACCGAATATTTTAGGTTCTAATATTTTTCTTTGAACGAGTAATATAACTGAAAGTATAATCAGCTGAATACCGAGCGTCGGATCTCCAACTATGTAAGCATAAATTGCCCACGGAATTGTAAAACCTGTTGCGCCAATAATCGGTAAAATATCTATAAACCATATAAATAAGCTGATGATAAACGCTGAGTCAACGCCGATAATCAGAAGACCAACGTATGTAAATAACCAAGTTATAAAGCTTAATACGACGGTAGCAGATATCATTCCAATGATTGAATGACCTATTTTATTGTATATTTTATAAACTTCATGATAAGTCGATGGATATAGATGTTGTTTAATAAATTTATGAATATTTGGTATTTCTAACATAAATAAGAACAATGCTACAAGAAACACTACAAGACTTATAATGAAACCTGGTAAAGAAGATACAACTTCTGTTATATTTTCAACGCTTAAATAATTTGCAATTGAATCTCTTAATGAAGCAACAAAGTTCTGCAGTTCTTTGTTGATAGTAACTGCCATTTCATCCGGTAAAATAGCTTTCATTTTGTCATTGTATTGTTCAATCACTGTGATGAGTATATTAATTTTATTAGGCAAATCTTTAATAAATAGCACAATCTGGTCTATTAATTTTGTTAAAAATAAAAATATAACAAATCCTGTTACCGATAAGAGTAACGTATAAATAATCGTTACGCTCCACTTCCGGCTTTTAATTTTATGTGTAAGTTTATTAACGAGCGGATTGAGTGCTAATGCGATAACAAGTGCTGTTATTAAAGGTATTGATATCGGTAAAATGAAATAAATAAATAGAATAGATAAAACTATAATGATAAATATGCTTATGTTTCGTTTGTTTATCCATTTTTTCATAATGATGACCTCTTTGCTCATTTATATATAAATAAAGAGACGTGAAATATCACGTCTCTACTCTGTTAGTATTATTTTAATTAATGCGCACCTAATGTATTTAATGCATTAATATCTGATGTGATACGTTCAATTAATAAGTTACAATGTGCAACTAAATTATCTGGATAAACTTCATCATCTCCGTATTCTACACCTGTTGGATAGTAGTGTTTACCGAGATATGGATCCATTAATTGAATTGTTGCGTTATTGGCACCGATGTCCCCTTTAAGTGCATAACCTGGAATTCTAAGGTAATAGACGCCTTCACTTATTTCATATTTGAAATCATAAGTAATACGTTCATAATCCCAATGTCCTCCAGCAATAAAACCATGTTTATTCATAACATCTTTTAATAGCTCTTGTTCAATGATAACCTTCTCAAGACCTGTATTATCAAATACCATGTATTTTTCCTCCCTCTAAGTACCTTTAAGTTTATTTTATGATAAAAGCGCCAATGTTGCAATGTACATTTATATTTAACAAATATGACAACATTTCGATTGATTTAGGTAAATGTTTTCCTGTAAAATGATATAATTGAATATAGGAATAAATGAGGAGGTAAATAGTTGAAAAATATTATCATAAAAGTTGTAGCAATAACTATTTTAATCATTGTACTCTTTTATTTATTCTATTCACCTAAATTAGAATTTGATGTTTTAAAGAATCCAAACTACTCTCATGATAAAGCAAATGAGAATTATTATGAGCAACAAGCCGAGAAATCAACTGGCAATGCAAAGTTGAAAGAAGGCGTAGGTACATATGTCTATAAAAATATTAAAGAAGTCATAAATGATTTAGGACAACCAGATAGGGTATATAAGGCAGAGCACGATAGAAAGAATTATGTCTTTAAAAATAAAGAGCATTATTATTTAATATCTACTAAAAATGATAAAGTCTCTTCAGTATTTGCTACAGGAAATAAAGTGAATGTTTCACCGATTAAAATGAAACAAGATGCAACAAAGATTTTTAATGGTACAAATATAGATATGGAACCAGTTGTTGAAAGTACATATGGTAAATATCAATTAGAATTATCTGAACGTGATATCAAGATACAATTACTGATTAAATATGGTAATGTTTATACACAAGTCTTAATTGATAGTGAAACAAATAAAGTGATGGGCATACAGTTTATGGATTCAGATGCTGTTATTGAGCGTGCACCATTTTCAATGACTAAAATAAAAGGTGATAAAGAGCACAAACTTAAGAGAACAGATAAACAAGACTTTCAAGCTCATATAAATAAAGATTTATCACTTCTTGAAATCGTTAATGAAATTAGAGAAATGAAAGATGTCAAACCATTACAGATTAATGATCAACTTACGTATATCACACAAATGGAAGCAGATTTAATTGAAGATGATATCGATGAGGAAGAGGCAGTTAAATCACTAGAAGATGGCATCACAAAACATATCAATAATCAAAATATTGAATATGAATCCATTAACCAAAATTTAGCTTACAATTTCTATGATGTACCAACACTTATCAATAGCTGGTTAAACAACAATACTTATAGGGAAAAGTTATTAGGTAGTCAATATGACGAATTTGGTGCTGGTAATTCTCGCGAATACTATTCACTTGTTTTCAAAGAAAATAAAGAATAAGGGGGATTCATATTATGTTTACTGCAGAAACAGTTGATATACTTGATCAATCAGATGAACTAAGCGCATGTATTAAAGATTCATATATTTATCAAGAATATATCGAAGCAAAACATCAACTTGAAACAAATTTTGAAGTTAAAATATTAAGACAAAAATTTGATCAAATAAAATCACATTATGATGATTGTTTAAGATTTGGCAGATATCATCCTGATTACAGTAGAGTCATGAAAGAAACAAGACAACAAAAGAGGGCATATGAAATACATCCAGTTGTTTCTGAATTTAAGACTAAAGAAACTGCATTACAAGATTTATTAGATGAAGTGATTAGCATTGTTTCTTATTCAGTTTCTAGCAATGTTAAAGTGGATACGGGTAATCCTTTCTTTAGTAGTGAATCACACGGTGGCGGTTGTTCTACTGGTGGCTCATGTGGATGTTCAACATAAAAAAGCTTTCCATTTGTCATTTGACAGATGGAAAGCTTTTTAAATTAGTATTGTTTTTTTATTAAGAAGTGTGCTGTATCTGGGCGATCAGTTACAATCGTATGTGCACCTTTTTGGATTAAATCGTCCATTGTATCGATTTGATTTACAACCCAATAAGCAACAGATATATTGAGTGATGTTAAAAATTGAATGAAACCTTCTGAGTCTAAAGGAAGGCCTTTAGCTTGCGTTGGAATTTGGAATGTATCAGATTTAGGTTGATACGTATGACCATATCCTGATTGATAAGCTAAGAACGCTTTAGCTACTTCACTTTGACCTGTACCTAATGCAATTGAATCTTGAGCATATAAATTAAAACGATCAATTTGTTCATCATAGAAACTTGTAATATTAACACGATCTTCAGCTTTAAGGTCTGTAATTAAACGATATAAGTGTGATGGTGCTAAACTACCACTATAAGATTCAGGATGGTCTTTAATATCTATATTTACTAAGACATCTGGATATTCAGTTAATAACTCTTTTAAAGTGACGATTTTAGCTTTTGCATCTCCTCTATAAGGATGCTCGTTATTAATATCTTTGAAGTGGTATCCGAAATCTAATTGGCAAAGTTCTTCTAATGTATGATCACCTACATACCCTGAACCGTTACTTGTACGATCAACAGTGTCATCATGTGTTACGACAAGTACTTCATCTTTAGTAAGTCGAACGTCTACTTCAAATCCAGTTACTTCGTATTTGAGTACATGATCAAAAGCTAAGCGTGTATGTTCTGGTCTTAACGCCATGCCTCCACGATGAGCGAATACATAAGGAGCTGGTTGTGTAAAGAATGGTTTAATCGTACGTGGTTTAACGTTTGATGTTGCTTTTGTCACAATCCAAGAACCCGCAACAATGCCTCCGATAAGACCTGTTGTTTTTAATAAATTAATTTTTGACATGTTATCCTATCCTTTCGAAATGCAAATAAAGACTTATATATATTCTATCAAATTGATTTAAGATAAGAAAGCAAGTCACATACGCTTGAAGTTATCTTCTTTCATCATTTTATAGAAAGTGCTAATATAAAAATAAAAAGCGTTAGGAGGTTATGTCGATGGAATTAGTAGAACGAATCAGTATTGTCGTATATTTAAAGAATATGAAACACGAACGACAATTACGCAAGTTTGGTAATATATACTTTGCACATAGAAAAGAACAATACGTCATGTTATATACAAATGAAGATAAAATAGATGACACTGTTCAACATTTAATGAAACTAAAATATGTTAAAGATGTAAAAGTTTCACCATTTAAATATGTTAAAAGAGATTACTCTAATTCAAATACGGACAAAAAAGAGTATTTAAACTTTTAACTACTGAAGCGGTGGCAAGTATCTTTCCAGTCTTAATACACCTTTTAAATAGGCGAAGTAAAGTTCATCTTCAGCGAAATCAGCACGAGATTTAACATCTAGCCCTTTAACTTGTATGTGATATGCATTTGCCCATTCATTGATTAAATCGAATTTCTTATTTGAATCAGGGTACGGATATTTAATACCTTCCATTATCATGTAAATCGCTTGAAATTGTTGACCTTTAGTAGGCTTCATTATGATACAAGCTGAAGATAGTTTCTCCTTAGATAATGGTGTATGTAACATAATAATGTCAGAAATACGTTCATGGTTATATTCGATTAACGTTTGAAATTCAAATAAATCAGTTAGACCATGACCGATGACGATAAATGATTGTTTCATTTTTATAAACCTCGTTTTCGTTTAAATACTATATGGATAAGTATAAATAATAATTAATAATAAAGAAAGTGATGATTAACATTGAGAGTAATAGGTGGAAAATACAAGAGACTTCATATAAAAACAATAGATGGTCAATCAACGAGACCGACAACAGATAAAGTGAAAGAGAATATCTTTAATGGCCTTCAAGATTTAGAAGGTATAGGGTTAGATTTGTTTGCTGGTAGCGGTGGACTTGGTATTGAAGGATTGTCTAGAGGTTTAGATAAAGTGATTTTTGTGGACGGTAATTTCAAAGCAACTAAAATGATAAAAGAAAATTTAAACACATTACATATACCTGAAACTCAATACGAAGTTTATAAAAATGATGCAATTAGAGCGTTAAAAGCTTTAAATAAACGCGATATTAAGTTTGATTATATATTTCTAGATCCACCTTATAGAAAATCGCTCATAGATCAATCATTAGAAAAAATTCAAGCGTTTGACTTATTAAATGTAAATGGTACAATAATTTGCGAATTTGATAAAAGCGAAGACATAGATAGGGGTGCGTTCAAAGTTCTTAAAAAGTATGAATATGGACTGACGCATGTTATGTTGCTAACAAAAGGAGAAGACAATGACTAAGAGAATAGCAGTTGTTCCAGGTAGCTTTGATCCAATAACATTAGGACATATTGATATTATTAAGCGTAGTGCTAAAATATTTGATGAGATTCATGTTTCTGTATTGAAAAATAGTTCTAAAAAAGGCTTATTTAGTACAGAAGAGCGTGTTGAATTAATTAAAGAAGCGGTACAAGATGTACCAAACATAGTGGTTCATTCATTTCATGGGTTACTTGTAGACTTTTGTAAAGAAATAAATGCTAACACGATTGTAAGAGGATTAAGAGCTGTTAGCGACTTTGAGTATGAAATGCAATTGACATCTATGAATAAAAAATTAGATGACGATATTGAAACATTATATATGATGACAAATAATCATTATTCATTTATAAGTTCAAGTGTTGTGAAAGAAGTTGCACAATTTGACGGCGATATTTCGGAATTTGTTCCTGAAAATGTGAATAAAGCATTGAAAGAAAAAATTAAAAATAAAGAGTCATAATAAAAAACGCATGCATATGTCATGCGTTTTTTATTATGACTGGTTTATTAAAATCAGTATCAGAATCACCTGAAATATATTGATATAAATCTGTTGCTTTAATTTCATTTGTGAAGTGAGCAACTGTTTGTTTATTAACATTTGTAACGATAGGTAATGGACATGTATCTTTAAGAGATTTTAAATAAGCTTGTCCTTTTTTAGACATTGCAAGTACACGTATGGCAGTTGGATTATATTCAGAAACTTGTTCATTCGTAACGTTTAACAAAATTGCGGTTAACAAGCGTTGTAATCTTGTCCACGTATATCTCTTAGATTTGAGCTTTTGGACAAACATTTCAAAGTTCGTACTATCTTTAATTTCTTTTTTAACTTTATATTCTAATCCTTCAGTCATCATATATATGTCTCGTAATTCTTCATGGGTATCTCTTAATATTGTCCATTTTAATAATGGGAAAAAGTGATCCCAGTTAACTGCATGAGCGTGCTTTAATATATTTGAACTAGTTGTCGGTAAACTTAATTGATATGTATCGTCCTGTCTGAAATAGGCGTTACGTATAGAAGTTGCACTTGAAATGTGTGTTGTTTCGTTTAAATGAGCATCTAAATACATATTATCTTTTCTTTGAATCGTTGTCGGTTCTATTGCTAAGTTATGCTGCATAATATGTTTCACATATTCAATTGCGAGTAAATTATTTGAACCTTTAAGCATTTGATTATGAGGTATTAATTCTGAAATAATTCTCGGGTGTGATTTCCCTTCTTTTAGCATTTGTTTGTATTTTCCACTTTTAGATACTTGTTCTATTTCTTTAATGACCTGTTTAATATCGTCAATATTTCCAGATTCGCTTCCGAAAGATAATGTGTCACATCCAAGTTGTTCTGCTATTTGAAGGCCTCCTTTAGCAAATAAATCACCAGATGATATGGCATATACAAGAGGTAATTCAATGACTAAATCTACATATTGAATGGCCATTTCGGCGCGCTTAAACTTACTTAAAATTGCTGGTTCTCCCCGCATTGTAAAAGAACCACTCATAATAGAAATTGCAACATCACTTTCGGTTAATTTTCTAGAAGATTCTGCGTGATATACATGCCCATTATGAAATGGATTATATTCTGTTATTAAAGCAACACTTTTCATTTGCATTTCCTCCCATTTCACTTCATCATAAGTATTGTATCAGATAATGAATGTTAAGAAAAAATCTTGACAAACATTGTCGTTAAGGTTACAATAATTTTTGTGTTTGTAAGAGGTGAACCCAGATGAAGTGGTCAATAACACAACTTAAAAAATACCAAAACGAACCATTTACTTTTGATAAAGAAATCGATATGAAATACCTAATTGAAAGGGTAGATGAACTTATCGATATATCTCCAATAAAAGTAACAGGAGACGTTCAAGTGCGAATGCATGAGATAATTGTCAATCTTGACATTAATGGTGTATTGACGTTACCATGTGCCCGTACTTTAAAGCCAGTAGAGCTACCATTTGATACTACATCAGTAGAAATATTTGAGCTAGATGAATTTAGTGAAAGTAATAATGATGATGACGAATTGAGACATAAACTCGAAGGCGGCATGATTAATTTATTACCAATCATTGAAGAACTTGTTATTTTAGAGAAACCGTTACAAGTATTCTCTGAAGGTAGCGAAGATATTTCAATGGCAGGCGATGGTTGGGAAGTTATTGGCGAAGATCAATTTGAGTCAACCGAAGATTCAGAACAAGAAACTGAAAAGAAAGTTGATCCAAGACTTCAAAAATTACAACAATTCTTCGATGACGAAAAATAATCGGAAAAGTGTTTATAAAATTTAAGGAGGAATAAGACATGGCAGTTCCAGCTAGAAGAACTTCAAAAACAGCTAAAAGAAAACGTCGTACGCATTTCAAAATCTCAGTACCAGGTATGGTAGAATGTTCAAACTGTGGAGAAATGAAATTATCTCACCGTGTATGTAAAGCATGTGGATCATACAAAGGTAAAGAAGTCGTTTCTAAATAATAATTAATATTTAAACACCTAAACTAAGGTGCTTAAGACTGTCATCAATGTCTTTGACTTTGTTGGCGGTCTTTTTTCGTATATAATATTTTTATATCATAATGAGAAGATGAGGCGTTACTATGGAAGAAATTACTTCAGTTCAAAATAATAAAATTAAACAAATGAATAAATTAAAAAAGAAAAAAGAACGTGTTAAACAAGGGCAATTTCTTATTGAAGGTTTTCATTTAATCGAAGAAGCTTATCATAGTCAACTGAATATCATTACATTATTAGCAGTAGATTATGCAAGAGTTGATGAGAAAATTGTTGACTATGCTAAGGAAGCATATGTCATTAATTTTAAAGTAGCAGAATCATTATCTGACACAACGACACCTCAAGGTATATTTGCGGTTGTCGAAATGCCTACATACGAAACGAGTAATTTTAAACAAGTCCTTGTATTAGATAGAGTACAAGATCCAGGTAATATGGGTGCATTGATTCGTAACGCTGACGCTGCAGGTATGGACGCTGTTATTTATTCAAAAGGAAGTGCAGATCCATATCAAGATAAAGTATTACGCGCTTCACAAGGTAGTGTCTTTCATTTACCAGTTGTTGAGCAAGATATATTTGAATTTATGGAACAATTTGATGGCGAAACTTACGGAACAAGTCTTCAAAATGCAGTTGAATATCGAGAAGTCAAAAGTCTTTCAAACTTTGCGTTAATTGTGGGGAATGAAGGTGCAGGCGTTGATCCAGCGATACTTGAACAAACGACTAAGAATCTTCATATACCACTATATGGCAAAGCTGAAAGTTTAAATGTAGCTGTATCTTGTGGTATCTTGCTTTATCATTTGAAAGGTTGACCAATTATATAATATTTAATATAATGTTTTCATAATCAATATGAGCTTACAAAAGGACGTAAATTAATGTTTACACATGACAAGGGAATGGATTCGAGACTGAAAAATCCTATGTTGTAACTTAATTTTTTTCATCTTTTTAGCTACTTAAAGAAATTTAAGTCGGAATGTAGATCCGTTATCAACATATAAGTGTATGCATAACTATGTATAAATTTGGGTGGTACCACGGAAGACTTCGTCCCTCTATATTTGAGGCGGCGGAGTCTTTTTTTCGACCAAAATAGGAGGATATATATGTCATTACGAGAAAAGTTATCTGAATTAAGACAAGATGCGCTTGTAAGAATTAATGAAGCAAAAGCAGAAAGATCATTACAAGACGTGAAAGTAAATTATTTAGGTAAAAAAGGCGTGATTACGGGCCTTATGAAAGAAATGAAAGAATTACCTAAAGAAGAAAGACCAGAATTCGGTCAACTTGTGAACGAAGTACGTAAAGCTGTTGAAAAAGAAATCGAAGCTAAACAAGTACTTTTAGAAGAGGAAGCATTAAACCAACAATTAGAGAATGAAACAATCGATGTAACGTTACCTGGTAGAAAAGTAAGTTTAGGTGCGAAACATCCACTAACTAAAATCAATGAAGATTTAGAAGATTTATTTATTGGTTTAGGTTATGAAATCGTTGAAGGTTATGAAGTAGAATCTGACTATTATAACTTTGAAGCACTTAATTTACCGAAGTCTCATCCAGCACGTGATATGCAAGATACTTTTTATATTTCAGAAGAAATCTTAATGCGTACACATACATCTCCTGTACAAGCGAGAACTTTAGAAAAACGTAATGGTGTTGGACCAGTTAAAATTATCTGTCCAGGTAAAGTTTACCGTAGAGACTCTGATGATGCGACGCACAGTCATCAATTCACACAAATTGAAGGTTTAGTCGTAGCTGAAAATATCAAGATGAGTGACTTAAAAGGAACATTAGAATTATTAGCACGTAAATTATTTGGTAAAGATCGTGAAATTAGATTAAGACCAAGTTTCTTCCCATTCACTGAACCATCAGTTGAAGTAGATGTGTCATGTTTCAAATGTAAAGGTAAAGGATGTAACGTTTGTAAACAAACAGGTTGGATAGAAGTTCTTGGTTCAGGAATGGTACATCCAAATGTATTAGAAATGGCAGGCTTTGATTCAAATAAATATTCTGGATTTGCTTTTGGTTTAGGACCGGATAGAATGGCAATGTTGAAATATGGAATTGAAGATATTAGACATTTCTATACAAATGACGTGAGATTTTTAGAACAATTTAAGCCTGTAGAAGATGGTGGTGAAGCATAATGTTAGTAAGTAAAGAGTGGTTAAGTGAATATATAAATATAGATGCTAATACTGAAGATTTAGCTGAGAAAATTACAAGAAGCGGTATTGAAGTTGATAGTGTTACACATTATGGAGACGATATTAAAAAATTAGTCGTTGGACATGTGCTTTCTAAAGAGAAACATCCAGAGGCAGATAAACTGAATATTTGTAAAGTGGATGTTGGTGAAGAAGAACCCGTACAAATCGTTTGTGGTGCACCAAATGTGGATAAAGATCAATATGTCATCGTTGTAAGAGTAGGTGGTCGTTTACCTGGTGGCGTTAAAATTAAAAGAGCTAAATTACGTGGTGAAGTATCAGAAGGTATGATTTGTTCATTACAAGAAATAGGTATTGATCCAAATGTTATGCCTAAAAAATATGCAGATGGTATTTACGTCTTCTCAAATGAACCAACGCCTGGTAGTGATGCACTAGAAGCATTATTGTTGAATGACGATGTATTAGACTTTGATTTGACGCCAAATAGAGCAGACTGTTTAAGTATGCTTGGTGCTGCGCATGAAGTGAGCGCATTATATGGCAATGACATACAATACCCAAATACTTCTTTAGATGAAACTGAAGAACAAGCTAGTCAATCATTATCAGCGACAGTTCAAGATCAAGAAGGTGTTCCATTTTATGCAGCTAGAGTTATTAAAAATGTAACAATTGCACCATCTCCATCATGGATGCAGTCTAGATTAATGAAAGCTGGCATCCGTCCAATTAACAACGTGGTAGATGTTTCGAATTACGTGCTTTTAGAGTATGGTCAACCGTTACACATGTTTGATCAAGATCAAATTGGATCAGATCAAATTGTTGCACGTTATGCACATGAAAATGAAAAAATCACAACATTAGATAATGTTGAAAGAGAACTACTAACTTCAGACCTTGTTATAACAAATGGTGAAGAACCAATTGCAATCGCTGGTGTCATGGGTGGCGATTTCTCAGAAGTTACAGAGAACACTCAAAATGTCGTAATCGAAAGTGCATTATTTAATGCTACAAATGTTAGACAAACATCAAGACGATTAGGCTTAAGAAGTGAAGCTTCAAGCAGATTCGAAAAAGGTATTGCGAGTGAAAGAGTACTCGATGCTTTAGATAGAGCAGCAAAATTATTACAAGATATTGCTGGTGGAACTGTGTTAAGTGAAGTTGTATCAGATGGTACTTTACCAGAATTGTCTCGTACGATAGACATTACAATACAAGATGTTAACCAATTAATCGGTTTTGATCTTTCTACAGATGAAATTAATACAATATTTAATCGTTTAGGATTTGAAACGATTGTATCTGGAGATGCCTTTAAAGTAGAAGTGCCATCAAGAAGAAATGATATTTCAATTAAAGCCGACTTAATCGAAGAGGTTGCGCGTATTTACGGATACGACCAATTACCTTCAACATTACCAAACTTTGATAATGCAACTGCTGGCTATTTAACAGATAACCAATTGAAGACACGAAAAGTTAAAGAAATTCTTGAAGGTGCTGGTTTAGATCAAGCTATTACGTATTCATTAGTTCGTAAAGATGTTGCTCAAAACTATACTTTAGAACAACAAGAAGTTGTAGAACTTATGATGCCTATGAGTGAAGATCAAGCTGTATTACGTCAAAGTTTATTACCTAGATTAGTTGACGCTACACGTTATAACGTTGCGCGTAAGAATAAAAACGTTGCTTTATATGAACTTGGTAAAGTGTTCTATAGTAACGGAAAAGATCAATTACCAACAGAAGTTGAATTTTTAAGTGGTATTTTAACAGGACAATATACAGGTAATAAATGGCAACAAAAAGATGAACCTGTTGATTTCTTCTTAGTAAAAGGTATTGTAGAACGTCTTGCAGAACAATTAAACTTAACGTTCACTTATGAAGCGACGACATTAGACTTATTACATCCAGGTAGAACAGCATACGTTAAATTAAATGATGAAGTTGTTGGTTTAATAGCAGAATTACATCCGAAAGTTGAAAAAGAAAATGACTTAGACCGCACTTATGTGTTTGAGTTAAACTTCACAAAAATCTTAGGACAACCTGTTGGCAAAATTGAATACGAAGCTATTCCAAAATTCCCAGGAGTTTCAAGAGATATTGCACTTGTGGTTAACACAGAAGTTACGGCAGCTACACTTATTCATACAATCTATGAAAATGGTGCAGATATATTAAATAACGCAGAAGTATTTGACGTTTACGAAGGCGAACATATGGAACCAGGCAAGAAATCGGTCGCAATTCGCTTAGATTATTTAGACGTAAATGAAACATTGACAGAAGATAACGTTTCAGCAGTACACGAGCAAATCTTAACAGCATTAGAACAAAATGGTGCAACATTAAGAGCATAAGATATAAAAAAAACACAGCAATCTGAAGGATCATATCAGATTGCTGTGTTTTTATATTATTTTTTTCGCTTGTTTGTTGAATTTGTCAGTTGTTTACCGATAAACCAAATTAAATAGCAAATAATGATTAGGGCAAGTATGACTTGCCAACTAAATGTGATAAGTAACATATTAATTTCTCCTTTTTCGATTAATAAGGTCTAATACTTTATCTCTATTTTTAAAATGTGTTTTCGTAATTTTATCTAACTGTTGCATGTCATATTTTTGGACGATTTTTGCTGCTTCTAAATCTACTTTATTACTTGCGCCTTTAGGGATAATGATATTTAAAGATTTCGCTAATTGATCCATGTGTTTAACAAGTGCATATCTCGCAATAATACTAGCAGCAGCAATTGCGATTGATTTTGATTCACCTTTTGTTTCAAAGTGTGTAATGTCTTTACGTGGCATTTGGCCAATAATATATCGTTCATATGTGCTTGCTTGTACGAACTGATCAATTACAATTTGTTCTAATTCTTCTTCGTCGATTCTTGAGATGACATTTTTAATAGCTTGATTGTGAAGGACTGCTTTCATTTTAACTTGACTCCAACCTTCTGCTTGCTTTGTATTGTAGTTGGGATTATCAAGTACAATTAGAGAATGAGGGCATATTTGTATAATTTGTTCAGCTAGTTCTACAATTTTAGGATCAGTTAAAGACTTGGAGTCCATTACACCAATTTCTTTTAAAATTTTAGCGTTTTGTTTAGATACGTATGCTGCACATACTGTCAGTGGGCCAAAATAATCGCCACTGCCTGCTTCATCACTACCAATTGTATTATGTATATCAAATTCATATTTTTTTGTAACAGGTGTTGATTTAGAAGGTGATGACGTTATGTTTTCTTTAAGTACTTCACTTGCTACTTGTTCTGCATCTTTACCTTGAAACATTATTTTTTTTGAACGGTATATTTGGACTTGTGTACTTTTTATTTTTTTGCGGGCTAAAGTGCCAGTTGGTAAGTTCTTTGTTTCCATATTATATTGTTTTATAAGTTGATTGATTGTATTGGAGTCAATTGTTTTTACGATGTTTGCCACTTTTAAGTCCTGCCTTTTTAATTTTTTCTATAAATAGAGTAGCATAAATTTATGATATAAACGAATTTTCTCAAATCAAGTTGGTGGATATTCATACACAAATGAACTTATGTCATGTATAATATAGTATGATTACATATATAGAAATCCATTTATAATTTGAACAGGGGTAGTATAATGAGTGAAAATAAAAATAGAGTGACAGTGGTTATAAATGATCAACATTATACAATTATTGGTGAAGACGATCCATCACATATTCGATATGTAGCTGGTAGAGTGGATGAAAAGTTGCAAGCGCTCGGGCAATTAAATGCAGGCTTGGATACAACGCGTAAATCTGTTCTTACAGCTGTTAATGTTATGCATGAATATGTTAAATTAGAAGAAGAAAATGAAAAGTTAAGAGAAGAAATCAAACAATTTAAAAATAAAGGACATTTAGAATGATAACTTTACTTATATTTTTATGTTTAATTATAGGTGTCATCATTGGATATAGACGTAGTTTAGTATTACAATCATTACATTCTATCGGCACGATTAGTTCATTGGTGATTGCCAGCATTTGTTACGCACCATTTAGCAAGCAATTGCATTTAATATTACCTTATCCGAGTGCGTCTACAGAAGGTAAGAATGCAATATTTAATAATATTAATAATGAGAATGCATTTTATAATATTATGGCGATTCTCATTTTATTTGTTTTTACTAAAATAATTTTACAAATTGTAGCAACAGTATTTGATTTTTATCATCAAATGGAATTTGGCGGTAAATATGCAAGATATTATGGTATCGTACTTGGATTTATAGAAGCGTATTTAGTTGTAATTATCATACTAGCAACAGTTGCCGTTATTCCGGTAGCACCTTTTATAGATTCGTTACAACAGTCTTCTATTGGTAATATAGTATTAACAAAGACACCATTCTTATCTGAACAATTAGTAAAATGGCTTTCAAATTAAATGAATTCATATTGAAAAAAGTCATGGGAGAACCTATGACTTTTTTTACGGAGGAATAGACATGTTAACAAAAAAAGATATCGTAAAAATGTTAGAAACAATTGCAGTATACATGGAAATTAAAGGTGAGAATCCATTTAAAGTATCAGCATACAGAAAAGCGAGTCAATCATTAGAAACAGATGAAAGAACGTTAAATGAAATAGAAGATGTGACATCATTAAAAGGCATTGGTAAAGGTGTAGGCGATGTCATAAATGAATATATAGATAATGGGACACAAAGTTATTTAGATGAGTTAAAAGAAGAAATTCCAGAAGGACTTATTCCATTACTAAAAATACCTGGATTAGGTAGTAAAAAAATTGCGAAATTATATAAAGAATTAAATATAAAAAATAAAGAAGATTTAATCAAAGCGTGTGAAAAGAATCAAGTGTCTGAATTACCAGGCTTTGCGAAAAAGACTGAACAAAAACTTCTTGAAGAAGCGAAAGTGTTAGGGCAACGACCTGAAAAATATCCAATCAATACAATGATTAAAGCACATGAAGTTATTAATCAATTTTTAGATAATGTTGAAGACATTATTCAATATCGAGTTGCAGGTAGTTTCAGAAGAATGAAAGAAATGAGCAAAGACTTAGATTATATTATTTCAACTGAAGAACCTACAAAAGTACAACAAGCACTACTCGAGTTTCCAGATATAAAAGAACAAATTGCTGTTGGCCAAACGAAAGTTTCTCTAGATTTACAAATTGAAGATGATGTTATTGGTGTTGATTTTAGACTGATTCAACCAGAAGCTTTCTATCATACATTGCAACATTTTACAGGTTCTAAAGACCACAATATTAAAATTAGACAACTTGCTAAACAAAAAAATGAAAAAGTAAGTGAGTATGGTATAGAAGAAGCAAATGGTAACATCATTACTTATCAAAGTGAAAAGGAAATTTATGATCATTTTAACGTGCCATATATACCACCAACAATGCGTGAGGATGGTACAGAATTTGATAAAGATATTCAAGATATCATACAGTTAGAAGATATTAATGGTGATATTCATATGCATACAACTTATAGTGATGGTGCATTTAAACTTGAAGAAATGATTGAAGCGGCAATTGAGCGTCAATATCAATTTATTTGTATTACAGACCATTCTAGAAGTTTAGCAGTAGCAAATGGTCTATCTATTGAACGCTTATTGGAACAAAATGAAAAAATTAAAAAATTGAATGAATCATATAAAGAAATTGATGTTTATAGTGGTACAGAGATGGATATTAAACCAGATGGTAGTTTAGATTATCCAGATGACGTATTGAAAGAATTAGATTATGTGATTGCAGCAATCCACCAAAGTTTCAATCAATCTGAAGAAGAGATTATGAATAGACTTAGAACTGCATGTGAAAATCAATATGTCAGACATATAGCACATCCGACAGGTAGAATCATTGGTAGAAGAGAAGGATACCGTCCTAATATTGATGAACTTATTAAAATGGCTAGAGATACTAATACAGTATTAGAACTGAATGCTAATCCACAACGATTAGATTTAAGCGCTGACGTATTAAAAAATAATCCTGACTTAATGATTACAATCAATACGGATGCCCATCATATTGATCATTTTGATTTCATGAAATATGGTGTTGGAACGGCTCAAAAAGGTTGGGTTAAAAAATCACAAGTTATTAATGCTAAATCACGTGAAGCATTTAAAAAATGGATCCAATCAACAAAATAAAGTATTAAAAGAAGAGGGAAGATAATATGAATGAGAAAACATTAAAAGTTCTTGAATATCCCTTAATTATTCAACAATTGTCTACTCATGCGACAAGTGATATTGCTGAACGCCTTATTAACGAACTTAAACCAAGTGATGAACTTGAAACAGTTCAGCAAAGTATAAATGAAACAGACGAAATGACTCAAATTTATAATAAACATAGAGTACCTGGGTATTCAGGGCTAAAAGATATTAAATCCTATGTAAGACGTGCAGAAATTGGCAGTTTGTTAAACGTTGAAGAATTAAACCAAATTAAACTTAATATTCAAGTTCAAAATAGATTTAAAACATTTTACGCAAGTATCGTTGATGAAGATGAAGCAATTCTTTATCCAAATATCCATGGTTATGTTGCACAATTGCCAATTTTAAGTGACTTACTAAATCAAATAAGTGAACAGTGTGATGAACATGATTTGTTTGATACGGCAAGTCCGAAATTAGCTGAATTGAGACATCAAATTAAAAAAACGAATGATCGCATTAAATCAAGATTAGAGCAAATGGTTAGATCTTCAGCTAATCAGAAGAAATTATCGGATTCAATTGTAACGGTTAGAAATGATAGACATGTACTTCCAGTTAAGGCAGAATATCGTCAAGATTTTAATGGAATCGTGCATGATCAATCTGCTTCAGGCCAAACATTATATATTGAACCAAGTGCAATTGTTGAAATGCATAATCAAATCGCTCAAGTTAAAGCTAAAGAAAAAGAAGAAAAAGACAGACTGTTATATATTCTGACTGAACAAGTTAGCGAAGTAGGATATGAATTACTTTCAAGTACAGATGTTATAGGGCATTTAGATTTTGTGACGGCAAAAGCGAAATTTGGTGCAACTATTAAAGCTACTAAACCAATCATATCTGAAGATAGAGCAATATATTTGCCTAAAGCAAGACATCCATTAATTAATCAATCAGAAGTTGTCAGCAATACGATTGAATTTAAAGAAGATATAAATGCTGTTATTATTACAGGTCCTAATACAGGTGGTAAGACTGTTACCTTAAAAACAGTTGGTTTAATCACGTTAATGGCACAATCTGGTTTGTTAATTCCGACATTAGATGGCGCAATTATAACAATATTTAAGAAAGTATTTTGTGATATTGGTGATGAACAATCTATTGAACAATCGTTATCGACTTTTTCATCACATATGAAAAATATCGTCAATATTATTGATCAAGCGGATAAAGATTCATTAATATTATTTGATGAATTAGGCGCAGGAACTGATCCTAGTGAAGGTGCAGCATTAGCAATGAGTATTTTAGATTATACGATTGAAAGAGATGCTTTAATCATGGCAACAACACATTATCCTGAACTTAAAGCATATAGTTATAATCGAGAAAAAGTGATGAATGCAAGTGTTGAATTTGACGTTGAAACATTAAGACCAACTTATAAATTATTAATGGGCATACCAGGACGTTCAAACGCATTTGAAATCTCTAAAAAATTAGGGCTTAAAAATGAACTCATCAATCATGCGAAATCACTGATTGGTCAAGATGAAAAAGAAATCAATGTCATGATAGAATCACTTGAGAAAAATGCTAAATCTGTCGAAAATGATCGAATTGAAGTTGAAAAATTAAAACAAGAATCTATAGACTTGCATCAATCATTAACACAAGAATTGCAACGCTTTGAAAACTTCAAAACACAATTGATGGATGAAGCGAGAAATAAAGCCAATCAAGAAGTTAAACAGAAGACTGAAGAAGCGGAAACAATCCTTCAAGAACTAAGAGATATGCGAGATAATTCAGCTGCAAAGGTAAAAGAGCATGAATTGATTGAGCGAAAGAAACGACTTGATAATCAATATACATCTCAATCCCTGAAACAAAATGTTAAGAAAGAACGTCACGATAAAATTGAAAAAGGTGATGACGTTAAAGTATTATCATATGGTCAAAAAGGTGAAGTTATCGATGTGATCAGCGATGAAGAAGTAGTTGTTCAGATGGGTATACTAAAAATGAAAATAGAAGTAAAAGATTTAGAAAAACTAGATAAAAAGAAACAACAGCCAAGTAAAGTTGTTCCTAGAACGAATCGCTCTACTATAAAAATGGATTTAGATTTACGAGGTTACCGATATGAAGATGCTATGTTAGAATTAGACCAATATATCGATCAAGCAGTACTTTCTAATTACGGTACAGTGAATATTATTCATGGTAAAGGTACAGGTGCATTACAAAAAGGTGTAGCTGATCATCTTAAAAAACATCGTTCTGTAGATTCATATCGTACTGGTATGCCTTCAGAAGGTGGATTTGGTGTTACTGTTGTAACATTGAAATAAGGAGGAAACATATTGGATAATTTTGATATGTATAAACTAGCTAAAGTATTACTCGTTATTTCTGCTTTAACATTTATAGCAGGTATTGCATACTTAATATTTTTATAAGGAGGAATTTTCTTGATAAATACAAATGTTGAAAACCACGTTCTTTATATACAATTAAATCATGGTCCAGTAAATGCTTTAAATGAGGCAGTATTAAATAATATTATTGAAGCAATTGAAACACAAGGTTTCGATGATGAAGTGAAAGTCATCGTTATAAAAGGTAATGAAAAATGTTTCTCTGCAGGTGCAGATATAAAATCATTCCCAGAACTAACTAAACATGAAAGATTAGATTTAGCTTCTACAAGTGCTAAATTATTTAGATTGATTAAGACTTGTCATAAGCCAGTTATTAGTTCAATTCATGGTGTTTGTTTAGGTGGTGGATTTGAACTTGCTTTAGCATGTGATATGAGACTAATCACGAAAGATACAAAAGTAGGATTACCTGAAATTAATTTAGGTATATTCCCAGGCTTTGGTGGTGTCAGACGATTATCTACTATGGTAGGTCAACATAAAGCATTACAAGCTGCATTAACAGGTGAGAATATCAATTTAGAAGAAGTGAAACATTTATTCAATGAAATAGTTGAAGATAAAGAAGCATTAGAACAGACTACTGAAAAATTAGCTACTACAATTGCTTCTAAATCTTTAGACTCTATTAAAGTCATCAAGCAAATGTCTAATTTAGATTTATCATTAGAAAGTGATCAAATTGAAGAAAGACATTTTGTTGATATTATTGAAAGCGACAATGCAAAAGAAGGTATTGATGCATTTATAAACAAAAGAAAACCTGAATTTAAGTGATTGCTAATATAGTTCATATCAAGTACAATACACTTTGAGCAAACAACATGCATTGCAAAATAAAGCGTGCTATACTCTCATTATCATAAGTTAACAAGGAGGATTTTTCCAATGGCATTATTAAAAGCAACAGATGCAAATTTCGATGAACAAATCAAAGAAGGCGTTAGTTTAGTGGACTTCTGGGCACCATGGTGTGGACCTTGTAAAATGATCGCGCCAGTATTAGAAGATTTAGCTAAAGACGTTGAAGGTAAGGCTAACATCGTTAAATTAGACGTAGATGAAAACCAAGCAACAGCAGCTAAATACGAAGTTATGAGTATCCCAACTTTAATCGTATTTAAAGATGGCGAAGCTGTAGATAAAGTAGTAGGTTTCCAACCTAAAGAGCAACTAGAACAAGTATTATCTAAACATTATTAATCGTTACAACCTATGATTAATCCAAACTGTCTACAAAGCATATGACTTTGTAGGCAGTTTTTGTGTGATGATAGATATTTATATAGAACATATGTTTTGGTCAATGTAAATTTTATTGATATAATGAATTTAAAAAGGTAGGTGATAAAGGTGGAGGACTACCAAAAGAAAATTAAGCAAAAACTTGAAGTTTTACCAACAGAGCCTGGATGTTACATCATGAAAGATAGACAACAAACGGTTATATATGTTGGTAAAGCTAAACGATTAAGAAACAGAGTTCGTAGCTATTTCACAGGTGCACATGATGAAAAGACAACTCGTCTCGTAGGGGAGATTAGAGATTTTGAATTTATCGTGACTTCAAGTGAAATAGAATCATTATTACTTGAACTTAACTTAATTAAAAAACATCAACCACGTTATAATATATTATTAAAAGATGACAAAAGTTATCCATTTATAAAAATTACAAAAGAAAAACACCCTAGACTTATTGTAACGAGAATCGTAAAAAAAGATTCGGGTAAATACTTCGGACCATATCCTAATGCTTATGCCGCACATGAAACGAAGAAATTACTAGATAGAATTTATCCATTAAGAAAATGTGTCACAATGCCAAATAAAGTATGCCTTTATTATCATATTGGCCAATGTCTAGGACCTTGCGTTTATCCAGTCGAACAAAGCGAGTATCAAACGATGATCAAAGAAATTACTGATTTTTTAAATGGTGATGACAAAACAATCGTCAATGACTTAAACGAGAAGATGAATCAAGCGAGTGAAGCTTTGAAGTTTGAAGAAGCGAAAGAATACCGTGACTTAATACAACATATTGAAATGTTAAATTATAAACAGAATATGATGTCAGCTGACATGACGATGAGAGATATATTTGGTTATTCGGTTGATAAAGGATGGATGTGTATTCAAGTATTCTTTATTAGGCAAGGTAAATTAATTGAAAGACAAGCATCTATGATACCTATCATTCAAACTGCTGAAGAAGAATTCTATACATTTATTGGACAATTCTATTCTTTAAATCAACATTTAACGCCTAAAGAAATTCATATCCCGAAGAATTTAGACATTAAAACAGTTGAGTCAGTTGTTGATTCAAAAGTGGTTCAGCCTAAAAGAGGTCAGAAAAAAGAAATGGTGGATCTTGCTATAAAAAATGCGAGCATCTCACTAAAAAATAAATTTGAATTAATTGCGAAAGATGAATCTAGAACAATCAAAGCTATTGAGAACTTAGGAGAGGCTATGGGTATTCAAACACCGATTAAAATTGAAGCATTTGATAATTCTAATATTCAAGGTGTAGATCCAGTATCCGTTATGATTGCCTTTGTGGATGGTAAGCCAAGTAAAAAGGACTATCGCAAATATAAAATTAAATCCGTAAAAGGTCCAGATGATTACAAGTCGATGCAAGAAGCGGTTAGAAGAAGATACACAAGAGTATTAAAAGAAGGACTGCCAATTCCTGATTTAATTATTGTTGATGGTGGTAAAGGACATATGTCTTCAGTGAGAGATGTATTAGAAAATGAATTAGGACTTGATATACCAATTGCAGGTCTAAGTAAAAATGACAAACACCAAACTTCAGAATTATTGTACGGATCACAAGCAGAAATTATACCACTAAAGAAAAATTCTCAAGAATTTTATTTACTTCAGCGTATTCAAGATGAGGTGCACCGATTTGCAATTAGTTTCCATAGATCAACAAGACAAAAAACATCACTTAAGTCAGCTTTAGATGAAATAGAAGGTATTGGACCAAAGCGTAAACAATCATTATTAAAACATTTTGGCTCTATTAAAAAAATGAGAGAAGCGAATTTAGAGGATTTTGTGAAAATTGGTGTTCCTAAAAAGGTTGCTCAAAACTTAGTAGATAAGCTTAGTCAATAAATGGTAAAATTACAACAAAAAATCTATATATTTGGGTATGAGAATAATTCTCATGCCCAAATTCATACTTAATGATGTTACAATATACATGTAAATGCTCATCGAATTTTTTTTGGGATGTATGTAATCGTTTTCAGATTATTATGTTCTTAATATAACGATAGGGCCATAGATTAAAGTTAGGGGGGACTTCTTTTGGCGTCAAGCGAAAAACAGTTTATTTTACGTCGTATTCATTCATTATTAGGTGTAATTCCTATAGGAATATTCTTAATTCAGCATTTGGTTATTAACCATTTTGCAACGATAAGTCCAGAAGCTTTTGATAAAGCATCAGATTTTATGTGGAACTTACCATTTAAAATTGTTTTAGAAGTTGTAGTTATTTATATTCCTATACTATTCCACGCTATTTATGGATTATACATAGCGTTTACAGCTAAAGAAAACGTAGGAAGGCATTCACTATTTAGAAACTGGATGTTCTTATTACAACGTTTAACTGGTATCATTTCATTTATTTTCATAGCTGTTCATGTTTACCAAACGCGTATTCAAGCTGCATTAGGACATCACGTTGACTTTGATATGGTTTCAGATATTTTATCTAATCCAATTTCTGTAACGCTATATGTTATTGGTGTATTAAGTGTTATATTCCATTTCTCAAATGGTTTATGGTCATTCTTCATTACTTGGGGAATTACACAATCACCAAAATCACAACGTTTTATGACTTATGTAACTTTATTTGTATTTATCGTAATTAGTATTATTGGCTTAAGAGCTATTTTTGCATTCGTATAGGATTTATACTTTTTAGGGGAGTGACAATTTTTATGGCAAACAACAAAATCATTGTTGTCGGTGGTGGTTTAGCAGGACTAATGGCAACTATTAAAGCTGCTGAACAAGGTGCGCATGTTGATTTATTCTCATTAGTACCTGTTAAACGTTCACACTCTGTTTGTGCTCAAGGTGGTATTAACGGAGCTGTCAATACTAAAGGTGAAGGTGACTCTGTTGACATTCACTTTGATGATACAGTGTATGGTGGAGATTTCCTCGCTAACCAAACACCTGTAAAAAATATGACTGCAGCAGCACCAAGTATCATACATTTATTAGACAGAATGGGTGTAATGTTTAACCGTACACCAGAAGGACTTTTAGATTTCCGTCGATTTGGTGGTACTTTGCATCATAGAACTGCATATGCAGGTGCAACAACTGGACAACAATTACTATATGCATTAGACGAACAAGTTAGAAGTTATGAAGTTAAAGGTTTAGTTACAAAATATGAAGGTTGGGAATTTTTGGGTATTGTTAAAGATGAGGAAGATGCTGCACGTGGTATCATAGCTCAAAACTTAACAGACTCTAAAATCGAATCATTTAGATCAGATGCTGTAATTATGGCAACTGGTGGACCAGGTATCATATTTGGTAAATCTACTAACTCAATGATTAATACAGGTTCAGCAGCTTCTGTTGTTTATCAACAAGGTGCTAAATATGCAAATGGTGAATTTATTCAAATTCATCCAACTGCAATTCCTGGTGATGATAAATTAAGATTAATGAGTGAATCAGCTCGTGGTGAAGGTGGACGTATTTGGACGTATAAAGACGGTAAACCTTGGTATTTCTTAGAAGAAAAATATCCTGATTACGGTAACTTAGTACCTCGTGATATTGCGACTCGTGAAATATTCGATGTTTGTGTGAACCAAAAACTTGGTATTAACGGTGAAAACATGGTATACCTTGATTTATCACACAAAGATGCACATGAGTTAGATGTTAAGCTTGGTGGTATAATAGAAATATATGAAAAATTCACTGGTGACGACCCTCGTAAAGTCCCAATGAAAATTTTCCCAGCAGTTCATTATTCAATGGGCGGTATCTGGGTAGACTTTGATCAAATGACAAATATTAAAGGTTTATTCGCTGCTGGTGAATGTGACTACTCACAACATGGTGGTAATAGATTAGGTGCAAACTCTTTATTATCTGCTATCTATGGTGGTATGGTTGCAGGACCAAATGCAGTTAAATATGCTAATAATATTGAAAAATCATATACAGAATTAGATGAAGAAATTTTCCAAAAACGCATAAATGAAGAACAAGAAAAATTCGATCATTTATTACAACTTAAAGGTACAGAAAATGCTTATAAGTTACACAAAGAATTAGGAGAAATTATGACAGCCAATGTTACAGTTGTTCGTCATAATGATAAACTTCTTGAAACAGATAAGAAAATTGTTGAGTTGATGGAAAGATATCAAAATATTGATATGGAAGATACATCTACTTGGAGTAACCAAGCTGTATTCTTTACGCGTCAATTATGGAATATGTTAGTGTTAGCAAGAGTTATTACGATTGGTGCATATAATCGTAACGAATCACGTGGTGCACATTACAAACCAGAATTCCCAGACCGTAATGATGAAGAGTGGTTAAAAACAACGATTGCTCAATTTAGAGGACCTAAAGAAGCACCAGAATTTTCATATGAAGAAGTGGATATTAGTCACATTAAACCTCGTAAACGTGATTACTCTAAGAAATCTAAAGGAGGTAAATAATTATGGCAGACACTCAAACAGTTGAAAACAATGCACAAGGTCAAAACCAAGAAAACAAAACGATTTCAATCATTATCAAACGTCAAGAAAATGATAAATCTGAACCTTATGAAGAAAAATTTGAGATTCCTTATAGACCAAATATGAACGTTATAGCAGCTTTAATGGAAATTCAAAGAAATCCGATTAAGTCAAATGGTGAAAAGACGACACCAGTAACTTGGGATATGAACTGTCTTGAAGAAGTTTGTGGTGCATGTTCTATGGTTATTAACGGTAAAGCGCGTCAATCATGTTCAGCTATTATTGATCAATTGGAACAACCAATTAAACTTGAACCAATGAAGACATTCCCAGTTATTCGTGATTTACAAGTTGACCGTTCTCGCATGTTCGATAACTTAAAAAAAGTTAAAGCTTGGGTACCAATTGATGGTACTTATGACTTAGGACCAGGACCTCGTATGCCTGAGAAGAAACGTCAAACAGCATATGAACTTTCTAAATGTATGACATGTGGTGTATGTTTAGAAGTTTGTCCGAACGTAAACGTGAATAATAATTTCATGGGTGCTCAAGCAATTTCTCAAGTTCGTTTATTCAACTTGCATCCAACTGGAAGCATGACTAAAGATGAACGTATTAGAGCACTTATGTCTGATGGTGGTATACAAGAATGTGGTAGTTCTCAAAACTGTGTAAATGCTTGTCCAAAAGGTATTCCTTTAACAACATCAATCGCAGCAATGAACAGAGAAGCTACTTTCCAAATGTTTAAATCATTCTTCGGTTCAGATCACGAAGTAAACTAATAAAGATATGAGAGGCTGGGACATAATTTTATGTCTTGGCCTCTTATTTGTTTATTTATATAACATAAAGACCAATTCATTAACTGCATATAAGGGTATGTGTTATTATTATTTATATAAGTTTGATGAGAAAAGAGGTATAAACAACTATGGAAGAAATTACAAAACAGATTGAATATTCGTTAAGACATATAGTAGAAAGAACGAAATTAAAATCAAGAGGGCAGTTAAAGGTTTATGATATAACACCGCCTCAATTTATTGCTTTACAATGGCTCAATGAGCATGATCAAATTACAATTGGTGAGTTATCTAAACGTTTATTTTTAGCATATTCTACAACGACAGATATAGTAGATAAACTTGAGAAAAAAGAACTCGTTCAAAGAATTCAATCTGAGAAAGATAAAAGAGTATTCCACGTCAAGTTATTAGAAAAAGGCACGGCACTTATTGACGAAGTTGTTCAAGCGAGACAAATTTATACTGAAGATCTTCTATCTATTATGGAAGATGAAGATAAAATAAAGTTTAATGAAGCGTTAGAAATTATGTTAAAAAGAATGCGAAGTGAAGATGAATGAATAAACCAATTGGCGTAATCGACTCAGGGATTGGTGGTTTAACAGTTGCTAAAGAAATCATGCGACAATTGCCAAATGAGACGATATTTTATTTAGGTGATATCGGAAGATGTCCGTATGGCCCGAGAACAAGAGAAGAAGTTAAATCATTTACCATTCAATTAGCTAACTTTTTAGTTGAAAAAGATATTAAAATGCTAGTCATCGCATGTAACACAGCTACTGCGGTTGCTCTGAAACCTTTACAAGAAATGTTATCAATACCCGTGATTGGAGTTATTGATCCAGGTTCAAGAACAGCAATTATGACGACTAAAAATAATCGCGTGCTTGTTCTTGGTACTGAAGGGACAATTAAATCTGAAGCATATAGACGAAGTATTAAATCTATTAATCCTCAAGTAGAAGTTAAAGGCGTCGCTTGTCCAGGATTCGTTCCTTTAGTTGAACAAATGAGATATAAAGATCCGACGATTACGAGTATTGTTATCCATCAAACGCTTAAACAGTGGCGATATGATGATTCAGATACAGTAATTTTAGGATGTACACACTATCCACTACTATATGATGCGATTCATCAGTATTTTGATGATGGCAAGACAATTATATCTTCAGGTTTAGAAACAGCAAGAGAAGTAAGTGCATTATTGACTTTTAGTAATGAGCATTCTTATTATACACCAAATCCGAAACATCAATTTTTTGCAAATGGTGATGTTGAACATATTACGAGAACGATTAAAGAGTGGCTACATATAGAAGATGCTCATGTTGAACGAATAACATTGTAAGGAGAGATAAATATGAAAGATATTATTATTGCATCAAATAACCAAGGAAAGATAAATGACTTTAAAACAATTTTTCCAAAAGCAAATGTGATAGGTATTTCTGAAATTGCACCTGATTTTGATGTAGAAGAAACGGGTACAACATTTGAAGAGAATGCAATTTTGAAAGCAGAAGCGGCTTCCAAACAATTAAATAAAATCGTTATTGCTGATGATAGCGGATTATCTGTAAAAGCTTTAAACGGTGAACCAGGTATTTATTCAGCAAGATATGCAGGGGCTCAAAAAAATGATCAAGATAATATAGAAAAATTACTAACAAACTTAAAGGGTATAGAAGATAGAGCAGCAGAATTTGTTTGTGCCATTGCTGTAAGTGAGCCTGGTAAAGAAACTGTTACATATGTAGGTAAAGCACCTGGTGAAATTATAGACAAACCACGAGGGGAAAATGGATTTGGCTATGACCCGATTTTCTTCGTACCTTCACAAGACAGAACGATGGCAGAATTAACTGCTGCAGAAAAAAGTGCAATCAGTCACCGTGGAAATGCAATTAAATTAATGAATGAAGATATAGGGGAGCGATTCCAATGAAATGGGTAATTGTTAGCGATAATCATGGCGAACAGGGCATACTTCATGAAATATACGAAAAAAATAAAGACGCAGATTTATTTTTACATTTAGGGGATTCTGAATTCGACTATAACGATACAGAATTAAGTTTGTATCAAAGAGTTAAAGGAAATTGTGATTTCGATCCACAATTTCCAATAGAAGAACAAGGTGAACTAGAAGGTATTGGCTATTTCTATACACATGGACATAGATATGATATTAAAGGATCTAGAGAAGTATTAAGTGCCCATGCTAAAAATAACCATGCTAAATTTGCATTTTATGGACATAGTCATATAGCATTGTGTGAGACAATAGATGGCGTTTACTGTATCAATCCAGGAAGTATCTCTCAAACAAGAGGCCAGTGGGAAGAAACATATGCCATCATCGAATTCGACGAAGCACTAAATAATGCGACATTAACATATTTAAATAGAAATAATGAAGAAATAGAAAATTTATCATTAGCACTTTAAATATATATTTTGTAAAACAAAAATGGCAAATAGATTTTATTTATTGAGATATTCTTACGAATATCTCAATTTTATTAAAAATTTAGAATAAACTTTCAATTAAACAAAAATTGTTTTATAATTATGAATGTCGTTAATTTTATGTAAAAACTAATAAGTTATTATACGTAGGAGGGGTAGAGATGGGCAGAACACACGTTACATCAGTTATTAATGATGATGAGTTTTGTATAAATAAAAACGAATATAACGACTTACATAAGAACGAAAACATATATGTATTAACAGCAAACGGACTTGTACATGCGAGTGTTATAGAAATATTTGAAGATAAATCTTTGTGTAAAGCCGAAAAAGCCAATACAGTTAAAGTTAATGACATAGTTATCACCGAATAAAAGTAAAACAAAATAACTAAACGTGTAATAATACTTCGAAAGCGATTTAATAAACCTTTTTCTTTTTAAAAAGTATTGATAAATCAGTATCTATTCGATATAATTATTCTTGTGTTGAAAATGTCCTGGTAGCTCAGCTGGATAGAGCAACGGCCTTCTAAGCCGTCGGTCGGGGGTTCGAATCCCTCCCAGGACGTAAATTACCAATATCCCGTTGTATCTCGTTACTTGTAACGTTGATATGACGGGATTTTTTTTGTATATATAAAAGGCTTGTTAATTAGCGTAACTGCGCCAATACTGCACCAAGATGTATAAATTATTTGTGATACTCTTAAGTAGCTTAATAAAAGTAAATAAGGATGCAGGTGTCAAATATGTGTCAAAAGTATAACTATGTACAACATGGATCAACAAGTATTTATGTTATAGATTATCTCCGTAATTTACTATTTGATATCTTTCTCTAAAATGATTGCTAAGTCATTTTTATCTGGATAACAATTTTTTATTTGAAAGTCATTTTTGATATTTAAAATAAGCATGCTTTTCCATTTATTAAAAGTCTTAGTTTGAATTTTTTCGTACCCTTTACTTTTTAATATGCTTATTTGTTTATCCATAAGCATTTGCGCAATTCCATGATTACGATTATTTTTTTCAACGCCACCTAACCAACTGTAGAATGTTGATCTATCCACTTCATATCCAATTTTATATCCAACAATTGTTTTTTTCTTTATAGGCGACTAAAATTATAATTTTATTTTTACTTAAGAATTTGTCGTTTAAATTTACATTTGTATCAAAAATTTCATTGTGTATTTTGGATAATTCTTTATTTTCTAACTCTGGTAATGAATTATAAAACTCTTTTATATATATGATTGTTATCACCTATATTTTTGAAATGAATTATAGTCTTTATTCTTTTTTGTTTTCTAAATACCAATTTATAGCAAGTTTTTCAGTCATTTTTACAAATTCATTTTTTCCATTTACATATTTTTCTTTGTCTCCACAATACTTATTAATGAGCATCATTTTTAAATCCTCATATTCTTTTGCTACTTCTGGAAACTCAATTAAGAAGTCTCTAAAAGCGAGATGGCGAATAATGTTTTTATCATCTTTACAATCGTAAACATGAACATGGTAAAGTTTTTTATTTGTTTCTTTATCAAGTTTAGTAAAGTATCTTCTATTAACTATTCCATATTCGCCATGCACATCATAATCAAACTCTTCAAAAGCAAGATTATATTTATCCACATTGTCTATATTATTAACGATCGGCATAATATCTATAATTGGCTTTGCAGATATATGTGGAATCGATGTACTACCAATATGATGGATTGAATGTAATTCATCACCAAGTATTCTTTTTATGTTGTTTGATTCTTTTGCAAAAAGATTTACCCAATTAGGATTATATTTTTCGATATTAACCTTCATTATCTTTATCAGTCCTTTTGAATATGTCATAAATTCATAATATGCCTCATCATTCTAGATAGTAGATTAAGTTTAACTTATTTGAGCAATTTAAAACAAATTATGTTCTTAATATTTTTAATAATCAATTGAAAAAAATTGATATTAATTGATATATTTGGTGTATTCTGTAAATGGAATGGAGGGTTGCTTATGATATATATAAATTTTTGGAAGCAAACATTCGATTACAAGAATAAATCAAGTTTTCGTGATCTGTTAGTATGCATGTTTGTAAACATTATCATTTTAGTACTTATTATGGCACTTGGTGTGATTGTGCCAATTACATGGGAAAATAGTATTGTTAATCTATATTATATTGTTCTTGTCTTAATGATTTTTCCTATGATTGTACTGATAGTTAGAGTAATTAAAAATTATAAATAAATAGTATGAATTGTGAACGAAATGATGAATCTCATCATTTCGTTTTTTTTGTGAAATTAAAACCATACGCTATGCGTATGGTACAGTATGGTTTCACCGTTGTATTAAAAAATGCATCTCTACATGCTAGAATAATATTTAGTCAGCCAACCAAAATTAACAACACGAGGAGATGCATTAAATGTCATCAGACACAAACAGTTTAGCACATACAAAATGGAATTGTAAGTACCACATTGTGTTTGCACCAAAATATCGTAGACAAATTATTTATGGGAAAATTAAAAGAGATATTGGTATTATTTTAAGACAATTGTGTGAAAGAAAAGGTGTAGAAATAATAGAAGCTGAAGCATGTAAAGATCATATTCATATGTTAGTTAGCATTCCACCAAAGTTAAGTGTTTCTCAATTTGTAGGTTATTTAAAAGGTAAGAGGAGCTTAATGATATTTGATAGACATGCCCATTTAAAGTATAGATATGGTAACAGAAAATTTTGGTGTAAAGGATTTTATTTAGATACAGTTGGTAGAAATAAAAAAGTGATAGAAAATTATATAAGAAATCAATTACAAGAGGATATAGTAGCAGAACAGTTAACAATGATAGAGTACATAGATCCTTTTACTGGGGAAGAAACTCGAAAGAAGAAAAAATAAAACAACCCTTTGGTACTGCACCCCTAAAGTTAGAGTAAAAAAACTAACTTTAGGGGGTGTTTTAATATGACAAAATATAGTGATGAATTTAAGTTGAAAGTTGTAAGAGATTATCTAGATGGCCATTATGGTTATCGAAAATTAGCTAAAAAATATAATATACCTGATAAAATTATTATACGAACATGGGTAAAAGCCTTTCAATCATTCGGTGTAGATGGCATTAAAAAGAAACAGAAAAAGACAGTTTATTCTGTTACATTCAAAATAAATGTATTAAACTATATGAAAAGAACAGGCGATTCCTTCCAAGATACAGCGATTAAATTTGGCCTAAATACCCCATCTATTATTGTGCGATGGAAAAAGATATATGACAAAGAAGGTGTGGAAGGACTCGAAAAGCCGAAAGGACGACCTCCCATGAAAAAGAAGAAACAGAAGAAATCTAATCAAAACCTATCACGAGAAAAAGAGTTAGAGCTAGAAAATGAAAATCTTCGATTAGAGAATGCTTATTTAAAAAAGTTGAACGCTTTTCGAGAGAATCCGAGTGCCTTTCTAGAAAAGCACAAGCAGCAGTGGCATTCGAACTCAAAGAAGAAGGATTCAAATTAAAAGATATCTTAGTAAAGGTTGGTATACCAGAAGCAACCTATCATTACCATGCCAAACAATTACAAAAGGAAGATTTAGATAAAGGTTGGAAGAAAAAGATCATTGAACTTTTTCAAAAACACAACGGTAAATACGGCTATCGTCGTATATATTTAGCTTTGAGAAATCAAGGTTATCTCATTAACCATAAGAAAGTACAACGAATTATGCGAGAACTAGGATTAAAATGTCAAAAATACACACGTAAATCACGCTATCAATCATACAAAGGTACAGTTGGTAAAGTGGCTGAAAATCGCTTGAATCGTAGATTCCATACATCTATTCGACTTCAAAAATTAGTGACAGATATCACTGAATTTAAATGTGCTGAAGAACAAAAATTATATCTCAGCCCTATTATGGATTTATACAATGGGGAAATCATTTCTTATGGTATATCCAGAAGACCAACATTAGACTTAGTACTTCAATCATTGGATAAAGCAGTTACAATCATTAAGCATGAAGCACCATATCGTACGACGATACATTCTGATCAAGGTTGGCATTATCAGCATAATGCATGGATTAGAAGATTATCGGAACAAAGGATTTATCAAAGTATGTCACGTAAAGCGACGTGTGCGGATAATGCTTCTATGGAGAATTTCTTTGGCATCATGAAGCAGGAAATGTATCATGGAGAAGAACTTGTTAACTATGAAACATTAAAAAGAAGAATTGAGGATTACATCTATTGGTATAACAATGAACGTTTGAAATTAAAATTGGCTGGACGAAGTCCAGTACAATACCGAACTCAATCCAGCCAATTAATAGCATAATGGAAACTCTAACTTTGGGGGGTCACTACCTTTTAAGGGTTGCTGGGAAAGTAGTACATTTGGCTGATCTTCTCAGTGCCCTTTTAGGGCTGGTCAGTAATAGAGGCTTATAGCCGCAGAACAAACCACCCGTTAAACGGGTGGTTTTGATTGTTTATATGAACAAAATAGAAAGTAAAATCAAACAATATAGAACAAAAACGCTAGACTATAATGATATAAAAGTATACAATAAATGTAAGTTTTCAAATTTAAAAAGGGGTGTTTAATTTGAATTTTAGTAATAAAACATTTGTATGGAGGAAAAAACTGTTTGTCGTTTCAATTGTTTCTGTTATGTTGTTCAGCTTATTAACGCTGACGAATCATCATGTAGAAGCAAAAGACAAAGGGGATGTATTAAAGAGCAACAAAATGAAGGTAAAGGTTGATAAGTCGTTTCCAAGGGCTATTGAGTATACTTTGAAAAATGGTAAAAAGATGGATGGCCAAGTTAAAGAAATTAAGACGATTAAAGTGAATGGTAAATCGGTTCAACCGAAAGTTAAGTATAAAAGAATGAATGCACATACAGCACGATATCAATTAATTGCTTCTAATAAAGATAAAAAAATAGATGCTGAATTTACAATTGAGATGAAGGTTAAAGATAACCAATTGCATTTTGATATGAAGGATTATAAAAGCAAGTTAGATGGTAAAAGTGATGATACTGTTATAAAAGATTTTGAAATACCTAATCATTCATTAGTTTCTGTGAATTCTAAACAGAAAAATGCTAACTTACAAACAACACGTATGTCTACAAATACGATGAAAAGTGGCGACAAAAACTTTAAAGTTAATAAAGATATTGAAGATGATTTTAATTATCCAATGATGTATGGTTTTGTTTCAAATGATAAGACGAGTGCAGGTGTTTGGAGTAATTCACAACATTCTGAAGGAACAGGTGAGTTAGATTATACGAGAATAAATGCAACCTCGGAACAAGAAGATGAAGATAAATATGTCGGTTTATCCAGTTCTAAATGGATATTGCAGCCTGGTCAAAGTTATGAAAATGCTAAAGAACAACAATTAATGCCGAAAACAAAAGTTGTTATAACGGATGATGAAAATGGTGATGGAAAAACAGACTGGCAAGATGGTGCTATTGCATATAGAGCTATCATGAATCATGCAAAAGGGTCTGAGTCTGTACCAGATTTAGTTGCACACCGTATCGCAATGAATTTCGGTTCACAAGCACAAAATCCATTTTTAAAATCACTTGATGGTGTTAAAAAAGTTAATTTAAATACAGATGGATTAGGTGAGTCCATTATATTAAAAGGATATGGTAGTGAAGGTCACGATTCTGGTCATCTTGATTATGATAATATTGGTCAACGTATCGGTGGCGCAGAAGATATGAAGAAATTACTTAAGAAAGGTAAGAAATATGGTGCAAAGTTTGGCGTACATATTAACGCAAGTGAAACATATCCAGAGTCTAAAGCATTTAATCCTGACCGTTTAAGAAAAAATGACGAAGGTACGTATAATTATGGTTGGAATTGGTTAGATCAAGGTATTAATATTGATGCAAAATATGATATGTTGCACGGTAGAAAAGACCGATTAAAAGCTTTTAAAGATAAAGTAGGTAAAGATTTAGACTTTATTTATGTAGATGTATGGGGTAATGGTCAGTCAGGTGATAACCAAGCTTGGATGTCTCATCAATTAGCAAAAGAAATTCAAGATTTAGGTTGGAGAGTGGCTGTTGAATGGGGTCACGGTATGGAATATGATTCAACATTTCAACATTGGGCTGCAGATTTAACGTATGGTGGTTATAAAAACAAAGGGATAAATTCAAAAGTTGCAAGATTTATTCGAAACCACGAGAAAGACTCTTGGGTAGGTAATTATCAAACTTATTCAGGTGCAGCTGATTATCCATTACTAGGTGGATATGATATGAAAGATTTTGAAGGTTGGCAAGGTAGAAACAACTTTGATGAATATATTAATAATATTTTTAAAACAAATTTATCTACGAAATACTTACAGCACTTTGAAGTTACGAAGTGGGTAGATGGTAAACCAGTCAAAATGACAGCAAATGACCAAACTGTTGAATGGACACCTGAAATGGAAATCCAATTAAAAAATGGTAAGGATAAAGTAGTCATTAAACGTAAATCTAATGATTATGAAAATGACAAAGAAAACTACAGATCTAGAACGATAACGTTAAATGGTCAGAAGATATTAGATGGCAATAAATATTTAATTCCATGGAACTGGGATGAAAATGGTAAGCAATTAAACAGTAAGAAACAAAAGCTCTATCATTATAATGAAGATGGTGGAGAATCAACTTGGGAATTACCAAAAGGTTGGAAAAGTAAGCATTTAAAATTATACCAACTAACAGAGCATGGTCGTCAGTATGTAGATAATGTGCGCGTTAAAGATGGAAAAGTTACTTTAAGCAATGTTAAAGCAAATACTCCATATGTATTGTATAAATCAAAACAACGTAATGAGAAAGTAAAATACGGAGAAGATATGCATATTAAAGATCCAGGATTTAATGCAGAAAATCTTAAAGATTGGAAAATTAAAGGGTCTAAAAAAGACGTTTCTATTACGAAATCTAACAGTAGTGACAATATGTTAACGATTAACAATCCGAAGAAAAATGTTGAATTGAAACAAAAATTAACAGATTTGAAACCAGGTAAACAATATGCAGTTTATGTTGGTGTGGATAATCGAAGTGATCAAAAAGCACGTATTAGTGTAGATGCAGATGGTACGACACATCAAAATTATACAACTAAATCTATCGCTAAAAATTATGTTAAAGCTAACGCTCATAATACAACTAAAGAATCTGCAACGAAAGGTAACGACAGTTATTTTCAAAATATGTATGTGTACTTTAAAGCACCTAAAAATGGTAAAGCAACTTTAACACTTTCTAGAGATAAAGGTGAAGGTGTCACATATTTTGATGACATTCGAATTTTCGAAAATGATCAACAATTATATTCACAAGATAATGTGTTTAAACAAAATTTTGAAAAAGTACCTCAAGGCATATTCCCATTTGTCGTTTCTGATATTGAAGGTGTAGAGGATAATAGAACACACTTATCTGAAAAACATGCACCATATACACAACGCGGATGGAATAATAAACGTATAAGTGATGTTATCGATGGTACATGGTCATTAAAAATTAATGGTCAAGTAGAAAAGAATAAACTTGCTTATCAAACGATACCGCAAAACTTTAGATTTGAACCAAATAAGACATATGAAGTTTCATTCGATTATGAATCAGGATCCGATGACACATATGCTTTTGCTACAGGTAACGACAGTATTGATAATCAAAAATACAAAGAAACACCTTTGAAAGGTACTGTAGATAATAAAAAACATCGTCAATTCAAAACGAAAATTAAAGGTCATAAAAATGGTCAAACTTGGATTGGCATAGCGTCAACAGATAAGAAGGCAGACAATAAAGGTGTTAAAAATGAAGGGCAAGTCAACTTTGAAGGAACTAAAGATTTCGTATTAGATAATTTAGTCATTAAAGAAGTGAAAGAGAAATAAGTTAAAAATGGGTCTAGGACAGAAAGGTTCTAGACCTTTTTTCATATTTTTAGAAATAAGATGGGAGAAGATTGCAAGTGGGGTGTGACTAGCAATGTTGGAGGTCTGAATATTGCAAGTGGAGGGTGACAAGCAATGTTGAGGACCTCCTATTTATCAAGACTGGTGAAACAAGATAAATAGGAGCTTCGTATTTATCAAGACTGGTGAAACAAGATAAATAGGAGCTTCGTATTTATCAAGACAAGCCAAACAAGATAAATAAGTGCCTTGTATATTGCAAGACACCACAAACAAGCAACATAGAAGCTCCGTATATTGCAAGACTCCCCAATCTAGCAACATAGGTCCTCTCGTATACAACTATTTTTCCAAATGAAAAAGACTGGCAAATTTTATGTACCAGTCTCATTACCATTATCGCTATTAAATTTCGATTGATTCTCGTTCAATTGTATAGTTCCATTGATGCATGTCTGGAAGCTTACGTTGCTGAATAAATGTATATGTTGTATATAAATGTTGTGTAATTGGTCCGATTTTATTGTTATGAATGGTTAAGATATTGTCGTTATATTTGATTTCACTTACAGGCGTGATGGCATTCAAAGTACTCGTACTAAAGACTTCTGTTAATAATTCATCTTTATATGATTGAAGGACTTCGTCAATACTAATTTGTCTTTCTTCTACTTGATAGCCTAACTCTTTTGCTAAATCAATAACTGATTGTCGTGTTACACCTGGTACTGTAATACCATCTAATGCTGGTGTAATCAGTGTATGATTGATAACGAAGAAAATATTCATATTATTTAATTCTTCTATATAAGTTCTCTCTGTTCCATCGAGCCATAGTACATGATCATATCCAAATTGAGCTGCTTTAGATTTTGCAGCGTATGAAGCGGCATAGTTACCACCAAATTGTGTAAAACCAGCACCACCTGCAACGGATTTAACATATTCATCTTCTACGTATGCTTTTATAAGTTCTGGTGTTTGGCAATTCATTGTTGTAGGTAGTGGAGATAAGAATGTAATGAGTTCATATGTATCAGATTTACTAACACCTAATTTATTCTCTGATGCAAACATAACTGTTCTAATGTTAACAGGTTGATGTGCATGTGAATCAAATAGTTGACGTTCTTGATTAATAAGGTGTTGGATGCCTATAAGTAGTTCGCTTTTATTTATAGCTGGCATTTAGATTCGGTTCAGTGATTGATTGAACTTTTCAATGTGTTTGAAAGGTTTGAAGATATGAATATCGTCATTGATATGATAGGCGACCATATCTTCAAAAACAGTTTGACCATAATGAAGACATTGTGCACTTGGAGAAATAGTGATAGGTGCATAATCTTTAATGATAGGAGAAGACCATCCTTTTGATGCTTGATAAGACATAGTTAACATTTTGTTACCAAAGGTGGATACACATTCGTCCTTTGTTTGACTACTTGATGATTGATATTCCATATAAATTGCCTCCTATATTTAAGTAAGTAATGTGAAATAGTATATCAGCTATATTGACCTAATTCAATATTTATTTTGAAAATTCTGAAAATAATTTTATGTGTAACTTGTGGGTTATGATGATATACTTTGATTGTGAAAATAATAGGCTAGGAGGTGACGATGATGTTTGTTGCGTTAGCATTTTTAATTTTATTTATAATCAGTTATATAGTGGATTTTAGACAATATAAAAATGTCTTCTTATTAGGGCTGTTCATCATCAGTTTAATGAGTACGGTATTGGTTGAAATCATTGTGCCAGCATTGGCTTTAAATTTAAATATTAATTACATTATCATAGCAAATATCATTTACTGTTTAATTGTAATTGTGGTTATGCTCTTAGCTTTATTAAATACTAAAAAGCGAATAGCAAATGAAGGGAAAATTGTAACAAACATGATTGTCATTGGTTACGGATCTTTCATCTTAATTAACTTTTTAATCATTGTTTTTAAACCGTATCTGTTAGTAGAATTATGGAACGGGTTGATATTAATTGCTATTTCTAGCTTGTTTTACTATTTAAATTTAATATTTATATTGCATAATTTATACGCTTGGATTGTGAGTGGCATTTCTAAAAGAAAGAAACAAGATTTTATTATTGTACTGGGTGCAGGCATTATAGGCGAAAAGGTAACACCACTTTTGAAAGCGAGATTGGATAAAGCGATTAAATTAAAACGAAAAAGTTTAGATACTAAAATGATTGTAAGTGGTGGTCAAGGTTCGGATGAAGCAATCAGTGAAGCTGAAGCGATGAGACGATATTTAGTGGAACAAGGCATACGTAATGAAGAAATTATAATGGAAGACAAATCAACTAATACAGAAGAGAATTTAGTGTTCTCTATGAAGATAATGGACACTTATAAACAACATGCACTTGCTACGATTGTTTCTAATCATTTTCATATTTTAAGAGCAGCATTTTTATCTAAGAAAGTTAAAATGAACGCAACTGTTACAGGTGGCTCATCGAAATCTTATTTCTATCCAAATGCATATATAAGAGAATATTTAGCAATCATTTATATGTTTAAAAAGACGCATGCACTTGTAATCATTATCTTATTAGCAGCAGTTGTTTCCTATACATTTTGGGGAATATAAACAACAACAAAGTCCCGTAGAGCACTTACTCTACGGGACTTTTAGCATCTTATTTATCTGGTGTCCATATTACAATATCTTCACCAGATTGGTTTTGTTGTTCGATATCTTGGAAACCGTGATTAACGAAGAAATCTTTAGATTGATTTCGTGCGATACATTTGATTGGTAAATCAAAATTCTTAGCATATTCTAATAATTGTTTACCATATCCTCTATCTTGATAATCTCTTAATACTTCTAGTTTCCATAAAATGAGGTAATCATTAAATGCTGGGAAGTATGTTTTTTCTACTTCATCTTGTTTATATAAACACATTCTTGCTACTAACTTGTCGCCAACATAAATACCGTAAAATGGTGAATCTGAACTAGCATCGATCATTTTTCCTTTTAATTCTTCAACCATATATAAACCTTCGTTTCCGAAGTTACGAAATTGTTCGAATGCTTCTTCAGTTTTGTAATTAATTTGTAAATGTTCTACTTTAGCCATGATAATCCCCCTTGTTCTTTCCTTAATTATACTTCATTTGAATAAAATTTTAAATTATAAGCCGTTAGATTGTTTTATTTAACTACAATCTTTATACTATTGATAGTAATTAATTTCGAAGGAGAAAGACTCGTATGGACTGTAAGAAGACTGTAATTGATCAACAAAATAGTTTTATAGAGAGATATACAAATCATAATACTGAAATTATAAACTTTTATGGATATAAACCAAGGGACCAATCTGAATTCGAAAGACGCTCGAATTTATCAGCTAATGGTAGAGAAGAAGCACTTTCAAAAGTCATATACAATTATATGTCTCAATTGGATTTAACGGATAAACAACTTGAAAACATTGAAAATTTAAAGCGTGGTCACAAAGTCATTATTGGTGGTCAACAAGCTGGACTCTTTACTGGTCCTTTATATACATTCCATAAAATCATTTCTATTATCGTTTTAGCTAACGAACAAAGTGAAAAATTAGATACGCCAGTTATTCCTGTTTTTTGGATAGCTGGGGAAGATCATGATTTTGATGAAGTGAATCATACATATGCGTATGATCGTATCTCAAGACAGTTAAATAAAGTGAAATATAGTACGTTAGAACCACCAGAAAAGAGTGTTTCTCATTATCATTTTGATAAAGCGTTGATTAAAGATGCTTTAAATGACATGTTCAGTTCTATTGGAGAAACTGTCCACTCTAAAGATATTCAATCATTGATTCATAAAGCGATCGAGTCTTCTGAATCATGGAGTGAAATTTTTAAAGTCATCACACATGAAGTGTTTAAAGAATATGGTTTGTTAATAATTGATGCAAATGATCCAGAACTAAGATCTTTAGAAGTACCATTCTTCAAGGAAATTATTGAAAAACATGAAGAAGTAGATTCAGCATTTAGAAATACACAAGACCAATTTGCTGAAGTTATTAAGAAACGTATGATTTTAACGGATGGTAATGTTCACTTATTCTATGAGCATGACGACAAAAGACAGCTCATTATGTACGAAGATGAAAAATTCTATTTAAATAAAGATACAGAAGTAACCTTTACTAAAGATGAATTGCTCAGTCTAGTAGAAGAGCGCCCTGAACGATTTTCTAATAATGTTGTAACTAGACCTTTAATGGAAGAATATTTATTTAATACATTAAGTTTCATAGGTGGGCCAAGTGAAATTATTTATTGGGGTGAACTGAAAGGTGTATTCGATTTATTTAATATTGAAATGCCTATTGTTACACCACGTATGCGTATTAGTTATTTAACGCAAGAAGCGAAAAAATGTATTGATAACTATAACTTAGATCTAGATACTGTACTAATAGATGGTATTCAAAACGATAAAGAGAAATTTATTAGAGCAAAAGCTTCTGATGAAGTCTTAAGAGAAATTGAAGAAATGAAAGAAAGCCAATCTCAATTTCATCAAAAACTGATTAAAGAAATTGGCGATGATTATCAAAACAGAAAATTAGTCGAAAAAAATAATCAAATCCATCAGCACCAATATCAATATTTAATAGATAGATATTTATTAAATGTTGAAAGAGAAAATGAAATTAGTATGAGACATTTCGAAATAGTGGAGCATACATTACATCCTCACCACGGATTACAAGAAAGAGTGTGGAATCCTATTCAAGTAATGAATCAATTTGGGATTACTATGTTCAGTCCCTCCACCTATCCACCACTTCGTTACACTTTTAAACATATAACGCTCGAACTATAGTCATAACTAGGATTAACACCCAATTTACGGAAACGTAAATTGGGTGTTTTTTTTACTATTTACACAAATTTTAAGAAATCTTGTATAAATAGTGGAGGATTGTGGGGGAATGTGGTAAATTATAAATAAGGTGAGGTGAGATAAAATGTTTATGGGTGAATACCAACATCAATTGGATACTAAAGGGCGTATGATAGTGCCTTCTAAATTCAGATATGATTTGAACGAACGTTTTATTATCACTAGAGGCCTAGATAAATGTTTGTTTGGCTACACACTTGAAGAGTGGGTGCGCATCGAAGAAAAACTCAAAACCTTACCTATTACAAAAAAAGATGCCCGTAAATTCATGAGAATGTTCTTCTCAGGTGCGATTGAAGTAGAACTAGACAAACAAGGACGTATTAACATCCCTCAAAATTTAAGAAGTTACGCTAATTTGAGTAAAGAATGTACTGTTATTGGTGTTTCTAACCGAATTGAAATATGGGATCGTTCTACGTGGAATGATTTTTATGATGAATCTGAAGACAATTTTGAGGACATTGCGGAAGATCTCATTGACTTTGATTTTTAGGAGTGAATTAAATGTTTCATCACGTATCCGTACTATTGAAAGAAACAGTAGATAAATTAGACATAAAACCAGATGGTACTTACGTTGATTGTACATTAGGTGGAGCTGGTCATAGTTTGTACCTAGTTGAACAATTGAATGACCAAGGCCGACTTATAGCAATCGATCAAGATGAAACAGCAATCGAACATGCTAAAGGTATCTTAAAGGACCATATGCATAAAGTAATTTTTGTACAAAACAACTTTAGAAATTTAGAACATATATTAGAAGAACTACATATTAGTAAAGTAGATGGTGTACTTTATGACCTTGGTGTATCTAGTCCACAACTCGACACGCCAGAAAGAGGATTTAGTTACCATTATGATGCTAAGTTAGACATGAGAATGGATCAATCACAATCTTTATCAGCTTATGAAGTGGTAAATGAATGGTCATATGAACAACTTGTCAAAATCTTTTTTAGATATGGTGAAGAGAAATTTTCAAAACAAATAGCTAGAAAGATTGAAGCAAGAAGAGAACAAGCACCTATAGAAACGACTTTCGAACTAGTGGATTTAATTAAAGAAGGTATTCCAGCAGCTAAGCGTAGAAAGGGTGGACACCCTGCTAAACGTGTATTCCAAGCAATTAGAATAGCAGTTAATGATGAATTAGGTGCGTTTGAAACATCTATAGAAGCGGCAATACAACACGTTAAAGTTGGCGGAAGAATTTCAGTTATTACATTCCATTCTTTAGAAGATCGTTTGTGTAAACAAGTCTTTCAAGAATATGAAAAAGGCCCAGATGTACCAAGGGGATTGCCGGTTATTCCGGAAGCGTACAAGCCGAAACTAAAGAGAGTAAACAAAAAACCAATTATTTCTGATGAACAAGAACTTGAGCATAACAATAGAGCGAGAAGTGCAAAGTTAAGAGTTGCGGAAATTTTGAAGTAAACAGAGGAGTGGCAATTGAATGGCAGTAGAAAGAGTATATCCGAATTATAGACCTGATGAGTGGCAAGAGCCACAACTCGAACCACAGAAGAAAAAAGTAAAAAAGGCCAAGGTAGTAGGAATATCGAGGATCGAAAAAGTCGTATACATATCATTAATAACTATGATTGCTTTGATAAGTATTTATATGCTATCTTTAAAAATGGATGCGTATAATAACAAGACACAAATCGCAGAATTAGACAGTAAAATTGAACAACAACAAACAACAAACAGTGATTTGAAGACGGAATCAATGAAACAATCGTCATACGAACGCATCTACGAAAAAGCTGAAGACTACGGTCTAAGGTTGAATAATGACAATGTAAAGGTAGTGCGTAGTGATGCCCAAAATTAAAATAAAGAAAAATAAAATAGGAGCAGTCCTCTTAGTAAGTTTTTTCGGACTGCTCTTTTTTATATTGGCCGTAAGATATTCGTATTTAATGATCAGTGGTCACTCAGCTGGTGAAGATTTAGCGTACAGGGCAAGTGAGAAATATTTAAGACAAACAGTCGCAGAACCTGAACGTGGGAAAATTTATGATCGTAATGGTAAAGTGCTTGCCGAAGATACAGATAGCTATAAATTAGTGGCAATATTAGATAAAAAAATGAGCGAAGGTAGCGATAAACCTCGACATGTAAAAGACAAGAAGAAAACTGCTAAAGCATTAGCTAAAATTCTTGATATGGATGAAGATGATATTTTAGATAAACTTAAAACTAAAAATGCCTTTCAAGTTGAGTTTGGTCAAAAAGGTAAAGATTTAACTTATAAACAAAAAACACAAATTGAAAAGCTTAAATTACCTGGACTGACGTTTGAAACGGAGAAAAAAAGATTTTATCCTAATGGTAACTTCGCATCTCATCTTATCGGTTTAGCAGATAAAGATCCAGATACAAATAAATTAAAAGGTGTATCGGGCGCTGAAAAAGTATTTGATAGCTATTTAAAAGGAAAAACGGGTAAAAACTCTTATAAGCAGGATATATGGGGTATGCTCGTACCGAATAGTGAAGATAATATTAAAGCGCAAAACGGTGATGATGTACATCTTACAATAGACTCTAATATTCAAGTCTTTGTTGAAAATGCTCTCGACGAAATGGTAGACCGCTATGAACCTAAAGATTTATTTGCGGTTGTCATGGATGCAAAAACTGGTGAAATTCTAGGTTACAGTCAGAGACCTACGTTTAATCCTGATACGAAAAAAGACTTCGGAAAAAAATGGGCGACTGATTTATATCAAAATACTTACGAACCAGGTTCAACATTCAAAACATATGGTCTAGCTGCAGCAATTGAAGAAGGTAAATTCGAACCAAACAAGAAATTTAAATCAGGTCATAGAGAAATAGATGGATTTAAAATTTATGATTGGAACGATGATGGTTGGGGAAATATTCCTATGACAACTGGATTTACATATTCAGCGAATACATTAATGATGAAACTTCAAGACTTAGTTGGTGCTGATAAAGCAAAGGCGTATTATGAGAAATTTGGTTTCGGTAAAAAGACAGGTGGCTTATTTGATAGTGAAGCGCCAGGGAATATTGCATTTGATAACGAACTTCAAAGAAAGACATCTTCATTTGGTCAGTCAACTACTGTAACACCAATCCAAATGTTGCAAGCTGAAACAGCTATTTTAAATCAAGGTAATATGCTTGAACCTTATTATGTAAAATCGATTCAAAACAAAGAAAGTAACGAAACGATTAAAAAAGGCGAGAAAAAAGTAGTTGGTAATCCAATATCTAAAGATACAGCCAAGAAGACAATGACTGAATTAGATAAAGTAGTAAATAGTAAAGAAAGTCATGCTACAAACTATAAAATAGATGGCTACCGAGTTGCAGGTAAGACCGGTACAGCTCAAGTGCCAGATACTAAAAATGGTGGCTATGTAGATGGTGCAAATCCTTATTTCGTAAGCTTTATGGGCTATGCGCCTGCTAAAGATCCTGAAGTGGTTGTTTATGCTGGTATGTCACTTGCACAAAAACGTGATCTAGAGGCATATGAATATGGTGTATCAAGAGGTTTCAATCCGATTATGGAAAATACATTGAAATATTTAGATGTAGAAGAAACTGAAGGTAAAGCTAAGACAAATGAATCAGATGTACCAGATGTTGTTAATATGAGTACACAAAAAGCAACTGATGCAATAAAAGGTAAAAAACTTGAGCCAATTGTAATTGGTAAAGGTGATAAAATTAAGAAACAAATACCGCTTAAAGGTAAAAATGTCCAAGATAAAGAAAGAATTTTACTCGTTACAGACGGTGAAATGACAATGCCAGATACTGAAAATTGGACTAAACGAGACTTATTGAAATTACAAGAAGCGACAGGTATTGAAGTAGAATCAGAAGGTTCTGGTTATGTTTCTGAGCAATCTGTCAGTCAGAACCAAACAATTAAATCTGGTACTAAAGTTAAGTTTACACTTTCTAGCAATCATCCGAATGGTGATGATTCAATAGGACAAGTTCCAGATGATGAAGAAACATCTAAAGATGAAAGCAAAAGTAAAGATGATAAAAAAGATAGTAAAGAAGAAAAAACAGCTAGTGAATCATAAATCACAGGATGATAGATAATATACAAAAGAAAAGGTGAACAATTATGAATTTTACGCTACCTGTCATTGCGTTTTTATTGACTTTGATACTTGTACCCGTTTTAATTCCAACACTTAAAAAATTAAAATTTGGGCAAAGTATTCGAGAAGAAGGACCTAAGAGTCATATGAAGAAAACAGGAACACCAACTATGGGTGGATTAACGTTCTTATTATCAACAATTGTTGTAACAATCATTGCGTTATTCTATGTTGAGCAAGTAGGTCCACTCATTCTGTTATTATTTGTAACACTAGGTTTTGGACTTATTGGTTTTATAGACGATTATATTATTGTCGTTAAAAAAAATAACCAAGGTTTAACAAGTAAACAAAAATTCTTAGCTCAAATTGCGATAGCCGTTGTATTCTATATCGTGAGTGTTATATTACCAAATTATGAATTTGAAACAGCTATCAACATTCCGTTTACAGATTGGTCATTACCATTGTCTGTTTTCTACATTATATTCATAGTATTTTGGCAAGTTGGATTCAGTAATGCTGTGAACTTAACAGATGGATTAGATGGTCTTTCAACTGGTTTATCCATCATTGCATTTGGTTTTTACGCGGCACTATCATTTATTCTTGATAAACCAGAAATAGGGTTATTCTGTTTAGTGATGCTTGCAAGTTTATTTGGATTTTTAATTTACAACAAGTACCCAGCAAAAGTGTTCATGGGAGATACTGGAAGCTTAGCGCTTGGTGGTATTTTCGCAACGATTTCAATCATGCTTAACCAAGAAATAACATTATTATTGATCGGTTTAGTATTTGTAATTGAAACATTATCAGTTATGTTACAAGTAACGTCATTCAAGCTTACAGGAAAAAGAATATTTAAAATGAGCCCATTGCATCACCATTTCGAATTAGTTGGTTGGAGTGAATGGAAAATAGTATTAGTATTCTGGGCTACAGGTATCGTTACTGGTGCAATTGGTTTATGGATAGGGGTAATGTAATATGAAAGCATATGATGCATTAAAAGAGAAGCCTGTTCTTATTTTAGGTTTAGCAAAAAGTGGATATGAAAGTGCAAAGTTATGCCATAAATTAGGTGCTGAAGTAACGGTCAATGATGGTAAAGATTTATCATCTGATCCGCATGCACTTGAATTAGAGCAACAAGGGATACGTGTGATCAGTGGTGAACATCCACTTTCATTACTTGATAATAAGCCGTTAATTGTAAAAAACCCTGGTATACCTTACAATATTCCACTATTGCAAGAAGCGATGAATCAAGGATTGGATATCATAACAGAAGTTGAATTAAGTTATTACATTTCAGAAGCACCTATTATTGGTATTACAGGTACAAATGGTAAAACAACGGTGACTTCTTTAATAGGCGATATGTTTGGTAATAGTAAAGTAAATGGTCAAGTTTCCGGAAATATTGGTGTAGTTGCATCAAAAGTTGCACAAGAGGTTACGAAAGACGATTATCTTATTACTGAACTATCTTCATTCCAACTTTTAGGAACAATCCATTATCGTCCGCATATCGCGATTGTTACAAATATTTATTCGGCACATTTGGATTATCACGGTAGTTTAGAAGAATACCAGAATGCTAAGAAAAATATTTTTAAGAATCAAACCGAAGACGATTATTTAATTTTTAACTATGAGCAAAGACATTTAATTGATACAGATGATATTAAATCTAAAATATTATATTTCTCAACTAATCAAAAAGTGAATGGCATTTATATTGAAGATGATTATGTCGTATATAACGGCATAAGAATTATCAATACGCACGATATTGTATTACCTGGTAAACATAATTTAGAAAATGTACTTGTAGCTGTATTAGCTGCACTATTATCAGGTGTTGACGTGAAGTCAGTTGTACATACTTTAACAACATTCTCAGGTATTAAACATAGACTTCAATATGTTGGGAATAATAGAGGTAATAAGTATTACAATGATTCTAAAGCTACGAATACTTTAGCGACACGATTTGCTTTAAGTTCATTTAATTCGCCAATCATTTGGTTATGTGGTGGATTAGATAGAGGGAATGACTTTGATGATTTAATACCATATATGGATAATGTCCGTTTGATGGTTACATTTGGTGAAACAAAAGACAAATTAAAAATGTTAGGTGCGAGTCAAGGTAAAGAAGTCTTGCAAGCAAATGACGTTAAAGATGCGGTTAATTTGATTCAAGATTATATACAATCTAATGATGTTGTCTTACTATCACCAGCGTGTGCGAGCTGGGATCAATATGATACATTTGAAGCGCGTGGCGATGAGTTTATTGAAAGTTTCCAAAAACATTTACCAACATTTTAGAAATTGTGAAAAAAAGGAGTGACAACCGTGAATAAAAGTTCTGATAACAATGATGATATATTGCAATTTGAAACGACTACGGAAGATGAACGATTAGAAATTTTGAAGAAAAAAAGAGAACGTAGACGTCAAATTCAATTAGGTGTATTCATAGGTGTTATACTCCTTGTTATCTTGATTTTACTGTACATGTTTACAGACATCAGTAAAGTTGATCAAGTGGACATTAAAGGTGAAGAAATCGTATCTAAAAACGATATTGAAAAAGCTTTAGATATCAAAAAAGATTCTCGAATATACAATATTCCAGTAAGTGATATGAAATCGAAAATCGAAAAAATTGGAGGCGTTAAAAGTGCTGAAATTAAACGTCATTTCCCAAATGATTTAACGGTTAATGTAAATGAATATGAAACGATTGGCTTAGTTAAAGAGAAAAAACGTTACTTACCATTATTAGAAAACGGAAAAACAATTAAACATTTATCAACAGATTTACCAATTGATGTTCCGATTTTGAATGACTTTAGTTCTAAAAAGTTAGATAAGATGATTCCTGAATTGAAAAAGGTTAAACCTAAAGTTAAAGCGATGATATCGGAAATTAATTATAAGCCAGGTGAGAACAATCAGAATAGAATCCAACTATTTATGACAGATAATGTAGAAGTTGTTGGAGATATTCAAACTTTTGCGAATAAAATCAACTATTATCCGAGTATTTCTGATAAATTAGAGAGAGACAATTCTGGAGCGCTCAAAACGCCTGGATTTTTAGATTTACAAGTTGGTGTGACATTCTTACCGTATGAAACAGAAGAACAACAAAAAGAGCGTTCAGAAAAAGAATCAAAACAAGATGAAAGTAATAAAAAAGAACAGAAAAAATTAGACCAAGCATTACAAGATTTATCTAAAGAATTGGATAAATCTGGAGAAGAACCAAAATCAACTGAGAAATCAGAAGAATAAGTAAAAAAATCAATAAATAAACCTATAATTAGTTCACATTAAATCAAGTATCATGTAAACTAATAATAGTTAAATTTGATTATCATGTGTTAGAGGAGGTGCCTATCGATGGAGGAACATTATTATATTAGTTTAGATATAGGTTCATCGAGTGTAAAAGTAATAGTAGGAGAAAAATTTCATAATGGCATTAACGTGATAGGTACAGGGCAAACTTATACGAATGGTATAAGAAATGGTTGTATAGATGATTTTGATATCGCTAAACAAGCAATTAAAGATACAATCAAAAAAGCAGCAATTGCTTCTGGAATAGATATTAAAGAAGTATTTTTAAAAATGCCTATCGTGAATACAGAGATTTACGACGAAAAATTTGAAATACCTTTTGATGGTACAGAAACTGAAATAAATGGCAGTCATATAGAATCAGTATTAGAGGGCATTAGAGAATTGAATGATGTACCCGAAACTGAAGTCATTGGTGTATTCCCAATGAAATTTATTGTAGATGACTTACATGAAGTTTCTGATCCTAAAGAGATGGTTGCAACGCAATCATTAAAAGTAGAAGCAGGTGTTATCGCAACATCAAAATCATTATTAATCAACATCATTAAATGTGTTGAATCTTGTGGAGTAGATGTATTAGAAGTATTTTCTGATGCTTATAACTATCAATCTATTTTATCTCCAACAGAAGTTGAACTTGGTGCTTGCGTCATTGATATTGGTGAAGATTTAACGCAAGTAGGTTTTTATGAAAGAGGCAATTTAGTTGATGCTGATACGATTGAAATGGCAGGTAGAAGCATAACAACAGATATTGCGAAATCATTAAATACTACATATGACAATGCCGAGAAGATTAAACAACAATATGGACATGCATTCTACGACTCTGCATCAGATCAAGATGTCTTTAGTGTTGAACAAATTAACGAAGATGGTCACGCACAATTCACTCAAAAAGAATTAAGTGAAATTATTGAATCAAGAGTAGAAGAAATTTTCTTTGAAATATTTGATTTATTACAAGATATGGGTATTACAAATGTTAACGGTGGATTTATCGTAACAGGTGGTACTTCAAACCTACTTGGTATTAAAGAATTATTACAAGATATGGTTAATGAAAAAGTACGTGTACATACACCATCTCAAATGGGTATACGTAAACCTGAGTTTACTTCTAGTATATCTACTATATCTAGTGGAATTAACTTTGATGAGCTACTAGATTATGTTACAATGAATAATTATGACGTTGATAATGTCGAAGAAGAAACATACGAAGTAGAAACTCAAGAAACTAAAGCTAAACCGTATGAACAATGGTTTAAAAAGAAATCAAACAAAAACAATGATGCAAAAGCTTCAAATTCTGATCATGATAGAGTCTCCGAATCAGAATATGATTCGGAAAGTCAAGAAGAGAAGCCAAGTGTATTAAAAAAATTAATGAAATCGTTATTTGATTGATGGGTCATAAAGATTAGGAGGATAATAAATGTTAGAATTTGAGCAAGGGTTTAATCATTTAGCTACTTTAAAAGTAATTGGTGTTGGTGGTGGCGGTAATAACGCTGTTAACCGTATGATAGATCATGGAATGAACAATGTAGAATTTATTTCTATTAATACAGATGGTCAAGCTTTAAACTTATCTAAAGCTTCATCTAAAATTCAAATTGGTGAAAAATTAACACGTGGATTAGGTGCAGGTGCAAACCCAGAAATCGGTAAAAAAGCTGCTGAAGAATCACGTGAACAAATAGAAGATGCTATTCAAGGCGCTGACATGGTATTCGTTACTGCTGGTATGGGTGGCGGAACTGGTACAGGTGCTGCACCAGTTGTTGCTAAAATTGCAAAAGAAATGGGTGCATTAACTGTTGGTGTTGTTACACGTCCATTTAGCTTTGAGGGACGTAAACGTCAAACTCAAGCTGCTGCTGGTGTAGAATCTATGAAAGCTGCAGTAGATACATTAATCGTTATTCCTAATGATCGTCTTTTAGATATCGTTGATAAATCAACACCTATGATGGAAGCATTCAAAGAAGCAGATAATGTATTACGTCAAGGTGTACAAGGTATCTCTGACTTAATCGCTGTATCTGGTGAAGTTAACTTAGACTTTGCTGACGTTAAGACTATTATGTCTAACCAAGGTTCAGCATTAATGGGTATCGGTGTATCTTCTGGTGAAAATAGAGCAATCGAAGCTGCTAAAAAAGCCATTTCTTCACCATTATTAGAAACTTCAATCGTTGGTGCACAAGGTGTCTTAATGAACATTACAGGTGGAGAGTCACTTTCACTATTTGAAGCTCAAGAAGCAGCAGATATTGTTCAAGATGCAGCAGACGAAGATGTTAATATGATTTTTGGTACAGTTATTAACCCAGAATTACAAGACGAATTAGTCGTTACAGTAATTGCTACTGGATTTAATGACAAACCTTCTAATGCTCGTAAACCACAAGGTGGCGGAGCATTTGGTGGAACTACAGAAGAACCTGCTTCTAAAAGAGAAGAAGGAGAATCACTAGGAAGAAAAGCTTCATTTGAAAATAAATCAGCAAATGAATCAACTGATGATAGTGATATTCCAAGTTTCATTCGAAATAGAGAAGATAGACGTTCTAGACGCTCTAGACGATAAATGAACTTAAAAAGTCATCAGGCTAAGTCCTGATGACTTTTTTTGTTAGGAGAGATGAAATGAAAGAGATTTTTAATCAACACAATCATTATTTATCATATGAAGCCGATGACAGAAATGATTTAACGATAGGTATTACAACTCGTCAAGGTGGATATAGTCCATATCCGGAGAATGCTTTTAATATGGCGCGATATATCAATGACGATCCAGATAATATTTCAAAGCATCAGCAAATATTAGCCAATGAAATTAATTTTAGTTGTGACAATTGGGTATTTCCAATTCAAACACATGAGAATAAAGTTCGAGAAGTATCTTCAGAGGATAAAGGTACAAATATCAATGCATTAACTGAGGAACTTCATGGAATAGATGGACTTTACACTTATGAGTCTGCCCTATTATTAACGATGTGCTTTGCAGATTGTGTACCAATCTATTTATATGATAAGCAAAATGGTTATATTGGTCTTTGTCATTCCGGATGGAGAGGTACGCATTCCCAAATTATTAAAGAGATGATTGAACAATATAACGACGACGTTTCTAATTTGAGAGTTGTTATAGGACCATCCACATCTGACAGTTACGAAATTAACGAAGACATTTATCAAAAGTTCAAAACATTACCAATAGACTCTGAAGGGTACATTGTACAAAGAGGACAAGATAGATACGGCATAGATTTAAAACAAGCAAATGCACTACTTGCCATACATTATGGCGTTAATCCTGAACATATCGTTAAGACAAATCATTGTACGGCTAGTGAAACAGATTTATTCTTCTCATATAGAGTAGAAAAAAGGCAAACTGGTAGAATGCTTGCATTTATAGGTAGAAAGTAGGTATAGATTTGAAATCAGTAAAAGAAAATTTAGTAGAAATCAATTCACAAATTTGTAACAGTAGCGAAGAATCAGAATTTAATACGGCGCCTCAAGTGATTGTTGTGACAAAATATGTTACAATAGACCGAGCTAAAGAAGCTTATGAAGCAGGCTTGAAAAACTTTGGAGAAAATCGTATTGAAGGATTTTTGGAAAAGAAAAATCATCTTCCTGATGATGCTATCATGCATTTTATTGGATCATTACAAACAAGAAAAGTAAAAGACATCATTAATGAAATTGATTATTTACATGCATTAGATAGATTAAAATTAGCTAAAGAAATTGAAAAACGTGCTGAACATGTTGTAAAATGCTTTGTTCAAGTGAATGTTTCGGGAGAAGAATCTAAACATGGCTTTTCGCCTGATGATGTTATCCCATTTATTCATGAGCTTAAGGATTTTAAACATATTGAAATAGTTGGTTTAATGACTATGGCACCATTAACTGAAGACAAAATAAAATTAAGACAATATTTTAACCAACTAAGATTATCGAAAGAGAAAGTACAATCCTTAAACTTATCATATGCACCTTGCACTGAATTATCTATGGGCATGAGCAATGATTTCAATGAAGCAATATTAGAAGGTGCTTCTTATGTAAGAATTGGTACAAAATTAGTTGGCGAATAGGAGTGTAATTTATGGCAATTAAAGATGTATTTAAAGGCTTTTTCGTAGTCGATGAAGAAGAAGAAGTATACGAAGAGCCACAAAGAGAACAAACAAAAGCACCACAAAAAGAAACATCTATACAAGAACAAAAACCAAAACAACAGTCTTTAAAAAGTGTACCAACACAAAAATCGAATACAACTAGATACCAATCACAACGTTCTCGTGATTTTAAAAAACCTGAAAGGAAAGAGGCCATGACTGAGAAACGTACAAATTCATCTCAAACGAATGTCGTTAGTATGAGCGGGAATATGGATTTTGCGCAAAGTTCAAAAATGTGCTTATTTGAACCAAGAGTATTTTCAGATACGCAGGATATCGCCGATGAACTTAAAAATAGACGTACAACATTAGTAAACTTACAACGCATTGACAAAGTATCAGCTAAAAGAATTATAGACTTCTTGAGTGGTACTGTTTATGCGATTGGTGGAGATATAAGACGTGTGGGAACAGACATCTTCTTATGTACACCTGATAATGTTGAAGTAGCAGGATCAATTACTGAACAATTAGAACAAGTTGAACCTTATCAAGAATAGAGGAAATTAAGATATGGATAGTGGACTATTAAGTACGATATTAGGCTTTGTATTATTCGTCGTTAAAATTTATCAATATGGTATGATCGTTTATTTCCTTACATCATGGTTACCAGGCCTTAGGGAAGGCGCATTTGGACAATTTTTAGGGAAAATATATGAACCATTTTTAGAACCATTTAGAAAAATTATCCCACCATTAGGTATGTTAGACATATCGTCATTAGTGGCATTTATAACGTTAAGTTTATTCTATGTTGGTTTAGTTAATATATTTAATATGATTGTACCTGTAATGCCAATATTATAATTAAACGATAAATGACAGTAGGGTGAGACGCAATGTCACATCCTATTTTTTATTGAATTAGAGGTGTCAAAATGGATATATATCAACACTTTAGAAAAGAAGAAAAAGAGATTATTGATTTATTTTTAAATAGGTGTGAAGTTGCTGAACGAAATTATCAACCTGTATTAACAGAGTTTCTGGACCCTAGAGAACAATTTATTTTACAAACAATCGTAGGTGGCTTCGACGATTTAAATGTACATTACTTTGGTGGGAATGAAGAATCAGAAAGAAAACGTGCAATCGTCGCACCTGATTATTTTGAACCGACTGAAGCGGATTATGAGATGGTGCTTATTGAGCTTACTTATCCTTCAAAATTTGTTAAATTGACGCATCGTAATGTATTAGGTACGATCATGTCGCTTGGTATTGATAGAAATCAACTAGGGGATATTATTGTTAATGACCGTATACAGTTTGTTTTGACAAAGAGAGTTGAATCGTATATTATGATGGAATTAACAAAGATTAAAGGTGCTGGAATCAAATTGAGTTCTATTCCATTCCAAAATATGATACAATCAAGTGAGAATTGGCAGACACATGACGCAACTGTAAGTGCATTAAGATTGGATGTAATCATTAAACACCTTACAAATACGAGTAGAACAATTAGTAAGAAATTGATTGAAAGTAAACGCGTTAAAGTCAATCATAGAGAAATCGAACAAGTAGACTTTATAGTCGAAGAAAATGATTTGATCTCTATTAAAGGATATGGACGTGCGAAGATCATTCAAAATAATGGAACTTCAAAAAAAGGCAAGATAAGAATAGCTTATCGAACATTGTTTAAATAGTGCTGAGGAGGAAAACTTATGGCATTTACCCCAGAGGAAATCAAACAAAAAGAATTTAGTAGAGTTCATAAAGGATTAGATGAAACTGAAGTACGTGGATATCTACAAACTTTAAGTGATGAAATTGAAAAATTAAAATCAGATAAAGCGCATTTACAAAGTATTATAGATGATAAAGAAGAGAATATTAGTCGATTCAAAGCAGTCGAAAATACAATTTCTGACGTGTTATTACAAGCGCAAAAAACAAGTGAAGAAACGAAACATACTGCTGTTTTAAAAGCAGATGCTATTATTAAAGAAGCAGAAGGACGTTCTGATCAAATCGTAAATGATGCACTTCAAAAAGCGCGTCATATCAGTTTCCAAACTGAAGATATGAAACGTCAATCTAAAGTCTTTCGTTCACGTTTCCGCATGTTAGTTGAAGCGCAATTAGATTTATTGAAAAATGAAGATTGGGATTATTTATTGAATTATGATGTCGATCAACAAAAAGTTACTGAAGAAAATATTGACATTTTGAACAAAGAAGAAGAAAATAATCAAGAACAGATAAATAATCAAGCAGTTAAAAGTGAAGAGGACAAGTCTGAAGAATAAACGAATTGAGAAGCGAGTTAGGGATAGTGAGAGCCTAATAAATTCATTTCTTTAGGTATCACCTGTTTACGAATATGATATATGTTTAATGAGTGAACTCTAAGTTGAGTTAATAAGGGTGGTACCGCGATGTATGTCGTCCCTATTATTTCAGCTTAGAGTTTTTTTATATTATTTTTATTAAGAAGGAGATTAAGACTTATGGATTACAAAGATACGTTACTTATGCCTAAAACAAGTTTTCCAATGAGAGGTGGTTTACCAAATAAAGAACCACAAATTCAAGAAGAGTGGAAAGAAAAAGATTTATACAATAAAATTTTAGAAAAAAATAAAGGTAATACACCATTTATTCTTCATGATGGTCCTCCATATGCTAATGGTAATTTACACATGGGTCACGCATTAAATAAAATTTTGAAAGATATCATCGTTAGACAAAAAGCAATGTCTGGATATTACGCACCTTACGTACCAGGTTGGGATACACATGGTTTACCAATCGAGCAAGCTTTAACAAACAAAGGTGTTAAAAGAAAAGAAATGTCAGTTGCTGAATTCAGAGAAAAATGTAAAGAATTTGCATTAGAACAAATTGAATTACAAAAAGCTGATTTCAGACGTTTAGGTGTAAACGGTGATTGGGATAATCCATATATTACGTTAAAACCTGAGTTTGAAGCGGCACAAATAAGAGTATTCGGTGAAATGGCTGCTAAAGGTTTAATCTATAAAGGTAAAAAACCAGTTTACTGGTCTCCTTCAAGTGAATCTTCATTAGCTGAAGCTGAAATTGAATACCAAGATAAAAAATCACCTTCAATCTATGTAGCATTTAATGTAGTAGATGGTAAAGGTGTTGTAGATGAAGATACAGCATTTATTATTTGGACAACAACTCCATGGACAATTCCATCAAACTTAGCAATTGCTGTTAATCCTAAATTGAACTACGTACAAGTAAATGTAGAAGGCAAAAAATACGTTGTTGCCCAAGCACTTCTTGATTCAGTTTGTGAAGCATTAGACTGGAATAAAGAAACAATTACTATTGATAAAGAATTCAGTGGAGCTGAATTAGAATATGCAACAGCACAACATCCATTTATCGATCGTACTTCATTATTAATTTTAGGTGACCACGTTACAACTGATGCAGGTACAGGTTGCGTTCATACAGCACCAGGTCACGGTGAAGATGACTATATCGTTGGTCAAAAATATGGTCTAGGTGTACTTAGTCCAATTAATGATAAAGGTGTATTCACTGAAGAAGCAGGAGAATTTGAAGGTCTATTCTATGATAAAGCTAATAAAAATATCACTGAAAAATTAGACGAAGTTCGCGCATTATTAAAACTTACATTCTTCAAACATTCATATCCACATGACTGGAGAACTAAAAAACCAGTTATTTTCAGAGCTACTGAACAATGGTTCGCTTCAATCAGTAAAGTAAGACAAGATATTTTAGATGCAATTGATGATACGAAGTTTAAAATCGATTGGGGTAAAACACGTCTTTACAATATGATCAGAGATAGAGGAGAATGGGTTATCTCTCGTCAAAGAGTATGGGGTGTACCTCTACCAGTCTTCTACGCTGAAAATGGCGATATTATCATGACTGAAGAAACAATTAATCATGTTGCAAATCTATTCGAACAACACGGTTCGAATATTTGGTTTGAAAGAGAAGCGAAAGACTTATTACCAGAAGGCTTTACGCATGAAGGTAGCCCAAATGGTGAATTCACTAAAGAAACAGATATTATGGACGTATGGTTCGATTCAGGTTCAACTCATAGAGGTGTGTTAGAAACACGTCCAGAATTATCATACCCAGCTGATATTTATTTAGAAGGTAGTGACCAATACAGAGGTTGGTTTAACTCATCAATCACAACATCAGTAGCAACTAAAGGTATCTCACCATACAAAATGTTACTTTCTCACGGTTTCGTAATGGACGGAGAAGGTAAGAAAATGAGTAAATCATTAGGTAACGTTATCGTTCCTGATAAAATTGTGAAACAAATGGGTGCAGATATCGCAAGATTATGGGTAAGTAGTGTAGACTACTTAGCAGACGTACGTATCTCAAACGATATCTTAAAACAAACTTCTGATGTATATCGTAAAATTAGAAATACATTCCGTTTCTTATTAGGTAATGTGAATGATTTCAATCCAGCAACAGATAGTGTGAAATACGAAGATATGCTTGAAATCGATCAATATATGCACAATAGATTAAATCAATTTATTGGCCGTACATTATCTCACTATGAAGCATTCGACTATCTAGATATTTATCAAGATATTCAAAACTTCATTAACGTAGAATTAAGTAACTTCTACTTAGACTATGGTAAAGATATCCTTTATATCGAACAAGTAGATTCATTAAAACGTCGTAGTATGCAAACAGTGCTTTATGAAACATTAGTTAAATTAACTAAAATCTTAGCACCAATCATTCCACATACAGCTGATGAAATTTGGGGACATATTCCACATGTTGAAGAAGAAAGTGTTCATTTAACAAATATGCCAGACCCTCTTGAAGTTGATACAGAATTAGTGGAAAAATGGTCTAAACTGATGAAATTAAGAGACGATGTTAACAGAGCATTAGAAGTTGCACGTAATGAAAAAGTAATCGGTAAATCATTAGAAGCACACATCACATTATCTAATTCAGAAGACTTTGATACAGTTGAATTCTTAAGTCAATTCCAAGACTTACAACAACTCTTCATTGTATCTAAAGTAGATGTCGTTGATGAATTAACAGACGGCGAAGAATATGAATATGTGAAAGTTAAAGTAAAACACGCTGACGGAGAAAAATGTCAACGCTGTTGGAACTATTCAGACGAACTAGGCTCAGTAGGTGAATTAGATAACCTATGCCCACGCTGTCAAGCTGTTGTTAAAACATTAGTATAAATTTAAAAATCATAAAACGAACTCACGAGATAAATTTCTCGTGAGTTTTTTTGTGAAAAAAAGTATGTATAACGCATTTTATATCAGGCATAATTTAATACAATAAATGTAAAAAATATATTGAATGGTAAAAATTTACATTGTATAATATCCTTAATTAATCTGAGGTATAAATTTCTTCAATACAGATAAAATATAGGCGATAAAAAAATAAACCGAAATATAAGAAAGTTATATGAAGGTTAAAAATTGAAGAGGAGTGATAATTGAATGTGTAGTAGGTAGTAAATGCATCAATATAATTTATGGCTTCATCTTATTTTTAATACGGTCTAATAAGCTTTCATTTTTATACTAAAATTTATTGAGTATATTTTCTAAGTGTTATGGAAAGAGGTGTATGATGAAGAAGTTTGTATTTATAATCATACTTATGTTTATAATCAACATCTCTATACTTAGTAATCAAGCCTTTGCAGAAGAAAATAACCAATCAGATAGAACAGTTCCAAATGCTAATGTAAAAGAAAATTATATACCAAATAATGATCAAAATAATCTTGAAAAAGAAGACTTAATTACTAATTTAAATATAGATAAAAGTTTAAATAAAGATGTTGAACATATTAAGAATGAAGAAGCAAAAAATCCTACAGATAATCGCACGAATAAAAAAGTATTAGTAACAAAGCATGGAAAAATTACAAGTAATAATACAGAAAAGTATAAATCTCTAAAAAAAGAAAAAAATAAGAATGATAAAGCTTATATAGTACCCAATAATATTGAATTAACAACAGTTAAAAACATTGTAAAAGAAGAAAACGATAAGGCGAATCAAAATAAGCAACCTGTTGTTAAGAATGAAGTTGTAAATAAAGTAAGTGATACCTCGCACTACGATACAGTTATTGATACGGATGATCGGAAAAAGGTCGAAAATATAAATAAAGCACCATATAATTCAATTGTTTATGTAAGATCCTACCTTGATGAATATTCATCTGTAGCAGGTACAGGGTTTATAATTGACGATTACGCAGTGTTAACTGCTGCTCATGTTATAGAAAACCATGAATTTGATATTAAGAGGATTACGATTAATGCAGGTTATCAAAATAAAAATGCAACTTTAGGTACTGCCAAAGTAATCAAAAAATATGTTTTACCAGAATGGATAAAATACGGTTCTAAATACTATGATATAGGTTTAGTTATTATGGATAGACCTTTAGGTAAAGAAATAGGAAAATTAAAAATTACTGATAAAACGGCATTGAATCAATGGGTTACAACATCTGGTTATCCTGGTAGAACTGAAACAAATGTGAATAAGATTGAGACTGGAAATCAATATTATAATTCAGGTAGGATTGTCAGAATAACAGATGATCTTTTGTATTATGATTTTGACACCGAAAAAGGACAAAGCGGTTCTCCAGTATACAATTATAAAAACGAAGTTGTTGCAATTCATACTATGAGTTTTGATGACAAATCTACTTATAAATACAATTCAGGATTAAGACTAGCTGCTGATAAAATTAAAATCATCAATCAATGGAAAGATGAATTGAAATTTAAAGAATATCATAAACTTATTTATATTAGAAATGAAAACGCAAAAATATGGAGTGACTTAAACTTAGTACGATTTACTGTTAATAATACAAAAGAAAACGGAAGATATTTTAGAACAGAAAATTTATATACAGATTCATTAGGTGGAAAATATGCTTTAATTATGGATAAAAATAGTGAATTTTTAGGCTTTATATCTAGTGATGATTATATTGAAATAACGCCTACAATCAGATATAAAGACGTTCAATTAAATAGAAGAGATATAAAAACATACTAAGATTAGTAGCGAAGTAATCTACGACGGTAGATGAGCTTCGCTACTTTTTTATATTCTTTATCTTACCGTTGATAGTTATTTTAAGAATATGAAATAGTAGAAGAGAGAAGTACTCCGAATAGATTTTAGGGTCAAAGAATCCGTAATAAAAACTGGAGAACTTCACTCTCCTTATGAATTCGATTTTAGTATGTTGGGTCCACTGAGATCGTGTACAGGAAAATGAACTAAGTAAGGTTCAGTGAAGTTAAAACTTCTTAAATTAGAAGATTAGGAGTGGTTTTTATCGAATATTTTGGAATAGATGTTGGAAAAGGAAAGAGTTTTATTGCACATTATTCAAACAATGAATTTGTTAAAGAATTTGAAATTACCCATGATAATAATGGTTTTGATTCACTAAAGAAATATATAAAGAATTTCTCAGGAGTATATTTCTTGTTTGAAGCTACTGGTATATATTCAAAAGTATTGGAGAAATTTTGTACCGTTAATAAGATTTCGTTTTGTGTAATTAACCCTCTAGAGGCAAAATTACTAACTAATTCTTTAAGAAACTGGAAAACAGATAAATCTGATGCACATAAACTTGCTGTTTTAGCTAAAAATATAAACAAAAAACCTTCTAGAAATTTATTGGAAGAAAAGTATGTAAAAATTAGAGAGCTGACAAGATACTATGAAGAAATTAACAATCAACAAAATTACTTAAAAAACCAATTGATTCAGTTACTAGATATGACTTTTCCAGAATTACAAAACCTATTTAAGGACAGATATTCAAAATTGGCTTTACAAGTAGCTAGTAAGTTCCCACATCCGGACTTTGTTGATTCTAATGATATAGAAGAACTAAAAAAGATAATTAATAGTTGTACAGAAAAAAATCTATCAGAGAAAAAGAAAGCACAATATGCAAATAAACTCGTAGAGTTCTCTATGGTCAGTTATCCTTCTGTTTCTAAAGATTCATTTTTAACAGATAAATTAGTTTATGTGATTGAAGATTTATTAAGCCTAATGAAACGGCATGCTTCTATAAAACAAAGATTATTAATGTTAGCTGAAGAATTTGAAGAATTTAAAATAATTAAATCTATTCCTGGCATTGGTGATTTAACTGCCATAATGATTATTGGCGAATTAGGTGATATCAAATCCCTTGATTCTCATAAACAATTGAATGCATATGTAGGCATTGATATAAAAAGATATCAGTCTGGTAAAACGCATTTTAAAGATAAAATTAACAAACGTGGAAACAAACATGCTAGATCATTATTTTACTTAATCATTAAAAATTTTCTGTTGGGTCAAAGGTTATTTAAAAATCATATTATCGACTATTATTACAAATTAAAAAAGCAGCCTAATGGCAAAGGCCACAAGACTGCATCAGTAGCTTGCATTAACAAACTACTTAAAACCATTCATTATCTCGTAATAAATAATAAAGAATATGATTATCACTTGTCTCCACACGGATAATATATTCATCTAAATCATAACATATTGAAAAAATTATTAAATAATAAAGGCTTATTTAGTGATGCCAATTTTAAATATTTTTTACTACGTAGTAGTTGACAAATCGTAGGAAATATCTAGGAATATTTTCAATGATAATAAAAGTAACTTTTTATTACCGTTTAATGGATATTATAAAGTGAAAGGAATATATAATTTACCAAATCGAGAAATAATGTATAAATTGTATGATCAGAATAATAATATGCTTGGATACGTCAATAACTATAATGTCCATGAAATAGAATTTAAACCCTATAATAAAACAATAGAAATCGTAACAACTGATTTTACACTGATGCAAGATATTTATATTAAAAAGTATATAAATCCCAATAGTATGTACCATCATAAATATACTGCCAAGACCATGTACACTGACAATGATAATAATATATTCCTAAAAATCTACGACAAAAATAAATTTATAGGATTATAAACAAAGATGCCACTAAAATAATAGAAATAAAACCTACAAACAATAACGTAGGATCCAACTCCAATAATAATATATTAAAAAACCCAACTCCTAAACCAAAAAGGCATCATAATAAAATAATAATCCCATACAAGTATTTAAAACAAAGGTTAAATAATAAAAAAAATGGTTATTTAAATGCATAAAATCAGATAATTTATATTGAAAAATAATTATTAAAATACTCTAAATATATCGCTGTAAGGGGAGAAGTTTATGCTAAAGAAAATATTTTTATCAACATTGTTATGTACAACAATAACGTCACCTTTAATTGGTAAAGTTAATGCAGAAGAAGTGAAGCAAGACAAACCATTGAAATATGTGTTCAAATCTGGTGGAATGAGATCGCCAATAGGTGTAAATTATAATGGTTCAATGACGGTACCTGAACAGGATGGAGAAATACTAGAAATCGATGCAAAACCAGTAGACTTTTATATTTATAAAGATGGTGTATCTATGAATGAAATTAACCCTAAATATAAATACATTTGGGATCAATGGGGATATTATGATTTCTATAAATCTAAAGGGAGAGTAAATGACCTTTTCGTAGGTGAACACCCAAGACCATTAGATGGCGTAACATATGATCCTAAGTCTGATAAAACTTCTGATGATAAAAAAGCAGATGACCAAAAAGTTGAACCTAAAAATGATCAACCAAAAGATCAAACAGAACCTAATAAAAACACTTCTGACAATCAGTCTAAGTCAGATCAACCAAAACAAGATGTTCCTTCTAAAGTAGAACAACCGGCTAAAGATGATGGGAAAGTTAATAAAAAATCAGATAGTCAAAGTAATGTAGTTGATAAGAAAGATACTGCTGATCAAAATAAGGTCGTTTCAAATAATAAAGCTGTAGCTGATAATCAAAAGTCTGATCCTCAAACTTCTGATGTTTCTAAAAAAGTTGATGTGAAGAAAGAAGATAGCAATAAAGATGTAAACGCTAAGGCTACTGACAATAAAGCTAAGGCTGCAGATAATAAGTCAGATAAACAACAAAAAGAATTACCTAAAACGGGTGAGAGTGATAGTACGTGGTTACGTAATGGTTTAGTCATTTTATCTGCTTTTATTGTTCTTGGTATTTATAGATTGTCGCGTAAGTATGAAGTATGGTTTCACCGTTGTATTAAAAAATGCATCTCTACATGCTAGAATAATATTTGGTCAGCCAACCAAAATTAACAACACGAGGAGATGCATTAAATGTCATCAGACACAAACAGTTTAGCACATACAAAATGGAATTGTAAGTACCACATTGTGTTTGCACCAAAATATCGTAGACAAATTATTTATGGGAAAATTAAAAGAGATATTGGTATTATTTTAAGACAATTGTGTGAAAGAAAAGGTGTAGAAATAATAGAAGCTGAAGCATGTAAAGATCATATTCATATGTTAGTTAGCATTCCACCAAAGTTAAGTGTTTCTCAATTTGTAGGTTATTTAAAAGGTAAGAGCAGCTTAATGATATTTGATAGACATGCCCATTTAAAGTATAGATATGGTAACAGAAAATTTTGGTGTAAAGGATTTTATGTAGATACAGTTGGTAGAAATAAAAAAGTGATAGAAAATTATATAAGAAATCAATTACAAGAGGATATAGTAGCAGAATAGTTAACAATGATAGAGTACATAGATCCTTTTACTGGGGAAGAAACTCGAAAGAAGAAAAAATAAAACAACCCTTTTAAGGGTTGCTGGGAAAGTAGTACATTTGGCTGATCTTCTCAGTGCCCTTTTAGGGCTGGTCAGTAATAGAGGCTTATAGCCGCAGAACAAACCACCCGTTAAGGTAGTGCCCCCCAAAGTTAGAGTTTCCATTATGCTATTAATTGGCTGGATTGAGTTCGGTATTGTACTGGACTTCGTCCAGCCAATTTTAATTTCAAACGTTCATTGTTATACCAATAGATGTAATCCTCAATTCTTCTTTTTAATGTTTCATAGTTAACAAGTTCTTCTCCATGATACATTTCCTGCTTCATGATGCCAAAGAAATTCTCCATAGAAGCATTATCCGCACACGTCGCTTTACGTGACATACTTTGATAAATCCTTTGTTCCGATAATCTTCTAATCCATGCATTATGCTGATAATGCCAACCTTGATCAGAATGTATCGTCGTACGATATGGTGCTTCATGCTTAATGATTGTAACTGCTTTATCCAATGATTGAAGTACTAAGTCTAATGTTGGTCTTCTGGATATACCATAAGAAATGATTTCCCCATTGTATAAATCCATAATAGGGCTGAGATATAATTTTTGTTCTTCAGCACATTTAAATTCAGTGATATCTGTCACTAATTTTTGAAGTCGAATAGATGTATGGAATCTACGATTCAAGCGATTTTCAGCCACTTTACCAACTGTACCTTTCTATGATTGATAGCGTGATTTACGTGTGAATTTTTGACATTTTAATCCTAGTTCTCGCATAATTCATTGTACTTTCTTATGGTTAATGAGATAACCTTGATTTCTCAAAGCTAAATATATACGACGATAGCCGTATTTACCGTTGTGTTTTTGAAAAAGTTCAATGATCTTTTTCTTCCAACCTTTATCTAAATCTTCCTTTTGTAATTGTTTGGCATGGTAATGATAGGTTGCTTCTGGTATACCAACCTTTACTAAGATATCTTTTAATTTGAATCCTTCTTCTTTGAGTTCGAATGCCACTGCTGCTTGTGCTTTTCTAGAAAGGCACTCGGATTCTCTCGAAAAGCGTTCAACTTTTTTAAATAAGCATTCTCTAATCGAAGATTTTCATTTTCTAGCTCTAACTCTTTTTCTCGTGATAGGTTTTGATTAGATTTCTTCTGTTTCTTCTTTTTCATGGGAGGTCGTCCTTTCGGCTTTTCGAGTCCTTCCACACCTTCTTTGTCATATATCTTTTTCCATCGCACAATAATAGATGGGGTATTTAGGCCAAATTTAATCGCTGTATCTTGGAAGGAATCGCCTGTTCTTTTCATATAGTTTAATACATTTATTTTGAATGTAACAGAATAAACTGTCTTTTTCTGTTTCTTTTTAATGCCATCTACACCGAATGATTGAAAGGCTTTTACCCATGTTCGTATAATAATTTTATCAGGTATATTATATTTTTTAGCTAATTTTCGATAACCATAATGGCCATCTAGATAATCTCTTACAACTTTCAACTTAAATTCATCACTATATTTTGTCATATTAAAACACCCCCTAAAGTTAGTTTTTTTACTCTAACTTTAGGGGTGCAGTACCTAAACGGGTGGTTTTGATTTTGTTTATTAGTTTCTTGTTTATGCGAGAAAATATATGTGATGTGGTGTTTGAATTAGATGTGTAATTTAAAAGATCATATTAACAATTAGGTCGTGTTATGTGGTAAAATAATCAAGATTGGAGTGGAAAGTAGATGCGTAAAGGTTACAATGTACCGATTTGGAGTACTTTTATTATTATATTAATCGCGCTTGATCAACTTACTAAATTTTTAATTGTTAAATCTTTAGAAGTGGGTGAGTCTATAAAGGTTATCAGTAATTTTTTATATATTACATCTCATAGAAACCAAGGTGCTGCTTGGGGGATTTTACAAGGGAAAATGTGGTTATTTTATATCGTAACAATTGTCGTGCTCGTTATTTTATTTATGTTCTTTAAGAATGAAGGATACGGACGACCTGATGTTCAACTTGGACTAAGTTTATTAATTGCAGGGTCAATTGGTAACTTTATAGATCGTTTGTTTAGAGGAGAAGTTGTTGATTTTGTTGATACATATATTTTCAGCTATAATTTCCCGATATTTAATGTAGCAGATGCTGCTTTAACGATAGGTGTCATTGTATTGATAATTGTGATTTTATTTGAGGGCAAGGAGGAAAAAGCTTGAATACATTTGAATTTAAGATAGAGACAGAAAATGAAATTGGTGTAAGAATTGATAAATTATTACCTGATTTGAATCCGGATTGGTCAAGAAATCAAATTCAAGATTGGATTAAATTAGGTTTAGTTGAAGTAAATGGTAAAGTCATTAAAGCAAATTATAAGACGAAGCTTAATGATGTGATTGTTGTGACTGAGAAAGTAATCGAAGAAGTTGATATTGTCGCAGAAGATTTAGGTATTGAGGTTTATTATGAAGACAAAGATGTAGCGGTCGTTTATAAACCTAAAGGCATGGTTGTGCATCCAGCACCTGGCCATTATACAGGTACGTTAGTAAACGGATTAATGTATGTGATTAAAGATTTATCAGGTATTAACGGTGAAATTAGACCTGGTATTGTGCATCGTATCGATAAAGATACATCAGGTTTATTAATGATTGCTAAGAACGATATTGCACATAGAGGATTAGTTGAACAGTTAGTTGATAAAACTGTGACAAGAGAATATACAGCACTTGTACATGGTAATATACCTCACGAATTTGGAACAATTGAAGCACCAATCGGTAGAAATCCTAAAGAACGTCAAGAAATGGCGATTGTGGATGATGGTAAAGAAGCTGTGACACACTTTAATGTAATTGAAAAGTTCGAAAAATATACATTGGTTAAATGTCAGTTAGAAACTGGTCGTACGCACCAAATCAGAGTGCATATGAAACATATTGGTTTTCCTTTAGTAGGGGATCCTAAATATGGACCGAAGAAGACATTGAACATTGGTGGACAAGCTTTACATGCTGGATTATTAGGATTTGAACATCCAGTTACTGGTGAATATATTGAAAAAGAAGCGCCACTACCAGAATATTTTGAAACATTATTAGAGAAATTAAGAAATCACGAAGATAAAAAATAAGTACATCGTGTAATAATACTTATTTAATTTTATTTAAACTTTGACATCATATGAAAAAAACGATATTATTGTTTTAACAATTAAAGCGTCTTTAACAGACAGTCCAGAGAGGCTGAGAAGACATAATATGAGCGTGTAGACCATCTATGTATGGTACTAGTGTATACTCATGTCTTCTAAAGACGTGAGTATTTTTTTGTGGAAGGAGATTGAATATGGCTGAGAGGTTAATCATGGATGCTGCTGCTGTAAACAGAGCATTAACAAGAATGTCACATGAAATACTTGAAAAGAACAAAGGTACTAAAGATATTGTCTTGTTAGGCGTAAAGACAAGAGGTGTATTTCTTGCGAACAGAATTGAGCAGAAAATCCAAGACATCGAACAAGTTCAAGTACCAACTGGAGAAATTGATGTGACACATTATCGTGACGACGTTCAGAATCAGCAAGGTACGATTAAAGTGAAATCATTTAGTATCGATGTAGATATTAACGATAAGCATGTCATTATTGTAGATGATGTCCTTTATACAGGTAGAACGGTTAGAGCTTCATTAGATGCTATATTAGATCACGCAAGACCACGAAAAATAAGTTTAGCAACTTTAGTCGACAGAGGTCATAGAGAGCTTCCGATTAGAGCAGATTATGTAGGTAAGAACGTTCCAACATCATCTAATGAATCAGTTGTCGTTGAACTAGAAGAGTTCGACCAACAAACAGCAGTAAAATTAAATTAAATAAATCCTTTTAAATCAGTACGAGAGACTGGCAAAGGAGCTTATATGGTTACAGGAGATAACTATACCTTTATAGGTATCACTGTATACATAGATCCCTTTGCATATCTTGTGAAGGGATCTTTTTTTGAATAGGAGAATGGAAATGTCACATAATGAAGAAATGTTTAAACGAACAGTAGAACCCATACTAGATGTTAATGATAAACCTAAAGCATCACAATGGTTCTTCTTAAGCTCACAGCATTTATTTGCAATGTTCGGAGCAACGGTACTTGTACCATTTCTAACAGGCTTACCTGTTTCAGCAGCACTCATTGCATCAGGCTTAGGAACGATACTTTATATACTGATAACGAAAGGAAAGATACCAGCTTATCTCGGTTCGAGCTTTGCATTCATAACACCGATTATTGTCGGACTCAAGATACATGACCTTGGGGAAATGCTAGTCGCATTATTTATGAGTGGTGTTCTTTACGTCATTATCGGATTGATTATAAAGGTTACAGGCACGAATTGGTTGCTTAATCTGTTACCACCAGTTGTAGTTGGACCGGTCATCATGGTTATCGGACTTGGATTAGCGCCGGTAGCAGTAAACATGGCGATGTACACAGATTCAAATGCAATGAAAGGCTATAGTGGCATTTACATTACAGTCGCACTCATCACATTAATTACAACAATTATCGTTTCAGTATTTTTCAAAGGATTCTTATCAATCATTCCTGTACTTATCGGAATTATTGTTGGATATATATCTTCATTATTATTTGGAATTGTGGACTTAGCGCCGATTTCAAAAGCAAAATGGATTCAAATGCCTGATATTTACTTACCGTTTCATGATTACACACCATCGCTACAATGGGGACTTATCTTAATCATGCTGCCAATCGTTTTTGTAACGGTTAGTGAGCATATCGGTCATCAAATCGTCATCAATAAAATTGTCGGTAAGAACTTCTTCAAAGATCCAGGTTTACACCGCTCATTAATCGGTGACGGGGTATCAACGATGATGGCTTCAATTATTGGTGGTCCACCAAGTACGACATACGGTGAAAACATTGGAGTACTTGCCATAACAAGAATTTATAGTATATGGGTAATCGGTGGTGCAGCAGTACTTGCACTAATCTTAGGATTTGTTGGTAAATTCACAGCGATGATTTCAACAATACCAACACCAGTTATGGGTGGTGTTTCCATACTATTATTCGGAATCATTGCTTCAAGTGGTTTGAGAATGTTGGTGGAGAACAATATCGACTTCGGTGACAACCGTAACTTGATCATTGCATCTGTCATTCTCGTATTAGGAATCGGTAAGGCACATTTAGACTTCACAGGTATTGGCATACATTTAAACATTGAAGGTATGGCTTTAGCAGCAACAGTAGGTATCTTGCTCAATCTTATATTGCCAAAGAAAATAAAATAATTCTCAGGAGGCGTGTCATATGAAAAATTTATTAACAATGACTGATTTAACTAAAGACGACATCATGAAAATTATAACGAAAGCACAAGACATTAAAGAAAATGGTGCAGAAATTTTTGGTAAAGGCATGACGGTCGCAAACTTATTCTTTGAAAATTCAACACGAACAAAATGTAGTTTTGAAATGGCTGAAAGAAAATTAGGTTTGGAAGTCATACCTTTTGAAATAAGTACTTCATCTGTTCAAAAAGGTGAATCTTTATATGATACTTGTAAAACTTTAGAATCTATTGGTGTAGACGCATTAGTCATTAGACATAGTGAAAATGCATATTATGACACATTACAAGGGCTTAATATTCCAGTATTAAATGGTGGAGATGGAAGTGGCCACCACCCGACACAAAGTCTTCTAGATATTATGACAATATATGAGGAATACGGTTACTTCGAAGGATTAAAAATTTTAATATCAGGCGATATAAAAAATTCAAGAGTAGCAAGAAGTAATGCAGATGCTTTAACGAAACTTGGTGCGGAAGTGATGTTCTCAGCACCTGAACAATGGAAATGTAACTTTTCAGATGTACCATATGTAGAAATTGATGATGTGATAGAAGAAGTAGACGTTTGTATGTTGTTAAGAGTGCAAAATGAAAGACATGATTCAGGTACGACGTTTAGTAAAGAAGACTATCACAATGCATACGGACTGACGATAGATAGATATAACAAACTTCATGACAATGCTATCGTCATGCATCCAGCACCAGTCAACCGAGGTGTTGAAATAGATACTTCACTTGTAGAAAGTTCGAAATCAAGAATTTTTAAACAAATGGAGAACGGCGTGTTCATTAGAATGGCATGTATACATGATGTACTTAATCACAAGGAGGAAAAAGTAAAATGTCACTTATAATCAAAAATGGAAAAATCTTATTAGAAGGTCAATTAGTTAACAAGGAAATTGAAATTGAAGATGGCAAAATTAAAAAAATAGATGATTATATAGAAGTAGAGAATCAAGAAGTTATTGATGCGAAAGGACATTTTATTTCAGCAGGATTTGTTGATGTACATGTACATTTAAGAGAACCTGGTGGCGAACATAAAGAAACAATTGAAACAGGTACAAAAGCAGCAGCAAGAGGCGGATTTACAACAGTATGTCCAATGCCTAATACAAAGCCTGTCCCAGATTCAGTTGAACATTTAGATCGTCTTCACAAAATCATTGATGAGCATGCAGTGGTAAGAGTATTACCTTATGCATCCATTACAGTAAGACAAGCTGGTAAAGAACATGTTGATTTCAAAGCATTAAAAGATAGAGGCATGTTCCAATTTACTGATGATGGTGTAGGTGTACAAACAGCTTCAATGATGTACGAAGCGATGCAAGAAGCGGCTAAAATCGATAAAGCAATCGTCGCACACTGTGAAGATAATTCATTAATTTATGGTGGTGCAATGCATGAAGGTAAACGAAATGAAGAGCTTGGCATTCCAGGTATTCCTTCAATTTGCGAAGCGGTACAAATTGCAAGAGACGTGTTATTAGCTGAAGCAGCAAATTGTCATTACCATGTGTGTCACGTGTCTACAAAAGAAAGTGTACGTGTCATAAGAGATGCTAAAAAAGCAGGCATTAAAGTAACAGCAGAAGTTACACCTCATCACTTATTACTTACAGAAGATGACGTACCAGGTGACGATGCGATTTACAAAATGAACCCACCTTTAAGAGCGAAAGAGGATAGAGATACTTTAATCGAAGGATTATTAGATGGAACAATTGACTGTATCGCAACAGATCATGCACCACATGCTAAAGAAGAAAAAGAAGTGTCGATGGTTGATGCACCTTTCGGAATTGTAGGCAGTGAAACAGCCTTTCAATTATTATACACACACTTTGTGAAAACAGGTAAATTCACATTAGAACAACTTGTTGCATTTTTAACAACGAAACCAAGTGAAACATTTAACTTACCTTATGGTCGATTAGAAGAAGGAAGCTACGCTGACTTAACTATCATAGACTTGGAAACAGAAAGACCGATACGAGCAGAAGAATTTGCTTCTAAGAGTACGAACACACCATTTATAGGAGAAGTCGTTTCAGGATATCCAATTTTAACAATTTGTGATGGAGAAATCGTCTTCAAGGAGGAAGTATAAGATGAAAAATAAAAGATACTTAGTATTAGAAGATGCTACAACATATAAAGGTTATGCATTAGGTTCAGATGATTTAACTGTTGGTGAAATTGTTTTTAATACAGCAATGACAGGTTATCAAGAAACAATTTCCGACCCATCATATACTGGACAAATTATTACATTTACTTACCCGCTTATTGGTAACTACGGGATAAACAGAGATGACTTTGAATCATTAACACCAACGTTAAATGGTGTTGTTGTGAGAGAAGCGTGTGATTACCCAAGTAACTTTAGATCAAGTAAGTTTTTAGATGAAACGTTAAAATTCTATCATATACCAGGTATTTCAGGTGTTGATACAAGAAGTTTAACACGTAAAATTAGAAAATTCGGTGTCCTTAAAGCTGGATTTACTGATAATGCTGATGAAATAGAAAGTCTTGTTCAGCGCTTAAATACTGAATCGTTAAGAACGGACGAAGTTGAACAAGTTTCATCAGTTAGACCATACATTTCAACAGGTGATGGATATAAAGTTGTATTAATTGATTACGGTAAAAAAGAAAATATCGTGAGAGAGCTTAATAGAAGAGGCTGTGACGTAACAGTCGTACCATATCAAACATCATATGAAGAAATACTGAATATCTTACCAGATGGCATAATGGTTTCAAATGGACCAGGAAATCCTGAAAGTGTGCAAGAAACGATTCAAACAATTAAACAATTAGTCGGCAAAATACCATTCTTCGGCATTTGTTTAGGACATCAATTGTTCGCATTATCTCAAGGTGCAACGTCTTATAAGATGAAATTTGGTCATAGAGGTGCCAATCATCCAGTACAAAATCTACAAACTGGAAAAGTAGATTTAACAAGTCAAAACCACGGTTATGCAATTGATGAAGCGTCTATTGCACAAACTGATTTAGAAGTGACGCATATCGCATTAAATGATAAATCAATTGAAGGATTAAGACATAAAAAATATCCGGCATTTTCAGTACAATATCATCCAGAAGCATCACCTGGACCGCACGACTCAAACTATTTATTCGATGAATTTATTGAAATGATTAAATTACATAAAGCGAAGGAGCGTACAATCAATGCCTAAACAAACTGATATAAAATCCATCTTAGTAATTGGTTCTGGCCCAATCATTATAGGTCAAGCTGCAGAATTTGATTATGCAGGCACTCAAGCATGCTTAGCACTAAAAGAAGAAGGTTACCGTGTAATACTCGTAAACTCTAATCCAGCAACAATTATGACGGACACTGAAATAGCAGATACAGTATATATTGAACCTTTAACTTTAGACTTTGTGAGTCGCATTATTCGTAAAGAACAACCAGACGCATTGTTACCAACTTTAGGTGGACAAACTGGTTTGAACATGGCAATTGAATTACACGAAAATGGTGTATTAGAAGAAAATAACGTACGTTTATTAGGTACACAACTATCTTCAATCGAACAAGCTGAAGATAGAGATTTATTCCGTACACTTATGAATGAATTAAATGAACCAGTACCTGAAAGTGATATCGTGAATGATATTGAAGGTGCTTTAAATTTTGCGAACGAAATTGGCTACCCGCTAATCGTGCGACCTGCGTTTACAATGGGTGGTACTGGTGGCGGAATTTGTCACGATGAAAAAGAACTAAGAGAAGTTGTTCAAAATGGCTTGAAATACAGCCCAGTAACTCAATGTTTACTAGAAAAATCCATCGCAGGTTACAAAGAAATTGAATACGAAGTGATGAGAGACAAGAATGATAATGCCATCGTAGTTTGTAACATGGAGAACATCGATCCAGTAGGTATTCATACAGGTGACTCGATTGTAGTTGCACCAAGTCAAACATTATCAGACGTAGAATATCAAATGTTAAGAGATGTATCACTTAAAATTATTCGTGCTTTAAAAATTGAAGGCGGATGTAACGTACAATTAGCACTTGATCCAAAATCACTAGATTACTACATAATAGAAGTTAATCCTCGTGTATCAAGATCGTCAGCATTAGCTTCAAAAGCAACGGGTTACCCAATTGCGAAGTTAGCTGCCAAAATAGCAATTGGTATGACTTTAGATGAAATGTTAAACCCTGTAACTGGTACATCTTATGCAGCATTCGAACCAGCATTAGACTATGTTGTTTCTAAAATACCAAGATTTCCTTTTGATAAATTCGAAAAAGGAGAACGTCACCTCGGTACACAAATGAAAGCAACCGGGGAAGTCATGGCAATAGGTAGAACGTATGAAGAATCATTATTAAAAGCGATTCGTTCATTAGAGTATGGCGTTCATCATTTAGGTTTACCAAATGGCGATGAATTTGAACTAGATTTCATTGAAGAGAGAATTAAAGCACAAGATGATGAAAGATTATTCTTTATTGGTGAAGCCATTAGACGCGGTACATCACTTGAGAGAATACATGAATTAACACAAATTGATTACTTCTTCTTGAATAAATTCAAACACATCATCGATATTGAACACGATTTAAAAGAGAAAAAAGGCGATTTAGATGCATTATTATGGGCAAAACAATACGGCTTTAGTGATAAAGTCATTGCACATAGATGGGAACAATCAGAACGAGACATATATGATTTAAGACAAGAACATGGTATTAACCCAGTTTACAAAACAGTAGATACATGTGCTGCAGAATTCGAATCAGAAACACCATATTTCTATGGTACTTATGAAGAAGAAAATGAATCTATAGTCACTGAAAAAGAAAAAATCATCGTACTCGGATCAGGTCCAATCAGAATTGGACAAGGTGTGGAATTTGATTATGCTACTGTACATGCTGTATGGGCTATACAAGAAGCGGGTTATGAAGCAATCATTATTAACAATAACCCTGAAACTGTTTCAACAGACTTCTCAATATCTGACAAGTTATACTTTGAGCCACTTACTGAAGAAGATGTGATGAGTATCATTAATCACGAACAACCTAAAGGCGTAGTCGTTCAATTTGGTGGACAAACAGCAATTAATTTAGCAGATAAAATTTCACAAAAAGGTATTCAAATATTAGGTACGACGCTTGAAGATCTTAATAGAGCTGAAGATAGAAAAGAATTTGAAGCTTTATTACAAAAAATTGATGTACCACAACCATTAGGTAAAACAGCCACTTCAGTTCAAGAAGCGATAGATAACGCAAATGAAATTGGTTATCCTGTAGTTGTGAGACCTTCATATGTACTTGGTGGAAGAGCGATGGAAATTGTATATGCTGAACCTGAATTGAGAAATTATATGGAACAAGCAGTTAAAGCAAGCCCAGAGCACCCAGTATTAATTGACCGTTATTTAACAGGTAAAGAAATTGAAGTAGATGCAATTTCAGATGGTGAAACGGTTGTCATTCCAGGTATTATGGAACACATTGAAAGAGCGGGTGTCCATTCAGGTGATTCAATTGCTGTATATCCACCTCAAACGTTAACGGATGAAGAAATTGATTTATTAGTTGATTACACTACGAAATTGGCAAAAGGCTTAAACATAGTAGGACTTATCAATATTCAGTTTGTGCTTTCTAAAGGAGAAGTATTTGTACTTGAAGTTAACCCAAGAGCAAGTCGTACTGTACCATTCTTAAGTAAAATTACTGAAATTCCAATGGCGAAGATTGCTACTAAAGCAATTGCAGGCATCACGTTGAAAGAACAAGGATATGAAAGTGGTTTAGCGCCATATAAAGAAGGTGTATATGTTAAAGCACCAGTATTCAGCTTTAATAAACTTAAAAATGTTGATATCACATTAGGACCTGAAATGAAATCGACAGGTGAAGTAATGGGTAAAGACAGCACTTTAGAAAAAGCATTGTATAAAGGTTTAACAGCAAGTGGTTTAAAAGTACAAGATCAAGGTACGGCATTATTCACTGTAAGTGATAAAGATAAAGCTGAAGCATTAACAATCGCTAAGAGATTTCATGAGATTGGTTATAGAATTTTTGCAACAGAAGGTACGGCACAATACTTTAACGAACATGACATCCCAGTGTATACGGTTGGTAAAATAGGCGGCGAACATGATCTTCTATCTGTAATACAAAAAGGTGAAGTACAACTTGTGGTCAATACAATGACAAAAGGTAAAGTCTACGAAAGAGATGGATTTCAGATTAGACGTGAATCTGTAGAAAATGGTATACCATGTTTAACATCACTTGATACGGCAAATGCTTTAGCAGATGTAGTGGAAAGTATGACATTTAGAACTGAACAAATGTAGTGGGGGGATTATAATGTCCGAGATAATGACAGTTGTATCAAATAATCAAATAGCAGACGCAATTTTTGAATTAAAAGTACGTGGAAATCTTACGAAAAATATGAAAAAACCTGGACAGTTTGTTCATATTAAAGCTGGTACAGGAACTGAACATATGTTGAGAAGACCAATTTCGATTTGTGAAGTGAACCGTGAAGAAGACACATTTACAATGCTTTTTAGAAGAGAAGGACACGGTACAGAATTGATTTCACAATTAAAACAAGGTGACCCAATAGATGTAATTGCACCTTTAGGGAACGGATTCCCAGTTGATGAAGCGCAAAATACTGCCTTATTAGTCGGAGGTGGTATTGGCGTGCCACCTATGTACGAATTGTCAAAACAACTCAATGCTAGAGGTATCAAGACGATTCACGTATTAGGTTTTCAAAGTGCTAAAGATGCATTTTATATAGACGAATTTAGTGCACTAGGTGATACGTATGTTGCAACTGCAGATGGAACGCTTGGTACTAAAGGATTTGTTACAACTGTTATTGAAAATTTAGACACACCCTTCGATATTTTTTACAGCTGTGGACCAAAAGCAATGTTGAAAGCATTAACACTTCAACTAAGTGATGTGAAAGGTTATATTTCACTTGAAGAACGTATGGGTTGTGGCATCGGTGCTTGCTATGCATGTGTATGTCATACGGATAATGAAGCGGGTTATGTCAAAGTTTGTACAGACGGTCCCGTATTTGAAAAAGGAGCTGTCATCATATGAGTCGATTAAATATTTCGCTACCAGGATTAAATTTGAAAAATCCAATCATGCCAGCAAGTGGATGCTTCGCTTTCGGAAAAGAATTCAGTCAGTTTTATGATTTATCAGAACTAGGTGCAATCATGATTAAAGCAGCAACTCAATTTGCAAGATATGGTAATGAAGCGCCACGTGTCGCTGAAACGGCAAGTGGTATGATTAATGCGATTGGCCTTCAAAATCCAGGTGTTCACCATATAATGGAACATGAATTGAAATACCTTGAACAATATGATGTACCCATTATTGCTAATGTAGCAGGATCTACTGAAGAAGAATATGTTTACGTAGCCAAACATATCTCACAAGAATCAAATGTTCATGCACTAGAATTGAATATTTCATGTCCTAATGTTAAAGAAGGTGGGATTCAATTCGGTACTGTACCTGAAGTGGCTAAAGAACTAACGAGAAAAGTAAAAGCTGTTTCAGAAGTGCCAGTGTATGTAAAGTTATCTCCTAATGTAACAAACATTGTAGAAATGGCGAAAGCTATTGCAGAATACGCAGATGGTATTACGATGATCAACACTTTAGTAGGATTAAGAATTGATGCGAAGACTGGAAAGCCAATCATAAGCAATGTTATAGGCGGAGTAAGTGGTCCAGCAATCAAGCCAGTTGCATTAAGAATGGTATATGAAGTCAGTCAACATGTTGATATTCCAATTATCGCAATGGGTGGCGTGAGAACGGCTCAAGATGTCATTGATTTCATTTCAGTTGGTGCTGATGCTGTAGCAGTTGGAACAGCAAACTTTGAAAATCCAACAGTATGTAAAGATATTATTGATGAATTACCTACATTACTCGATAAATTAGATGTTGAACATATTACAGAACTTAAAGGTAGAACTTATAACCAACAAGGAGTTGTCAAATAACATGAAGAATACACCAATAATTGCATTAGACTTTGCAACTCTAGAGGAAGTTGATCAATTTTTAGATTTATTTAATGAATCCCTATTTGTAAAAGTAGGTATGGAACTTTATTTGCAAAATGGTCCAGATACGATCAACCGAATTAAAGAAAGAGGTCATGATATCTTTTTAGATTTAAAGTTACATGACATTCCAAACACGGTTCAAGGGGCATTAAAAGGATTAGGCAAACTCAATATCGACTTAATCAATGTACATGCAGCAGGTGGTAAAAATATGATGGCTGCTGGACTTGAAGGCTTACGTGAGACAAATTTTAATGCTAAGTTAATAGCTGTAACTCAGTTAACTTCTACTACAGAACAACAAATGAAAGATGAACAAAATATTCAATCATCCATCAATGAATCAGTCGTGCACTATGCAAAAATGGCACATGAATCAGGACTTGATGGTGTCGTTTGTTCACCATTAGAATCTACTTTAATTCAAGAACATATCGGCGAAACTTTCTTGAAAGTAACACCAGGTATACGTTTAGAATCTGATAAGACACATGATCAACAACGTGTGACAACACCAGAAGATGCTAAAAAATTAGGCTCAACACATATAGTAGTGGGTCGTTCAATTACGCAACATGAAGATCCAGTAGCAAGATATCACGAAATATTACAAAGATGGGAAGGATAATTCATATGACTCAAAATATCGCACAATCATTATTAGAAATTAAAGCTGTAACACTTTCACCTGACGATCCATATACATGGAGTTCAGGTATTAAATCACCGATTTATTGTGATAATAGAGTAACATTAGCATATCCTGAAATTAGAGAAAGTATTTATCAAGGTTTAATTGAATTGATTAAAGAACATGCTCAAGATGCTGAAATTATTTCTGGTACGGCAACAGCAGGTATTCCGCATGCAGCATTTGTTGCGGATCAACTAAAATTACCCATGAGCTATGTGAGATCTAAAAGCAAAGGTCATGGTAAAGGTAATCAAATCGAAGGTGCTTTAAGCAAAGGGAAAAAAGTAGTTGTAATTGAAGATTTAATTTCAACAGGTGGTTCATCAATTAATGCTGTTGAAGCTTTAATTGAAGATGGTGCAGAAGTATTAGGGGTATTTGCAATCTTTACATATGGTATTAACAAAGCAGAAGAAGCTTTCAAAGCAATCGATGTTCCATTCTATACTTTATCTAATTATGATGAGTTGATTTCAGTAGCTGAAAAAGAAGGTTATATCGAAAATAAAGATATAAAAACTTTAAAAGCTTGGAAAGATACTTTATAATAAAGTCAAGATAAGGGGGGTCTTTATGGAAAGCCAACATAAATTATCTGCTGCAGAAGAACAAGAGCAGATAAAAAAATGGGGACATATTAATGATTTTCTTAAAAAAGATTCTAATGCGAAACCTGACTTTAATCATTATGAAGTAAGAGATGAAAATATGTACGAACGTACTGGTTATTCGAATAACACAAACGTGAATAGACAGAGAAGATATGATTTAGGCGACAAAAACATATTTAAAAGTATCAAAAAAGAATTAGAAGAAAAAGGATTCTTTGATGATTAACATGAAGAAAAGTAAACTAAAAACTGCTAAGTAATTGATATTCAATTATTTAGCAGTTTTTTAAAATGTGAGTATGAATATTCAGAAAGTTGTATGAATTGTGCATGTCCTTTGTTAAAATGTAAACGTATACACTTTTAAAGGGGGCGAAATTTATGAATAAACATGATAATAAGTTTACGAATCAACTTTGGAAAGAAAGTGGACGTACGAAAGAAATGTTAAAGTTCTTTTCAACGGATGCGTTAAAAAATCAAAATAAACCAGATCCTGAATTGAAATCATACAATACCGCACAACTTATCGGTTTAATATTAGGTCCATTACTATTTTTAGTTGTGTTATTATTTTTCAAAGCAGATGGACTGAGTCAAAATGGTGTCTACGTTATGGCTGCCACTTTATGGATTGCCGTATGGTGGATTACTGAAGCTATACCAATTCCAGCAACAAGTTTAATGCCTTTATTCCTTTTCCCGTTAGGCGGAATTATGGATAGCGCGACTGTTTCAAGTGCATATGGAGATGATATTGTATTCCTATTCTTAGGTGGTTTCATTATTGCAGTTGCGATGGAAAGATGGAATTTACATACAAGAATTGCACTCGTCATTATTAAAAGTATTGGTACGAGTACAGGTAGAATTTTATTAGGGTTTATGATTGCCACGGGTGCTTTATCGATGTTTGTTTCAAACACAGCAGCCGTTATGATTATGATTCCAATCGGTATGGCAATTATTAAAGAAGTAAATGAATTAACAGCTGAAGGCAATGACAGTCACAATTTATCACAATTTGAAAAATCACTCGTACTTGGTATCGGTTATGCAGGTACAATTGGAGGGTTAGGTACTTTAATAGGGACACCACCTCTTATTATTTTGAAAGGTCAATACGAAAAGATTTTCGGAGAAGAAATTGGATTTGGTCAATGGATGGTTATGGGTGTACCTACAGTTATTATCATACTCGCGATAACTTGGGCATATTTAAATTTCGTAGTATTTAAACATGACATGAAAGAACTTCCAGGTGGGAAAGCAATCATTACGAGAGAATTAGAAGCTTTAGGTAAGACGACTTATGAAGAAAAAGTTGTATTCACATTATTCTGTTTAGCTGCATTTTTATGGGTATCTAGAGAATTTTTATTAGCACAATTACCTTTTACAGAATTAGTTAAAGATGGCACAATTTCAATGTTTATTGCTGTTATACTTTTCTTAATTCCAGCAAGACGCAAATTTGCTAGAATTCTTGATTGGTCAATTGCTAAAGATTTACCATGGGGCATTTTATTGCTATTTGGTGGTGGTTTAGCAGTAGCTTCTGCCATTACAGAAAGTGGATTAGATAAATGGATGGGTAAACAAATTTCAGGATTAGATGGCGTGAATATCATCTTAATTATAGGAATTGTTACGCTGTTAGTATTATTCTTAACAGAAATTACATCTAATACTGCAACAGCTACAATGATTTTACCAATTTTAGCTACAATTGCAGTAGGTATTCATGTGCATCCACTAGCGTTAATGATTCCAGCAGCAATGGCTGCAAACTGTGCATTTATGTTACCAGTCGGTACACCACCAAATGCGATTGTATTTGGTACAGACAAAGTAACTATACGAGAAATGGCGACAACCGGATTTTGGTTAAACTTAATCAGCTGTGTAATTATCGTCGGATTTGTATGGTTCATGGTTCCTTGGTTATTTGGAATAGATTTAGTAGCAAGTAAATAATTGAATTGTAATCAAAAAGAAATGCTTGGACGACGATCCAAGCATTTCTTTATATTGTATTTTAATCCATAAATAGTTTGATAAATATATATCCGACAATGATAATGGCTAACATAATGACGATCGGTAACAATAATGAAAGTGACATAATATCTCTCCTTTGTCTTTAACGCTTAATAAGATTATACTAAATTATATACCAATTAAAAAATGATTAAAATCTGTTGATGGAGTGTTTATTCAATGATACCAAAAATTACGACATTTTTAATGTTTAACGGTGAAGCTGAAGAAGCGATTAATTTTTATACGTCTATTTTTAAAGATAGTGAAATTTTAACAATGGTTAAGTATGGTGAAGAAGGACCTGGTGAACCTGGGACTGTTCAACATTCTATATTTAAAATAAATGGACAAATATTTATGGGAATCGATCAAACAAATGGCGTTGAAATTGAGATGAATCCAGCAATGTCATTATATGTAACGTATGAATCAGCAATGGAAATGGAACATTTATATTCTAAACTTAAATCTGGTGGTGCGATTCTCATGCCGAAAACAGAATTACCACCAACATTTAGAGAGTTTGCATGGGTTCAAGATAAATTTGGCGTGAATTTCCAACTTGCTTTACCTGAACAACAGTCATAAATACAATATATAAAAGTAAAACTTTCATAACTGAAAAGGCTTTGAAAATGATTTCTGGCCAATCAAGTTATGAAAGTTTTTGTTATTTTTTAAGTAATTTTTTAATGTCGTCATAATCAGTCGTGACATAGAGTGTTGTTTGACTGTCGTAAGTGACAAATCCTGGTTTAGCACCACTCGGTTTATGGACGTTCTTTATAGCAGTGTAGTCAACTGGGATTTGACCTGATTGACTTGCTTTAGAATAATACCCAGCAATCATTGCCGCTTCTTCGATTGTTTTTTGCGTTGGTTCATCTTCTTGTATCACAACATGTGAACCTGGAATATCTTTCGTATGGAACCATAATTGATTTTTTCTAGCGACACGATGTGTTAAGTAATCGTTTTGTTTATTATTTTTACCTAATAAAATCGTTTGACCATCTGTAGAAATAAATGTCGTTAACGTAATTTTGTTAGAATTTTTCTTTTTCTTATTTTTACGTTTCTTCACAAAACCTTGTTCTTCTAATTCTTCTCTAATGTCATCAATATCATCAACAGAAATATGGGCAAGTTGTTGTTCTAATGACTCAAAATATAAAATGTTAGATTGTGTCAATTTGATTTGTTTATCTAATTCTATTTCACGTGTCTTAAGTCTGTTATATTGTTTGTAATAATATTGTGCATTCATTGACGGTGATTTCGTTGGATTTAAAGGTATCGTAATAGGCTCATTGTTATAATAATTAATAGTTTCTAACGATTTGTCACCTTGTTTAATTTGATACATATTCGCCGTTATTAATTCTCCAAATAATTGTTGCTCATCTTTGTTACGAGCCGCTTCTCGCTCATTAATTAATTTCTCTAGTTTATGACGATTTTTTTGAAGATGTTGGTCGACTATTTTAACTAAATCTAATGCACGTTGCTTAACGCGCTCTCTTTCACCACGTGATTCATAAAATCTATCTAAACATTCATGTAAATTATCAAAAGACATATAGTCATTTCCATAAGAATGTAACGGCATAAAGTAGAAAATTTCTTTGCCAGTCGAATCATCACTGTAAATAACAGGATTAGGTGATTGTTGAACTTCATCCATTACTTCATTAAAAGCTTCCACTAAAGTTTCTTGATTCATAAATGGTCGTCTAGATGTAATCTCTTTCGTTATAAGTGGACTAAAACCTTCAAATTGTTGAAGGAGCTGTCGGTCAATTTTACCCGAATTAAAATCAATATATTTATTGATATCGTCTACTTCGAAAGGATTTAATTTCTTAACAGTAGGTGGATATTCATATTTGAAACCTGGCATAATTGTACGAGCAGTATTAGTATTAGGCGTATGATGTTTAAAGCCGTCGATAATTTTACGGTCGCCATCTATTAAAATGATATTACTATGTCTACCCATAATTTCTAATACAATTGTTCGTTTTCTTAAATCACCAATTTCATCTCTAGAATGAACATCGATCTCTACTAATCGGTCATTACCAATTTGAGTAATACTTTGAATAATGCCGCCATCTAAATGTTTACGTAGTACTCTAAGAAACATCGGTGGATCGAAAGGATTATCAAATTTTTCAGCAGTTAAGTGAAAACGGCTGAAATTTGCATGTGTTGATAATAGTAATTGTTTATTTTTTCGTTCACTTCGAATTGTTAATATAATTGTGTCATTACTAGGTTCAGTAATTTTATGAATTCGCCCAGTTACAAGCGATTGTATATCTTCAACGATCTTTCTAGTAAATAAGCCATCAAAAGCCATTTGCATTCACACCTTTATCAAAAGTCAATTTATTGTAACATGTAAGGGATTAAATGAGTATAATTCTGTTTAATCTTTAAACGTCTCTAGCCATATAGAATTGAAATATGGTAAGATATAAAAAAACAAAATGATAATAAATCGTTAGTATTCATTAGGAAAGGTCGTTTGACATGAACATAGAAAAAGGGTTACTGATAGTGCTCTCTGGCCCATCTGGAGTTGGTAAAGGAACAGTACGTAAATCAATATTTGATGATCCGAGTACGGATTTTAAATATTCTATCTCTATGACTACTCGAAACATGCGTGAAGGCGAAACGGATGGCGTAGATTATTTCTTTAAATCAAGAGAAGAATTTGAAGCTTTAATTGCTGATGACCAATTTATAGAGTATGCTGAGTATGTTGGTAATTACTATGGTACGCCAGTACAATACGTAAGAGATACGATGGATAACGGTTATGATGTATTTTTAGAAATAGAAGTAGAAGGTGCGAAACAGGTTAGAAAGAAATTCCCTGAAGCATTATTTATTTTCTTAGCACCACCAAGTCTTGAACATTTAAAAGAAAGACTTGTCGGTCGCGGAACTGAATCAGATGAAATCATCCAGAACCGAATTCTTGAAGCGCGTAAAGAAGTTGAAATGATGAACCTTTACGATTATGTTGTTGTAAACGATGAAGTTGAATTAGCGAAAGAGCGTATTCAAGCCATCGTAGAAGCTGAACACTTAAAAAGAGAACGTGTTGAAGCACGTTACAGAAAAATGATATTGGAGGCAAAAAAATAATGTTATACCCACCACAAAACGAATTAAAAGACAGCATCAATTCTAAATATTTAGTTGTAACTACTGCAGCTAAGAGAGCACGTGAATTACAAGAACACCCTGACAGTTTATTATTAGATGAATATCGTTCACTAAAAAATGTAGGTCAAGCACTAGAAGAAATAGCAGCTCATAAAGTATATGCTAAATTAGAAGACTAATCATTTGAATTAACGAAAGACCTTTTATGTTTGGACGACCAATCCATACATGAAAGGTCTTTTTATTGAATATGTATATTGTAATTTAGATTCATGACAGTCTTTTTTAAAGAATGTATAATAAGTATAAAGTTTAACAATCGAATTAATCGGAGGAGTACACAAATGAAGAATATACTTCTAGCTGTAACTGGGGGAATAGCTGCCTATAAAGCTATAGATTTAACGAGCCAATTAACACAAAGCGGCTATCAAGTGCGCGTCATGTTAACTGAACATGCGAAACAGTTTGTGACACCATTGGCATTTCAAGCTATCAGTCGCAATCACGTTTATACAGATACTTTTGACGAAAAAGATGTCAGTGAAATTCAACATATTACGTTAGCTGACTGGGCTGATGCAGTCATTGTTGCGCCTGCAACAGCTAATACAATTAGTAAATTAGCGAATGGCTTAGCAGATAACATGGTGATTTCAACATTACTCGCTACGACTGCTCCTGTTTTTATCGCACCAGCAATGAATGTTCATATGCTTGAACATCCTTCTACCGTTGAAAATATGTCTCGTTTAAGAAATTATGGTTATAAATTCATCGCGCCTGGGGAAGGTTATTTAGCTTGTGGTTATGTTGCAAGAGGTAGAATGGAAGAACCGATTACTATTTTGACAATTATTGATGATTATTTTAAAGAACAAGCACAACCACAAACATTTGCTTTAAAAGGTAAAAACGTACTTGTAACTGCTGGACCAACAGTTGAAAAAGTAGATGCTGTACGCTATTTTACAAATCGTTCAAGTGGAAAAATGGGCTATGCATTAGCTGAAGCTGCAAGAGATTTAGGGGCGAACGTTACGTTAGTAAGTGGAGAGACAAATTTAACGCAACCTGTTGGCGTAGAATTTGTTCAAGTAACAAGTGCTGAAGATATGTTCCAAGCTGTTAAATCACGTATGAATGAAATGGACATGATTATTAAAGCAGCAGCAGTCGCTGATTACACACCAGTTGAAACTTCTGAACATAAAATGAAAAAGAAAGATGGCGACTTACAGCTTACATTTAAAAGAACGACAGACATCCTTAAATATTTAGGGGAACATAAAGATAAGCAATATTTAGTTGGATTTGCTGCTGAAACAGATAATGTCGAAGAATATGCAATGGGTAAATTGAAAAAGAAAAATGCAGACGTCATTGTTGCCAATCACGTTGCGAATGAGGCAATTGGCTTTAGGTCTTCAGATAATGAAGTAGATATGTATTTTGCAAATGGTGATAAAGTACCAATTGCTAAAGCTTCTAAACAACAAGTTGCCATCAAAATTTTAAATGAAATTACTAGTAGGTGGGAAGATTGATTGCAAATGTAGTCGTAGATATTCCAGCTAAAAATGTCGACAAAATATTTGATTATTTAATTCCGCAAGATATTGTAGATATCGTCAAAGTCGGTGTTAGAGTTGAAGTGCCTTTTGGTCCACGTAAAATTCAAGGATTTGTCATTGGCATAAGTGAAGAATTAACAAGTGACATTGATCAGTCAAAATTAAAATCAATCATTCGTGTTAAAGATTTTAAACCAGAGTTAACAGCGGAACTCATTGAACTGAGTGAGTGGATGTCTAACTTTCACTTAGTTAAACGTATCTCGGCTTTAGAAATTATGTTACCGAGTGCTGTCAAAGCAAAATATCAGAAAGTATATTGTATAGCTGAGCCAGAAGGGATTCCAGCACAATATTTAAATTATTTTAATAAAGAAGGTATTTTAACATTTGAACAAGCGCAACAACTTCAAATTGTTTCTATTTTAGAAGACTTTGTAGAAAATGACGCGATTATAAAAGACACAATTGTAGGTCAACAACTCACAAGAAAATATATAACTTGCGTAAGAATCGTCCCTACTGATCGATTAGATGAGATTTTAATGTCATTGAGTAAAAAAGAAAAACAACTCGATGTCATGAACTATTTAATTGAACATAGACGAGAAGATGTCATGCTCAGAACTTTAAAAGAAGAAGGTTTCTCAGAATCGAGTATCAATACGCTTGTTAAAAATCAAATATTAGAAAAATACGATGGCATTATGAATAGAGATCCGTATGAACATCGTATTTTTGAAAAAGAACATAATAAAGCGTTGACTGAAGCCCAACATGAAGCTTTTACACAGATTGATGAAGCGGTTCGTAATAATGAATCGAAGACGTTTCTTTTACACGGTGTGACCGGTTCAGGAAAAACAGAAGTATATTTACAAACTATTGAGAATGTACTCAAAAAAGGGGAACAGGCGATTATGCTTGTGCCTGAAATTGCATTAACACCGCAAATGGTTAACCGATTTAAAGCACGCTTTGGTGATGAAGTTGCTGTGTTACATTCCGGTTTATCTAAAGGTGAAAAATACGATGAATGGCAAAAAATAAGAGATGGTAAAGCAAGTGTTTCAGTAGGTGCAAGGTCAAGTGTGTTTGCACCATTTGAAAAATTAGGTCTTATTATCATTGACGAAGAGCATGAAGCGACTTATAAGCAAGAAGATTATCCGCGGTATCATGCAAGAGAAATTGCGATATGGAGAAGTGAATATCACAAATGTCCAGTCGTATTAGGATCAGCTACACCAAGTCTTGAAACTTTTGCACGTGCAGAGAAAAATGTTTATCAATATTTAGGATTACCAGATCGTGTGAATCAACAGAAAATGCCTGAAATTGAACTTATTGATATGAGGGAAGAACTTCAAGAAGGTAATCGTTCGATGTTCTCTAATGACCTGACTAAAGCCATTCAAGATCGCATTGATAAAGGAGAACAAATTGTATTGTTCTTAAATAGAAGAGGACATTCATCATTTGTATTATGTAGAGATTGTGGACATGTGCCGCAATGTCCAAATTGTGATATTTCGCTTACATATCACAAAACACATGATGATCTAAAATGTCATTACTGTGGATACAGTGAGCCTATGCCTCAAAGATGTCCAAGTTGTGAAAGTGAACATATACGACAAATGGGTGTTGGCACCCAGAAAGTCGAAGAAATTATATACGACACATTCGACCGCGCTAAAGTTATTAGAATGGATGTCGATACCACTTCGAAAAAAGGTGCCCACGAAAAATTATTAACAGCTTTCGGGAACCAAGAAGCTAATATTTTGTTAGGGACACAAATGATTGCTAAAGGATTGGACTTTGAAAATATTACATTAGTTGGCGTTCTTAATGCAGATACGATGCTAAACTTGCCAGATTTCAGATCGAGTGAAAAGACATTCCAATTACTGACTCAAGTTGCAGGTAGAGCAGGTCGACACGAGAAACAAGGCGAAGTCATGATTCAGACTTATAATCCAGATCATTACGCAATCTTAGATGTCACAAGCAATGACTATATGTCCTTTTATCAAAAAGAAATGAAATTTAGACAGATTGGTAAGTACCCACCATATTATTATCTTGTGAATTTGACCATTAGTCATACAGATATTAAAAAAGTATTAAAAGCATCCAAACATATACATGGCATATTGTTGCAACACATTACAACACAATCCTTTGTATTAGGACCATCACCAAGCCCGTTATCACGAATTAATAATAGACATCGATTCCAAATATTAATTAAATTTAAGAACGAACCAGATTTATTAACAGCCTTACAATATTTAGATGATTATTATCACGAGCAATACTTAAAAGATAAACTATCACTAGAAATAGATATTAATCCGCAGATGATGATGTAAATAGAAAGAAACCCGTGAAATGTGAAGATTTCACGGGTTTTTCATATGATGAGGTCAAAATCTAGTTCTCTTTTCTAATTTTGCTGATGTGAATATCTCTTGAAATTGCAATCAAAGGACGAATGAGCATTTGGAAACTCCCAATTACAAATAGAACAGTTCCTACAAAAGTAGTTGATTCATTAAAAAATAGAAAACTACCCGTTATAAATATCATCGCAAGAATGATATCGTTAATTTGATATAGAAATTTATAAAAAGTAACAACCTTAACATCAATATTGAATATGGTGAATTCCAATTCATTTTTATTTTTAGTGTGCATAATCCTCACCTCAAGTTGATAATATCAATAAATAGATTAAATTCAAGAAATTGATGTATGTGGGGGAAGGTTTTATTTTATAAGGCGCCCGTTATGAACAAGTTTGGCGAGAAGTGTTCATAAGACCATCGTTATTAGCAGATCTGGCCAAAGGTGCAAATACTGACCCCGTTATTAGCAGTTCTGGTTAAAGGTGCAAATACTGACCCCGTTATTAGCAGTTCTTGTTAAAAGTGCAAATAACGAACACCACATTAGTTTATTTAGGGAAGAATTTTCTATTTCTTTTCTTAGCTGATTTAAAATACTTGTTACAAACACGACCAATCGTATATTCTTTCACCGGATAACACCACTGGATGGCTTCATCAAATGTGAAGCCGTCTCTTTTTAAATAATAGAGTTCTTTCAAATTGTACAGAATGATTTCTTCGGATTTGATCTTACTATGACAGTACGTGCAGTTATAGTAGATTTTACTTTCTACTATATTGATAGTGTGCATTTTTCTGCAGCTCGGGCATTTTATACCTGCTAAACTGAGATCGAAGTATGGTGTGATTTCTTTTTGATAATAAGTGGAGTGAATTTTCTTGTGTTGTAATAAAAAGTTTAATAGTGGGTAGTGACCCCCCCAAAGTTAGAGTTTCCATTATGCTATTAATTGGCTGGATTGAGTTCGGTATTGTACTGAACTTCGTCCAGCCAATTTTAATTTCAAACGTTCATTGTTATACCAATAGATGTAATCCTCAATTCTTCTTTTTAATGTTTCATAGTTAACAAGTTCTTCTCCATGATACATTTCCTGCTTCATGATGCCAAAGAAATTCTCCATAGAAGCATTATCCGCACACGTCGCTTTACGTGACATACTTTGATAAATCCTTTGTTCCGATAATCTTCTAATCCATGCATTATGCTGATAATGCCAACCTTGATCAGAATGTATCGTCGTACGATATGGTGCTTCATGCTTAATGATTGTAACTGCTTTATCCAATGATTGAAGTACTAAGTCTAATGTTGGTCTTCTGGATATACCATAAGAAATGATTTCCCCATTGTATAAATCCATAATAGGGCTGAGATATAATTTTTGTTCTTCAGCACATTTAAATTCAGTGATATCTGTCACTAATTTTTGAAGTCGAATAGATGTATGGAATCTACGATTCAAGCGATTTTCAGCCACTTTACCAACTGTACCTTTGTATGATTGATAGCGTGATTTACGTGTGAATTTTTGACATTTTAATCCTAGTTCTCGCATAATTCGTTGTACTTTCTTATGGTTAATGAGATAACCTTGATTTCTCAAAGCTAAATATATACGACGATAGCCGTATTTACCGTTGTGTTTTTGAAAAAGTTCAATGATCTTTTTCTTCCAACCTTTATCTAAATCTTCCTTTTGTAATTGTTTGGCATGGTAATGATAGGTTGCTTCTGGTATACCAACCTTTACTAAGATATCTTTTAATTTGAATCCTTCTTCTTTGAGTTCGAATGCCACTGCTGCTTGTGCTTTTCTAGAAAGGCACTCGGATTCTCTCGAAAAGCGTTCAACTTTTTTAAATAAGCATTCTCTAATCGAAGATTTTCATTTTCTAGCTCTAACTCTTTTTCTCGTGATAGGTTTTGATTAGATTTCTTCTGTTTCTTCTTTTTCATGGGAGGTCGTCCTTTCGGCTTTTCGAGTCCTTCCACACCTTCTTTGTCATATATCTTTTTCCATCGCACAATAATAGATGGGGTATTTAGGCCAAATTTAATCGCTGTATCTTGGAAGGAATCGCCTGTTCTTTTCATATAGTTTAATACATTTATTTTGAATGTAACAGAATAAACTGTCTTTTTCTGTTTCTTTTTAATGCCATCTACACCGAATGATTGAAAGGCTTTTACCCATGTTCGTATAATAATTTTATCAGGTATATTATATTTTTTAGCTAATTTTCGATAACCATAATGGCCATCTAGATAATCTCTTACAACTTTCAACTTAAATTCATCACTATATTTTGTCATATTAAAACACCCCCTAAAGTTAGTTTTTTTACTCTAACTTTAGGGGTGCAGTACCGTGCGGGGTTATACTTTGATGATTGGTATTGTAAAATTTCTTTGATTTGATTTAACTGATTGAAGTATATGATATTCTGATTATGTGGCCAGTTTCCAACGGGTATAAAATGAGGATTCGTAAAAATGATATAAGGCTGAATATCTATATGTATACCATTTTGATGCAGTAATTTTTCTAATTCAGATTTTATAAATTGAATTTGCTTAATGGGGGATTTCGTAGTGATGCCGTAACTATTTTTTAAGTAATCTTGTTCGAAGTGCCACTCGTCTCTATAATGTTTAATTTCAAATAAGAAAAGTGTATTGTCTGTTGCGACTAAATAATCAATTTGGACATGATGTTGATTACCGAATTCGAAGTCGTAAATATAGCTGATGTTTGATATCGTGTTTAAAAATGATTTGAAATAGCGTTCGCCTTCTTTACGGTTGTAATAAGTGAGAAGATTGTTCCTCTCATCTTTCGATAAAATCTTCCGTGATTCAAGTGAGAGTAAATATTGATAGTAATCGGATGTGTTCATATAGGACTCCTTTCTGTTATTTATTGGTAATTCAATTTTACTTCGTTTACTCAAAAATTTCTATCAAATCAATGTAAGCGACTGTAGATGAATTTTCTCTGTCGCTTTTTATATTGATTTACGTTATAATTATACGATGAGTTTTTAAAAAGGAGCGATAGATATGGCTGTAAAACCACTTGTTACGGTACCAAATCCAATATTAAATAGAGAAGTTAAAGATGTTGTGACTTTTGATGAGTCTTTAAAAACATTAATTGCTGATTTAGAGGATACAATGTTTGAAAATGATGGGGTGGGTATAGCTGCACCTCAAATTGGCGTTGATCTTAAAGTTGCGATTGTTGATATGGAGCAAGAAGGTATTTTGCAGCTAATCAATCCAACGATTGTTTCTCAATCTGAAGAAACTGAAGCTGATGTAGAAGGTTGTCTCAGCGTACCTGGTGTCTTTGGAGAAGTGAACAGAAGTAAAATGATTGTTGTGAAAAGTAATGATTTAAATGGTAATGAAGTTGAACTAACTGCGTATGATGATATTGCACGCATTATTTTACATGAAGTAGATCATTTATATGGTGAATTATTCACGGATAAGATGACGAAAGAAATTAGCGAAGAAGAATTAGAGGAGATGTATAAGGATGAGTAAAATTGTATTTATGGGTACACCAGATTTTTCTACAGGCATTCTTGAAATGTTAATTGAAGAACATGAAGTGATTGCAGTTGTTACTCAACCTGATCGTCCAGTAGGTAGAAAAAAAGTACTGACACCACCTCCTGTTAAAAAAGTAGCAGTCGAACATAATATTCCAGTATATCAACCTGAAAAATTAAATCATTCACCAGAATTAGAAGAGATTATTAATTTACAACCTGATTTAATCGTAACTGCTGCATTTGGACAGCTATTACCAAAATCATTATTAGATGCACCAAAATATAAAGCTGTCAATGTGCATGCTTCATTACTACCTAAATATCGCGGTGGTGCTCCGATTCATTATGCAGTTATGAATGGTGAGAAGAAGACAGGCGTAACAATTATGTGTATGGCAGAAAAATTAGATGCAGGTAATATTATTAGCCAAGATGAAATCGACATTAAAGAGAACGACACAGTAGGAGATGTTCATGATCAATTAGCAGTACTCGGTACAGCATTATTGAAACGAACTTTACCTACTATTTTTAATGGAACAAATGATAGCATTCCTCAAGATGAATCTCTTGTAAGTATTGCTTCTAATATTTCAAGAGAAGATGAAAGAATTGACTGGACAGAAGATGCTGAATCAATTCATAACCATATTAGAGGGTTATCACCTTGGCCTGTTGCTTATACAACGATGAATGATAAAAATATGAAATTGTGGCGCAGTGAAATTGTAAGAAATGTTAAAGGTAATCCAGGAGAAATTGTTGAAACAACTAAATCAGCTATTATAGTAGCAACAGGTAGTGAAGATGGTGTTGCTTTAACTGAAATACAATTAGCAGGTAAAAAACGTGTGCAAGCACGTGATTATTTAAGCGGATTACAATCAAAAATTGATGGGACTAAATTAATATGATGAAAAACAATGTAAGAAACGTTGCATTAACGATTTTAGATGATGTACTAACAGGTGAAGCATATAGTAATCTACAACTTAATGAAGCGATAAAAAACGAAGCCGTATCTAAAAAAGATGTTGGATTATTAACAGAACTTGTATATGGTACTTTACAAAGAAAAATTACTTTAGAATATTTAATTGAGCCTTTTATTAAGACGAAGCTAAAAGGTTGGATGAAACGTCTATTAATCATGAGTGCATATCAATATGTGTATTTAGATAAAGTTCCAAATCATGCGATTATCAATGAAGCTGTCAATATTGCTAAAGTACGCGGTGATTTACACAATAGTAAAGCAATCAATGCAATTCTTAGAAATTTCATGTCTACTCCATTAAGAACGTTAGACGAAATCAAACATGATGATAAAAAACTTTCAATAGAGAGTAGTGTACCTTTATGGTTAACGAAACATTGGATTACACATTTTGGATATGAAAAGACAAGAGAAATGTGTTTACTAAGTTTAACACCGCCAGATACAACAGTAAGAGTAAATACAACACGTATATCTGTTGAAGATGCAGTTGAAAGATTAGAAAGTAATGGTTATACTGTCGAAATAGATAAAGACATAGATAGATGTTTACATGTTAAAGGTGAAGCTATTGTAAATGATAGACTATTTAAAGATGGTTTATTATCAGTACAAGATAAGAGTTCAATGTTTGTAGCAGAAATTTTGAATCCGAAACCGAATAGTACAGTATTAGATACATGTAGTGCACCAGGTGGTAAGACTTGTCATATCGCTGAAATCATGAATCAAACAGGTCATGTTGATGCATTTGACATTCACCCACATAAAATAGATTTAATTGATTTTAATATCAAAAAATTAAGACTTAAAAATGTAACAGCAGCAGTACACGATGCAACTCAGCCTTTTGATCAAACATATGATTACATCCTTGTAGATGCACCATGTAGTGGATTTGGTGTCATGAGAAGAAAGCCTGAAATTAAATATGACAAGACATCAAAAGATGTTGAATCATTATGGCACTTACAATTAGAAATCCTTGAAAATGCGAGTAAATCTCTCGCACCTAATGGAGAATTAGTGTACTCAACTTGTACAATTGAACAAATGGAAAATGAAAATGTTGTTTATTCATTCTTAAAAGCAAATCCAGAGTTTGAATTCGCACCATTTATAGATCCGAGAACAAATCAAGAAACTAAAACATTACAGCTACTACCTCAAGATTATAATTCAGATGGTTTCTTTATTACTAAAATTAAGAGAAAGGAAAGTTAATATGCCAGCTATACAGAAAAAACGCAATAAATTTATGCCAAACTTCGAAAGACCTTCAATATATTCATTACAATTAGTAGAATTAGAAGATTGGTTGATCGATCAATCAGAACCAAAGTTTAGAGCTAAACAAATTTTTGATTGGTTATATGTTAAAAGAGTAGATGCTTTTAGCGAAATGACAAATCTTTCAAAAGAATTGAGAGAAAAGCTTGTTCAATCATTTGAAATTACAACATTAGAAGTAGCTGTTAAACAAGAAAGTAAAGATGGAACAATCAAGTTTCTTTTTGAATTACAAGATGGATACACGATTGAAACAGTATTAATGAGACATGAATATGGGAATTCAGTTTGTGTGACAACTCAAGTAGGTTGTCGTATAGGTTGTACGTTCTGTGCCTCATCAATCGGTGGTTTGAAACGTAACCTTGAAGCGGGTGAAATTGTTGCGCAAGTATTAACAGTTCAAAAAGCTTTAGATGCTACGGATGAGCGTGTCAGCCAAGTCGTTATTATGGGTATTGGTGAACCATTTGAGAACTATGATGAAATGATGGGATTCTTAAAAATCATTAATCATGATAAAGGTTTAAACATCGGTGCACGTCATATTACAGTTTCTACATCAGGTATTGTCCCTAAAATTTATGATTTTGCTGATGAGTCACTACAAATAAACTTCGCATTAAGTTTACATGCAGCTGATAATGAAACACGTTCTAGATTGATGCCTATTAATAGAGCTTATGATTTAGATAAATTAATGGAAGCTATTGAATACTATGTCAATAAAACGAATAGAAGAATCACATTTGAATATGGTTTATTCGGAGGCGTGAATGACCAAGTTCATCATGCAAAAGCATTGGCAAAATTAATTAAACATTTAAACTGTCACGTGAACTTAATTCCAGTTAACCACGTACCAGAACGTGATTATGTAAAAACATCAAAAGAAGATATCTTTAAATTCGAAAAAGAATTAAAAAGAAACGGGATAAATGCTACAATAAGACGTAATCAAGGTGCAGATATTGATGCTGCATGTGGACAACTAAGAGCAAAAGAGCGAAAAGAAGAAATGAGGTAACAAATCATGGAAGCACGGTTTTTTACAGATGTCGGTCAATTTCGAGAACAAAATGAAGATGCAGGTGGTATCTATACAAATCAAACAGGTCAAGTTTTATTAGTGATTTGTGATGGTATGGGTGGACATGCTGCTGGTGAAGTTGCAAGTCAATTTGTGAATGATTCACTTAAAGCTAGATTCGAAGATGAAAATTATATTGAATATGATCATGCTGAAGATTGGTTGCACTCTAATTTAGCTGATATAAACAGACAATTATATAACGAGTCTATGAACAATGATATGTATAGAGGAATGGGTACAACTTGTGTTTGTGCTTTAGTCTATGAAAAAGACATCGTTGTAGCTAATATAGGTGATTCACGTGCTTATTTGATGAACAGTCGTGAAATGATGCAATTAACAAATGATCATACATTTGTTAATCATCTTGTTACGATTGGAGAAATTACGAAAGAAGAGGCTTTCACGCATCCTCAAAGAAACATTATTACAAAAGTTATGGGAACAGATAAACGCGTTAACCCAGATATTTTTTACTACAATACAAAATTTTATGATTATTTACTTTTAAATTCAGATGGTTTAACAGATTATTTACATGAAGATGACGTTCAACAAATTGTGATGTCTCATAAAGGTATGGTTGATGATATTGGTGAAACACTTATCGAAGAAACAATCGAAGTCGAAGGTAAAGATAATATCTCGTTAATATTATATCCATTTGAAGGTGGAAAAATATGATAGGTCGCATAATCGCCGGTCGCTATGAATTTGTGAAGTATCTTGGTGGCGGTGGTATGAGTAACGTCTATTTAGCGAAAGATAAGATCTTGAACCGTGATGTAGCAGTGAAAGTAATCAACATACCGCCTTATGAAAAAGAAAAAGCCGTTGAACGTTTCGAACGAGAAGTTCAAAATACGACGATTTTAAGTCATAGTAACGTTGTGAATGTACTGGATGTAGAAGAAGATGATAATTGTTACTACCTTGTTATGGAATATATAGAAGGACCAACATTAAAGGAATATCTATGTAAAGAAGGTAAGTTATCTGCAGATGAAGCGGTTGAAATGACGCTTCAAATCTTAAAAGGTATCGCACATGCACACCATCATCGAATTATTCATCGAGATATTAAACCGCAAAACATTCTCATGACTAAAAATGGGACGTTAAAAATATTAGACTTTGGTATCGCAAGGGCATTAAGTGAAACAGCTCTAACAGAAACGAATCATGTTATGGGTTCTGTTCAATATTTATCGCCTGAACAAGCTAAAGGTCAATCAACAGATGAATCATCAGATATTTATTCTATTGGTATTGTATTGTATGAATTATTAACAGGACACCCACCATTTAATGGGGAAACGCCTGTAAGTGTAGCCATTAAACATATTCAAGAAGAGTTGCCATCTATTAGAAAAGAACGACCATCTATACCTCAAAGTATAGAAAATGTCATTATGAAAGCAACACGTAAAGAAAAATCACTCAGGTACCGTGATACAAATGAAATGTATTATGACCTTTTAACAGCATTGGATGATGAACGTAAAGATGAATTACCTAGGTATGATTCTGATTCAGATACTAAAACAATGCCCGTTATAAAAGCAGATGAAGAAGAAAGTGATACTAAGACTGTTCCAATTGCAACGACGCAACAAAATGCTAATGCTCAACAACAAAATACGGAAACAAATAAGCCTAAACGTAAACGAAATAAATGGTTAATCGTTTTTGTGCCTATTTTACTATTATGTATGTTAGTAGGTGCAATCGGTTTTGCCTTAACAGCACCTAAATATGTAGATGTGCCTAACTTATTAGGAAAATCACGTGGTGAAGCCTTAGCTTTAATAGATGAAAAAGGTTTAAGTAAAGGCAAAATAACAGAAGCCTATAGTAATAGCTTTAAAGAAGGCGAAGTTATGAAAGTAACACCTAAAGTAGGTAGTAAAGTTAAAGAGATGACTAAAGTTGATTTAGTGATATCTCAAGGTGTTAAGACGTTTACCGTAGAAGATTATGTTGGGAAATCAGCAGACAAAACGAAAAAGCAATTAGAAAAACAAGGCTTTGAATCTGTCCGTATAAAAGAACAGTATGATAAAGCGGCGAATGGTACAGTAATTAATCAAAATATCGAACCAGGTTCTAAAGTCGTACCTAAAGATACGATGATTATTTTGACAAAATCAATCGGCGTGAAACAAGAATACGTTAAAGATTATACGGGTGAAGAAATCAGTAAAGCAACATCTGAGCTTGAAGCGCTTGGATTTAAAGTAGAACAATCTGAAGTTGAAAGTGATGAACCAGCAGATACAATCGTCAAACAATCATTTAAAGATGGACAATTGCCAGTCGAATCAACGATTTACTTTGATGTATCTAAAGGTGAAGATAAAGACGCTGACTCAGATAAATCAGATGACAAAGGTAAAAAAGATGACAACGATGATAACGCAAGAGATAAAACATATACACAATCCGTTTATATACCATTTACAGGATCTGATAGTAAAAAAGGTCAGAAAGTAGAAATCTTTGTAAAAGATAAATCAAATGATATCAAAAAAGTTGCAGATTCCTTTACGATTAAAAAAGATACAACAAGAAGCATTAATTTCACGATTCCAAAAGGCGAATCAGCTGAATATCGTGTTGAAGTTGATGGTAAAGAGATTGAAAGTAACACAATTGATTACGATGATTTCTAAAAATATATAGTATATAGATATTTGAGAGACTGAAACATTAAACAGTGTTTCAGTCTCTATTTTTATACACTATTGATTTAATGCTTAGTTCTTAGTAAAATTTAGAAAATGAGTCTGGGGTGAAAAATATGCTTCCTTATGTGTCTTTATATGAATATGTATATCGTCAAACAGAACATGCTATTGTAGATGCTGATCAAAAGCACGCTATTTATGAAGAGTATAAAAATATTGTGACCTCATCTCATCTGACTGATCAAGTCTTTATAGAAGTTATGAATAATTTCTTCTATGATATAGGTTTGTTGAGTACGTTTATTAAGGCATTGAAAGTTCCTGACAAGCAAGTGGGGATTAAGGTGAGGGCTACTAAAGATGCTTTAGTTGTTACAGAAGTGCTAGATGATATACGCTTTGTTGTTGGTGATGAAATTACACAGTTATCAGGGGATTCTATTGAATATTGTAGAATGAGATATCATCGTTTATTAAAAGATGAACCTTACCATAGGGAAGAATGGGGACATATTTTAACTTTCCAAAATGAAGTAGAAGTAAAAAGAGCGAATCAAACTTATCGTTTTGAATTGAGACATTATCCAGTGAGTACAGAACATACGATTGATGTGACTGTTAAGGATGATGTGCCAATATTAGAATTTAACGGAGATATTCGTTTTGAACAAGCTGTTGAAGCGTTATACAAATTATCCAAAATTCAAGAATCATCTAAAAAAGTCATTTTTGATTTTAGGAATGCACAATTTAAAAATTTAAGTATAGCGGAGTTTCTTATACCTTATTTTTATGAGATTGGTAATCAAGAAACAATATTAACGCGAGACACACATATAAAGGTTGAACGAGAGCGTCATAAGACGTTATTTAAACAAAAATTAGAACGTTTGTATAAAGCGTGCAGTGAAATGAATGAACAAGCTTTTTATCAAAATATTTTGGATCAACCTGTTGGTGATTGGAAACTCTTTGATGATGATAAAATTGATTTTATCGGATTAAGTCGATTTGAAGAAATTGTGGTTTTAATTGATAAAGATACATCTTATGCTGCTGAATGGCTCGTTTATAAAGTAGCAAAATCGGGAATAGTCAATCTTGTCGGAAGACCAACGAGTGGGAATTTAGCATTTTTTAATGTTGTTGAAGAAATTATTGATCAACGATTTATACTCAGTTTTCCGGTTGATAATCTAAGTCAGTCGATTCAAGATGATGTCGTTTATCCAGATACGCTAATTGAGTGGTCAAAAAGGCATGCATTAGTTGACAAAGATATAAAATTTTCAATTGATAATAGTAGTTGATTGATTATTTTCACAGAAAATGAAATAATATGTAAGTATATGAAATTTACAAAAATTCTAGGGGGCATTAACTTTATGGGTAAGCAAATACCAAAAGATAGAGGTCTAGACAGTACATTAAAAGTCTTAAAAGAAGGCTATAAATATGTACCAAATAGACTTGAGAAATTTGATACGAATATTTTTGAATTAAGAGCGTTAGGTGGAAGAAGAACAGTTGTATTTAGCGGTAAAGAAGCTGCAGAGATTTTTTATAACAATGAATTAATTGAAAGACAAGGTACGTTACCTAAACGTGTTGTTAATACTTTATTCGGTAAAGGCGCTATACATACTACTGGTGGTAAAAAACACATAGACCGTAAAGCTCTATTTATGTCATTAATGACTGAAGAAAACTTAGAATATTTAAGAGAACTTACACGTAGTACTTGGTTCATGAACACTGAACGTATGGAAAGAATGGACGAAGTTAACGTCTATAAAGAATCTATTATCCTATTAACTAAAGTTGGATTTAGATGGGCAGGCATTATCGCTTCTCCTGAAGAAATCGAAAGCTGTGCAAAAGATATGGATACTATGATCGATTCATTCAAAAATATCGGTACTGCATTCAAAGGTTATAGAGAAGCTAAAAAAGCAAGAGATAGAGTAGAAACATTCCTAGAAAATCAAATTATTGCAGTACGTGAAGGTAAATTAACACCTCCACAAGGTACAGCATTACATGAATTTAGTCATTGGGAAGATTTTGAAGGTAATTTAATGGATTCTAGATTGTGTGCGATCGATTTAATGAACGTTGTGCGTCCTCTAGTCGCAATTAACCGTTTTGTTAGTTTCGGTGTGAAAGCATTACATGATTATCCAGGAGAAGCAGAAAAAGTTTTCAATAATGAAAATGACTATGCTTATAAATTTGTACAAGAAGTTAGAAGATTCTATCCATTCGTACCATTTTTACCTGGTAAAGCAGCAGTAGATATCGAATTTGATGGCTATACTATTGAGAAAGATACGTTCTTAGTATTAGATATTTACGGAACATTGCATAGAGAAGGCTTATGGGAGAATCCAGAAAGATTCTATCCTAACCGCTTCAGCGATTGGGACGGAAGCCCATTTGATTTAATCCCTCAAGGTGGCGGCGATTATTATACAAACCACCGTTGTGCGGGTGAATGGATGACAATTATCATCATGGAAGAATCAATGAAATACTTCGCTAGAAACATTTCATATGATATGAAAAAAGACCAAGACCTATCTGTTAATTTAAATAAATTACCAGGTCGTGTCGTAAGTGGTACAATCATTGAAAATGTTAATGCATTAGTAAACCGTAACGTAGAATCAGTTTAATCATGAATTGATTCATTATAATAATATTATTCAGGCTGGGACATAATCTAATGTCTCAGTCTCTTTCCTACGATTTGTCAACTACTACGTAGTAAAATGTATTTAAAATTGGCATCACTAAATAAGCCTTTATTATTTAATAATTTTTTCAATATGTTATGATTTATTTGAATAGATTATCAGTGTGGAGACAAGTGATAATCATATTCTTTATTATTTATAACTAGATAATGAATGGTTTTAAGTAGCTTGTTAACGCAAGCTATTGAAGCAGTCTTGTGGCCTTTGCCATTAGGCTGCTTTTTTAATTTGTAATAATAGTCGATAATATGATTTTTAAATAACCTTTGACCCAACAGGAAATTTTTAATGATTAAGTAAAATAATGATCTAGCATGTTTGTTTCCACGTTTGTTAATTTTATCTTTAAAATGCGTTTTACCAGACTGATATCTTTTTATATCAATGTCTACATATGCATTCAATTGTTTATGAGAATCAAAGGATTTGATGTCACCTAATTCGCCAATAATCATTATGGCTGTTAAATCACCAATGCCAGGAATAGATTTAATTATTTTAAATTCTTCGAATTCCTCGAATTCCTCAGCTAACACTAATAACCTTTGTTTTATAGAAGCATGCCGTTTCATTAGATTTAATAAATCTTCAATCACATAAATTAATTTATCTGTTAAAAATGAATCTTTAGAAACAGAAGGATAACTGACCATAGAGAACTCTACGAGTTTTTTGCATATTGTGCTTTCTTTTTCTCTGATAGATTTTTTTCTGTACAACTATTAATTGTATTTTTTAGTTCTTCAATTTCATTAGAATCAACAAAGTCAGGATGTGGGAACTTACTAGCTACTTGTAAAGCCAATCTTGAATATCTATCCTTAAATAGGTTTTGTAATTCTGGAAAAGTCATATCTAGTAACTGAATCAATTGGTTTTTTAAGTAATTTTGTTGATTGTTAATTTCTTCATAGTATCTTGTCAGTTCTCTCAGTTTTACGTATTTTTCTTCCATTAAATTTCTAGAAGGTTTTTTATTTATATTTTTAGCTAAAACGGCAGGTTTATGTGCATCAGATTTATCTGTTTTCCAATTTCTTAAAGAATTAGTTAGTAATTTTGCCTCAAGAGGGTTAATTACACAAAATGAAATGTTGTTAACTGTACAGAATTTCTCTAACACTTTTGAATATATACCAGTAGCTTCAAATAAAAAATATACTCTTGCGAAATCCTTTATATATTTGTTTAGTGACTCAAAACCATTATTATCGTGGGTAATTTCAAATTCTTTAACAAATTCATTGTTTGAATAATGTGCAATAAAACTCTTTCCTTTTCCAACATCTAAACCAAAATATTCGATAAAAATCACTCCTAAGTTATTAAATTTAAGAAGCTTTAACTTCACTTAGCCTTACTTAGTTCATTTTCCTGTACACGATCTCAAGGGACCCAACATACTAAAATCGAATTCATAAGGAGAGTGAAGTTCTCCAGTTTTTGCTACGGGTTCTATGACCCTAGAGACCGATCGGAGTACTTCTCTCTTCTACTATTTCATATTCTTAAAATAAGTACCAACGGTATGAAAAAGAATATGAAAAAAGTAGCGAAGTTCATCTACCGTCGTAGATTACTTCGCTACTAATCTTAGTATGTTTTAGTATCTTGGCAGTAGCTGACTGAACCCGAAATGCGCTTGTACCAAGCTTTTTCAACTCTAGTCATCCTTGCCGGGGCGGGACTACGAAATCTTTTTATACAAATTAGATTTCTGTCCCGATCCCTTTTCGCGTTATTTAATCATCTAACGTAACTGAAATCATTTCATCTTTAAATGGATGTTCGAATTCTATTTTATAGCTGTGTAATTTTAATTTTCTCAGTTTACTGTTGTTATAGAGTGGGTCACCAACAACTGGATGTCCAATTTCTGCAAGGTGGACACGGATTTGGTGTGTTCTACCCGTATCTAATTTTAATTCTACTTCTGCCGTATGTTCATCAATCATATGACTTTCAAGTATATGTGTGATCGCACGTTGACCTGTTGGTGATACACGTCTTTTGTTTGGATGGAATTTGTCTTTACCTATTGTCATATCAATTGTTTGTGGTTTAAGAGGTAATAAACTATCAACTTGTGCTTTATATGTTCTTGTAATTTCTCTATCTTCTAACATACGATCTAGTATTTTTTTAGCGATAGGGTGTTTTGCGACTAATAATAATCCAACAGTTTCTTGGTCAAGTCTATGAACAGGCTCAGCATAATCAGAATCTAACGTATAGATTACGTGATTCATAAGTGTGTTTGCTTCTTTTAAATCGTTAGGATGTGTCTTAACACCTTTAGGTTTAACGACAATTGCTAAGTATTCATCCTCGTATTTAATTTCAGCTAATCGGTAACTAGAAACATATTGGCTCGTTTCGTCAAATAATGGGATATTAAGTTTATCTCCGGCATTTACTGTATCTCTTAATGTACATGATTCGTCATTTATCGTAAGTTCTTTTGACATTCTTAAAAGGTGAAGTTCTTTCTTTGGTAGATGTAAAGATTTAAACATCTCTTCGATTGTTTGACCTTCAAATTTTGATGGTATTGTAATTTGCATAGCGTCCTCCAGGAATATTTCTCTCAAAATCGGGAAAAATTATATTATAACAAAAAATAAGTTATAATTATTATAACAAGAAAAAGAGATAAGGAGTATGTTTCATGTCAAAATCAATCGATAATAATGAATTTAACGTTAGTATTAATACTAGACAGATGACTTTTGATGATATTGATGAAGTTATTGAATTACAGTCTAAATGTTTTCCAGGGATGGAACCGTGGGAAAGAGGTCATCTTGAAAGTCACTTAAGAATGTTTCCGAGAGGACAAATTGTTGTAGAATTTGAAGGTGAAATTATAGGTTCATGTTCATCACTTATCATCAATTTTGATGAATATGATGATAGACATACTTGGGATAGTATTACGAATAATGGGTATATTACAAACCATAATGATCATGGTCACAATTTATATGGTATTGAAGTTATGGTTCATCCTGATTATAGAGGGATGAAAGTTGGCGCAAGACTATATGAAGCTCGTAGAGAAATCGCTTATGAATTAAATTTAAAGAGTATTATTATAGGTGGTAGAATTCCTAACTATCATAAATATAGTGATGAATTATCACCACGTGAATATGTACAAGGTGTTATTAAACATCGTATTAAAGATCCAGTATTAACATTTCAATTGATGAATGATTTTACGTTAATGCGTATTAATCCAAATTATTTAAGTGATGATGTTAAAAGTATGAAATTTGCTACTTTGATGGAATGGAATAATCCTGATTACATAGCAAGAAGTAATGTTCATTTTAAAACGAGTGAACCTGTGAGAATATGCACAGTTAACTATATGATGCGTAAAATTAATTCATTTGAAGAATTTGCAAACCAAATTGAATACTTTATTGACGTTGCATACGATGCGGATAGTGATTTTATCGTCTTTCCAGAATTGTTGACGACGCAATTAATGAGCTTTGATGAACAAAGTAATCCAGCAGAATCTATTAGAAAATTAACTACTTATACTTCACAATATATTGAGATGTTCAATCAGTTTGCGATGAAATATAATATCAATATTATCGGTGGTTCTCATTTCGTTGAAGAAGGCGAAGACATTTATAATATTTCATATTTATTTAGACGAGATGGTTCTATCGAAAAACAATATAAAATCCATGTAACACCAAATGAAAGAAAATGGTGGGGTGTATCACCTGGTAATGGCGTTGAAGTATTCGATACAGATTGTGGTAAAATAGCGATTCAAATTTGTTACGATAGTGAATTCCCTGAAATGGCAAGAATCGCAATGGAAAAAGGAGCGAAAATTATATTCACACCATTCTCAACAGAAGATAGACAAAGTTATCTACGTGTGAAATATTGTTGCATGGCACGCGCTATAGAAAACCAAGTTTACACAGTAACTTCAGGAACATGTGGTAACTTACCACAAACTGAGAACATGGATATCCAATATAGTGCTTCAGCGATATATTCTCCTTCAGACTATGGTTTTGCTCGTGATGGAATCGTCAGTGAAACAGGTGAGAATTTAGAAATGGTTGCTATCGGTGAAATTGATTTAGAAGTATTACGAAGAGGTAGAGAAAACGGAACTGTTAGACATCTTAGAGATAGAAGACATGACGTATATAATATTACGTATAATCAATAATAATAAAGGTGATTGATATGGAAAAACCAACGCGTACAAGCCTTTTAAAAGAAATTGCGGAATTTTTAAATGAAGAGACTGAAATGTATAGTATGATGCATGGCGCACTTAAAAAATTAGTGAGTGGCAGTAACTTTCATACAGGTTGGATATTTTTTATTGATGAAGAAGGTAAACATGAACTTGTTGCTGAAGAAGCGTTACCGCCAGCTTTAACACATAATAGCTGCCAATACATGACGGAAGGTACGTGTTGGTGTGTAACAGCATATCAAAATAAAAAATTAACGAAAGCTTCAAATATTATTACATGTTCAAGAATTGTAAAAGCAACTAAAGAACATCATGACAAGACGGATGGCATTACGCATCATGCAACTGTGCCACTTCGTTCTGGTAATGAACAGTTTGGATTGCTTAATATTGCGACACCTAATACGAAGCGATATTCAGAAGAAGATTTAGAATTGCTAGAGTCTGTAGCATTTCAAATCGGCTCTGCGATTAAACGTATATTATTAACGGATCAAGAAAAAGAGGCAGCTCGTATAAATGAAAGGAATAGATTAGCTAGAGATTTACATGATTCTGTTAATCAAATGTTATTTTCTTTAAAAATCACTGCACATGCAGCGAAAAGTCTTGATGACCAAGAAGCGGCTAAAAAAGCTTTTCAAACAATTGAAGAGACGAGTCAAAGTGCTGTCAATGAAATGAGAGCACTAATATGGCAATTGAAACCGATAGGGTTGGAACAAGGTTTAATATCAGCTATTAAACAATATAGCCAGTTAATCCATATTGAACCTGAATTTGAAGTTGAAGGACTTATTGATTTGCCAAATACAATTGAAGAGAATGTTTATCGCATTATTCAAGAATCATTAAATAATATTCATAAACACTCAGGTGTAAATAGTGCGAAAATATTTCTAGAACAAAATAAAAATACGTTTAAATTTAAAATTGTAGATAACGGTAAAGGATTTGAAAGTCAAGATTTAGACAACAAGCTATCTCACGGTTTGAGAAATATTAAACAACGTGTTCAAGGTATGAAGGGAAATGTAGATATCAAATCAAAATTGAATGAAGGAACAGAAATTGTGATTTCTATTCCACTTTAAATGTTAGGAGTATCACACATGAGTTATAATATAATCTTAGTAGATGACCATCATATTGTGCGACAAGGATTAAGTTTCTTACTTGATACTGTTCCAGATTTCAATATACAAGCTGATTTCTCAAGTGGCGTGTTATTGCTAGAATACTTGGAACAACATGAATCACCACATATTGTTCTGTTAGATTTAGTTATGCCCGATATGAATGGCATTGAAATCACAAGTATCATGAAGAAGAAATACCCAAACATAAAGATATTAGTCTTAACAAGCTTTTATGATGAAGAACATGTCATATCAGCGATTGATAAAGGTGCAGATGGTTATGAAATTAAAGATGTAGAACCAGAGTCACTTATACAAACAATTAGATCTGTATTAAATGGTGAGAAGAAAATTCATCCAAAGGTACAGTCTGTTATTTCTGAAAGTGAACGGAAACCACATAGAGAAAATAAATTATCAAAAAGAGAACTTGAAGTATTAGCTGAATTGGTGAAAGGTAAGACGAATAAAGAAATTGCAGAAACACTATTTGTATCCGAAAAAACAATCAAAACACATGTCAGTCACATACTGAATAAGTTAAAAGTATCAGATAGAACACAAGCTGCGGTTTATGCAATGGAACACCAATTATTAATTTAAATAAAGATATAATATTTTTGCGAGTAAGTATTGTCATATTCAATACTTACTCGTTTTTGTGTAAAATTACAAAAATAAATTTACAAATTGAAAGCCCTTAAAGTATAATATTTTACATGGGAGAAATGATTTTACTTACTTTATAGGGGGTAGTTTAAAATGAAAGTCAGGAAAAACTTAACTTTAAAAATTGTTATCGCTTTAGTATTAGGTATAACAGTTGGTTCGATTTTTAATATGTTTGCCGGAACGGGTTTCGTTCAAGGTACGAATCAATACGTATTTAATGTAATTGGTCAAATATTCCTTAACCTCATTTTCATGCTTGTAGTACCAGTGGTATTTGTTTCAATTGTATTAGGGGTTATTGGCGTAGGTGATCCAAAATTACTAGGTGGCATAGGATTAAAAACCGTTATATTCTTCTTATGTACTACGGCAATTGCGATTACTATCGCAATGTTATTAGCTTTAGTATTTAAACCAGGTGCTGGTCAATCAGATTTATTAAATAGTAATGATGTTAAAAAATATGGTGCTGAACAAAAAGCTAAATCATCTGATCAAGCTGCACCAGAAAATCAAACATTTGATCAAACATTGATTCATTTGTTCCCTCAAAATCCAATGAAATCTATGGTGGAACAAGATATGTTACCGATTATTACATTTGCAATCTTTATTGGTGTAGGAATGATTGCACTTGGTAGTAAGGTTGAAGCGGTGAAAAAAATCTTCGAGCAGACCAATGATATACTCATGTATATCGTTACAATGATTATGAATTACTTCGCACCAATTGGTACATTTGGATTAGTGGCAACAGCTTTTACAAACGCAGGTTTTGGCGCAATTAAACAACTTGGTATGTACTTCTTTGTTGTATTATTAGCGTTAGCAGTGCACTTCTTTGTAGTCTATGGTGGGGCAGTTAAATTATTAGCAGGTAAGAATCCTTTCTGGTTCTTCAAAAAGTTCTTCCCGGCTATGACAGTTGGCTTTAGTTCATCAAGTTCAAATGCAACGTTACCTATATCTTTAGAATGTACTAAAGAAATGGGTGTGAGAAAAGAAATTAGTTCATTTGTTCAACCATTAGGTGCTACGATAAATATGGATGGTACAGCTATTATGCAAGGTGTCGCAACAATATTTATAGCTCAAGTATCAGGTATCGATTTAACAATTATGCAAATGGTAACGGTTGTCGTTGTTGCCGTTATTGCTTCAATCGGTACTGCAGGTGTTCCAGGTGTTGGCCTTGTTATGTTAGCAATGGTACTAACTTCAATCGGTTTAGACCCCGCAGCAATAGGTATTATTTTAGGTATAGATAGATTGTTAGATATGACAAGAACATCTGTAAATATTACCGGAGATGCTGCATGTGCATTAATTTTATCTGAAAGAGAAAAGTCAAAATTTGTAAAAGAATAAACAATTTAGTGTATTAAAGGGGTAAATTGATATTAAATTCAATTTACCTCTTTTAATTTGGTTAAAAATGTATTATGATGTTACTTGTGCTTGAAAAAATCGTGTATTTTTGCAACATATTAAATCAATTAATATAAATATTAACAAGAAAGGTAGATATAGATGGATAAACAAACATTTACAACAATAATCCAAACAAAATTCAAAATGGTTCGTATTGAGGCTGGTTACACTCAAGATACTATGGCGAATACAGTAGGATTATCTAAGAAAACTTTAGTGCAAATTGAAAAAGAGAGAGTATTACCTAACTGGACGACATGTGTATCAATTTGTGCATTATTCAGAGATTCAGATGTTTTAAATACTACTTTTGGTTGTGATCCATTAGAAGTTATTCAAATCATATCTCGTCATCATTGTGCATATCCAAACCATGACAATACTAGCGATATTTACTGGGTAACACTTGATGCTAAATCTGGCTATATTTTACAATCTAATAAAAAATCAGATCTTTACAGAGTATTAAACGAAGAACGTCAACCAATCTTCGGTACTGCGAAAAAACGTGAAGCAGAAACTTACTTCTTACGTAAAACGCAATCACTATTTGTTTAAAATTTGTATAATATTTGTTAAAAGCTACTTCTTAGATTATTCTAAAGAAGTAGCTTTTTTAGAAGGAGAATTTCCATGATAACAATTATAACTGTATTTTGTATGATGGTAATTGGTGCGTTAATAGGTGGATTTACAAACTTTATTGCAATTAAAATGTTATTTCATCCATACCATGAAATTAGATGGTTCGGATATAAATTACCGTTTACACCAGGCTTAATACCAAAAAGAAGAAATGAATTATCAGAAAAAGTAGGTGAGATGGTTACTAAACATCTCTTAACTCCTGAAGTATTTAAAGAAAAACTTGTGAACCCAAGTACGAAGAAAGTGCTTGAAGACACGATAAAAGTTCAATTTAATACTTTGAAAGAGAAAAAATATACGATTCAAAACTTTGTGGATCGAATTGATTATCCACTAGAAGAGAAATTAAATGAAACGATCAAATCTACTATTAAAGAAAAGATTGATCAATATTATGCTTCTCATAAGAATGATGAAATTAAATCACTCATTCCAGAAGAAATACTTGAACAATTAAACATTCAACTTAATCGTGTAACACCAGAAATTTTAACAAAGATTGATGAATATTTAGTATCTGAAAAAGGTGAACAAGATATTCATTCAATGGTTGAAGAATTTTTTGAACAAAAAGGTAGAATGGTCGGCATGATTCAAATGTTTATGACTACTGAAGATATTGTATATAGAGTTAAAAAAGAACTTAGAAATGTCATTAAACAAGAAAAAATCAAAAATATGATTGATTTACAAGTGCATAATCAATACGACAAATGGATGGCTAAACCTTTACAAGAAGTTTTAACAGACGAAAGAAAAGAAAAAGCCAAAACATTATTCGCAACTGAAATTACAGAATCTATTAATGTTAATAAATATTTAAACACACCTTTAGATGAACTCGTTCCAAACTTATTTGTATATATGGAAGGAAGAGGAACAGAAAGATTTATTGACTATATGATTGGTAAAGTCGGCGATAATATTAGCTTAATTTTAGAAAGAATGAAATTAGCAGAATTGATTAAAGATCAAATAGATCGATTCGAATTATCTTATTTAGAAAAATTAGTCATAGAAATCTCTAATAAAGAATTAAAATTAATTACATTATTAGGCTTTGTATTAGGTGGAGTTATTGGATTATTACAAGGAATAATCGCTATTTTTGTATAAGACTTAGAATTATGATACAGTATTATTGGAATTGATTTTCTAATACATTTATTTATTATAGGAGCGAATTAATTATGGCAGAAGTAAACATTTACGACAAAGCGAATGAACTAGAACAAACTTTACGTGCAAGTGAAGAATATAACAAAATTAAAGAACAATATGAAAAAGTTAATGCAGACCCAGAAACAAAAAAATTATTTGATGAATTCCGTGAAATTCAATTAGAATTACAAACTAAACAAATGCAAAGCGAAGAAATTTCTGAAGTAGATATCGCTAGAGCTCAAAAATCTGCTCAAGAAATTGAACAAAACGAAACAATCGCTGAATTAATGCAAGCTGAACAAGCAATGAGTCAATTAATTCAAGATTTGAACCGTGTTATCATGAAACCATTAGAAGATATCTACGGTAGCCTTGAAGAAAACCAAGGTTAATTAATTAACTTTTATAAGTCGACAAAGTCATTCGATTTTGTCGGCTTTTTTTGTGGGAATTTTTATGACGGATTATATAGAGTGGGGAATGATGATGAGTGGAGGCTGTTATTAGCAGTTTTGGTGAGAACTGCAAATAGTGGTGTCGTTATTAGCAGTTTTGATGAGAAGTGCAAATAGTGAGTGCGTTAGTAACACTTCGGCAGAGTTTTGTAATTAACGCCCCCGTTATGAACAAGTTTGGCGAGAAGTGTTCGTAACAACCCCGTTATAAACAAGTTTGGCAGAAAGTGTTCATAACGTATCCATTACAATCTCCCGAATTAACAATTCATATGTCGCTTTTTTATTGTTTAATCTTATATGTGCGATGTATCGTATACGCGTGGAATATGGTAAAATTAAAGCATTAAAAATCTTTATAAATCTGATTATTCTATTGGTTGAGCTTGAATATAATAATTAAGAAATGAGCTAATATTGAAAGAGGTTAGGTATATGATTAAATTTATACATTGTGCGGATTTACACCTTGATAGTCCATTTAAGTCTAGACATTATTTAAGCCCTTCTATTTTAAGCGATGTAAAACAAAGTGCATATAATAGTTTTAGAAAAATTGTTGATGACGCAATTAAAGAACAAGTTGACTTCATCGTCATTGCAGGGGATTTATTTGATCAAAATAATAGAACTTTGCGTGCGGAAGTGTTTTTAAGAGAGCAATTTCTTAGACTACAAGATGAACAAATTTTTGTTTATATTATACATGGTAACCACGACCCTTTATCAGTTGGTGTCCATACAGTTTGGCCAGAGAATGTAACAGTCTTCTCTGATAAAGTTTCTACATATCAACTCATTACGAAAAATGGGCAAGTTGTTTATTTACATGGTTTTAGTTATCAAAAAGATCAAAGTTATGAGAATAAAATTGATGAATATCCTGAATCTACAGATAACAAAGGGATACATATTGGTGTATTACATGGTACATATTCACAAGCTTCAGGTGTGAAGCAAAGATATACTGAATTCAATATTGAAGATTTAAATAGCAAATTATATCATTACTGGGCACTGGGGCATATTCACGAAAGAGCAATGATTAGTGAGTTATCTCAAGTCCATTATCCTGGTAATATACAAGCCCGTCATTTTAAAGAAAAAGGTGAAAAGGGTTATTTACTCGTTGAAGGCGATGATTCTAAATTACAAGCATCATTCAAACCAACTCAATATATAAGGTTTGAAAAAGCCGTCATTGAAACACAGGCTAAAGGTAAGCATGCATTATACGAAGCGATACAAAAATTCAAAGATAGTGTGAGAACTGAAGGTAAGGCTTTTTATCAATTAGATGTTTATGTTAAACATGATGAAATTTTAAAACAAGATGAAATAAACCAAGTTATTCAATTGATACAAGAGTATGAAGAGAATCAAACAAACTTTATCTTTGTTGAACAGTTGAATGTATTCTATGATCAAGATTCAGAAGTAGCTTTAGCGAATGAGTTCAATGATGATATTTTACAAGATGAGAACATTCTTGAAGAAGCACTCAGTGATTTGTATATGAATCCAAAAGCAAATCGATTTTTAGAGCCATTTAGTGATGTTGATAAACAAGCACTTATTGAGCGTGGGGAAGCAATTTTAAAAAGAAGAATGAGAGGTTAAAGCGATGAAAATTAAATCTTTAGAAATTTATGGCTATGGCCAACTCATGTCTAGAAAAATAAAATTTGATCAAAGTTTTATGCAAATATATGGTGAGAATGAAGCAGGGAAATCAACGATACAAGCATTTATTCATTCTATATTATTTGGCTTTCCAACTAAAAAAGAAAATGAACCAAGATTGGAACCAAGACTAGGGAACCAATACGGCGGTAAGTTAGTGTTAGACTTCGATGGTCAAATTGTAGAAGTAGAAAGAGTTAAAGGTCGCGTAACAGGTGACGTTAAAGTATATCTTTCTAATGGTAAAGTTAAAGATGAAGAATGGCTGAAACAAAAGTTAAATTTCATTAATAAACGAACTTATCAAGGTATTTTCTCTTTTAATGTATTAGGATTACAAGATATTCATAAGAACTTAACTGAAGACCAACTTCAAATGTATTTACTTCAAGCAGGTGCACTCGGTTCAACTGAGTTCACAGGTATGAGCGATTTAATGCAAGTTGAGAAAGATGCATTATATAAGAAGAATGGTAAAAATCCAGTTCTGAATGTTCAATTAGAGCAGTTGAATGATTTAGAAATTAAGATTAAAAACGAAGAGAAGAAACTTTCAGAATATGAAAGACTTCAAGATGAACGCGATAAAACATCTCGAAGATTAAATCAATTAAAAGAGAATCTCGGCAAACTTACTGATAGGTTAACAAGTAAAGAAAAAGAAATTTCACTACATAATGAAGTGGTTGAATGGAAGAAGTTAGAAAGTAATTTAAATATAGAACCATATGAATTTCCTGAACAAGGGATAGAGCGCTATGAATCAGCTGTACGTTCAAATGAAAGTATTAAACGTGATTTAACGCTAAGAAATGAAAAACTTGGACAAGTCGTGCATACTTTAGAAAATGTAAAAGTCATGTCTGAACGAGATGAAAAAGCGCTCAATAGTATTAGACAAAGAGAATCAGATATTAAAGAGAAACATCAAGAATTAAAACAATTAAATCAGCAAATCGATAATGCTGAACGTGATAATGAATTACTTAGACAAGATATCGGCTGGAATGAAGAATTTTTAGATGTAGATACGTCTGATGCGATGAAGACACATATAGCTGAAGTCAATCGCATTAGAGAAGAAAACGTTGCAGAACGAGAGCAAATAAAACGTTCGCTCAATCAATTATCAATTGAACAAGAGCGTTACACTAACAATGTTGATAAATTGCATAATGATCTCGTATCAGATGAAAACTATGAACAAAAGAAAGTATATAATCAAAAAGCGCTAGAGCTTGGCGAAAAGAAATCACTATACAAAAAAATGGAAGAAAGCTTTAATAAGCAAAAAGAAGAAAGTGAAAAGAGAAGTAAACAATATAGACTTGCTTCTGGCATTGGTGGCATATTATTAATCGCAATTGCCATTTATGCGTTTATTGCATCACAAATTATATTTAGTGCTATATTCGCTGTTGTAGGTGTTGTATTAGTTGGATTAGCCTTTATGATTAAATCTAAAGAGTTAAATCATGATCAAGCATTTTCTAAAGAAATAGATGAATTAGAAGAGAAAGTTCAACACTTAAAGCAATTTTATGATTTAGACTTTAATCTTGATGAACAAACGAAAATTAGACAAGAATTAGAAAGTTATTATCAGTCTCAAGAGATACTATCTACTAAGCAATCTGAATTAAATAAAGAACTTGAACAAGTAGAAGAAATTATTGAGACTAAAGAAAGAGCACTTAAAGAAACTAAAGTAAGTTTACATGTTTCTAATCAAATATCTTCACAATTATTAAATGATGCATTGTCGACAATTAGAAAAATTAAACAAAATAGATTAGAAATTACACGCATTACTAAAATAAGAGATGAGAGACAAGCAGCTTTAGAAGCATTTTATAGAGAAGCTGATAGCATTGTGAGTCATGCTGGATTACATTATCAAGAGATTTCACTATTTCATGATGTCAAACAAGCTTTAGACGAACATCAAAAAGAATTTAATATTCAATCACGCAATAACGACCAACAAGCATTATTAACCAATGAAATAAATGCATTGAATGAACGATTAGAAGAAAATAATAATGTGATTCAATCATTATTTGACTTCATTAGTGTAGATAATGAGGAAGCTTATTATCGTCATCATAAAGCTTATGTGTCTTATCATGAGGATTTAAAACGTTTTAATTATTTAACAGATTTACTGAACAATCAAAATTACGATTACGATAAAAATACACAACTAAGTTATATGACAAAAACAGACCTAGAAAATGAACGTACTCAGTTAGAAGGTCAAGTTGATGAATATAATGATCGTTATTTAAATGTTCAAGCAGAATTAAGTGATTTGAATGCTCAAATCAATCATATGGAAACAGATGAAACACTTTCAGCTTTAAGACATGAATACCATTTACTTAAAGATAAAGTGAATGAAACTGCAAATGATTGGGCTGCATTAAGTTATTTACAAAACTTAGTCGAAGCACATATTAAACAAATTAAAGATAAACGACTACCTTATGTTGTGAAAGATGCTACAGATATCTTAAAAGCATTAACAGAAGGCAGATATAATCAAGTTATTTATGAGGAACAAAATGTACAAGTTAGACATGAAAATGGACAAATATTCCATCCTACTGAATTAAGTCAGTCAACGAAAGAATTATTATATATCGCGTTAAGATTTAGTTTAATTAAATCATTGCAAAAATATTATCCGTTCCCAATTATCGTTGATGATGCATTTGTGCATTTTGATAAACATCGTAAAGAAATTATGATTAAATATTTAATGAGTATGAAAGATGATATTCAAATACTATATTTCACTTGTAATAAAGATCAAAATGTACCTCAGAAACAAACAATTACGCTGACAAAAATAGAAGGAGCTAAGAGCAAATGAGAACTATAGAGACATTGAAACCAGGAGACTCAGTAGATCATTACTTTTTGATTCATCGAGCAACTCAAGGTGTTACAGCTCAAGGTAAACCATATATGACACTTTATCTTAAAGATAAAAGTGGTGATATAGAAGCAAAAGTATGGACGGTAACAAATGAGGATATTCAACTACTCGTACCTGAAACGATTATTCGTGTGAAAGGTGACGTAATTGATTATCGTGGAAGAAAACAAATGAAAGTTAATCAATTTAGAGTGGCTGTAGATGAAGATAATGTGAAGTTGGAAAACTTCCTAGAAGCGGCGCCATTATCAATCGACGATATGTCAGAAGAAATTATGACGTATATACTAGATATTGAAAATGCTAAATTACAAAGAATTACACGTATATTACTTAAAAAATATCAAAAAGAGTATTTTATATTCCCAGCAGCTAGTTCACATCATCATAATTTTGTTTCTGGCTTAAGCTATCATGTTGTAACAATGTTAAGACAAGCGAAGGCATTGTGTGATATTTATCCAATATTAAATAGAAGTTTATTATATAGTGGTATTATCTTGCATGACTTAGGTAAAGTAAAAGAGTTGTCAGGACCTGTCGCAACATCATACACAGTTGAAGGAAACTTATTAGGCCATATTTCAATCGTTAGTGATGAAATTGCTCAAGTTGCAAAAGAGCACAATATAGAAGGGGAGGAAGTCCTCTTATTGAGACATTTAGTTTTAAGTCACCACGGTAAATTAGAGTATGGATCGCCAAAATTACCTATGGTTAAAGAAGCAGAAATTCTTCATTTTATTGATAATATTGATGCGAGAATGATGATGTTTAAAAAACATCTTAAAAAAGTAGATAAAGGTCAATTTACAGAGCGCATCTTTGCTTTAGAAAATAGACAATTTTATAAACCTGAAACTTTAGATTAATCAAAAAAAGCTATGAAGAAACGTTAACCGTTTCTTCATAGCTTTTTAATTTTAGCTTGCTGATGATTGCTGTGCTGCTTGCATTTGTTGTTGTTGTAATGCTTTTTCGTTTAAGATATTATCTTCGATTGCTTTTTTAATATCTTTATCTTTGTAGTCAACTTTGTATTCATCTAATAATTTTTTGTAAGCATTGATGATGATCTTAGGTTCTTTTTGGATTTTTAGTTGACGATATTGTTCTTTAAGGCTTGCTTTTTCTTTCTTAGATGGTTCGCCTTTATCTGCTTTTATAATATGATAACCATATTGAGATTTAACAACATCTGAAATTTCGTCATCTTTTTTAAGTTTGAATAATGCTTTTTCAAATGACTCATCCATTTGACCTTTCAATACAAATCCTAAAGCGCCGCCTTTAGATTTAGTACCTTCATCTTGTGATTCTTTCTTAGCGATTTTTTCAAAGTCGTCTGGGTTTTTCTTAATTTGAGCTAGTAATTTTTCAGCTTTTTTCTTAGCTGCTTTATCACTTAAACCTTCATCAGAATCATCTGATTTAACTTTGATTAAGATATGAGAAGCTTTTTTAGTATTTTCATTGATTTCTTTGTCAGAAACTTTTACGGCATCGTTGATAAATTCTTCTTGATATTTAGAAGTTTTTTGAGATTCTTTAAAGTCTTTTATAGTAGCACCTGGTTTTTCTTGTTGTAGTGCTTCTTCAAATTTCTTCTTACCACCGTATTGCTCGATTTGTTTATCAACTTGTTCGTCTAATTTCTTCGTATCAACTTTGTCTTCGTATTTATCTTTTAAGACTTTGTTAAGTACAATTTGAAATGCATTTTGTGCGACTTCGTTACTACCCATTTTGTCTAGTACGTCTTGTGAAGTTACGTTTCCGGCTTTAGTTTCTACTAAAGTTTCTCCAGAATTATCTGAACCATTACCACAAGCGCCTAAAGTTAATACTGATGCTGAAAGTGTTACAGGTAACACTATTTTTTTAATTGATTTCATAAATAGAACTCCTTTTGTAAGAATACAATGATAAATATAGCATATATGCTATTTTAATTACAAAAAATAACCTATAAATGTTCGGCATCCAGTGAACGTTTTATTAACAATTCGATACCATTTTTTCTTTCTTCAATATAAGTGCTTTTTTTTGTAAATAAAATAATCTTTAAATAAAGTAAATCGATAATAGATATGCCAACATTAATAGACATTATAAATAAAATGTAATGTCCATATTGTGGAATTATATTTACGAGTGCAATAGATAGGGTAGTTATCGTAACGAGCGGGCAAATAAGTGCAAAACAAAATACAATCTTATTAATTGGTTGATCTACTCTAATATTATATAATGGTAAAGCACGTTTAGCTTTAGTCGTTTTGTTCATTTTAAATGACTTACGATAATACATTAATACAATCAAATGCAACAATTTATGAATTGGATAAATTAAGCAAAGGACGAATAAGAATAGTATAAACTTATCGTCCTTTAAAGGTTCTGTTTGTAAATAATTGAATATTTCGTAAGTGACGATAAATGTTAAGAATGAAACTAAAGCACTAATTAATACAATTCTCTGCAATCCATAACGAGACTGTATATTAATTGATTTAGAACACAAAAACATGATTAATGTCACCTTCTAAGATATGATTTATCTTGATATTATGCATCATCCTCAGACTGTTCGTCAAGTAGATATTTTCTTAATTGCTCATGGTTTTGTTCAATGTGATGAATAAAGTCGCTACCATATATTTGACCAACGATATATTTCACATCCGTAAATTCTGGCATATTGTACATAACTTTTTCATAATCTGCAGCAATTTCATATAATCTGTTTGTATCATTTGAATAGTTTAAATATGTCTTTCTTAACACTGCAAGACCTTTATCCGTTAATTCTAAATAAGTCGTACGCTTATCGTGCTGACTTTTAGGCATTGTTAAATAACCACGTTTTTCTAAATTTTTAGCGAAATTAAAAACAGTAGATACATGCATAACGCCATATTTACTCACTTCAGAAATTGTAGCTTCATTTAAACTTCTAATAATAATTAAAATATGATGTTCATTAATATTTAAGTCGAAAGGCTTAATCCACTGCTGCCAATTTTTCTCGATTGTCTTCCATAAAGCTTTAGATAACTGTGAAACCTTATGAGTAAATAACATTTTTTCAATCATGTCCAATTCATTCGACATAGTTAAATCCCCCTTTGTTTGTATAATAAAAGCATGATACTAATGTATCATGCTTAGTTATAACACTTTAATAATATAATAATTTTAACACGTTTTCTAATTTTTTAGAAATGGAAGCTTAGTATTTTGAATTTCTTTTTGAATTTCATTGCCAAGATTGCTAATATTTTCAATATTTTTCTGTATTTGTTCAATATTAGGGTTAATATCAGCTTTAAATTCATTAATCATCGTTTTAATTTCTTCACCTAATGATTGAATAGCAATTTGGCTTTCGTCTTTCGTCTTTAATACATAATCTTTTATTTCAATAGCATTGTCTTTAATTTCACTTAATTGAATTTTAGATCCGTCAGCAGTTGATTTTAAATCTGTCTTTAAAGCATCACCAGAACGGTCTGTATTTAAAATGGCTGTTGTAAAACCTGTAACAAATCCTACACCAACACCAATTGCGAGTCTTGAAAATTTCATAATTATCCTCCTTGATATCTCTTATTTAAATATATACCCTGAATTTTTGTAAACATGCAGTGTATTAAAAATGCTGTTGAATTGTTTGTGCGATTTCTGCTTTTTTCTCATCATCTAATTGATCTTCATTTGTATTCCAAATATAACCGAAACCATCAATATCTTCTTTATATCGTGGGATTAAGTGGAAGTGGATATGGAATACAGATTGTGAAGCATACTCGCCATTATTTTGAATAATATTTAAACCATCTGGATTGAAAGCTTTCTTGATGGCATTCGCAACGATTGGTAAAGCTTCAGCTATATGTTTCATTGTTTCTGGGTCTGTTTCATAAATATTTGGTGAAGCTTTCTTTGGAATAAGTAATGTGTGTCCTTTACTTACTTGAGAAATATCTAAGAATGCATATACATAATCATTTTCGTAAACTTTGAATGATGGGATTTCACCGTTGATAATTTTGCTGAATATTGTTTCTGACATACTATCATCTCCTATGTAAATATTAGTTTTTATTATATCATGCTCGTAATATCATCTCACTGATAAAGATAATATTTAATGAATGTAACATTGAGAACATGCTACAATATATTTTGGAGGTGTGTTCACGTGGCAATTAAAGTGAATAATTTAACAGGTGGATACGGTAAAAAAGCTGTTATCCATGATATCTCATTTGAATGTAAACCAAGTGAAGTCGTGGGACTTATTGGATTAAATGGTGCAGGGAAAAGTACAACAATTAAACATATACTTGGCTTATTAACACCACAACAAGGTGAGATGTCCATTAATAATATAGATATTAAAGCAGATATAGAATCTTATAGAAGAAATCTTACATATATACCAGAAAGTCCAGTATTATATGATGAATTAACTTTAGAAGAACATATTTACATGACTGCTATGGCATATGGTATTGATAAAGATACAGCACTTGAAAAGGCAATGCCGTTATTGAAAAGACTAAGACTTGAAAATGAATTAAAAGTCTTTCCGATACATTTTTCAAAAGGTATGAAACAAAAAGTTATGATTGTCTGCGCATTCTTAGTTGAACCGACGCAATATATTATAGATGAACCGTTTTTAGGGTTAGATCCATTAGGTATACAAACAATGTTAGATTTAATAGTAGAAAGACGCAATCAAGGCTCTTCAGTATTAATGTCTACACATATACTTGCAACTGCTGAAAGATATTGCGATAGATTTATTATATTACATCAAGGTCGTTTAGTAGCAATGGGCAATTTAGAAGAACTGAGAGAAAAAACTGGACTTACTAATGCAACACTAGATGATATTTATATACATTTAACACAAGGTGAAGCGTATGAATGATGTAAATACTTTATATAAGGTTAGACAAAGAGAAGAAGTATTAGAGAAAATGAATTACAATAAATTCATCTTTAATGGTCATTTCTTAATATTTATAACTATTATGATCGGTGCATTTGCATTGGGATATAGTAATTGGTTAAAAGATATTCCACAAAATATTAACTATCGATTAATCTTTTCGGTTATATTATCTATTTGTTCGATATTTCCAATGAGGACTTTCTTTAGAGAAGCAGATAAGTTATATTTGTTACCATTCGAGAAACACTTAACGCTCTATATTAGAAAAGCTCTAACATATAGTTATTTTAATCGACTATACTTACCAGTCGTAATATTAGTGGTCGGGTTGCCATTATTTTATCAATTAATGGGTGATAAATTTTATTTATATATCACGGTTATGGTATTGAGTTTCGTCTTTCCAATTCTAGGACTTATGATGAAATGGTTCTGGTTAAAATACGGATTAGAAATTTGGGGGATTAATGTATTACTCTTTATTGTGTATGCGAGTGGTTATTACACAACTTTAAAAGTAGGGGCTTTGTCAGGTCTATTATCTATTGTCGTATTGATTGCTTTAATTATTTTATTAGAAAATATCAATAGAGGTACTTTTTATCAGTGGGAAACATTAATCGCTATCGAACATAATCATAAGATGAATTATTATAAATTCGTTAATATGTTTACAGACGTAAAAGTATTAAATGAACGAACAGTTCGCAGAAGATATTTAGATGTCTTCTTAAAAGTCCCAAGTTCTAAGAAATTTAATCAAAATTATATGTATAAATTCTTATTTGTAAGAAGTTTTGCAAGAGGGAAAGATGCATTCTTTATCGTATTAAGATTATTGATTATCGGACTTGTATTAATTTGGTGGATTGATCAGCCAGTTATATCAGCCATATTAGGTGCTTTAATCATGTACTTGTTGATATTACAATTATCTCAATTTTATAAACAACAAGCATACGGATTGTGGCCACAAGTATGGCCGGTAAGTGAAGGACAAGTAGTTAAAGGCTATCATCAATTTTTAATTAATATCATGATTGTCTTAGGTATTATTTTATCAATCATATATATATTGAAATTTGTTACAGCGATTTATTTCGTTATATTATTCTTCATTGTTGGTTGGTTAACAATAGATTCTTCCATTAAGAAAATTAAAAAACATCAAGAGTTACTTAGAGATTAATAACAATTAAAAAAGAAGAAATGACTCAGTGAGAATCATTTCTTCTTTTTATTTTATAATTATGCTTCTTCATTTTCAGCTTCTTCATCTTCTTCAGGTCTATACCAATACTTTGTATAATTTGCTGTTGAATATTGTTCAGCACCTGAGAATTTACGAGTAGCATCTCTAGAGAAATATTCCGCATAGAAAGATGATTTTGTGAAATCTTCATATAATTCGTTTGAATCAAAACCAACTAATATCATATAAGTATCGCCTTTTCGAGGTTTAAGTAATCTAAATGATTCGAACCCTTCGAAATTGTCAAATTGACTGTCGATATCTACATAATGATTTTCGAATCGATGTTGCATTTCATCAGATACAGGAATGTAGCTTGCTGCTATAAATTCATGATTGATAAAAGCACCTTTTGATTCTAATATTTGATATTCTCTTGGTTGTGCAAATACTGTATCACCATTTGTTTCATGAATAAGTACTGTCGTATCTTGTCTCGTATAATGATGAATATCTTCATCTGGATGTTTCTTCATTATACTATGCAGAAAATGATACGTACCTGTTGTTATATAACATTTCATAATGATATACCTCCTATATCTCTTTAATTAGATTATAAACATGTAAGCGCTAAAATCAACCAATTCATGAAATCTTTTGTATAATTTATGAATTTTTGTACACATAGATGTCTTTATAATAGAATATGTTAAAATAGATTGTAATGATTATAATGAGGTGAAATAAATGAGTGTACCGTTTAACGATACAATTTTAAAAGCAGCAAAGGGAGAAAAAACAACTCATACACCAGTTTGGTTTATGAGGCAAGCAGGTAGATCACAGCCTGAATATAGAAAAATTAAAGAAAAGTATTCATTATTTGAAATTACACATCAACCAGAACTTTGTGCATATGTTACAAAATTACCAGTAGATCAATATAATACTGATGCTGCAATTTTATATAAAGATATTATGACACCTTTAACTGGAATTGGTGTAGATGTAGAAATTAAATCTGGAATAGGACCTGTTATACATAACCCTATTAAAGACATTTCTGATATTAATCGATTAGGTCAAATAAATCCTGAAGAAGACGTAAAATATGTCTTAGATACGATTAAACTTTTAACAGAAGAACAACTAAACGTACCATTAATAGGATTTACTGGCGCACCATTCACGCTAGCGAGCTATATGATTGAAGGTGGACCATCTAAAAATTATAATAAGACTAAAGCGTTTATGTATAAACAGCCAGAAGCTTGGTTTAAATTAATGGATACATTAGCTGATATGGCAATTCGCTATACACATGCTCAAATTGAAGCTGGATGTAAGATGATTCAAGTATTCGATTCATGGGTAGGTGCGTTAAATGCTGAAGATTATCATTATTTCATTAGACCATCTATGAATAAAATTTTTGCAGCGATTAAAGAAAAAAACGTACCTGTTACAACATTTGGTGTTGGAGCTAGCCATTTAATAGAAGAATGGAATCAATTACCGGTTGATGTCATCGGGCTAGATTGGCGCTTACAAATCAAAGAAGCTAGGGAAAAAGGTATTACTAAGACGTTGCAAGGAAACTTAGATCCAGCTATTTTACTAGCACCATGGGAAGTTATTGAACAAAGACTCGTTCAAATATTGGATCAAGGTTTAGTAGACCATAATTATATCTTTAATCTTGGACACGGTGTCTTTCCTGAAGTACAACCTGATACATTGAGAAGAGTTGCTCAGTTTGTGCATGATTATTCAGCAAAATATAAATCACAACAAAGATAGGTTATTAAACAGCTTAATTTTATTAAAGGGAGTATAGAAGATGAATAAAAAAGTGGGACTTTTAGTTATGGCATATGGTACACCTTATAAAGAAAGTGACATTGTACCATATTATACACACATTAGACATGGTCGTAAGCCATCTGATGAGCAAATTGAAGACTTAAAAGGACGTTATAAAGCGATTGGTGGTATTTCACCATTAGCAGGTACAACAGAGAAACAAGCAGAAAGTTTACTTGGCGCATTAAATGAAGCATATGAAGATGTTGAATTTAAATTGTACATTGGTTTAAAACATATTCATCCATTTATTGAAGATGCAGTAGAACAAATGCATAATGATGGTATTGAAGAAGCGGTTACGATTGTATTAGCACCACATTATTCTAATTTCTCAGTTGGAAGTTATAATAAACGTGCTCAAGAAGAAGCTGATAAATACGGCATTTCAATGCATCACGTTGAGCAATTTTACAATGAACCAGCATTCATTTCTTACTGGACAAACATGATTGATGAAACATTACAAACGATTCCAGAAGAAAGTCATGATGAAACAGTATTAATCGTTTCTGCGCATAGTTTGCCTGAAAAAATTAAAAAAGCAAATGACCCATATCCTGATCAACTAGAAGAAACTGCTAAAATTTTAAGTGAAGAATCTAACATTAAACATGTATCAGTAGGTTGGCAATCAGAAGGTCAAACTGGAGAACCTTGGTTAGGACCAGATGTTCAAGATTTAACGAGAGATTTATATAATGAACATGGCTATAAACACTTTATATATACACCAGTAGGATTTGTATGTGAACATTTAGAAGTGTTATATGATAACGACTATGAATGTAAAGTTGTTTGTGATGAATTAGGCGTGAAATATCACAGACCACCAATGCCAAATATTGATCCTAAATTTATAGAAGCAATGGTATCAGCAATTAAGAAAAAATTCTAATTCGATATTCGAATAAGAAAGAAGTGTTAAGTATGTCAAAACGAATTGCAATAATAGGGGCAGGGATAACTGGGTTATCTGCTGCCCATTATTTAAGAAGAGATTATCCAGATGCAGAAATTGATGTATATGAACAATCAGACAGAGTAGGCGGCAAAATCAAAACTTATCGTAAAGATGGTTATACAATTGAACTAGGGCCAGAATCTTACTTAGGTAGAAAGACAATTATGACAGAATTGGCTGAAGAAATTGGGATTGCTGATGATTTAGTAACAAATAAAACAGGGCAATCATATATTTACAGTCATAATAAGTTATATCCAATACCAGGCGGTTCGATTATGGGTATACCGACAGAAATTAAACCATTTCTTAAGACACAATTGATTTCGCCAGCAGCTAAATTAAGAGCAGGATTAGATTATTTCTTACCTGTTAAACCGATGCATACAGATATATCAATCGGTCATTTCTTTAGACAAAGATTAGGTGATGAAGTATTAGAAAACTTAATCGAACCTTTAATGGCAGGTATTTATGGTGCAAATATCGATAAATTAAGCTTAAAAACAACATTTCCTCATTTTAAAGAACAAGAAGAAAAAGAAGGCGGCTTAATAAAAGGTATGATAGCTCAAAAAGCTAAAAATAATGCCGATAAAAAAGTAACAGTCAAACCAAAAGGTCAATTTAAGCAATTTAGACATGGCCTTGAATCATTCATTCAAACATTACGTGAGAGTCTTGAAGATAAAGGCGTTCAAATACATTTAAACGCTCCAGTTCAAAATTTAGTAGAAAAAGATAATAAAACAATTTTGACTGTAAATAATGAAGAGCATGAATATGATGGTGTAATCGTTACAATACCACACCAACATTTCGTTAAATGGTTTGAAGGTGACCTTAAATTAGATTACTTTAACTATATGCCTTCAACAAGTGTTGCAACAGTTGTTATGGCATTTGATAAAGACCAAGTCGTGAATGATAAAGATGGAACTGGATTTGTAATCGCAAGAACTAGTGATACAGCCATCACAGCATGTACTTGGACAAACAAAAAATGGCCACATACAACACCAGAAGGAAAAGTCTTATTAAGAGCGTATGTAGGTAAACCAGGCTCAAATATTATTCATCATAAAGACGAAGAACAATTGAAACAAGTTGCTCTAAATGATTTGAATAAAATCATGACGATCAAAGGAGAACCAGAATTCTTTATCGTAATGAAATTACCACACAGCATGCCTCAATATGAAGTCGGTCATATCGATCGTATTCGAGATATACAAGAACATATCGATCAAAATTATCATAATCTAATCATAACAGGCGCTTCATTTGATGCAGTCGGATTACCAGACTGTGTACAAATGGCTAAGAACGCTAGTGACAAGATGATAGAGTATTTGAAGTAGATAGTAGAAAGTAGTTAGTGGATAGTAGTTAGTGTGCGGAAGTGGATGGAAAAGGAACAGAAATTCTAATTTAACATTAGAATTTCTGTTTTTTTGTTGGAGGGGGAGGCTGAATATTGCAAGTCGAGCGTGACAAGCAATGTTGGAGGACTGAATGTTGCAAGTGGAGCGTAACAAGCAATGTTGAGAGGCTGAATGTTGCAAGACTGAGCAAACAAGGTAAATAAGAGGACTGTATTTATCAAGACTGGTGAAACAAGATAAATAACGGCCTTGTATTTATCAAAATTGACGGAATAAGATAAATAGGAGCTCCGTATGTTGCAAGACACCCCAAACAAGCAACATAGAGCGGCTATAAATTGCAAGACTGAGTAAACAAGCAACATAGAGATGTCTATATAACTTAATGCATATTTTATTAAAAATGTGGAATTTTAATTCATCTTTTTCACAATGACTTCGAAAAAACTACTTTATGTTCATTTTTTTCTGTAAAAATCATGAATAAATGACACTTTAGAAGATAAAAAAGAGGGTGTTTTGAATGATTATTTCTCCATTTAGTGACAATTGTCACATAGATGTTAAAAGTTCAAATTTTTTATTAAGAAAAGTAAAAAAATAGCATTGACGTTCTTTATATTTCTATATATACTTAAGTAGTTCTCAATTAGAGGCCCCTTGGTCAAGCGGTTAAGACACCGCCCTTTCACGGCGGTAACACGGGTTCGAATCCCGTAGGGGTCACCATTTTCAATAAAAATTTATTAAAATTTTATTGACATAATATTAATGAATGTGTTATATTAATAAGGTAGCCAAATTACTTATTATTAGCGCGGGATGGAGCAGTTCGGTAGCTCGTCGGGCTCATAACCCGAAGGTCGGTGGTTCAAATCCGCCTCCCGCAATACTTTTTAATGATGGTCCCGTGGTGTAGCGGTTAACATGCCTGCCTGTCACGCAGGAGATCGCGGGTTCGATTCCCGTCGGGACCGCCATTTATATTTTGGCTCAGTAGCTCAGTCGGTAGAGCAAAGGACTGAAAATCCTTGTGTCGGCGGTTCGATTCCGTCCTGAGCCATACTTTTTTAAACAAGTATGGCGATTGTGGCGAAGTGGTTAACGCATCGGATTGTGGTTCCGACATTCGTGGGTTCGATTCCCATCAGTCGCCCCATATATATTATTTACTTAAGCGGGTGTAGTTTAGTGGTAAAACCTCAGCCTTCCAAGCTGATGTTGTCGGTTCGATTCCGATCACCCGCTCCATTATTATTCCACAGTAGCTCAGTGGTAGAGCTATCGGCTGTTAACCGATCGGTCGTAGGTTCGAGTCCTACCTGTGGAGCCATAAGGCCCCTTGGTCAAGCGGTTAAGACACCGCCCTTTCACGGCGGTAACACGGGTTCGAATCCCGTAGGGGTCATATAATCAGAGGTGAAATATCGCTTCTGATTTTTTTGTTTGTGGAGAGTTGTCCGAGTTGGCCGAAGGAGCACGCCTGGAAAGTGTGTAGGCGCCACAAGCGTCTCGAGGGTTCGAATCCCTCACTCTCCGTTTGTACCTTAATATTAGTTATTTTCCAAGACAACTATATTAGATGAAACCCCGTAATTACGGGGTTTCTTTTTATTATGGATAATATTCGTTAATATCTATTTTGAATAATTACGACACTGATACGACACTAGAATATAAAATCATTCTAATTTTTGGAAAAAATTACTGATTTGTGACGTAAATGGTGACGTAAAATAAGCGAGATACATACTCGCTCTAAGGTTAGAAGCGTTCTAAAATTTCTATTATTTTTTCATCTTCTTGTTTTTCAGTTTCTTCTAATAAATGACTGTATATTGAAAGAGTAGTATTAATGGAAGTATGTCCTAATCTCTTACTTATATAATAAATAGATACGCCTTCATGTATTAACATAGAACAGTGTGTATGTCTTATAGAATGTAATGTACGATTACCGATTTTATTTTTTAAACAAAAATTTTTATAAACTTTTGTAACAGACGCATTAGTTATCAGACCTATGCCAGTATGGAATATATAGTTATTAGAATTCATTTCACGTTCTTGTAGAAAATTATTGATAAATGTCATATCCTTATTAGAAATTGGTATAGTTCTAGGTGCAGCATCAGTTTTTGTACCTGGTAAATGTATTTTATTATCTTCTTGTTTTAAATGAGAATATTGGAGTTTTTGAACTTCAGAAAATCTACCGCCTGTAATAATTAAGATGTATAAGAATAGGTGAGATAATTCCTTTCTTTCAGAAACATATTGTTTTAATTCATTTAGTTGTGTAATTGTAATATACTTTTCTTCTTCTAATTTAGCTGATTTAATACCTTTGGGTTTTGCACCAATAGTAGGGTCTCTATAAATTAAACCTTCTAATAATGCATCCTTAATAACTGTACGTAGGTTATAATGTAATTTCTGAACACTATTTGTGGTTCTTCCTTCATTTTTAATTTGAGTTCTTCCGTCTCTTGTAGTATTTAAGTATTTACCTTCACCGTATTCTTTCAATAATTCCCTATATTTTAATTGTGTTAATTTATTGAGAGGTAGGTCTCCAAATTTTTCTTCAAATACTTGAATAGAAGCTAAATATCTATTATATGTTTTGTCAGATACTCGACCTTCAATATTAACTTTTACCCAATCGTGATAATATTTTGTGAAGGGGAGTTGATCGTTTACTTTGTATCCTTTAAATAATAAGTTATATCTTTCATTTCCAGCTTGAATTGCTTCTTTTTTAGTTTTAAATCCACCTTTCCTATATCTTATTCCTTCGTAACCAAAATCGTACTGCCATTTATTATTTCTTTTTATAGTTTTCATTACTACCAACTCCTTTAGTTTTAATTACTGTACGAATTAATACCAACTAAACGGTTAGTTTTAGTTCTGTTTGCTAATAATTCCATTCTTAAATATGCATCTTCATATGATACGTTAAAATATTGTATTACTTGATCTACTGTCCATAGTTTATTATCAACTATTATTCTCTCGGGCATTCTCATGAGGAGGGAGAAGGTTTCAGCTTCTGCTTCCTGTTTTTCGTTGAACATAGGATGCGAACACCTTTGATTTGTATAATGTAGGAACATATGACCAAGTTCATGAGTGAATGATTTCCACATATTTATTTTTGTATCTTTTTTAATACTTATAATATCTTTGTTTCTTTTTTCATATATAAACTTGTAACATCGTTATAATGTATTAATATTCCGTACGCTGTACTTAAATAATCAATGTTTAAATCATATTTATCAAATACTACATTTTCTGTTATGTCGTTTACTATTTCTGCTATTTTCATGATAAACTCCCCTTATTTAAAGAACGTATGTTCGGTTTTGATTTGTAATAAAAGCTGGCCATTTTTAGTGGTCAGCTAAATTATTTACTATTGTGTTATGGTTCTAAGTCGTATACTGCTTTTGTTCCACTGAAATCAGAAAATGGACTGAATTCTAATTCTAGTTTCTTAGGATTCCCCGTAATAGCAAATCCAGTCTTTCCTTGTATACTTCTACCTGGTGATAAACCATCAATTAATTCATCATCTACTGGGTAACTCTCTAATTGCTTTCCATCAGCATAAGCTTTTACATCAGTTCCCACAGGAATATCTTCATCTCCGTTGTTTTTAATTTCCATATCTACAACTAAGACTTTATCAGCTTCTACATCCGCAAATTCATTTCTTTCATCTGTATAGTATGCATCTACTAATTTAAACTGTACGTCTTTGATAGTAACATCGTCACCAACTTTATATCTTTTCTTAGATGTCTCTTTATTTTTCTTTTGTTCTTCTTTGGTACCATTTACTTCTTCATCAACGCTGTTAACGAATACAGCACTACAAGCACCAAACACTATAGCTAAGATCAAGAAAACTCCTAAACAGCCACCACATCCCCAAATCCATTTTTTCTTGTTACTTTTTTTACTTACTTCTTGTTGATTATCCATATTACCTCTCCTTATATATGTAAATTATTTGTTACTATCTTTTATAGTCATTTCTATATACATTTATCTTTAAAAATTTAATTGTTATAATAAAAGGGATATCGGGCGCTCGTGGTCATATTATTGTTCTCATACTCAATGACTATGCATTGCACTTTCTAACTACTTTTACTGAGTTTGTTAGCTTAGCTCAAAGTTGCCATATCTTTAAATTAGACTTAGGTTTTCTTCGAATTCACCCGATGCATACTATATATTACTATACAGTTGGGCAATAAATTACCAGTAAACGACTTGCTTAATGTTGAAATTCCTAGGCTAGAAGTTGGTACTGTTGAACGAGAGAATGTATTTCCTAAAGATGTTAGATTCTTGATAGTTGAACCATTCCCTTCGCTAATTAGTTTATAAGAACCAGCTGGTGCAATTGCTTTGCCTAAAATCTCTGAAACTTTTGTAGCAGTTCCGTTGCTCAATTGTGTTATCGCCACCGTTTTTTATCGGTGGCTTCTTTATGTTTCCATAAAGTTCAGCATATGTGTTTATCCATTATAATTATATTTTTTTATTTAGCACTCTTTTATTAAAAGCAATTATAAACGTTTGTCTATCAATAAAGTGCGATTTAAAAATAGTTTAAAAAATATAAACTAACTAGATTGTTAGTTTATACACTATTCTATTTCTCATCTTTAGCGCGTTTTTCTTTTTCTATATAGAAATCAGCTAAGTCTGATAATTCTTGTAGAATTTGTTTGCGTTTTTCTTTTGGGAGTTCATCCCATCCTTCTTTATCTTCAAACATTAACACTTCAATATCATCTTCAATATTAGTTGGTTCTTTAGTAGTTCTACCGTGTAATTCATCTAATGTAACGTTAAATAGATCAGCTAATTTATATTGTATTGAAATATCTGGTGTTCTTATATTTCTTTCATATCCAGAATAAGTATTTTTAGCGACACCTATTTTTTTAGAAACTTCATCTTGTGTGAGTTTTTTAGATTTACGTAATTGTTTTAGGTTCGAACCTAACAAAGTAATCACCTCTATACATTGAATTATACGCAAAATGAGTACAAAATAAAGATTAATCTTGAAAGTTCTCAAAAAGAGAATATTATTGTTGGTTGTGTACTCACAATGAGTCGTACTCAATTTGAGAACAAGGAGGTGGTGGAAAATGAGTAAACTCAAACAAATAAGATTGCAAAATGAAATGACTCAAAAAGATGTAGCAAACTTACTTAATATACCTAAATCAACATACATTGGATACGAGCAAGGCAGAAGAAAACTACCAGTTCCAATTGCAATTGAGTTAGGTAAAATCTATAACTTAAACTGGTCTATTTTTTTTGATGACTATGTACTCAATACGAGAACTTTTCAGAACACTTGATTTATTCGACCAATACAAATTAATTATATCTATTAAGTTGTGAACATGATAGACCAGTCAGTTCACTAAAAAGGAGAAAGAATATGAAATTTAAAAATAAATTAGAAGATATATTAAAAAATGAAACTATTGAACCTATTGAATGGAGACATTTTAATACGGGAGAATCAGAAGATAAAGATTACATCATTGTAGAGACAACTTTTAAATATAAAATGCCCTCGCCTAAACGAGAGCAAGAGTTACTCGATAAAAGATATCTTAACTAAATTTTGGAAAATTTAATAAATTATCAGAAATAGAATCATTATCTTTTGTACGAATATAAGGATCTCTGTCTAAAGGATGAACTGATTCTACTTCAGCTTCTGAACCGTTAGATTTTGTATAAAAGTATTTAATGCTTTTATCTAGATAATTTACCATATCTTTTACAGATTCGATTGTAGTGTTAGCAATTTTTACATGAGTTATTTTTTCAGTATTACTTCCGAAGCTATCACTTAACCTAATGTGTGTAATTCGATATTTCATATTTTCACCTCCTTTCAATAGGAGATAACTTTATTGTACTTAATTAAACCGAATAAGTAAGACAGAACTTAAAACAAACATGTTGACGTCCTACTAGAGCGTTTAAGAGCGAGAGTGAGCGACGATATGAGGATATGAGCCACGCTTAAATACATTTAATAGTCATTGCCAAGACTAAACGTTGTAATAGGACGTCAACAAAAGAAAAGGAGGAATAAGGATGCCTCAAACAATTCAAGCAACAATTAATATACCACCCGATTATGTACTGATTAAAAAAGTTGAACATGAACAGTTAGTTGAAAGACAAGCCATAGCAATGACTATGAAAGAAGTTTGTGAAGAATTTCAAAGAGATCGAACATGGGTCAAAAAGAATGTTATAGATAAACCATATTTTAGAAGGAAGATTGAAAAGTTCAGTCAATTCCCTGAAGGAAAAAACGGTCAATACAGATTCCATAGAAGAAAGATGCTTAAATTCATTGATGAATATTATGAAGAAATTATAGAAAGGAGTACTGAATAATGAGCAAGTTAAAACTAATTAAAATAACACTCCTAATCATCATCTTGGCGGAGGAGATTAGGAGTGCTAAAGAAAAGAATAACGATATATCAATTAAATCTTGTGATATTGCTAATAAACAAAATGGATTAAATAAGTATAAATATATTTAGTCATTTTGTCCTGAATCCATTTTATCTATTAAACCTGAACGAATAAGGACGTCTGCAATTAAATTTTGTGAGTAAATTCTAGATTCACTTATACAAAAATTTAGACCATTTATGTAATCAACATTACCGTCCTTATCTTTAAATGGTTCTAATCTTTTAGCAATATTTTCGTTGGAATACACTACATCACTTAAATGATTATCAATATTTTGAAGTAAATCCCAAAGCTCTTTTTCAGTCATATTTTCTCACCACACTTTCAATATAAATTAATTTAATTGTGCCAAATCAAAATAATAAATCTATAACAAATTTAGGAGGTCATTTAAATGACAAACACAGTTCAAGTATTTGAAAATTCAAGTTTTGGAAATTTAGAAATCTTAACAATAGAAGGTAAAGAGTGGTTCCCAGCAATTAAAGTAGCTGAAATTTTAGGTTACTCAAATCCTCATGATGCCATTAACAGACATACTAAATCAAAGGGGGTCGTGAAACGCGAGGTCCTTTCAAATGGTGGTATTCAAAACAAAAAGTTTATTGACGAAGGAAATTTATACAGACTTATTACTAAATCAAAGCTTCCACAAGCAGAACAATTTGAAGAATGGGTGTTTGACGATGTTTTACCAGCATTAAGAAAAACTGGTTCATATCAAATTAAACCTTTAACAACATCTGAACAAATTCAATTGATAGCTCAAGGAAATACAGAATTAGATGAAAGAGTAACTGCTATAGAAGAAAGCTATCCAATAATGCATGGACAAGCAAAACATATTCAACAATTAGTTGCTCGTAAAGTAGCAGAGATCGTTAGGAATAAATTCAATGGATATTACAAAGAAACTTCTAAAAAATTGTTTGCAGAAATTTATAGAAGTATAAAGAAAATTTTCCAAGTACCAACTTATAACAGCATTCCAAGAGGACGTTATGAAGAAGCTGTTAAATTCATTGAACAATGGCAACCGTCCTACGACACAGTATATCAACTAGAACTCAATCTTAAAGAAGCATAAAAAATAACTGAACTAGGTGACCAAACCTAGTCCAGTTACACTCAACGACCAAATTGAGATTTTTAGAACACATCATTTATTCGACCAAATGATGATAACTATATATTACACCATGCTTTGTGAACTTTAAAGATGGAACAGTTAACCAAACAATATGACAAAAGAAATATAAAAAAAGAGAGAAGGTTTTAAAAATGGAATCAGTAATTACAAAACAAATAGAGAGAACAGGTATGACACAGCAAAAATTAGCTGACCTAGCATTTACTACAAAAAGTAATATGTCGATGATGAGAAAGGGACAAAGAGCAATATCTTCTGATACTTATAGGTCATTTGCAACAAATAGTAATGATGGAGTATTTGTAACAGATGTATTGAATGAATTTTCAAACGGTCTTTCAACACCAGCACATAGTGACCATGTTTATTATGACCATCCAGGTTTAGTTAAACAGCAACTAATAAAAGAAATGCAAGAAGCTATAGCTGCATTAGAAAATTGTGATTTTTTGAAAAGACCAGAGTTTATGAATAGAGAAGAAAGAGAGATTGTATTGGAAACGATGTCTGAATGTAAAGACGTATTATTTCAAGGTCAAATGTTTCTAAATAAAACTTGCGAACACATTAAGCAAAACCCTAGAGAAGTTGCTAAAGCTCACAAACAGAAATTGAAAATGGAACGAAGAATATAGGAGGTATTAAATGAACATTTTAAAATATCCGTTACTTACTTTAATCATAGTAATTGAATTCTTTATCATAGCAAGTTTTTCAGTAACACCTATTGAACATTCCTTAATGTTTTGGCTAGTAACAATATTGTTTTTTGAAATGTTTGACCATATATTCAATGGTTTAAAAAATGATGAAATTTAAAGGAGGGATCAAAATGTTAGAAGTTGGAGAACGTAGGAGCTCAAATTTTGAATTACAAGGTTTTTGGTTTGAGAAAGAAACTATTTATTACGGTGATTATATTGATATGAAAATCAAATGTAATAGAACTGAGAGAACAGTAGTCTCAGCTTGTTTTACATCTGCAGATGACTATGAAACTCAAAAAGAAAACATAGTAGCAATGCTTAATGATTATTTGTTAGAAAATACGACCGAAAATGAAAGATTATATAACTACTTGACCAGTAGAAATTGGAACCATGATTTATTCGACTGAAAATGATGAAAGGGGAAATTTATATGGAACATTGTACTTATGATCCAGCACATGAAGAAGCAATCCATACATTGGAACTGGAACGCAGACAAGATGAGTATGACAAAGTCAATCCTTGGTGCCATTTGGAATATGAGGAATAAAAAATGCGCCAGAGAGATAGGCGCATGACAAAAGAAATATATCTACATTATAACATTGGAGTATAGTTTATGGGACAAATATCAGAAAGAATTTTACAAGAAGATGTTAGTACAAAAGATATGAGCAGAAAAGAATGGTTGAAGCTTAGGCAAACTGGAATTGGTGGTTCAGACGCAGGAACTATTCTTGGTATTAATAAATGGAAATCGCCAATTCAATTATATTTTGAGAAAACTCAACCAGAACTTAAACAAGAAATTGATAACGAATTATATTGATTGGGGCAATGTTCTTGAAGATGTAGTTGCTAAAGAATTCACTGAAAGAACTGGTAAAAAAGTTAGAAAAGTAAACAAGATGTTTAGACATCCAAAATATAATTTTATGCTAGCAAATATTGATCGAGCAGTAGTTGGAGAAAAAGCTGTATTAGAATGCAAAACAACATCTGAGTATAACAAGGAAGCTTGGAAAGAGGATGAAATACCGGACAGTTATATAGCTCAAGTACAACATTATATGGCGGTAACAGGTTATGAAAAAGGCTATATTGCAGTATTAATTGGTGGTAATAAATTTATTTGGAAAGAAATAGAACGAGATGAGGAGTTAATTAATATCATCATTCAAGAAGAAAAATATTTTTGGGAAAATTATATCTTGGGTGACGATATACCACCAGTAGACGGTAGTGCTGCAACAACAGAATTTATGAAATTTAAATATCAAGATAGTGTTGAAACTCAAGCAGTTTTAGATAAAAACGATGAAATGATAATAAAAGCACTTAATCAAATTAAAGAAGAAGAAAAAGAGTTAAAGGAACAAAAAGCTAAATATGAAAATCAAATAAAAAATAAGTTAGGAGAAAATCAATTTGGTATTTCACAGAATTACCAAGTTTCATGGAAACCTCAAAAACCATCTAGGTTTGATAGAAAGAAATTTAAAGAAGAATATCCTGAGCTTGACGAACAATACACTAGAACAACAGAAAGTAGAGTTATGAGAATAAAAGAAGTTAAAGGCTAGGAGGACAACTATGGTGGAAGAATTTGAAATTAAGAAGAACCAAAGAGTACATTTTGTAAATGCTTTTGGTCATTTATTTAAAGCTACAGTTATTAACATTAATGAATACAGAGAACCAAGTATGCGTGTATCACTTCAAGTAGATGGCATAGAAGATATTGTTTTTACAAGTTTAAAAAATATTAAATTAATGGAGGAAAAATAAAATGGCAACTAACGAATCAATTAAAAATCAAGTAGCAAGTAGAAAGAAAAATGAGGTGCAAAACAAATCACCTAAAACTCAATTGAATGACTTATTAATCAAAATGGGTCCAGAGATACAAAGAGCACTTCCTAAATATATGGATGCTGACAGAATGGCGCGTATCGCTATGACCGCAGTTAGTTCAACACCTAAATTACTTGAATGCGATCAAATGAGTTTTATTGGTGCTCTTATGCAAGCATCACAACTTGGTGTTGAACCAAATACAGGATTAGGACAAGCACATTTAATACCATACGCTGGCAAAGTTCAATTCCAACTTAGTTATAAAGGGTTAATTGATTTAGCAACAAGAAGTGGTCAATACAAGGCTATATATTCACACGAAGTATATCCAAATGACGAGTTTAATTATCAATACGGACTATTTAAAAATCTTGAACATGTACCGTCACAAGAGCCAGAAGGAGAACCAATTGGATATTATGCTGTATATCATCTTAAAAATGGTGGATATGACTTTGTTTATTGGACTAGAGAACGCGTTGATAAACATGCTAAAGAATTTAGTCAAGCAGTCCAAAAAGGATGGACATCACCATGGAAAACAAATTATGACGCAATGGCTAAGAAAACAGTTCTGAAGGAAGTATTAAAGTATGCTCCAAAATCAATTGAAATGAATAAAGCTGTTAATTCTGATAGCACTATTAAAAATGAAATTGATGAAGATATGTCAACTGTCATTGATATTACAGATTATGAAGAGCTAAATGAGCAACAAGAAGAAAGCAAAGAAGATAGTAAATAATAATTAGGCAGGTTTATTCTTGCCTTTATTAAAAGAAAGGAATGACTTAATTTAAATATGGAATGGGAAACGATAAAAACGATTTTAGTTATTCTGATGTGTCTTGCGTCTATAATTTTGAATATACTCTCAACACGTTAAAGAAAGGGAAATTAAAATGGCAACATTTCGAGTTTATAAAGAGTCAGGTAATTTTGTAACTGTTCATAAAGAATTTATACACGACGATACAATCAGTTGGAAAGCTAAAGGAATATTATTGTATTTACTTAGCCGTCCAGATGATTGGCAAGTATATGAAACTGAATTAGTAAAACATACTAGTGATGGGCTGAGTAGTTTAAAAAGTGGCATAAAAGAGCTTGAAGAAATTGGTTATATACGAAGAACGAGGAAACGTGACGATAAGGGGCGTTTAAAAGAATATGAGTATTCAGTTTTTGAACATCCAACCCACATGCGATTATCCAACGTAGGAAAATCCAACGTAGGAAAAACCTACGTAGGAGAATCGAACACTACTAATAATAATAGTACTAATAATGATTTAACTAATAATAACAATACTAAGAATGACAGTAGTAGTAAGCAGTCGCCGTTTGACTTTTACCAAGCTAATGGTTTTGGCGTACTTAAGCCATATATTGCAGATCAAATTAGTGCTTGGATAGATGACTTCAAAGAATACGGAAATGAAATAGTTATCGCAGCTATGAAAGAAGCAGTAAACAATAACGTAATAACTTGGAACTATGTTAACTCAATACTTAAATCATGGCATAACGATGGCATTAAAACATTGGATGATATTTCAGCAAGAAGTAACAAACGAAGTAAGCAAGAAAAGATATCTGATGAAGACAATCCATATCTTAAATATATGAATAATTGAGGTGATTAGATGAATGACTTATTTAATCCTAAATTAGCAAATAAATTAGAACATAAAACACAGCCTAAATTAATTAAAAAAGCTAGATGTGAAAAATGTGGTCGAGAATATGAAGAATATCAATTCAAAAGTGGTTATTCAATTAAGTTAGGTTGTGACTGCGAAATGATTGAACATGGTAAAGAAATGTCAAGAAACTTCAAATACCAACAAAAACAAAAAGAAGTTAATCGAATACTTAAATTTTCAAGTGAAAACGAGGAAACAAAGAGCGCAACATTCGAAGGTTTTATTCCTGAAAATGAAAGCCAAGAGAAAGCAAAGGCACTATGCAAGCGATATGCAGAATCATTCACTCTAGAAAATAAACAATCACTGTTATTACAAGGTTCTTTTGGATTAGGTAAATCACATTTAGCAATGTCGATTTTAAAAGAAGTAAAGGACAAGAACTATTCTGTATTATTCATTAACTTATCAGAATTGATATCAAAGTTTAGGTCTACATTTGATAAAAATAGTGAGTATTCAGAATCAGATTTAGAAAGAGCAATAAGTCAAGTTGATTTAATGGTGTTTGATGATTATGGCATGAACGTTACAGATTACGGTATGTCAAAACTATTTCAAATTGCTGAAAGTAGAGTAGGTAAGCACAACATTATAACAACTAATCTATCAGTCAAAGAACTAACGAAAACAAAAGACCAGCAAAGATTATTTAGTCGGTTAATGTCTAACACCACTGGTATTACATTGGAGGGTGATGATTACCGAATGAAAGGGTTTAGAAGTCTAAAGTAATTAACGGGAGGAAATTAAATGATTCCAATAACAGTTGAAGACATTATGGAACGATTAAATTGTAGTGAGAAAAGGGCAAGATTATTTTTCAAATGGTATGGCGATAATCAAGAAAAAATACAACGAGAGTTAGCCATACAAGAACATAAGCAAAGAACAACACCAGCAATCATAATTAATAAACCAATGGAGGTAGCAACAATATGATCAATTCTGTAACCCTTGTTGGGCGCCTTACAAAAAATCCTGAAATTAGAACTACTCCGAGTGGCGTTGAAGTAGGAAACTTCACTTTAGCAGTCAATCGAACGTTTACTAATCAGCAAGGTGAGCGAGACGCTGACTTCATAAATTGCATTGTATTTAGAAAACAAGCATTAAACGTTAATCGATATTTATCTAAAGGTAAGTTAGCAGGGATAGTTGGACGACTTCAAACGAGAAGTTATGAAAACAAAGAAGGGCAAAAAGTATTTGTCACTGAAGTTGTTTGCGATAACGTTCAATTCCTAGAGCCTAAAGATAGACAAAATGGCTCAAATTCATATCAAAATGGAATGAGTTATCAAAAGGGTAACAACTATATCCCAAATAACCAAAACGTCCAACAGGGGCAAAATAAAGCGAAATATGACCAACAAAATAATCCATTCAACAATGGCAATGATTTAAATGACGATGATTTACCTTTTTAATTTTTAGAACATATCATTTATTCGATACGAGGTGCAAAAATGACAACAAAACCGATTTTCAGGTTATCAGATGCAGTTAAACAAAACTATAAGTTAAAACGTCCGTTAATTGAGCAATTTCAAACGTTTATAGCAAGTATTAAGCAATCTGGACATTATATAAACGATACAGATGCTTTGCAGTGGTTTTTAAGAAAAAACGATGTATATGGCTTTATCTTATACATCGGAATGACCACAGAAAATGAAATCAGAGTAACGATGTCAGTTGAAAAGCAAAGATTGATATCAAACAGAAAGAGTTTAAATAAACTAAATGACCAAACGGAGAGTGTGAAAGGTGAATAAAAAATATGATTATGAAAAAAGAGACATTGAAATAGCTGAATCTAATGGTATTAGTATGGATGCTTTTTATCAACGTTTACGCTATGGCTGGTCTGCAAGTAAAGCTAGATCATATCCTGTAAGAAATCATAATAGAAATAAAAATGTAATTGCAGCAGAAGAATATAAATCAAAAAAGCCGAAGAAAGATTATTCGAAGCCTAAGCCATGGCTAAAGAAGTACCCTCAGAAAACAGAGTTTGGCGATTATGCTAAACAGTTATTCAATGACTGTTGTGGGAGTTGGTAAATATGATCACAAAAATTTATGACGATAAAAGTTGTTTTGAGGTAGGTAAGGACCAGGTAGGAGAAATCACAGAATGGCGTGTAAATAAGGACGCAGTTGATATTTACCGCATAGCTGATAACAAAGGAAATCTCATTATACATCATGGATTCACTCATAAAGATTATGTAGTTGAACATGATGACGAACCGGTCGCAGGCGGTCAAATCGATATTTGGAGTATGTTGGAATGAAAAAATTTAAATACTGCAATGACGAGCAAATGGATCAAATAGTTAAAGGTTATAAAAACGGTGGGAACAATAACAACATCTATGTCCGTCTATTTGATACGGGACAGGTAGAAACCATTGAAGTGTTTAGAGATGATATCGGCTTTGTAGTGTTTAATTCGAAAGAAGAAATGCACGAGTATTTTAAAAGTACTGGAAAGCCATATGTTCAAGATTTAATCGAAGGGGAACAATTGAATTTATTTTAGGAGGACTAAAACATGCCAACAATAAAAATGAAAAAGCGAATGAATAAAAAAGAATATGCACAATTTTTAATAGATAATGCAGAGGTTATTGAAATTACTGCAGGTTATAGAAGCGAAGAAAAATATGATCAAAATATAAAATTAGAACCACTAAACAACAAAACGATACCAATTAGTAAAGATATTCTTGAAGTCGAGATTGAAGAAGAAATCACAGAGGACACAGTTTTACCAAAGATACTTGAAATCGCGAACGATGGGTGTTCAGGTTATGCAACACTACATGAGCGCACAGCAATTAACGAAGTGGTTCGTAAATCTTCAATCGCTTTCTATTTCCTTAATGAAGATCTCTCATTAACTCTTATCTGGACTAAAGAGAAAGGGTTGGTGGAGTAGATGAATAACGAAGTATTTAACATGATGAGGCACTTTAGAGGTAGTTTTATAAATTACAAGGGCGAACTTATATTAGACCTAAATTCTAACAGTTATTTTATAGTGAAAGATTGTAAAACCAAATTAGATTTAGTTGTGAAGTTTGTTCATTACATTAGTCGTGATTGCATAAAAGGTACTTCAGCAAAAACGCAGAAGAAATTACAAAATGGTTTTTGCGAATATATAAATAAAAACAATTCTGTAAGTGAATTTGAAAACATGTATCAAGTGTACGGTAATGGATTGAGTGAAGATACTGTATGCGAATATGCGAGAAAGCTGGTGGAGTAGATGGAAGGTAGTAAGGACCAAGTAGAGTTACTGATGATGTATGAAGAAATTAAAAAAGAACGTGATCAATACAAAACAGCACACAACAAATTAACAGCTGGATTAAAAGGAGCAGTCGCAGAAAGTATTAAATATAAGCGTGAACGTGACTCGCTTATCAAAGATGTGGAGAAGTTGAGGGAAGAAAAGGCAGCAATAGAAATACATCTTGATGCGATTAAAACATACAAACCAATGTATGAAAGGTTGAGTGAGAAATATAAGAGACTTACGCATTTCATCAGACTCAAAGAAGAAAACAACCCTAGCGAGTGGAGATATAAAAGTTTAGTCGGATATATAAATGATATGGAGCGTGAGAAGTAATGACTGTAACAATATTATCAACACTATTATTATTGCATGTATTTTTCGCGAATTTGTTATTACATCAAAAAAATAAAGAGATACGCTTACTCAAGAATTTGTTAAAGGAGCGTGATTAGATGTATGAACAAGTTCATATAACAATTACTTTTTTAATTGCGCTTCTTTTATTTTGGTCAGGTATAACTTTATACGCAGTTTATTACATTATTAAGTTAATTGATTACATTAAGGAGCGTGAGTGACTATGGCGTATGAACACGAAAGATGGATAACTCATTTAATTGAACATAAATTATTTACAGAAGGTATCGACTCTAAAGAAGAAACTAGAGCGGTTGATGAACTCAAATTAGTCTACGCAAAAGCAGAAGCGTTTGACCGTATAAAAATCATTTCTAACAAGTACGCAAATGATTTGTCGACGAGTGCTGAACAATGCATAGATTTGATTGAGGATGAATTGGAGGACAGAAATGCCATATGATTATGACGATTTTATTGATGCTATGAGATTTGGTTTAACAATGAGTGATAGAGATACTACTGATGATATTTGGAATATGGTAGATGAAGTTGTAGATAAAGCAAAAGCGTTTGATGAGATTAAGAAATTAAGAAACAGCTATTACACTTAATCAAAAAGGGATAGTGGAGGACTTATTGCTTTATTAGATGCTAAACCATTTGGAAGAGAAGTAAGTCATCTGATTAACAAAAAAGAGTATATGGAGGACAAATAACATGAAAAAATATCCAGCATTAGCATTTGAATTCAAAGATAAACCTGGAACATATATAGCAAATTACCCAGGAGAAACAACTGATCTAGAAGAAACGTTGTTATTCGCAAATATAGACGGTAGTAAGCCGGACAAAGATAAATGTAAAGAGTTCTACTTAGAACAAGAAAAAGCACAAGCAGATTTTCTAATTAAAACTTTTGGAGAAAACGCAATAAATAATTATAGACCTAGTGAATGGTTTAAATATTGTAACTTAGTTGAAGTAGAAATCAGCGAAGATATATTTAATCAATTATTGGAGCGTGAGTAAATGAAACAACATATTATAAAAAGTAAAAATGGTACATCTGAAGCGAATTATGAATTTGTAAAACTTGGTATGAACAATCTAAACATCAAATTACTATCAGACAACGCAACAATACCAACTAGGGCATACGGTGTGAGTGCTGGACTTGATATATACGCAGCAGAAACAACAGTTATTGAGCCACAAGAAAAAATACTACTTGCTACAGATATAGCAGTCGATATTCCAGAGGGCTATGTGGGACTTTTAACATCAAGAAGTGGTGTAAGTAGTAAGACGCATTTAGTTGTTGAAACAGGCAAGATTGACGCAGGATATAACGGACATATGAAAGTGAATATTAAGAATGATAGTCAAAGGAATGTAGCAACTGGTCATTTTGGTTTTTGAGATTATTTAAATGTTAAAGGCGAAAAAATTACTGATACTAATAGCACTATAGGAGAAACATACAAAATCAACAAAGGCGACAAAATAGCGCAGTTGGTTATCGTACCAATCGTTACACCAGAAGTAAATGTTGTAGAGGAGTTTGAAAGTGAAAGCGAAAGAGGAACAAACGGTTTTGGATCAAGTGGATATTAAGGGTGGCGAAAGTCACCCAGATATTTTAGATAAGGTACGAGAAATACTGAATAGGGAGTGATGGGGAAATGATAACAAAGTATAGATTTTATAATATAAAATTAAACAAAATTTACGAAGTGGTAGGTATAGATTTCTTAAATGAACAAGTAGAATGTATTCTTCCAGAAATGAATGACGACATTGCCAACTGGGACTTTAATGTAGGAGTATTAATGCAATCAACCGGACTTAAAGATAAAAATGGTAAGGAAATTTATGAGGGGTATATTGTTAAATTTAAAAATCCTTATGATAAAAGATTCTCTGCAATAGGAGTTGTAGTTTGGCGTGAAGATAAAGCTTGTTTTGGGATAGATATGGAAGGAACGACAGAACAATTCGAACTTTATCGTATTACAGCAGAAAATTATTTAACTGTATTAGGAAATATATATCAAGATGAACACTTACTGGGGGAGGAATAAGGCATGCAAAAGATAGATATAAAAACAATCGTTAAAGTTTTAGAAAGTAGTAAACATGATATAGATATTTGGGATATCCTAAGTGAATTTGATGAAGAAACAGAAGAAGAAATACTTGATTTTATTGAAGAAAATAGAGAAGAATTTGAAATATTCTTAAATACTACGCTATACCATGTAATGAACAGATTAAAAATTAGAATGTCATTTGCTAGTAATAAGGAGGACTAACTTATGAACAGACTAGAAGAAATAGTAAATAAATTAAACGATAACATCAAAAATTTTAATTTTGGAGTTATTCACGATTGTATATACGATTTGCACAATGAAGGATATATAAGCCAATTTGATGCTCAACATTTACTAGAAGATATTATGAACGATAGATGCCCTATACCACTGTCGTCATTTATGGAGGACTAACTTATGAAATTACGTATTATAAGTAAATCAAGAGAACATTATTTTTTAGATTGGTACGCAAGTATAGATGATTTTGTAAATCATCTGGAAAATACCGAAAATGACTACATCAGATGTATAGCTAACTATGATGAATTTGCTTTACTAAAAATCAGTGAGATTGAATCAATCAGCATTATCAAGGAGGACTAACTTATGAAACTATACCTAATCATATTAACGATATCCATCATCGCACTATACACATTCATCAAACGATCATATAAGTATGCTAGCGTGCAAGATAGTATAGACGTCGAAAGTTACGCAAGTGATATGTCAGCACCTGTCGATTACGAAGAAACACAAGCATACAAAGATAACGAGCCGTGGTTCACAGGAATGGGGAGATGTTGAATGAGAGAGTTCACCAAGACAGGAATGTACGTCTTAATGGTTTTGAATATCATAACTATAGTTTTGAAAATTAAGCAAGGTCATTATTGGGAAGTGTTGGACAATTTAGTAATTATAATGTTGTCAATATCAATAATTGGTTATATAGCAGAAAATATAAAACTAGAGAAAGAAAAAGTCACTATACTTTGTATCAATAATAGGAGTGATTATGAATGTTAATCGCAGCGACAATATTTGTAGTAATCGTTTTAGCACTAATTATTATGGCAGCAAAGGAGGGGGAGAAATTATGAGTGGAGTTACATTGTTAACTATTGCGTTCATGTTTGTAGTATTATGCATCACTATTTACAACATGCACAACAATCATTTAAAACATAAAAATACTAAATCACAGTATGGTTCAAGTAAAAAAAGCCATTGAGGGTAGTGACCCCCCAAAGTTAGAGTTTCCATTATGCTATTAATTGGCTGGATTGAGTTCGGTATTGTACTGAACTTCGTCCAGCCAATTTTAATTTCAAACGTTCATTGTTATACCAATAGATGTAATCCTCAATTCTTCTTTTTAATGTTTCATAGTTAACAAGTTCTTCTCCATGATACATTTCCTGCTTCATGATGCCAAAGAAATTCTCCATAGAAGCATTATCCGCACACGTCGCTTTACGTGACATACTTTGATAAATCCTTTGTTCCGATAATCTTCTAATCCATGCATTATGCTGATAATGCCAACCTTGATCAGAATGTATCGTCGTACGATATGGTGCTTCATGCTTAATGATTGTAACTGCTTTATCCAATGATTGAAGTACTAAGTCTAATGTTGGTCTTCTGGATATACCATAAGAAATGATTTCCCCATTGTATAAATCCATAATAGGGCTGAGATATAATTTTTGTTCTTCAGCACATTTAAATTCAGTGATATCTGTCACTAATTTTTGAAGTCGAATAGATGTATGGAATCTACGATTCAAGCGATTTTCAGCCACTTTACCAACTGTACCTTTGTATGATTGATAGCGTGATTTACGTGTGAATTTTTGACATTTTAATCCTAGTTCTCGCATAATTCGTTGTACTTTCTTATGGTTAATGAGATAACCTTGATTTCTCAAAGCTAAATATATACGACGATAGCCGTATTTACCGTTGTGTTTTTGAAAAAGTTCAATGATCTTTTTCTTCCAACCTTTATCTAAATCTTCCTTTTGTAATTGTTTGGCATGGTAATGATAGGTTGCTTCTGGTATACCAACCTTTACTAAGATATCTTTTAATTTGAATCCTTCTTCTTTGAGTTCGAATGCCACTGCTGCTTGTGCTTTTCTAGAAAGGCACTCGGATTCTCTCGAAAAGCGTTCAACTTTTTTAAATAAGCATTCTCTAATCGAAGATTTTCATTTTCTAGCTCTAACTCTTTTTCTCGTGATAGGTTTTGATTAGATTTCTTCTGTTTCTTCTTTTTCATGGGAGGTCGTCCTTTCGGCTTTTCGAGTCCTTCCACACCTTCTTTGTCATATATCTTTTTCCATCGCACAATAATAGATGGGGTATTTAGGCCAAATTTAATCGCTGTATCTTGGAAGGAATCGCCTGTTCTTTTCATATAGTTTAATACATTTATTTTGAATGTAACAGAATAAACTGTCTTTTTCTGTTTCTTTTTAATGCCATCTACACCGAATGATTGAAAGGCTTTTACCCATGTTCGTATAATAATTTTATCAGGTATATTATATTTTTTAGCTAATTTTCGATAACCATAATGGCCATCTAGATAATCTCTTACAACTTTCAACTTAAATTCATCACTATATTTTGTCATATTAAAACACCCCCTAAAGTTAGTTTTTTTACTCTAACTTTAGGGGTGCAGTACCATGTGGGGTGTATTTTATTTGATTAAACTATAAATATGTAGTATTACTATATATAAGCACTTGAATAGTGCTAAATTTCCATATTAAAAAAACTCCAAAACTAGCTCTGTCACTTTGTGTGATGGGGTTATTTTTTTATGTAAAAATTCAAATTATTTATTGTTGACTATATACACATTTTGGATAATTGGTATATACTGTAAAAAAGGGGGTTGCTAAAATAATGCTTAAAACAATTTATTCAGTAAATATAATTAACTATTTAGTCTTTATAGTTGGCATATTTTATATTTACTTAAACAAAAATGATTTTGCAGATCTTTTAATATTTTTTGGAGTCACTTCTATAATAGCTGGTGTGATATCACTAGGCTTTGTTTTTTCAAAAATAGAAAAAGTTAGATATACAGCCTTAATTTGGTTTGTGATAAATATTGCAAACATTTTGTTTTTAATACCTTTTATAATATTTCTTTTATTTTTTGTAATTTAATTGATAAGGAGAATGCATATGAAAATGCTTAATAAAATATTTGTTATTACTTTAGCAGTTTTAATCATGGTTTCATTTACTTTTGAAAGTGTACAAGCTGAAGAAACAGACGTGAGTAATGAAAAAATACTCAAAGATCAAAATCTTTATAATGAAGAAATAGAAGATATAAATGAAATGGGTAAATATGAAAAATACATAAGTCAAAATGATTTTGGTCATAAATATCCAAATGAATCGTTAATGTTGAAAGATAATTTGACTGCTGATGAAAAATTATTAGTTAAAGAAATATCATTAAGTTATAATGCTTTTGATAACCAAGAGAAATACACGTCAAAAACATTTCCTATGTATCATGGTAGATATTGTGGTAAAGGAAATCTAGGAGGAAAACCTAAAGATAGGTTAGACGCTGCGTGTAAGAAACATGATGAATGTTACGCGAAACATGGATGGGGAAAATGCAAATGTGATTATCCATTTGTTTTATCTGCATTAAGTATTGCTAAAAACAAAAAATACAGAAAAGCTTATAGACTTAGAGCTAAAGGAGCAGCATATGTATTTGGTGTAAAGTCTACTTCTTGTATAGCTGTTAAAAAGCTTTATAAGAAAAGTTAAACTATTTTAGTTAAAAGTGAAATAAATAATACTCTGATTCTAATGAATCTAAATAATTTAAAAAGACAATTAAAGGTCTAAATAATATAATAAAATGTATGAAATTCCTTTTTTGTGTTGAATTATAACAAAATTTATTGTAAATTAATGTTGTGAAACCAAATTCATATTTTGTATCTCGGTCTTATAGCATAATTTGAAAAATTGATCAATTAACATAAGGCTAGTATGTTAATTTAATTGTTGAGAGGGTTAAAAGATTATGCTTGATATAGTAATTGCTTTAATGTGTATTCTCGTTTCGCTATTGTTAGCTATCTATTTATCATACACAAGGAATCTGAAAATTATTGCATCAATTGATCATAAAAAAGTTAAGGTAGAAAATAAAAATAAAATAGCTTATGTTTTTTTGATTTGCTTAGTGTTTGGAACAGTTTTTATTGCGATGGGTTATATAATAAATGATTTCAACTTTTATTTATCTATGTTAATGATTCTAATTGGTTTTGTAATATTAGTGATGTTCTACGTTATTTTCTTAAAATTAAATAATTGATTTTTAGAATTATATTATTTAATATACTTAAAAAACGAATGAAGAATAACAAAACAAACCGAGCAATTAGAAATGTATAAATAAGTTTAAAAGACACTATCTTGTCACAAAAACTTTGTAAGTACAGTACATATGTGATTTATTGTTTCCCTCACTCTCCGTTTGTACCTTAATAATCAACTAATCCAAGACGTTGATATTGCTGGGTTTTCTTGCAATTGGTAAGTTAATCCATATGAGCAAGTGTCAAAAAAGTGTCTAGAGAAAAATTCTCTTACTTTTTGACACTTGCTTTTTTTATGTTCATTTAGAATTTGCGAATAAATTCCTAAGTAATTGATATATTTTAATAATCTGATCTTATGCCAACGTGCTAACTATATATGGCTAATTCGAGTTAGTTAATGCATTCATATACCGCTTTTCAAACTGAGGAAAAGAAGGGGATTACTATATTATAAATTAGAGTTTGTTAATTTTAACATTCTATATTGTACTCAATTTGATTATCTTGTAATATATACTTAATTAAACTAGGTAGTGGGAGTATATAAGGAGGTGATTTTATGAATAGTGAATATATTACAAGACGAGAATTTCAGCAGCATGAAATAAATATGAATAATAGATTCGATGCAATCAATGATAAAATTTCTTTAACTAAAGACGTTTTATCAGGAGAAATAAAAAATGCTGTTTCCGAAATAAAAAATGAAATAAACGAAAATAAAGTTACATCAAAACGTTTCTGGATAGGTATAAGTATACCAATTATATTAAGTCTCTTATCTATGATTATCACTATATTAGTAGCATTGCTATTTTAACTTAAACAAACCTTCCGGCTAAAATATTTTTATTATAAATGAGATAGGAGTGATTTTAATGGCAGATGTAAAAGATGTTGCTAATTACCTTATATACTCATATGAACTTAAAACTGGTACTAAGTTTGAAAATAACGAATTAAAACTGCAAAAGTTAATTTATTTTGCACAAAGAGAGTCTTTAGCATTAACGGGTGAGGTTCTTTTTAATGACAGAATCGAAGGGTGGAAATTTGGTCCGGTTATACCTAAATTAAGCTATTATTTAGATGAAATGTATGAACCAAGCGATACTGATAAATTAAATGATACTGAAAAATATGTAATTAATAATGTTATCTCTCAATATGGCATGTATTCTGGTTGGTATCTAAGAGAACTATCCCATCATGAAAAATGTGTACTGAACCCAAAAATCTAAACCTTAATTAGTATATTATTTCAAAGGTTTGTCTCCTGTAATTTTTGGGAGATAAGCCTTTTAATTTTGATTTGATTCTTTCGTTATTATAAAAATCGATATATCGATGAATAGCTTGTTCAAGGTCCTGAAAATCTTTAAATTCTTGGCCATAATACATTTCTTGTTTAAGTAACCCAAAAAAGTTTTCCATAACTGAATTATCTAGACAATTACCTTTTCTAGACATACTCTGAAATATTTTATGGTCTTTTAATAATCTAGTGTATTGTGAATGTTGATAATGCCAGCCTTGATCTGAATGAATCGTTAAACGATGATCTAGGTTTGGACGACGCTTTATCATTTCTTTTAATGGATTGATGACTATATCTAATGTAGGACGACTTGAGATTTTAAAGCTGATAATCTCTGAACTATATAAGTCCATAAAAGGTGATAAATATAATTTCTGACCATTCATTAATTTGAACTCTGTAATATCTGTTACGACTTTTTGAAATGGGAGACTTGTTTTAAATCTACGATTTAATATATTTTGAGCTACTTTACCAACTTTACCTTTAAAGGAACGATACTTACGACCTCTATGTGTGAACTTTGTACAAGTTAGATTATGTTCTTTCATAATTCTTAGTACTTTTTTATGATTTACGATAAGACCTCTATTTCTTAGTGCTTGTGTAACACGACGATAACCATAGGTATGGTTTGATTCTTCACATATTTCTTTTATTACTTGAATCAATGTTTCATCTTTATCAGCTTTACTAAATTTATTTATCCAATAATAGTATACAGATTTAGCTATTTGAGCGACTTTAAATAAGATACTTAATCGTATATTATATGTTTCATTTAGTTCCTTAATGACCTTTACTATTTCTGATTTTTGCTTCCGTAAATGTCGGTCAAGGCTTGTAACTTTTTTTGATAAGCTATACCTGCCTTTAACGTCTCATTTTCATTTCTAAGTCTTTCAAGTTCTTCACGTTCATTTTCATTTAAAGGTAAATTTTTATTATCTGATTCAGATCGTTTTTTAGTCATAGTGTGAGATCGTCCCTTTTGTTTATTATCTATATCAAGACGACACTTTTCATCAAATTGATGTTGCCAATTGGCAATGATAATAGGATTAATAATTCTAAAGTGATTCGCAGTATCTTGATAAGACAACATATTTTCTTGTCTAAATTTTAAAACAGATAATTTAAATTCGCTAGTATAAACAGTATTTCTACTTTTTATTTCTAAACCTTCTTCTCCAAACTCTTTATATTGATTGACCCAAATCCGAAGGACAGACCAACTTGAAATACCATATTTTAAAGCAATTGTTCTATAACTTTGATGTCCTTCTAAATATTCTTTTACAAGTTTTAGTTTGAATTTAAATTCATATTTTTTCCTCATTAGAATGCACCCCAATATTTTGATTTGTTTAGTTCAAATATTTGGGTTCACATCAATGTTGGAAAAAAAGTAGAATTAACTTAAACAATAATGAGATAGGGAATAGAGAAATAACACCAGAGGATATAATCGAAGATGCTAAATGCGTTAGGCTATACGATCATGTTTATGATATGTACATAGATGAATTTGAAGATTTAAATGAGGAGGAAGTTCATCTTGGATTTAGTTAATACTCCTCGTGATTTAATTAATAAAATAGTATATGCAAGTTTTCCATATTTTGATTTAAATACAAATAAAAAAGGGTATAAGTTACGGCCAGTATTAATCATTGGTGCTGAAAAAGATTACTTTGAATGTGATTTAACGATGTTACCAATATCTACTGTATCTAATAAAATGAATTTACATCCTGTTTATGATGTAAATATTGGATTGCTTGAATGTCCAGGTCTGCATAGCATCGATAAAGAAGTTTGCTATGTTAGAACACACAAACAATCCACTGTTTATTCTAAAGATATTGTTACTTCAAAAAAATTTGACGACTTATCAATAACTTATAAGGCGAAACTTAAAGAAATTAAATTTAAAGTATCGGAATTCAATAAGACTTTATTTTAATTCCAAAACACTTCTTATATACTACTACTGTTATAATCACTGTCTACTCATCAATAGTAATAGTAAGTTCCCTGTAGCTCTACAATCATTAATTGCGTTATGTGATTCGCCATCGTCTAAATTGAAATGTTCTTTTAATGTTTGCAATTTATGATTAGGTGTTTCTCTGATTAGTTTTCTTGAAAAAGTGAGTGTGTCGATAACTCTCAATTTCTCATGTTCAATATTATTGATTTGGAGTTGGTAGAGTAAGAACTTCATATCGAATGGTGCGTTATGTGTAACTATCGTTCTTCTTCTAATGATATTATATAATTCCACTAATTTATCCTATCCTAAACTAGGTTTATCTTCTAAAAACTCATTTGTAATACCTGTGATTTTTTCTATTCTTTTACTTATTGGTTTACTTGGTTTGAAGTATTCATTATATTCATTAATGATTTTTCCATCTTCATATTCAATAATGCCGCACTGAATAATTTCGTTTTCGTTATATTTTAAACCTGTCGTTTCGAAATCTAGAACGATAAAAGAATCTGTTAATTTTCGTACTTTTGTATAACTTAAATCCATTGAATTATTCGAACGATTATACGTCCTTCTTGACGCACGGTAGGGTGGTGTATAAGATTTTTGATTATGCATATTATCAAGAAGCGCGCGATTCTCTTCGTTTAATTTAATGATTTCATTTCTTAATTGAAAATTTTCTTTAAGCAATTGCTCATTTTTATATTGAAGTGCTTTTATCTCATCATTGTTAAAATGATTAATCTCTCTTACTAGATTTAAAGTTTTGTAAAATACTTGAATTGCATGAACTGGATCACTCGATGTAAAAGAAAAAGTTAACATTCGATTTTCGCCATAATCTAAAATTAATTTATTTGAAATAAAGTTTTCTATTGTATCTAAAGAAACAACCTCTGACCATGGGATTTGAAAAGTTAAATTCGCTTTATGCTGCACTAATATAATTTCTTGTATTGTCACAAATATTGAACCTATAACATACTCTTTATCAATCTTTGTTGATGTTTCAGATTCAAGTAAGACCTCAACTTCAGGGAATTTAGATTGAAACAACATTTTATCCATTTTTTTAGCTTTCAATTTTATTTCACCCTTTCTAATCATATAACGCTAGTGAACAGGCGTATTTATAAAAACCATGTCAGTCTTCTTTCTTTTTAATGCTGAAAATTAATAAAACAAGTGGAACACTAAACATTACAGGCATTATAAAAATTAATGGCAAAGTCATAAGAGCCATGTATAAAAATGTACTGTCTAAAGTGTATTTGGACATGTGTACCATTCCTTTATATTTAGGTAGATATTAATATACTTAATTGTAACCTTGTTACGATATATGGGCAAAACAAAGGCTAGGACTTTTTACATAAGTCCTAGCCTTTAAATATGTTCACGTCACTTCAGTTTTCTGTGCTTTTAGGAAGAAATACACGCCTACGAGTACGATAATGATACCTAGTATTTGTACGTATCCTAAGTATTCTTTCAAGATAAATATTGCTAATATTGAGGCGCCTACGGGTTCTATAAGCATGCTCATAGATATGGTTGTTGGATTTATGATATTTAAGAGATAATTAAATATGACGTGAATTTAAATTATAATTTTAAATGTATGATTGGATAATCTTTCTCTTGTAGTTCTGTTTTTAATAAGCTCATTGTTATGACTCCTAACTCGTTATCAATATTAAAATGATAGCATATGAAGATTAAATACGTATAGCGTATTATCATTATTTAATAAACGTATTTATCTTTGTAATAGTATATTTTAATAATAAATTTCAAGAAACATTATAGTATTGAAATTCTATTCATTGGTGTAAAGGTATTGTGTTTTCTATATATTTGTCTATTTATTATACTAGAATGATATTTGCGGTATTTATTATATGATTGCTTTAACTTATCAGTTCTGTTTTTAATTGTTTCAATATTGATTATATGTTATTAATTAAGTTAGGTTAAAAATACTTAGTTATAAAGTGAATGCATTTATTGTATATACAATGGAGGAAGTAATGAAATTAGCGTGGTTAATTGATACAACAACTTATATTGATCAAAATATGGATGATAAAGATTTATTTGTCGTTTCTTTATCTACAATTATTAATGACAAACCTTATAAGGATTCAGAATTTGAAAGTTCAAAGTTATTTTTTGATATGTTAAAAGAAAATGGTAATGGTGCTAAAACGGCTCAACCTACACCTCAAGATTTTATTGAGACGTATGAGCAAATACAAGAAGGAGGTTATACGCATGTTATTGCGGTTCATCCTTCTAGTACTTTATCTGGCACATACGCATCATCGCTATCAACTGCACAATCGTTCCCTATGGAAATTCATGTAATTGATAGTGGTACAGGTAGCTTTCCTCAAAAAGAATTAGTCGAGTATGGTAGAAAACTTTATGACGAGGACTATTCATTTGAAGAAATCGTTAATAAGTTAGAAGAAGTTAAGCATACAAGTGAATTATATTTGTTGCCACGAAACTTACAACAAATAAAGAATAGTGGAAGAGTATCGAACAGCAAATATTTATTAAGTAGTTTACTTCATATTAAATTACTATTGAAATTAGAGAATAGTACAATCGACTTAGAACTTAAGTCTAGAGGCAATAAGAAAATAGAAGCTTATTTAATCACACATATTAAAGAAATTATTGATAAAGGTGTTACAAACATTGGTGTGTTACATGCAGGAAATGAGCAAGAAGCACATGTATGGAAAGAGCGCATTTTAACTTTAAATAAAGATGTTAATGTATATGTCGAACCGTTAGTTCCAGTAGCATCTGTCCATACAGGATATGGCACGATTGGAATAGGTTGGATACAAACTCAATAATGAAAACGTTTAAAAATCTGAGAATTTAATTTCTCAGGTTTTTTATATACAAAATTCAAAAAAACTCTTGTAATTACATAGCAAAAGTACTAATATGGATAAATCTGATTAAAATAATAAGATTAAAGGAGCGTTGAGACATGAAAAAATATCCTTTAGCGATTTGGATACTAAGCCTTGGTGCTTTTGCGATAGGTATGACTGAATTTGTAATCATGGGTTTGTTACCTAATATTGCAAGAGATCTTGATGTAACCGTATCCGACGCAGGTCAATTGATTACAGGTTATGCATTGAGTGTTGCAATTGGCGGACCGATTGTAGTGTTAGCGACTTATAAATTACCTCGAAAAAATTTACTCGTCTTATTAATGGCTATTTTTATAATAGGTAACGGGATAGGTGGTATTGCACCTAATTATGGTTCACTTATGTTAAGTAGAATTATTGCCGCTTTAGCACACGGTTCATTCTTTGGGATAGGTTCAATACTAGCAGCAAGTATGGTACCGCCTCACAAAAGAGCAAGTGCAATGGCGTTAATGTTTATGGGATTGACATTGAGTAACATCATTGGTGTACCATTTGGAACATTTGTAGGGCAAATATTTGGCTGGAAAATGACATTTATTATTATTAGTTTTCTAGGACTATTAACGTTAATAGGTATTATTCGATTTGTACCTAATCAAAAAGATACACAACCGATTTCAATTAAAAATGAATTGAGTATATTAAAAGATGTTAAACTTTTGGCTGACACTAGGTGTAACACTATTCGGATTCAGTAGTGTATTTGCTTATTTCACGTATATTTCTCAAATATTAATTAATGTTTCACATATAGAAGAACGCTGGATTTCATTTGTCCTTATAATATTCGGTGTTGGTGTAACATTTGGTAATATTCTTGGTGGAAAATTAGCAGACTGGAATTTAAATAAAGCACTGAATACGATATTTATCGTCTTCCCAATATATATCTTTATGATGTACTTTATTCAAAACTATAGCTTGCTAATGGTTGTCGGTATTTTTGTATTTGGTTTGATTGGCTTTAGTATGAGCCCATCATTACAATTTAAAAGTATGGTCATTTCGCAAGATGCACCAATGCTTGCTAGTACGATGAACCAATCTGCATTTAACATCGGTAATGCGCTTGGTGCATTCATCGGTGGTATCGTAGTGAGTCAATTAGAAGTTAAGGATCTAGCTTTAGTCTCGCCATTCTTAACAATTATAGGACTTGTCTTCTTATTACTTGAACGATTTGTTACGCAAAGAAGAGAAAAAGAAGAAATCTAATATGATGGAAACCTAGGTGAATTGATCGCCTAGGTTTTTTGATATTATAAAGCATTTTTTATGTTTAAATTCAAAAATATCGTTATAATGAATAATGGTATAAGGAGGTCCAAACGATGAAACATTGGATTGAACAACAGGTGTTACGTGCACCACATAAAATTGCAATTCAACAAGGTGATGTTGAATTAACTTATGAACAACTAATTAATGATTCTAAAAATAAAGCACATTACATTAAACAACTTCAATTGAAAAGAGTTGGATTATATATCAAGAATGATATTAAACATGCATCACTTATCATTGCAGCTTGGTTAGCAAATGTAGAAGTGGTTATGATTAATACAAAGTTAACACCAGTTGAAATTGAACAACAATTGGACAGTATTGGCGTTCAAACGGTCTTTACGTATAAACCTTTAAATATCAAGCAAAATTGTATTGATATTGAGGAGATTTATTTGGAAGACAGTAAAGATGAGGATTATGATTTTACGTTTGATATGGATGATATTGCGACGATTATGTTTACTTCTGGTACAACTGGTCCTGCAAAAGCTGTACCACAAACTTTTTCAAATCATTATTTTAGTGCAATGGGTTGCAAAGAAAGTCTCGGCTATGATGAATCAACGAGATGGTTGTCCGTCTTACCGATTTACCACATTTCAGGTTTAAGTGTGTTAATACGTAGTTTATTAGAAGGTTTTACACTTATTTTAGAACCGAAATTTGATGTAAATCGCGTAATGCATTTAATTAAAAATGATAACATCACACATATTTCATTAGTGCCTCAAACATTACAATGGTTGATGCAAGATGAGTTAACACAACCATATCAATTAGAAAAAATATTGTTAGGCGGCGCAAAGTTATCTGAAACGATGATTAATAAAGCGTTAGACTATCAATTACCGATATATAATTCGTTTGGTATGACTGAAACATGCTCTCAGTTTGTGACAGCTAGTCCAGAGATGTTACGTGAAGCACCAAGCACAGTAGGGAAAGTACCTTCAAATGTAAGCCTCAAAATTTTAAATCAAAATGAAGAAGGACATGGGGAAGTCGCTGTATATGGTGGAAGTGTGATGAATGGTTATTTAACAGGTAGTCAGAATTCAGATACATTTGAAGATGGTTATTTTAAAACCGGTGATGTTGGGTCAATAGATGATGCTGGTTATGTATATATTTATGATAGAAGAAAAGATTTAATCATTAGTGGTGGAGAAAATATTTATCCATTTGAAATTGAACATGTGATATTGAATCATCCGGGCGTTCAAAATTGTGTTGTTGTACCAGTTGATGATGAAAAGTGGGGGCAAGTACCTGCATTAGTGTATGAAGCGGAACAGACTATCCAAGATGATACATTTAAAAATATACTCAATTCAAACTTAGCAAAGTATAAACACCCAAAATACTTTTATAAAATAAACGAAATACCAAGAACTTCAACAGGTAAACTTTCAAGATATAAAGTAAAGGCGTGGGTCATGAATGAGAAAAAATAGTTTGCATTTCTATAGATTCAAAGCACCTTTCAGAGTACCGATACGAACACCTTTAGTAGAATTAATTGAACGAGAAGCATTAATTGTAGAATGGCAAGACATGAATGGGTCTACGTATTATGGTGAATGCAATGCGTTTAATAGTGACTGGTATCATTTCGAGACAATAAATAAAGTTGAAGAAACTTTAATAAAATGGTTTGAAAAACATGAATTTGTTGATTTCAATAGCTATCCATTATGTTGTGAATTAATAGATGAACTCAGTGAATACCCGAATGCACGTAGTGTTATGTCTATGATATTCTTTCAAAAATTCCTTGAGTTAAAGCCGATTGAAGTAGCATATGGTGCAACAATTAATCAAAATATTGAACAATATTTCAAACAATATAATGGTGAATTACCAACGAGAATTAAATTAAAATGGCATGAAGAAGTTAATCAAGATATAGAATTTTTAACAGAACATTATCCACAAATACAAAGAGCGATTGATGCAAATGGTGTGTTAAATCATGAACATGTGTCTTTATTAAATACATTTAAAGATGAACAATTTATATATATTGAGCAGCCATTTTCTAAATATGAGGACTATATAGAGCATGTTAATACGCTTGAGTTACCGGTATTTATTGATGAAAGTGCTCTGAATTTAGAGCAAATTATTCAATTTAATCAGCAACATCTTATCGATGGTGTTGTGATTAAACCATCACGTGTTGGAGGTATAGATAAAGCACTTGATATTATAGAATATTGCCGCGAACATCAACTTAAATATGTCATAGGTGGAATGTATGAATTTGGACTTAGTAGTTACTTCACTGCATACTTAGCACAGCATAGTTCTTATCCGAGTGATGTGACGCCAAGTGATTATTATTTCACAGAAGATTTCGTTGTTGATAACGCAAAGACTAATGGTCATCTCATTAAATATGTACCACCAATAGTTGATAAAGATAAATTAACAAAATAAAAGGCATATGTGCTAAGTTTTTAGCGCATATGCCTTTTAATGAATTTTATGAATCTTTTTTAGGTGGGACAGGATCGTAGCCGCCTGGATGAAATGGATGGCATTTTAAGATACGTTTCGTACCTAACCATGTCCCTTTTATAACCCCATATTCTGAAATAGCTTCAACAGCATAGTTAGAACATGTAGGTTGGAACCTGCATGTTGGTGGTGTCAGTGGGGATATATATCGTTGATAAAGGCGTATTAATTTAATAAATACTTTTTTCATAGCAATGCTCCTATTTATAATTGTTTTTCGTTAAGTTCTGGTATGGTTTAACATCAGTGGAATTGAATTTATAGAAATCTGTTGTCTGTTTCATATGGATGTTAATCGTTTCATTTTTAATTTTTCCTGTTGCTTTAATGTTAAAGGTTAACGTTTTTGGTAATGTTTTGTCTTTTTGGAATGTAAGTTTAAACTTACCACTTTTAATTTTTAAGTCGTTAATATTGCTTAAAGATGCTTGATCTGCCAGTGGTGATTGACTAAACCCTAGTTGATAGAGATATGACATAACTTTTCCTGTACCTTCATATGAAAGGGTATCGTTTTCTAAAGTGACATCGTCTTCAATAGGTTTAAGTAAACTTTGATTAAAAGTCGTTAAATCGAACCAATCTTGTCCAATTTTTTGATAATAATCTATTTCGGCATTCTTTGCATGATAATTTAAATATTTAGATTTAGGAGAGGATTTGATTTCGTTTGAATCAATCCAAACACTTTTATTATGCACTGGAAATTGTTTTGTATTACTTTCTTGTTCGACATTAAATGCAAGTTTATCATGGTGGTTTGTTCGGCCATGTGACAGTTGTTTAAGCGTTGTTTTTTTATCTTGAAAATCAACTGTTGTTTCGTTACTAGATTTAATCGAATGTGAATCTACCTTTTTAATATTTTTTTGAAAAGCTTCGATAGCATCGCTACTATCATCAAATTTATTTTGACCTTCCGGACTACAACTTGCTAGAATAAGAGTAATTGTTAATACTAAGGTCGTTAAGGTTAACTTTTTCAATATCTTCTACCTTCCTAATAATATGTATATACAGTTTATCATAAATGAAGAAAGAGGTCGTGTATCATGCGCTACAAAGATCCAAATGGATTGGATGTTGATTTAGCATATAAATGTCCAACAGATCAACAAAATGCGAAACATGTTCTAGGTATTCCTATTTTTAATAATGAATATGTGTTAACGCATCATAAGATAAGAGGTATTGAATTTCCAGGTGGGAAAGTTGAACCAAATGAAACGAATAAAGAGGCTGTTCAGCGTGAATTATATGAAGAAACAGGCGCGATTGCTAAAAATATAACGTTTATAGCTTCATATACTGTACATGATACAATCCCGTTTAATAAAGATGTCTATTTTATTGAAGTAGAATCAATGGATAGCAATAAGGCATATTTCGAAACTTATGGACCCGTTATTGCTAAAGAAATCAATGATATACCTGAAGAAGAGAAGAGTTTTCTTTTAAAAGATACAGCAATATTAAAATGCGTTGAAAGGGTGTATAAACTTGGATTTCTACAGTAAGAAAAAAATGCCAGTTTTCTTTAATCATCATCTAACTGAAGAAGTGATATATGAAGTGGATGGATTGAAAGTTAGAGGCATGTTGATGACACCTAATAAACGTGTTAATCGCATCGTTGTATATTTACGTGGTGGTAAAGGACAAGTAGGTAGAGTGAGACCAGGTCGTATGGCGCAATTTAAAGATAAGTATACACTTGTCTTTGCACCTTATTACAGAGGTAGTAACGGTAGTGAAGGTAGAGATGAATTTTGTGGTGATGACCTTCATGATGTTATAAAAGGTATCGAAATATTAAAGTCACATTACCCAAATGTTCCTGTTCATATGCTTGGATTCTCTAGAGGTGGTATTCAAGGCTTACTTACGTATCAAAAAGTGAAAGCAACGAGTTATATTATATGGGGTGGGGTTTCAGATTTATTGATGATGTATGAAGAACGAATTGATCTAAGAGGGATGTTAAAAAGAATGGTTGGACATCCTAAAAAACAATATGAAGCGTATGCACGTAGAAATGCATTGCAATCTATTCATAAAGATAGTCCACCTATATTAATCGTTCATGGAGATGAAGATAAGCAAGTTAATATTAATATGGCATATCATCTAGAAGAACATTTAAAGCAAGAAGCGGTAGATCATCAAACAATCTATTTATGTGGAGAAGGCCATGTTTTAAGGCCAGAAATAGAAAAGCAAACATTGTTACAAATTAAAGAATGGATGTATAAATGTGAAAAGAGCTTGGACCAATAAGGCCCAAGCTCTTTAAGTATTTTATAAGCGATTATATGTGAATCCGCCTTCTTCTTGAATATGCTCAGAAGACTCACCGAATTTACTGAAGTTTTCTTTGAAGTTCTTAGCAAGTAATTTTGCTTTTTCGTCATATGCTTCAGAAGATACCCAAGAATTACGTGGATATAATATTTCTGAAGGTACACCTGGTACATATTTCGGAATATTAAGACCAAAGATTTCATCTTTAACAAATTCTGAATTCTTAATTTCTCCACTAATTGCACGACGAATCATTGAACGTGTATGTTTCAAGTCCATTCTTGAACCTACACCGTATTCGCCACCAGTCCAACCAGTGTTTACAAGATAAACGTCTACATTATGTTCATCGATTAATTTACCAAGTAATTCAGCGTATTCAGTCGCATGTAATGGTAAGAAAGGTGAACCGAAACATGTTGAGAATACTGGTTGAGGACTTGTTACGCCTCTTTCTGTACCTGCTAACTTAGAAGTGAAACCACTTAAGAAATGGTACATAGCTTGTGATTTATCTAATTTAGAAATAGGTGGTAATACGCCAAATGCATCTGCAGTTAAGAAGATAATAGTATTTGGGTGACCAGCTATTGATGGTGTAATAATATTATCGATAAAATCAATTGGGTATGCAGCTCTTGTATTTTCAGTTAATGAAGTGTCGTCATAATCTACTGAACCATTAGGATTTACGGTAATATTTTCTAAAACTGTTCCATAACGGATAGCATCGTAAATTTGTGGTTCTTTTTCACGGCTAAGACTTACTGTTTTAGCGTAGCAACCACCTTCAATATTGAAGACACCATTTTCGTTCCAACCATGTTCATCGTCTCCGATTAATTTTCTATTAGGATCTGCAGATAAAGTTGTTTTACCTGTACCAGATAGACCAAAGAATAAAGCTACATCTTTGTTATAACCTACGTTTGCTGAACAGTGCATACTCATAATACCTTTTTTAGGTAATAAGTAGTTCATAACTGAGAATATACCTTTTTTCATTTCACCAGCGTATTCAGTACCACCAATTAGTATGACACGGTGTTTGAACGAAGTAATAATGAATGTTTCAGAATTTGTGCCGTCTTTTTCTGGATCAGCTTTAAATCCTGGTGCACTAATAACAGTGAAATTAGGGATGATATTAAGTGCTTCTTCTTTAGTTTCTGGGCGAATAAACATGTTCTGTGCAAATAAATTATGCCAAGGTAGCTCATTAATAACACGTAAATCTAAACGTGATGATTCATCTGCACCTGCATATCCATTAAAGACATAAAGTTGTGATTTTTGGTTTAAGTAGTCAATAACTTGATCATATAAATTTAAAAAGTTACTTTCTGAGATAGGTTGGTTGATTGTTCCCCAATCAATATCTTGTTCAGTATCTTCCTCTTTAACGATAAATTTGTCTTTAGGAGAGCGACCTGTGTATTTACCAGTTTCCATTCTGATTGCGCCAGATTCTGTTAATACGCCTTCTCCTGCTTCTAGAATGTGATTGTACAATTCAGTTCTAGAAAGTTGTTGTAGTGTAGTGTCCTTCTTTAAAAGGTTTGAAAGTTCGATTGATTCGGTAATTGACTGCATTGCCATAAATGACGACCCCCATGTCTAATATTAATATTGTAAGCATTTTCATGGAATTAGTATAACACATTAAAATATATAGTCTATACTAATGAGTAAATTTGTTATAAAATTTTTTTAGAAATTTGAATGTGTTTCGTTCCATTGACATATTATGAAAACTTTAGTATTATCATTTCTGACGGATTCTCTTATCCTGAGTGGTGGAGGGACATGGACCCAATGAAACCCAGCAACCTCTTTCTAATGAAAGAAAGGTGCCAAACCGTTTGCAGACCAATATTGTCTGAACGATAAGAGCGAATGGACGAGTGTGCCTTCTCTCTACATCTTTATTGAGAGAAGGCACTTTTTATTTGCGCTGAGGAAGAGACCGTACAACTTTATTTAAAGGAGATTTTTTATGTCAAAGAATAGAAGACTCTTCACATCAGAATCAGTAACAGAAGGGCATCCAGATAAAATTGCGGACCAAATTTCCGATGCGATCTTGGATGAATTATTAAAAGGCGATCCTAAAGCAAGAGTCGCTTGTGAAACAACAGTAACAACTGGTATGGCTTTAATTGCAGGTGAAATTTCTACTTCAACATATGTAGATATCCCTAAAGTAGTTAGACAAACAGTAAAAGATATAGGATACACAAGAGCGAAGTACGGTTATGATTTCCAAACGATGGCGATTTTAACTGCTATTGATGAACAATCACCAGATATCGCACAAGGTGTAGATTGCGCATTAGAAGATAGAGATGATTTATCAGATAGAGAAATAGAATCAATTGGTGCAGGTGACCAAGGTCTTATGTTTGGTTTTGCTACAAATGAAACTGAAACATACATGCCTTTGCCAGGTTATTTAGCTCATCAACTTGCGAAGAGGTTAACAGATGTACGTAAAGACGGTACTTTAGAATATTTACGTCCAGATGGTAAGACACAAGTAACAGTTGAATATGACGAAAATGATAAACCGGTAAGAGTTGATACAATCGTTATTTCTTCACAACATCATGAAAAAATTGAATTAGAAAAAATTCAACAAGATATTAAAGATCATGTTATCTATCCAATCGTACCTACAGAATTATTAGATGAAGAAACTAAATTCTTTATTAATCCAACAGGTAGATTCGTAATCGGCGGACCACAAGGAGATGCTGGATTAACAGGTAGAAAAATCATCGTAGATACATACGGTGGTTATGCAAGACATGGCGGAGGATGTTTCAGTGGTAAAGATCCTACTAAAGTAGATAGATCAGGAGCATACGCAGCAAGATATGTAGCTAAGAATATAGTAGCAAGTGGATTAGCAGATAAATGTGAAGTCCAATTAGCATATGCAATTGGCGTAGCACAACCAGTATCCATTTCAATAGATACTTTTGGTACAGGTAAAGTAGAAGAAACTGTATTAGTAGAAAAAATAAGAGAAGTATTTGATTTAAGACCAGCTGGTATTATTCAAATGTTGAACTTAAGACAACCAATCTACAAAAAGACAGCAGCATACGGTCACTTCGGTAGAACAGATGTTCAATTACCATGGGAACAATTAGATAAAGTAGATTTATTAAAAGACTTATTAAAATAAATGATGAAGCTCTGTATATAATCTTGCGGGATATATGCAGAGTTTTTATTTTAGGTTTGGTGGAAGTAGGGTTGTTATTAGCAGTTTTGGTAAGAAGTGCAAATAAGGATATCAGTATTAACACTTCAGGCGACTTTTGTAACTAACGCCCCCGTTATGAACAAGTTTAGCCAGAAGTGTTCGCAAGACCCTCGTTATGAACAAGTTTGGGCGAAAGTGTTCACAAGAGCCCCGTTATGAACAAGTTTAAGTCAAGTTGTTCATAATGAACTGAATTTTTATAAAATATTTACTATTAAAGTGTGGTTTAACTACTCAAATGTATGAAGTATAAGAAATTACGTTATATTATCAATATATTTCATGATATATACTGAATTTATTTGTAATTTTTACTATAATGGAATTAATACATATGAAAGGGAGCGATCTACAATTATGAGTCAATTAGAACCGATTCATTATGGATTAATCGCAGCGATCGTTATTGCGATACTATTTATTATATTATTCTTTGTTTCATTAAAACAGAAACAAAAATCTTTGAATAAGATTCAAGAAGCTCATAAAAAAGAAAATGAGACGCTTAAATCTGAACATAAAGAAAAGTTAGATCATGAAAGAGTTGAAAATAAAAAGGTTCTAACGAAACAAGAAGAAACTCATCAAGAAGCAATTTCACAAAAAGAAAGAGAAATTGACTCATTAAAGTTATTTTCTAAGAATGAAGGGGAATATATAACTGATAGACACTTGTTAGAGTTAAGAGACCAACTTGTTAATGAACGTAGAATTAGACCTGAAGATATGCATATTATGGCAAATATCTTCTTACCTAAAGATCCATTAGGTAAAGTTCGACAAATTGATCATTTAGTCTTAACAAGAACGGGTATATATGTAATTGACTCTAATTTAGTAAGTGGTCATATCTATCACGGTATTACAGAACAGCAGTTTAGTGATTTTCCAGTATTAGGACAAGTCTTTGAAACATTGGATTTAAACCCAAACAAAGAACAAACATTATTACTTGAAAAACAATCAAATAATAAAACTGCAGCATTCCATTCATATACTGATGAAGTTAAAGAAGTTGATAATACAACTGAAGAATTACAAAGACAGTTAGAACTTAAATATACACCGACACCAATTATTTATTTCCATCCAAATGAAGTAAGTGAAGCAACTATCAGTAATTATTCACAAGACCCTAACATTAAAGTGTTAGTTGGTGAAAAACAACTTCAACATTTCTTTAATAAATTTGTATTCCATGGTAGATTCCAATATAGTGTGGAAGACCTTGAGAGAATTATGGATGAAATTGAAAAGTTTAACCCGTAATAACTAAGCGCTGCATTTTATGTAGCGCTATTTTTATACTAAAAAAGGTGGTTATAAGTATGGTAAAAGAAAATTTTGAAGTTAAAAATCCTGCAACTGGTGAAGTAATCGAAACGATTAAAAACAATACGGAAGAAGATATTAACAGCAAGATTGAACATGCACATGATGCTTTTCAAACATACAAAAAGAAACCAGCTCACGAATGTAGTGCATTGTTATATAAATGGTATGAATTGATTCTTGAAAATAAAGAAGAAATTGCTTTAATTATGACAAAAGAGAGTGGAAAACCATTAAAAGAAGCTTTAGGCGAAGTTAAATATGCGACAGATTATATATTATGGTTTGCTGAAGAAGCGAAACGTACTTATGGAAGAACCATTCCAGAACATGTTGATAACAAACGACTTATTGTTACACGTGCACCTGTTGGCGTTGTCGCGAGTATAACACCATGGAACTTCCCAGCAGCAATGATGACTAGAAAAGCAGCACCAGCATTAGCAGCAGGGTGTACATTTATATGTAAGCCAGCACAAGATACACCTCTTACAACTATGAAATTAGTTGATCTTGCACATGAAGCAGGGTTTGATCAAAGTGTTATCCAATATGTAAATGGTTCAGGTAAAGACGTCGGTGCAATTTTCACAAAGCATCCTTTAATTTCAAAAATTACTTATACAGGTTCAACACCTGTAGGTAAGCAATTAATGGAACAATCAAGTTCAACATTGAAGAAAGTAACACTTGAATTAGGTGGTCATGCACCATTGATTGTTCACGAAGATGCAGATTTAGATAAAGCAGTTCAAGGAACAATTGCTTCTAAATTTAGAAATGCAGGACAGACATGTGTATGTGCAAATAGAATTTACGTACATGAATCTATTAAAGACGCATTTGAAGATGCGCTTAGAGCAGAAGTTAGTAAATTAAAAGTAGGCGATGGACAAGATGAATCAACAGATATAGGTCCTGTTATTAATGCAGATGGTTTTGAAAAAATTAAATCTCATATTGAAGATGCAACAAGTAAAGGCGCGCGTGTGATTACTGGAGGAGATAGTTATAAAGATGGTGGTTATTTTATCACACCAACTGTACTATCTGACGTTTCAGACGATATGAAAATCATGGTAGAAGAAACGTTCGGACCAGTAGCACCAATTCAAACTTATAAAGATTTAGATGAAGTGATTATAAAAGCAAACGATACACCATTTGGTTTGGCAGCATATTTCTTTACTGAAAACTATAGTAATGGTATAAAGTTGTATGAGAACTTAGATTATGGTGTAATCGGTTGGAACGATGGCGGACCAAGTGCAGCTCATATTCCATTCGGTGGAATGAAGGAAAGTGGATTTGGTAGAGAAGGTGGTTCAGAAGGTATTGAACCATATTTAGAAACTAAAGTTGTTTCAATTTTAATTTAAGTATCGTCTAAAATTAGGAGGCAGTAAAATGACACAGAAAATAATTGAGTTTTACAATGGCAATTCTATACCAGCTTTAGGGTTAGGAACATTCAGAGTAGAAAATAACGATGAATGTAGAGAAGCGGTTAAACACGCTATTATTAGTGGTTATAGACATATAGATACAGCTCAAACTTATCACAATGAAGAAAAAGTTGGACAAGGTATCAAAGAAGGATTAGAAGCAACAGGATTAAATAGAGAAGATTTATTTATTACAACTAAACTTTGGATGACTGATTATGGAAGAGAGAATGTTCAATCAGCATATGAAGCATCTTTAGAAAGATTAGGTCTAGATTATGTAGATCTATATTTAATTCATTGGCCTGCCCAAGATAAAGACCTTATCACAGAAACATGGAAAGCTATGGAAGACTTATATAATGAAGGCAAAATTAAAAACATTGGTGTAAGTAACTTCCACGTACATCATTTAGAATCATTATTACAAGAAGCTTCTATTAAACCAGTTATTAATCAAATAGAATGTCACCCATACTTAACTCAAAAAGAATTAAGAACTTATTTAGAAGCACAAAAAATTGTTGCACAATCATGGTCTCCTTTAATGAATGGACAAATATTAGAAGACAAAGTTGTAAAAGAAGTTGCAAATGAGTTAGGTAAAACACCAGCTCAAGTTATTATAAGATGGAATATTGATGAAAATATTGTTGTTATTCCTAAATCAGTAACACCATCCAGAATCGAAGAAAACTTAAACGTATTTGATTTTGAGTTATCAGAAGATCAACTTTCAAGATTAAATGCTTTAAATAAAGACGAAAGAATCGGACCAGACCCAGAAGTCTTTACTGGTCAATAATAATCACAAAAGGACTGATAAGAAAAATTTATTCTTATCAGTCCTTTTAATTTTGTCATAGATATAAATGAACCTTTTACGTAAGAGCCTTTATAAGTGATAACCTAAATAACATGCTCCGATTGATAGTATGACTGTAGATACGATATAAATAGTCATCATTTTATATGATTTTAATATGTATCGTTCATATATTTCTAAAAAGTGAGTAGAGAATGTTGTAAATCCACCGCAAAAGCCTATTGCAATTATTGCATATGAATAACTATCATCATTTAAATATTGTGCAGCAAATCCAATTATAAGGCTTCCGATTACGTTAACAGTTAGAGTAGCTACCGGGAAGTGATTTGTATACAGTTTAGTGAAGAATTCATTCACAAAATTTCTGCAAAGAGCACCTATACCTGAACTTATCATAATATATAATAACGTCATGCTTGGTCATTTCCTTTCCTATAACCTATTGCAATAAATATGAAACCGAGAAGTAAACTAACGAGTAAATAAGTGCCTGCAAGGAATATATGTCCACGTTCTAGTAACTCAACTGTTTCTAAACTTAAAGATGAATATGTTGTTAAAGCACCTAAGAAGCCTGATGTTATTAATTTTTTAAGATTTGGATGTGCTTTGAAATAGCTAATGAAATATGTAGAGAATATACCCATTAAAAGTGCACCGATTACGTTAACTGTTAATGTGGAGAACGGGAAAGCATCATTAGTGATCATTAACGAAACTAAATATCTTAACCCTCCACCTATAGCACCGCCTAAAAATATTGCTATATATACCATTTAATAAACCTCCTCATTAAAAAAAGGAAACATTATGTTTCCCTTAAATTATTCCGAAAAATCTTATTATAACGACAATATGATATAAAATGACGATGAATAATACAATTGGTAATAGTTTATTCAATTTTGATAGTGTTGAGTGTTTACCAGTTTGATATTTAATTGACTTATCAATTGTAAAGACAGCAATTAATAATAAAATACCGTTTAATATACTACTTATTAGTACGAGTGAAACTAAAGATCCAAACATCGTTTCTAAAAGTGGGTTTTGTGCACTTAAAAATAAACTAATAATAATAAGTATAATTGATATATAAAAATAGCGTTTAGCTTTATCCATGATGCCCTCCAAAAATTCCGTATAATCGTTTATGTTATCATATAAATTATTTTATTGCATCTAATAATTTCATTACTTCTTCAAAGTCGTCCATTTTTTTACAATGACTAGGAATGATGAAAAGAGAGGTATTCGCATTTTCTTTTAAATCAATAAGTTTTAAATGGGTTTCAATGAAAAGTTCGCCGTTGTATGCATTGCGCAACAATCTTTTAGTAGGAAGGTCATTCTTTTGAATATTTGAACGGCACCATGCGGCATCGCTACACATAAAAATCTTTAAATTAGAGAATGTCATCATTAAGCCAAATTGACCTGGCATGGCTCCTGGCAAATCAAAACTAACTAAGGCATCTTGATTGAAGACTTTATATCCTTTACCCAAAATAGGGTGCTCAGTTTGTACAAAATCTTCTACAAATTCAATGCGTTCTTTAAAGTTATCTGGCATAACATGAAAGCTTAATTGAAGGTTATTGTTGTTGGAAAATTGTTGTGTAATAAAATCATGATAAGCTTCACTTGAAGTTATGATAGTCGCATTTTTAAACGCGTTTAAATAACCGAGATGATGACTTGAAAAATTAGTAATGATACAATAATCGATCTCATCTGGATGTATCTGATCTTTCAACAATTGACTTGGTAAAGTTTCGTACACTTTATAGTCTTGTCTACGAAATAATTTTAAAGTTTTTAAATCCGTACTTGGTTTAACATGTTCGGAAAAGCCTGTATTTATGAGTATTTTGAAATCATTAATTTCTAAATAGTAGGAAAAAATATAGTACCGTTCAACTCGGCTCGTAGGACTATTATTGATGACTGCTTCGTCACCTAAAAATGAACCAGTCGTATATAGTTTGAAATGCTTTATTGTTTCTATATTATCAGCCATCAAAATACACCACCTAAGCAATTTATATTACTTAAAAAATATTATTTGATTTATATTTATTCTTATTATGCCATAAAGCACTTCAAAATACATTTATAATAACTCGGATATTGTCGTTTTAAACAAATAATTTAGTAAGCGATTGCAAATTATGGTACGATAAATGCACAACATGTAGAAAGGAATGAAATTCATGAGTAATCTTAAAGTACAAGTTTTTGCTGATGGTGCGGACATTGAAGAAATGAAACAAGCCTATCAGAATAAAGAAGTTGATGGTTTTACAACAAATCCAAGTTTAATGAAAAAAGCAGGTGTAACGGATTATAAAACATTTGCTGAAGAAGTCGTTAAAGCAATACCAGATGCTTCAATTTCATTTGAAGTATTTGCAGATGATATAGAAACAATGGCTAAAGAAGCAGAAATCTTAAAACAATACGGTGAAAACGTATTTGTTAAAATTCCTGTTGTAAATACACAAGGTGAATCAATGATTCCTTTAATTAAAAAATTATCAGAAAGTGATGTTAAAGTTAATGTCACTGCTGTTTATACAATTGAACAAGTTAAAGAAATAGTAGAAGCAATAAAACCAGGTGTTGAAACGTATGTTTCAGTATTCGCAGGTAGAATTGCTGATACAGGTGTAGATCCACTACCATTAATGAAAGAATCAGAAAAAGTTTGTCATAGTAAAGAAGGCGTTAAATTATTATGGGCAAGTTGCCGTGAATTATTTAATGTTATTCAAGCAGACGAAATTGGCGTAGATATCATTACATGTCCAAAAGATGTAGTAGCAAAAGTACCAAACATCGGAAGAGATATTAATGAATTATCTGTAGATACAGTACAAGGATTCGCTAAAGATATTAAAGCAAGCGGATTAAGTATTTTATAAGTATGAAGGTCATCGAACCCAACAAAGTTAACTAACTTTGTTGGGTATTTTTAGTTTTGTATTTTAGTTTGGTTAGAAAAACATACTAAGATTAGTAGCGAAGTAATCTACGACGGCAGATGAGCTTCGCTACTTTTTTATATTCTTTATCTTACCGTTGGTAGTTATTTTAAGAATATGAAATAGTAGAAGAGAGAAGTACTCCGAATAGATTTTAGGGTCAAAGAATCCGTAATAAAAACTGGAGAACTTCACTCTCCTTATGAATTCGATTTTAGTATGTTGGGTCCACTGAGATCGTGTACAGGAAAATGAACTAAGTAAGGTTCAGTGAAGTTAAAACTTCTTAAATTAGAAGATTAGGAGTGGTTTTTATCGAATATTTTGGAATAGATGTTGGAAAAGGAAAGAGTTTTATTGCACATTATTCAAACAATGAATTTGTTAAAGAATTTGAAATTACCCATGATAATAATGGTTTTGATTCACTAAAGAAATATATAAAGAATTTCTCAGGAGTATATTTCTTGTTTGAAGCTACTGGTATATATTCAAAAGTATTGGAGAAATTTTGTACCGTTAATAAGATTTCGTTTTGTGTAATTAACCCTCTAGAGGCAAAATTACTAACTAATTCTTTAAGAAACTGGAAAACAGATAAATCTGATGCACATAAACTTGCTGTTTTAGCTAAAAATATAAACAAAAAACCTTCTAGAAATTTATTGGAAGAAAAGTATGTAAAAATTAGAGAGCTGACAAGATACTATGAAGAAATTAACAATCAACAAAATTACTTAAAAAACCAATTGATTCAGTTACTAGATATGACTTTTCCAGAATTACAAAACCTATTTAAGGACAGATATTCAAAATTGGCTTTACAAGTAGCTAGTAAGTTCCCACATCCGGACTTTGTTGATTCTAATGATATAGAAGAACTAAAAAAGATAATTAATAGTTGTACAGAAAAAAATCTATCAGAGAAAAAGAAAGCACAATATGCAAATAAACTCGTAGAGTTCTCTATGGTCAGTTATCCTTCTGTTTCTAAAGATTCATTTTTAACAGATAAATTAGTTTATGTGATTGAAGATTTATTAAGCCTAATGAAACGGCATGCTTCTATAAAACAAAGATTATTAATGTTAGCTGAAGAATTTGAAGAATTTAAAATAATTAAATCTATTCCTGGCATTGGTGATTTAACTGCCATAATGATTATTGGCGAATTAGGTGATATCAAATCCTTTGATTCTCATAAGCAATTGAATGCATATGTAGGTATTGATATAAAAAGATATCAGTCTGGTAAAACGCATTTTAAAGATAAAATAAACAAACGTGGAAACAAACATGCTAGATCATTATTTTACTTAATCATTAAAAATTTTCTGTTGGGTCAAAGGTTATTTAAAAATCATATTATCGACTATTATTACAAATTAAAAAAGCAGCCTAATGGCAAAGGCCACAAGACTGCATCAGTAGCTTGCATTAACAAACTACTTAAAACCATTCATTATCTCGTAATAAATAATAAAGAATATGATTATCACTTGTCTCCACACGGATAATATATTCATCTAAATCATAACATATTGAAAAAATTATTAAATAATAAAGGCTTATTTAGTGATGCCAATTTTAAATATTTTTTACTACGTAGTAGTTGACAAATCGTAGGAAATAATCTAGGGCGTTACAAAAGTCGGTCGAAGTGTAACCAAGGCGGTCTATAGTAAAACATATCATAAGAACTATATTAAAAATTTTTAGATACATAAATATTATATTATAAGAGAATATGTACTTGAAATATAGGTGTGCCTAAAACGTAAATATGCGAAATAATTTATATTATTTTACGATAACTAATTCATTAACTTGTCTCAAATTTTGTTATATAATCATATTTCAGTGAAAAAATTGGAGTGTTAGAAATGGCAAATAATTTGAGAATTGCACAACGTGGCGCATATATAAGTTTGGTTACTTATATTATTCTTTCTATTTTGAAATATGTAGTAGGGACAACTTATAATTCAGCTGCATTAAAAGCGGATAGTTTAAACAACTTAACTGATATATTTGTTTCTGTGGCAGTACTGATAGGGCTGAAGATTTCAGTCAAACCTGCAGATAAGAATCATCCTTATGGACATATGAAGACTGAAAATATTACAACTTTAATTGTATCTTTTATCATTATGTTTGTCGGGATAGAAGTTATTTCTAACAACATTCCTCAGTTAGTTCAAGGTGACTATAGTGAACCTAGCACACTGACAATATGGGTCAGTTTTATAAGTGGTATTATTATGATTTTAGTATATTTATTTAATTGGAAGTTAGCGATTAAGACTAAAAGTACATCACTTAAATCAGCAGCAAAAGATAATTTGTCTGATGCGTTAGTCAGCATCGGTACCGGTATTGGCCTTATATTTACACAGTTTGGTCTACCTATAATTGATATTATTCTTGCTGTCATTCTTGGCTTTATTATTGTTTATACAGGTTTTACGATTTTTAAAGAATCGATATTCACTTTGAGTGATGGTTTTCATGAAAAAGATTTAAATAATTATATAGAAGAAATTGAAAATATAGAAGGCGTATTAGACGTACCATCTATAAAAGGGCGTTATCATGGTAATAGTGTATTTCTTGATGTAACGATCATTGTAGATAAAGATTTAACATTAGATGAAGCACATGATATATGTGATTTAGTTGAACATCAATTAAAAGAAGCAGGCGCATATTCGTCTTATGTACATCCTGAACCTAACTTGTAAATAATTTATTATGAAATTCAAATATTAAAATTAATTAAATAAGTATGATACTATTAGTATATGAGTGTTTGATATATATCTAAGGGGATGTTATTCATGCAAATACTAGGAAAAGGATATGAAAATGACCATCATTATTTTCATGTTATTACTGATAAAAATCATCTTATAAAAGTTAGAGTTCCAGATGATATGGATGATCATGATTTAAGACACTTACTTGAAGCAGTTTGTAATGATTATGACGAGGCTAATAGCTGAGTTTAATGAATATATGAATGCATTTAAATATTTGTATAAAATAAGCATATCACGCTTCATCTGAATTTAATTTCAGATGCGTGATATGCTTTTTATTTACACTGTATTTAATCTATTATGACGTCTCCATAAGAAGAATTCAATAATAGCGACTGGAATTAGTGATAATCCGAATAATGGCATTACGATTCCTAATATAACTAAGAATACAATAAGTCCAATTGGAACTTGATTACTAGTTCTTATTGGTGCGCTAAATGAGTTAGATTTCTTTCGTTTCATCCATGATAAGAAACCAAATGTAATACCACTAATAAAGGCTAAACAAACTAATAGGTTAATGATTTTATTTGCAGTTCCAAATAGGTGACCTTCATGTAACGGTATACCGAAACTGAACCATTTACCGATAATACCATAATCATCATAATCTACTTTATCTAATAGTTTACCTGAGTATTGATCGAAATATGCTGTTGTTTCTTCTTTTGGTGCAACGTCAAGTCCTGTAACACCTGTATTACTACTTTTCGAAACAGTGAATACACCTTTTTCATCAGCAGGGTAAACGATAGAGAATGGCTTTTTAATACCATTTTCTTCAGCACTTGCGATAATATTTTCTAAACTTTGTTGTCCATCTGCACCAATCACATTACTCATAGAACCGTGATGTTGGGCATGTGGATCTTTTTTAGATGAAGGCTTCTCCTTAGTACGCGTTGCCCATGGTAATTCATTATCTTCTGATTCAGGTGGGTTAGCTTGTAATGCTGTATAGCCAAACTTTGGATAATCTTCAGCAAATTGGTTAATTTGTTTACCCATAAGTGCTGACCATGGTAAGCCTGTTAGAACGATTATGAATATAGGAATTGCAATAACAAGTCCTATAATTGCGTGTAATCGTCTATTAAATAAGAATGATGATTTCTTTTTAGTTGGTTTCAATGCTTTTGATTTAAAAGTTAAATAAATACCTGATATAATCATAAAAATTGTCCAACATGCTGCTAACTCAACTAAATAATTTACAAAACTACCACCAACAAATAAAGAACTATGTGTTTCTCTTAATACATTGGAATATGTATATTTAGCGTTTTGATTTGCAACTCTTTGGTTATGTTCATCCAAGAAAATATAGCGTGAATCACCATCTTCATTCCCGATTGTAACTCTGTTATTGTATGGCTCATCCATAATACTAATTTTTTGAATGTCGTATCCTTTATACACATCTCTAATTTCTTGAATAGCATCATCTAATGATTGATGACCTTTCGTAGTGCTATCTTTAAAAAATTCATCGTGGTAAATATTATTTTCTACATTTGTATAAAATAAATAACCGATACCAGTAAGTGAGAGTGTCAATAATAAAGGAGTTATAAAGAAAGCCGCATAAAAATGTAACCGTCTCAATGGATTAAAACTTTTGTTCATGTTCTCAACCTCTATTTCAATAAATATGTAACTTCTATTTAACATTATTATTTTTTGAAATTAATTACAATATGGAAACGGCGCAATTTTTGACGCTTTCGTGAATACCGAAAAAAATATGTAATAAATGACTTGAAAATGTAATAATAAAATACTCTAAATATTCAGTTTAAGATGTTAAAATATAAGCAACGGGATGAGGTGAATGACTATGTTAACAAACCTAAAATTATTCAACGATCACGATAATCGTACTCAAATTATTAATCAATTTTACAATGGCTTAAATCAAGAGAATATACATGATGCAGTGATTTCTTTAGAAGAAAGAAAGCATCAAGATTTTCCTCATGGTTCAGTATATTTTAAGAATGATTTATCTAATGTTAAACAAGATGAATTAAACTTAAATGAGTCAGATGGCTTATTTATTATTGAAGAGAATGGGACACAAAAAGGCTCAATTATCCCATTACATGATATCGTGCAATATTTAGCAACAAATAGAGAGAGCATTGTACAGGAAAAATCACTTAGTTTAATTCAATTAGAGAACATTATCGATCGTTTAGAATTGACACTTAAATCAGAAGATTTATAATCAGAATAAGAGACCGGGATTAAGAATAGTCCTAGTCTCTTATTTTTTAGAATGGAGTGTATGAACATGTACGATGCAATCATATTTGATTTTGACGGTACAATAATAGATACAGAAATTAATTTATTTAACACTTTAAATAAACATATTGAACAAAAGAATAACGAAAAGATAAGTTTAGATGAATATAAAGCTTCTATCGGATCAGTATCAGAAGCATTAAATGATAAAATATTGAACGCTTTAGGTTCAAAACAGGCTTTAGAAGAGATGTTTGAAGATCATTATGAAGGTACGAAATCTTTACCGATTAAACCAGTAGTTAAAGATTTAATTGATTATGGTATTCAAAATCATAAGAAAATGGGTATCGCAACTAGTAGTTATAAAGCGCATATTATGCCTAATGTACAAAGATTAGAATTAGATAAATATGTCGAAGTTATTAAAGGGCGTGAAGATGTTGCGTTTGTTAAGCCAAATCCAGAATTATATATTCATGCAGCACATGATCTTAAAGTAGATCCAGAAAAGTGTTTAGCAATAGAGGACACGACAAATGGTGCACAAGCTGCAATAGATGCTGGTATGGACGTAATCGTTATAACGCATGAAATTACAGAAGATTTGAATTTTGATTCATTAAATATTTTAGCAAAGAATATAGAGGCTGAAGAAATTATCAATCGCTATTTGTAATGTGAATATACATGATATCTTTTTCTAAAATGAAGCGGCGTCATGTTTCGGTGATTTTTAAAGACTTTTGTAAAATGAGCTTGGTCATAAAAGCCATATTCTAACGCTATATCTGAAATAGTTTGATGTGTATTGAAGATAAGTGCCACTGTAGCTTCAAACAAATGGCGGCTTCTATAATAATTATGGTGGGAATGACTTACATAGGTAGCGTTAGTAGGATTTTCAGAATAGGGTGGCGGTTTAATATCATCTAATAACGTAATGATATTCGTAGAAACGGTCGTCGTAAATTGTTCTTTATGATAAGGTGCAAGATTGATAAGTGTATTTAAATGATCACATACTTTATCGAATTTGAAAGATTGAATAATGGGATAGAAATTTTTGAGTAAGAAGTATTCATAAATATTTGAAGCTAATGTATATACCATTAATTTATTAATATTAAGTATACATATTTGTCCATTAACTGCATAAATAAAACTATATTCATCAAAAGGTACAATGCACAAAAATCCTTTATTCAATGTCATCAAATAATTCGATGTATGATAAAAAATATTAATATAACCATTTGTGACATATATGATTGATGCGTCTTCATTATGGTATATCCATTTATTTTCATGTGAAATAAAGTTGATATTAAACTTAAACATCATTTTCACTCCTTCAAAATAGCAATTTTGAAAAATAATCAACGTATAGTTTGATTAATGTTATAATTAAAATATTAATGAATTTTAGAGGTGTGTAATGAATAACGAACAATATAAATCCATTGTTTATAAAAAGCTTTGGTTTATCAATAAAAAAGAAAAACATATAGCGGATGAGAATTTAAACCATCATGCAGATAAAAATTTAATCGATGAATATGGTAAACCAAGTAAATTTGTGAATGAATTTGTAGAAAAAGAAATTATAGATAAAGCAACACCACCAAGTAGTTTGTATAAAGTGATTACGTTAGGTGGTTTATTATTTGGAAATGTCTTAATGGCGGGCATTTTAATAACTGCTGCTTTGTTGATATTAGGGACATTTACATTATATTTCACAAAACCAATTGGTGAAGCATTAACATTACAAGCCTTATACCTTGTCATTGGTATTGTGTTATTTTTTATAGGTTATAAAGGTATCAAATGGGTAAATGCATTCTTTACAAGGCGTTTATTAATCGCAAGAAGATTTAAAGAATTTTCATAGATTACTGACTAGGGGGTGTTGTAGATGAGCTTGTTATATTTTGATGAATGGCGTGATACACGTGCAACAATAAGATATATTGTTCAAATTATGGGGAAATGTTGTTTAGCTGTGAATACACCTGAACCGTTATATAAGCACGTCATGTTAACTGTCAATCAAGTTGGGCTATCTACAGGCGTATTAAAAAAGGACAATCATACATTTGAAATTAACTTAGATTTAATCGATCAGTTATTAATCGTTAAAATAGATGACAAAGAAGAATCTATGATCGTCAAATCTGGACGTACAATTCAAGAATATTATCACTTTATATTTGATACATTGCATGATAACGGCATTGATATCACTATCAATACGAAGCCATATAATATTCCATATGAAAAAACGTTAGATGAAGATGATAAAGAACGAATCTTCAATCCAAAGACTGCATATCATGCACTAAGATTAATGCAGCAAGCTCAATATGATCATTATCAATTTTTACATTCAAGAAATATTAAAGATGTCAAAACAGGTTTGTTTTGGGATAAATTTGATGTAACATCTATTTTTTATGTAGAAGGTAATGATGAATATACCGTATCACTTTGTTATTACTTTGGAGATAAATATAGAGAGTCTCCTTATTATATTATTAAGATTAATCCTTTTAAGCAAGATAAAATCAACTTGAAACAAGTAGAACCATCATATGCTGAATATAATGGTAAAGATGGAAGCTTTTTAATCTATGAAGAAGATTTAGAAAGTATCATTAGAAGAGATGAAGTATTGCTGACATTCTTTAATAGTGCATACCAAGCATTGCTATCAGGCGTAAGTAGTAAGTTAATATAGAATAACAAAAAAAGTCGTTACACTTTTAAAGCGTAACGGCTTTTATATATTTGAGGGTAGATCCTGTCTGTTAAGATGATGCTTTTGAAACTGAATGAGTCTTAATGATTCACCGAGTTTCCTACTGATGATAGGATATTCATGATAGATGACTTTCGTATGCTGATTAATTAATAACAATTTAGTGTAATGTTTGTATGCGTCTATATGAACAATGTGTTTACTGTTAATCAGCATATAATTGTAGTTAGATTTAGCACTTGTTGGAAATAATACGAAATCTTCAGTGGCATAGATAAGAATGGGAAGCAGCTTAGAAATATTTAAGACATATTTGGCGTAACGTTCTCTTGATTTTAAACTAGCACCTTCAATTTTCAATGCATCGTTAATAAGATAGGAGATAGAGTGGTTGGTATAAATGGTTGATTGATCTAAATATTCGATTTGGAATCTATGAGCTGAATCATCAGCGTATTTCAGTAATGTCATATTAGGGTTGATCAAAGTCATTTGATACACCTCCCTATATAACATGTTACTTAAATTTTGGGAAAAATATTGTAATTTTTGAAAATTCATTTGTAATTAAAATAAAAAATGAGATTTCAATTTACGACGTGCATTTTTGCGATAATACTTAATGGACGATTCACTTTTATTTAAATATACCGCAATTTCTTGGGTTGAGAATCCTTGTAATGTTAGCTTTAGCCACATAAGTTCATCTTGAGATAAAATCTCTAACATACTAAACGTTTCAAATTGATGAGATTCAATGAAGCTTTGATCTAACATTTCATGATTAGAAGTGGGTGATACACGGTTTGAATCTTTACTTTGCTTTCTTATACAGTCAATGAGGTAAAACTTTAATTTCGTATATAAATATTTATCTAGTGAAGCGGTCTTTGAAAAATCGTATCGCTCAATTTCAGTCCATAGTTTAATTAATAACAGTTGATAATAATCTTCGTAACCATATTGGATATGATATCGATGCAGTAAATAATGAATCATATTTTTGTATTGCTTGTAATAATGTTCAAATTTGTGTTGTTTCATGTTGTCCTCTTTAGTGAGCATGCACACGGTTATTTCCGGATAAACGCATTGTAAATAATAAATAAGCACTTTAAAAATCAGTTATATATTAAAAAAACGGACAAATTTTAAAATAAAACATAATTTATGAGATTATTTTGGAAAAATAAAGACTTTTTCTCGAAAATATCTTATAAAAACATAGAATGAAATGATTTACATTTTCGCTTCAAACGTGTATATTTGGTTATATATATGGACATATGTTTTATTGGGGCAAAGATTAGGAGGCTCATCATATGGATTACGAACATCTAAATTTAGAACACTTTTTTGCAAGAAATAATGACTTGAATACGATAAGAGATAACGCAGATTTTGTAATGATTAACAACGTAAACAGATTTATGAATTATAGAAATGGCGAAGAAGAAGGTACAATCAATTTAAGCCACTATAACTATAAGAATAGATCAGCAGCAATGTCATTTATATTTATGAATTATTCAACTTATAAATAAGCAAACATGCTTTGAAAGTATGTTTGTTTTTTTGTTGAAATATAATAGTAATTAAAACGTAACATTCTTATTTTTGAATAATAAGCCCTTATCCTATAGAATATAAAGAGTAAACTTTAATGCAATTGTAAAAATTAGGTAATAAATTATGATTGATGGTGGTTTACAGACACAGAGGTGAAACGATGAAAAATGCCAGGCTAGAAACCATTAAAAATTTAGTCATATTATCAATAGTCTTGTTAATTATTGTTGGCCTGTTTTATTATTTGATTTCAGATCATTTGAAATTTTATGAAGTAGATAAACAAGAAGATAGTGTAGAAGTACCATTAACTTTAAGTAAAGCGGTAAATAAACAATATAAAAATGATACGAAAATGCAAGTAGCAACAGAGTCAGGCAATTGGAAAAATGCAACACGAAGCGAAATATATGAAGTAATGGATGTAGAAAAAATCTTAAATGATAAAAAACAAGTATATCAATTCTTGAACTTATCAGAGTATCAAGGAATTGAAGAAAAACGAATTCATTATATGTTAAGAAATCAAGAAGTACTTGAAGATTATACAACAGAATTTTTAAATGCTGCTAAGAAAGAGCATGTTAATGAAGTGTATTTAATATCTCACGCGATATTAGAAACAGGTAATAACAAAAGTGAATTAGCAAATGGCGTCATGTTAACTGAGAAAGGGAAAGTAACGAAATCTAAAGAAGAATCTGATGGTAAAAAGTATTATAACTTTTATGGTGTCGGCGCTTTAGACAGTGATCCTATCGGAACAGGCGCAAATTACGCTAAAAAAAGAGGCTGGGATACACCTCAAAAAGCCATATCAGGTGGCGCGAAATTTATACATGATCATTATTTATCAAACCCAGAACAAAACACCTTATATAGTATGAGATGGAACCCAGAGAAACCTGGCGTACATCAATACGCAACAGATATCAAATGGGCACAAAGTAATGCACGTATAATAGCAGATTTCTATAACGAACTCAAAACAGAAGGAAAGTACTATATCGTATATAAATACGAAGATACAGATAAGTCACTTTCAATCAAAGCATTAGATGAAAAATTAGATAAACAAGAAGAAAATAGTAAATAAGAAGACTCGAGACAAATGTTTCGAGTCTTTTTTGTGTGAGTGGAGTATTGAAATTGACGTAATGGACTGCCGTTATAAGCAGTTTTGGTAAGAAGTGCAAATACTGGTGTTGTTATTAGCAGATTTGATAAGAAGTGCAAATAACGAGTTCCTTGTTTACAAATCTCAGGAGTTTTGTAACTAAGGCAGTCCATAGTAACACTTCGGCCGAGTTTTGTAACTAAGGCAGTCCATAGTAACACTTCGGCCGAGTTTTGTAACTAAGGCAGTCCATAGTAACATTTCGGCCGAGTTTTGTAACTAAGGCGGCCCATAGTAACACTTCGGCCAAGTTTTGTAACTAACAACCCCGTTATGAACAAGTTTAGCCAAAAGTGTTCACAACGCACCCATCCAAATCAAAAAAGACTCGAGGGATTAACCTCGAGTCTTTACTATTTATGATGCTTTATCTGAACTGTTTGATGAACTACTGCTTGATGAACTACTGCTTGATGAGCTAGATGATCCGCCTTGTAAGTCTTCTATTTTCTTAGCGTCTTTTGCTTCATCTGGAATCTTAATTTCATCAATTTCGTTTAACTTATTGTAAGTGACGTTTGTCTTCATATCAGCAGTTTCGTCATCTTTAGTTAATTTAGCATTTAATTTGTATGAATCAATATGATTATCTTTATTTACTTTTAATACGGCATTACCTTTAACTTTATCAACTTGAGATTCAAATTGTTCTAGTTGATTTTTGTTACCTGAGGCGTTAGCTAACTTAGTGAAATCTTCTTTGTTTTGATGTCATATGTAAGTTCATATCCATCGTCAACTTTTTTAGCTTTCGCATCTTTAAAAGCACTTAAAGTTTTTGCGTATTTTTCATAATTTAATTGTTCTAGAGAACTATCGATATTCATATTTTCTACTTGAGAAGATAAGTCTACCCATTGGTCATCTACTTTAGCGAGCATTTTATCACCTTGTACATAAATCAACATTTTCTGACCAGCTTGGTCCATATCTAATTTAGCTGTTTCTTTTTCATCAACATCCATGCCAACTTCTACAGTTTGACTATCTTCGCCTTCAGCAGAAACTTCGATTTTGTTATCAGTGTGATAACTTTTAACATCTTTCGCACTACTTTGTAAGTCTTTTACGACTTGGCTAGAGCTTTTAGTGTCATCTTTCTTTTCTGATTTTGTATCAGAATCTGAACTATCTGAGCCATTCCCGCATGCTGCTAAAACAAGTGTTGATGATAAAAATAAACTTCCAAGTATTCTATATTTCATATTACTTCCTCCTTTGTTTTAACTATACTAACACTATGCAATTCATAATAGCAAAAAATTATATAATTACATAAGTTATTAATGTAAATTATTTAAGTTTTTTCTTAGGTGAAAGTATTAAAATAACAATAGTTGCTACAATTACTTTAAATATAAATTTCATTTAATATCACTCCGAAAGTGTTTGAGGTTGTGGACCTTTTTGCTTTCTCTTTGTTGGGTCTAATTTCTTTTCAATATATCCTAAAAATAAATCACTTAATACTGCTAATAAAGCGGTAGGGATTGCACCGGCTAAGATTAATGATGTACCATCTGTAGCGTTTGTACCTCTAATAATGATATCACCAAGTGTAGACGATCCAATAAATGATCCGATTGCAGTAACACCAATTGCAATAACGAACGCGATTCTTATACCACCAATCATTACAGATAAAGAAAGGGGAAGCTCAACCATCGTTAAGATTTGACGTGATGTCATACCCATACCTTTACCAGCATCTTTAATACTTGAATTTACGTTATTAATACCAGTATACGTATTTTTGATAATTGGTAATAAAGCGTATAAGAATACTGTCATAACAACAGTGTTTGAACCAAGACCCATCACAAGCATTAGTATAGCAAGTAGGGCAAGTGCTGGAACCGTTTGAATAATATTAGCTAGTGAAATGACAAAGCCAGATAATTTAGAATATCTAGCAATGAAAATTCCTACTGGTATACCTATTATAACCGCAAATAACACACCATAAATAGAAATAAGTAAATGAGTTAGAAAAAGTTGAAATATATATCCACCATTTGTTGCATAATAATCGACTAATTGTGACCATACATGATTATCAACCACTATTACTCACCATCCTTTTCATCGTCAAAATAATTGTGCTTTTTAAGGAATTCTTCAGCTACGACAGCAGGTTCTTTAAGGTTGTTATCTGCTTCGTAGTTTAATTTTTGCATTTGTTCTGTTGAGATTTTTCCTCTTAATTTATTCATTGCACGATCAACATAAGGTTTTTCTTTAATTAAAGATTTTGTAACCAATGGACTTGCATCGTATGGAGGGAAGAAGTTCAAGTCATCTTCAAGCACAACTAAATCATAGCTCGCAATTCTTCCGTCTGTTGTATAACCTAATACAACGTCCATTTTACCTGTTTTTAACGCATCATATACAAGGCCAATTTGCATTGGTCGAGTACGTTTAAAATCGAAACCATATTTTTCTTTAAATGCTTTGTATCCATCTCCAGGACGTTTCATCCAAGATGAGTCAACGCCAGCCTCTAATTTGTTTGCTACTTTTTTCATATCTGAAACTTTTTTAAGATTGTATTTCTTCGCTGTTTCTTTCGTAACCATCATGGCATAAGTATTTTCAAAACCATATGATCCATACCATTTTTGGTCATAATCTTTATCGAATGCATCTCTCACTACTTTTAAAGCTTTTTTAGGATCGGTGATAGGGTCTTTACCTAATGCACCTGTTAAATCAGTTCCCGTATATCTTGCACTTGAAATGTTAACATCTCCACTATTTTGAGCATTAAATGTAACAGTTGATGATCCTAAATTATTGATAAGCTGTATGTTGTTTTCATTTACGTTATCTTTTTTAGCTTCATGTTCAATCATCAATTTATCTATATGTCCCATAATTTGTGATTCACTTGTATTTTGCATACCTATTTTTATTGAGTTTTCATCACCTGAAGCGCCAAGAAAAGGTAATGAACATCCAGATAAAATGACAGATAAAGCCATGATAGGCAATAACAGTTTAAAATATCTATTCATGTTTATATTTCCTCCTTATCTTGAAACTTTTAACCCTTTAGGTGTAATCCATAGTTCAACTTTAGAAAGTACAAAGTCCATAATAAGCGCGATTAATGTAACACTTATCGCACCGCCAATAATTAAATCAGGTTGGTATAAGTTCAATCCATTAAAGATAAAGTCACCTAAACCACCAGCACCAATGAAACTTGCTAATGTTGCCCAACTGATTGCATATACACTTGATAAACGTACACCACTCATAATGACTGATATAGCAAGTGGTAATTCAATCATGAACATTTCTTGGAATTTTGTCATACCCATACTTAGTCCAGCTGCTTTAACATTTTTATCAACATTATTGATGCCGATATATGTGTTGTTTAAAATCGGTAATAAGATATAAATAAATAATGCTAAAATGGCAGGTAATTTACCAACACCTAAGAAAGGAATCATAAGTGCTAATACTGCTAATGACGGAACGGTTTGTAGAACACTTGCAATGGATAATACGACTTTGGCTAATTTTTTAGTTCGTGTTAATAAAATGCCAAGTGGTATCGCTACGATCATTGCTAAAAGTAAAGCTAATAATGAAATATAGAAGTGTTCCAGTGTTTTCTGAAGTAGTTCGTTTCCGTTAACTTGTAAGAATTCAATCACTATTTTTCACTCCTTATTTTATATCACTTTTTTCAGTTGCTTCTGCTTCTTCAGGTTGTCCCCATATAGAATCGTAAACAATATCTACTAAGCTTGCTCTTGTTATAACACCTTTTATGTAATATTGTTCATCAACCACAGGAATTAATCTCACATTTCGTTTTAAAATTGTACGAACAGAGTCTTGAAGCATCGTACCTGTCTTAACTGTATAAATATCTCGATGCATAATATCGATAATGTCTGATTTTTTACGATATCCTTCATTTAAATCTTCAATATCAATATATCCAACAAGTTTACCTTTTACATTTGTAATAAATAGTGTATCTACGCGTCTCTCTCTCATAATTGAAACAGCTTCGTCAATAGTCTTCTCAGAAGTGATGGCAATTGAATCTTTCATTGCATCATCAACAATACGTATGTTAGGTCTGTCTTGAATAAGTCTATTTTGACCGATAAACTCGCGTACGAAATCATTAGCTGGATTTTTCAAAATATTGTTTGGTGAATCAAATTGTATGATTTCACCTTGAGACATAATACAAATTCTATCTGCCAATTTAATTGCTTCATCCATATCATGCGTTACAAATATAATGGTTTTACCAAGTTTTTGTTGTAGAGTTTTTACAAGGTCTTGCAATGTATCTCTCGTAATAGGGTCTAACGCACCAAATGGTTCATCCATTAAAATGATATCTTGGTCTGCAGCAAGTGCTCTTACAACACCAATACGTTGTTGTTGTCCACCAGATAACTGAGATGGATATAAATCTAAATATGATTCTGGTAAGTCTACTAATTTAATAAGTTCTTTAGCTTTTTTCTCTTTTTCTTCTTTAGTCCATTTAAGTAATTTAGGTACTAATACGATATTTTCACGTATTGTCATATGTGGCATTAAACCAATTTGTTGAATGACATAACCTATATTTCTTCTTAAATTAACTGGATTCATCTTGCTTAAATCTTTCCCGTCAAGCGTAATTGTCCCGCTAGTTGGCTCAATCATACGGTTAATCATTCTTAAAGCAGTTGTCTTCCCGCTACCACTCGTACCGATAAAAGCTATGAATTCACCAGATTGAATTTCCATATTGATGCTATTAACGGCTTTTTTACCGCCACGATAAACTTTAGTTAAGTCTTGGATTGATAACATAACACTTCTCCTTTTTTTGAAATTTATAATAATGACGTTTATTATTATAACACATTAGTTGCATAATTATGAAAATCGCCTAAAACGTGTAATTTATGTTTATTGTTATTTAAAAAAAGGAATAAATACAAAAAGTGTGAATGAGACTAATGTTATATATAAAGACATGTTATGTTCTCAACATGTATAATAGATTTATAAAATTGAATGATTTTTGCATATTATGCATTGAGAGATTTGGAGGGGTACAATTTGAAAGTAGCTATAATAGGGATGGGAACTGCTGGTGTTAGTACGTTAAACCAATTAGCAAAGCATAAAAAATTCAAAAAAATAACGGTCGATATATTTGATAGTGTCGAAGATATGGGTATGGGCAAGCCATTTCAAAATGATAGTGATCGCTTGCTCATTAACTTACCAGCTAATCAAATGTCCTTAAGTCCAGATGATACGAAAGATTTTAAGAAATGGTATAAGAAAAATGATGATTTTGACTATGGAAAAGCGAAATATTTACCACGATTAGTATTCGGTCATTATATGAAATCTATTTTAAATGACTTGTTAAATAAACACGATAATATATTCGTACATAAGCATAAAGTAGATAGTTGCTATGTCGAAGAAATTAAAGATGAAAGAGGTCAATATAAAATAGATGTCTGTTATATAGAAGATGATGAAGCGGTATGTCAAAAATATGACTATGTATTTTTGACAATTGGTACTTTACCTTATAAAGATCCGTATAATTTATCTGGATTAAAAGGTTATATTGAATCGCCATATCCAACTATTAAAGCGTTGCGTGATGTAAAAGAAAATGACGATATTGCGATAATTGGAACAGGACTTAGTTCAATAGATGTCATTAGATTTGTTATGGAAAATCATAAACAACTGCCAATAACTGTAGCATCAAGACATGCTCAATTTCCGACAGTTAGAGGTATTAAACATGAAATTAATTTGAAGTATATTACGAAAGATGCAATAGAAAAATTAAAAAAGACGCATAAAGGTATCGCACCATTAAAAGAAATAGAAAACCTCTTTGCGAAAGAATGTGAATATCAAAATATTAACTTGAAAAAAATGCTTTATCGATTTAAAAAAGATAATGTAGCGAATATGAAATATGATTTAAGACATGAAGACGAAGTAGGGCATTTTCAATCATTTGTTGAAGAAGTAAAACATCATATGATTCCTGTTTGGAATGCCATGACAATTGATGATAAGTCGACATTTTTAGAAAAGTATGGGCATCACTTTAAACGTAATGCGAATCCAATGCCTCAATCTTCAGCGAAACAATTGATTGAATGGATTGAAAATGAAGACATTGTCGTTAAAGAAGGATTAGAAAATGTACGAAAATATTACGGTAAATTTAGAATTAAGTATGAAGGTGAACAAGAAGAATCAAGTTATCATTATGTCATTAATGCGACTGGTCCTAAAAACATTTATCAGAACTGACAGAAGAAGAGCATTTTATTAAAGGTTTAGAGAACAAACAAATTATAGCTGCTCATCCATTTGGAGGTATTCTTGTCATGCCATATTCAAATGAAGTCATTAGTCCAAAATTCGGTACAATGCCAAATTTAAAAGTAATTGGACAATTAACAAGTGGAGTAAATTTTGATGTAAATGGCGTTTCATTATTAGTCGATCAATCCGTAAGAGCAGTCAATGACTTATATATTGAATTAGAAGAAAGAAAAAAAGTTAAAAAGGCGAAATCAAAAAAGAAGTAGAATAATGGAAATTGAAATGTAAGCTTGAGACAATGTTTGATGTCTCAAGCTTATTTTTATGTATGGGTGATGGGGCGTTATTAGCAGTTTTGATACAAAGTGCAAATAAGAATACCAGTATTAACACTTCTGAGTAGTTTTGTAATTAAGGCTGTCCATAGTAACAATTCAGAGGAGTTTTGTAAATAAGGGGGTCTATAGTTACAATTCAGCCGACTTTTGTAACTAACAGCCCCGTTGTAAACAAGTTTGGTCGAAAGTGTTCACAACAACCCCGTTATGAACAGGTTTGGCCGAAAAGTGTTCACAAGACCATCGTTATAAACAAGTTTGACCAGAAGTGTTCACAAGACCGCCGTTATCAGCTTTTTTGAAATCATCACACAAACAACAACAAAATAAATTTAACTTCTTCAATTGTAATTCTTAGTGATATGGTATAGAATGATGTCATCAGTGATTACTGATATATAATTTAATAATATATTCTTTCGGGGCAGGGTGGAATTCCCAACCGGCGGTATAATAGCCCGCGACCCATAAGTGATTTTTCATTTATGGCTGATTCAGTAACATTCTGAAGCCGACAGTATAGTCTGGATGGGAGAAAGAATAGACGACAGCGTATGCTATACGCTTATTTCGTTATACTTAAAATGTTAAAGTCTTTTTTCATAAAAGGCTTATTTCGTGATACATTTTTACTCCCAACCACCGAAAAGTGATTTTCGGTGGGTTTTATTTTTAGGAGGTAAAGAAATGAATCAATATTTAGATTTTGCAATTGATTTAGCTGAACGTTTACAAGGGCAGACGGGTACGAATCCTTCTGTTGGTGCTGTTATTGTTAAAGATCATAAAATTATAGGTTTTGGAGCACATTTAAAAAAGGGTGAAGCACATGCTGAAATACAAGCTTTAAAAATGGCAGGTGAAGATGCTCAAGGTGCAACAATATATGTTTCTTTAGAACCTTGTTCACACTATGGTTTAACACCACCTTGCGCCAAAGCGATTATCGACAATGGTATTCAATCAGTTGTATATGCAGTTAAAGATGATTCTCTTAAAAATAGTGGTCATGAAATGTTGTACGAAGCTGGAATAGATGTAAAACATGAGCCTTCAAAAAGAGCAGAAGACTTATATGAGGCTTTTTTTCTTCAACAACAAACGAAATTACCTTTTATTACTTTGAAAATTTCTACAAGCCTAGATGGTAAAGTTGCGACAGATTACAAAGAAAGTAAATGGATTACTTCTAAAGAAGTTAAACAAGATGTATTAAAATTGCGCTCACAACATGATGCCATTATGACAGGTGGGATGACAGTTCGTGAAGATAATCCATTATTAACTTCTCGTAATCCTGAGTTAAGTAATCCAACTAGAATTGTATTAACAGAGCAATCAAGCTTTGAAGGTGATTATGAAATATTCAAAGATGAAGATAATCCTGTCGTTGTTGTAACGAGTTCGCAATCATTTCACACTTATGAGAATCAACATATTAAAGTTAAGAAGAGTGATTTATCAAATTTAAAACCGATAATGAAAGATTTATATGAAGATGGATATGCTCAAGTGATGGTTGAAGCAGGTCCTAAACTTGTAAGTCAGTTTATTGAACAAGACTTAGTAGACCAATTAATTATTTATCAAGCCCCGAAGATGATTGGTGGTCAAGGAAAATATCAATATTATCAAACGCATGATGTGGTTCCTTTATCCAATAGTAAATTATTTGAAATTATATCAACAGAAATCATTGGTGGAGATCTTAAAATAACATTAAGAAAGAAGTGACAAGATGTTCACAGGACTCATTGAAACAGTTGGTGTAATCAAGAATACAAGCACAAACCAAGGCGTTAAAACATTAACAATTGAAGCCACTGAAATAATGGATGATTTATCACTAGGTGATTCCGTTGCTGTTAATGGTGTTTGTTTGACCGTTACTGAGAAAGCAAGTTCTACTTTTAAAGTGGAAGTGATTACTGGAACTATCTCAGTAACTTATTTAGAACATTTGAAAATGAATGACAAAGTCAATCTTGAAAGAGCGATGTTAGCGAACGGAAGATTTGGCGGTCATTTTGTAAGTGGACATGTAGATGGTCAGGGCATTATTAAACATATTTCAAAGAGACAAGATGAATGGATTATTGAAATATCTACAGAAGCGCATTTATTAAATCAAATGATTGATAAAGGATCTATCACAGTTGATGGTGTTAGTTTGACAATTTTTAAATTATATCCTCAAAAATTTGAAATTCATTTAATTCCTGAAACGAGAGATTGTACAATCTTTGTTAATAAAAAACAAGGTGACAGCGTACATATTGAAACGGATTTGTTATTTAAATATGTGCAGAAAGCAACGGGACAAAATCATTCAAATTTATCCGAAGAGAAATTACTTAATCTAGGATTTTAGGAGGCTATAACATGTTTGATAACGTAGAAGATGCCATACAAGAACTTAAAAGTGGTAAACCGATTATTGTAGTAGATGATGAAGATAGAGAAAATGAAGGTGACCTCGTCGCTATATCTGAGTATTTAACAGCTGAAACGATTAATTTTATGGCTACACATGCGAGAGGTTTAATCTGTGCACCGATTAGTAGTGAAATTGATGACTGAAACGGGTGATAAATATAAGACTGCATTTACTGTAAGTATTGATCATGCATCAAGTACGACAGGGATTAGTGCTTTTGAAAGAGCAGATACGATTAAAGCATTAATAAATGAAACGTCACCAAGAGCATTTGTTCAACCAGGTCACGTATTTCCATTAATAGCTAAAGACAATGGTGTTCTTGAAAGAATAGGTCATACAGAAGCTTGTGTTGATTTAGCGAAACTTTCTGGAGCGAAACCAGCTGGTGCTATTTGTGAAATTATGAATGATGATGGCACGATGGCTCGTCGAGATGATTTATATCAATTTAAACGTAAACATGGTTTGTTAATGATAACGATTGATGAACTTGTAAAGTATAGAAAACACCATGATCAAATTATACATCTTGAATCTAAAGTTAAATTACCAACTTCATACGGTGAATTCGATATGTACGGCTTTACATCTCAATTAGACGATAAAGAATATATTGTCATTAGTTCAGGAGAAATCAAAAATGGTATGAATGTACGTATACATTCTGAATGTGTGACAGGTGATATTTTCCATAGTGCTAGATGCGATTGTGGAGAACAGCTTGAATATTCAATGAAATACATTCAAGAACATGGTGGTATGATTTTATACTTACCTCAAGAAGGTAGAGGAATAGGTCTGATCAATAAACTTAAAGCATATGAACTTATTGAACAAGGATATGACACGATTACTGCTAATGAAGCTTTAGGCTTTGAAGCGGATTTAAGAGATTATACTGAAGCGAGTCAGATTTTGAAATACTTTAATATAGAAGAAATACAACTCATCAGTAATAATCCAGATAAATTTAATCAATTACAAGATTTAGGTATACATGTTTCTAATAGAGTTCCAGTTGTCATTGAACCGAACGAAACAAATGCATCATATATCAATACTAAAAAGCATGAAATGGGTCATTTAATATAAAATAGAATGGAGTTTTTAAAATGAAATTTGAAGGTAAAATGGATGGATCACAATTAAAAGTAGCAATCGTCGTGAGTAGATTTAACGATTTTATAACAGGTCGTTTATTAGATGGAGCTCAAGATACTTTAATCAGACATAACGTTGATGAAGAAAATGTTCATGTCGCATATGTACCTGGGGCGTATGAAATTCCTTTAGTTGCTAAAAAGTTAGCGAAGTCAGGCAAATACGATGCAGTCGTAACATTAGGCTGTGTCATTAGAGGGGCGACTACTCATTATGATTATGTATGTAATGAAGTTGCGAAAGGTATTTCTAAAGTAAACGATGAAACGGAAGTACCTGTAATATTTGGAATCGTAACGACAGAAACAATTGAACAAGCGATTGAAAGAGCAGGAACAAAAGCAGGTAATAAAGGTGGAGATGCTGCCTTAGCTGCAATTGAAATGGCAAACTTACTTAAAAATATCGAAACACAAATATAAAACCAATGAAGCCAGGACAAGCGTCCTGGCTTCTTATGTGTTATTTTTTCTTACCTTTAGCAATGCCGCCAATACCTAATAGGGTTAAGCCAGCTAATACACTAGCTCCGATAGCGATTTTTCCTTTATTCTTTTCACTAAAGATATCTAATAACATTAAATTAATATTTTGAGGTCTTTCTGCTAATCTTCTCATAAAGTAACCGAACCAATCTTCCCCAAATGGTACGTACATACAGAAGTTATAACCTTCATTAGCGATTTGATATGCATAGTCAGTTCTAAAACCATATAACATTTGGAATTCAAATGAATCTCTTGAGATGTTATGATCTTTAACAAATTGTTTTACATGATTAATTATATTATGATCGTGTGTTGCAATTGAAGTGAATGCTTTAGCAGTTAATAATCTTTTTTCAATTAATGCAATATAATTTTTGTCAATTTCTTCTTTAGTTTGAAAAGCAATATGTGGTGCTTCTTTATATGCACCTTTTACTAATCGTAAACGTACATCATCGTATTTATCCATAATATTCATAGCATCAAATAAGTATGCTTGAATAACTGTACCTACATTTTTGAATTCACCTTTAAGTTTATCTACTATCTCAGTAGTTCCTACTAAATCTTCATATTTTTCAGCATCGATGTTTACAAATGTATTTCCGTATTCATGAGCTTTTAACAAAATTTCTCTCGTATTTTGATAAGCAAACTCTCTATCTATATTAAGTCCTAATTGTGTAAGTTTAATAGATACATGCGCATCAATATTAGCATTGTAGTTTCTTCGCATAATTTCAACAATATTTTGTTGAGCTTCTAAAGCTTCTTGACGTGATGTTACGAATTCCCCTAAATTATCTAACGTACATGAAATTCCCTTCATATTTAATCTTTCAACTGTATCGATTGTTGAATCAATATCAACGCCCGCTACGACCTTGTTTGCACCTAGTGCAGGACCCATTTTCTTAGCTGATTCATTCATGAATTTGTTGTTAGATAATGCAATAAAAAAATCTTTTACGACAGGCATAGCAAGTCCTCCTTAAATATATATGTTCATTTAATTTATTTTATCATGGAAATACAAATTTAGTTAAGCGTTTACATTTTTAATATAATCTAAAATTATACTAATTATGAATTCTGACACGAAAAAGAACGCCCCCGTAAGGCGTTCCATAATATTGACAATATTTTGTCCGAAATTAGAAATTATATACACTTATATTAATATCGTTTAAATGATTTGTATAATGGATTCGAACAATTAAATCTTAATCGTATTTAGAACTTTCTCCATATTTGTTTGGTGCTTTATTTCCGTCACCACACGCCATAATTAGTATAGCAATATTTAAAAAGAAACTGATCGTCTTAATCAGTTTCTTTCTAATTTTCTAGTTATTAAATTTCGATTTGTTGTTTATTATGGGGTAGTGGTTGATGATGAAGTGACTTGCTCATAGTTTGGTGAAATGGGTTCTGCTGCTATGCTAATTGCATGTGGTAGAAATGTGAATATAAACAAAGAAATAATTATTTTTTTAAAGAAATGCATTTTATCATGCTCCTTTAAAGGCGTCTTATGTTACATCTTTAAAGTAACACGACAATATGAATTGATTGCTAATTCAATGTAAAGATTTAATGGCTATTAATGTTAATTTTATGTTAAGGAAAGCGATGAATCTTTAAAGTATCTTAATAATTATAGCTCGTTTGTCGTGATATAATGAATGTATTAGAAATGACTGTAAAGGAGAAATCGGGATGTTTAGGGATATGGCATTTTATATGTTTGGGAAACCTTTAGATAGTTTCGTACAATTGTTTATTTTTGAACCGATTGTGATTGGTATTATAGCAATTTTAGTGGCGATGATGACTAAAAAGTCATGGACAGTTTTTATAACAATTATTGCTTTAAATATTATGGATAATTTCTTGCTCGTTAACTACCAATTTAGTGGGGCAGGTATAGGCACAATATTAGTTCAGAATGTTTTCTTCTTCTTTGAGAAGTTCTTCTCAATGTTTTATGAAATAATTATCGCTTATATCGTCGTAAAATTACCGTTTATGCATAGCAAATTTAAAATAGCGTAATGAAAAAGGATTGGGACATCGTGTCTCAATCCTTTTTATTATTTGTGAAATTAAAACCATACGCTATGCGTATGGTACAGTATGGTTTCACCGTTGTATTAAAAAATGCATCTCTACATGCTAGAATAATATTTGGTCAGCCAACCAAAATTAACAACACGAGGAGATGCATTAAATGTCATCAGACACAAACAGTTTAGCACATACAAAATGGAATTGTAAGTACCACATTGTGTTTGCACCAAAATATCGTAGACAAATTATTTATGGGAAAATTAAAAGAGATATTGGTATTATTTTAAGACAATTGTGTGAAAGAAAAGGTGTAGAAATAATAGAAGCTGAAGCATGTAAAGATCATATTCATATGTTAGTTAGCATTCCACCAAAGTTAAGTGTTTCTCAATTTGTAGGTTATTTAAAAGGTAAGAGCAGCTTAATGATATTTGATAGACATGCCCATTTAAAGTATAGATATGGTAACAGAAAATTTTGGTGTAAAGGATTTTATGTAGATACAGTTGGTAGAAATAAAAAGTGATAGAAAATTATATAAGAAATCAATTACAAGAGGATATAGTAGCAGAACAGTTAACAATGATAGAGTACATAGATCCTTTTACTGGGGAAGAAACTCGAAAGAAGAAAAAATAAAACAACCCTTTTAAGGGTTGCTGGGAAAGTAGTACATTTGGCTGATCTTCTCAGTGCCCTTTTAGGGCTGGTCAGTAATAGAGGCTTATAGCCGCAGAACAAACCACCCGTTAAGGTAGTGACCCCCCAAAGTTAGAGTTTCCATTATGCTATTAATTGGCTGGATTGAGTTCGGTATTGTACTGGACTTCGTCCAGCCAATTTTAATTTCAAACGTTCATTGTTATACCAATAGATGTAATCCTCAATTCTTCTTTTTAATGTTTCATAGTTAACAAGTTCTTCTCCATGATACATTTCCTGCTTCATGATGCCAAAGAAATTCTCCATAGAAGCATTATCCGCACACGTCGCTTTACGTGACATACTTTGATAAATCCTTTGTTCCGATAATCTTCTAATCCATGCATTATGCTGATAATGCCAACCTTGATCAGAATGTATCGTCGTACGATATGGTGCTTCATGCTTAATGATTGTAACTGCTTTATCCAATGATTGAAGTACTAAGTCTAATGTTGGTCTTCTGGATATACCATAAGAAATGATTTCCCCATTGTATAAATCCATAATAGGGCTGAGATATAATTTTTGTTCTTCAGCACATTTAAATTCAGTGATATCTGTCACTAATTTTTGAAGTCGAATAGATGTATGGAATCTACGATTCAAGCGATTTTTAGCCACTTTACCAACTGTACCTTTGTATGATTGATAGCGTGATTTACGTGTGTATTTTTGACATTTTAATCCTAGTTCTCGCATAATTCGTTGTACTTTCTTATGGTTAATGAGATAACCTTGATTTCTCAAAGCTAAATATATACGACGATAGCCGTATTTACCGTTGTGTTTTTGAAAAAGTTCAATGATCTTTTTCTTCCAACCTTTATCTAAATCTTCCTTTTGTAATTGTTTGGCATGGTAATGATAGGTTGCTTCTGGTATACCAACCTTTACTAAGATATCTTTTAATTTGAATCCTTCTTCTTTGAGTTCGAATGCCACTGCTGCTTGTGCTTTTCTAGAAAGGCACTCGGATTCTCTCGAAAAGCGTTCAACTTTTTTAAATAAGCATTCTCTAATCGAAGATTTTCATTTTCTAGCTCTAACTCTTTTTCTCGTGATAGGTTTTGATTAGATTTCTTCTGTTTCTTCTTTTTCATGGGAGGTCGTCCTTTCGGCTTTTCGAGTCCTTCCACACCTTCTTTGTCATATATCTTTTTCCATCGCACAATAATAGATGGGGTATTTAGGCCAAATTTAATCGCTGTATCTTGGAAGGAATCGCCTGTTCTTTTCATATAGTTTAATACATTTATTTTGAATGTAACAGAATAAACTGTCTTTTTCTGTTTCTTTTTAATGCCATCTACACCGAATGATTGAAAGGCTTTTACCCATGTTCGTATAATAATTTTATCAGGTATATTATATTTTTTAGCTAATTTTCGATAACCATAATGGCCATCTAGATAATCTCTTACAACTTTCAACTTAAATTCATCACTATATTTTGTCATATTAAAACACCCCCTAAAGTTAGTTTTTTTACTCTAACTTTAGGGGTGCAGTACCTAAACGGGTGGTTTTGATTTATTGATCTGCTTTATAAATCTTAGCTTTTTCAATATATGATGCATTGATTCTTTTTAATTCGTTATAGTCATCTTCTGTTAGTTCTCTAATGATTTTTGCAGGACGACCAAACGCTAACGTATGTGGTGGGATTTTCTTACCTGGTGGAACGAGTGACCCAGCACCGATAAATGCATATTCTCCAATTTCTGCACCATCAAGAATCGTTGAATCCATTCCGATTAACGCATGTTTACGAATAATACTAGAATGTAATGTCACTTTATGACCAACAGTTACAAAATCTTCTATTATAAGTGGTTGGTTAGGGTTTTGGTGTAAACAACATAAATCTTGGATATTAACACCCTCACCAATAATTGTAGGGGCAACATCTCCTCTAATAACTGAGTTAAACCATACTGAGCTTTTTGGGCCTATCGTAATATCACCAGTTAAAGTTGCATTTTCAGCAATATAACAGCTTTGATCGATTTGTGGTTTTTGACCTTTAAAAGATTTAATCATTCAAGATTCTCCATTCTTTTGAAAAATTTTGTTATACTAAGTTTAACAAAAAAGTAGCTATATAGGTAAAAGGAGTAATATATTATGTGGAAATGGGAAACTGAGAAAGAAGCTAAAGGAATTATAGTAATTGTACATAATATGCTAGAACATACAGGAAGATACGCATACGTAATCACTAAGCTACGAAGAGAAGGTTACCACGTTATTATGGGTGACTTAAAAGGGCAAGGACAAACTTCCCGTGTATATAGAGGACATGTTGATAAATTTGAAGAATACCATGAGCAGGTACTTGAATGGATATCTATTGCAGAAGAATATCACTTACCAGTATTTACATTAGGTGTTGGTCTAGGTGGACTTATTCTTCTTAATTTATTAGAAAAAGTAGATTTAAAAGTAGAAGGCGTACTATTGATTTCACCGTTAGTTGCTTTTCAACAAAATATTTCAACAAGACGTAATTTCTTAGCTTCAAGTTTCGGTACAGTTGCGAAAGATGCTAAATTTGATACAGGTATTAAAGTAGAAAGCTTAACAAGAAATAAAGAAGTAATAGATGATACGAATAAAGATGCTTTAATGCTAAATAAAGTGAGTTATCACTGGTACAAGACCATTTTAGAAACAATGAAAGCAACAATGGAAAATATTCACCACATATCTCCAATTCCTACATTACTTATGCTAGGTACAGAAGATAAAATAGTCGATACAGAATCAATTCGACAAATTGGTAAAACAATCAATACAAACGAATTATATTTCAAAGCTTGGCATGGTCTTAATCATGAAGTACATAATGAACCAGAACGCGAAAATGTTATGAAATATATCATTTCATTTATGAATAATCGCATTCACTATGTAGGATTATTAATAGATGATGAAACAGAATAATTTGTAAAATATCATACAAATAAGCTTAAACGTTACTATATCGGGTATATAACACATATAGAGAACGTTGGAGGCGAGTTTATGACAGAGAAAGTAAATAACGTAAGTGACTTAATTCTATTAGATGATATTCAAAAAAATATAAATATTATTTTTTATAAAATCGAAGAAAAGTTTGATATAGAAAAAGAAGAGTTTCTTACATTAATCATGTTATGGAATAATGGATCAATGAGTTTGAAAGAGTTGGATGGTTATATAGATATTAAGCCATACAAACGAACAAGATTATACAATAACCTTGTGAAAAAAGGGTGGATTAAGAAAGTACGCCCAGAGAATGACGAAAGAACAGTAATCGTTGAAGTGAATAAAGATTTCGAAGACAAGAAAGATGCAATAATCGATTTCGCTTGTGAAGAAATCAAGAATAGAAAAGAACATTTTGAAAAACAATTTGAGTCAATCGTTAATACATGTAACATATAATAACGCAAACCTGATGAGCAGGTTTGCGTTTTGTCGTTTTTGAAGAATTTTGGGGAGGTATGTAGGTTTGGACTGCAGGGATTAAGTAAGAAGAAGGTTAAAAAATGAGTGAGCAGTTTAAGGGTGGGAAAACATGTGAGTTAAAGAGGTAATAAACACACGAGTCATGGCTTAAGTGCTGAATAAAGCCAAGAGATGAACCAAGTCACAGCTTAACTACCGAATATATCCAAGAACCTCCAATCTCACACATGAAAAAACGCAAACCTAATCCAAGGTTTGCGTTTACTCATCTTACTCATTCTTATCTTTTTTCTATTGCTAGTATATATGGTGGATTGTTTTTTTGGTTTATAAATTGATAGTGGAGTACGTGTGCTGTTTGTTGATCTATTGAACTTACATAATTGATGACTTCGTTAGATTCTATCTGTCCTTCTGGGTGTCCTGGATATACGACTAATACGATGATGCCATTTTTACTTGTCATTTCGAATAGACTTTCAATTGCTTTAATTGTTGTCGGTGCATTCGTCGTAATATGTTTATCGCCTTTTGGTAAATATCCTAAATTAAATATTGAGGCATCTATTTGTTGATGACGTTCTTTTATTATAGGTGCTGCATTTTCATGACCTGTTTGATAATAATGGATATTACTAAATGTTTCTGTTTTGATTTTAGTATTTTTAATGGCTTCTTCTTGTATATCGAACGCATATACTTCTCCGTTTGGAACTTGATTAGCAAGGAAAAGTGTATCGTTTCCGTTTCCACATGTTGCATCAACTACGATACTTTTGTCCGTTATATGTGTTGTTATTAAATCTCTTGCGAATGGTAAGATTCCTTGAACAATCATTTTTGAACTTGTTCTGCTTTCTTGAATTTAGATCCTTGCATTGTGCCACGTTCTTTAAGTTCATTGTCTATAGCGTTGAGGACTTCCCACTTATTTACACTCCACATAGGGCCAACCATTAAATCGATAGGGCCATCACCTGTAATACGATGAATGATCATTTCTTCCGGTAAAATTTCTAATTGGTCACATACGAGTTGCGTATAATTGTCTTGAGTCATGAATTCAAGCATACCTTTTTCGTATTGTTTAACCATTGGTGTACCTTTAAGTAGGTGTAATAAATGAATTTTAATGCCTTGAACATCCATTTGTGCGACTTCTTTCGCTGTTTCCATCATCATATCGTAATCTTCACCAGGTAAACCGTTAATGATATGTGTACATATATTGATATTGTGTTTTCTTAATTTAGCGATACCTTCGTAATAGCATTTCATATCATGAGCACGGTTAATTAAATCAGATGTTTCTTGGTGTACAGTTTGTAAACCAAGTTCTACCCATAAATAAGTTCTTTCATTTAATTCTCCTAAGTATTCTACAACATCATCTGGTAGGCAGTCTGGTCTTGTCGCAATTGATAGTCCGACTACATTTTCTTCTGATAAAGCAGCTTCGTATTTTTCTCTTAATACCTCAACTGGCGCATGCGTATTTGTAAAAGCTTGAAAATAAGCGATATATTTTCCTTCAGACCATTTTTCATGCATTTTGTCTTTAATTTCTTTAAATTGTACATGGATTGGTTCTGCACGATTACCTGCAAAGTCACCGCTCCCGGCTGCTGAACAAAATGTACAACCGCCATGTGCTACTGTGCCGTCACGGTTTGGACAATCAAATCCACCATCTAATGCTATTTTAAAAATCTTCTCACCAAATTTATTTCTTAAATGATAATTCCATGTATGATATCTCTTGTTATCAAATGCATAACGGAATTGTTCTGTCATTATATTTCACATCCTGTTCTACAAACTTATCTAAAGCATTTTAACATATAATATTGAACTTTTGCAGAAAAAGGTTTAGACTATTAAAATTGACAAAATTTGAGAGGGGGTCGAAATCCTTGAGAATGCCGAAAATTGTTAAAATGCTCATCATAGGAATGGCGATCAATATTACAGGATCAAGTTTCTTATGGCCACTTAATACAATATATATGAATGAAGAGTTAGGTAAGAGTTTAAGTACAGCTGGTATCGTTTTAATGATTAATGCATTCGGGAGTGTAATCGGGAATTTATTAGGCGGAAGTTTGTTCGACAAAATTGGTGGGTTTCGTTCTATTATTTTTGCCTCTATATTAAATATTTTAAGTTTAATCGGATTAAACTTTTTAAATGATTGGCCATGGTATCCATTTTGGCTTGTGATACTTGGTTTCGGTGGAGGCGTGATTGTACCAGCTATTTATGCAATGGCTGCTGCGAGTTGGCCAAACGGAGGACGTACAACATTTAATGCAATTTATCTTGCACAAAACTTAGGTGTTTCTATTGGGGCTGCAGCAGGTGGATTTGTAGCGGACTTTAGCTTTAATTATATTTTTATGGCGAACTTACTACTATATGTCGTGTTTATCATAATAGCGTTAAAATATTACAACATAGATTTAGATATTCATTTGAAAAATGATGAAGGCATCACGAGTGCTATGCAAGTTAAAGATAAAAGTAAATTCACTGCACTTATGCTTCTATGTGTTATGTTTAGTTTATGTTGGATCGGTTATGTTCAGTGGCAAACGACAATTGCAACTTATACTCAGTCAGTTGGTATTTCCTTGAAACAATATAGTTTCCTTTGGACAATAAATGGTGTATTGATATTAGCAGGGCAACCTTTAATTGCGCCATTTATCAATAGATTTAAAGAGAAATTGAAATTACAAATGTTTATAGGTCTGACGATTTTTATATTAAGTTATGTGATTACAAGCTTTGCTGAGCAATTTACAATGTTTGTTGTAGGGATGGTTATTTTAACATTTGGAGAAATGTTTGTATGGCCAGCAGTACCTGCAATCGCAAATAAATTAGCACCTAAAGACAGAATGGGTGCATATCAAGGTATTGTAAACGCATCTTCAACAATAGGGAAAGCATTCGGGCCGGTTGTAGGTGGCGTAATAGTTGATATGTTTGATATGAAAATGATGTTTTACAGTATGATATTACTTATTTTAACAGGTTATTACTTCTTATACATTTATGATAGAGGTATTTCAAAGCAAGATACATGATATTAATAAATAAGACTTGCAAAATATATTGAAATTGAATAATATTAGGATGTATATAAGTAAAGTTGCTTTAATGCGAATCTTAAGAGAGTCAGTGGTGCTGTGAACTGATGATATCCATTAAGTGAACTTACGAACGATTTATTATTTATTAAAAGCAATCTTAAACCATATAAATGAAGAGCACTTAATTGTGAATTCTGGGTGGTACCGCGGCATATTTATTCAAGTCGTCCCAACTGTTATGATGGTTGGGATGGCTTTTTTTTATTTTATAGGAGGAACGAACAAATGAATTATAATCATCAACAAATTGAAAAGAAATGGCAAGATTTTTGGGCAGCTAACAAAACATTTAAAGCTAACGATAATCTTGGACAAAAGAAATTCTACGCTTTAGATATGTTTCCATATCCATCTGGCGCTGGTTTACACGTAGGACATCCTGAGGGTTATACAGCTACAGATATCGTCTCAAGATATAAAAGAATGCAAGGTTACAATGTACTTCACCCAATGGGTTGGGATGCATTTGGTTTACCAGCTGAGCAATATGCTATCGATACAGGGAATGACCCTAAAGAATTTACAGCTAAAAATATTGCGACTTTTAAAAGACAAATTCAAGAGCTAGGTTTCTCATATGACTGGGATAGAGAAGTGAATACAACTGACCCAGATTACTATAAATGGACGCAATGGATTTTCATTCAATTATATAATAAAGGATTGGCATATGTTGATGAAGTAGCAGTAAACTGGTGCCCAGCATTAGGTACAGTATTATCTAATGAAGAAATTGTTGATGGTGTTTCAGAACGTGGAGGACATCCAGTTGTTCGTAAACCAATGAGACAATGGGTATTAAAAATTACTGAATATGCAGATCGTTTATTAGAAGATTTAGATGAATTAGATTGGCCTGAATCTATTAAAGATATGCAAAGAAACTGGATTGGTAGATCTGAAGGTGCTGAATTAAAATTCAATATTGATAATACAGATTTATCATTTGAAGTATTTACAACTCGTCCTGATACAATTTATGGTGCAACTTTTGCTGTACTTTCTCCAGAACATCCATTAGTAGATTTAATTACAACTGAAGATGAAAAAGAAGCAGTTGAAGCATATAAATTAGCAGCTTCTCGTAAATCTGATTTAGAAAGAACAGATTTAGCAAAAGATAAAAGTGGTGTATTCACTGGTGCATTTACAACAAACCCATTCACTGGTAAAAAAATGCCGATTTGGGTTGCCGATTATGTGTTAATTAGTTATGGAACAGGTGCAGTTATGGCAGTTCCAGCACATGATGAAAGGGATGCTGAGTTTGCAGAGAAATTCAATTTAGATATCATCACAGTATATGATGAAGATGGAAAAATGATTGATTCAGATGTATTAAATGGCTTAACAAAAGAAGAAGCGGTACCTAAAGCGATTGAATTACTTGAAGAAAAAGGTATCGGTCATAAAAAAGTAAGTTATAAATTAAGAGATTGGTTATTTAGTAGACAACGTTATTGGGGTGAACCAATCCCAGTTATTCATTGGGAAGATGGTACAATGACAACAGTTCCTGAAGAAGAACTTCCATTAATCCTACCTGAAACAGATCAAGTTAAACCATCAGGTACAGGGGAATCACCTTTAGCTAATATCGACGAATTCATTAATGTTGTAGATCCTAAAACTGGCATGAAGGGTCGTCGTGAAACGAATACGATGCCACAATGGGCAGGAAGCTGTTGGTATTATTTAAGATATGTCGATCCGCATAACAATGAACAATTAGCTGATCCAGAAAAACTTAAACACTGGTTACCAGTAGATTTATATATCGGTGGTGTAGAACATGCAGTGCTTCATCTATTATATTCAAGATTCTGGCATAAAGTGTTATACGATATCGGTGTAGTACCAACTAAAGAGCCTTTCCAAAAATTATTTAACCAAGGTATGATTCTTGGTGAAGGTAATGAAAAAATGAGTAAATCGAAAGGTAATGTTGTTAACCCTGATGATATTGTACGTTCTCATGGTGCAGACACATTACGTCTATATGAAATGTTCATGGGTCCTTTAGATGCAGCAATTGCATGGAGCGAAAATGGACTAGACGGTTCACGTCGTTTCTTAGATAGAGTATGGCGTTTATTTGTTACAGAAGAAGGGAACATTACGGATAAGGTCGTTGAAAATGAAACACCAGACCTAGACAAAGTGTATAACCAAACAGTTAAGAAAGTAACTGAAGACTTCGATACACTAAACTTCAATACTGCAATCAGTCAAATGATGGTATTTATTAATGATTGTTATAAACAAGATCAAATCAATAAAGCATATGCTGAAGGTTTTGTTAAAATGTTATCACCAATTGCACCACATATTTCTGAAGAATTATGGCAAAAACTTGGTCATAACGATACTTTATCTTATGAAGAATGGCCAACATTTGATGAGTCATTACTAGTAGATAACGAAATAGAAATTGTTATCCAAGTTAACGGTAAACTAAAAGACAAGATTAAAATTTCTAAAGATTTATCGAAAGATGAAATGGAAGCAATAGCGATGGATAATGAAAAAATCAAAGAAGCGATTGAAGGTAAAACAGTTCGTAAAGTGATTGCAGTTCCACAAAAGTTAGTTAATATCGTAGCAAATTAATCGATTAGGAGTGTTCTAGTGATGAAAGAAATTACAGTAACAGAATTAGCAGAAAAAATTACATCTAATAGTCCAATTAATATAGTTGATGTGAGAGAAGATCATGAAGTAGCATTAGGTGTAATCCCTGGCGCTAAACATATTCCAATGGGAGAAATTCCAGATGAATTAAATCATTTCAATAAAGACCAAACATATTATATTGTATGTGCAGGTGGCGTTAGAAGTGCTCGAGTAGTTGATTATTTAAATGACCACGACATTGATGCAGTGAACGTAGAAGGCGGCATGAATGAGTGGGGCGACGATGGTTTAGAAAACAAAAGAGTTTAATGAAGAAATAGATAAGGCTGAGACATTTTTAAATGTCTCAGCCTTAAAATATGTGTGAGTATAATATTGTTTAGAGTTAGTAACAATTCCAAGTAGTTTTGTAACTACTTACACCACATAACAAACACCAAACTATATGCATGCTAAAGAATTTTAATCATTAAATTGTGCGGCGTTATAGCCTGCTACATACCCAGTGACAAGAGCGCTCGTAATATTATAGCCACCTGTATAACCATGGATATCTAATACTTCTCCTGAGAAGTAAAGTCCTGCACATATTTTAGATGCCATTGTATTGGGTTCAATTTCTTTAATATTAACACCGCCACCTGTTACGAAAGCTTTATCAAGTGGAAGTGTACCATTTACTGTGAATGTAAATGATTTAAGGTTTTCTATGAATGTTCGAATGGCTTGCTGGGACAAGTGATGGTATGTCACGTCTAAATCAATACTTGACTGTTGTAAGATAAAATGTAAATATCTTTCTTGGACTAGTCCTTTTAGTGCATTTTTAATCGCTTTATTCGGTTCGTCTTTTAATTTTTTTACAATTTGTTGTTCTAAGTCATGTGCTTTAATTTCTGGAAAGGCATCTATGGCCATTTGTATGTCGGTTTTCTTTTGAACTTTTTGTTCTTTATAAACAAATTGACTACATCTTAATGCCGCTGGTCCTGAAACGCCAAAATGTGTAAACAACATATCCATTTGGTGTGTAATTCTAGGTTTACCATTTTTCTTGAGTACAGATAGTCCAACATTTTGTAAACTTAATCCTTGTAGTGTTTTGTTTTTGATGAATGGTTCACTAGATTTAATTGGTACTTCTGTTGGGAATAGTTCTGTTATGGAATGACCTAAATGCTCAGCAAATTTATACCCGTCTCCTGTCGAACCAGTATGTGGTACACTGCAACCGCCTGATGCGATGATGACAGTCTTTGAAGGGATAAATGTACCATCTTGTAGTGTGACGCCTGTTATTTGTTGATTTTCACTTTCAATAGATGATACTGTAGTTTCTTGGCGTATTTCTACACCATTTTGTTTAATGGAATCAACTAGTGCATCAACAACATCTTGAGCGCGATTTGAAACAGGAAACATTCGTCCGTGATCTTCTTCTTTTAAATGTACAGATCTAGATTCAAAAAATTGTATAATAGATTCATTATCGAATGTTGAAAATGGACTATATAAGAATTTTTCATTACCAGGGATGTTTTTTATAATTTCTTCATAAGGTAAGCGGTGGTAACGTTACATCTAACGCCACCAGATATGCGGAGCTTTCGTCCTAAGCCTTTTTTCTTTTCAAGTAGCAAGACGTTTTTACCATTTGAACTTGCACTATATGCGGCCATTAAACCACTAGGTCCAGCACCGATAATTATTGTATGATACATAAGTTACCTCCATAAGTCGATGTAATAATATTTTAACGAATAATGTGTCTTTAAAAAAGTAGTAGAATGGAAATAAACCTGTTATTATTAAATTTAAAAGTAAATTAGATAGGGATGAAATTATGTCAGAAAGTAAAGCGCTAGTAAGGGGAACCTTCCTACTTACTGCAAGTATTTTAATAACAAAAGTAATTGGTATTCTTTATTTAATACCTTTTTACGCTATTATAGGCGATGAAAAAAATCTTGCCCCATTTACATATGCTTATCAACCATACACAATCATGATAACAATAGCAACTGCGGGCGTTCCTTTAGCAGCTGCGAAATATGTATCTAAATATAACGCATTAGGTGCTTATAAAGTAAGTAGAAAATTGTACCGGTCAAGCTTTTTAGTTATGACGGTATCAGGATTTATCGGATTTTTATTACTTTATTTCTTATCACCAACTATTGCTCAATTAACTTTAGCAAATAAAGGTGGTATAGAAGGTGGTTGGGGTATAGAAGATATTACAACTGTTATTAGAACAATAAGTTTTGTAGTATTATTTATTCCATTACTCGCAACATGGAGAGGGATCTTCCAAGGATTTAATTCAATGGGTCCTACAGCTGTATCTGAAGTAACTGAACAAGTAGCACGTATCGCATTTATACTTGGCGGAAGTTATATCGTATTAAATGTCATGGATGGTACTGTGTTAATGGCCAACCAAGTTGCAACATTTGCTGCTGGTATCGGTGCAATTATCGCATTACTGACTTTACTTTATTTTTGGATGAAGAGAAGACATTTAATAAAAGCAGAAGTTGAACAAGATACTAGCGATATTGATGTGTCGTATATCAAAATATATAAAGAAATTATTAAATACAGTATTCCATTTGTAATAGTAAGTTTATGTTTCCCGATTATAAACTTAATCGACCAGTTTACACATAATACTGGGTTAGCGATGGCGGGGGTAGGCAGTGAATTACAAGATATTTATTTCACAATGCTGAGTATGACAACTAATAAAATTGTTATGATTCCAACATCTCTTGCAGCAGGATTTGCAATAAGTTTAGTGCCATTTATAACGAATACTTACAATTCAGGTAGAATTGATGCAATGCATCATCAAATTAGAAAATCATTAGGCGTATTATTATATTTAACAGTTCCAGCATCTCTTGGCATTATGGTATTAGCACAGCCTTTATATAACGTGTTCTATAGTTATAATCCAATGGGTACAGAAATATTATTCTGGTATGCGCCAGTTAGTATTTTAATCGCATTATTATCTGTAACAGCTTCAATGTTACAAGGTATTGATAAACAAGCCTTAACAGTATGGATCGTTATCACTTCATTGGTTATTAAAGCAGTTATAAACTTACCACTAATTATGTTATTCCATACGTTAGGTGCTGTTATTGGTACGGCAATCGCATTATTAGTAGCTGTTATCTTAAATTGTGTAGTTCTATATAAATATGCAGACTTTAAATTTAATATCACAATTTACCATACGTTAAGAATTACTTTCTATACTATAATCATGGTGTTATTCGTCGAGTTAAGTTACTTTATTGTGTCATTAATTATTGATCCAACATCTAAATTAGGTGCGCTTATCACACTTATTGTAGGCGGATGTGTAGGTGTAATTGTATATGGTTATTTAACAATGCGTTCACGTTTAGCAGATGAATTTTTAGGTGATTTAACTGCAAAAATTAGACGCAAAATTAAGTGGTGTAAATGATGAGATTAGATAAATTTTTAGCAAATTCAGGTATCGGAACAAGAAAAGAAGTTAAAAAGTTTCTAAAGAAAAATCTTGTTTCCGTTAATGATGAAATCGTTAAGAAACCAGAAATGCATATTAATCCAGAAGAAGATGTTATAACATTCGATGATATTCCGATAGAATATGAACCAGTTGTCTATTTAATGATGAATAAGCCAGCAGGATTCGTTTCAGCAACTGAAGATGATGAACATGAAACAGTCATTGATATTGTCCCAGAATATATGCATTTAGACTTATTCCCGGTTGGGCGTTTAGATAAAGATACAGAAGGTTTATTACTTTTAACAAATGATGGTAAATTCTCCCATCAACTTATGAGTCCAAAACAAAAAGTCGCTAAAAAGTATTATGCTGAAGTATCTGGACATATTTCAGATGATGCAATAGATATTTTTAAAGCAGGCATTGATTTAGGTGACTTTACGTCTTCTCCAAGTGAATTAAAAATTATAGAAAATGGAGAAGAGTCGATAGCTTACGTTACGATTTACGAAGGCAAATTTCACCAAGTTAAGCGAATGTTTCATGCGATTGGTTGTGAAGTGACTTATTTAAAACGCGTTCAAATTGCTGATTTAGAACTTGATAAACGTTTAGAACTTGGTGAGTATAGACATTTGTTAGAAGAAGATTTTAAACTTTTAAATTTATCTGTTTAAAATGTTTAGAAAGATTTCCTTTGGGTAATATAATAACTATTAACTAAATAGAGGTGGATACAAATGGCTAAAAAAGCAGGATTATTTAGAACGTTAGTAGTATTAGGGGGAACTGCAGCAGCAGTTGTCTTATCTAAAAAAGAAAATCGAGATAAATTAAAAAATGAATACGGGAAATATAAAGAAGATCCAGAGAATTACAAAGAAAATGCTAAACAAAAAGCAAATGAACTAAAAGGTAAAGCACAAGACGAGTACTCAAAATATAAAGAAGATCCAACTTCTTATAAAGAGTCAGCTAAAGAAAAAGCAAAAAATGAATTCCAAAAAGCAAAAGAAGATCCAAAAGGTTATGCATCAAATGCTAAATCTCGTCTAAAAAAAGAAAATCAAGAGCCAACTGAACAAAGAGAAGCTAAATTTGATGATGAAGGCGGAACAGCCAACAACAATTTAAGAGTTGTTACAGAAGAAGACTTGAAGAAATAATTTTCTTCTTATGGTCAATATTGGCTAAAACTAGGGCAACTTATTTGTCCTAGTTTTTTTGTTAACAACTTTTGTCATGTCGGGAAATAATAAGATTCAAAAAAATAATTATATATAAGATTTTAGTCGTACGTAAAAGGAAATAACTTTTCGCATAAAAAATTAAAAATTTATCGGTAATTCTATTTTATATTTACAAAAATATCATGTATTATATAGATAACTATTCAAGTTAAGAAAGAGATGATTTTCGATGTGGAGAAATAAAGTTAAAGAATATGAAGAAGATATTATAAATGATTTAAAGGGGCTACTAAGCATCGAAAGTGTAAGAGATGATGCAGCAAGTACATACGATGCGCCAGTTGGACCAGGTCCGAAAGAAGCGTTAAATTATATGTACAAGTTAGGTGAAAGAGATGGATTTTCTCATGTTGATATAGACAATATTGCAGGTAGAATTGAAGCGGGTAAAGGTGACGATTTATTAGGTATACTTTGCCATGTTGATGTTGTGCCAGCAGGTGCTGGATGGGATTCTAATCCGTTTGAACCTGTAGAAACAGAAGATGCAATTATTGCGAGAGGTACACTTGATGACAAAGGACCAACAATAGCAGCATACTATGCCGTTAAGATACTTGAAGACATGAAAGTCGAATGGAAAAAAAGAATACATATTATTGTAGGTACTGACGAAGAATCTGATTGGAAATGTACAGATCGTTATTTTGAAACTGAAGAAATGCCTTCAGTTGGTTTTGCACCAGATGCAGAATTCCCTCTAATCCATGGAGAAAAAGGGATTGTAACATTTAACATCGTTCAATCTGGATATGTGGAAGATAATGATGAGCCTGAAGTAGAACTGAAAGCATTCTTCTCAGGTGAAAGATTCAATATGGTACCTGATACTGCACAAGCTAAATTACTTATCAAAGAACAAATGACAAATGTTGTACAGAAATTTGAATCATTTTTAAATGAACATGAGATTGAAGGCGAAACAACAATTGATGAAGGATTCTTAAACATCGTTGTTCACGGTAAATCAGCTCATGGTATGGATCCTACATTAGGTGTGAATGCTGGTTTATACCTTATTCAATTCTTAAATGAATTAAATTTAGATAAATACGCGAGCTCATACGTAAAATTTGCAAATGAATATTTAGTTGATTCTCCAAAAGGTGAAAAAATGGGTATGAAATTTGCTACTGAAGAAATGGGTGAAGTGACGACTAATACAGGTATTATGAGTTATACAGATGTAGATGGTGGTCAATTTGGTATTAATTTAAGATATCCAGAAGGCTTTAATTTCGACCAATCAATGTCTCGTTTTTCTGAAGAAGTGAAAGAAAAAGGCTTCGACATTGAAATGGATAAACACCAAGTTCCACATTATGTAGATAAAAATGATCCATTCATTGAAAAACTATTATCAGCATATCGCAATCAAACAGGTGATCAATCCGAGCCGTATACAATTGGTGGTGGGACATATGCTAGAAACTTAGATAAAGGTGTGGCATTCGGTGCCATGTTTAAAGATTCTGAAGATTTAATGCACAAAAAAAATGAATATATCACAAAAAAACAATTATTTAATGCAACTGCAATTTATTTAGAAGCTATATACAATGTCTGTGTAAAGGGTGATGATGAATGAGTTATATTTATATAAATGATGAGTTTGTTGATGAATCTGAAAGTAAGGTTAGCTATTCTGATAGAGGTTATAACTTTGGTGATGGCATATACGAATACATACGTATATATGATGGTAAAGTATTCACATCTAAAGAGCACTATGAAAGATTATTTAGAAGTGCGAAAGAAATCGGACTTAATTTAGACGCGTATTCTGTTGGAGGTTTAACAGAAGTAACAAAAGAATTAGCAGCAAAGAATAATGTTGTAAATGGTGGCGTATATATTCAAGTGACACGTGGTGTTGCACCTCGAAACCATCCGTTTCCTGATGCGAGTACAAAGCCTGTATTCTCAGCATTCTCTAAAAGCTATGACAGACCATACGACGAATTAGAAAATGGTGTCAAAGCTATTACAGTTGAAGATATCAGATGGTTGAGATGTGATATTAAGAGCTTAAACTTATTAGGTAACGTGTTAGCAAAAGAGAAAGCTACACAAAACGATGCAGCTGAAGCAATCATGCATAGAGGCGAAACAGTTACAGAAGGTAGTTCAAGTAACGTTTATGCGATTAAAGATGGCAAAATTTATACACATCCTGCAAATAATTTAATCCTTAACGGGATTACGAGACGTGTTATAAAAGAATTAGCCGAAGATCTAAATATTCCATTTATTGAAGAATCATTTACATTAGATTTCTTAAATGATGCAGATGAAGTGATTATTTCAAGTACATCTATTGAAGTAATGCCAGTTGTGAAAGTAAATGATCAAAAAATAGGTGACGGAAAAGTCGGACAAATTACGAAGCAATTACAAAATGCATTTAATAATTATATAGAGTCAAAATCATAAAAATTTTTTAGTGTAATTTTAATATCTTAAGTAATTCAAGTGGATACTGAATTTATAAGACTTATTGTATATGAATAGGTTCAAAATACTCGAAAGTTTTCATTTATGAGGTTGAAATCTTAACCGAAAGATAATAAAATTTAAATCAAGCGCACTAAAATTACAAAAATTAAACAAAAATTTTTAAGATTAAAATATGACTCTTGAAAAAGAATATTCTTGAGTCTTTTTCTTTTTCTTTTATTGAAAGTGAGGTGGATAGGTTGGAACATTTTTATCAATTAGGATGGACATTAGACTCAGCAGGTGGTGCATCTGGTGAAGCATATATGGCAGAACAAGATGGCCGCAAGCTCTTCCTAAAACGTAATTCAAGTCCTTTCTTAACAGCATTATCTGCTGAAGGTATCGTGCCGAAATTAGTTTGGACAAAAAGAATTGAAACAGGAGAAGTTGTAACTGCACAACATTGGAAAAATGGTAGAGAGTTAGTCCAAGATGAAATGAATTCTAACCGTGTTGCCAAACTTCTTAAAAAAATACATTCTTCTAAACAATTATTAAATATGCTTAAACGTATGAAAATGAAACCTATGCATCCAGAGATTTTATTTAATAAAATTAACAGCTCATTGTCACGACATGTATTGTCTAACCGCACTGTGAGAAAGGCATTGTTATATTTAGAAGATAACATGCCAACTCTAGACAGTAGGTTCTATACAGTCATACATGGAGATGTGAATCACAATAATTGGCTTTTATCTGATCAAGATGAACTTTTCTTAGTAGATTGGGAAGGTGCAATGATTGCAGATCCAGCTATTGATATCGGAATGATTTTATATACTTATGTTGATGAGAAAGATTGGTCAGATTGGCTAAGTATGTATGGCATTAACGATACGCACGATTTAAAGAAACGTATGAAGTGGTATACATTGATTCAAGCTATCGCAATGGTAGAATGGTATGAAGAGAAAAAACGTTATAAAGATATGAATGATTGGTTACACTTCTTAAATGAAGTGATGACAAGAAATGTATTTATATAAGGAGTAACTTTGAATGAGAATGAGAAATAAACCTTGGGCTGACGATTTCTTAAAGGATCATCCCAATATAGTAGATGTAGATCTTAATCATCAATATAAGATGGCGGAATGGTTTGATAAAGATCAACCCATTCATATTGAAGTCGGAACTGGTATGGGTAGATTTATTACTGAGACGGCTAAACAAAATTCTAATATCAATTACGTAGCAATTGAAAAAGATAAAAATGTTATGGTCCGTGTTCTTGAAAAAGTTAAAGAAATGGAATTAAACAATATTAAATTGATTAATCAAGATGCTAAATTATTAACAGAGTATTTTGTTGAAAATGAAGTTTCTAGAATTTATTTGAACTTTTCAGATCCATGGCCAAAGACAAGACATGCTAAAAGAAGATTAACTTTTTCTAGCTTTTTAGAAATTTATCAGCACATTTTGAAAAAAGATGGGCAAATACATTTCAAAACAGATAATCAAGGATTATTTGAGTATAGTTTAGAAAGTATGTCTCAATATGGTATGTCATTTGATTATATTAATTTGAATTTACATGAAGAAGAGCCTGAAGATAGTATCCGTACTGAATATGAAGATAAATTCTCTAGTAGAGGTTTTAGAATCTATCGTATGGAAGCAAGCTTTAAATAATGAAGTTGGAATCGTTATGATTCTAACTTCTTTTTTTATGCCATTATTAACTAATGTGTTGTAGCAATCATGAAAGATGTTCATTACTCTAAATAGTGATACAATAATAAATGATTGGAGGGGAATTTCTTGTTAAATATAGGTGAATTTAAATTATGTCCATTACAAGGTGGTATTACTCAAATGGATGGTGGTGCAATGTTCGGTGTTGTTCCAAAAGCATTGTGGACTAAAAAATATCCGCCTAATGAACTAAATCAAATACCTCTCGTAACACATCCAATATTCGTTCAAACAGATGAACACAATATTATAATTGATGCTGGGATAGGTAATGGTAAATTAACAGACAAACAAAAAAGAAACTATGGTACAACTTATGAAAGTGATATTAGTAACTCATTAAAGCAATTTAATTTAACCATTGATGATATTGATATTGTATTGATGTCTCATATGCATTTTGATCATGCTTGTGGACTCACAACTGCAGATGGTCAATCAGTATTTAAAAATGCAACAATTTATACATCACAAATTGAATGGAATGAATTGAGAGCCCCAAATATAAGAAGTAGTGCTACATATTGGGAACAAAATTATAAAGGTATTGAACATCAAGTTGTAACATTTGTAGATTCGATGGAAATCTTTCCAGGCATTAAAATGATACATACTGGTGGTCATAGCGCTGGTCATAGTGTCATTGAAATTGAAAGTAATGGCATGAAAGCTGTGCATATGGCCGATATCTTGCCTACATTAGCTCATTTGAACCCTTTATGGGTTACAGCCTATGATGATTATCCAATGGATTCTATTAATGCTAAGGAAAGACTTTTACAGAGATATATTAAAGAAGATTATTGGTTCGTGTTCTATCATGATGCCAATTATTTTGCGCTTAAACTAGATGAACAAACGAAGGGAATTAAAGAAGAAATGAGAAGGGATGATTTAATTGAAATATAATTTTGATGAAGTGATTGATAGAAGGGGAACAGCAACAGTAGCATATGATGGACAACGTAAAGTTTATGATTATGAGAACTTAGAACCATTTTGGATTGCTGATATGGATATTAAGACACCTGATTTTATTATTAACCATTTGAAAAATAAATTGGATCAAGCGCATTTCGGTTATTTAGTATGGAAGCAAGAAGCATATTTAAATGCGATTAAAAATTGGTACAAAACAAGATTTTCTGTGAACATCCAAAAGAATGATATATATTATGTGCCAAGTATTTTATTTACGGTAACTGAAGTGATACGTGAATTTACTAAAGAAGGTGAAGGTGTGTTAATTCATACGCCTTCATATAATGCCTTTTTAAATTTAATTGAAGGTAATAAAAGAGTGGCAGTTGAATCGCCATTAGTAGCGACAGATAACGGTTATGAGTTGGATAAAGAACAATTTGAAGAAATGGCAGCACGTGATGATGTTAAAGTGTTAGTCCTGTGTAATCCTCATAATCCAACAGGTAAAGTTTGGACAAAAGAAGAATGTGCATTTATGAAGGATGTGTGTGAAAGACATGATGTCTTTATTGTTTCTGATGAAATTCATATGGATTTTGTGAGAAGTGAAAATGGATTCTATTCTATGACGAATGAAATGACGTTAGATTCTCCGATTCTTGTTGTTACTGGATTAGGTAAAACATTTAACTTAGCGAGTTTAGCAAGTAGTTATATGATTACAAAACATCGCTATTTCACATTACAATTCAATCGTAAATTGGCAACATATTATGGATTGTCTGCTGCAAATACATTGGCTGTAGAAGCAGTTAAAGTAGCTTATAATGAAGCAGGTGAATGGGTAGATCAATTAAATGAGCATATCGAGAAGAATATGAACATCTTAGATGAATTTATTAAAAATGAAATGTCTGATCAGTTATCATTCATTAAACCTGAATCGACATATTTAGCTTGGATAGACTTTTCTAAAAGTGGTTACGTAGAAAGTGATGTTCAAAAAGCATTGCAATCTGTAGGTAAACTTGCAACAGGCATTGGCCATTCGTACGAGCTTGGAGAAAGTTATCATTTCAGAATGAATTTAGCTTGTAGTGAAGAAAAATTAAGAAGCGGTTTAGAATCTATTAAAAAATCATTCGACGCACTTGATCATGGTGAAATTGAATAATGTTTCAGTCATAAAAAAGAGTCTGAGGTTTAAATTAATCACTCAGACTCATCTTTTAAGCTTATTAAATTTCAAATATATCAATGACTTGGCCATTAAAGGCATCGGCTATAAATTCATAGTGTACTTGTTTACCATCATTATTAACGGTAATACCACCATGCACAACTTTAGTTTCAATGCCGAATTTTTGGTAGGTCTTTGGGATATGTAATATATAAGAGGCTTCAACCTTATTAAATTGTGCTTTGACTTGTTTAAGTATTTCTTCACAACTGTATGGTTTATATTGCTTGGCATATACGATAGAAGCAACAATACTTAAACCAGTAAAAACGGACAATAATATAATGAAAAAGCGGAACTTATTATTCTGCATGACCATGCCTCCTTCTATTTAATTTAAGTTTAACACAAAGAATGAATGATAGATAAATATTTCAATAAGGAGATTTACAATGACAAAAATTAGACAAGAAACACTTAATAGAATGAAAGAATTAACAGAATTACATGCTGTACCTGGATTTGAAAATGAAGTACGTGAATATTTAAAAGAAAAAATGGCACCATTTGTTGATGAAATTATTGGTGATAATATGGGCAGTATTTATGGTGTGAAAAAATCTAAAAAAGAAAATGCACCTAAAGTATTAGTAGCAGCTCATATGGATGAAATTGGCTTTATGGTTACTGAAATGACAAAAGAGGGTATGTTAAAGTTCACACCACTTGGCGGTGTGTCATCAGACGTATGGCTATCACAAACACTACAGTTAAAAACGCGTGACGGTAAATACTATAACGGCGTAGTTGGCAGTATCCCTAAACATTTTAGAACTGGTAAAGAGTCAGGTGTTTCTATTGAAGATATGCTTTTAGATGTTGGTGCAGAAAGTATTGATCAATTAAAAGAAATGGGCATTAAAATTGGTGATACAATTGTTCCAAGTACGAATTTTGAACAACTAACAGAGAATAGAATACTCGCTAAAGCATGGGATAATAGATATGGTTGTTTAGTTGGATTAGAATTATTAGAAGCAGTTAAAGATGAAGAGCTTGATGTTGATTTATATGTAGGCGCAAATGTTCAAGAAGAAGTTGGTTTAAGAGGTGCTTCAGCAAGTGTGAATTTAATCAAACCAGATTTAGCATTAGTTGTAGATTGTTCACCTGCAAATGATATGAAAGGACACGTTGGCTTATCAGGTGCTTTAGGAAAAGGTGTATTAATTAGAATTTTAGATCGTACGATGATTTTATCTGAAAGAATGAGAGATTATTTAATTGAAATGGTTGAAGAAAAAGAAATTAATCATCAATACTTCCAATCACCAGGTGGTACAGATGGTGGAGAAATCCATAAAGCTCTAACAGGTATCCCAACTGCGGTAATCGGTGTTTGTGCTAGATATATCCATACAAGTAAAGCTATATATGACCCAAGAGATTATGAAAGTGCAAAATTATTGCTCAATGAAATCGTGTTAAATTTAAGTTCAGAAAAGATTGAATATTTGAAATTTAAATAGTCCAGATTTTAGTAATTGACAGTAGTTTTAATTCGGTCTAAAATATGTTTATTCCGATTTGGATACTAAGAATAGAGGGGTGTATATATGAAAAAGGGTATATTTTTAATTATTGCATTAATTGTTGTGTTAGCTGCATGTGGAAACAGCAACGACAAGAAAGAAAGTAGTAAGAAAGATGATAAAACAATTGTAGTAGGTACAGAAGGTACGTATTCACCATTTAGCTTCCATGATAAAAATGATAAGTTAACTGGATATGATGTAGAAGTAACAAAAGCAGTTGCTAAAGAAATGGGTTACAAAGTTGAATTTAAAGAAACACAATGGGATTCAATGTTTGCTGGGTTAGATTCAGGACGTTTTGACATGATTGCTAACCAAGTTGGTATCAATGACGAAAGAAAAGCAAAATATAAATTCTCAGATCCATACACTTATTCAAATGGTGTATTAGTAGTAAATGAGAATAATAAAGACATTAAATCATTCGACGACGTTAAAGGTAAAAAATTAGCTCAAACTTTAACATCTAACTATGGTAAACTTGCAAAATCAAAAGGTGCAGATATTACAAAAGTAGATGGCTTCAACCAAGCGATGGATTTATTACAATCAAATCGTGTTGAAGGTACTTTCAATGATAATATTTCATATTTAGATTATAAAAAGCAAAAACCTAACGCTAAAATAAAAGCAATTGAAGGTGATGCTGAACAAAGTCAATCTGCATTTACATTTAGTAAAAAAGAAGATGACAAAGTGATTAAAGATTTTAATAAAGGTCTAAAAACTTTAAAAGATAATGGCGAATTAGAAAAAATAAGTAAGAAATGGTTTGGCGCTAATGTTTCAGAGCCTAAATGATGAGCAACTTCATGCATTAAATGCTGCCAAACAAGCATTTCTACCGATGTTAGAGGGTCTAGTTAAATATTCTATTCCTATTACTTTAGTTACTTTTGTGCTTGGTTTAATCTTGGCATTAGTTACAGCATTAATGCGTATATCAAGTAGTAAAGTTCTAAAAGGGATTGCACGTTTTTATGTTTCAATCATTCGTGGTACACCGATGATTGTTCAATTATTCATTATCTTTTACGGAATCCCTGAGATTGGTAGATTGGCAACAGGAAATGCAGACAATCAATTGACTTTGTCACCTGTCATAGCTGCGATCATTGGTCTTTCTCTTAATGTAGGTGCATACGCATCTGAGATTTTAAGAGGTGGAATTATGTCTATTCCGAAAGGTCAAACTGAAGCGGCATACTCGATTGGTATGAATTATAAACAAACTGTACAAAGAATTATATTACCTCAAGCAATTAGAGTTTCAGTACCTGCATTAGGTAATACATTCTTAAGCTTGATTAAAGATACGTCTTTACTTGGCTTTATTTTAGTAGCAGAAATGTTTAGAAAAGCGCAAGAAGTCGCTTCTACAACTTATGAATTCTTAACAATTTATTTACTAGTAGCGATATTATATTGGATTGTATGTTTTATCATATCAATCATTCAATCTTACTATGAATCTTATATTGAAAGAGGGTATCGTTCATGATTGAACTTCAAAATATTAAAAAATCATTTAATGATAAAGAAGTCATCAAAGGGATTAATCTTTCAGTAGATAAAGGTGAAGTGATTACTTTAATTGGAAGATCAGGTTCTGGTAAGACAACTTTATTGAGAATGATGAATGCATTAGAAATTCCGACTGAAGGGACTGTAGTTGTTAATGGCGAAACATACACAGCAGATAATAAGAAGTCACAAATTAAAGTCCGTAAACAATCTGGTATGGTGTTTCAAAATTACAACTTGTTTCCACATAAAACAGCAATTGAAAATGTTATGGAAGGTTTAGTTACTGTTAAAAAAGTAAATAAACAAAAAGCATATGACGAAGCACTTCAACTTTTAGAAAAAGTAGGATTAGAAAGTGTTAAAGACCAAAGACCTCATGCTTTATCTGGTGGTCAACAACAGCGTGTGGCGATTGCGAGAGCATTGGCAATGAACCCTAAAGTCATGTTGTTTGATGAACCGACATCAGCATTAGACCCAGAGTTAGTGAATGATGTATTAAAAGTTATTAAAGATTTAGCCAATGAAGGTATGACGATGGTCATTGTTACACATGAAATGAGATTTGCAAGAGAAGTTTCTGATAGAATGATATTCATTCACGATGGTTTAATTGGTGAAGAAGGTAAACCAGAAGAAATGTTTACTCAACCGAAGACAGACGCATTGAAGAAATTTCTAAATGTTATAGAAGTATAAAGTTTCAACATACACATGTTATTATTTTAATTTAAATAATGACATGTGTATTTTTTATTGTATAATCCTTTTAAAGGGAGTGAACAAATGGAACGCGTAAAATCTTTTTTTAATCGAACAATTATAGATGGATTAAGTTATATGGCTTTAGGTTTGTTTAGTACATTAATTGTTGGACTTATTATTGAAACTTTAGGCCAATCATTAAATACATATTTTGATACTTCAATGATGATAGAAATAGGTAAGTTAGCTCAAACTTTAACTGGAGCTGGGGTAGGGGTAGCAGTGAGTTATGGTTTAGGCGCATCACCACTCATTATATTTACAACTGCTGTAACAGGAATGTATGGATATGAACAAGGTGGCGCTGTAGGTAGTTATTTATCTTCAGTATTTGCGAGTGAACTCGGAAGATTATATTCAGGCAAAACTAAAATAGATATTATTTTATCACCGATTTTAACATTATTTATAGGTGCAGCTATTGCAAAGTTTATAGCGCCATTTATCGATGCATTTATGAAAGTATTAGGAAACTGGATACAATTAAGTACGGATCAACAACCTTTATTAATGGGTATATTCGTCAGCCTTATAGTTGGAATTACACTAAGTAGTCCAATTTCAAGTGCAGCTTTAGCATTAATGCTTGGCTTAAGTGGAACAGCGGCAGCAGCAGCTACGATAGGTGGTTGTTGTCATATGGTCGGCTTTGCAGTAACAAGCTATAAAGATAACGGTATTTCAGGTGTTATTGCTCATGGTATTGGTACAAGTAAACTTCAAATTCCAAATTATTTAAAGCAGCCTTTTATATTAATACCGCCAATCGTAGCAAGTATTGTCGTAGCACCAATCATGACAGTCTTTTGGCCAATGGAAAATAATGCTGCTGGTGCTGGAATGGGTTCAAGTGGACTTGTAGGGCAAATTATGACGATTAAAACAATGGGTAGTACGGCAGAAGTATACTTACAAATTGCATTCTTCCATTTCTTATTACCAGCTGTAATCAGTTTATTTGTTTATCATTTATTGAAGAAGTATCATATAATTAAAGATGGTCAACAAACATTAATGATAGGAAGTGCAAAGAAATGAAACAATTAACGTCAATCGAAGAATACAAATCATTGATTAACGAACCAACAATATTTATGTTCACAGCATCTTGGTGTCCGGATTGTCATTTTATAGATCCAGATTTACCAGGTCTTGAAGAGAAATACAATCAATATCAATTTGTATCAGTAGATCGTGATGAATTTATTGATTTATGCCAAGAAGTTGATGTTATGGGCATTCCAAGTTTTATCGCTTATAACAACGGTCAAGAACTTGATAGATACGTTGGTAAAGAAAGAAAAACAATTCCACAAATTAGTGCATTTATTGATGGATTAAATAATTAAATTTATATAAAAAAGCAGGTCGAAAAAAGTTTCTTTTATTTTCGAATTACCTGCTTTTTTATTTTATTTAACTTCATTTAAATATGTTTATCACTGTTACATAACTGCGATTTGTTGTAAACTATATGGAGGTATAAAAATAGGAGTGTTAAGTATGAATGTCTTTCAAATGAGAGATTTATTAAAAGACCGATTGAAAACTTTAGATGCAAATTTTAAGTTTGATAGGGAAAATGAAAGTTTAAGAATTGAACGAACGGATAATCAAAAAGGGCTTTCAGTTAAATTAGCTCCGATTATTGCTAAATATAAAAATAACGGTAATAAAACAATAGACGAAATTGTTTATTACGTCACTGAAACAATAAATGCAATGCAAGATGAAACTAATAAAGAAATTAATAAAATTGAGATTTTGCCTGTCATAAGGTCTACTAGTTTTCATAAAGAAACTAAAGAAGGTATACCTTTTGTCATTGATGAACATACAGCTGAAACAAATATATATTATGCGCTTGATTTAGGAAATACTTATAGGCTAATAGATGAGTCTATGCTCAGTGAACTTAATTTAACGAAAGAACAAATTAAAGAGCAAGCGTTATTCAATATTAAAAAGAGAAAAACAACTTACAAGTCTGATGAAGTTCAAGGCAACACATTCTACTTCATTAACACGAATGATGGATATGATGCTTCACGTATTCTCAATCAAACATTCTTAAAAGATGTTTATCAAAATATTGAAGGTGAAATGTTATTAGCTACACCTCATCAAGATGTATTGGTGATTTGTGATATTAAAAATGAAATTGGATATGATATTGTAGCGCAAATAACGATGCAATTCTTCCAAAATGGCTTAGTGCCAATAACATCATTATCATTCTCTTATACACCTGATAAACCTTTAGAACCAATATTTATTTTAGGTAAAAATCACTCTCGTAAGAGAAACCAAGAAGTTATTGAGCGTTTAGAAAAAAATAGAGAAATATTTAAAAAAATGAAAAATAATCAAAAAAGATTGTAAGGAGTAGGAGAAATGAATTTATTTTATAATAAAAATGGTGTTGGCGACGTATTAATGGTTACTTTAGAACCTATAACTGAAGGATTAGAATATGATTTTCAAAATGATTTAACAATTATCAAAAGCGAAGATAAAATTGTTGGATTGAATATATTCAATGCTTCTAAATATGTTCAAATAGAAGGCAATGGCAATATTAAAGTTGAAGAGAAACACATTAATAGTATTCAAGACTTACTAGAGAAAAATAATATTAATTATAAATTAGACGTTGATTTATCTCCTAAGTTTGTAGTAGGATACGTATCTGAAAAATCAAAACATCCTGATGCAGATAAACTATCAGTATGTAAAGTTGATGTTGGTAATGAAACATTACAAATTGTATGTGGCGCTCCAAATATTGATCAAGGTCAAAAAGTTGTTGTTGCTAAAGTAGGAGCGGTAATGCCTAGTGGAATGATTATTAAAGATGCAGAATTACGTGGTGTTCCTTCTAGCGGTATGATTTGTTCAATGAAAGAACTTGATTTAGAAGGTGCTCCAAAAGAAAAAGGTATAATGGTATTAGATGATAGTTATACTGTAGGAACACCATTCTTTGAAGACGAAAGGTAGTGAACCTATGAGTTGGTTTGATGATATATTCTGGCAATCGAAAAATGAACAAAAAAATGAAAAGCAAAAAAGCGATCAAGTGTCTTTTGATCATCATCCAGATGAAGATTCAACTAATGAAGAAATTTATAGAAGACCTAAAGGCAAATTTAGATTTCCAATACAAATGGAATATGAAGAGCAATCAAGTCAAGAGCATCATCAACATGATAATGAATCAAGTCAACGAGAAGAGAAATATCATGATAGTAGATTTTATGATGAAAGCTCAGCTTCTTTTCCTACGAATAGAAGAAGACGTAGAAGAAATCGTAATGTGGATTCATATGAACCTGCTAAGAGGTCAAGAAGTTATGACCAGGATGTCACACATCATTACGGTACGAAAAGTAAACAATCTTCTCAACGCTACGACAACAGTAAACGTCATAATGATGACTATCAATTTGAAGAAAGATTGAATGCTTTACATCAGCCAAAATTTAAAGCTTCTGAAGTGCCTTCAGCAATATTCGGTATGAGAAAGCAAAAAGAAGTTCCTAATAGTGGTTTGAAAGATCATTCAGCTAAATCTACTGAAAATGATGCTGAAAAAGAAAATAAACGTAAACAAAGTAGTGAAATCGTACGAGATGTCCCTACTTATTCAAAGACGGACAATACGATTAACATTGAAAATATTTATGCTTCACAAATTGTTTCTGAAATTAGAAAAGAACGCGAGAAGAAACTTCAAAAGAAAAAACAATTTGAAAAAGCTTTAAGAGAAAAAAGAGAACAAGAACTTAACAGTCTTGATTCAGAACAGAAAAAGTCACAAATTAAAAATCAAGACTATTATTTAAAACAACAAGCGTCATATATTAAAAATGATTCAAAAGATTATCAAGACGTGGAAGATGAACAAGAAGCGATACACGATGAATTACAAAATGACATACATCAAGATGAAACAAGCGATTTACAAGAAGAGACGGCTAATTCTAATGCGTTACAACCAGATGTCAATGATTTAACTACATATGAATTTAAAGAGATAGACTTGGATTTTGATGATACAGAAGATGACATTCAACAAGACAATGTTGATGAAATCGTTGAAGAAGTGGAATCAAGTAATGAAGTTGAAGAAACTCATAATGCTGAAGATAGTACTGAAGCTGAAGCAATACAGCATTTTGAAGAAGATAATGATGATTCTAATGAAGCAGTTATCGAACCTTCAGAAATAATCGATACGCATGATTCTCTTGAAGAAGACGATGATGCATCCATTACACAATCAGAACAATTTGTCGAAGATGATATTTATTTTGAAGAAGAAGATTCTGATTCTGAAGCTGAAGAAATAGATACAATCGATAATGCTGAAGATGTATTAACATTTGACGAAACTGAAGAAGATAAAGATGAAAGCTTATTCGAATCTGATGATTTAGATGTGGAAAGTGATACTGAAACAGAAGAAGCGGATAATGTTATTGCTGAAGAAGAAACAAATAACGCTCCTATAGAAATAGAGGACCCGGTTCAACAACCTGAAGAACCTAAAGAGACGCCTTCTCACGAACCTATCTTGAAGCCTAAGTCTGTAAGAAAATCTTCACCATTTAACGTGATGATGACACCTTCAGATAAGCGTAAACATCAAGCATTTAAAAGTTCATCAAATATCAACAAGACACAAACATCAAACATACAACAAAAAGAAAGTGAAACTCAAAACGAACAAAATGCGTCTAACCAAGCTGTTAAACGTAAAGGACCATCTTATGTACTTCCACCAGTATCTATATTAGATGATGTTGTCGAGGAAGAAGATAATAGTGAATGGTTAGAGGAAAAGAAAAAAGAACTTGATGAAGCTTTTTATCATTTTAATGTGCCTGCACATGTAGTAAATATGATACAAGGACCTACTGTAACGAGGTTTGAATTATCTGTTGAAAAAGGTGTTAAAGTATCTAGAATTACTGCTTTACAAGATGACATTAAAATGGCATTAGCAGCTAAAGATATCCGTATTGAAGCACCTATTCCAGGTACAAGTTTAGTAGGTATCGAAGTGCCTAATCAAAGTCCTAAAAAGATTCCTTTAGGCCAAATGATCACATCTAAACCTTTCCAACAAGCAGAAAGCAAACTAACTGTAGCAATGGGCTTCAAAATAAATAACGAGCCGCTATTAATGGATATTGCAAAGACACCACATGCGCTCATTGCCGGTGCAACAGGTTCTGGTAAGTCAGTATGTATTAATGCTATTTTAACAAGTTTACTTTATAAAAATCATCCAGATGAGCTAAAACTATTACTGATTGATCCTAAAATGGTAGAGCTTGCACCGTATAATAATTTACCGCATTTAGTTGCGCCAGTTATTACCGATGTAAAAGCGGCAACAGCTAGTTTAAAATGGGCTGTTGAAGAGATGGAACGTAGATATAAGCGTTTTGCAGAATTACATGTTAGAAATATTACGGCATTTAATAAAAAAGCAAATTACGAGCAAAGAATGGCAAAAATCATTATAGTTATAGATGAGTTAGCTGATTTAATGATGATGTCACCTCAAGAAGTTGAACAATCTATTGCTAGAATTGCACAAAAAGCTAGAGCATGTGGTATACATATGATTCTTGCTACACAACGACCATCCGTCAATGTGATTACAGGTTTAATTAAAGCAAACGTACCAACAAGAATATCATTCATGGTATCGTCTTCTATTGACTCTAGAACAATTCTTGATGTTGGTGGAGCAGAGAAATTACTTGGTAATGGTGATATGTTATATCTTGGTAACGGTATGAATAAACCGATAAGAGTTCAAGGTGCATTTGTATCAGATGATGAAATTGACGAAACAGTAGAAAATGTAAGTAGTCAAATGAAACCAAATTATCTATTCAAAGAAGAAACATTGTTGAAAAAGGTAAATGAACAACCTGCTGATGCACTGTTTGATGAAGTTTGTGAATTTATGTTAAACGAAGGTCATATTTCAACTTCACTTATACAAAGGCATTTCCAAATTGGATATAATAGAGCAGCGAGAATGATTGATAACCTTGAAGAGAGAGGTTATATATCTGGACCTAACGGCTCTAAACCAAGAGATGTACTCATTACTAAAGATATGATAGAAGAAAGAGAAACTAACATTTAAGAAATAGAAGGAGTGACATGAAATGACATTATTTCATTTTGTCGGCATAAAAGGTGCAGGTATGAGTTCACTTGCACAAATCATGCACGACATGGGACATAAAGTACAAGGTTCTGATATAGAGAATACAGTATTTACTGAAATAGCATTAAACAATAAAGGCATCAAAATACTACCTTTTGATGTTGAAAATATTAAAGAAGGCATGACTGTTATAGCAGGTAATGCCTTTCCAGATACACACCCTGAAATAGCTAAAGCATACGAAATGGGACTTGAAGTGAAAAGATATCATATTTTCCTAGGTGAATTTATGTCTCAATATACATCAGTGGCTGTAACAGGTGCACACGGTAAAACATCGACAACTGGATTATTATCACATGTGATGAATGGTGATCAAAAGACATCATTCTTAATAGGTGATGGAACAGGTATGGGATTACCTGATAGCTCATACTTTGCTTTTGAAGCTTGTGAATATAGAAGACACTTTTTAAGTTATTATCCAGATTATGCGATTATGACAAATATTGATTTTGATCATCCGGACTATTTTAAAGATTTACAAGACGTAACAAATGCATTCCAAGAGATGGCTAGCAATGTTAAAAAAGCTATCGTTGCTTGGGGACATGATGCTGAGCTAAGAAAAATTAAAGCAGATGTTCCAATTTACTTTTACGGTTTTGAGCACGACAATGATGTCTATGCTGACAATGTTCAAACGTCTTCTAAAGGTACAACATTTGATGTTTACTTCAAATCTAAAAATGAACTTATAGGTACATTTACAACACCTATGTATGGTGATCACCACGTTCTAAATGCATTAGCAGTTATTGCAATTTGTCATTTAGAAAAACTAGATATTGAAAATATTAAAGAAGCATTATTAACATTTGGTGGTGTAAAAAGAAGATTTAGTGAAAGTTTTTACGACAATCAAATCTTAATCGATGACTATGCACACCATCCGAGAGAAATTAATGCTACAATTGAATCAGCTAGAAAAAAATATCCTGAAAACGAAGTGGTTGCAGTATTTCAACCTCATACATTTTCAAGAACAGAAACTTTCTTAAACGAATTTGCTGAAAGTTTAAACCTTGCTGATAAAGTATACTTATGTGACATCTTTGGTTCTATTCGAGAACAACAAGGTGAGCTGACAATACACGATTTAAAAGCATTAATTCCTAATGCGGATTTAATTAGCGAAGAATCAGTTTCTCAGCTACATAAGCATGATAATGGTGTTATACTATTTATGGGTGCTGGAGATATTCAAAAAGTTCAAAAAGCCTATGTTTCTTCACTATCACATTAAATATAATATGTTTATACTTTAATAGTGAGGGTATTAAATATTAGTAAATCGAATAAAGATTAGTTTTATAATTATTAGGAGGCGTTCAGTATGGATTGGATTTTACCAATAGCAGGTATAATTGCTGCGGTTGCATTTTTAATTATTTGTATTGTCTTAGCACTATTTTTAATGCAATTATTAAAAACAGTTAAAGGAATTAATGAAACTTTAGATGGCATTCAAGGCCAAATACAAGGTATCACACGTGAATCTACTGATTTACTTCATAAAGCAAATCGTTTAACTGAAGATATTCAAGATAAATCATTACGCTTAAACTCAGTAGTAGATGCAGTTAAAGGTGTTGGAGATTCTGTACAAACACTTAATAATTCAGTAGATAGAGTTACAAATTCTATTACTCACAATATCTCACAAAATGAAGATAAGATTTCTCAAGTTATTCAATGGTCAAATGTTGCAATGGAAGTTGCAGATAAATGGCAATTAAGAAGAGATCGTAGAAGTAACGTATCGTACAAAAATAATGTAAATGCTTCTAAAGATTTTGAAGCGCAAGTGCCGAAAGACTACAATGAAACAACAACATCAGGTGACAACCTAGATGAAGATAAAATTGGTGCAGGCTTGAAAAAATAACGTGCATGGAAGCAAATAACAATCTTTTCAGGCTGAGGCATATCAACATGTCACAGCCTGATTTCTTTAATAAAATTAGGGGGAAAATAAAATGGAAAACAAATACAATAGAGATTTATATACACATGGTTTAGAAACATATGAAGCTGAATATGAAAAAAATACAAACGGAAGAGATTTTGTATTTGGTGTAGTATTAGGTACAGTAGTAGGCGGAATTGTTGGTTTATTACTAGCACCTAAATCAGGGAAAGAATTACAAGATGATTTAAGTGAGAAATCAAACAAAATTATCGATGACGTTAAAACTAAAACTGACGACTTAAAAGTTCAAGCTCAATCTAAAGCTGAAGAAATCAAAACACAAGCTGAAGAAAAGAAAGAAGAAGTCAAAACTAAAGTTGAAGATAAAAAATCACAAGCTAGTGAAAAAGCAGAAGAAGTGAAAGCTAAAGCTGCTGATAAAAAAGAAGAAGCGAGTCAAAAAGCAGAAGAAGTAAAAGCTAATGCCTCTGACAAAAAAGAAGAAGTTAAAACAAAAGCTTCAGAAAAGAAAACAGAAACTAAGAAAAAAGCAGAAGAAGTAAAATCTAAACAAGCTGAAAAGAAAGCTAACAAAGGCGTTGTAACAGCTGACGATGTGGGCGATGAAGAATTAAAAGCACAAAAAGGTGCGATTAAATCTGAAGTAGAAAATGAAGACTTAAAAGGTCCAAAAACAGTTGTAGAGAAAAAAACTTTCGATAAAAAATAATAAATAAGTGATGAATAACGCATATTATTTGTACTACCGAAAAGTCATAACATAACTTTTCGGTAGTTTTTTATATTGTAATGAACACCATTATAAATTAAAATATACTTTATTAGTCTGATTAGTAATAAATTTTAATATTTTTGAGATGTTGGGGTTGAATCAGAGCATTTTAATTGTTATACTAACATCTAATTACTTATATATTTTATCGCTTTAAAGTATGTGAGTTAAATTGTTTACATGAGGTGAAAAGGATGTCAAATGAATTAGAGAATTTAAGAAAAAGAATTGAAGGTATTAATGATGAAATTTTAGCTTTATTACAAGAGCGTGGTACTTTAGCTAAAAAAATTGGTGAAGAAAAACGTAAACAAGGTACTCAAGTATATGATCCACAACGTGAAAAAGAAATGTTAAATCATTTAATTGATAATAACCAAGGACCATATAACGACAATACTATTAAGCAATTATTTAAAGAGATCTTTAAAGCTTCTACTGACTTACAAAAATCTGAAAATGAAAAACATTTATATGTTTCTCGTAAATTAAAACCAGAAGATACTATTGTACAATTCGACAATGGTGCAATTATTGGTAATAATAAAAAATCATTCGTATTCGGTCCATGTTCTGTAGAATCACAAGAACAAGTTGATACAGTTGCGAAAGATTTAGCTGATAGAGGCGAAAAATTCATTAGAGGTGGCGCATTTAAACCTCGTACTTCTCCTTACGACTTTCAAGGTTTAGGTGAAGAAGGATTAAAAATTCTTAAAAATACTAAAGATAAATACGGTTTAAATATCGTAAGTGAAATTGTAAATCCTACACACTTTGAAATGGCTGATGAATACTTAGATGTATTCCAAATTGGTGCAAGAAACATGCAAAACTTTGAGTTATTAAAAGAAGCAGGTAAAACAAACAAACCAATCTTATTAAAACGTGGTCTTTCTGCAACTATCGAAGAATTCATCTACGCTGCAGAATACATTCACTCACAAGGTAACAATAACATTATCTTATGTGAACGTGGTATTAGAACATATGAAAAAGCTACAAGAAATACATTAGATATTTCAGCAGTTCCAATTTTAAAACAAGGTACACATCTTCCAGTTATGGTAGACGTTACGCATAGTACTGGACGTAAAGATATTATGTTACCATGTGCTAAAGCTGCATTAGCAGTTGGAGCTGACGGTGTTATGGCAGAAGTACATCCTGATCCATCAGTAGCATTAAGTGATGCTGGTCAACAAATGGACTTAAACGAATTTGATGCATTCTACAAAGAAATCATTGAAGCTGCTAAATTATACGAAAAATAATATTCATATACATTAACTGGCGAAAAGTTATGATAACTTTTCGCCAGTTTTTTAAGTTGTAACTTAACTTATGTTCGTTTGTTTTCTGAAAAACTATTTACAATTTACACAAAATCCAAAAATGTTAGAGCAATTGTATCGACAACACCTCTATAATCTTTTATAATTGGTAATTGTGAGTTCGCTTTCATATATTTTGAAAACATTATGAAAACGTGCTAGAATAAAGTAGAAAACGTTTTCAAGATAGGAGGATATTATGACTGTAACAATATATGATGTTGCAAGAGAAGCAAAAGTATCAATGGCTACAGTTTCACGTGTCGTGAATGGTAACCAAAATGTTAAGCCTTCAACACGTGATAAAGTAAATGAAGTCATTAAAAGATTAAATTATAGACCTAATGCTGTAGCTAGAGGTTTAGCAAGTAAGAAAACAACAACTGTTGGGGTAATTATTCCTGACATTTCAAATGTTTATTATTCTGAATTAGCTCGTGGATTAGAAGATATTGCCACTATGTATAAATATCATACAATCATTTCAAATTCTGATAATGATAGTGAAAAAGAACAAGAGATATTTAATAATTTATTAAGTAAACAAGTTGACGGTATCATTTTCTTAGGTGGTACTTTAACAGATGAAACAGTTGATCTTATTGACAAATCATCAGTACCAATTGTCGTTTCAGGAACGAATGACAAAGATTCTAAACTTGCTTCAGTTAACATTAACTATACAGAAGCTAGTAAAGAAATTACTGAATCATTGATCAAGAAAGGTGCTAAGAAATTTGCATTTGTAGGTGGGGGATATTCAGAAAAAGCACAAGATGATGCTTTTAAAGGATTAGAACTTGCACTTCAAGATGCTGGTCTTGAAATCGAGGACAATGCTAAATTTGTTGGTAATGAAACATATAAAGATGGCAGCCGTGCTTATGAGGCTGTTTCTCAAGATAAGCCGGATGTTATTTTATGTATTAGTGATGAACAAGCAATTGGTATTGTACACGCAGCTCAAGATGCAGGTGTTAATGTACCAAATGATTTACAAGTTGTAAGTTTCAATAATACAAGATTAGTTCATATGGTTAGACCTCAATTATCAAGTGTGACACAACCATTATATGATATTGGTGCAGTTGGTATGAGATTATTAACTAAATATATGAATGACGAACAAATTGATGAACCTAACGTGATTTTACCTTACAGAGTTGAATATAGAGGTACAACTAAATAATATAAAGAGACGACTGAAACAATGGATATGTTTCAGTCGTCTTTTTTAATATTTAATTAAACCAGTCTAATATTCTTAATTTAGTATTATTATTTTTTTCTGTTATTTCTGTTCTTCTTGGTATTTCAGTATAGTCTTCTTTTTCATCTACCCAAGTTGAAGGTAGTGGTAATGGTGCGTGTGGTTGGTATTTTTGTAACCATGAATCTGGTATTGACCCATCAGGTGTTTCTAGGTCATTTAGTGCAAACCATACATGTGACCATGCTCTAGGTACGACGCGCCATATATTATAGCCACCGCCACCAATCATAATGATTTTGCCATCACAATATTTATCTGCTAAGCCTTTAACGATAAAAGGTATTTTATACAATGTATCAAGTGTGCAACTTAAATGTGTGAGAGGATCTAAATAATGTATATCCACACCATTTACACTCAGTATGACATCTGGTTTATATGCTTTACAAACTGTTTCTACCGTATCTTTAAAGACGTCTATGTATGAATCGTCTTCTGTATAAGCATCTAATGGTACATTGACAGTCGTTCCAAATCCTTTACCATCACCGCGTTCTGTTAACGCGCCTGTGCCTGGAAATAAGTATCGACCCGTTTCATGTATAGAATAGTTCATGACATCTTCATTAGTATAAAATGACCATTGTACGCCATCGCCATGATGAGCATCTGTATCGATATATAAGACGCGTTGATTATACTTTGATTGCATGTATTGAATGGCAACGGCACTGTCATTATATATACAAAATCCGCTCGCTTTACCTTTAAAGCCATGATGTAAGCCACCACCAAGATGGCATGCGCTTGTTGCTTTTCCAGTCATAACGGCATCTACTGCACTTAAAGTTCCACCAACAACACGTGCACTATTTTCATGCATATTTACAAATTGTGGCGTGTCTTCAGAATTTAATCCGTATTTATCATATTCTTCTAATGGTAATTCACCATTGCCAGCTTTTTTAATAGCTTCTATGTAATTTGGTTCATGTACGAGTTGAAGTTCTTCATCAGTCGCTACCCGAGGTGGAATAATATGTGCTTCTGTTAATACACCTAAATCAAAGAGTAAATCAGTTGTTAATTTAAGTCTCATTTGATTGAAAGGGTGACTATCTGAAAAACGATATTTCAATAAATCTTCAGAATATACATATTTAACATTAGTCATTTTTTATACCAAATGGATAGATGACATGGTAATCTTGTTCTTCTAATAATTTGTATATCTTCTCTGGATTCATTGATTTCACTCGTAACATCAGGTATCTCTTATTAATATCTTGTTGATCTGCATATGCTAGAACGTTTAAGATATCAATATTTTGTTCTTTAAATATTCTTGTAATATCATGAAGTGCGCCAACTTTATCATCAATATGTACTTCAATAATAGAACCGGGCATAGTCACGCCAGTAAGTTCTAAAAATGTATTGAGCATGTCTTTTTGGGTAACGATACCAATTACTTTATTATCTCGAATAACTGGAATTGACCCGATAGACATTTCATAAAAATCTAATGCAATATCTTCTACAAAATCAAGTGGATGACAACGTATCACATTACGTCTCATTATTTTTGAAACAGATAATGACAAACTTTTGTTAGGCTCGTCATCAGATAATATGCTAGGTAGTGCCATTTTGATATCTCTATCAGAAATAATACCGAGTAAATGATCTGATTCATCAACAATCGGTAAATGTCTAATTTCTTTTTGTGTCATTAATACTAAAGCATCTTCAATAGATTTATCACTTTGTATTGTTGTACAAGGTGATGTCATAATTTTTTCTACTAACATAAATTTAAACCCCCTCTAAAAGAAAAATCTATTCATAAATCTGAGCTTATCAAATTCTTCCATTTGTTCTTGTTTAATATTTTGTCCAATCCTTGCCATTAAGCTATTTGCTGGATGACTAATAATTTCAGGATCATCTGTTGCAAACACTTCTAATCCACCTTCAGCCATCATTTTATGCATGATTTTTTGATATTGATAAACATCTAAACCACTATTTTTTAAGTCCCAATGCCAATAATATTCAGTTGTAATGACGATGAAATCTTCCATTTCAGGCGCTTTCATAGCAAGTTGAAGCATTTTTTTACCTAGACCATATTTACGATAATCTAAAGACAATTCAATGGCACCTAATTCTAGAATATACGGTAAATTACCATCAGACCATCTTTCTAATGGGTCAGGGTATAAGTATGTCGTATAACCAATAATATGTTGATCAATACGTGCAATAATTATTCTTCCTTCAGGTAATTCAGCTATTTCAATGATCGCTTCAAATTGTTCTTTAGATACTCTAAAACTATTGAGTCCTTCATCAAAAGTCATGTTTCGCAATTCATCTGGATGTACAGGTCCTTCAACGATAATATCTGTGTCTTTATCATAGGGGACTGTTTCAGATATAAAAGTCTTCTTGAATTCCAATGTTGTACCTCCTTTCATTAAGTATGATATTCTATATTTGTAATATGTATTTTGAATAATCAAATTTTTTTGAAAAGTATCATCTATTTATATTATAATGTAATTAGGCTTTATTGAAAACGATTACATTCATAAAAGGGGAGATTTAAATGAAAGTCGAAGTATACGAAGCATTAAATGATTCTTATAACCTTGCTGATTATGATGAAACGGTAAAAAATCATAATTGGAAAGATATAGAAAAGAATTTCAGTTGGAGTGAAACTGGAAAAATAAATATGGCTTACGAATGTATAGATCGTCATGTAGATAATGGTAAAGGGGACAAAATTGCACTTCATTATAAAGATAGCAATAGACAAGATAGTTATACATTTAAAGAATTACAAATCGCGAGTAATAAAGCTGCAAATGTCTTGAAAAATGAAGCGAATGTACAAAAAGGTGATAGAGTATTTATCTTTATGCCTAGAACACCTGAATTATATTTCACTTTATTAGGTGCTTTGAAGATTGGGGCTATTGTAGGTCCATTATTCGAAGCCTTTATGGAAAAAGCAGTTAAAGACAGATTAGAAAATAGTGAAGCTAAAGTTATCATTACAACGAACGATTTAGTTGGTAGAATTCCGAAAGATGAATTACCAAACCTTGAATATATTGTCGTTGTAGATGACGAAGTAAGTGATGAATACATTGATTTCAATCAATCATTTGAACAAGCAAGTGAAGAATTTGATATTGAATGGTTAGATAGAGAAGATGGTTTGATCTTACATTATACATCAGGTTCTACAGGACAACCTAAAGGTGTATTACATGTTCAAGAGGCTATGATTGTACATTATATCTCTGGTAAATATGTATTAGACTTTAAAGAAGATGACGTTTATTGGTGTACAGCTGACCCAGGTTGGGTAACAGGTACTTCATACGGTATCTTCAGTCCATGGCTAAATGGTGTTACAAACTGTATTGTCGGGGGAAGATTCTCGCCTGAAGGTTGGTATGACTTTATTCAAACATATGCCGTAACAATTTGGTATACAGCGCCAACTGCACTACGTATGTTAATGGGTGCTGGTGATGATGTTGTTAGTAAATATGATCTTTCATCATTAAGACATGTGCTTTCAGTAGGTGAACCGTTAAACCCTGAAGTTATTAAGTGGGCACATAATGTATTTAATCATAGAGTACATGATACATGGTGGATGACTGAAACTGGTGGACATATGATAGTAAACTATCCTTCTATGGATATACGTGCTGGTTCAATGGGTAAACCTTTACCAGGTATTGAAGCAGCAATTGTAGATGATCAAGGTAATGAATTACCACCGAATAGAATGGGTAACTTAGCACTTAAAAAAGGTTGGCCATCAATGATGAGAACAATTTGGAATAACCAACCTAAATATGATTCTTACTTTATCAATGATGAATGGTATGTTTCAGGAGATTCTGCATATAAAGATGAAGATGGTTATTACTGGTTCCAAGGTAGAGTTGATGATGTAATCATGACTGCAGGTGAACGTGTAGGTCCATTTGAAGTTGAATCTAAACTTGTTGAACATCCAGCTGTTGCTGAAGCGGGTGTTATCGGTAAACCTGACCCAGTAAGAGGTGAAATTATTAAAGCATTTATTGCTTTAAGAGATGGCTATGATGAATCAGACGAACTTAAAGAAGAAATTAGAAAGTTTGTTAAAGAAGGATTAGCTGGACATGCAGCACCTCGTGAAATTGAATTTAAAGATAAATTACCGAAGACACGTTCAGGTAAAATTATGAGACGTGTACTTAAAGCTTGGGAACTAGATTTACCAGCAGGTGACTTATCTACGCTTGAAGATTAAATTAAATAAAGTTCACGTCATATAATTGGCGTGATCTTTTTTACGGGAAATTTGAATAAAAGTAGCTTTCATATCGACTTTTATGAGGGAATTGTATATCCTAAGAGTGTTAGGATATGTCATTTAATATTTAATTTGTAATATAAATTTAAGGAGTGAACGATGTTGAGTCATTTATCAGATTTAGAAATTGCAAAACAAAGTACTTTAAGACCAATTAGTGAAATAGCTGAGAAGGTGGGGATTTCTCATGAAGCTTTGGAGCCATATGGTCACTACAAAGGAAAAGTTGATATTACAAAGCTAAATGAACTAGAGGAAAAAGGTAAAGTTGTGCTTGTAACAGCTTTAAGTCCAACGCCAGCTGGTGAAGGTAAATCAACAGTAACGGTTGGATTAGCAGATGCCTTTAATCAACTTAATCAAAATGTAATGGTCGCATTAAGAGAACCTTCACTCGGACCAGTATTTGGTATGAAAGGTGGCGCAACAGGTGGTGGTTATGCACAAGTTTTACCAATGGAAGAAATCAATTTACATTTTAATGGTGACTTACACGCGATAACGACTGCAAACAATGCGTTGTCAGCATTTATCGATAATCACATTTATCAAGGTAACGAACTTAATATTGATTCTAGACGCGTTGAATGGAAACGTGTACTTGATATGAATGATAGAGAGTTACGTCAAGTCGTAGTTGGTTTAGGCGGTCCAACAAGAGGTGTACCAAGAGAAGATGGCTTTGATATCACAGTTGCATCTGAAATAATGGCTATATTCTGTTTATCAAACGGCATTAAAGATTTAAAAGAAAATCTAGCTAATATTACAATTGGCTATAATGTAGATAAACAACCCGTAACGGTTCGTAATTTAAAAGTAGAAGGTGCTTTAACGCTTATTTTAAAAGATGCGCTAAAACCTAACATCGTACAAACGATAGAAGGCACGCCTGCATTAGTACATGGTGGACCTTTTGCGAATATTGCGCATGGATGTAATTCAATTATTGCAACGAATACTGCTAGAAAGTTAGCGGATATTGTCGTAACAGAAAGTGGATTTGGTTCAGATTTAGGTGCAGAGAAGTTTTTAAATATCAAAACACGTAAAGCTGGATTTGATCCAAGTGCAGTTGTTATAGTCGCAACTATTCGTGCGTTAAAAATGCATGGTGGTGTAGCAAAGACTGATCTAAAAGAAGAAAATGTTCAAGCTGTTCAACAAGGTATCGTAAACTTAGAAAGACACGTCAATAACATTAAACAGTATGGCGTTGAGCCTGTTGTAGCAATTAATGCGTTTATTCACGATACAGATGACGAAGTACAAGTTGTCTTAGATTGGTGTAAAGAAAATAACGTAAAAGTAGCTTTAACAGAAGTTTGGGAAAAAGGTGGAGCAGGTGGCGTCGAACTTGCTAAAGAAGTATTAAAAGTAATAGAAACACCTCAATCATTTAAACATCTTTATGACTTGGACTTATCTATAGAAGAAAAAATAGAAACAATTGTTCAGAAAGTATACGGCGGAAGATCTGTTAAATTCAGTGACAAAGCCTTAAAACAATTGAAGACAATTAAAGAAAACGGTTGGGATAAATACCCAGTTTGTATGGCGAAAACACAATATTCATTTACAGATGATCCAAAAGAACTTGGTGCACCAGTAGACTTCGATATAACAATTAGAGAATTATCACCAAGAACTGGTGCAGGATTTATTGTAGCATTAACAGGGGACATCATGACAATGCCAGGTTTACCAAAGAAACCAGCAGCATTAAATATGGATGTTAACGAAGACGGTTCTGCTGTAGGATTATTCTAGTTAAAATATAACTTATTAGAAAACTGTTGAGACAATAATGTCTGTCTCAACAGTTTTTTTGTTGTTTAAATTATATTTGGCATATGTAGAGCGAGTTTTAATTACAAAAGTCGGCGTAATTGTAACTAAGGAGGCCGTTAGTAACAAAAGTCGGTGGAATTGTAACTAAGGGTGCCCATATTAACAAAACCTAACGAAAATGTAACTAAGGCGAGTCCTTCATAAAAGCATACTCAACAAAAAATAACACCTCATTTTCACTGAAAATGAGGTGTTATAAACGATTTATCTAATTATTGCCACTTGGTGGTTCGGTGCTTGTACCACTGGATGGCTTACTATTGCTGTTTGAATTACTATCTTTATTGCTGCTTGATTTATATGACCAAGCTTCTTTAGAATTTTTAGATACGCGTTCTTTTGGTTTAACTTTTGATGATGTGTTAGTATCAATTGCTTGTCCTAGTCGTTTTAATACGTAGTCGGAATTAATATCTTTATTCGAAGTATCGACTTTATCAGATAATAATGTAGAAGATTTAGATTCGCCGCTGCTACAGCTTCCGGTAGAATTTGTGTATTGGCAAATTTTGTCTTCTTTAACTGTGCTAGGTCTAGAGAATTCACTATCGTATCCTAATTTTTCTCTATCTGTAGAGGATAATGCATTAACCATATCTCTCCACATAAATAATTGATAATGACTGTCTTCATCAAATGTTATTGGTTGGTCATAACCCATCCAAATACCAAGTGTAACTTTTGGTGTATATCCTACAAACAAGCTATCTTTAGCATCTTGTGATGTACCTGTTTTACCAGCCCAGTTACCGTCAAATGAATTCTTAATTTGGTAACCTGAACCGTCATCGAGTACACCTTCTAAAATACTTGTTGTTAAATAAGTTGTTGATTCACTAAAGATACGTTTCGGATCTTTTTTGTGTTGATAAATCACTTCACCATCTCGTGATTTAATAGATTCAATCATATAACTTTCATTATATTCACCTTTATTAGCTAAAGTACTGTAACCATTCACATCTTGTTCTAACGTGAAGTCTGCTGTACCAAGTGTTAAGGCTAAACTATCTTGTATATCTTTAGGTACGGTCATACCCATTTTATTTAAGTTTTCCCATGGTTTGTAGTCTTGAACATTGCTATACAATCTTAAAGTACTTAAGTTTAAAGAGTTTCTTAAAGCATAATCTACTGTTACTGGTCCAAATTCTCTTCTATCGTAGTTATCAGGTGAATAACCTTGGAAATCGAATTTTTTATCCAGTAGGGCAGTGTTTGGTGTGATTAATCCATTTTCAAATGCTGGTGCATATGTGAGTAATGGTTTCATTGTTGAACCTGGTGAACGTTTAGCACTTGTTGCGTGATTGATTTGTGATTTTTCGTAATCTCTACCACCAACGAACGCTAGTATTTTACCAGATTGATTTTCTTTTAATAATGCACCGACTTCATGTTGGAACTCTTTAGAATCTTTTTTACCTTCACTGTTTGTATAACTTGCTTCTCTATCCCAAGAGTAGCTACCAGAATTATCTTTAACTTCTTGAAGTTTATCGTACATATCTTTTTCAATCGTTGTATCTACACGGTAACCTTCAGTTCGCATAGCTTGATTAGCTTTTTCAGTATATTTCGTCATAAGAACAGGCGTTTGATCAAGTTCTTTCTTAGAAATATTATCTTCTTTTGCTAAATGGTATTTAAGAATATCAACAGTACGTTTTTCAACTTCTTCCGTTAAGAATGGATATTTCTGATTAGGTTCTTCAACTTTATCAACAAATGATTTCTTGATGTCGAATTTTAAAGCTTCATCGTATTCTTTTTTCGTGATTTTTTCTTCTTGATACATTCTTTTCAGAACATAGTGTTGACGATTGATGCCGTATTTCAAGGATTCATCATCTTTTAAATCACCATTCGGTAAGAAAGGTGTGTATGTGTAAGGATTCTGAGGTAATCCAGCAAGATATGCAGATTGTGCAATATTTAAATTCTTAGCTGATTTACCAAATACACCTTGAGCAGCGGCTTCAATACCCGCAATATTAGAACCATTTGAATTTCTACCAAATGAAACGACGTTTAAGTAACTATCAATAATTTCTTCTTTTGATAAGTTCTTTTCAACATTCATTGAAAGTAGCATTTCTTTTGCTTTACGTTCAAATGATGTTTCATTTGTTAAAAGTTGGTTCTTAACAAGTTGTTGTGTTAATGTACTCCCGCCAGAAGAATTAGCACTACCAAGTACTTCTTGTACTGATGCTCTTATAAAAGCTTTAGGTACAATTCCGTTATGGTTATAGAAGTCTTCATCTTCTGTTGATATAAGTGCATTTTTAACATTTTTACTTATGTCTTTCCCTTTAATAACATCCCTTTGGACATCACTTTTTAATCGACCAAGTGACTCTCCAGAACCAAAATAAACAGAAGTACTTTCTGTCATTGAATAAAGTTGTTGCTTCATTTCTTTTTTAGACATTACTTTTTCATCTTTGACAAGTCCTGCGAAGTATCCGCCGCCAATACCCAATCCTAAAGCTAATAATAAACAACTAATAAATACAATAATGAAAAATAAATTGCTTATTACATTGTATGCAGTATGGAATATGAGTTTTGGGGACCATTTTGTTTCTTTAAAAGTATCTTTATATTTCTTACTTGAACGATTAAATTGTTCTTTAAGTTTGTTTTTAGACTGATTTGAACTCAAATTTTTACCTCCAATCTAATCATCAATATTATAACATATATGTTTAGTGTTGACTTTTAAAAAAGTTAGCATTATACTTTGTAATTAATTGCATAAGGTAATGAACTAAAGGAGAAGTAGTGATTATTTTCTTTTTAAGAGAGTCAGTGGTGCTGCGAACTGATAAAGTGATAATGATGAATACACCTTTATAACAACAAGTTCAACGTTTTTAATGTACGTAACATTAGAGAGTGATGATGTATGTATTTACGTCATAAGTATGGTGGTACCGTGTATTCAAGCACCCTTACATTTTTTGTGAGGGTGCTTTTTTATATTCTATTTTAGAGGAGGAAAATACAATGACAAATGAACTTTTAGAAGATTTAAAATGGAGAGGTTTAATTTATCAACAAACTGATGAACAAGAAATTGAAGACTTATTAAATAGAGAGTCAGTTAAAATATATTGTGGTGCAGATCCTACAGCTGATAGTTTGCACATTGGACATTTATTACCATATTTAACACTACGTCGTTTCCAAAACCATGGTCACACACCAATCGTCTTAGTTGGTGAAGGAACAGGTATGATTGGAGATCCATCAGGTCGTTCAGAAGAAAGACAATTACAATCAAATGAACAGATGGAAATTAATACAAGAGGCATTATGAATCAAATGCATAAAATATTTGATTTTGAAGGTGAAGGTTCTGCTATTCTTGTTAACAATAAAGATTGGTTAAAAGAAATAGATTTAATTTCATTCTTAAGAGATTACGCTAAACACGTGGGTGTAAACTACATGTTAGCTAAAGATTCTGTTAAGACAAGATTAGAAACAGGTATTTCATACACTGAGTTTACGTACATGATTTTACAAGCCATTGATTTCGGATACTTAAACCGTAATTACGATTGTAAAATGCAAATCGGTGGTTCAGACCAATGGGGTAACATCACGACAGGATTAGATTTAATGAGAAGAATGTACGGTGACACTGAAGCTTACGGTTTCACAATTCCACTTGTTACAAAAGCAGATGGTAAAAAATTCGGTAAATCTGAATCAGGTACTGTATGGTTAGATAGAAGTAAAACATCAGCTTACGAGTTATACCAATTCTGGATTAACTCTCAAGATGCCGATGTTGTAAAATACTTAAAATACTTTACTTTCCTTGATAGAGAAGAAATTGAAAGACTTGAAAGAACAGTTGAAGAAGCACCTCATTTAAGAGAAGCTCAAAAAGTATTAGCTGAAGAAATGGTTGGCTTTATACATGGTGAAGAAGCTGTAGAAGAAGCTAAAAGAATTACAGATGCACTATTTAAAGGCGATATTAAATCATTAACAAAATCAGAAATCGTAGAAGGTTTTAAAGATGTGCCAACAGCTGAAGTAAGTTCTGAAACTGTACAACTTGTTGACTTTATTATTGAAGCAGGTGTTTCTCCTTCAAAACGACAAGCACGTGAAGATATCACAAATGGTGCAATTTACTTAAACGGTGAACGTATTCAAGATGTTAACCATGAGATTTCAAGCGAAGATAAAATAGATGACGAATTTACAATTGTTAGAAGAGGTAAGAAGAAATACACAATGGTTAAATACGTTTAATATTTATGAGTTACATGGGCTGAGGCAACGATGTTTGTCTCAGTCTTTTTCCTACGATTTGTCAACTACTACGTAGTAAAATGTATTTAAAATTGGCATCACTAAATAAGCCTTTATTATTTAATAATTTTTTCAATATGTTATGATTTATTTGAATAGATTATCAGTGTGGAAACAAGTGATAATCATATTCTTTATTATTTATAACTAGATAATGAATGGTTTTAAGTAGCTTGTTAACGCAAGCTATTGAAGCAGTCTTGTGGCCTTTGCCATTAGGCTGCTTTTTTAATTTGTAATAATAGTCGATAATATGATTTTTAAATAACCTTTGACCCAACAGGAAATTTTTAATGATTAAGTAAAATAATGATCTAGCATGTTTGTTTCCACGTTTGTTAATTTTATCTTTAAAATGCGTTTTACCAGACTGATATCTTTTTATATCAATGCCTACATATGCATTCAATTGTTTATGAGAATCAAAGGATTTGATGTCACCTAATTCGCCAATAATCATTATGGCTGTTAAATCACCAATGCCAGGAATAGATTTAATTATTTTAAATTCTTCGAATTCCTCAGCTAACACTAATAACCTTTGTTTTATAGAAGCATGCCGTTTCATTAGATTTAATAAATCTTCAATCACATAAATTAATTTATCTGTTAAAAATGAATCTTTAGAAACAGAAGGATAACTGACCATAGAGAACTCTACGAGTTTTTTTGCATATTGTGCTTTCTTTTTCTCTGATAGATTTTTTCTGTACAACTATTAATTGTATTTTTTAGTTCTTCAATTTCATTAGAATCAACAAAGTCAGGATGTGGGAACTTACTAGCTACTTGTAAAGCCAATTTTGAATATCTATCCTTAAATAGGTTTTGTAATTCTGGAAAAGTCATATCTAGTAACTGAATCAATTGGTTTTTTAAGTAATTTTGTTGATTGTTAATTTCTTCATAGTATCTTGTCAGTGCTCTCAGTTTTACGTATTTTTCTTCCATTAAATTTCTAGAAGGTTTTTTATTTATATTTTTAGCTAAAACGGCAAGTTTATGTGCATCAGATTTATCTGTTTTCCAATTTCTTAAAGAATTAGTTAGTAATTTTGCCTCAAGAGGGTTAATTACACAAAATGAAATGTTGTTAACTGTACAGAATTTCTCTAACACTTTTGAATATATACCAGTAGCTTCAAATAAAAAATATACTCCTGCGAAATCCTTTATATATTTGTTTAGTGACTCAAAACCATTATTATCGTGGGTAATTTCAAATTCTTTAACAAATTCATTGTTTGAATAATGTGCAATAAAACTCTTTCCTTTTCCAACATCTATACCAAAATATTCGATAAAAATCACTCCTAAGTTATTAAATTTAAGAAGCTTTAACTTCACTTAGCCTTACTTAGTTCATTTTCCTGTACACGATCTCAAGGGACCCAACATACTAAAATCGAATTCATAAGGAGAGTGAAGTTCTCCAGTTTTTGCTACGGGTTCTATGACCCTAGAGACCGATCGGAGTACTTCTCTCTTCTACTATTTCATATTCTTAAAATAAGTACCAACGGTATGAAAAAGAATATGAAAAAAGTAGCGAAGTTCATCTACCGTCGTAGATTACTTCGCTACTAATCTTAGTATGTTTTCGCATACAAATGGTATTTATTGTATAATAAAGAAGACCATTTATTTATAAAAAGAAAGGGAGACATTTAATGAAAAAATATTTAGGACCAATTATTGTTGTTGTAGCAGTAATTGTTATTATTGGCTTATTTATGATCGGTCCATACAATAGATTAGTTGGACTTGAAGAAGAAGCGGATAAGTCATTATCTAATATTGATAATCAGCTTCAAAGACGTGTTGACTTAATTCCTAACTTAGTTGATACAGTTAAAGGTTATACGAAACTGTACTGAACCCAAAAATCTAAACCTTAATTAGTATATTATTTCAAAGGTTTGTCTCCTGTAATTTTTGGGAGATAAGCCTTTTAATTTTGATTTGATTCTTTCGTTATTATAAAAATCGATATATCGATGAATAGCTTGTTCAAGGTCCTGAAAATCTTTAAATTCTTGGCCATAATACATTTCTTGTTTAAGTAACCCAAAAAAGTTTTCCATAACTGAATTATCTAGACAATTACCTTTTCTAGACATACTCTGAAATATTTTATGGTCTTTTAATAATCTAGTGTATTGTGAATGTTGATAATGCCAGCCTTGATCTGAATGAATCGTTAAACGATGATCTAGGTTTGGACGACGCTTTATCATTTCTTTTAATGGATTGATGACTATATCTAATGTAGGACGACTTGAGATTTTAAAGCTGATAATCTCTGAACTATATAAGTCCATAAAAGGTGATAAATATAATTTCTGACCATTCATTAATTTGAACTCTGTAATATCTGTTACGACTTTTTGAAATGGGAGACTTGTTTTAAATCTACGATTTAATATATTTTGAGCTACTTTACCAACTTTACCTTTAAAGGAACGATACTTACGACCTCTATGTGTGAACTTTGTACAAGTTAGATTATGTTCTTTCATAATTCTTAGTACTTTTTTATGATTTACGATAAGACCTCTATTTCTTAGTGCTTGTGTAATACGACGATAACCATAGGTATAGTTTGATTCTTCACATATTTCTTTTATTACTTGAATCAATGTTTCATCTTTATCAGCTTTACTAAATTTATTTATCCAATAATAGTATACAGATTTAGCTATTTGAGCGACTTTAAATAAGATACTTAATCGTATATTATATGTTTCATTTAGTTCCTTAATGACCTTTACTATTTCTGATTTTTGCTTCCGTAAATGTCGGTCAAGGCTTGTAACTTTTTTTGATAAGCTATACCTGCCTTTAACGTCTCATTTTCATTTCTAAGTCTTTCAAGTTCTTCACGTTCATTTTCATTTAAAGGTAAATTTTTATTATCTGATTTAGATCGTTTTTTAGTCATAGTGTGAGATTGTCCCTTTTGTTTATTATCTATATCAAGACGACACTTTTCATCAAATTGATGTTGCCAATTGGCAATGATAATAGGATTAATAATTCTAAAGTGATTCGCAGTATCTTGATAAGACAACATATTTTCTTGTCTAAATTTTAAAACAGATAATTTAAATTCGCTAGTATAAACAGTATTTCTACTTTTTATTTCTAAACCTTCTTCTCCAAACTCTTTATATTGATTGACCCAAATCCGAAGGACAGACCAACTTGAAATACCATATTTTAAAGCAATTGTTCTATAACTTTGATGTCCTTCTAAATATTCTTTTACAAGTTTTAGTTTGAATTTAAATTCATATTTTTTCCTCATTAGAATGCACCCCAATATTTTGATTTGTTTAGTTCAAATATTTGGGTTCACATCAAACACGAAGAAAAAGTGTTCAAAGATGTATCAGATGCACGTAGTAAATTAGCAGGTGCGAATACGCCAGAAGAAAAAGCAGAAGTAAATGGAGAAGTTAATAGTGCGTTAAGTCGTTTACTTGCTATCAGTGAAAATTATCCAGATTTAAAAGCAGATAAGCAATTTACAGGATTAAGAGACGAATTAGCTGGTACTGAGAATAGAATTGCAGTAGCTAGAAAAGATTATAACGAATCTATTAATGAATATAATCAAGCTACTCGTAGATTCCCATCTAGTATCGTAGCAGGATTATTTAATTTTGATAAGAAAGAATATTTCCAAGCTAAAGGTGAAGCTAAAGATGCACCAAAAGTTGACTTTGGCGGAGACGAATCTTAATGAAATCAATTTTTAAACGATTTTGTGTCTTGCTTATTGTTAGCTTTTTTTCACTAAGTTATGTCGTACATGCAGCTGATGATAAATTTCCTAAGTTAGAACAGCCTGTATTTGTACAAGATCATGCTAAATTAATGACTGATCAAGATAAAGACAAAATTAATCAAAAAGGTCAAAAATTACAAGATGGAACAGATGCAGATATCTTGTTAATGACGATGAAATCAATAGGTCAAACACCTCGCCAAGATTATGCGTTAGAAGCGGGGCGACACTATAAAGTTGGCGACCAAAAGCATAATCGTGGTATTGTTATCCTATTAAATATGGATAACGGTAATGAGAACAATAATAGAGGTATTGATATAGCAGTTGGAGATGGACTTGAAGGTGTCCTCAATGACTCTAAAGTTGGGGAATTGATCGATTCTAAATTCATGCCTTATCAAAAGAAAGCTTCTCAAACTAAAGATAGTAAAAAAGCAAACGCTTATTACAGTCAAGGTTTAACAAATTTATATGATGCAGTGTGGGATGAAGTAGCTAAAAGTTACGGATACGATGGTAAGAAGTTCACTGAAGACGAGCCACAAAGTAGTGGGTTAGGAAAAATACCATTTATCATCTTTATCATATTTATTATTGTATTCTTCATTATTTACTTCAAAAATGGAGGCGGTAGACCTCCAAGAGGTGGAAATAGAAGAGGTACAAGACGTGGTATGACTGGACCATTTATCTTTGGAGGGTCATCAGGTAGTTCTGGTGGCGGATTCTCCGGAGGTGGCTTCGGCGGAGGAGGCGGCTTCTCTGGCGGAGGCGCAGGTAGAGGATTCTAGTTTGAAATATGTATATAGAAAAAGCATGCAACTCGATATGAGTAGCATGCTTTTTTGAATTATATGGAGTATATATAATAGTAGAAATGATTACAAAAGTCTATCGAAGTGTAAAAAAGGTACGCCATAGTAACAAAAGTCGTCGAAAGTGTCACTTTACTTAATATATGAGAATGTTTTAACCTTATATATAAGAAAGGGAAGTGCAAATATTAGTTGTACCTCTCTTTCTTATCTATAAAATAATTTGAATAATTGCAATAATAATTAAAACACTGATGATCCATTTTTGTACAAAACTAGGGACTTTTTTACCTAATTTTAAGCCTAACGGAGCGAAAATAATACTCCCTATTATTAAAAATAATGCGTCTTCTAAAGGAATGTAACTTTGTATAAGTTTAATGATAAAGGCGCCAATTGAAGATATAAAAGCAATTACTATACTATTAGCAACTACCATATTCATTGGTAATTTGAATAAAACTAACAATATAGGAATAATAATAAAAGCGCCGCCTGCTCCAACTATACCCGAAATGATACCAACGAAAAGACCAACCATAACTAATAATGGTTTGTTAAAGGAAGATTGATTTAAATTTGGTTTTACGTTAATAAACATTAAAAATAATGCGATTAAAGCAATGATAATATATATCGCATTTACAAATGTAGCATTAAATAAATTTGCTATGAGTGCGCCTAACATGCTCCCTGTAATCATACCTCCACTCATATAAATAACTAATGGCGGGGAGAATTCTGTTTTTTTTCGCGCTTTTAATGACCCACTTAAAGTACTGAAAAAGACTTGACTGGAAGTAAGACCTGAAGCGATGTATGCGCTGTATGCAGGAACACCAAATAGTGGCGGTAATAATAAAATAGCTGGATAAATAATGATAGCACCACCGATACCTACTAGTCCCGAAATAAAGCCCCCGAATCCCCCTATAAGTAACATCATAATAACAGTTGAAATATCCATTATTTACTTTTTACCAATAAGTTAACGGCTTCATTAATCAATTCTTCAGAATTTTCACCATTATCTTCTGCTGCCTTTACACATTCTATTAAATTTTCACTAATGATAATCCCCATCAAACGTTGGATTGAACTTTTGGATGCACTGATTTGAGTAATGACATCTTTACAATCTTTTTCTTCTTCCATCATTTTAATAACTCCATTGAGTTGACCTTGTATTCTATTAATACGATTAATCATTTTTTTATCATAATGCATAGTTATTCCCTCCACTTTTAATTGAATAAAGTCATAATAATAGATAGTACCAAAAATGTCAAATACCCAATAGGGTATTTGGCATACTGTAAACAATCGGTTAATATACCCCTATAGGTATTTATAAGGAGGATATTATGAAACAATATAACGAAAAGCATATCAACAAATTCAGTAAACAAGAATTAGAAAAATTAGGTGCACAAGGTCAACTGATTGACGTAAGAACAGAAGAAGAATATGAGCTAGCACACATAAATGATGCTACATTATATCCTGTAGATAAGATTGAATCATTCAATAAAGATAAAAACAAAACCTATTATATTCACTGTAAAAGTGGTAATAGAAGCAGCAAAGCAAGTGAATATTTAGCTAAACAAGGTTATGATGTTGTAAATTTAGACGGTGGCTATAATGCTTATGAAGAACAAAATAATAATCACGATACACAAGAAGAAAATACAAATGTAGAAATTAAAGCAGAGCGTAAACAATTTAACTATAGTGGTCTTCAATGCCCAGGTCCAATTGTAAACATTAGTAAAGAAATGAAAAATATTGAGGTAGGCGAGCAAATTGAAGTTACAGTGACTGATCCTGGTTTCCTTAGCGACATTAAAAGCTGGGTGAAACAAACAGGGCATACATTAGTTGAATTGGATGAAAGTAATAATGGAATTAATGCAATCATTCAAAAAGAAAAACCAAAAGACTTACAAGTGAATCATACTGCTAAAGGTACGACAATTGTACTATTTAGTGGAGAGTTAGATAAAGCAGTGGCAGCAATGATTATTGCAAATGGCGCTAGAGCTGCAGGAAGAGATGTAACTATCTTCTTTACTTTTTGGGGACTTAACGCGTTGAAAAAAGAACAAACAGTTAACGTTAAAAAGAAAGGCATTGCAAAAATGTTTGATTTGATGTTGCCTAAATCATCTGTACGCATGCCACTTTCTAAAATGAATATGTTTGGTTTAGGTAATATCATGATGCGCTATGTAATGAAAAAGAAAAATGTTGATTCATTACCATCTCTTATCAATCAAGCTATCGAACAAGATATCAAATTAATCGCTTGCACGATGAGCATGGATGTTATGGGCATTCAGAAAGAAGAGCTCAGGGACGAGGTTGAGTACGGTGGAGTAGGTACTTATATTGGTGATACAGAAAATGCGAATCATAATTTATTCATCTAATTAAATCTATTAAAAAAAAGGAGTTTTATCATGTTTTTCAAACAATTTTACGATAATCATTTATCTCAAGCATCTTATTTAGTTGGCTGTCAACGTACAGGAGAGGCAATAGTAATTGATCCTGTTCGTGATATAACAAAATATATGGAAGTTGCAGATAGCGAAGGTTTTACAATTACACAAGCTGCAGAAACACATATTCACGCTGATTTTGCTTCTGGAATTCGGGACGTGGCAGAACGTTTAAACGCCAATATATGTATCTGGAGAAGGTGATGATCAATTAAGTTATAAAAATATGCCGGAACATACAAATTTTGTTAAAAATCAAGATATTATTCAAGTAGGTAATATTAAATTAGAAGTCTTGCATACACCTGGTCATACCCCGGAGAGTATTAGTTTCTTACTCACGGATGAAGGTGGCGGCTCAAGTGTTCCAATGGGTTTATTTAGTGGTGACTTTATTTTTGTTGGTGATATCGGTAGACCTGATTTACTAGAAAAATCAGTACAAATAGAAGGTACTACAGAGATTGGTGCAAAACAGATGTTCCAATCTATAGAAGGTGTTAAAGATTTACCAGATTATATTCAAATATGGCCTGGACACGGTGCTGGAAGTCCTTGTGGTAAAGCATTAGGTGCTATACCAATGTCTACGCTAGGTTACGAAAAAATTAATAACTGGGCATTTAATGTAACAGATGAATCTAAATTTGTTGAAACATTAACATCAAATCAACCAGCGCCACCCCATCACTTTGCACAGATGAAAAAAATTAATCAGTTTGGTATGAACATGTATCAACCATACGACGTTTTTCCTAGTTTAGATAATGCAAGAATAGCCTTTGATCTTCGTAGTAAAGAAGCTTTTCATGGTGGTCATACTGAAGGTACAATCAATATTCCTTACAATCAAAACTTCATTAATCAAATCGGTTGGTATTTAGACTATGAAAATAGTATAGATTTAATTGGTGATAAATCTATCGTTGAGCAAGCAACACATACTTTACAATTAATTGGCTTTGATAATGTAGCGGGTTATCGTTTACCAAAATCAGAAATTTTAACCCAATCCATCCATAGCATTGATATGACTGGTAAAGAAGAATATATACTTGACGTACGTAATGAAGAAGAGTGGAAAAATGGGCACTTAGATCAAGCAGTCAATATTCCGCATGGTAAATTATTAAATGAAAATATTCCATTTAATAAAGAGGATAAAATATACGTACATTGTCAGTCAGGTGTTAGAAGTTCAATCGCCGTGGGTATCTTAGAAAACAAAGGATTTGAAAATGTTGTAAATATTAGAGAAGGCTATCAAGATTTTCCAGAATCATTAAAATAATTTTAGGAGTTTGGGACAGAAATGTTCTAGAAAGTAAAAATACAATAGTAAACATTATAGTGATATGTTTAAATATATTAAGTAAAGTTACTGTCGAAAGTGTAACTAAGACATACGTGAAAAACCGCATGGGACTCTATCATTGTCCCATGCGGTTTTTAATTTAGTTTTGTTCTTTTAATGTGATTTTTGTTGTATGTGTTTTACCGTCTCTAATGTATTTGATTGTGATTTTGTCACCTGGTTTTTTCTCATTGTAGATATAATTTTTAATATCAGAAACGTCTGATACATCTTTATCGTCTACTTTAGTAATGACATCATCTTTTTTAAGTCCGTTGTCTGCTTTTTTATCTACTTCAGAAATGTAAACACCTTTATCTGTTGTGAGATTTAATTCTTTCTTATATTGGTTTGGTATATCATCTATTGAAATCATACTGATACCGATATAAGGTCGTGTAACTTTACCGTCGTACATAATATCTTTAATGATATTGTTTACTTCATTACTTGGAATTGCAAAGCCGATACCTTCTACATCTGATCTTGAAATTTTCATTGAGTTAATACCTATAAGGTTACCGTTTAAGTCGATTAATGCGCCACCTGAGTTACCTGGGTTTATGGCAGCATCTGTTTGAATTACTGTTGCCTCTGTTACACCTTGTGAAGTTTGTACATTCATCGTACGTTCTTCTGAAGAAATAATACCTTGTGTCACACTGTTTGCAAATTCAACACCTAATGGGTTACCTAAAGCAAATACTGTTTCACCAGCTTTAACTTTAGATGAATCTGCGAATTTAATTGGTTCAATATTATAATTACCTTCTATTTTTAATACTGCTAAGTCAGTCATAACATCTGTACCGACAAGTTTGGCTTTTACTGATTTATCATTATGAAGGCGAACTTCTATTTCATTTGCACCTTCTATAACATGGTTGTTCGTTACGATGTAAGTAGTATTACCATTAGATTGATAAATCACGCCTGTACCTGTTCCCGTTTCTTCTGAATCACCAGACCCATCTGAATCCTCAGAGTTGTTACCACCGAAAAATGATTCAAGCCCGTTTGCTTTTTGTTTGTTAATAACGCCTACAATTGAAGGTGAAACATCTTCAATCGTTTTAGAAACGGATTTGTTGCTTGATTTATTATCTTTAATATTGCCACCTTTTTCATTAGCAGGTGCTTTTGTAATATTCGCTTCATCATTATAATTGTTAAACACATCTACTATTTTAGTCCCGCCGATATATAATGCGAGTATTAATACCGCGCCTAAAATACCAGAAATAAATGGGATAAGACAACTTTGATACCAAGGGATTTTATTTTTTTGTTTGTAATAGTAACCATTTGAAGTTGTCTTATTAATATTCTGTTGCTCCTCATTTTGATTTTGATCCATTTTATTGCCTCCTTAAACACTGTCCATAAAATAATTATTATAGAAATTCATTTAAAAAGCTAATGATATGGTCGTTTTAAATTGTTACAATATTTTGTATGAAAACTTGTTACGTAAGTACGACAATGATAGAATATGTATATCATTAAGAAGAGAGTGGTCATTAAATGTATAAATTTGCGAGTACTGTTTTACATACTATTTTTCAAAAATTCGGGAAACAAATTGTAGCAATCAACAAAGAAAAAGTTCCTGATGAACCTTATATCGTTACGTGTACACATACAGGATATGTAGAAGTTATCATGTTAGCTTTAAGTTTATATCCTACAGAAATTAATTATATGGCTAAAAAAGAATTGTTTTCGAAAGACTGGTCAGATAAATTCTTTCATTCATTGAATGCATTTCCAGTTGATAGAGAAAAACCAGGTCCAAGTACTTTAAAAATACCTGTTAAATTATTAAATCAAGGTAAAAGTGTTGGTATTTTCCCATCTGGTCATAGAGTAGAAACAGGAGAAGCACCATTAAAAAGAGGGGCTGCAACGATTGCTGTATTAAGTAACAAACCAATTGTACCAGCTGCTTTTGAAGGGCCTAAACAAGTTAAATCAATTTTTGGGTTTAGACAAAAGTCGTTTATTAAATTTGGAGAGCCGATCGATCCAAATGACTTCCCAAGTGATATGAAGAAAAGTGAAAAAATAGCTAAAATTATGACTTTATTAGAAGAAAGAACGAATACTTTACAAAAAGAAGTGACGTATATCGCTCGTAAATCTAGACAAAAATAACATTAAAAAATCTTACAAGCGACCATTTGCTTGTAAGATTTTTTGTATCTTAAAGTAAAACGTTTTCATTTATCTTATGTTGTAATACTACTGTATTCAGTCATAATCTATGCTAAAATTATAATCAGAATGTTCAAAAAATGGAGGCATAATATGAAACAAGTATTATTTGATGTAGACGGTGTTTTTTTAAGTGAAGAAAGATGTTTTGATGTTTCTGCTTTAACAGTTTATGAAATTTTACATAGTGAAGCTTATTTAAACTTAAAAGGAACAGTAGACATAGAAACATTAGATGAACAAGATATTAAACAAATTAGAAAAGACATATTTATTGATGATCAAATTCTGAATCAACTTAAGTCTTTAGGTTTAAATTCTAACTGGGATATGCTTTTTATTGTGATTAGTACACATTTAATTGAATTGTTAAAGCAAGCAAAAGCTACAAATCTTGACTTGAGTAACGTTAACTTTGACGACAATACTTTGAAAAATTATGCTCAACAAATAGTAGGTAAAGAAATAAATATAGAAATACCTCGTCGATTTTTATCTAAAGCGACTTCCGGTAAAGAAAATATTTATTATGATCTTATTGCTTTTGCACAAGAAGAACTAAAAGTAGAAGATGCTTCAATTTTTGAACTGAAAAGTAAGTTCTGGGATGTTGCACAAGAAGTTTATCAAGAATGGTACTTAGGTACTGAGTTATATCAAGAAGTTGAACATAAGACACCTCGTACAACTTTTAAAAATGGTTATATAAAAGAAGAAGTAGTGTTAGCTGATGTGGATGAAGTGACACAATTGCTAGAAGATTTAAAAGAAGCAGGATATCAAATTGGTATTGCTACAGGTAGACCAAGAACAGAAACAATCGTTCCATTTGAGACAATCGGTTGGTTAAAACAATTTGATGAATTCCATATTGGAACAGCATCAGAAGTGCTTAAAGCAGAAACAACCTATCCAGAATTTAAACCACTCGGTAAACCAAATCCATTTAGCTATTTAGTAGCGAATGGTGGTAATGACACAGAGAAATTTTTATCTTATATAAAAGAACAAGAACAAGTGTTTAGTGAGCAAGATATATATATAGTAGGTGATTCATTAGCTGATTTATTGAGTGCACAAAAAACAGGTGCAACATTTATAGGCACACTCACTGGATTAAAAGGTCAGTCAGCAAGAGCAGAGTTAGAAGATTATCATGCTGATTATATTGTAGATAACGTATTAGATATTAGAAACGTATTATTATAAATTGAAAATCCCACAAATCATCAAAGATTTGTGGGATTTTTTGATGAATAAAATTTTTATAAGATTTCATTACAATATTTACTTATAAATATTGTATAATAGAAGTGTGGAAAAATTTTGAAAAGCAGATGGGGGTTGGAGTAATGTATATTGATATTTTATTAAAAAATCATGATGCTGATAGAAACCACTTTATAAGGCAAACTGGGTTCTCTCATAAGAAAATTTCTAAACTCAATAAGCAAGATCCTAATTCGTATAGTGATGATTTAATAAAAGAGATCGCTCAGTTCCTTAATTTAAGCTATGACACTACTAGAAATGAATTACTGCAAATTAAAGAAAAGGGGACACTTTATAAAGCACAAACTGTCGAGGAACTAAAGATTGTGATTGATACGAGTCCTAAAGAATTTATAGTGAGTAAAGAGGTCTATAGTTTGATTAATGATATTAAGCAATCTGATATATCTCATGATCAGCAATATATGAAAGATGTTTCTCAAACTGTATTAACGTCATTTATTTTATGGATTATAGGCAAAGTGAATAGTATTGGTAAATCATCTGAAGAAAAATTTATCAATGATTTAAGGTTACATATCTTAACGTACTATGATATTCATGAAATGAACAACAATCGAGCAAGACTCGTACTTAAAGCATTTGTTAGTTAAATATGCATAAAAAAACCACGTGTCAGTATTGATCTAACGCGTGGTTTATTGTTTATAGTTGTTTATTTAGTTCGACTTTTTTAATGCTTTGGAAACCATCAATAGCAAATAAGTCATCTATTGTTTCATCTGAAGCTTCATCATCTATAGATAATATCATTAATGCTTCTCCACCGATAGAATGTCTACCTAAGTGCATTGAAGCAATATTGATGCCATGTTCTCCTAAGATTTGTCCCATTTTACCTACGATACCAGGTCTGTCATTATGATGGATAAGTAACATGTGTTTTTCTGGTTTGAAATCTACAGGATAGTCGTTAATTCTTACGATACGAGGTCCATAACCATTTAATACAGTTGAACCGATTTTAATAGAATGGTCTTTGTTCACTAATTCTAATTCAATATAGTTGCTGAAACCATATTTTTTACTATTTTTTTCGATTTGATACGTTACACCTTGTTCATTTAACAATACGAGTGCATTGATTAAATTAACATGATCACCTAAGTCTTGTTGTAAGACACCCATAACAAGTTGTCTAGTAATTAAACTTGTATCATCTAATGCAATTTCACCATGATATTTAATTTTTAATTCTCTTGGACCTTTTTCAAATAGTTGGATACCCACTTCACCAGTTGTTCTACTTAATTCTACAAATGGTCTCAGTTCTGCTTCAACTTCACCAGACATTTGTGGTGCGTTTACAGCATGTAAGACGTTATTATTTTCAAAGATATCAATGATTTCATTTGCAACAGATACTGCAACTTTTTCTTGAGCTTCGATAGTTGAAGCACCAAGATGTGGTGTTACGATAATTTTTTCATGTTGCGTAAGTGGTGTGTTATTTGCTGGTTCTTCGGTAAATACGTCTAGTGCAGCTTTTTCGATTTTACCTTCATCAAGTGCTTTAATTAAGGCATCTTCATCGATAATACCACCTCTAGCTACGTTGATGATTTGTAAGTTAGGTTTCGCTTTATTGAAGAAGTCTTCATTAACTAGTCCTTTAGTCTTTGGTGTAAGAGGGGTATGCACTGTAATGAAGTCTGCTTGTTCAGCAATTTCGTCTACAGTTGCTCTCGTAATTTCTAAACGTTTCGCGTCATCGCTAGATAAATAAGGATCAAATGCAAGAATATTCATGCCGAAACTTTGAGCACGTTTGGCAACACCTAAACCGATTCTACCTGCACCAATTACGCCAAGTGTCTTCTTGTATAATTCAGTACCACGATATTTTTTTCTATCCCAATTACCTTCTTGTAATGAGCGATGTGCTTCTGGAATATTTCGAGCCATAGAAAGAATCATTGCCATAGAATGTTCAGTTGCAGAAATAGTGTTACCATCAGGCGCATTAATAACAAGAATACCTTGTTTAGTTGCGTGATCGATATCAATATTATCAACACCAACACCAGCTCTAGCTACAACGCGAAGATTTTTCGCTGCATCTAGAATAGGGGGTGTGATTTGAGTTTGGCTTCTTACGATTAAAGCATCATAGTCACCGATAATGTTAACGATTTCCGATTCACTCAAGCCAGTTTTGATGTCTATTTCGAATTTTTCATGATCTGTTAAACTTTTTAAACCTTCTTCTGATATTGGATCGACTACAATTACTTTAAACATATTGATTAACTACCTCCTGGAATTTTGAAACACCTTTACCAAGTACTGATTGTTCACGTATTTCTGAAAGTATAATTTCTAATGCGCTAATAAATTGCAACATGTCATTTGGAGAGACTTTACCCATGTGACCAACTCTTAATATTGTTCCTTTAAGATGCTGTTGACCACCTGCAATTGTTATGTTGAATCTATCAAGTAATTCATCTTTAATCGTCTTAACTTCATCTTTATTTGGTACAAAAGCTGTTACAGTAGGTGAAGCAAATTCATCTTCAACTAATAGTTCCATATCTAAAGCTTTTAAACTTTCTCGAACGGCTGTTTTACATACTTCGTGTCTTTTGATTGTATTTTCAAATTTTTCTTCTTGAATTAAATCACAATAAGTTTGTACACCTCTAATAAGTGATACAGCTGGTGTGAAAGGTGTTGAATCATCGTTTAAAGAAGTTATGTATTTATTTAAATCTAAGTAAAATCTTGAAGTTGTCACTTCTTTAAACCTTTCGATAGCTCTATCATTATATGCTACAAATGCTGCGCCAGGTGGTAACATGATTGCTTTTTGACTACCTGAAACGAGAACATCGATGTTGTCTTGTTCCATATCTACTTCAACTGCGCCAATAATACTAACGCCATCTACTACAAAATAGATGTCAGGATTAAATTGTTTAACTAATTTTCCTAAAGCATTAATAGGGTGTTTAACAGAAGTAGACGTTTCACAAAATTGTGTGAATACGGCTTTAACATCAACATTAAGTGAGTTTAAATATGTTTCAAATTCTTTTAAATCGACACCTTTTCCCCATTCAACTTCAAAAATATGTGCCTTAAATGGATAAGAGGATGCGATTTTTCTAAACCTATCCCCAAAAGCGCCTGAAACAATAATGACAATATCATCTTCAGGATTTGCTACATTAACCATAGCTGCTTCAAGAGCACTTGTTCCTGATGAAGTTAGAATAGCAACAGGGTGTTTAGCCCCAAAAATTGTTTGTAAATCTCTCGATGCTTGATGAATAATTTGACTAAATTCCTTTGTTCTATGTCCTGTCATAGGTTGATTCATACTTTCTAAAATCTCCCTAGGAACAGTTGTAGGACCTGGTGCGAGTAATAAAGAATCATGCTGATACATATATATACACTCCTTACTGAATTTATGTTCTATATTGTAGCAAAGAAAATAGTAAAATAATAGTGAATTTATTGAAAATTCTGATTAAAACGCTTTCATTACTAAAATCTTATTTCACCTGTTGCTACAACTTGAACATTACCAGCTAAAGCACGTGTTATCATACAAGATTCTTCTGCTTTTTGAACAAGTCTGTTTAATCTTTTTTGTAAATTTTCATCTGGTTCTTCAGATAAATAAATAATAGGGAAATGTTCTATTTTTTTATAAGTGATCACACCATCTTCGAAATCAACATGACCTTTAGAATCCACTTCGATTCTTTCGATATCAATTTCAGAGCGTTCAATCATTGCTGCCAATGTAATCATATAGCAAGTTGAAGCTGCACCTAGTAGCATCTCGTCTGGATTTGTACCGATTTCTGGTCCATCCATTACTTCAGGGATTGATACGCGAGTAGATAAATTATCAGTTGTAATATGGCCAGAAGCATTTCTGCCTTTAGTCCACGTTCCTTTTAAATTAAAAATATGTGTTGTCATATTCATGTTCCTTTCTATAATTAAAAATATTTGGGTATAATCTATAGTATGACTGATTTTAAAGGAGTAGACAATGAATGTGAATAATCAAAATTGCAAATTAAAAGTTGCACATAGAGGTGTTCCATCGTTAGCACCAGAAAATACAATGATTTCTTTTAAACATGCAATAGAATTCAATATAGATGTTCTTGAAATAGATATACATAGAACGATTGATGGTGAACTCGTTGTTATTCATGATCCAACGACGAAACGTACTTCACAAGAAAAAGGGGTCATCAGAAAATTAACATACGAAACATTGAAAAAGTATGATGTTGGTAAATGGAAAGGGCAAGCATATATTGGTGAGCAAATTCCGTTATTTCAAGATGTACTTAAATTAATAAAAGACACACATTTAAAGCTACTTATAGAAATCAAGCAACCCGAAAACTATCCAAATATTGAAGAGGATATCATCTCTATGATCAAACAACATGATATTTCGTATAATCAAATTATGATTCAGTCATTTAATAGAAATTCAATTCAAAAAATAAATACTTTATGGCCTGAAATAGAATTAGGTGTATTGATTAAGAAGAAAGACCGATTTATAAGTAAAAGGGAAATTAACAAAATAGGGGAGTATGCAAACTATATTAATCCGAATTATAAAATTGTCACGAGAAAATTTGTAAAGTCAGCACATGCATCGCAACTTAAGGTATTACCATATACAATTAATGATAAACATACGGCTCAAAAAATGTTAGATTTGGGTGTTGATGGTTTAATATCGGATTATGCACATTTATTAGATGAATGGATGAAGTCATAAATTATAAATCAAAACCACCCGTTTAGGTACTGCACCCCTAAAGTTAGAGTAAAAAAACTAACTTTAGGGGGTGTTTTAATATGACAAAATATAGTGATGAATTTAAGTTGAAAGTTGTAAGAGATTATCTAGATGGCCATTATGGTTATCGAAAATTAGCTAAAAAATATAATATACCTGATAAAATTATTATACGAACATGGGTAAAAGCCTTTCAATCATTCGGTGTAGATGGCATTAAAAAGAAACAGAAAAAGACAGTTTATTCTGTTACATTCAAAATAAATGTATTAAACTATATGAAAAGAACAGGCGATTCCTTCCAAGATACAGCGATTAAATTTGGCCTAAATACCCCATCTATTATTGTGCGATGGAAAAAGATATATGACAAAGAAGGTGTGGAAGGACTCGAAAAGCCGAAAGGACGACCTCCCATGAAAAAGAAGAAACAGAAGAAATCTAATCAAAACCTATCACGAGAAAAAGAGTTAGAGCTAGAAAATGAAAATCTTCGATTAGAGAATGCTTATTTAAAAAAGTTGAACGCTTTTCGAGAGAATCCGAGTGCCTTTCTAGAAAAGCACAAGCAGCAGTGGCATTCGAACTCAAAGAAGAAGGATTCAAATTAAAAGATATCTTAGTAAAGGTTGGTATACCAGAAGCAACCTATCATTACCATGCCAAACAATTACAAAAGGAAGATTTAGATAAAGGTTGGAAGAAAAAGATCATTGAACTTTTTCAAAAACACAACGGTAAATACGGCTATCGTCGTATATATTTAGCTTTGAGAAATCAAGGTTATCTCATTAACCATAAGAAAGTACAACGAATTATGCGAGAACTAGGATTAAAATGTCAAAAATTCACACGTAAATCACGCTATCAATCATACAAAGGTACAGTTGGTAAAGTGGCTGAAAATCGCTTGAATCGTAGATTCCATACATCTATTCGACTTCAAAAATTAGTGACAGATATCACTGAATTTAAATGTGCTGAAGAACAAAAATTATATCTCAGCCCTATTATGGATTTATACAATGGGGAAATCATTTCTTATGGTATATCCAGAAGACCAACATTAGACTTAGTACTTCAATCATTGGATAAAGCAGTTACAATCATTAAGCATGAAGCACCATATCGTACGACGATACATTCTGATCAAGGTTGGCATTATCAGCATAATGCATGGATTAGAAGATTATCGGAACAAAGGATTTATCAAAGTATGTCACGTAAAGCGACGTGTGCGGATAATGCTTCTATGGAGAATTTCTTTGGCATCATGAAGCAGGAAATGTATCATGGAGAAGAACTTGTTAACTATGAAACATTAAAAAGAAGAATTGAGGATTACATCTATTGGTATAACAATGAACGTTTGAAATTAAAATTGGCTGGACGAAGTCCAGTACAATACCGAACTCAATCCAGCCAATTAATAGCATAATGGAAACTCTAACTTTGGGGGGTCACTACCTTAACGGGTGGTTTGTTCTGCGGCTATAAGCCTCTATTACTGACCAGCCCTAAAAGGGCACTGAGAAGATCAGCCAAATGTACTACTTTCCCAGCAACCCTTAAAAGGGTTGTTTTATTTTTTCTTCTTTCGAGTTTCTTCCCCAGTAAAAGGATCTATGTACTCTATCATTGTTAACTATTCTGCTACTATATCCTCTTGTAATTGATTTCTTATATAATTTTCTATCACTTTTTTATTTCTACCAACTGTATCTACATAAAATCCTTTACACCAAAATTTTCTGTTACCATATCTATACTTTAAATGGGCATGTCTATCAAATATCATTAAGCTGCTCTTACCTTTTAAATAACCTACAAATTGAGAAACACTTAACTTTGGTGGAATGCTAACTAACATATGAATATGATCTTTACATGCTTCAGCTTCTATTATTTCTACACCTTTTCTTTCACACAATTGTCTTAAAATAATACCAATATCTCTTTTAATTTTCCCATAAATAATTTGTCTACGATATTTTGGTGCAAACACAATGTGGTACTTACAATTCCATTTTGTATGTGCTAAACTGTTTGTGTCTGATGACATTTAATGCATCTCCTCGTGTTGTTAATTTTGGTTGGCTGACCAAATATTATTCTAGCATGTAGAGATGCATTTTTTAATACAACGGTGAAACCATACTGTACCATACGCATAGCGTATGGTTTTAATTTCACAAAATAAAAAAACCACTTTCGAAATGAAAGTGGTTTTGTTGAACAAAGATTAACGAGAGTAGTACTCAACGATTAATTGTTCATTGATTTCAGCAGATAATTCGCTACGTTCTGGAACGCGTACGAAAGTACCTTCTAATTTGTCAGCATCGAATGATAAGTAATCAGGAACGTGATGACTTAATTCAACTGATTCTAATACGATGTTTAATTTTTGTGATTTTTCACGAACACCGATAGTTTGACCAGGTTTTAAAGTGTAAGATGGGATATCAACACGAGCGCCATCTACAGTTACGTGACCATGGTTAACTAATTGACGTGCTTGACGACGAGTACGAGCTAAACCTAATTGGTAAACTACTGCGTCTAAACGTGAAGCTAATAGTGCCATGAAGTTATCACCGTGGATACCTTTCATGTTACCAGCTTTATCGAAAATAGTGCGGAATTGACGTTCGTTGATTCCGTACATGTAACGTAATTTTTGTTTCTCTTGCAATTGAAGACCATACTCAGATAATTTTTTACGTTGAGTTGGACCGTGTTGTCCTGGTACGTAAGGACGTTTTTCTAATTCTTTACCTGTGCCGCTTAATGAAATACCTAAACGACGTGATTTTTTCCAGTTTGAACCTCTAAATCTTGCCATTTTGAAGTTCCTCCTTTTTCTTGTTTGATTGTTATGAAGAAACAAGAAAGAATGTTAAATGCTCATAGGGATATGTTATATTTGTGTGCCTTCACCTTGCAGCCGCGGTTACACAACACGCCTTCTTTGGGAATAACATAGAGCCTTATAATATTTAACTGCTACTTTCGTTAATTCACACAAAAGCTATTATACATTTTTGTTTTGTTCATGTCAATTTATATTTTAAAGATGGATATGCTTTTCTAGCGTTTTGACAAATAATTCTAACCCTTCAAGATCAGTTCGATCAAATCTTGATTTAACAGGTGCATCTATATCTAACACACCGATGATTTCTTTGTTATAGTATATAGGTATAACGATTTCTGATTGGCTATTCGCATCACATGCAATATGCCCAGGGAATTGATTAACATCTTCAACAAGTTGTGATTGCTTTTCGGCAACAGCTGTTCCACAAACCCCTTTACCAATTTCAATGTCTACACAAGCTGGTAATCCTTGAAATGGACCAAGTTTTAAGGCATTATTTTTAATAAGATAAAACCCAACCCAATTAATGTTTGGTAAGAATTGGTTGATGAACGCAGATGCATTACTTAAATTAGCAATTAAATCTTGTTCTCCTGATAATAAACCATCTAATTGGCGGTTGAGTAATGAATAATCTAGTTGTTGTTCTGACATTTTTATTCCTCATTTCAATATTTATTTGAATTATATTACTATTTTATGATTTTGAATATGTTTTGCATAGAAAAAGGTTTGTTGGAAATATATTTTACGTTATAATAAAGAGAACGATTTAGGAGGAGAATACATAATGGCAATTTATATAACACTTGCAGTTATAATCATTATATTAATTGGTATTGGTATAATGTTATGGTTGCGTACATCAAAGCGAAATTTGATTACTGAGACTGAGCAGCGTAAGCAAAAAATTAAGCAATTACCTTTTCAAGATGAATTAGCGAAGCTTAAAAAATTAAATATCCATGGTGAAGCTAAAGACAAGTATGACCAATTTAAAAGAGAATGGCAAACTGTTTTACAAGAAGATTTAAAAGTTGTAGATGCAAAAATTCATGATGCTGATGCAGAACTTGATAAATTTAAGTTCTCACAATCAGAAGAAAGTATTGCTGATGCTAACAAAATAATGGATGGTATAGAAAAGAAATATATGCGCTTAACTCAGAGTGTTACAGAATTAATGACAACAGTGGAAACAAGCGACAAACTATACGATGAATCTAAACAGATTTATAGAGAAACGAAGAGAGAAGTATTAGCGAATAGACACCAGTTTGGGGATGCTGCTGAACTAATCGAAAAAAACATCGAAGCTTTTCTACCTAGAATTGAACAATATGAAGAACTTGTTGAAGATGGACACTACATTAAAGCAAGTGGTCATATCGATCAACTGAATACGGATATGAAACGTATGCAAGAAGATATGGAGGAAATTCCATTATTGATCAAAGATGTACAAAAAGAATTACCAGGTCAATTCCAAGACTTGAAATTCGGATGTAGAGATTTGAAAGTTGAAGGTTATAACCTTGAACACGTTAAAGTAGAAGGGACGCTTCAAACTTTACGTGGCAAATTAAATTTAGTTGAACCATTGATTGGAAGATTAGAATTAACGAAAGCTGAAAGTATTATTAATGAAATTAATGATGCTTTAGATGATATGTATGATTTAATCGAACATGAAGTAAAATCTAAAAATACTGTCGAACAATCTAAAGAAATTATTACAGATGAATTATTCCATGCTAAAGATATGAACTACACACTTCAAACTGAAATTGAATATGTTAAAGAGAACTATTATATTTCTGAAGAAGATGTACATAAAGTAAGACAGTATGAGAATGAAATTCAAAACTTAATCAGTGTATACGATGAAATTTTAGGTGAAATGGCTAAAACAAATGTACGCTATAGTGAAGTTGAAGATAATCTACTATATATAGAAGAACATGTTAAAGTAATTAATGATAACCAACAAAAAATACAAAATCATTTAGTTTCTCTTAGAGAAGACGAAGCTACAGCTCAACAAAATACATTACGTGTTCAATCTAAGAAAGAAGAAATATATAGAAATTTATTAGCATCTAATTTACCAAGTGTACCTGAAAGATTTATCATTATGAAAAATGAAATTGATCACGAAATCCGTGAAGTAAATAAAATCTTTAGTCAAAGACCTATTAATGTACAATATGTGAAAGATAAAGTAAGTAACATTGTACTTCAAATGAATAAATTTGAAGATGAAACAACAGATGTACTTATTAATGCTGTTCATGCTGAAACATTAATTCAATATGGTAATAGATACAGAAAAGAAAATAATGAACTGAATAAGAGTCTTAATGAAGCAGAAAGACTGTTTGCTAACAATAGATATAAACGTGCTATTGAAATAGCTGAAGCAGCGCTTGAAAAAGTAGAGCCGGGTATCAGTGAAAAAATAGAAGAAGATGTAAATAAACGATAAGAACGTTTTAAAGGCAAAGACATGGTAAATGTCTTTGCCTTTATTTATTTGTGAAATTAAAACCATACGCTATGCGTATGGTACAGTATGGTTTCACCGTTGTATTAAAAAATGCATCTTTACATGCTAGAATAATATTTGGTCAGCCAACCAAAATTAACAACACGAGGAGATGCATTAAATGTCATCAGACACAAACAGTTTAGCACATACAAAATGGAATTGTAAGTACCACATTGTGTTTGCACCAAAATATCGTAGACAAATTATTTATGGGAAAATTAAAAGAGATATTGGTATTATTTTAAGACAATTGTGTGAAAGAAAAGGTGTAGAAATAATAGAAGCTGAAGCATGTAAAGATCATATTCATATGTTAGTTAGCATTCCACCAAAGTTAAGTGTTTCTCAATTTGTAGGTTATTTAAAAGGTAAGAGCAGCTTAATGATATTTGATAGACATGCCCATTTAAAGTATAGATATGGTAACAGAAAATTTTGGTGTAAAGGATTTTATGTAGATACAGTTGGTAGAAATAAAAAAGTGATAGAAAATTATATAAGAAATCAATTACAAGAGGATATAGTAGCAGAACAGTTAACAATGATAGAGTACATAGATCCTTTTACTGGGGAAGAAACTCGAAAGAAGAAAAAATAAAACAACCCTTTTAAGGGTTGCTGGGAAAGTAGTACATTTGGCTGATCTTCTCAGTGCCCTTTTAGGGCTGGTCAGTAATAGAGGCTTATAGCCGCAGAACAAACCACCCGTTAAACGAGTGGTTTTGATTTTCTGAGTTCATAGATGTTTTTTCTAAGTCAATTAGTATATCTATACGAAATGACTTGTGGTATCATTATATAATGAAAAAAAGAGGTGACAGTATGATATATCTTGATAATGCTGCAACGACAAAGCCTAATGAGGACGTTATCCAAACATATACACAAATGAATCAACAATACTTTTTTAATCCAAATAGTCCTCATTCAGCCGGCATAAAGATTGCTCATTTACTTGATAAAGCAAGAGAAAATATTAAACAATATTTAAATTTAAAAGATCCATTCAATATTATATTTACAAGTGGTGCTACCGAATCGAATAATATCGCACTTCAAGGGATGGCCAAAGCGAAAAAGAGATTTGGTAATACAATCCTTACAACTAAAATGGAACATCCGTCAGTTCTTGAAACGATGAGAGGATTAGAGGACGAAGGTTTTAATTTAAAATATATTAAAACGACGAATGATGGGAAATTAGATATATCATCTTTACAAGAATTGCTTAACGATGATGTTGTACTTGTTACATGCATGCATGTCAATAATGTAATGGGGCAAATTCAACCGATTGAAGAAATTAGTCGAATTTTAGAAGAATATCCTAAAGTACATTTTCATCTAGATGGCGTACAAGGTTTTGGGAAAATACCTTTAGATATTAATTTAGCAGATAGTTATAGTTTAAGCGCACATAAATTCCACGGATTAAAAGGTTCAGGTATTTTGGCGATTAAACAAATTAAATCGATTAAACAGATTATATTTGGTGGCGGACAAGAGCAAGGCTTAAGAAGCGGTACAGTTAATGCACCTGTCAATATTGCATTAGCAAAAGCGATGAGAATAATGAACGATCGTATGGAAGATAATGCTCAAGTATTAAGTCAAAGAGGTAAAGAAATTAGAGCTTTTGTAGAACAATATAAAGGTGTCTTGGTTAATTCACCAATCGATGCAGCACCATATATATTAAATATTTCTTTTCCAGGTGTTAAAGGTGAAGTATTAGTCAATGCATTTTCTAAATTTGAAATTTATTTGTCTACAACGAGTGCATGTTCTTCAAAGAAAAGTTCTCATAATGAAACGTTAAAAGCAATGGGATTAAGTAACCTTGTTATTGAAGGAAGTATAAGAATAAGTATTGCACCAGATTTAACGAATGAACAAATAGAACGTTTTAAAGATGCCTTTGATAAAGTATATAAAGAGGTAAAGGAGTTAATAAAATATGAATTATGATCACATATTAGTGAGATACGGAGAGCTGACTTTAAAAACAGGTAATAGAAATATGTTTGTGAATAAATTAAAAGCAAATATCAAAAGTCGATTAATGCCACTTCAAGGTTATAAAGTACGTGCAAATCGTGACCGTATGTATATCTATGTACACGAAGGTTCTGACATTGAAGAAATGATAAGCAGAATTCAAACTGTGTTTGGCGTACACTCTGTAAGTCCAGTAGTTCGAATTGAAAAAGATTTAGATTTAATGAAAGAAGTCGCTTTAAAGTTTGCGCATGATTTTAAAGAGGGAGACACATTTAAAATTGACGTCAAACGTGCAGATAAAACGTTTGAACTTGATACTTTTCAATTGCAACAAGAGTTAGGTGGGTATGTACTTCAAAATACTGATCACATTATAGTAAATGTTAAACATCCAGATCATAAAATTAAAGTAGAAGTTCGTAAAGACGCTATTTATATGTACAATCGTGTACTTGAAGGCGCTGGTGGATTACCTGTAGGAACTGGTGGTAAAACATTACTTATGCTTTCAGGTGGAATAGATTCACCAGTAGCAGGTATGGAAGTGATGAAACGAGGCGTGACAATTGAAGCTATTCATTTTCATAGTCCGCCATATACAAGTGAACAAGCTAAACAAAAAGTAATCGATTTAACAAAACAACTTGCACACTTAACAGGCGATATCAAATTGCATATTGTACCTTTTACAGAACTTCAAAAGCAAATTCATAAAGTCGTTGAAGAAAGCTTTACAATGACAAGTACAAGAAGAATGATGTTAAGAGTTACTGAGAAAGTAGCACATGAAATCGGTGCACATGCAATTGTAAATGGTGAGAACTTAGGACAAGTAGCAAGTCAAACATTAGGTAGTATGTATGCCATTAACAGTGTAACATCAATGCCTATTTTACGTCCGTTACTTACATTTGATAAAGAAGATATTGTTAAAAAGGCGAAAGCAATTAATACATTTGATTTATCAATTCAACCATTTGAGGATTGTTGTACGATTTTCACACCAAAAAATCCGAAGACAAATCCTAAACTAGAAAAAGTGGAATATTTTGAATCTAAATTTGATTTTGGTCCACTAATTGATGAAGCGGTTAAAAATGTAGAAACACTTACAATTTCTAAGCATGATGATTTGAATCAACAAAAAGACGAATGGATGGATGAACTACTTTAATACGAACGTTGGGATGTCGTTATCATTAAAGTAGAGGAGATATCCATATGGAGTTTGATTTAAATATATTATTAATCATTATTTTATTTGGTTTAATTGCATCATTTATCGATTCAGTTGTAGGTGGAGGAGGATTAATTTCTTTACCTGCATTACTAGCAGTGGGAATGGATCCAGCTACAGCTCTAGGTACAAATAAATTAGCGAGTTCATTCGGTTCATTTACGAGTGCGATGAAATTTATAAGAGCGAAGAAAGTAGATTTCGATATTGTAGGTAAATTATTTCCATTATCCTTTGTAGGTTCGATATTTGGTGCGATTACTGCCACATATTTACCACCAGAATATTTAAAGCCATTGGCAATTATTATACTGGCACTAGTAACTATATACTCAATTGTAAAGAAAGATTGGGGAGACATTAATCGATATAAGAAATTGTCACTTAAAAAAGCAATCTTGTTTATTATTGGAGTAACGGTAATTGGTTATTATGATGGATTTCTTGGAGGCGGAACAGGATCATTCTTCCTATTTGCTTTATTAATGATTGGTCTTGATTATTTACACGCAGCCGGAAATGCTAAATTTTTAAACTTTGCTTCTAACATAGGTGCATTACTGCTATTTATGGTTTTAGGACATGTCAATTATATCTATGGATTAAGTATGGCAGTATCTATGGTAATCGGTTCATATTTAGGAGTTACATTTGCTATCAAAAAAGGCGTATCTTACGTTAAAGTATTATTTATTATTGTAACGATAACGTTAATTCTCAAAAATCTATATGACTATATTAGTAGTCACTTTATGTAAAAAACACCTTAGCGTTTATGCGCTAAGGTGTTTTAATTTGTGAAATTAAAACCATACGCTATGCGTATGGTACAGTATGGTTTCACCGTTGTATTAAAAAATGCATCTCTACATGCTAGAATAATATTTGGTCAGCCAACCAAAATTAACAACACGAGGAGATGCATTAAATGTCATCAGACACAAACAGTTTAGCACATACAAAATGGAATTGTAAGTACCACATTGTGTTTGCACCAAAATATCGTAGACAAATTATTTATGGGAAAATTAAAAGAGATATTGGTATTATTTTAAGACAATTGTGTGAAAGAAAAGGTGTAGAAATAATAGAAGCTGAAGCATGTAAAGATCATATTCATATGTTAGTTAGCATTCCACCAAAGTTAAGTGTTTCTCAATTTGTAGGTTATTTAAAAGGTAAGAGCAGCTTAATGATATTTGATAGACATGCCCATTTAAAGTATAGATATGGTAACAGAAAATTTTGGTGTAAAGGATTTTATGTAGATACAGTTGGTAGAAATAAAAAAGTGATAGAAAATTATATAAGAAATCAATTACAAGAGGATATAGTAGCAGAATAGTTAACAATGATAGAGTACATAGATCCTTTTACTGGGGAAGAAACTCGAAAGAAGAAAAAATAAAACAACCCTTTTAAGGGTTGCTGGGAAAGTAGTACATTTGGCTGATCTTCTCAGTGCCCTTTTAGGGCTGGTCAGTAATAGAGGCTTATAGCCGCAGAACAAACCACCCGTTAAGGTAGTGACCCCCCAAAGTTAGAGTTTCCATTATGCTATTAATTGGCTGGATTGAGTTCGGTATTGTACTGGACTTCGTCCAGCCAATTTTAATTTCAAACGTTCATTGTTATACCAATAGATGTAATCCTCAATTCTTCTTTTTAATGTTTCATAGTTAACAAGTTCTTCTCCATGATACATTTCCTGCTTCATGATGCCAAAGAAATTCTCCATAGAAGCATTATCCGCACACGTCGCTTTACGTGACATACTTTGATAAATCCTTTGTTCCGATAATCTTCTAATCCATGCATTATGCTGATAATGCCAACCTTGATCAGAATGTATCGTCGTACGATATGGTGCTTCATGCTTAATGATTGTAACTGCTTTATCCAATGATTGAAGTACTAAGTCTAATGTTGGTCTTCTGGATATACCATAAGAAATGATTTCCCCATTGTATAAATCCATAATAGGGCTGAGATATAATTTTTGTTCTTCAGCACATTTAAATTCAGTGATATCTGTCACTAATTTTTGAAGTCGAATAGATGTATGGAATCTACGATTCAAGCGATTTTCAGCCACTTTACCAACTGTACCTTTGTATGATTGATAGCGTGATTTACGTGTGAATTTTTGACATTTTAATCCTAGTTCTCGCATAATTCGTTGTACTTTCTTATGGTTAATGAGATAACCTTGATTTCTCAAAGCTAAATATATACGACGATAGCCGTATTTACCGTTGTGTTTTTGAAAAAGTTCAATGATCTTTTTCTTCCAACCTTTATCTAAATCTTCCTTTTGTAATTGTTTGGCATGGTAATGATAGGTTGCTTCTGGTATACCAACCTTTACTAAGATATCTTTTAATTTGAATCCTTCTTCTTTGAGTTCGAATGCCACTGCTGCTTGTGCTTTTCTAGAAAGGCACTCGGATTCTCTCGAAAAGCGTTCAACTTTTTTAAATAAGCATTCTCTAATCGAAGATTTTCATTTTCTAGCTCTAACTCTTTTTCTCGTGATAGGTTTTGATTAGATTTCTTCTGTTTCTTCTTTTTCATGGGAGGTCGTCCTTTCGGCTTTTCGAGTCCTTCCACACCTTCTTTGTCATATATCTTTTTCCATCGCACAATAATAGATGGGGTATTTAGGCCAAATTTAATCGCTGTATCTTGGAAGGAATCGCCTGTTCTTTTCATATAGTTTAATACATTTATTTTGAATGTAACAGAATAAACTGTCTTTTTCTGTTTCTTTTTAATGCCATCTACACCGAATGATTGAAAGGCTTTTACCCATGTTCGTATAATAATTTTATCAGGTATATTATATTTTTTAGCTAATTTTCGATAACCATAATGGCCATCTAGATAATCTCTTACAACTTTCAACTTAAATTCATCACTATATTTTGTCATATTAAAACACCCCCTAAAGTTAGTTTTTTTACTCTAACTTTAGGGGTGCAGTACCTAACGGGTGGTTTTGATTTATGGGTTGTTACTTAATTTTATAAGAATTTTCTTTGTACTTTACTCCAGAATGAATTCTGAGGTAATTTCAATGTTCGAATATATTTATCTTGAATTCTAAGTGAAATAAAGTCTGTTTCTTGAATACTTAATGCTTCATTATCTAGTCCCATAATTGGATAATAGTTACCTTCTTTATCAAGAATGATTTTAAGGGTTCTTGTATCGCCCAATACTACCGAACTACTCACTGTTCTGAAATTATTGTTATTTAGTGATGCGATTTCAGTTAATTGCATGCTTCTAATTTTAGGGTCAATAATTGCGCCGTCTAATGATTTGTTATATCCAGTTGATCCTGTTGGTGTTGAAATTAATAAACCATCTCCGTTGAATGCTTCGAAATATTCGTCATCAATGTATATTTCCAACTTCATCGGCTTGATGACGCTTGATTTAATGTAAAAATCATTTAAACACATATAAGACATTTGGTTATTCAAGTTTACTTCTAGGACAGGATATTTTCTGACACTTACTTCATGAGAATCAATAGATTCAATTAAATGTGGAATGTCATCTATACTAAAATCAACATATAAGTAATTCTGATCTAGTCGTGTTTTGATACCAATATAAACTTTATCTTTATTAAAGTTCGTTTTTCTACAAGCTTGTAAGAAACTCCCATCTCCCCCGACTGAAGCAATAATATCTGCGTCATCGTAATTTGAAACAAATTCAAATCCGTGTGGTTCCATTTCTTTCTGGATTTTTTCACGTGTTTCTAATACGTCACGGTCTTTTGAACTAAATAAATAAATACGTTTATACGAAGTCATAATTTGTTCCTCCCAAAAGTTACAGTTATTATTAAAGTCTGTTATTATTATAAATGTAAATATTTAAAATAGAAAGGATGATACTATGTCTAAACGAATTATAGCGATAATCATCGCAGCTATTTTAGTTGTAGGTGGTATAGTTGTCAGCACAGTTGGCATATTTTTAGACGATTCGTGGAAAAAAGCAGTAACAGATTCAGATGGCATAAGTGAGTCTGTCGTATCTGGTAGTGATAGTAGTAGCAAAATTGTTAAATTATCAGTAGATGGTACCATTCAAGATACAGGTGTTCAAGAGTCATTATTTAGTGGTGGAGGATATAATCATCAATCCTTCTTAAAACAACTTGATAAAATTAAAAAAGACGATCAAGTTAAAGGTGTACTTCTAGTTGTCAATTCACCAGGTGGTGGAACATATGAAAGTGATGAAATACATAAAAAATTAGAAGAAATTAAAGCTAAAGATAAAAAAGTTTATGTTCAAATGAAAAATATGGCAGCATCAGGTGGCTATTATATCTCAACACCAGCTGACAAAATTTATGCAGGATCACAAACATTAACAGGTTCACTTGGGGTTATTATCTCAAGCATTAATTATTCAGAACTTGCGAATGATTTAGGTGTGAAAGATGAATCTGTAACTTCAGGTAAACATAAACAAATCTTGAACCCAATGAAAGAAATGTCGAAAGAAGAACGTGATATCATGCAATCCATCATTGATGATAGTTACAAACAATTTGTAAATGTCATTAAAGATGGTAGACATATGTCAGAATCAGAAGTTAAGAAATTAGCTGATGGTAGAATTTATTCTGCACAACAAGCTAAATCAAACGGTTTAATTGATGAAATTGGTTATGAAGATGATGCTATTAAAGCATTAAGAAGTGACATTAAATCCAAACATGCACAAGTTGTAACATATGATACAACTGGCGGATTCTTAAACTTCCCAATGGCTGTTAAAAGTAAATTATCTTCAATGATAGGTTTAGATGATATAACTAAATATGAAGCCTTAATTAAAGCGAATAAATCACCACAACCTATGTATTTATACGGTGAATAAGGAGGGATTGTAATGACAGAAACAAGTTATGAACAAGTCGCTACTACACGTGAACAAAGTGAAATTGAGCGTACTGTCAATAAATATATGTCTGATATTAAATCTATCGTATTTGCTGGATTCTGGGTCCGATTTTTAGCTTATATCATCGATATTTTAGCTTTAGCAGGATTTAAAGGTATTGTACTAAGTCCGATATTTGCACTTACGAGTATTAATACTTCATATCTGTGGGTGCCATACTTCAGTGTTGAAAATATGGCAAGTGCCTTAATATTTTATTTATATTTCGTGTTGATGACGTATTATTTTAAAGCAACACTAGGCAAGATGATCTTAGGTTTAAGTGTCTATCGAGAAGATGCACAACCGCTCAAATTGAAGGATGTTCTATTTAGAGAATGGATCGGGCGAATTATCTCTGGTGCATTATTAGGCATTCCATATATTGTAGTAGCATTTACGAAAAAACATAAAGGTATTCATGACTATTTTGGGGAAACAGTCGTTCTCAAAAACAAATATGTTCAAATGAGAAAAGACTTCCAAAATGTGATTGGATAATTAAGTTATAATCAAAAGAATTTTAAAGTCTCTTTAATCATGATAAAATATATTTATCAAGAATAAGGAGGCTTTTTTTATGGCGCAAGTTACATTCAAGAATGAACCAATTACAATATTAGGTGAGGAAGTTAAAGTAGGTTCAGTAGCACCTGATTTTACTGTATTAGCAAACGACCTATCTGAAAAGACATTAAAAGACTATGAAGGTAAAAAGAAACTTATTAGTGCCGTACCTTCTTTAGATACAGGCGTGTGTAGTCAACAAACACGTAAATTTAATGAAGAAGCTGCAAATGAACAAGATGGCGTTGTCTTAACAATTTCTAACGACTTACCATTTGCTCAAAAAAGATGGTGTGCAGCTGAAGGTTTAGATAATGTGATTACATTAAGTGACCACCGTGATTTATCATTTGGTGAAAACTATGGTGTTATCATGAAAGAACTTCGTTTATTAGCACGTTCAGTATTTGTTTTGGACAAAGATAATAAAGTTGTTTATGCAGAAATAGTGAGTGAAGGTACAAACCATCCTGACTATGACAAAGCTTTAGAAGCATTTAAAAATTTAGACTAATTAACAACCATAAACTGCTGTCCATTTAGTGGACAGCTTTTTATACGAAAGAGGGCAATTATGACTGAAGAAAAGAATATGATGGAAGTATTATTTGAAAAACTTGATGTAAAAAGTAAAGACCTCCACGACGAGAATGGACAAAGCTATATAGAGAATCTTGGTTTGGCGATGGAAGACATTTATACAAACCAAAGAGATCTTTTAGAACAATCAACATTACAAGAAAGAAGAAAAGCGTTCCAATTTGCTTATTTAAGTTTATTAAAAGAAGAAGTGATTCAACCCAATCATCAAATGACGCCAGATTCAATTGGGTTTATTTTAAGCTACCTTGTAAACTTATTTAATAAAAACAAAAAAGAATTAAATATTGTGGATATTGCAAGTGGTACAGGACATTTGAGTGCAACAATCAATGAACAAAATCAAGATAAGACATTGATGCACCACTTGATTGAAGTAGATCCTGTATTACAACGTGTAAGTATACATTTAGCTAACTTCTTAGAAATACCATTTGATGTATACCCACAAGATGCTATTATGCCACTACCTTTAGAAGAAGCGGATGTCATTGTCGGCGATTTACCTGTCGGATATTATCCAGTTGATGAACGCAGTAAAGAGATGAAATTAGGCTTTGATGAAGGACATAGTTATAGTCATTATTTATTATTAGAACAAGCTGTTACAGCAACAAGACCAGGTGGTTATGTATTCTTAATCGTATCAACAAATATCTTTGAAGGTGAAGAAGTGAAACAGCTTCAAAAATATATTGCAACAGAAACAGAAATGCAAGCATTTTTAAACTTTCCTAATTCATTGTTCAAGACAGAACAATCACGTAAATCACTATTGATTTTACAGAAGAAAGACCCTGGAAATACTAAGAGTGTTGAAGTATTGCTAGCAAATATACCAGATTTCAAGGCACAATCTCAATTGCAAACGTTTTTATCAGAAGTAGATGAATGGATGAAAGAAAATTATTCTTTATAAACTGTATTAATGCTTGATTCATAACTGTATTAGTGTTTAAATAGTATAGAATAGTATTATCAGGAGGAAGTCTAAATGACAAAAATTATAGCAATTAATGCTGGTAGCTCATCTTTAAAATTCCAATTATTTGAGATGCCTGAAGAAAAAGTTATCACAAAAGGATTAATCGAGCGTATCGGATTGAAAAATTCAATTTTCTCAATTACGGTTAACGGAGAAAAAATTACAAAAACATTAGATATTGAAAATCATGAAGTTGCAGTAAATATCATGATTGAAGCTTTAAAAGAGCACAATATTATCGAAGACATTAATGATATTCAAGGTACTGGTCATCGTGTTGTTCACGGCGGAGAATTATTCCCAGAATCAGCACTTGTTACTGATGATGTATTAGCTAAAATCGAATCATTAACTGATTTAGCACCTTTACACAATCCTGCAAACATCATGGGTATTAAAGCATTTAGAAAATTATTACCAAGTATCCCACACGTCGCAGTTTTCGATACATCATTCCACCAAACAATGCCAGAAGAATCATATTTATACAGCTTACCTTACAACTTCTATAAAGATTTCGGTATTCGTAAATATGGTTTCCATGGTACAAGTCATAAATATGTATCTGAAAGAGCAGCAGAATTATTAGATCGTCCATTAGATCAATTAAGAATTATCTCTTGTCATATCGGTAATGGTGCTTCTATTGCTGCAATTGATGGTGGTAAATCAGTTGATACTTCAATGGGCTTCACACCATTAGCAGGTGTTACAATGGGTACACGTTCAGGAAACCTTGACCCAGCTTTAATTCCATACATCATGGAGAAAACTGGTAAAAATGCTGAAGAAGTATTAAATATCCTTAATAAAGAATCAGGTTTACTTGGTATTTCAGGTTCATCAAGTGACTTAAGAGATATCGAGCAAGACGCTAACGAAGGTAACGAACGTGCTAAATTAGCATTAGATGTATTCGCATCTAGAATCCATAAATACATGGGATCATATGCTACAAGAATGCACGGCTTAGATGCAATTGTATTTACAGCTGGTGTAGGGGAAAACTCTGACACAGTTCGTGCTAAAGTATTAGAAGGATTAGAATTCATGGGTGTTTATTGGGATCAACGCTTAAACACAGGTTTACGTGGAGAAGAAGCGTTCATCAACTACCCACATTCACCAGTAAAAGTTATTGTAATTCCAACTGACGAAGAAGTTATGATCGCACGTGACGTTGTGAAATTTGGTAACTTAGGATAATAAAGTATATTTAAAAGCGAGGCAGGCGTATCTTATGTGTGAATAAGAAGCCAGTCTCGTTTTTTTATGTTTAAAAAGTGACTCTACGGTTATATGTAAGTAATGCATGTTCTAAGGAGGATATATAAATGAGACCAGAAAGAGCATTAATGAAATTAGTTAGAATCGTTACACGTAGAGTCGTTAAAGAACAATCTAAAAAACAGAAACAAGAAAATAATCAAAACTTAAAAAAAACAAAATAATAATCAAAACTAATATAAAAGCGTTCAGCCATAGGTTGAATGTTTTTTTATTTGGAATGTTGTTAAGAGGAGGAAGTTAAGCTATTAGAAAGGTATTCTACGTATTATACTTAGACAAAAATATCAATTTATTCAAAATTCTGACAAATTATTATATACAAAAATTGGAAGTAGTATTATAATTAATTTATGCATTTCCAAATTTTACTAAAATACAAAGAAAGGAGCGTATCATGCGAAAAAAAAGACAGAGAAATAAAACAGGTATACTAGTAGCGATTATTTATTGTTTTATAATGTATTTTATTTTAAATATTTATGGGGAATCTATCGATGATATAAATAAAAGTATTCGATACATAATTATGCCCTTTGGAGTAGTAATAATTATTGTAATTTTTGATTTTTTAATTAAAAAAGATTTTTTCGATAAGAAAAAAGATAAATAATGGAGGTATAATTTATGAAATATGATAAATTGATTATTAGCTCTATAACTGCTGCTTTGTTAACTACTGCTATAACTCCGTTTGAAGTAGAAGCAAATGAAAATATAGCAGTAAGAAATGAGTTAGATGTCAAAAAGATTAGTGGAAATACAGTTGAGTTTAACAATGGAGAAAAAGCAGTACAACTTAATAATAAAATAATTACTAAAAATGAAGATAATGAAGTTGAGTTTGAGGTAATAAAAATTGATGAAAACAATGTTAAAGTACTTAATAAAAAGACTGGTGAAAGTGAAATTATAACAAAAGAATCGCAGAAAATTGCTTCACCTCAGTTAAATCAAGAAAATATAACGACACAATCAACTAGTATACATAAATCGGAAGGTATAAAAACCTTACAAACTGGATCTGGGTATAAATTTAATTATCAAATTAAAAATTCCACAAGTATAAGAGCAAACAAAGTATCCTTAGTAGCTTCAATTTTGGCTTCTTTTGCAGGTGTTGCTATTGGAGTGATGACTGGAGTAGCATCTTATTATGTATCAACCAAAGCTAAGCAAGCATATTGGATAGAAAAAGTATACTCAAAACCAAGAGGTAAGCACAGAAGATCTGTAAAAACTAATTATGTGTACTATAGATATCATGACTATACTAAATATATAAAAACTATATCTAAAGTGAGAGAGTATGTAGGATAGTTTTAAGATTTATATTAATTGATTTAGTATATAAACATGTTTGTTTAGTATAAGAGAATGGGATAAATTAATAAAAATCATTTAAAGATGTGAGTTAAAGAGCTAATAAACTCACGAGATTGTAAAACATTGATGTGAACCCAAATATTTGAACTAAACAAATCAAAATATTGGGGTGCATTCTAATGAGGAAAAAATATGAATTTAAATTCAAACTAAAACTTGTAAAAGAATATTTAGAAGGACATCAAAGTTATAGAACAATTGCTTTAAAATATGGTATTTCAAGTTGGTCTATCCTTCGGATTTGGGTCAATCAATATAAAGAGTTTGGAGAAGAAGGTTTAGAAATAAAAAGTAGAAATACTGTTTATACTAGCGAATTTAAATTATCTGTTTTAAAATTTAGACAAGAAAATATGTTGTCTTATCAAGATACTGCGAATCACTTTAGAATTATTAATCCTATTATCATTGCCAATTGGCAACATCAATTTGATGAAAAGTGTCGTCTTGATATAGATAATAAACAAAAGGGACAATCTCACACTATGACTAAAAAACGATCTAAATCAGATAATAAAAATTTACCTTTAAATGAAAATGAACGTGAAGAACTTGAAAGACTTAGAAATGAAAATGAGACGTTAAAGGCAGGTATAGCTTATCAAAAAAAGTTACAAGCCTTGACCGACATTTACGGAAGCAAAAATCAGAAATAGTAAAGGTCATTAAGGAACTAAATGAAACATATAATATACGATTAAGTATCTTATTTAAAGTCGCTCAAATAGCTAAATCTGTATACTATTATTGGATAAATAAATTTAGTAAAGCTGATAAAGATGAAACATTGATTCAAGTAATAAAAGAAATATGTGAAGAATCAAACCATACCTATGGTTATCGTCGTGTTACACAAGCACTAAGAAATAGAGGTCTTATCGTAAATCATAAAAAAGTACTAAGAATTATGAAAGAACATAATCTAACTTGTACAAAGTTCACACATAGAGGTCGTAAGTATCGTTCCTTTAAAGGTAAAGTTGGTAAAGTAGCTCAAAATATATTAAATCGTAGATTTAAAACAAGTCTCCCATTTCAAAAAGTCGTAACAGATATTACAGAGTTCAAATTAATGAATGGTCAGAAATTATATTTATCACCTTTTATGGACTTATATAGTTCAGAGATTATCAGCTTTAAAATCTCAAGTCGTCCTACATTAGATATAGTCATCAATCCATTAAAAGAAATGATAAAGCGTCGTCCAAACCTAGATCATCGTTTAACGATTCATTCAGATCAAGGCTTGCATTATCAACATTCACAATACACTAGATTATTAAAAGACCATAAAATATTTCAAAGTATGTCTAGAAAAGGTAATTGTCTAGATAATTCAGTTATGGAAAACTTTTTTGGGTTACTTAAACAAGAAATGTATTATGGCCAAGAATTTAAAGATTTTCAGGACCTTGAACAAGCTATTCATCGATATATCGATTTTTATAATAACGAAAGAATCAAATCAAAATTAAAAGGCTTATCTCCCAAAAATTACAGGAGACAAACCTTTGAAATAATATACTAATTAAGGTTTAGATTTTTGGGTTCAGTACACATGTGAGTTAAAGAAGGAATAAACTCACATGTTTAAAAAATTTATAAAAAACATTTAAAAATGAAAAAAGCGTTCAGCCACTAAGACTGAACGCTTTTCTTATATTTATTTACCTTCATGGTGTTCTTCGAATAATTCTTTTGTTGCTACAACTGGTTCGAAATCTTCAGGCATTGTTTCTGTTCTTACTACTAGAACGTCACATGGTGAGTTTCTTACAATTGATTCTGATACTGAACCAACGATAAATCGTTCTACTGCATTTAATCCAGAAGTACCACACATGATTAAATCTACGTCAAATTCTACTGCTAATTTTTTAGGAATAACTGTTTTTGGAGATCCGAATTCAAGTTTAGTCGCTACATTATGAACACCATTATTCTCAGCGAATTCTTTATATCCAGATAATAAACTTTCAGCAAAACTTGTTGCTTTATTTACTATTTGAGTATCATAGGCTTCAATACTTGCATATGATCTAGAATCTACAACGTTAACAATTGTTAATTTAGCGTCATTACGTTTAGCAACGGCTACTGCTTTATTATAAGCCCATTCTGATTCAGTTGATCCATCTACTGCAATTAAAATATTTTTGTAACTTAACATAGAAACCGCCTCCTAGTTCTTTTGTTTAATTATATCATAATTTTCTGAAAAATAACATTATAAACTTTTAAATAATAGGGAATTTACACGATTTTTATATAATGTATGTTAAAATTGGGCGTAGTAAGAAAATTTTAAAAATTTAGAAAATAAGGATAATATAAAAATTGAATAATAATGATTGCGCTTTCAAATTAGTGGCGTTATGATAAAAACAAGGAGGAATGAAAAATGATTATTGGAGTACCAAGAGAGATTAAAAATAACGAAAATAGGGTGGCATTAACACCTAGTGGCGTGGCAAGTTTAGTTGCACAAAATCATGTTGTTAAAGTAGAAACTGAGGCAGGATTAGGTTCACAATTTACTAACGAAGATTATCAACAAGCTGGAGCAGAAATTGTAAGTCAAGAAGAAGCATGGAATGTAGAAATGGTTATGAAAGTTAAAGAACCATTACAAGAAGAATATCAATTCTTCAAGAAAGACTTAATTCTATTTACATACTTACATTTAGCTGCTGAAGAATCTTTAACAAATGCATTACTAGAAAATGAAGTAACTGCAATTGCTTATGAAACTGTTCAGTTAAGCGATCGATCATTACCATTACTAGCGCCAATGAGTGAAGTAGCAGGAAGAATGTCAACTCAAATTGGTGCGCAATTCCTACAAAAAACACACGGAGGCATTGGAATATTATTATCTGGTGTACCAGGTGTTAAAAGAGGGAAAGTAACAATAATCGGTGGAGGTCAAGCAGGAACAAATGCTGCTAAAATGGCAGTTGGTCTTGGAGCAGACGTTACGATTATTGACTTAAATCCTACACGTTTACAACAATTAGATGATTTATTTGGTGCAAGCGTGCAAACGATGATGTCTTCACCATTAAATATTGAAGAAGCAGTAGTTGAAAGTGATTTAGTAATTGGATCAGTACTTATCCCAGGCGCTAAAGCACCGAAACTTGTAACTGAAGAAATGGTTAAGAAAATGAAACCAGGTTCAGTATTAGTAGACATCGCGATTGACCAAGGTGGTTCATTCGAAACATCAGATAGAATTACGACACACGATGATCCAACATATGTTAAACATGGTGTCGTACACTATGCAGTTGCTAATATGCCAGGAGCAGTTCCAAGAACATCTACAATTGCATTAAATAATGCAACAACTCCTTATGCAATTCAATTAGCAAACAAAGGCTACGTTAAAGCATGTCAAGATAACGAAGCACTTGCTAAAGGCTTAAACACAATACACGGTAAATTAACTTATAAAGAAGTTGCAAAAGCTTTTGATAAAGAATACACACCTTATCAAGAAGTTTTGAGATAAAATTTTTAAAAATTGCCTAACTCATATTGATGAGTTGGGCGTTTTTTTAATTTATGCAACTTGCTGAAAATGAGTGGAATACCTATAATTTGATTACATATTATTATTAACAGCAGGTGATTACATGAATAAAAACGAATATATTTCTTATCTAAAAGCAATCGAAGGCAGAACGAATCTGAATATTGAACAAAGAAAAGAATTGTATATTAACCAATCTGGTATGGAAGGAGAAATGTATTTTAAAGCAATATTAGACACTATCGTTGATGTTCATTATTTATATAATTTAGAAATAGGAACCTCAAATCATATACAAATTGATTTTTTAGTAGTTTCATCAACAAAAATCTATATTTTCGAAGTTAAACACTATACTGGCGATTGGTATTTTGAAGAAGATTATATTAAATGTACGAATAGCATAAGATACCCCTCACCACATATACAAACAAATAAAATAGAAAATAATATACAATCAATCGTTAATACTCACAACATTCCAAGAGAAATTGAAACTTTTATTATTTTTACAAACAGTCATTTCAATCTTCATGGCAAAAGACCGCAAAATCAAGCAATACTACTCCCTCAAGAACTTTCTATAGTTCCACATCTCATTGATACAAATCATCAAGAAGCTAATCAAGAAATCTTAAATATTTTTAAGCAATATGAATCTATTCATTCAACCTTTTATCAAAAGGATATCAATTTTCTAGAAGATAAAGTTGCATCTGGTTTAAGATGCCCAAATTGTAGAAAATTATTTACTATTACTTATAAGAAAAAACAACATAACTATACATGCTGTTACTGTAAAAAACAGCTAGGGTTTGAAGAGTTAATATATTTCAATCTAAAAGAACTTTTTATCATAAAGAGAAAACCATTTGATTTTAATGAAGCTCAAGCATGGTGCGATCCTATACCAAAACATACAGTTAGAAGAGTATGTAATAAATACTTCAAAAATACAAATCGAGGATTTCAAGTTTAAGTTAGCCACCTATAATGACTGAGGTGTACACAAGGGTTAACCGTATTCGAACCTGTTGAGGATTGATTGGTTTTAATCAATTAATACTCAACAGGTAACCAAAGCTAAGACTTTAGCTTTGGAAAGATTCATACAGATTGAGGTGCTTTAAACTTTCTGCCATATTATGATGAGCTGTGTTGTAATTTAAAGTCTTTCTAGGATAGTCATTCATATATTGTTGTATGGCTTTTATGAAGCGTTTTTGAACATTGGATAAATCATGTGCTTTTGGAATAAAACGACGAATCATTTTATGTTGGTTTTCACTTGTCCCACGTTCATATGATGAGAATGGATGTGTGAAGTATATTTCTATCATATGGCCAAATTCTTCATACAGCGATGCAAATTCTGAACCATTGTCAGATGTGATAGATTTGAAGATTTTTGGTGCTTTTTCGCCTAAGGAGTCAAATAAGTTTTTCAATGCGTGAGACACTGCATCAGCACTTTTACTCTCTATTATTTCTAGTATTTCAAAACGCGTTTGTCTCTCAACAAGTGTTAAGATAACTGGCTTTGACTTGTCTTTAGTTCCTATTACGGTATCTATTTCCCAGTGACCAAAAGACTGACGTGATTCAATTTCACTAGAACGTGTCTCAATACTTGGACCGAGCACTCGACTGTGTGGATGATTATGGTAGCTATTCTGAGTAGAATGACGTCTTTTTAATTTTTCTAGTAGATCAATATTCTTAGTTTCCATGATTTGTTGATCTATCCAAGCATATACTGTCGTTGTTGAAGGGATTTTTTCTCTTTCAAAACATTGTTCCTTGTGAGCATATGCCACGACTGCTTCAGGTGACCAGCGTTTCTTTTTCATGAGGTGATCTGCCCATGGAATAAATAATGGGTTCTTCTTCCATAAGGGCTGAGCACCACATTGTTGTCTGTTTTGTCGATAACGTTGTTGACCTAGTGAAGAAAAATAAATTTGCGTCTCATATTCATAGACTTTATGTTGCTGTTTTTGTCGTTTAATTTGACGTGTTGTTCCTCGATGAATTTCGTTATTGATTGTTTGAGGTGCACGTCCTAATTCACGCGCGATTGCACGATTTGAAAAACCTAAATTTTTAAGTGTTTCTATTTGAACACGTTCTTCATAACTTAAGTGTGTTCCTTTATGGTTTGTCATGTTAGAATAAGTATGCGTCATGTGAATTCATTCCTTTATTGATTTGGTCTGGTAGCCTCAATAATAACATGAAATTCACGTGGCGTTTTTTTGTCTAAAGGTGGCTAAGTTGATTATAAAATCCACCAAATATATTTTCTTCAGTTTTACTGACTATTATAATTACGATACTTATTATTGCACTAAATTATTTCTTGTATCCTTTAACGTTAAAATTCAATATATTACATATACTTGCATTTGTAATTATTTTATTCAATTTTTTTGCTATTGGATATATCACTGCAACGTTAAATATATCACCACGTACAGCTCAAGCTATTGGAATATTAGTGTTTTTTATATGTTTATTTTTTTCAGGTTTAGTTATTCCTTTTGATGAGTCAAATATTATTTTAAACAAAGTATCTACTATATCTCCATTTAGAGTTTCTATAAATGTTTTAACTGCAGTTACTGATATAGAACATATATTCAATTATTCAAAATATCTCATCATAATTTTAGTTTATACAATAATTAATTTATTAATTATTGTTTTGAAAGGTAGATTTAGCAAAGAAATTATTCAAAAGTAAATATATACATATATCATTAACGTTCATACTCAATATTTAAAAACTAACAATAATGGTACTGCACCCCTAAAGTTAGTTTTTTTACTCTAATTTTAGGGGTGCAGTACCTTTTTTGTTAGTTTTTTCATTTAATATTAGTTAAAGTAATACTTTTAATCAATTAGACACTTAGTATTAAATTTACAAGAAAGATTAAGATTTATCTTCTATTATCATTTCATGTATGATAATAGAAAGAGATGATTGGGGGTTCAATATATGAGTAGTGATGATAATAGTAGGAAAGTCATTTTAGATTTAGCTGTTACATTAGATGGTCTTATAGAAGGTGAAAATGGCGAGATTGACTGGTGTATTATGGAGCCTGAAATGAATTTTGATGATTTCTTAAATCAAGTCGATACAATTTTTTATGGAAGAAAAAGTTACGAAGCATGGGGAGATTTTCAACCGAGTTTAGAAGATTCAGAAGAAGACAAATTAATGTGGAAAAACATACATGCCAAAGAAAAATATGTCTTTTCAAAGAAATTTAAGTTTGAAGATAAACATGTCAATGTTATTAAAGATAATATCGTAGAACATGTAAATGAAATAAAAAGTAAGCCAGGTAAAGATATATGGTTATATGGTGGATCTAGCTTAATCACGACATTTGTAAATTATAGATTAGTAGATGAATATAGACTATCCATACATCCTATAGTTTTAGGAAAAGGAAAACCACTATTTATAGATATAGAAGATAGACAACAACTTAAACTAGTACATTCAAGAAAATTTAAATCAGGTGTTATACAATTAATTTATCATAATGAGTAGTAGGTGATGTTTATGTACACTTTTGAACGTGAATTTAAAAGCGAAAATATTGATAGTATAAAAGAAGTATATGAATCAGTTTGTTGGTTAGGTCATGATAACGAAAAAATAGAAAAAATATTTCTCAATAGTTCACATGTTGTAATAGTTAAAAATTACGATGAAGTTATTGCATTAGCGAGGGCATTAACAGATGGAGTGTTTAATGCTGCTATATATGATGTAGTTGTAAAGAAAACATATCAACAAAAAGGTATTTCAAGAAAAATGATTGAAATTTTATTAGAAGATTTAAAAGAAATATCATGTATTCATTTAATATCTACGACCGGTAATGAAGAGTTATATAGAAAGCTCGGATTTAAAAAATTAAAAACTGGAATGGCAATATATAAATCTATAAAATTAGGTAGTGAGTATACTGAATAGTAGGTGAAATCATGAAAACAGAACGTGAGGTATTGGAAGAAATTTTTAATAATGCTTCGATTGAAGATGATATTAGAGCAGTTTGCATGAATGGATCTAGGGTTAATAAATTTATTGAACCGGATGAATATCAAGATTTTGATATTGCATTTATCGTAAAGAATTATGAGTCGTTTATTCAACATTTATCATTTATTAAAAATTTTGGAGAGCCTATTATTTCTCAGTGTAATAGAGAGCGTTCTGATAGTGGTATAAAGGATCAATTATTTTATATGGTGTTGTTTGAAAATCACATGCGAGTAGATTTCAGATTTATACCAATTGAATGTATAGAAGCATATAGACATGAAGATTATTTACTGAAGGTATTATTTGATAAGGATAACTATTTTAGTGAACAAATTGAACTAAGTGATAAAAAATATCATATTAAGAAACCTAACCAGAAGCGATTTGATTTTGTTTGTAATGAATTTTGGTGGTTATCAACATATGTTGTTAAAGGCATTAAAAGAGAAGAAATTTTTTATGCTATCGATCATTTAAATATGATGCGTGATTTACTTTTGACTATGTATGACTGGAAAGTCGGTAACAAATTTAATTGGCAAATCTCAACGGGAAAAAATCATAAATTATTAAAAAAATACATTTCTAAGTCTGAATGGAATAAATTGTTGGCATCATATCCACATGGTGAAGTTGTAGATATAACAAATTCATTATTAAGTATTACAGAGCAATTTTATATTTTATCAGTTGAAATAGTCAAAGATTTAAATATGGAACTAGAAACTGCGGAAGCAAATAAGGTTATTAAGTATAATCATAATCAAATAACTGGATTTACTGACATGTAAATGGGAAGTATACCTTAGCTGGAGATATACTTCCCATTTTTGGAAGATAAGCACTTTTATTGTTGAGTCGAGAATACGGATTCTCTTCAAGTATATAAATATACTTGATATATATATAGCATAACTGTTTATTGAGAAAAGTGAAATTTGTGTTATGGATGATGACTTGTTATGTGACAGTTGATGACATTCATTAAAGTACGAATCATTATTTTTTGATGTATATTTACACTGTAATAAGGGAATAGGTAAGTAAATAGATTGGATGCAGTAAAGTTAATCATGAACTACAAATATGACGTATTGGAGTGGTTCTTATGCAAACAATGATTGTTTATTTTGTCGGCTGCTTTATCGGATTTATTGTACATCGTATATTTCAAACTGAAAGTATGTGGATGAATGTCGCCCAATTTTCAATATTTTTTGCGTTTATGTATACATTTATTGGTAGATTTATGCCTTCTATTCGAAATTCACTTATTAAAATGGTTCCGAGTAATATTCCAGATCCGAAAATGATTGTGTATGTAACGGGATGGTTAGAATTTGTCATTGCGATAAGTGTGTTTATTCCTAAAGTTAATTTTGTATTCAGTGTGATTAGTATTATTTTATGCTTTGTATTGTTCCCTAGTTATATAAAAGCACACGCTAAAAATATTACTATAGGTGGAAAAGTACCAATGAATATATATTTAAGAGCACTGTTGCAAATATTATTTATTGTTTCATTTATTATCATCTTTAAGCATGCATGAGATGGTATATAGTGAAGTATTGATGGATGGTTGTGGAATTCTTTTTAACTTATTTTACGATAATCTTTCATTTATTTTTCTAATGCAATTTAAACAAATAATTAATGGAATGATTATCTTTTTAAGCATTCAAGCATGTGCTATAATGTACTAATGTATATAGAGAGATGAGAATGTTAAGAGGTGAAAGATATGAGTATTCGTTCTGAACGAGTAGGCGAACAAATGAAAAAAGAATTAATGGATATCATCAACAATAAACTTAAAGATCCGAGAGTTGGATTTTTAACAATTACAGATGTAGCACTTCCAGGAGACTTATCACATGCTACAGTTTATTTAACTGTATTAGGTACTGATAAAGAAAAAGAAGATACATTTAAAGGTTTAGAAAAAGCAAAAGGCTTTATTAAATCAGAATTAGGTAATCGTATGAAATTACGTATTTTACCAGAATTACATTTTGAATATGATGAATCAATCGATTACGGTAATAAAATTGAACGCATGATTCAAGATTTAAATCGTAATGATTAATCCAAATTTAGACTAAGACACTATAAGATGTCTTAGTCTTTTTTTGATTAGAGAGGCTGTAACGACCATTATTCCGAATTGTGGTAATTAGAGCGACGCCTATGTTAGGGACATTACTCGGAATTCTGTCTCTAAGCGCCTTCGTTAGGGACATTACTCGGAATTCTGTCCCCAAGCGCCTATGTTAGGGGCATTACTCGGAATTGTGTCCGTAAGAGCCCGCGTTAGGGACATTTCTCAGAATTCTGTCCGTAAGCACCTTCGTTAGGGACATTTCTCAGAATTCTGTCCCCAAGCACTCGCGCATTTTTTATGAAATTGAGTTATTTCTTCTTTTTATGAATATTTTCATGTAAAATTAAAAAGAATAGAAACATTATGGAGGTCGTAAATTTGGATGGCATTCTAGCAATTCATAAGGAAGTTGGTATGACAAGTCATGACGTCGTATTTAAACTTCGTAAAATTTTAAAAACAAAAAAAGTTGGCCATACTGGAACTTTGGATCCTGAGGTAAGTGGTGTACTACCGATTTGTGTTGGGAAAGCGACGCGTGTGAGTGATTATGTGATGGAAAGTGGCAAATCATACAGAGCGGAAGTAACGATTGGTATGAGTACAACGACTGAAGACCAAACTGGTGAGATTGTAGATCAGAAGCGTGTTGATCAAAATTTATGGGACAAGGATGACATTATTGCGACTTTAAAACAATTAGAAGGTGACATTGAACAAATTCCACCTATGTATTCTGCTGTTAAAGTTAATGGTAAGAAATTATATGAATATGCTAGACAAAATATAGAAGTTGAACGTCCTGTAAGAAGAGTACATATTAACAGTATTGATTTAATTTCTGATATTATTTATGAGAATGATACTTGTAAATTTGAAATTGAAGTTGAATGTGGCAAAGGTACATATATTAGAACGTTAGCTACTCAAATTGGTGCGTTACTTAATTATCCTGCTCATATGTCTCATTTAATTAGATTGAAAAGTGGCGGTTTTACTTTAAATCAGGCTATTAAATTAGATGACTTAAGAGAAATTGTTGAGCAAGATAAGTTACAAGATGTGATTCTTCCATTAGAATATGGATTGAATGGTTTAACGAAAATTACCGTACATGATAAAAATATCGTAACGCGTATTCAAAACGGACAAAAAATAGAAAAATCTTTAATAGATGAAAGTAAACATGATGGCGAATTTGTTGTTTGGTATGAAGACAAAGCAATTGCTATTATGGATACTTACGATAAAAATGAAACACTTTATAAACCGAAAAAAGTTTTTCTTTAAAGGAGTATATTGATGGAAGTTATAGAAATTACACACCCAATTAAATCTAAACAATTTGTAAATGAAAATATTGCTTTAGCTATCGGTTTTTTTGATGGCATACATTTAGGTCATCAACAAGTTCTTAAAAAAATGATTAAAGTAGCTAAAGATAAACATTTAAAAAAAGCTGTTATGACATTTGATCCTCATCCTTCAGTTGTCTTAAATCCTGAAAAGAAAAGAACAACGTATTTAACACCTATTGCTGATAAAATTGAAGCAATTGAAAAGTTAGGCGTAGATTACTGTTTCGTCGTTAACTTTTCTTCGACATTTGCAGATGTGTCTGCAGATGATTTTATTGACCAATATTTTATACAAAATCATGTAAAAGCTGTTATTGCTGGCTATGATTTCAGTTTTGGTAAATATGGAAAAGGAAATATGGCATCATTACAAGAGAATGATTATCCATTTGATGTATTTGTTGTATCTAAGCAAACATTACATGAGGATGAAAAAATTTCAACAACGAATATTAGAACATCACTTGAATTAGGTGAAATAGAAGCTTGTAATTTAGCTTTAGGACGCCCATATGTTATTAAAGGTATGGTTGTTCAAGGCGAAAAAAGAGGGCGTACGATTGGTTTTCCTACAGCTAATGTTGAACCAAGCGATGACTATGTATTACCCAGAAAAGGTGTTTACGCCGTAACATTATTAATTAAATCAAGAGATAAATCATATAAAGGTGTGTGTAACGTTGGTGTGAAACCAACATTCCATGATCCATCTGTTTCTCAAATAAGTATTGAAGTTAACATCTTTGATTTTGAAGAAAGTATATATGGTGAGCGTGTAGAAGTATATTGGCACCATTTTATTAGACCAGAACAAAAATTTGATGGCATAGATGCACTTGTTAATCAAATTAAGCAAGATAAAGAAGAAACAAAAGCGTTATTATCACTTGAAAGAACATAAAGAGTTATGTATAATGATTTGAGTGCCTAATCCTTGGCTTATCGACACTCCGACGATCAGCTCAGGTTTACGGTGAATACAATTATAGGAGGGAAATTGACAATGGCAATTTCACAAGAAAGAAAAAACGAACTAATTGAACAATACCGCGTACATGAAACTGATACTGGTTCTCCAGAAGTACAAATCGCAGTTTTAACAGCAGAAATCACTGCTTTAAACGAACATTTACGTACTCACAAGAAAGACCATCATTCACGTCGTGGATTATTAAAAATGGTTGGTCGTCGTAAACATTTATTAACATATTTACGTGAAAATGATGTTCAACGTTACCGTGATTTAATTAAATCATTAGGATTACGTCGCTAATCGTAATTTCAATCGAAGGAAATCAATCAGATTTCTTTCGATTTTTTTTATAAATAAATATAAAAAATATGTGTATAATGGTATGATATAAGAGATTAAGTGTATGAGAGGAGATTCATAAATGTCTCAAGAGAAGAAAGTCTTTAAGACAGAATGGGCAGGAAGTCCATTAATAATTGAAACAGGCCAATTAGCAAAACAAGCTAATGGTGCAGTATTAGTAAGATATGGGGATACAGTTGTATTATCAACAGCAACTGCATCAAAAGAACCTAGAAATGTAGACTTTTTCCCATTAATGGTTAACTATGAAGAAAAAATGTATGCTGCAGGAAAAATTCCTGGTGGCTTTAATAAACGTGAAGGTAGACCTGGTGAAGATGCTACTTTAACAAGTAGATTAATTGATAGACCAATTCGTCCATTATTCCCTAAAGGGTACAGACATGATGTTCAAGTTATTTCTATCGTAATGAGTGTTGATCCAAACTGTTCTCCAGAAATGGCAGCTATGATCGGTTCTTCAATGGCATTATCAGTTTCAGATATTCCGTTTGAAAGACCAATTGCAGGTGTAAACGTAGGTTTAGTAGATGGTGAATTTGTTATCAATCCAGATGTTGAACAAAGAGAAGTTTCTTTATTGGATTTACAAGTAGCGGGTCATAAAGATGCGATTAACATGGTTGAAGCAGGTGCTAAAGAAGTAACTGAAGAAACAATGTTAAATGCTATTTTATTTGGTCATAAAGAAATTCAAAGATTAGTTGAATTCCAAGAAGCTATTATTGAAGATATTCAACCTGAAAAAGCTGAATTTATACCTGTTGAAATTGAAGCTTCATTTGAAGAAACAGTTCGTGCTAAAGCAGAAGCTTTAGATATTATTTCAGCAATCAGAACTGAAGAAAAACAACAAAGAGATATTAATATTTCTGCAGTTAAAGAAGAAGTTCTAAATGACTTTACTAACGAAGAAGATCCAGAGAACGAAGAAGTTCTTAAAGATGTAAGTAAAGTATTAGATGCACTTGTAAAAGAAGAAGTACGTCGCTTAATTACTGAAGATAAAGTGAGACCAGATGGACGTAATCCTGAAGAAATCAGACCATTATCTTCTGAAGTTGGATTATTACCAAGAGCTCATGGTTCAGGTTTATTTACACGTGGACAAACTCAAGCATTTTCAGTTGCGACTTTAGGTGCATTAGGTGAACACCAAATCATTGATGGTCTAGGTACAGAAGAACAAAAACGTTACATGCATCACTATAATTTCCCTAACTTCTCAGTTGGTGAAACAGGACCAGTAAGAGCACCAGGACGTCGTGAAATTGGTCACGGTGCATTAGGTGAACGTGCATTGTTACAAGTTATTCCAGATGAAAAAGAATTCCCTTATACAATAAGAGTTGTTTCTGAAGTACTTGAATCAAATGGTTCATCATCACAAGCTTCAATTTGTGGTTCAACTTTAGCATTAATGGATGCAGGTGTGCCAATTAAAGCACCAGTTGCAGGTATTGCAATGGGCTTGATTACTAAAGATGATAACTACACAATTTTATCTGATATTCAAGGTATGGAAGATGCACTAGGTGATATGGACTTTAAAGTTGCAGGTACAGAAAAAGGTATCACTGCTATTCAAATGGACATCAAAATCGATGGTTTAAGTGAACAAATCTTAAAAGAAGCACTTGAGCAAGCAAGAATTGGTAGATTATATATCTTAAATCATATGCTTGAAACATTAAGAGAACCTAGAGAAGAACTTAGCCAATATGCACCTAAAATTGAAATTATGCATATTAAACCAGATAAAATTAGAGATGTTATCGGACCTGGCGGTAAGAAAATCAATGAAATCATTGATGAAACAGGTGTTAAATTAGATATCGAACAAGACGGTACAGTATTTATCGGATCTAAAGATAAAGAAATGATCGACCGTGCTAGACAAATTATTGAAGATATTACAAGAGAAGCTGAAGTCGGTGCAATTTATATGGCTACAGTTAAACGTATCGAAAAATTCGGTGCATTTGTTGAAATCTTCCCAGGTAAAGATGCACTTGTTCATATTTCTCAATTCTCTAACGAAAGAGTTAACAAAGTTGAAGATGTAGCTAAAATCGGCGACCAATTCTTAGTAAAAGTAACTGAAATTGACCGTCAAGGACGCGTAAACGCATCACGCAAAGTGTTGTTAAACGAAGATAAAGAACAAAAATAATAAATAAAATGATTCAGATAGGGACATTGACAATCATTAAAATCTGAAATTTAAAGTGTCAACAAAGTCATAGATTTTGTTGGCATTTTTTTATGAGTAAGTAGAATAAAAAGTTACACGACATATGTTAGTAGTGGTATGAAAATGGGTGTCGTTATTAGCAGTTTTGGTAAAAGGTGCAAATACTGGTGTCGTTATTAGCAGTTCTGGCAAAAGGTGCAAATACTGCGATCATACATGTACATAATACTTCTCAATACTTATAACAAGAAAGGTTTTAAATTGATGATTGCTTCATATAAAATACATTTATAACCGATACGCCTGAGGGAATTGTACAAGTCGAAGAATACAGGATGAGACTGTACCCTAGCCAAGAGAGGTTATGAAAGTATGTATGTCTACTAATAGAGGGACATTGACGTGTCCCTATTTATTTTGAGGTGAATAAATATGGCTGATTTACAACGACTGAATAATGGAACGACTGTTATTTTTGAAGAAGTTCCGAACAGTGAAACAATTAGTGTAGGTGTTTATGTCAATACTGGAACGGGTGACGAAGGTGACTATCCTGAAGGTATTGCGCATTTTATGGAACACATGTTGTTTAAAGGTAGTGAACATTATACAAGACAGCAATTATCAAATGAATTTGATAAAATTGGCGGCTATAACAATGCATATACGACAAAAATGTATACTTGTTATTTCTGTAAAACATTAAAAAGATTTGAACATAAAGCAATTGATTTACTTATAGATATGGTTAAAAACCCGCTATTTCTTGAAGAAGAAATTGTTCGTGAGAAAAAAGTCATTTTAGAAGAAATTAAAATGATTGAAGATACACCAGAAGAATGGTTAATGGATAAATTAGAACATGAAATTTATAAAGACCAACCATTAGGACGAATGATCCTTGGTACGCCTGATAGTGTCAATCAAATTGATAGAGATACATTAATAGATTTCCATAAAAAATATTATCAAAGTAATCGATTAATTGTATCAGTTGCAGGTGCCTATAGCGAGTCTATGAAAGAAACATTGCTTAAGCAATTATCTGATGGCATTGAAATACCAGTTAATCAACAAGAACAAAGCATGACTTTTATTGAGAAGAAAGAAACTTGTTATAAAAACGAGCTAGAACAAACGCATTTTATGAGAAGTTATGATGCACCAAGTTATAATGATGAACATTATTATGCAACGAATATATTGAACACGATTTTAGGCGAAACAATGAGCTCTAAATTGTTCCAAGTTCTAAGAGAAGAACATGGATTATGTTATAATGTTTACTCAGATTTTCAAAGTTTTCACAATGATGGTTTACTGACAATTTATGTAGCAACTGATAAAGAAAATGTCGATGCATCTAGTGAACTTATTACTGAAGTGCTTGAGTCATTATTAAATGACGGTATTACACAGAATGAATTAGACGATGCTAAAAGTCATATTATCACAAGCTTTTTAATGGCATCTGAATCTAACCAAAATAAAATGACGAGAAATGCACGTTCAATCATGTTTCATAATGAATTAATTACGAATGAGCAGTTCGAGCAAGAAATTAATCAAATACAATTAGCAGATATTAAATCAGCTACGAAAAGATTACTAGATGCACCTTATTCTGAGTTTATTTTGACAGAGAAATCGTAAAGTTATGACCTGATATAAAAATTATTGTCTTCCTTAATTTAAAATATGTATAAGACTGTTGTATGTGCTTGTATAATCGATTATATAAATGGTATGATTAAATAAATATATTATGGACGGGACTACATTTAGGAGGAACAATTTTGAGTTTAATAAAAAAGAAAAATGATAAAATTCGTATCACACCACTCGGTGGTGTAGGAGAAATTGCAAAAAACATGTATATCGTTGAAGTGGACGAAGAAATGTTCATGTTAGACGCTGGTTTAATGTTTCCAGAAGACGAAATGTTAGGTGTAGACGTTGTTATACCAGACATACAATATGTTATTGAGAATAAAGATAAACTTAAAGGTATCTTTTTATCACACGGACATGAAGATTCTATCGGTGCTGTAAGTTATATACTTGAAAAGCTTGATGCACCAGTATACGGATCAAGATTGACGATCGCATTAGTTAAAGATCATATGAAAGCAAGAAAAATCAATAAAAAAGTACGTTATTATACAGTAAATAAAGATTCTGTCATGAGATTTAAAAACGTTAACGTGACATTCTTTAATACAACACATTCTATCCCAGATAGTTTAGGTGTATGTATCCATACATCATATGGTGCAATCGTTTATACTGGAGAATTTAAATTCGACCAAAGTTTACAAGGTGCTTATGCACCAGATATCGCTAAGATGACTGAAATTGGTCAAAATGGCGTATTTGCGTTGATTAGTGATTCAACAGAAGCGGAAAAGCCTGGCTATAACGTTCCTGAAAATGTAATCGAGAGTCATATGGTTGATGAATTTGCAAAAGCAAGCGGACGCATTATCGTGTCTTGTTATGCATCTAACTTTATTCGTATTCAACAAGTACTGAATGCGGCTAGTAAATTAAACCGTAAAGTTTCATTCTTAGGACGTTCTTTAGAAAGTTCTTTCAATGTTGCACGTAAATTAGGTTACTTCAATATTCCAGAAAATCTTTTAGTACCTGTGCATGACATTAGTAAATATCCTAAAAATGAATTAATTATTATTGCTACAGGTATGCAAGGTGAACCGATTGAAGCATTAGGTCAAATGGCTCAACAAAGACATCCTATTTTAAATATTTTAGAAGGCGACAATGTTTATATTTCTACAACAGCTTCTGCTAATATGGAAGTGATTATTGGTCAAACTTTAAATGAATTAGTTAAAGCTGGCGCACACATTATGCCTAATAACAAAAAAACACATGCATCTAGTCATGGTTGTATGGAAGAACTTAAAATGATGCTTAATTTAATGAAACCTGAATACTTTATTCCAGTACAAGGTGAATTTAAAATGCAAATCGCACATGCGAAATTAGCAGCTGAAACAGGCGTAGATCCTGAGAAAATTTTCTTACTTGAAAAAGGTGACGTTGTTAATTTTGATGGCGAAAAAATGATTGCTAATGAAAAAGTTACAGCTGGTAACGTATTAATTGACGGTATCGGTGTTGGAGACGTCGGTAATATTGTTTTGAGAGACAGACACTTATTAGCTGAAGATGGTATATTTATTGCTGTTGTAACTTTAGATCCTAAAAATAGAAAAATCGTTGGTGGACCTGAAATTCAATCACGTGGATTCGTTTATGTTAGAGAAAGCGAAGAATTATTAAACGATGCTTCAGAAAAAGTCCGTGAAATTGTTGAAGAAGGTTTACTTCAAAAGAAAATTGAATGGTCTGAAATGAAACAAAATATGCGTGATAAACTCGGTAAGTATCTATATGAACAAACGAAACGTCGCCCGATGATTATTCCAATTATTTCAGAAATCTAATGAATTGTTTTATGGATGATTTTTAACAGTCAAGAGATGAGACTAAATTCTATATCAATATAATGGGTTTTTCCATCTCGGCAAAGATGAACAAATAATGTGTCGTACATGTTATTTGTTCATTAACTGCCTACATACTATATGAGGCTGAGACATCTATTTATGTCCCAGCCTCTTTTTGCATTATAGATAAGGAGGCTATTTCAAAAATGGTACAAAAGAAGAAGCCAGCAACACGTAAAAGAAAAACAACACGTGGCAAGAAAAAGCAAAAAGATAATACATTAAAATACGTCATACAGATGATTGTGTTGTTTTTACTCGTGTTAGGTATTTTTCAATTAGGATTTATAGGTTTAATGATTGATAGCTTCTTTCATTTCTTATTTGGATTCTCAAAATATTTCACCTATATACTGATAGCGATTATTTCACTATTAATAACAGTGAATGGTAAATTAAAATTCACAAGAAGAGTAAACGGATTGCTCGTCTTTCAAGTAGCATTGCTATTTATTATGCAGTTAGTATTATATTTCAAAGATCCATCGTTTAAAACGTTTAAGGCAACATTGAGTGAAACATATTCAAGTTTAGAACGAAATGCATTTTACTTTAACGGTGGTGGTTATATTGGTTATTATGCATTTAATGTCATAAGCAAGCTTATTTCTGTCTTTGGATATAGTTTATTAACGATACTCGTTTTACTTTCTAGTGTCATTTTAATCATGAAGAAAAGACATCGTGATATTACGAAATCAGCATTTGATATGGCGCAAAGTAAAACTAAATCAAAAATGACAAACCTTAAACAAAAAAGAGAAGAAAAAGCGAAAGCTAAACAACTAGAAAAAGAAAAGCGTCAAAAAGAGCAGCCTAAAGACGTTTCACATTTAGAAGAAGTCGAACCAGTTCAAGAAATTTCTAAAAATGACCAACAACAAACTAATGAAGAAATTCCAATCTTTGAATCACAAGAAAAGTTAGCTGCTAAAAGGGCACAACAACCTAAACAAACGGTTCAAAAAGAGCATGATAATCATGAACCTGAAATGAATGAATCAACAATAGATGAGACAGAGAATTTAAATTATAAATTACCACCGATTACGATTTTAAATGATCCACCTAAATCACAATCTGTGTCTAAAAAGACCGTTCAAGAAAAAGGGAAACTACTCGAAGCTACGTTAAGAAACTTTAATGTCGATGCGAAAGTAACTCAAATAAGAATTGGACCAGCTGTTACGCAATACGAAGTACAGCCAGCACAAGGTGTGAAAGTAAATAAAATCGTCAATTTAAGTAATGATATTGCACTGAATTTAGCAGCAAAAGATATTAGAATTGAAGCGCCTATTCCAGGTAAGTCGGCAGTTGGGATTGAAGTACCTAATGAACATATTTCAATGGTAACGCTGAAAGAAGTACTGAATGAGGCAAAACCAACATCAAATAAACTTGAAGTTGCTTTAGGAAGAGATATTTCAGGTGAACCGATTACAGCAGAATTAAACAAATTACCTCACTTACTCGTAGCAGGTGCTACAGGGAGTGGTAAATCAGTTTGTATTAATGGTATTATCACAAGTATATTAATGAATGCTAAACCACATGAAGTAAAATTAATGCTTATTGACCCTAAGATGGTCGAATTAAATGTGTATAACGGTATGCCACATTTATTAACACCTGTTGTTACAAATCCTCAAAAGGCAAATCAAGCATTACAAAAAATTGTGTCCGAAATGGAAAAAAGATACGACTTGTTCCAACACGTTGGTGCAAGAAATATTGAAGGATATAATCAATTCATTGAACGTACGAATCAAGAAATGGAAGAAAAACAAGCACAATTACCTTATATAGTCGTCATTGTTGATGAACTTGCTGACTTAATGATGGTTGCTGGTAAAGATGTTGAATCATCCATTATGAGAATCGCACAACTTGCTCGTGCAGCAGGTATTCACTTAATTATTGCAACACAAAGACCATCTGTTGATGTCATCACGGGTAGTATTAAAGCTAATATACCTTCTAGAATTGCATTTGCAGTAAGTTCTGCAACAGATTCTAGAACAATTTTAGATAGTGGTGGTGCTGAAAAATTACTAGGTAGAGGTGATATGCTATTCTTATCTAGAGATTCTTCAAAACCAACTAGAATACAAGGTGCATTTCTTTCTGATGGTGAAGTTGAATCAGTTGTCCAACATGTTGTTGGAGAACAAACAGCGAACTATGTTAAAGAGATGGAACCTGACGAACCAACAGAAGCAAATGAAATGGAAAGTGAAGATGCTTTATATAAAGAAGCATATTTATTTGTTGTAGAAGAACAAAAAGCAAGTGCGAGTTTATTACAAAGAAGATTTAGAATAGGTTATAATAGGGCATCTAGGTTAATGGATGATTTGGAAAATAATGGTGTTATTGGTCCTCAATCAGGTAGTAAACCTAGACAAGTATTGGTTGATGTTTATCAAGACGAATAGGGGGATATTATGTCTACAAATGCAAGTACAAATTTCGTTAAAAATTGGATATTAGAAAAAATTCAAACAGCTGAACTTAAACCGGGAGATGCTATTCCGAATGAGTTTGAAATTAAAAAGCTGTTAAATATAAATTATGATGAAATCGAAAAAGCCATACATGAACTTGTCACGGAACAAATTTTATCTCAAAAAACAGGCGACGTAACAGTGGTGAAACCTACACAACCATATTATTATCCATTAGACGAATTAGTTAGTATTACAAAAATGATTGAAAAGAATGGTGAAGTTGCTGGCACTGAATTTATTAGTTTAGATGAAGAAGTTGCAACTTTAAAAGATATAGAAGTATTAAACTTAGAAAAAGATGCATATATTTCAGTTATTGAAAGAGTACGTACAGCTAACGGTGAACCGGTCGTGTATTGTTTAGATAAAATTGCTACTGATTTATTCGCGTGCAGTGACTACCGATCCAACTCATCTATTTTATCCGCAATTGAAAGTAAAGTAGAATTTAAAATAACACATGCTAATACATCTATTGAATCTATTAGTTATGAGCCGTATATTAGTGAAATATTGAATTCTGAGCCAGATGATGCAATGATGTTATTAACACAAATTCATTATAATGAACATGGTACACCTGTTCTTTATTCACTAAATTATTTTAAAAGCAGTCTTGTAAAGTTTCGAATTACAAGAAATAGGATATAATAAATATATTGAGAGAAACAAAGTAACAATTGTTGCTTTGTTTCTCTATATACATACATATAAGAGAGGTATCTATTATGATAACAACAGAACATATACAATTATCTTCAAATGACGTTTATGTGATACCAACTGAAAAATTTAAAACAACGACTATCGTTTTTAAATTTGTAGCACCATTAAACAGTGAGACGATTACATCTAGGTCAATTTTAAGTAAATTAATTACACGTGTTACAAAACAATACCAAACTGATAAAGAAATGAATAATTTGCTTGCGGACTTATATGGTGCGCATTTATTTAGCTATGTCAATAAACAAGCTAATAATCATATTATGACAATTGGTATTGAAATCGTAAATGAAAAGTATTTAAATAGTGAAATTCCACTGTTTGAGCAAGCCGTTAAGTTATTGCACGAAGTGATTTTTAACCCACTTATTGAAAACGGGAAATTTAATGAAAAATATACGAAGCAAGAAAAATCCTTATTACATAAAAAATTAACTGCAATTGAAGACAACAAATCACAACGCGCATTTATTCAATTTATGAACCATATGTTTGAAGATGAGCCATATAAATATTTAGCTTCAGGTCGACTAGAAGACATTGATAATGTAACGCCTGAATCTTTAGTAAATACGTATCATGATTTGTTACATGAGAATGCGATATCTACATATATTATTGGAAATATTGAATTAGATGAAGTTAAATCATTATGTCATGAATATTTTAATTTCGATCATAATAGTCAATTAGAAATCGAAACGACATTATTAAAAGATATTAAAGAAGTAAAAGAAATAGTAGATTATACAAAGATTGATCAAGCAAAATTAAATATGGGATATAGGTTCCCAATAACATTCCATTCTAAAGAATATTATGCATTCTTAGTGTTAAATATGTTACTTGGTGGAGATGCTTCTTCAATTTTATTTAGTGAAGTACGTGAAAAACAAAGTTTAGCATATTCAATACATTCTCAAATTGATGCAAGAAATGGATTCTTATATATAGTTGGTGGTATCTCTAAAGATAAAGTACATGTCGCTAAAGAAACAATTTTAAATATATTTAAAGATATTCAACAAGGTGAAATTGAAACAGAGAGATTGACGTTAGCGAAGAAAGTCTTAATCTCACATGCACGAGAAATGTTTGATAAGCAACGACAAATGATTGACTTATTACATACTCATGCGAGATATCAATCCGTTTATAACTATGATGAGTGGATTAAAGAAATTGAATCTATCACTATTGAAGACATTAAAAAGATCGCACAACTTGGACAATTAGATACAATATATATACTGACTGAAGGTGATAACAATGCGTAATCAATATTATAAACAGATTGATGAAACTGTATTTGAAGAGACTTTAGAGAATGGTTTAAAAGTAGTAGTTATTCCAAAAGCAGGTTTTTCAAAGACTTTTGTGACATATACAACACATTTCGGTTCACTTGATCACACATTTAAACCACATGGCAAAGATGATTTTGTAACTGTTCCGGACGGGGTTGCACACTTCTTAGAACATAAATTGTTCGAAAAAGAAGATGGAGATGTCTTTACAAGTTTCGCTGAAAATGATGCACAAGTTAATGCATTTACAACATTTGATAGAACAAGCTATTTATTTAGTGCGACAGGTAATGTGCACGATAATATTATTCGTTTATTAAAGATGATTGAAAGTCCATATTTTACTGAGAAGACAGTAGAAAAAGAAAAAGGTATTATCGCTGAAGAAATTAAAATGTACCAAGAACAGCCGAATTATAAATTAATGTTCCAAACTTTAGGTGCACTCTATCATAATCATCCTGTTCAAGTGGATATAGCAGGTTCTGTTGAAAGTATTTATGACATTACGGCAGAAGATTTATATTTATCATATGAAACGTTTTACCATCCAGCAAATATGGTGTTAATCATTGTTGGAGATGTTAATCCTGATGAGACTATACAATTAGTGCGTGAACATGAATCCAAAAGAAATATGCATGAAATGCCACCTATTACGAGAAAAGCCATAGACGAACCGACATCTGTTCATACACCTTATGTCGAAACGAAAATGGATATTGTACAAGAAAAATCAATGTTGGCATATAAATTCAAGCCTAATACAATTTCTGATAAAGTTCGCGTCAAAAATGATATGGAAATGATGATTGCTTTAGATTTAATGTTTGGTGAACAAACTGAATTTTATCAATCAAATTTAGAAAAAGAAGTAATTGACGATACGTTTGGTTATCAATTTGCTAACGAAATGACATATAGTTATTTAATTCTAGCTGTGACAACTGATTATCATCATGAATTTAAAGAAGCGGTTAAAGCGGAACTTAAGAAATATATTGAAAATGGATTTGTGTCAGAAGAGTTAGAAAGAGTAAGAAAACAAACTTTAGGGGAAATTGTATCAAGCTTAAATTCTCCAGAGTATATTGCAAATCAATATACTAAATTCTATTTTGAAGGTGTAGAACTATTTGAACTTGTAAACATTTTAGAATCTATAACAGTAGAAAGTGTACAAGAAACATTGGCTTCGTTAATAGACTTCGATCATGTTGTAGAAAGTCGTTTGGTGAAACAAAATGGCTAGAACATTTATTGTTGGTGGTAGTGGTGACATTGGCTTATCGATTGTTTATGAATGTTTATCACTGGGTCATGAAGTGATACTGCATTATAATCGATCTAATATTAATGAACTTAAACAAAGGTATGCCGGTAAACCCGTTACTTTTCTACAATTCGATTTAACAAACAAAGATAATTTACAATCTTTAACATCAATCGGACATATTGATCAATTAATATATGCAGCTGGGCAATCGTCATTTGGTGCGATTCAAGATTTTACAGATGATGATATTGATGTTCAATATAACTTGAATGTATATGCGCTCATAAAAATTGTTCAATTATTTGTTGATGATATTAGAAAAAGTGAAAATGGCAGAATAATTGTTATATCATCTATTTGGGGAGAGACTGGTGCAAGTTACGAAACAATCTATTCAACAATGAAAGCAGCTCAACTTGGTTTTGTTAAATCTTTAGCAAAAGAACTTGCTTTAACATCTATTACAGTAAATGCTATATGTCCAGGTGTCGTTCATGGTAAAATGACAGATGAACTTGATGAAATTACACAAACACAATTAAAAGATGAAATACCACAAGGTCGGTTTGTTCAAACTAAAGAAGTTGCGGCAACGGTGGGATATTTATTAAATCCGTTATCTCAAAGTGTGACCGGTCAAGTACTTCGTGTAAACGGAGGATGGTATATTTAATATTGGGGTGGATATTATGGAAGAAGTCATTAAAAAAGAATGGTACTTAGAATACGATATACAAGTAAATAGAGCAGGTTTATTAGGGGATATTTCTAGTTTGCTTGGTATTTTAGGTATTAATATTATTACGATAAACGGTGTCGATCAAGGCCGAAGAGGGCTACTCATTAAGACAGATGATATGAATAAAGTTAAACGTTTTGAAAATATTGTTAAAGAAATTGATGATATCACAATTAAAAAATTACGTACACCTGGCTTAAGAGATCGATTAGCGGTAAGACATGGTAGATATATTAAACGAGATGTTGATGACAAAAAGACATTTAGATTCGAAAGAAAAGATTTAGGTTTGCTAGTTGATTTTATGGCAGAACTGTTTAAAGAGAACCGTCATAAACTGATTGGTGTGAGAGGTATGCCAAGAGTAGGTAAAACTGAATCGGTTGTTGCCGCAAGTGTGTGTGCCCATAAAAAATGGTTGTTTATTAGTTCAACACTTATTAAGCAAACTGTAAGAAGCTCTTTATTAAAAGGTGAATATAGTGATGAAAATGTTTATATTATTGATGGGGCTGTAACGTCTAAACAAACCGACGAAAAGCATAAACAACTCGTTAGAGAAGTTATGAGTTTACCAACAATTAAAGTAGTAGAACATCCTGATTTATTTGTACAGCGCTCTGAATATAGCCTTGAAGATTTTGATTATATTATTGAACTAAGAGAAACAGAAGACCAAGAAATTACATATGAGCAATTAAATAAAAATGATTTATTTACAAATGACAATATGGCATTTGGAGATGGATTTGGATTTTTTGAATAAATTGTTTGAGGTGAATATATTTGAAATATATTGGAGAAACGTTAGGAAGTAAAAGAGAACAATTAGGGATGACTTTAGTTGAACTTGAAGAAAAAACAAAGATACAACGACCATTTTTAATGATGATTGAAAAGAATGAATTTGAAAATCTACCAAATCCCGATTATACAAGAGGTTTTATAACGAAATATGCTTCGGCAATCAATATGAGTGCACCTGAATTAATTGATAAACATCAAAGTGAATTGCCAAAAACAGCACCTTCTGCTAAAGAAGCTTTTAGACAGCTTACGCAAGAAAAAAGAAGCCAAACTGAAATATCAGAGAATAATATGGTAGCTAAACTCATAACACAAATGGTTACGTTCTTTGGTATATGTTTAATTGGATGGATATTATTAATAATTATCATTTAATTATATATAGTATTGATTTATAATAGTATTATTATGCAGTTGTAAGAAAAGAAGGAGAACGAATATGAATATTCCTAATCAATTAACAGTATTACGTGTTATTTTAATACCTGTATTTGTTTTATTTTTACTTGTAGATTTTAATATGGGTGACATGCATTTCTTATTTGGACAAGAAATGAGAATAGAACAATTTATAGCTGGTATTATATTTATTTTAGCTTCTGTTACAGATTGGTTTGATGGCTATTTAGCGAGAAAATGGGAACTTGTTACAAACATGGGGAAATTTTTAGACCCTCTAGCTGATAAATTATTAGTAGCGAGTGCATTAATTGCATTAGTAGAACTTGATAAAGTATCATCAGTTATTGCTATTATCATCATTGCTAGAGAATTTGCTGTAACAGGTCTAAGATTACTTCAAATTGAACAAGGCTTTGTAAGTGCAGCTGGTCAATTAGGTAAAATTAAAACGGCTGTCACTATGGTTGCAATCGTATTTATCCTATTACAAGAACCATTCTCTACTTTATGGCAAATTAATCTTGGGCAATGGCTCATGTATATTGCTACTTTCTTTACAATTCTATCTGGTATAGAGTATTTTTATCATGGTAGAGATATATTTAAAGGATCAAAATAATAACAACTTTTAACCTACAACATTTCGTTTGTAGGTTTTTCTGTAGGAGGCAAAAGTATGAAAGTTAGTATTTTAAGCGTAGGTACTGAAATTTTATTAGGACAAATTGCTAACACAAATGCACAGTTTATATCAAAAGTACTTAATGAACTCGGTGCAAGTGTTATGAGACACGTTGCTGTAGGCGATAATCCTGGAAGATTAGAACGTACTTTTAAAGAAGAATTAGCGCATCATGACGTTGTGATTTTAACAGGTGGTTTAGGACCTACGAAAGATGATTTAACAAAACAAACTGTTGGTAAAGTATTAGGTAAATCGCTAGAAACAAATAAACAAGCTATGGATCAGATTGAACAATATTTTAAAAATGAAAACCGTACGATGACACCTAACAATAGACAACAAGCACTTGTTATTGAAGGTAGTGAAGTACTTAAAAATGACTTTGGTATGGCACCAGGCATGTATTTAGAACTGGATGACAAAAAAGTCGTATTATTACCTGGTCCGCCGAAAGAACTTCAACCAATGGTCAATCAATATCTTGTACCTTTCTTCTTAAATGAAGAACGTGTGATCTTTTCAGAGTCGTTGAAATTCATGGGTATTGGTGAATCTAGTTTGGAAACAGAGTTGATTGACTTAATAGATAATCAATCCAATCCTACAATTGCACCACTTGCTGGTCAACATGAAGTATCACTTCGTATTACAGCTAATGCGAATACTAAACAACAAGCGATAGATTTAATCCAGCCTGTTAAAACAGAAATATTAAATAGAATAGGCGAATTTTATTACGGTATTGATGATTTAACAGTTGAAGATGCTGTATTTAATGAATTAGACCAACCACTTGTTATCTATGATGGCATTACAGATGGGGTATTAAATGCGCGACTTAAGATTTCTAAAGATAGCAAACAATATTTAAAATCATATCTCTTACAAAATTCATGGACTGATAAAATGTTGAATATTAGTCAAGATGATTCAATTGAACAAATTGCTAATACGTTAAAATCAACATTTAATGTGGAAAGTGTTATCGTGTTAAAACAAGATCATAAAGAATCAACAGTATATATTTCACATATGCAAAAAACGGAAAAATTTATTTCGTCATTAAGTCAATCATATGCTGGAAGACGTGATAGAATAAGCAATATAGCACTTATAAAGTTTTTGAACCAATTAAGGTAACTTGCAATAATTTATAAAATCGGTACTTATGTTCGCTTAATTTTAAAAAATGCGTACAAAAACACGAACAAATATTCGCTTTATGCTTGCAATTTAGAACAAAAGCATTTATAGTAATAATAGCTAATTAAACAAGTAAATTCATTATATATATAGGAGGTTATCGCGTGAACGAACGTCAAAAAGCACTCGATACAGTAATTAAGAATATGGAAAAATCCTTTGGTAAAGGGGCAGTAATGAAGCTAGGGGATAATACAAGTAGAGAAGTATCAGCAGTTTCTAGTGGCTCAATCACACTTGATAAAGCATTAGGTGTGGGTGGTTACCCTAAAGGACGTATCATTGAAATATATGGACCAGAAAGTTCTGGTAAAACAACAGTAGCTTTACACGCTATCGCTGAAGCACAAAGACAAGGTGGCGTAGCTGCTTTTATTGATGCTGAGCACGCACTAGATCCTGTTTATGCTAAAAACTTAGGCGTAGATATTGATAACCTATATTTATCACAACCTGATCACGGTGAACAAGGTTTAGAGATTGCAGAAGCATTTGTTCGTAGTGGTGCAGTTGATATTGTTATTGTCGACTCTGTAGCTGCATTAACACCTAAAGCTGAAATTGAAGGTGAAATGGGAGATACACACGTTGGTTTACAAGCAAGATTAATGAGTCAAGCTTTACGTAAATTATCAGGTGCTATTTCTAAATCAAATACAACAGCTATCTTTATCAACCAAATTCGTGAAAAAGTTGGCGTTATGTTCGGTAATCCTGAAGTTACACCAGGTGGACGTGCGTTGAAATTCTATAGTTCTGTTCGTTTAGAAGTACGTCGTGCTGAACAATTGAAACAAGGTCAAGAAGTAGTGGGTAACCGTACTAAAATTAAAGTTGTTAAAAACAAAGTTGCGCCTCCATTCAGAGTAGCAGAAGTTGATATTATGTACGGTGAAGGTATTTCACGTGAAGGTGAATTAATCGACTTAGCAGTTGAATTTGATATTGTAGATAAATCAGGTGCTTGGTATTCATATAACGGAGAACGTATGGGTCAAGGTAAAGAAAACGTTAAGACTTACTTAAAAGAAAACCCAGCTATTATTGAAGAAATTGATGGAATCTTAAGAAATCAATTAGGCTTTAACGGTAAGAAGAAAGAAGAAGCTAAAAAAGAAGAAAAACCTAATGAGCCTGAACAAGAAACTTTATTAGACTAAATAGTATTTTGTCATTAAATTAAACATTCTATTGATTACGTTTCATTGTGTAATCTATAGAATGTTTTTTTATAAAAATAGAATTAAAAATTAAAGTCCATGTCCTTGACACTTGTACAAATTTAAACGTACAATTGAGTTGTATGATTCCATAGTTTCATTTAATCATATTTTTGTATATATAAGACGTAGAACCTAGATAGAAGGAGGTGTTTATGTGGACTTATTAACCCTCTTACTCATTTTGCTAGGAGTTATTCTAGGTGTTGTTGTAGGATACTTTTTCGCACATAATAGCTTAACGAAAAAGCAAGATCAAGCTCGTCAGTCTGCTCACTATATTATAAGTGAAGCGAATAAAGAAGCTGAGAGTCTTAAGAAAGAAAAGTTGATTGAAGCAAAAGAAGAAAATCAACAAATTAGAGATCATCTTGATAGTGAAATTAGAGAGAGAAGAAGTGACCTACAAAAGCAAGAAGCAAGATTACTTCAAAAAGAAGAAAATTTAGAGCGCAAATCTGATCTTTTAGACAAAAAAGATGAAATTCTAGAAAACAAAGAAGCTAAAATTGAAAAGCGACAACAACAGGTAGATGCAAAAGAGAGTAATGTTCAAGAAATAATAATGAAACATGAACAAGAACTAGAACGCATCTCCGGACTCACACGTGAAGAAGCTCGTAAAGAGCAATTCTCACAAGTAGAAGAAGAACTGTCACATGATATTGCTGTACTTGTAAAAGAAAAAGAAAGAGAACTAAAAGCAAATGTCGATAAAAAAGCTAAAGAACTGTTGTCTATTACTGTACAAAGATTAGCAGCAGATCATACTTCAGAATCGACTGTATCGGTAGTTAATTTACCAAATGATGAGATGAAAGGACGTATTATCGGTCGTGAAGGTCGTAATATTCGTACTTTAGAAACATTAACAGGTGTAGATTTAATTATAGACGATACACCAGAAGCGGTTATATTATCTGGATTTGATCCAATTCGAAGAGAAATCGCTAAGACAGCCTTAACTAATTTAGTATCTGATGGACGTATCCATCCAGGTAGAATTGAAGATATGGTTGAAAAAGCGAGAAGAGAAGTGGATGACCTAATGAGAGAATCAGGTGAACAAGCGACATTTGAATTAGGTATTCATAACTTACACCCAGAATTGGTTAAAATTTTAGGACGTATGAAATATCGTACAAGTTATGGCCAAAGTGTACTGAAACACTCAGTAGAAGTTGCACAACTTTCAGGAATGTTAGCAGCTGAACTAGGTGAAGATGTTACTTTAGCAAAACGTGCAGGTTTATTACATGATATTGGTAAAGCTATTGATCACGAAGTTGAAGGTAGCCATGTTGAAATAGGGGTTGAACTTGCAAAGAAATATCATGAACATGATACAGTCATAAATGCAATACACTCACATCATGGGGATGTAGAACCAACATCAGTTATTTCTATACTGGTAGCAGCAGCAGATGCGTTAAGTGCTGCAAGACCTGGAGCTAGACGAGAAACTTTAGAAAATTATGTGAAACGTTTAGAAAGATTAGAAGAAATATCAGAAGGTTATCAAGGTGTTGAAAAAGCATTCGCAATACAAGCAGGTAGAGAAATTAGAGTAATCGTTTCTCCTGAAGATATTGACGACTTGAAAGCACATAGAATAGCTAGAGATATTAAAGATCAAATAGAAGGCGAATTACAATATCCAGGGCATATTAAGGTGACAGTTGTCCGGGAAATGAGAGCTACTGAATACGCTAAGTAGAAGAGTTCTCAAATTTTAAAAACCCTAACCGAATGCGGTTAGGGTTTTTTTATGTTGTTATCAAAATGACTTTTGCACAATACAAAATTGTAGTATAATATATATGTATAATATGGAAGTGGAAAAATATTTAATGTAATTTATACTGAAAACGATAATACCATTCATAGTAGATTTATATAAAGTGAGGTGTGATATATGAATAATGACTACGTAACTAGAGCAGAATTTCAAATGCTAGAAAAACATATGAACACAAGATTTGATCTAATAGAAAGCTCTTTAAGAGAAGTAAAAAATGAATTGAAGAATGATATTAAAAGTGAAAGTCATCAAAGAATGAGAGAATCTGAATCATTAAAAGAATATATTATCAATTTAGTAGATCAAAAAATTAGCGCTAACATTAGTAATATGAAAGACGCTCAAAATAAATGGTTTATAGCAACCATACTCGTCGTACTCGGATTAGCAGGAAGAATATTTGGTGTTTATTGATTATTTAGGAGTTAAAACATGAAGTATAAATCACTTAAGTCGATTTTTCTATTATTTGGAACAGATGTTATGTAAGCAGAATATGATATGAGAATCAAACATTATTCAAGTTATTTAATAGATATAAACATTAGTCCCATGCAAGATGAGAAACAATTACTCGATATACAATATCCATTATTTTATTCAATAAATAAAAGTTTGTTTAAGCAGTATGAAAGAATTCTTTTAAATTCACCTAAAATCAAACAATTATCTGCTAATCTCCCTAGAATAGCAACGCATGCATATATTAATAAGTTATTAATTAACGAATTACAAAGTACGAACGAAATATAAAATATTAAAAGTACTAAAAAAGAAATAGCTGAAGCATTAAATAATACAAGTAAAAAAGATAAAAGGTTTACTGGATTAGTCACTCAGTATTTAATGATGAAATTTGGAAGACTTGAACTAAATTCTGTTGAAGATTTCAGAAAAATATATGATGAAATTGTTTCTGATGAAATCAAAAAAGATGAACATCCTGACGGTAAGATGTATAGAGCTAGTAGTATAGGTGTATTTGATCATTCTAAAAATCAATGGGTTCATAGAAATGAATATAGTGAATCTAAAGTGATAGAATTATTAACAAAGCTTATAGATTATATAAAAAGTAATGAATCACCTGAACTCATTAAAATTTTAGCGAGTCATTATATTTTTGAATATATACATCCATTTTATGATGGGAATGGGCGTATTGGTAGATATATAATAGCTAGAAAATTAAACGATTTATTAGACCCATATACAGCACTTTCATTTTCATATTCTGTAAATAATAACAAGTCTAAATATTACAAAGCTTTTGTTGATACTTCGAATTATTTCAATAAAGGTGAATTAACTAATTTTATTGATGATATGTTGAGTATTTTAATAGAAGGACAAGAAAATATAATTGACAATTTTGAAGAGAATATAAACATTATTAATAAAATACAATTAGCATTACACAACAAACATTATGATAAGTATGAATATAAAATATTATATATTTTGCTGCAAGATAAAGTATTTGGCAGTAAATATTCAAGAATTACTTTGAAAGAACTACAAACAGCTTCAGGTTATTCAAGAGGAAAGATTAATAATGTTATTTCTAGCCATGAAGAAAAATTAATCAAAATTAAAAGTAAACCTGTTATATATGAAATTAGTGATCAATTTATGTATAGTTTACTATCTGAGAATATTAGGAAGTAAAAAGAATATTAGACATAAATCCTAACTCTAATTAATTAACACCTCATTTACTGATTTATTCAGCAAATGAGGTGTTATTTTTATAATCTATGAGTTTTATTCGTTCATGCTTGCCTAGAGTATGGCTAGAGCCTGTATTCTCTCATTCATACTATTTCTTCAGGTATTAGCACTTTACAAAAATTTTTATATTAGTATGTATATTAAGTAGTATAAAAAGAAAAATCAACTAACGTAATAAGTTTAGTTGACTACTAATCTTATTACGTTTCATTATGCAAAAATAGTATTAATGAAAAATTAGTTTTGGTCATATTTAAGATGATTAAAAAATCTAAATATTTTTACCTCTATATTTATAAGATATACAAAGAATAATTAGTATAAATATTATGTATGGAAATATGTCTTTTGAAGTATCTTGAGTAGCCAAAAACAAATTATTTGAAATTAAAATGGTAATACCTTGGAATAAAGTATAGAACCTTAAAATAGAAAAAATATGAATAAACAACTTTTTTGTTCATATTACTCCTCCTTATAGCTATAATATTAATTGTAAATTGAGATATTTCTTTTATAATTAGGACTATTTCTATATAAGTATCTATTTTGATATCAATGATAGGTATATAGAAATATTTTGTTATTTATGAAAAAAATGTCAAAATCCATGAAAGAATTTAATTTATTTCTTTTTTAGAACGCGTATAGTATTTACGATTGTTAATAATGTCCAGAAAACTGATGAAATTAAAAGTAATTATATTTTATAATGGTATCCTTGTCATTCTATAGTAAAGGCATTGTTAATTCAGTAATTAACAACGTGATTATAAAAGTAAATACACATGTAAGTAATGACAATATAAAAAAACTTTCTTATTTTATGACCTAAACATTTTAAATCGCTATTAACTGATCAAACCTTTCATCCTACTAAAGTTTATTTATCTGTTTTCAAAAGAAAGTTTGAGATGTAATTCCCATCTATTATGTATTCCTAACTAAAATCAAAAACTGCAATTAAATTATACGAACAAAGTAGATTTGCTATTTCCATAATCTCCTAGTTTAAATTTGATGAGAATTCTTATCTTATTTTGAAAAGAACTATTGAATTGAATTTTAGATTGGATTAAAATATTAGCATACTATTAATTGTTAATAAATGGATATTATGTTATAAATTGATATATTATTTAAGGATTAATGATAAAGGGGAATTGGTTATGTATAAAGAACTATTTTATAATAAAATTTCAGAGTTGAAAGATAGTGGGAATTATAGAGAATTTATAGAAATTAATAGAGTATCTTCAAAATATCCCTTAGCTAAAAATGAGAATGGTAATGAGGTTATAGTTTTTTGTAGTAATGATTATTTAGGAATGTCTCAAAATTCAGAAGTAATAACTGCGATGAAAGTAGCTCTTGATTCTTTTGGAGCTGGTACAGGCGGCTCCAGAAATATTGGTGGAAGTCATAAGTATTTTAAATTAATTGAAGAAGAATTGTGTGACTGGCACCAAAAAGAAAGTTCTTTAATATTTCCAACTGGATATTCTTCTAATGATGCTGCTTTACAAGGATTATTAAGAACATTCCCAGAAATGATTGTATTTTCAGATGCTAAAAATCACGCTTCAATAATCAATGCATTGAGAAGCGTTAAAAATGAAGTTAAAATTTTTAATCATAATGATATTAACCATTTAGGCGAATTACTAAGTGAATATGATATAAACATACCAAAATTAATAGTTTTTGAGTCTGTTTATTCAATGGATGGAGATGTAGCTCCTATTAGAGAAATAGTAAAACTGGCAAAAGAATATAATTCACTTACTTTTTTAGATGAAGTACATGCTATTGGTATGTATGGTAGTGAAGTGAAAGGATACTCAGATCTATTGCGTGTTCAAGCAGATATTGATGTTATTCAATCAACAATGGCAAAAGGTATTGGAATAATAGGGGGCTATATAGCAGGAGAAAAATGGCTGATTGATGTTATTAGGTCATACTCATCAGGTTTTATTTTTACTACTGCCCTTCCTCCAGCAATTGTAGCAGGATGCCTTAAGAGTATAAAAATTGTGAGGAAAAATGATGGAGAGAGAAATAAACTACATAGTAAAACAAGAAAACTCAGAGAAAAATTAAAATTAAATGGTATAGAAGTTTTAGAAGAAAGTAGTACGCATATTCTTCCTGTAATAAAAGGGGATTCTCAAAAGTGTAAAGATGCTGCTAAAATGCTTTTAGAAGATTTTGGTATATATGTCCAAGCAATTAATGCTCCAACTGTTGAAAAAGGTACAGAACGATTCAGAATTAATGTAACGCCTAATCATACAGATGAACAAATTGATTTATTAGTTGAATCGCTTGTTTACGTTTTTGATAAACTTGATATTAAGCGTGGACAAGAGATATTATGAATTATTTGATGTATTTGTTTTGTATGTTTGTGTGGGGTTTGAACTTTATTGCAGTAAAAATACAAGGGAATAGTGTCGCTTTAGAAATTTCATTATTATATAGATCAGCTATTGCTTTTTTGTTATTTTTAATTTTATTCTTTTTGTTATATAAAAAAATAAATTTTATGCAGGTTAATTTATTTTCTGTTATAGGTTTTGGATTGTGTAATTTCACTTTAAGTTACTTGCTTTTATATTATGGAACATTTTACAGTTCAGCAGCAATAGTTACTTTATTGTTTTCTATGAAAGCTATATTAACACCAATATTTATAAGCATAGTATTTAAAACAAAAATAGCTAAGAGAATTTATTTGGGTGGATTACTAGGTCTTATCAGTGTGGTTGTAATAATTTATCCAGATATAAATAATTTAACACCAAAGTTTATTATAGGTATTTCATTTGCAGTATTAGGTACAGTTGTAACATCTATTGGCGATGTATTATCTTTTTATAATAGTCAAAAAAATATTAATCCAGTGATTTCTAATGTAATTGGTATGTTTAGTGCAGTGGCTTTTATGATAATTTATACATTAATAAAAGGTAGTGTATATGAAATACCAAATGAGTTGAACTTTTGGATTGGTTTAATTTATTTATCGGTTTTTGCTTCTTTCTTTGCCTGGTTGTTTTACTTGAAACTAATAAGTAACATTGGTGCAGCTGAAAGTGGATATATGGTAGCAATGTTTCCAGCGATAGGTGGTATGGCTAGCGTTATTATGGGGGAGTCTAGACTAAGTGTTAATTTAGTTGTAGGTGTTATTCTAGCATGTTTTGGTGCGTATTTAGCGCTACGTAAATCAAAAAAATACTCAAACTATAAAATTGATTAGGGATACAACTTTTAAATCAATAAATGATAAAATATAGTATATAGTCAAAAGAAAATAAAAAAACACTTTCGTTGAATTCATACTAAAATGATTTTATACGAAGGTGTTTTTTCTATGAGAAGAGTAGTATATTCAGTTAAAACAAAATATGAAGTAGTAAAGAATGAAAAATAAAACATACAAGGTTACATCATCAAAGTGAATTTTGTATGTTTATTTATGTTGCTCAACAATATGATTACTTGTATTTAAACCTACTTCAGGGACTTGTATTGCAGGTTGGTTATCGTGTTCATAAGTACCTGGTGTTTGGTAAGCTTCTTCACTTGATTCTATACTAACTTTAGAGTGGGGTGTTCTAATCCACGTTTGTTGATTTGGCCATGTAAATAAACCGAATAATTGTACGATAAAATCAGTTATCATAAACCATTGTAAAGATAAAACAATTTTAATTGGATTAATATTTCTAAGTTTTGCATAAACACTATACATAGGTAAAATGACGAAACTATAAATAATAAGTAATGCGTTTATTCCTGTAATATAGAACATATAATCATTTAATAAATGCAATGCACCTAAAATATTCAAAGCTGCTAATGTTGATACCAACATGTGATGATGGGTTAATAATATAATATTAATGATGAGCACTAAAAATATTAAGAGTATATGAAATGCTTTACCCATACTCATTAAGAAGAATATTTTGTCTAAGTATTTAATATTTAAAGTCAAAATAAATTTCTTAGTCAAAGGTAAAATTTGTTTAAAAGCAACATACCAATGTCCTTTTATCCATCTATGTCTTTGTACCATACTCACTTTTGTTTTTTCTGGATTTTCATCATAAATGGACGCATGGTCATTCCATAATATACGTCCACCATCATTGATGATCTCAATTTCCATTTCTAAATCTTCAGTAAGTGAATCAAACTTGAAACCACCTTTATCAATTAGCCAATCTGTTTTCACAAAAAATCCTGTACCTCCAATTGAATTAGGTAAGTTTAATTTATATTTTGCTAATTGCATAAATCGATTATTTGTCCAAAATACAACTGAGTAGGCTAAACTCATAAATTTAGAGTAGTTTTTACTATCTAGATAAGTTTGAATAGCTGTTGGTCTACCTTTAGTAATAAATTGTGAATTAATTTCTTTTAAAATATTTTTGCTAACAAAATTATCAGCATCTAAAATCATAATCATGTCATATTGACGTTTAACATTTTCAAAACCTAATTTTCTAAGTGCATATTGAATACCTGCTGGTTTACCGACACCTTCACGTTCAAATTCATTTTTGATAGTATCTACAACAAGTACATTTTCATTCAAAGCAATTTGTGTTGTAAGATCAGTAGAGTTATCACTAACGATGCATATATCATATAAATTTTTATCATAATTAATTTGTTTAAGATTTCTAATCGTTTCCCGAATCACACTTTCTTCATTATGAGCTGCAACTAAAATTAAAAACTTTGTTCTATCTTGTTTAATGAGATAATCTCTTTTTATGTTTTTAAATCAAAAAATGAAACAATCATATTATATGAATATACAATTGTGAAATAGAATGATAGAAGCATTAATCCCATAAATATAATAACTAATAAACCTTGCCCTCCCCAAAGCACTGGTATAATCGTTATTAAAGCTAAAAAACACAACCAAAATAGATAATTTAATTTTTTCATAATTTGTCTCCTTAAAATAATAACTTTAGTAGTATACATTTGGAGGTATGTATTGGGCAAGATAAATAATTTGATAAATTGTGGTTTATTGAATATATGCTCAAATTAAAATTTCATAAATATTATAAAGTCACTTAATAATGAATAAATAAACATGTATTTATTGTAAATACATGAGAGGGAGCTTGAAAAATGAATTTATATTCGTTGTGTCTAAAATGTGACATTTTTGAAAAAGCTAACTTTTTAGAAGAAGGTATTAATTCATAAGTAATAAAGTTAAAATTGTATGTATGTTAATATAATGATTAAGTTGGATTTAAAATTACTACAAGTCAAAACAATGAGGAAGGTATGTAATGCATATAAAAAAGATTTTTAATGAAGTTTGTTTAATAGAAAAAAATACTAATGAATTTTTAAAAATTAAAATGTTTGATAGCGATGAATTTTTCTATATCACTACAAAATATTTAGATTTAAGAGAACATGCCATTAAAAAGACTAATTTTGAAGATAACATTTTAATGATATTAGAAATCGATCAAAATGTTTTATATATTCATATTAAGAATGGCATGATTTATATTTCACCTTATTTAAATGGTAACACGGAAAAAAGTTTAGATATTAGCATTGAATCATATTATGATAAATTCAAAATTCAAAAGACTAAATATGCTTATGAAGTATTAGATGAGAACAATAATAAATATGAATTAAATGAATCAATTTTTTTAAAGGGGTATTCAAAAATCGATTCATTAGAAAGAATTCGTTCTAATGAACCTTATATTTATTTAAAGATTAGATATCATCACATAGTGAGTTTATTAGAATATACGATTGCTAAAAAGGAATTTGCGATAAAAACGTCATATGTTCAGATGATAGATTTGGAAGGCCGCTCAGGTTTTAATTTGATATCTAACAACACCTTTGAACTTTCTAATTTATCAAATGAAGTCATAAAGATAAGCGAACTTATTAAAGAAAAACATTTAAAAATAAAATCAAAAACTCCTTTGCAAAATTTTAATCCTATTATTGTTAAATTAAATAATAGACTATTTACTATTTCGTACAATAGTCCAGATTTAATAAATATAGAACAAGATCTTGTTGGAAAATCGTCTTTTAATGTTTCACATATTAATTCGAGTAATACAAGGCATGGAATTAAATTTAGTGGGCACATAGATTATAAATATCATTTTCATAATCTTTTTAATAACGTTGTGACACGTGATGGACTCATATTATCCAAAATTCAGTGGAAAGATAGTGGGGATTTTGAGTTTAAAGTTTCCAAATATAAACTAAAGGAATTAAAAGAAGTTCATAATAATTTATACTTTGCATATAACGAAATCATCATACATCCGCTTATAGTAGATAATCCAGATGATTTAAAGAATACAGTATTATGTACAAAAAATCATAAAAAAACATCATATATTTCGAGAATAAGTGCAGTTGATAAAGCGGTTATTACATCAATACCTAAATTACCTATTTATAATCAATTCAATCAATTTAAAATTCGCTTATCAAAAATGATTGCTGATTCTGTTTTGAAATTTAAAAAGAAAAATGTAAATTTGTATTTTGAAAAAGATGCTTCAAGTGCTTCTGAATCAGGATTTGTAATGTTTGAAGCAATTAAAAAATTAGAACATTTAAACTCAGTGAATAAATTTGTTATCGATAAGAAATCTAGTAGTTATGAAATTTTACGAAAGCAATATAAACAAGATATTTTAAAACGTTTTTCATTCAAACATTACTATTATGTTTTTATGGCAGATCATTTTATTTCAAGTGAACTTAGCAATCATGTTATAGCAACCAAAACTTTTGATAAACTTCTTTCTAATAAAATAAAAAAGACACCATTGTACTTTTTACAACATGGTATTATGTTTGCCAAACCTGTAGAAAATCCACAAGGTAGGAGTTTTTATAAAGAAAATCAAAATAATAATTTAGTAAAGAGTGTTATTAGTTCTGATTTAGAAGCTTTAGAATTTTATAAAATGGGATATGATAAGCAGGATCTTATGAAAACAGGATTGCCTAAATTAGATCATGCATATCTTAAAAAAATGCAAATAAAATAGCATTTATGCCAACATGGAGATATTGGGAAGAAATGTATGTTGTAAATAATGAGATAGAAAAAACTTCATACTATCAATCAATTATTGAAGTAATCGATGCATTTGAAAAAGCAGGTTTACTCGATAGATTATTGATCGTACCTCATAATAAATTTGCCCAGTACTTTAAAGAAAACTTTAAAAAGTATGCTCACATTATTGATACTAATCCAACAGAAGCATTAAAAAATTCTATTGTTTTTATTACAGATTATTCGTCGATTATATATGATGCTATTTATAGAGGTGCATATCCAATATTTTATTGGAAAGAAAAAGATTACTTAATCAAAAATTATAAAGCAACGCCACCCCTAAATGAATCAAATGCACCAGGACCAATTGCATACGATGAAGCGGAATTAATTGATGTGATAAACAAAGCAATTGATGGAAATTATATTCTAAATGAAGAATATAATCATAAGTATGAAGAAATTAACGAATTTAAAGATAATCAAAATACTAAAAGAGTTATTGAAAAGTTGATTGAAGATAAAGTTTTATAAAATTAAACATTGGTTATTAAAAACATCGCATGCCGCTCATTTATAAGTGACATGCGATGTTTTGTTTTATATATTAAATTTTATAACCACATTTTTGTTAAAGTGTCCGCAAATCCTTCTGGTTTTTGAACATAACCTAAGTGTCCACCTGGTATGTCGACGATTTTAATACCTGTTTGTTCTTCTATATAGAAGTTAACGTCTTGTGGGAATGAACCTACTGAATCTGTACCGTTTAATAATGTGACAATTTCTTTATGTTTTGATAAATCTTCTAATGTAATATCTGAATGTGTATATTGTCTAATTTCATAATTAGCCCAGAAAATCATACGTTCGTATTGTGCTTTTTGTGCTTCGTCGTCTTCTGAAACTGATTTAGACATGTCTTTAGCATCAATTGCTGAGATGTTTAATGTTTCTCCAAATGTTTGCATGCCTTTTTGTAATCCTTCAGATGCAATTTGTTCTACGATTTGATCATTTTTTTCTTTCCAATATTGACTATTTGGAAGGAAAGTATTGATTGGTGGTTCGTGGAATGCAATTTGTTTAACGACTTCTGGATAATCTTTTAATACGTGCATCGTAACGATTGAACCTGAACTTGAACCTAAAATATATACTGGCTCATCACTTAAATGTTTCGCAAGTTCTGCAATGTCTTGTGCGTCACGTTTAACACGATAGTCATCGTCTGGATTTTGTGCACGTTCTGGAAGCGGCTCTGTTAATTCACTATGTCCGTAATCTCTTCTATCTATAGCAACAACTGTAAAACGATCTTTCAATTGTTCAGCTAAAGGTAAGAATATATCTCCAGTACCGTTAGCACCTGGCACAAGTATTAAAACAGGTCCTTCTCCAACTTTATAGTAATTTAAGTTTGCGCCTTGCAATTTTAATGTATTCATTATCTTGCCTCCATTTTTAAAGTTTTAATAATTTTTGTGCATTTTTAAAACTAATCTTTTCTTTTTCTTCAGTTGTTTAGTCTAATTCATCTAAGAATGTGCCTAATTCTTCAGGTTGAATATAAGGATAATCTGCAGAATTTAATATATGATCGACTTTAAGTTTGGATATTTGTCCATATATTTTTTAAAAGTGTCATTGTTAGAACTCCTTTTAAAAATCATTAATTGAAATTTAATTTGTTTATATTACCAAGGCATTGTTCCATTGGCATCTATAAACGTACCTGTAGGACCGTTTTGATCAATTGTCGCTAGTTCAATGATTGCTTTAGCGCCTTCAGATACTGGTTTCGATTGGTTACTTGCATCTCCAACTAAGTCTGTATTGGTTGAACCTGGGTCTGCTGCATTTATTTGAATATGTGGTAGTCCTTTTGCATATTGTACTGTTAACATTGTGACAGCAGATTTTGAAGAGCAGTAAGCGAGTGAGTTAACTTTAGATTCCATTGTTTCTTCATTTGTAACCATTCCAAATGATCCTAATCCACTGCTAACATTTACAATGACAGGTTGCTCAGATTTCTCTAATAATGGAATGAATTGATTTGTCACACGTACGATTCCGAATACATTTGTTTGATAAACGTTTTCCATATCTTCAGGTTTAATATCTCTAACTTTTGTAAATCCACCTGAGATACCTGCATTATTAATGAGAATATCTAAATGTCCTTCTTGATTAAGAATAGTTTCTGCAGCGGATGTAACTGATTGATCGTCTGTTACATCTAATTGAACGTAATCAACAACAATATCCTCAGCTGCTTTTTTACCTCGTGATTCATCGCGAGAACCGATATATACTTTATAACCTTGATCTTTCAATACACGCGCTGTTTCAAATCCTAAACCTTTGTTTCCACCTGTAATAAGTACATTTCTCATTGTTCATCGTCTCCTTGATAATTGTTATAAAATAATTGGACAAGTGCATTGCGAAGTTCTTCATTAGACATTTCCCTAATTTCTGTTAAAAATTCATAATTTTTAGTCGTAAGTGCATTTAATAGGATATCTACTTTAAATGTAATGAAATGTTCATTTTCTTCATAATTAAATAGATTTGAATAATAGTCATGTAAAAGTTCATAGAATTCAGTTTGTTTGAAATCTTTTTTACTTGTACTGTTTTCAACACACTTCAATAATGCTTGATGTTCCATTTTGAACTGTAAAAACCGATCGATTGACTGTATAAAAATTATTTTGTTTGAATGCTCTTTTTTTGAAATTGTGTTTAAATCTGACATAAACATTTCAAAATCATTCGAGATTAATTTGTAGCAAAGAGCACTTTTATCTTCAAAATGTCTATAAAGTGTTCCCATACCTATATTGAGCTCATTAGAAATTCTTTTCATGCTAATATTTTCAACACCAAATTCAGTAAAAAGTGCTTTAGCTTTCGTTTCTATACGATGTTTATTTTCTTCGGCATCTCTCCTCATGTTGACGCCTCCTTGCTTATAAATTGACAATCGGATACATGTCCGTTTATTATATGAAATATAAAGTTAAAGTTCAAAGAATTTGAATTGAAAGAAGGAATATCATGTCTTTAAATAAAGAACAAAGAAAAGTTACGAGTGAAGAATTAATTGAGCATTTTAAAGCATCCCATTTAACAGAGGAAACAATTGCTGAGGAATTGAATGTAACACCGAAAGATATTCATAAAGCATTGCATATGGAAGCACCAAATGGATTAATGAGAAATAGATTAATGGATTTTATTCATTTAGTATGGGACGTTAGAGATTTTATAAATAAAGAAATTAAAGCACAAGGAAATGAACCGATTGAGTATACGTATTTAAAAGGCAATAGAGAGGATTATAGTTTCTTACAAGGGAGAGGAAATAGATGACTCAATGTATATTAGTAATAGGATCTACAGGTAAGCAAGGTAATGCGGTCGTCCGAGAACTACTAAGTGAAGGATGGAAAGTTAGAGCATTTACGCGTAATAAACATCATGATAAATTAGAAAATATTAAAGATGACAATTTAGAAATATTTGAAGGTGACTTAAGTAATCAAAGTGATTTAGAACAAGCGATGAACGAACAATTTGGTGTATATTGTGTTCGGCCAATTATACCGAATGATGTAGAACAAGAATTACAACAAGGAAAAGCTATTATCGATACAATAGTAAAACAAAATATTTCTTATGTTGTATATAGTACTGCAGGAGGCGTTAATAGAAACCGTACAGGTCCACACTTTGAAGCGTTGGCTAAAATTGAAGACATGCTCAGTGAATCCCCGTTAAATTATACAATTATTAAACCATCATTTTTCATGGATAATTTTCTGCGCATTGTCAAAGTAGAAGCGGATAACATATATATTCCAGAATTTATTTCACCTGATATAAAATTTGCGATGATTCCTTCTGAAGATATCGCTAAAATAACTGCTCAAATATTCAAAAACGTAGATGAATATAATCATCAATCTATTGAAATTGCTTCTGATGAATTAACATTAAACGAAGTTGTTGATACATTTACATCGGTGACAAATAAAAAAAAACTGAAATAAAAGGTCAATTTTCTAGTCAAACTGCTGAAAAAAGTTGGCTAGAAGAAAAAGGATATGTTGTTGACTTTGAACAAATGGATCACATCAATCCAAATAGATTACGTTTAAATAAATGGATAGAAAAATATTTCAAATAATAATATTATGCTAACAAATTAGTATTGTTAAATTATTGCACAATCGTGTCAGTTACATTCACATAAATTTGTGTCATTGTATTCATTATGTATACTAATTATAAATAAGGAGGATGGAAAGATGATTAGATTAGCAAAAGAAGAAGATTTAAAAGATATCCTTTATATTTATAATGATGCAATTAAGAATACGACAGCTGTATACACATATGATGAAACAACATTAGAAGAACGTCAGAAATGGTTTAATACTAAAGTAGAAAATAACCAACCTGTAATTGTGTATGAAGTGGATGGTCAAGTTGCTGGTTTTGCAACATACGGATCTTTCAGAGATTGGCCAGCATATCAATATACAGTTGAACATTCAATATATGTTAATTCTGATTTTAGAAGACAAGGTATTGCTTCAAAGTTATTATCAGAAATTATTAATTTAGCAAAGAAAAATGGCTATAAAACGATTGTTGCAGGAATTGATGGTGATAACCATGGCAGTATTGATTTACATAAAAAATTAGGGTTTAAATATAGTGGTAAAATTGAAAAAGTAGGATATAAATTTGATAAGTGGTTAGATTTAGACTTTTATCAAATATTTTTATAAATGATATACAACCATACTGAGACAATAATTTTTGTTTGAGTATGGTTGTTTTTAATTTTTAAACTTCGGAAGTATTTCCTTTTTTTAATGATATTGTGATTATTAATACTAAGATTAACAATATCCATATGAGTAAATCTGAGACTGTTCGACTGTTTAGTAAATATGTTCATCAAACGCCATTTCAATATATCTTAAATTATAGATTAGAAAAAAGTGTCAATATGTTAAATAAACATACAGATAAGTCGATTACAGATATTTCATACGCGTGTGGCTTTTCAACAACGAGTTATTTTATACAAAAGTTTAAAGAAAGATATTGACAAACGCCGAAAAAATTTCTTAAACAAATAAAAAAGTAAACGCTTTCTATTGAAAATTTATAATTATACCGATACAATGTGATTAAATAGTTACAAAGTAAAGGGGATAATAAAATGGATTTAAAATTAGTTGTTACAGATATGGATGGTACTTTTTTAGATGGGAATAGCGAGTTTGATAGAGAAGCCTTTGGCATATTAAAAGAAAATCTAGATTCACACAATATTAGATTTGTGTTCTGTACTGGGAAACAATGTGAAAGAGTTGAAAATATTGTCGGAGATTTGACGAAAGATACATTCATTATTGGAGATAGTGCAACACGTATAAAATATAACGGTGAATTTCTTTACACAGCAACGATACAAAATGAATTAGGATTAAATATTATAGATGCTTTAACAAAAATTGATGAAGAACAAACAATTATCGCATGTACGGAAGATGTAGCATATGTTCTAGATACTGTTTCTGAAGAAGAGAGAAAAGCTGTACATGGGTCATATCAAAACGTTACATACATTAAAGACTTCACAGAAATTAAAAGTGATTTCTTGAAAATTACAGTTCATGACGCTTCAGGTAAATGTAAACAAACAGCACAACAAATTGATTACTTTAACAACGAAGTTTATATTATTGCATCTGAAGATTACTGGATTGATATTACGAAGTTAGGTGTGAATAAAGGAACAACTATTCATAAAATACAAAGCATATTAAACATTGATCCATCTGAAACAATTGCTTTTGGAGACGGACTTAATGATATAGATTTATTCAAATCAGCTAAATATAAAGTAGCAATGGATAACGCATATCCAGAATTGAAAAAAGAGGCAAACCTCATCGCTATCAATCATAACGAAAGTGGGGTTATTAAAACATTAAATTTATTGCTTTCATTCTGATATCATGTTTTAAAGCGAAGAAGATAAACTAAATGTAATATAGTGCAAATGAGAGTGGGATAGAAATCTAATTTATTTAAAAAGATTTCCGTCCCACTTTTTAGTTATGCATTAAAATCCAAATAATAATAAATATCAAATTTACCTTTTTGTTGTGTGAATTGATATGATTTGGTATTTAATCCACCAATTTCAAAGCCATATTTTAAATAAAAGCGATTAGCATTTAAATTATTGTCTTGAGCTATCGTATAAAGTCCTTTCATTCCTTCATCTTTTGCGAATTCTATCGCTGTATTTAACAATGTTGATGCAACATTTTGACCGCGGTAAGAAGAAGAGACTTTTAAATCACTTAAATACAAATATTTATTCCAATCCTTTTCAAAAATACCTAAACCAATACATTCGTTATCATCAAATGCACCTATTGCAAAACCTTTCTGATCAATTGAATCAAGTTGATAATCTTCATCAGGGAAAATCATCGTATCAGAATCCGTTAACACTTCATGGTATTGCCATGTATCAGCAGTTCTCGTAACGACAAGTTTACCGAACAATTCAAATGGTTCATTAGGTAATTTAAGTGCATGCTCATTATTTTTAGTAATACGTTCAATCGTTATCATAAATGATGCCACCCCCATTTACATATCATAGCATAAGCGGAAAAATTAGTTTTACAAAATTTGTAAATAACATTTATAATTAATGCTAATATGTTGAATATTGGATAGGGAGTGAATATCAATTGATTAAAATAATTTATATAGTTAATATCCTTAATTATCTAGTCTTACCTATAGGTACATTTATTATTTACATACTGAAAAAGGATTTTGGTGATTTACTATATTGTTTTGGATGGACATCAATATTTGCTGGTTCAATATCCCTCGCTTTTGCATTTTCAAAAAATGCAAAAATAAGAAATACTGGATTGATTTGGTTTGTTATAAACTTAGTAAACATATTTGCCTTAATTCCGTTTATTATTTTTCTGCTATTTTTCGTCATATAAAATTAATATATGACTTATTTTAAGAAGTACTTATTAGACATCTCTACATTTCGGTAGAGGTATCTTATATTATTTCCACAATACAATCCATGCTCAATCGTACTTTCTTATCCTCTGCAATAACTTCTAATTTTTTATGTTCACTATCAAATTTATGAATTTCACATGCTATTTCTTTAAAATAACCATCTTCCCAATATTTAATAAGTGCTTGTGGATTATAAAATATTTTCTCTGCTAATACGTTATTCAAAACATTTAATGCAGTTTCTTCTAATATAGTTTTTTCTACTTTTGTTTGATCTGCTATAAATTGTTTAATCATTTCATATTGCTGAGGCATTGTTGCAAATGGTGCCCATTTAATCATGCCTCTCCCTTTAGGAATATTACGTTGTAGATAATGATTAGGAATTTTGCGATAATCTGTCTCATATTTATAAGGTTCTGGTAAGTCAGGATTAATAATTTTCATATACAAGCTCCTTATTCATTTTATTTAAGCAATGAATCGCGTTATTCAAAGAAACGATCATCGTATTTCGTTGTGTTGAAGATGTATAAACATCACGATAAATGACACGTAAAATCTTTAAATATCCCGTAAATAAAATGAACTTCTCAGATCGATAATCAAATGATTGAAGGTAACGTTCAACTTTGTCTATTTCTTTATAAATAACTTCACCATTTAAAAATATCGCTGTATCATTAGTTGGTTCAACGCTATCTAACATGTAAATGTAAGTTTCAAATTTATGGATCATTAAGTTAATATACTTATTCATCACAAACACCTCCCGTAAAATCTTTTCTTTTATTATACGAACAAGTGTTCGTATTTGTAAAGTGAAATGTGAGAGATAAATTTGATTAAATAAATGAAAATCTATTGAAAGCTTGTGTTATATTAAGCATACTTAAGAAAAAATTTTAAAATTAAAGTAGGTGAATTAAGTGACAATTGTGATTGCTGGTGGATCTGGTATGTTGATGGATGCAACGAAATGGATTAAAGAACATTTTGATGATGATATTTGGCTACTTTCTAGAAATCAAAATAAATATTCAGAGGACTTACTTCATTCAAAAAATATACATTTTAAACAATATGATTATGAAAATGATTGTGTGCTGAGTGATGAGCATATACGAGATGTTAATATGATGGTGAGTTGGGTACATAGTAATGGTTATTTCAATCATCTGAAGTTCATTGAGAAATATATATGTGTGGATAAGCATGCTGAACCAATTTATGTTCACGTCGTCGGTACAAATAAATTTGATGATGCTGAGTTTATTAATGGGCTTAAGAATAAAGGTTTCAATGTATTCACGGTAAAATTGGGGCATCGAATAAATGAAGATGGAACTAAACGTTGGCTGAATCATGAAGAAATTTCAAAAGGTGTTATACAAGCTATACAATTCAAAAAAGATATATTAGTAAGTGATTGATGAGAAAAAGTGATTGAATTTAATATTGTAATATAGAAGATAATCTTATATTAGATTGTCTTCTATTTTTATATTCAATAAAAATAATTATTTCTAACAAATAATTCTGTGTAAAATAATTAGGAATTGTGTAATAAGTATATAGGGAGTGTTAGTATGAATGAAAATTTAATTATAAGATAAAAACAATTACAAAGGGGCGAGATTTAATGAAGAACTGGGATTACTTATTAACTTCTTCAGCAGTAAACACAATGTTACTAGAGTCATCATTTACAAGATGACATGAAAAAAATAGGTACCACTGAAAATATCGTGAATTTTATATTTAAGTAAGTATTATACAAACCAAAAACCATCGCTACAGTCTATAGCGATGGTTTTTGATATTAGTATTTTATAATAAATTTAACGTGTTAAGTTCAGTTCTAAATCTAATGCTTCTTTTAAAACGTTGGACGTTTCTTGTGAATTTACGCCACAACTACCATATTTTTCAGCGAGTTTGAATGCTGTAACGTATAGTTCTAAACTGTCTTTCGCGATATCTTCTGCATTTTCTTCTACGGATGGATTTGCTCTAACCACTAATTCTGCAAATTTTTCTGGTTGGATTTCAATTCCCATGTTTAAATAAACACTCCTATTAGATTTTGTAACGTTACTAAACAAATGTGTTTGAATAACGCTCGTATTATGTATACCCTAATAAAAAATTAATAATCATCTCTTTTAAAATTTTTTATTTTGAATTAGAATATAGAGTGAATAGAGAGGATGTCAATATTGAGAATTTTATTTATAGGTGATATTGTAGGCAAACTAGGAAGAGAACAGTTAGAAACATATTTACCAAAAATTAAAGCGAGTTATAAACCAACGTTTACGATTGTGAATGCAGAGAACGCTGCACATGGTAAAGGTTTAACAGAGAAAATTTATAAAGATATTTTGAGAATGGGTGCCGACTTTTTAACAATGGGTAATCATACTTATGGTCAAAGAGAAATATATGACTTTATTGGACAAGCAAATAGAATGGTTCGTCCAGCGAATTTCCCTGAAGAAGCGCCAGGTCTTGGCATGAGAATTATTAGAGTTAATGATAAAGATATCGCAATCATTAATTTACAAGGACGTTCATTTATGCCAGCAATAGACTGCCCATTTAAAAAAGCAGATGAACTTATAGAACAAGCTTCAAAAATAACACCGTATATATTTGTCGATTTTCATGCTGAAACAACTTCAGAGAAAAACGCAATGGGATGGTATTTGAATGGTAGAGTAAGTGCCATGGTTGGTACACATACGCATATACAAACATCTGATGAGCGCGTGTTAAATGAAGGGACTGCTTATATTACTGACGTAGGTATGACAGGTTATTATGACGGCATATTAGGTATTAATAAAGATGAAGTTATTGAAAGATTTATAACAAGTTTACCGCAACGTCATAATTTACCAGATGAAGGTAGAAAAGTATTGTCAGGTGTTATTATTGACCTTGATAGTGCAGGTAAAGCTAAAAAAATACAACGTATATTAATTAATGACGATCATCCATTTGAATAGTATCGTCCATTAGACTGATTTTTATTAAAACCCTTTAATTTCATAGGATTAAAAGGGTTTTTTTGTTATGATATAATATGAGATATTACATGGGGAGGCCATAAAATGAAATCACAAATTTCATGGAAAGTGGGCGGACAGCAAGGCGAAGGAATTGAATCAACAGGTGAAATTTTTGCAACTGCTATGAACCGTCAAGGATATTATTTATACGGATATCGCCATTTTTCAAGTAGAATTAAAGGCGGTCATACAAATAATAAAATTAGAGTATCGTCAAAACCAGTAAGAGCTATTAGTGACGATTTAGATATATTAATTGCATTTGATCAAGAGACGATAGAAGTTAACTATCATGAAATGCTTGAAGGCAGTATTATTATTGCAGATGAGAAAGCGAAACCACAAAATCCAGAAGATAGTAAAGCACAATTGGTTAGTTTACCATTCACAGGTGTAGCAAAAGAATTGGGCACTGCACTTATGAAAAATATGGTCGCAGTTGGTGCAACTTGTGCCGTAATGGATTTAGATACGAAAGTATTTGAATCATTAATAAAAGATTTATTCGGTAAAAAAGGCGAGAGTGTTGTAGATTTAAACATTCAAGCTTTAAATGAAGGATATCGCTTAATGTCTGAACAAATGGACGATTTACAAAGTGAACATACATTAGACCCAACTGATTCAGAAGGTCATTTATTTATGATAGGAAATGATGCAATTGGTTTAGGTGCTGTTGCAGCAGGCGTTAGATTTATGGCGGCATATCCAATCACACCAGCATCAGAAATTATGGAATATATTATTGATCGATTACCAGCTCTAGGTGGAACGGTTATTCAAACAGAAGATGAAATTGCAGCATGTACAATGGCTATAGGTTCAAACTATGCTGGTGTACGTTCATTCACATCTTCAGCAGGTCCAGGTTTATCATTAATGATGGAATCAATAGGTTTATCAGGTATGACTGAAACACCACTTGTGATTGTCAATACACAACGTGGGGGTCCTTCTACTGGTTTGCCAACGAAACAAGAACAATCAGATTTAATGCAGATGATTTATGGTACACACGGTGACATTCCTAAAATCGTATTGGCACCAACTAGTGCAAGTGATGCGTTCTACTTAACTGTAGAAGCGTTTAACTTAGCTGAAGAATATCAATGTCCAGTTATTTTATTATCAGATTTACAATTATCATTAGGTAAACAAACTGTCGAATCATTAGATTACAGCAAAGTTGAAATTCGCAGAGGTGCATTGGTTGAAGGTGATTTAGAAAAACAAGAAGATAAAGCGTACTTTAAACGTTATGCTTTAACAGATTCAGGTATTTCACCACGTATCTTACCAGGTACAAAAGGCGGTATCCATCACGTTACAGGTGTTGAACATGATGAAGAAGGAAAACCTTCTGAAAGTGCTGAAAACAGACAAAAACAAATGGATAAACGTATGCGCAAGACAGCTCAATTATTGATAGATGAGCCAGTAGAATCTAATGAAAAATATGAAGAAGCGGATATATTATATGTTGGCTTTATCTCAACAGCTGGTGCAATCGAAGAAGCTATTTCAAGATTGGATCAACAAAATGTGAAAGTCAATCATATTCAAATTAGACAACTTCATCCGTTCCCTTCAGATGTTGTGCAAGAAGCATTTAACAAAGCTAAAAAAGTTGTTGTAGCTGAGCATAACTATCAAGGACAATTATCTAATATTATTAAGATGAATATTAATCATCAAAATAAAATTATTAACCAAACTAAATATGACGGTACACCGTTCTTACCACATGAAATAGAAGATAAAGCTTTAGAAATCGTAAGTAATATGAAGGAGTTGATTTAATTGGCAACATTTAAAGATTTTAGAAATAATGTTAAACCAAACTGGTGCCCAGGTTGTGGAGATTTCTCAGTACAAGCTGCGATTCAAAAAGCAGCAGCTAATGTTGGGCTAGAGCCAGAAGAAGTTGCCATTATAACAGGGATTGGATGTTCAGGTCGTTTAAGTGGTTATGTAAATTCATATGGCGTTCATTCTATACATGGCCGTTCTTTACCATTAGCTCAAGGCGTTAAAATGGCAAATAAAGATTTAACTGTTATCGCTTCAGGTGGTGACGGTGATGGATTTGCGATTGGTATGGGTCATACTGTTCATGCATTAAGAAGAAACATGGATATGACTTATATCGTTATGGATAACCAAATTTATGGTTTAACAAAAGGACAAACATCACCAAGTTCAGCTAAAGGATTTGTAACGAAATCAACTCCAAAAGGTAACATCGAACAAAATATTGCACCTTTAGAATTAGCGATATCATCTGGTGCAACATTTGTTGCTCAAAGTTTCTCTAGTGATATTAAAGAATTAACAAGTATTATTGAAGAAGCGATTAATCATAAAGGATTTTCATTTGTAAATGTATTTTCACCATGTGTAACGTATAATAAAATTAATACGTATGACTGGTTTAAAGAAAATTTAACAAAGCTTGCAGATATTGAAGGTTATGATAATACGAATAAATCTCAAGCAATGCAAACTGTATTAGATACTGAATCTATGATTACAGGTATTATTTATCAAGATAAAGATACACCATCATATGAATCACAAATTGAACAGTTTGATGAACAACCACTTGTTAAAAAGTCACTTAAACTAGAACAAAATCAATTTGATGAACTTGTTTCTCAGTTTAAATAATTATATAATAATACCACTTTAAGCTCATAGATTTATCTATGAGCTTTTATACATAGAAAAGGGGGATTCGAAATGACAAATACATTAATGAGTATTCAAATTATTCCAGAACATCAACAAACAGGTGTTATTCCACTAGTTGATGAGGCAATCAGTATCATCGATCAATCGGGTCTTAAATATGAAGTACATCCTTTAGAAACAACGATAGAAGGAGATTTGAATGCATGTCTTATTCTTATTGAACAAATAAATGAACGAATGGTTGAACTTGAATGTGACAGCATAATTTCTCAGATTAAGTTCTATCATGTGCCTGAAGGTATAACAATGGATACATTAACGGATAAGTATAAATCATAATTTCAAAATAATGAGTTAGAAGAAAAGGAGAATGTTATAGGAAAATATATTAAAGGGGATATGTAAATTGAAAACGGTACTTAAATTTATTAGACCGTATAAATGGTTGTTTATACTTGGTTTAATATTAATGTTAGTAGAATTAGCGGTTGAACTCATTCAGCCCATTTTTATATCAGAAATTATTGATAACGGCATTTTAAAGAATGATTTGAACCACGTATATTTGTATTTAGTGATTATGCTTGTAACAGGATTAGTAGCCCTATTATCAGGGATATGGAATAGTTTTGTTGCGGGGCATGTATCTCAAGCATTTGCTTATGATTTAAGAACTGAACAATTTAAGAAAATCCAGTCTTTTTCTTTAGCAACATTAGAAAGGTTTAAGACTTCAAGTTTAATTACGAGGTTAACGAGTGATGTAACCAATTGTGACCAAGCAGTATATATGTCAATTAGAATTATGTTACGAGCGCCTTTAATGATTATTGGGAGTATTATTTTAAGCTTTGCAGTGGAACCGAAATTAGCGATTTATTTAGTAATAGGTTCTCCGATTATTTTTATTATTATATTTGTAATTGCTCGAAAAGGATCTAAATTATTTACAAAAATTCAAAGAAAATTTGATGAAATGAATAGATTTTTCCAACAGAATTTAGAAGCGGTTAGATTAATTAAAGCGAGCCAAACGAGCAAACAAGAAATCAATCAATTTAATGAAAAAATCAAAGATATTAGAAACAATTATACATACGCATTACGCCTCATGGAATTTATCAATCCTTCATTATTATTGATTATAAATGGCAGTATATTAGCTGTTGTATGGTTTTGTTCAGATATGGTCGATCATTCTACTTTAGAAGTCGGTAAATTAGTTGCGATATTAAATTACGGTATGAGAATGCAAGGTGGATTTGGAATGCTTGCTTTCTTAATCATGACACTCAGCAGAATGAAAGCATCAAGTGAACGAATTGAAGAAGTATTAATTACACCATCAGATGAAAAAGTGTTTAATAATGAAATTGAACATAGTTCAAATTATGCATATCCAATTCAATTTAAAGATGTTTCTTTCACGTATCCAAATAGTCATAAACCTGTTTTAGAGCATATATCATTTGAAGTGAAACCGAGAGAAACTTTTGCCATTATGGGATCTACAGGTTCTGGTAAATCAACGTTACTCAGTTTGATACCTAAAATGTATAAAGCGACAACAGGAGAAATATTGCTTAACAATAAAAACGTAAATGACTGGGAAATTGAATCTTTAAGAGATGCAATTGGATATGTACCTCAAAAAGCATTGTTATTCTCGGGGACAATTTATGAGAATCTGCAATTTGGAGACCCATCAGCTGAAAGTGAAATGTTAGAATTATCTTCAGAAAAAGCACAAATACACCAATCAATCGAACGTTTTGATAATCAATATGATACGATGATTGGCCAACAAGGTGTGACGTTATCAGGTGGTCAGAAGCAAAGACTATCTATTGCTAGAGCACTTGTAAGGAAACCAGGTTTATTAATTTTAGATGATTCAACATCTGCATTAGATATTAAGACAGAATCTGCTTTATGGGATGCGTTGGAAGAAGAAGAAACGACGAAATTAATTGTGACGCAAAAAATTTCAACTGCTCAAACAGCTGATCGAATCATGTTACTAGTCGATGGACGTATTGAAGCGATTGGGACACATGAATCACTATTAGAAACATCACCATTGTATAAAGAAATTGCAAGTAGTCAAGAAAGTGCGGTGAGTTCATCATGAGTCTAAGAAATCCTTATGGTCATAAATCAGTATTTGAAGATGAAAATCGTACTCAAAAGCCAACTAAAAAGAAAAAAAGAGCTAGAGATACGAAAGGTACATTATTAAATATATGGAAATTAATAGACGAAAAACGAATTCAATTGATTGTTGTAATTCTAATGATTATATGTTCATCCATATTAAGTTTAGTTGGACCGTTTTTAATCGGACATATCATTGATGCGAAAATTATACCGAAAGAATTAAATGGGCTGCCGCAATATATCATATTGCTTGCTATTGTATATGTCATATTGTCAGTTACATCATATATAGGATCGTTTATGATGGTCAGTATTGCCCAGCGCACGGTATATTTATTAAGAAATCAACTGTTTAAACATTTTCAAACTTTACCTGTTGCTTATTATGATCAAAAGCAACATGGTGAACTGATGAGTCGAATGCAAAATGATATTGAAAATGTATCACAAGTATTAAATTCATCATTTATACAGTTTACTTCAAGTGTCGTGACACTCATTGGTACACTTTCAATTATGCTTTATTTAAGTCCTTTACTCACACTATTGACGGTCATTATTATTCCAATCATGTTTATAAGTTTAAGATGGATTACTGCACGTACAAGTGTGTTATATGCTTTACGCCAAAAACAGTTTGGTATTATGAATGGTTATATCGAAGAAATAGTAAATGGACAAACAGTAGTTAAAGCTTTTTCTCAAGAAAAGTATGTTATAGATACATTTAATGAAAAAGCAAAAGACGTAAGAGAATATAGTTTTTGGTCAATTACATTTGGTGGTTTAATACCAAAAGTGATGAACTATTTAAATAATTTAAGCTTTGCCATTGTAGCTGGTATTGGTGGTATATTAGCACTTAATCAAACTGCTGGTGTTACAGTTGGGGTAATCGTGATTTTCGCTGAATATGCGAGACAGTTTACAAGACCGTTATCTGATTTAGCAAACCAATTTAATACAGTATTATCTGCAATAGCAGGTGCTGAACGTGTCTTTGATATTATGGATGAGCCAAGTGAGAAAGATGATAAAGAGGCGCAAGATTATCAAAATATTAATGGAGAAATTGAATTCGAACATGTTGAGTTCAAATATGATCCTAACCAAAAAGTACCGACTATAAAAGATTTATCCTTTAAAATTAATAACGGTGAATCTGTTGCATTAGTCGGCGCAACTGGTGCAGGTAAGACGACAATCGTGCAACTTATTCTACATTATTATGAAGTGAATAAAGGAAGAATTCTAATTGATGGCATTCCAATTAATAAAATAACGCGTGAATCTTTGAGAAGTTCTATAGGTGTCGTGTTACAAGATTCCTATTTATTTGATGGAACGATTAAAGACAATATTATGTATGGAACGCCAAATGCTACATATGAAGAAGTTGTAGAAGCTGCCAAAAAAGCAAATGCACATGACTTTATAGAAGCTTTAGAAAATGGTTATGATACAGTATTAAAAGGTGAATCTGGTTCGTTATCTCAAGGCGAAAAACAACTTATTTCTATCGCAAGATGTTTACTTCAAGATCCTAAAATACTTTTATTGGATGAAGCAACAAGTAGTATCGATACTGTAACTGAAATTAAAATTCAAGAAGCGTTAGATACATTAATGCAAGGTAGAACGAGTGTTATTATTGCGCACCGTTTAAATACAGTTAAAAAAGCAGACTTAGTCTTTGTATTATCTCACGGTGAATTGATTGAATCTGGCTCACAAGATGCGTTGATCGAACAAAAAGGTATTTATTATCATATGTTAAATACAAATGATGATGAGCAAATAAAAGAATTAAACTAAAAGGGGAGGCGTTTATGGAATTCAGAGAAATAGATAAAGATATTGAATCGTTATTCACAGAATATATGAATGAATGGTATGAAAACGAAGAACACGTTGTTCCATGGGCGACAGATGTCCGTCAACATGGTGGGTTTGACAAGATGTTAATCATGTTAGAAGAAGCAATTAACCCTGTTGATAAAGACTTTGTAAAAGCAAAAACGTATGTACTTATTGATGATGACAAAATTGTTGGCGCTGTAAATATTAGGTATGCATTAAACGACTATTTATATAAAAAAGGTGGACATGTCGGATACGGTGTTAGAAAAAGTGAACGTGGTAAAGGCTATGCGACAAAGTTGTTAAATTATGCAGTTAAGAATTTAAATAATGAAGGTGTTCATTCTGTTCTTGTAACTTGTGATGAATCAAATGATGCAAGTGCGAAAGTCATTATAAATAATAATGGTGTAGAAGATGGACCGTATCAATCAGATGAAGAAGAAAATACGAGAAGATTTTGGATTAAGCATCTTTAAAATTAAATATTTGATACATGAAATGAACGAGCAAAAATGTCGGAACATTTTTGCACTTTATGTTGAACTCTAATATAATATATAGGTATAAATATATGGGCAGAAAGGGTTTTGAAATTGAATGAAGAGCAAAGAAAACAGGAGGCCAAAGCGAAGACAGAACCTAATTTAGAGAAGGATTATAGCAAGTACTTCGAACATGTTTATCAACCTCCAAATTTAAAGGACGCTAAACAAAGAGGGAAATCACAAGTTGAATATCATGATGATTTTAAAATAGACGAACGACATAGAGGTATGGGGAAAGGTCGTAAATTCTATATTAGAACATATGGTTGCCAAATGAATGAACATGATACAGAAGTAATGGCTGGTATCTTACAAGCGTTAGGTTTTGGACCGACGAACTCAGTAGAAGATGCTGATGTGATATTACTTAATACGTGTGCGATAAGAGAAAATGCTGAAAATAAAGTGTTCAGTGAAATTGGGAATTTAAAGCATCTTAAACAAGAGCGACCAGATTGTTTAATTGGTGTATGTGGATGTATGTCACAAGAAGAATCTGTCGTTAATAAAATTCTTAAATCATACCAGAATGTTGATATGATTTTCGGTACACACAACATCCATAGATTGCCTGAAATTTTAGAAGAAGCATATATGTCTAAAGCGATGGTTGTTGAAGTATGGTCTAAAGAAGGCGACGTCATCGAAAATTTACCTAAAGTAAGAAATGGTAGAATTAAAGCGTGGGTAAATATTATGTACGGTTGTGACAAATTCTGTACGTATTGTATTGTACCGTTCACTCGTGGTAAAGAGAGAAGTCGTATGCCTGAAGAAATTATTGCTGAAGTAAGAGACTTAGCAAGACAAGGCTACCAAGAAATATGTTTATTAGGTCAAAATGTAAATGCATACGGTAAAGATATTGAAGGTTTAAATTATGGATTAGGTGACTTGTTAAATGACATCACTAAAATCGATATACCACGTGTACGTTTTACGACAAGTCACCCTTGGGACTTTGATGATCGTTTAATTGAAGTGATTGCTAATGGTGGTAATATTGTACCTCATATACATTTACCAGTACAGTCTGGTAATAACCAAGTGTTAAAAATTATGGGTAGAAAATATACACGTGAAAGCTATTTAGAATTAGTTCATAAAATAAAAGCAGCAATTCCTGATGTAGCATTGACAACGGATATCATTGTTGGCTATCCTAATGAAACAGAAGAACAATTTTTAGAAACAATAAAGTTGTATCATGAAGTTGGTTTCGAACATGCATACACATATGTATATTCTCCGAGAGAAGGTACGCCAGCAGCTAAGATGAAAGATAATGTACCTGATAAAGAGAAAAAAGAAAGACTTCAAAGATTAAATAAAGTAGTTGGTGAATATGCTGCAGAATCATTGAAACCATATGAAGGACAAGAAGTATTTGTTTTATGTGAAGGTTCAAGTAAGAGAGATGAAGCGGTATTAGCAGGCTATACTGAAAAGAATAAATTAGTTAATTTTAAAGCACCAAAAGATGTAATTGGCAAAATCGTAAAAGTAAAAATTACTGAAGCAAAACAATATTCATTAAATGGTGAATTTATAGATGTTGTATCTAAAGAAAAGGTGGTACATTAAATGTATACAAAAGATGATATTTTAGAACAAGCACGTAAACTAGGGAAAATGATGTCAGAAACAGAAGAAGTAGATTTCTTTAAACGTGCAGAAGCGCAAATCCATGAGAATCAAACAGTCAGAGAAAAAATGGCGAGTTTGAAATCTTTACAAAAGCAAGCGGTTAATTTCCAAAACTATGGTAAAGATAAAGCTTTAGCTATGGTTGAAGAAAAAATTAAAAATATTGAAAAAGAATTAGATGAAATGCCAATTGTAAGTGAATTTAAAGAAGCACAAGTTGAAGTAAATGAACTTTTACAAATGGTATCTCATTCAATTAGCCACACAGTTACAAATGAAATTATTGAATCAACAGGTGGTAATCAACTTACTGGTGAAACAGGTGCAGCCGTTAGAAATGCACCAAACACAAGTAGCTGTTCAAATTAAGATTTAATATATTGCACACACGGTGCCTAACAAGGCTGAGAATATACGTGTAGATTTGATCCAGGTAATACTGGCGTAGAGATTGTGCAACTAAAGATTATATATGCTAAAAATCATTAGTCTGCCAGTACGTGGACTAATGATTTTTTATTTGGAGGAAATATAATGAAGAAGACTAAATTAATGACTTTAACCGCAATATTAACAACGATAAATGTTGTCTTTAGTACATTTATCACGATACCAATAGGTCCAATAAAAGCATTGCCAATGCAACATTTCATTAATGTTATATCAGCCGTATTTCTTGGACCATGGTATGGCTTAGCGCAAGCTTTGTTATCTTCGTTTATTAGAAACTTACTAGGTTTAGGAACGATTTTTGCTTTTCCAGGCAGTATGATAGGCGTATTATTAGCAAGTTTACTTTATAAATATCGCAAACAATTATCGATTGCATCTTTAGGAGAAGTAATAGGTACTGGTGTAATAGGTAGCTTCGTTTGTATTCCGATTGGTTGGTTACTAGGACTAGGAAAAATAGCATTTTGGCCGTTATTTTTATCATTTTTCTTTAGTAGTCTAATAGGCGCTATTGTAAGTTATATATTATTAAAAGCTTTTGAAAAAAGAGGTATATTAAAGAAATTAAAAAATGATACCTAAAGTTATATCATGAATTAAAGGGCGTGAAGCATAAATTGCTTTATTACGCTCTTTTTTTAATAAATAAACATACTCGTTTAATAGTAGAAATTTTGATAAAATAGATAAATCGAAAGTTAAAAAAAGGAACGTGAATAAAGATGTCTAAACCAACGCCGATGATGGCTCAATATTTAAAGATAAAATCTCAATATCAAGATACATTATTATTTTTCAGATTAGGTGATTTTTATGAAATGTTCTACGATGATGCAATTGAAGCATCGAGAGTATTAGAAATAACACTAACAAGAAGAGATGCTAAGAAAGATCCAATACCAATGTGCGGGGTACCATATCATTCAGCTTCTGGATATATTGAAAAACTTATTTCAAAAGGTTATAAAGTCGCGATTTGTGAACAAATGGAAGATCCGACACAAACTAAAGGAATGGTTCGTAGAGAAGTTGTGCAAGTCATAACGCCAGGTACGGTTATGGATCAAAAAGGTATGGACGAAAAATCGAATAATTATATATTAGGATTTATAAAAGAAGATGGAGAGTTTCATTTAAGTTACTGTGATGTCACAACAGGGGAATTAAAAGTAACATCATTTGTTGATGAAACAACTTTAATTAATGAAATTACAACGATTCACCCTAATGAAATTATTGTTAATAAAGTGTTACCAGATAATTTATATAAACAAATTCAGCTTATAACTGAAACAATCACAGTTATTGATAGCTATGAAGAACGAGATTATGAAGTTGTCACGGGCACATCTCACGCTCAAAAAAGATCATTAAATTATTTATTAAATTATATTCATGATAACGGTAAACGCGATATGCCACATTTAGAAGAAGTTGTCGTATATAGAGCTTTAGATTATATGAAAATGGACTTTTACGCGAAACGAAATCTTGAATTAACAGAAAGTATCAGACTTAAATCTAAAAAAGGTACATTATTATGGTTGATGGATGATACGAAGACACCTATGGGCGCAAGAAGATTAAAGCAATGGATAGATCGACCGCTTATCAACCAAAGAGATATCGAACAAAGATTAGATGCTGTTGAACAATTAGTGAATGGTTTTATTGAACGTGATGAACTTAGAAGTTATTTGAATATGGTGTATGATATTGAAAGATTAGTCGGAAGAGTTAGCTACGGCAATGTGAATGCTAAAGATTTAGTACAGTTGAATTATTCAATAAAGCAAATTCCATATGTTAAAGAAATTATTGAAAGATTAGACTCAAAGTCTATAGACCGATTTAAAGATCTTGAACCATTAAATGATTTAGAACGATTATTAGATGAAAGTTTAGTAGAAGATCCACCGATTTCTGTTAAAGAGGGTGGGATATTTAAAAAAGGCTTTAATGAAACACTAGATCAATATAAAGAAGCTTCAACAAACGGTAAGCAATGGATAGCAGAATTACAATTAAAAGAACGTGAACGAACGGGTGTAAAATCATTAAAAGTAAGCTTTAACAAAGTTTTTGGGTACTATATTGAAATTACAAAAGCAAATTTAAATCATATTGATACAGATGCTTTAGGATATCAACGTAAGCAAACATTATCAAATGCTGAACGATTTATTACTGAAGAATTGAAAGAAAAAGAATCTATCATTTTAGGTGCAGAAGATAAAGCAATCGAACTAGAATATCAACTATTCCTTGAATTAAGACAAGAAGTGAAAGCTTATACTGAAAAGTTACAAGCACAAGCTAAATTACTATCAGAAATAGACTGTTTACAAAGCTTTGCTGAAATTGCGCAAAAATATCATTATACTCGTCCAATTTTTAGTGAAGATAAAACATTATCACTTAAATCATCGAGACACCCGGTTGTTGAACGCGTCATGGATCATAATGACTATGTTCCAAATGACTGTTATTTAGATAAAGAAGGCTTTATCTATTTAATAACAGGACCAAATATGTCTGGTAAGAGTACGTATATGCGTCAAATAGCTATTATTAGTATTATGGCTCAAATGGGTGCATACGTGCCTGCAGATTATGCGCAATTGCCAATATTTGATCAAATCTTTACGAGAATTGGTGCAGCAGATGATTTAGTATCAGGTAAAAGTACATTTATGGTCGAAATGTTAGAAGCTGAAAAAGCCATGGTTGGAGCAACTGAAGATAGCTTAATTATATTTGATGAAATTGGACGAGGAACATCTACATTTGATGGTCTAGCGCTTGCACAGTCTATGATTGAATATGTTCATCATCATACAAAAGCAAAAACGTTATTCTCTACACACTATCATGAGTTAACACATTTAGATGAAACGTTATCTGGACTTAAAAATATTCACGTAGCTGCACAAGAATATCAAGGAGAATTGATTTTCTTGCATAAAGTAAAAGAAGGCGCAGTTGACCAAAGTTACGGTATTCATGTAGCGAAATTAACGGATTTACCTGATGAAATTATTGAAAGAGCACATACTATTTTGCAAGAACTTGAATCTCATACAAAAGTAGAGAAAGAAGCAGATAAGTATGAGCAACCGTCATTCCAATTATTCGAAGAACAAGGGCAATCTGAAATTGAAAAGAAACTGAAATCAATTGATTTAATGAACATAACACCTATTGAAGCTTTATCAAAACTGCATGAATTACAAAAACAACTTAAATAGAAAGTGTGAGTGCATTGGGAAAAATTAAAGAGCTCGAATTATCTTTAGCCAACAAAATAGCTGCAGGTGAAGTGGTAGAAAGACCAGCTTCTGTTGTGAAAGAATTGTTGGAAAATGCAATTGATGCTCAAGCTACTCAAATTGATATTACGATTAAAGAATCAGGTATTCAATCTATTAGAGTCGTAGATAATGGAACAGGCATTGAAGAAGAAGATATAGCCAAAGCATTTGGTAGACATGCGACAAGTAAAATCAATAACGATTATGATTTGTTTCATATTCGTACACTTGGTTTTAGAGGTGAAGCTTTAGCGAGTATTTCATCAGTGAGTAGAGTAACGATGAAGACTTGTACGGACGGTATGCTTGGACATGAAGTACGCGTTGAAAATGGTAAAATTACGAAAAAACAACCTGCTAAAGCTAAAAAAGGTACAGATATTCTTGTTGAAGATTTATTCTATAATACGCCAGCAAGATTAAAATATGTTAAAAGTTTGTATACTGAACTTGGCAAAATTACGGATATAGTCAATAGAATGGCAATGAGTCATCCGAATATCGCATTTAATCTCGTATCAGATGATAAAACAGTTATTTCAACGAATGGCTCAGGTAGAACAAATGAAGTAATGGCTGAAATTTATGGTATGAAAATTGCAAAAGATCTTGTACCAATAAATGGCGAAACAGATGATTACGTCGTAAACGGATTTATTTGTAAACCTGAGCACACGAGAAGCAATCGACATTATATTTCTATATTTATTAACAGGCGATATATTAAGAATTTTGTGCTTAACAAAGCGATTATAGAAGGTTATCATACACTATTACCAATCGGTAGATATCCAATCGTTTATTTAAATATTGAAATGGATCCGATTTTAGTAGATGTTAACGTACATCCGACTAAACTAGAAGTAAGGATTTCTAAAGAACAACTACTTTATGAATTGATTAATCAAAAAATTAAAGAAGCATTTAGAGGTATGTCATTAATTCCAGACACATCTTTAGAAAAACAAAAGCCAAAAAAATCACAAAAAGAAATTTTTGAACAACAAAAAATAGATTTTGAAGCTAAAAGAAATCAAAATATAACTCAACAGCAGCAAGTTTCTCATAAAAGTGAAAGTGATGAAGAAATTGAACAAACAAGCAACTCTATAAACAGAGAACCTTCACCTTCTTGGCAATTTAAAGATAAGACAGAACATCATTCGGTTATACAAGAAGATACTATCAATCAAGAAGCTAATAGAGATATAGATATTCAACATGATGAACCCGAGCATATTGAAAATAATGAAGAAACATATGAAGTTCAAGATACAGAAGAATATGTTGATAAACCATATCAAGCGCCAATTGAAGAAGAGGAAGTATCTGAAGGGCCACGTGTACCATATATGGAAGTTGTAGGTCAAGTTCACGGAACATATATTGTGGCACAAAATGATACAGGCATGTTTATGATTGATCAACATGCAGCGCAAGAACGAATTAAATATGAATTTTTCAAAGAAAAAATCGGTGAAGTCACAAACGAAACACAAAGTTTATTGTTGCCACTAACATTTAATTTCTCTAAAGACGAGCACATGATTATTGAAAAGTATTTACAATCACTTGCTGAAGCGGGCGTATTTTTAGAACCAATTGGTCATCATGATTATATGGTGAGCGAATACCCAGTTTGGTTGCCAAATGTTGATGCAGAAGAAATCATAAAAGATATGATCGATTACGTGTTAAATCATGGAAAAGTTGATATTAAAAAATTAAGAGAAGATGCAGCAATTATGATGAGTTGTAAGAAATCTATTAAAGCTAATCATTATTTAAGAAATCATGAAATGAGTCATTTAATAGATGAATTAAGAGAAACAACTGACCCATTTACTTGTCCGCACGGAAGACCAATTATTATTGAATTAACGACGTATGAACTAGAAAAATTATTTAAACGCGTTATGTAGGAGGATAAAATGAATAAGCATATATTACCAGCTATTCGCTCTATGAAAGATATGGAAAAATTCTTTAAGATGGATTATGAACGATGCGTATTATTAGATACACATATCGGTCATTTGCAAGGCATTTTAGAGCAAATGAAAAAGCATCAAAAAGAGGTGATGCTACACATTGATTTAATTAAAGGTTTATCAAATGATGAAGCGGCTGTTGAATATGTTATACAACAATATAAACCACATGGCATTATATCAACGAAATCAAAAATTATTAAACGTGCCAAAAAACTAAATACGTTAACGATATTGCGTGTATTTATTCTTGATAGCACAGCGTTAAGTAGAAGTATTGAACTAATTAAACAATCAGACCCTGATTTAGTGGAAGTACTACCAGGTGTTGCTACTAAAGTAATCAAGGAAATCAGTGATAAAACAGGTAAGCGAATTATTGCAGGTGGATTAATTAATACGAAGGAAGAAATTGATTTAGCAATTGAAAGCGGTGCACAATATGTTACGTCTAGCGATATTACAATTTGGTAAATTGATTTGACAACGTTTTCATAAAGTATTATACTTCTAATTAAGTTAATATATGAGATGAGTAAATGAGACCCTCTACGAAAAGAAACTATGCGTTAAATTTGTATAAATTACTATATGAATATGATGTGTAGTTCAACGTAGGGGGCTTTTTATGTATTAGCATATTATATTTAGGAGGGTGTTTAATATGAGTGAATTTTTAGGCGAATTAATTGGTACAGCCATCTTAATTTTATTTGGTGGCGGTGTATGTGCTAACGTCAATCTAAAAGGGGCACTTGGTAAAGGTGCAGACTGGATTGTTATTTCATTAGGTTGGGGGCTAGCTGTTATGCTTGGTGTTTATGCAGTTGGTAATGTTTCCGGGGCACATTTAAACCCAGCTGTTACGCTTGGCTTTGCAATTGACGGATCATTCCCATGGTCTAAAGTTGTTCCATTTATTGTGGCTCAAATGATTGGTGCTATGATTGGTGCATTTTTAGTATGGGCTACTTATTTACCACATTGGAAAAAAACTGAAGATCAAGGTGCTAAGTTAGGTGTATTCTCAACTGGTCCATCTTATCCAAACTATGTAGCAAATTTCTTAAGTGAGATTATTGGAACTATGATCTTAGTTATGGGATTATTATTTATAGGAACAAATAAATTTACTGATGGCTTAAATCCTTTAATCGTTGGTTTATTAATCGTAGCAATTGGTTTAAGTTTAGGTGGTGCGACAGGTTATGCGATTAACCCAGCTCGTGATATTGGACCACGTATCATGCACATGATATTACCAATTCCGGGTAAAGGAAGTTCAAATTGGAAATATGCAATTGTGCCGATTTTAGGACCGATTTCAGGTGGTATGTTAGGTGCAGCATTATATAACATATTATTTAACGGGGTTGTAAACGGTTTCGTTATTTTCTCAATCATCTTTACAGTGATTGTCGTATTGTCTGGTATTTTCTTAAATAAATCAATACTTAAAGACGAAGTTTCAGAAATTCTGTAATATACAAATTTATAGGAGTGTTTAATATGGAAAAATACATTTTATCAATTGACCAAGGTACAACAAGTTCTAGAGCAATACTTTTTGATAAAGAAGGTACTATCAAATTTGTGAGTCAAAGAGAATTTAAGCAATACTTCCCTAAAGGTGGTTGGGTTGAGCATGATGCTAATGAAATTTGGACTTCAGTATTAGCGGTTATTTCAAGTGTACTTAATGAAAATAATATTAGTTCAAAGCAAATCGAAGGTATTGGTATCACAAACCAAAGGGAAACTGCTGTCGTATGGGATAAAAATACTGGACGCCCAGTTTATCATGCAATTGTTTGGCAATCTCGACAAACTCAAGACATTTGTACAGAATTAAAATCTAAAGATTTAGAACCAATTTTCAAAGAAAAAACTGGTCTATTATTAGATCCATATTTCTCAGGTACAAAAGTAAAATGGATTCTTGATAATGTTGAAGGTGCTAGAGAAAAAGCTGAAAACGGCGATTTATTATTCGGAACAATTGATACTTGGTTAATCTGGAAATTCACAGGTGACGTTCATGTAACAGATTACTCAAATGCAAGTAGAACATTAATGTATAACATTTATGACTTGAAATGGGACGAAGAATTATTAGAATATCTTGATGTACCAGCTTCTATGTTGCCAGAAGTTAAACCTTCAAGTGAAGTATATGGTTATACTCAAGAACATCACTTCTTCGGTGAGAAAATTGCAATCGCTGGTGTAGCAGGTGACCAACAAGCTGCATTATTCGGACAAGCTTGCTTCGAAAGTGGAGAAGTTAAGAACACATACGGTACTGGTGGATTTATGTTAATGAACACTGGTGAAAAAGCTGTAAAATCTGAAAGTGGTTTATTAACAACGTTAGCTTATGGTCTAGATGGAAAAGTAAACTACGCATTAGAAGGTAGTATTTTCGTATCAGGATCTGCTATTCAATGGTTAAGAGATGGTTTAAGAATGATTAAATCAGCACCAGCTTCAGAAGATTATGCTAATCGTGTTAAATCTACAGAAGGCGTATATGTCGTACCAGCGTTTGTTGGTTTAGGTACACCTTATTGGGATGCAGATGCTAGAGGTGCAATCTTCGGCTTAACACGTGGTATTGAAAAAGAACATTTCATTAGAGCAACTTTAGAATCATTATGTTACCAAACTAGAGATGTGTTAGAAGCAATGGAAAAAGATTCTGGCATTAATGTTGAAACATTAAGAGTTGATGGCGGTGCTGTTAAGAATAATTTCTTAATGCAATTCCAAGCTGATATTGTAAATACGCCAGTAGAAAGACCAGAAGTAAATGAAACAACTGCATTAGGTGCAGCATACTTAGCTGGATTAGCAGTAGGTTTCTGGAAATCTAAAGATGAGATAAAACAACGTTGGAAATTAGAAACAGAATTCAAACCTGAACTTGAAGAAGAAGAGCGTGAAAAACTTTATAAAGGTTGGAAAACTGCAGTAAAAGCCACTCAAGCTTTTAAATTAGATTAAGTTGTGTTATCATTAAGGTAAGTTAATATTTCGTAGAGACATGAGAGGCTTTGTTCGTACATTTTTGTAGGGATAAGTCTCTCATTTTTTTTACATTTTATAGGAGGAAATGGTTATGCAACAATTATCAGCATTAAATCGTAATCAAGTTAAAGATCAACTTAAAAAAACTGAATATGACGTAGTTGTTATCGGTGGAGGAATCACTGGTGCAGGTATCGCTTTAGATGCAGCGCAACGTGGTATGAAAGTAGCATTAGTTGAAATGCAAGACTTTGCACAAGGTACAAGTTCTAGAAGTACGAAATTAGTTCATGGTGGATTACGTTACTTAAAACAATTCCAAGTTGGCGTAGTTGCTGAAACTGGTAAAGAAAGAGCGATCGTTTATGAAAATGGTCCTCACGTAACAACACCAGAATGGATGTTATTACCTTTACACAAAGGCGGTAGCATGGGTCCATTTACAACATCAATCGGTTTGAAAGTTTATGATTTCTTAGCAGGTGTTAAAAAAGCTGAACGTCGTACAATGTTAAACAGAGAAGAAACAATTAAGAAAGAGCCACTTGTAAAACAAGACGGTTTAAAAGCTGGTGGTTACTATGTTGAGTACCGTACAGATGATGCTCGTTTAACAATTGAAGTTATGAAACGCGCACGTGAATTTGGTGCAGATATCATTAACTATGCTAAATCAAATAAATTCTTATACAACAAAAAGAAAAAAGTATCAGGTATCGAAGTAACTGATTTATTACAAAATGAAATTTTCGAAATTAAAGGTAAAAGAGTTATCAACGCTGCAGGTCCATGGGTTGATGAAGTACGCGGTAAAGACTATTCAACAAACAATAAACAACTTAGATTAACTAAAGGTGTTCATATTGTTATTGACCAAAGCGTATTCCCATTAGGTCAAGCTGTATACTTTGATACAGAAAATGATGGCAGAATGATTTTCGCAATTCCTAGAGATGGAAAAGCATATGTTGGTACTACTGATACAATTTATGATAATGATAAATCTTCTCCAAAAGTTACAGAAGAAGATCGTCAATATTTATTAGATGCTATTCACTATATGTTCCCAACTGTAAAAGTTGAAGATAAAGATATCGAATCAACTTGGGCTGGTGTTAGACCATTAATCTTTGAAAAAGGTAAAGATCCATCAGAAATTTCTCGTAAAGACGAAATTTGGGAAGGCGATTCAGGCTTACTTACAATCGCTGGTGGTAAATTAACAGGTTACCGTCATATGGCTCAAGATATTGTTGATTTATTAAGTAAACGTCTTAAAGAAGAATATAAATTATTATTCAAACCTTGTCGTACAAAAGAAACCTACATTTCTGGCGGTAACGTTGGTGGTAGTAAAAATTATGAATCATTCGTTGAAAGTAAAGTTAAAGAAGCTAAAAACTACAACTTATCAGAAGATGCAGCACGTTATTTAGCTAGAAAATACGGATCTAGCGTAGATGAAGTATTTGCTATTGCTCATGCTACACAAGTTGCAGATGTTAACTTACCAATCGAAGTATATGCTGAAGTTATTTACAGCATTCAAAAAGAAATGGTTCATAAACCAACTGACTTCTTAGTGCGTCGTTCAGGTCGTTTATACTTTGATATTCAATATGTATTAGATCATAAAGATGCGATAGTTGAAGTAATGGCTCAAGTATTAAATTATGATAATGATACTAAACGCGTTTATAAAGATGAATTAGAACAAGCTATTAAAGAAGCGGTTAATCCAAATGATCAACCAGCTATAGTTAAATAATTTATAAACCAACTATTTAAACCTGCTGACAACTTTTTGTCGGCAGGTTTTTTATATATTATATGATGGATTTGTGAATATATTTTTAAGCGCTATAGATTTTGCTATAATGTCTTATAAGGGAGGCGCATGTTTTTGAGACGATTTAATCATAGAATTACATTATCTACAGAACAAACTTTAGAAGTTACAATTGATAAAACGGATGAAAAAACTTATGGAATTATACATATATTGCATGGTGTGGCTGAACATAAAGATAGATATGATGCAGTAGCAGAATATTTATGTAAAAGAGGCTTTCATGTTATACGTCATAACCACCGAGGTCATGGTATGAACATAGAAGCTTCTTCAAGAGGTCATTTTAATGCATTACAAGATTTAGTCGACGATGTTAAAGAAGTAAGGGATACGTTTAAAAATGAACTTAATCCTGAATTGCCATTTATATTATTAGGACATTCTATGGGTTCATTAGTTGCGAGACAATATGTTCATGATTATCCAAATGATGTAGATGCTTTAATACTGTCAGGAACGGTTGTTTATCCTAAAATTCAAGGCAAGTTAAACTTATATGCATTAAAGTTTGTGAATTTATTTTTAGGAAGTCGCACAAAATCAAAGTTTATTAATAATATTGCTTTTAAGACAATGAATCGACAACATAAAGATTTAAATAAAGATAATAAATGGTTAAGTCAAAGTGATGAAAATCGTGAGCAATATGAAAAAGATATGTATTCAGGATTTCCGATTTCACATAAAGTACTTCTAGAAACGGTAAAGGCTGCTGTCCAAACTAAGAAAATCAGTTATATTAGACAACAAAATTTAAATATGCCCATTTTACTAGTATCAGGTAAAGAAGATCACTTTGGTGGATTTGGTAATGGTATTAAACAGTTAGCTTCTATTTATAAACATTCAGGCGTTAAACATGTCACAGTACAATTATATAAAAATAAGCGTCATGAAGTGTTATTTGAGACGAACCGTTATGCAGTGTATGAACATTTATATAATTGGTTGATGGTACAAATTAAACAATTAGAAAAAGAGGAAATAACAAATGAATGAAAAACCATTAATTGCAATAGTAGGCCCTACTGCAGTAGGTAAAACAGAATTAAGTATTAAATTAGCCAAAGCTTTAAACGGTGAAGTTATTAATGGTGATGCCTTTCAAATTTATAAAGGTCTAGATATTGGTACAGCTAAAGTGACAGAAGAAGAAAAGGAAGGCGTTGTTCATCATTTAATAGATGTATATGAACCGGATGAACCATATTCAGTTTATCGATTTAAACAAGACTTTGAAAGAACTGTAAAGGATATTCATGATAGAGGTAAATTGCCGATACTTGTCGGTGGAACAGGTTTATATGTACAGTCAGTTTTATATGATTATAACCTTGAAGAAGAGAAAATCAGTTCTGAAAAAATGGGAATTACAAAAAATAAATTAAATAAATTATCTAAATGCTCAAATATTGAATTGCACAACTATTTATATGAAATCGACCCAGAAACCGCGTCATCATTGCATCCAAACAATCGCAAAAGAGTAGAGCGAGCAATTGAATATTACTTAAATACAAAAAAAACTTTAAGTGAAAGAAAGAAAAGCCAGACATTTTCTGGAAAATATAGTACAATATTAATTGGGATAGAAATGTCGCGCGAAATATTATATCAAAGAATTAATATGCGCGTTGACATGATGTTGCAGCGAGGATTATTAAGAGAAGTGTCTAATCTTGTTGAGAAAGGATATCAAGATTCTCAAAGTATGCAAGCAATTGGATATAAAGAATTGGTACCAGTAGTAAAAGGAGAAATAGACATAGAAACCTCTACAGAACAAATCAAGCAAAATTCAAGAAGATATGCCAAACGTCAAATGACCTGGTTTAAAAACAAAATGAATGTGACTTGGTTTCAACGGGATAAACAGTCTTTAACAGAAATCGCAGACAACGTAATCCAATTATCCAAGTGAAGGGGAAAGTCATATGGCAGAGAAAGAAAATATTCAAGAAGTTTTACTTAAGAAATTCAAATCAGAAGGAACTGAACTTACGGTATTCTTGTTGAATGGATTTCAAATGAAAGGGAAAATTGTCGACTTTGACGACAAAGTTGTATTATTAGATATTCAAGGGAAAGAACATCTAATTTACAAACATGCTATCTCAACTTTCGTAGATGCACAAGATGATGAAAATCAAGATAGCGAACAATAATTGTTTTTCAAATAATAAGCGGCTAGGACATTTTATTGTCTTAGCCGCTTATTTATGTGTAATCAATTATAATACTGCTTCTATTGAACTTCTCAATTGTTCAGGGCTTTTTTGTGGTGCAAATCGATTCACAACTTCTCCGTCTTTATTCACTAAGAACTTAGTAAAGTTCCATTTAATTGACCCATTTAAAATACCTTTTTTAGCAGAAGTCAAATACTCATATAGAGGATGTTGTTCTGAACCTTTAATTTTTATTTTTTCATGCATTGGGAAAGTTACACCATAATTTAATTTACAATTTTGGTATGCTTCATAAGCGGCACCTGGTTCTTGATTACCAAATTGATTACATGGAAATCCTAACACCACGAAATCTTGATCTTTATAATCTTGGTATAAAGCTTCTAAACCTTCAAATTGAGGTGTGAATCCACATTCACTTGCTGTATTAACAATTAAAATAGCTTTTCCTTTATACTCAGATAATGAATATTCTTCACCGTTCGTTTTTGCAACAACGAAGTCATAAATTGACATTGCCATCACTCCTTTTCTTAATTCTATTATAATCAAAAATTTATCAAAGTCATATCAATTTGCATGCATGTTTATATGTTAAAATATATTCGAGGATTTCAAGTTTAAGTTAGCCACCTATAATGACTGAGGTGTACACAAGGGTTAACCGTATTCGAACCTGTTGAGGATTGATTGGTTTTAATCAATTAATACTCAACAGGTAACCAAAGCTAAGACTTTAGCTTTGGAAAGATTCATACAGATTGAGGTGCTTTAAACTTTCTGCCATATTATGATGAGCTGTGTTGTAATTTAAAGTCTTTCTAGGATAGTCATTCATATATTGTTGTATGGCTTTTATGAAGCGTTTTTGAACATTGGATAAATCATGTGCTTTTGGAATAAAACGACGAATCATTTTATGTTGGTTTTCACTTGTCCCACGTTCATATGATGAGAATGGATGTGTGAAGTATATTTCTATCATATGGCCAAATTCTTCATACAGCGATGCAAATTCTGAACCATTGTCAGATGTGATAGATTTGAAGATTTTTGGTGCTTTTTCGCCTAAGGAGTCAAATAAGTTTTTCAATGCGTGAGACACTGCATCAGCACTTTTACTCTCTATTATTTCTAGTATTTCAAAACGCGTTTGTCTCTCAACAAGTGTTAAGATAACTGGCTTTGACTTGTCTTTAGTTCCTATTACGGTATCTATTTCCCAGTGACCAAAAGACTGACGTGATTCAATTTCACTAGGACGTGTCTCAATACTTGGACCGAGCACTCGACTGTGTGGATGATTATGGTAGCTATTCTGAGTAGAGTGACGTCTTTTTAATTTTTCTAGTAGATCAATATTCTTAGTTTCCATGATTTGTTGATCTATCCAAGCATATACTGTCGTTGTTGAAGGGATTTTTTCTCTTTCAAAACATTGTTCCTTGTGAGCATATGCCACGACTGCTTCAGGTGACCAGCGTTTCTTTTTCATGAGGTGATCTGCCCATGGAATAAATAATGGGTTCTTCTTCCATAAGGGCTGAGCACCACATTGTTGTCTGTTTTGTCGATAACGTTGTTGACCTAGTGAAGAAAAATAAATTTGCGTCTCATATTCATAGACTTTATGTTGTTGTTTTTGTCGTTTAATTTGACGTGTTGTTCTTCGATGAATTTCGTTATTGATTGTTTGAGGTGCACGTCCTAATTCACGCGCGATTGCACGATTTGAAAAACCTAAATTTTTAAGTGTTTCTATTTGAACACGTTCTTCATAACTTAAGTGTGTTCCTTTATGGTTTGTCATGTTAGAATAAGTATGCGTCATGTGAATTCATTCCTTTATTGATTTGGTCTGGTAGCCTCAATAATAACATGAAATTCACGTGGCGTTTTTTTGTCTAAAGGTGGCTAAGTTGATTATAAAATCCACCGTTAAAATATATTTAAAGTGAGCGTGATAAAAATGAAAAATGATATGAAGTTGACAAAACATGAAATAGAAAAAGTAATCCTGTTAGCAATTCATGATAAAAAAGATGATGAAGCAACATTTAAATCAACAGTTCAAGAATTGGAATCTCTTGCTGTCACAAGCCAACTAGAAGTCATGGAAGTCTTCACTCAAAAAAGAGAGCGACCTGATCAACAGTATTATTTTGGTAAAGGTAAAATAGAAGAAGTCATTGAATATATCGAATTGAATGATATTAAAGTGAATGCAGTCATTGCAAATGATGAATTGACAACTGCACAATCTAAGCATTTAGATGAGTTATTTAATACAAAAATTATAGACCGCACTCAATTGATTTTAGAAATTTTTGCGCAAAGAGCTTCAAGTAGAGAAGGTCAATTGCAAGTTGAATTAGCACAGTTAGATTATTTATTGCCGAGATTATCTGGACACGGCAAAAGCTTATCTCGTTTAGGTGGCGGAATTGGTACGAGAGGTCCAGGTGAAACGAAATTAGAAACAGATAGAAGACATATTCGTACTAGAATGAATGAAATAAAGCATCAACTAGAAACAATCGTTTCTCATCGATCACGATATAGAGAACGACGTCAACATAATCAAGCCTACCAAGTTGCATTAATTGGCTATACAAATGCCGGTAAATCTTCGTGGTTTAATCAGTTATCAAATGATGAAACATTCGAACAAGATTTGTTGTTTGCGACTTTAGATCCTAAATCTCGTGCCATTACAATAAATGACGGGTTTAACGTGATACTTTCTGATACAGTTGGGTTTATTCAAAAGTTGCCTACAACATTGATTGCAGCATTTAAATCGACTTTAGAAGAAGCGAAATATGCGCAATTACTTGTTCATGTTGTAGATGCAAGTCATCCACACTATATGGAACAGTATGAAACGGTTATGACTTTAGTCAATCAATTAGATATGGGACATATACCAATGTTAGTCGTATTTAATAAAAAAGATTTAGCAACATCCACTCATTCAGCAATATCAGGACAATCTATATTTGTTTCAGCAAAAGATTCTAATGATAAAGCTATATTTAAAGAAAAATTAGTCGATATGATTAAAGAGACAATGGATTACTATGAAATGGATATTTCATCAAGTGATGCTGACAAATTATATTGGCAAAAAACCCATACTTTAGTTGAAAAAATGGATTTTGATGAAGAAACAGAAATATATCACATAAAAGGTTATAAACAGAAATAAGAGGTAAACAAATGGAACAAAAATTAAAAGAATTAATTATTGATGTAGAAAAAGAATTAAGACCATACTTTGATCAAATCGAACATAATGCATTAATCGCACAAGAACATGTACTTGATGCATTTCATGAAGTGAAAATCACTGAATCAGACTTAATCGGTACAACTGGATATGGATACGATGATGTAGGTCGAGATCATTTAGAAGATGTTTATAGTAAAGTATTTAAAGCTGAAGACAGTTTAGTAAGACCTCAAATTATTTCAGGTACGCACGCTATTACATTAGCGCTTAACAGCCAACTGAAATATGGAGACGAATTATTATATATTACAGGAACACCTTATGATACGTTATTAGAAGTAATCGGTATAAATGGTAATGGTATAGGTAGTTTTATCGAACAAGGTATCACTTATCGAGAATTACCATTGAAACAAAATGAAATAGATATTCATTCAGTGTTAGAAAATATTAATGCTAAAACTAAAGTCATTGCGATACAAAGATCTAAAGGTTATAATTCACGACCTTCATTAACAATTACACAAATTGAACAAGCAATCAAAGCGATTAAAGAAACATATCCAGATAAAATTGTCTTTGTAGATAATTGTTACGGAGAATTTGTTGAAGATAAAGAACCGATTGAAATAGGTGCAGATTTAATAGCAGGTTCTTTAATTAAAAATCCAGGAGGTGGTTTAGCTAAAATTGGCGGTTATATTTCAGGAAAAGCTGACCTGATTGAACGTTGTGCATACAAATTAACTGCACCAGGAATTGGTAAGGAAGCGGGCGCATCTTTAGGAAGTTTACCAGAAATGTATCAAGGGTTCTTCTTAGCGCCACATGTTGTTAGTCAAAGTTTAAAAGGTGCATTATTCACTTCTCGCTTGTTAGAAAAATTAAATATGACAACGACACCACATTACCAAGATAAACGTACAGATATTATTCAATCTGTTACTTTTGAAACAAAAGAACAAATGATTGCATTTTGTCAGTCGATACAACACGCATCTCCAATTAATGCGCATTTTAGTCCGATGCCTAGCTATATGCCAGGTTATGAAGATGATGTTATCATGGCTGCAGGTACATTTATTCAAGGATCATCAATAGAATTAACGGCAGATGGTCCAATTAGACCACCATATGAAGCTTACATTCAAGGTGGCTTAACTTATGAGCATGTTAAAATTGCGATAACGCGTGCTGTACAGCATTTAATCAAGCAAGATCTTGTTGAATTATAAAAGATGTAAGGTTTCCTGACATTCATTTGTTTTCTGAAAATTTATGTGCTAAATTTATAACAAGTTCTTACTAAAGGAGGCGGTCGTGCTGTCAAGAGACATAATCAGAAGAAACATGGCCGTGTTCCCGATTGGTGTCGTAATCAAGTTAACAGAGCTAACAGCCAGACAAATCAGATACTATGAAAGCAATGAGCTCGTTTCGCCCAAAAGGACTGAAGGTAATCAACGGTTATTTTCTTTAAATGACCTTGAACGATTACTGGAAATTAAAAATCTTATCGAAAAGGGATTTAATATGAAAGGGATCAAACAAATTCTTTTAGAAGAAGAAAATGACCTTTCTGAAGAAGAACTGAAGATGAGAGAGCGGGTAATTAGAGGAACTTCTAAAACAGAGGGACCACTTAACCGTGGAGATTTATCAAGATTTTTTAATTAAAAACTGGAGGATAATCACATGGCTAAACAAACTTTTACAAAAGAAGATATTTTTCGTTTTGCTGACGAAGAAAACGTACGTTATTTAAGATTACAATTTACTGACATTTTAGGTACAATTAAAAACGTTGAAGTACCAATTGCACAATTAGAAAAAGTATTAAACAATGAAATGATGTTTGACGGTTCTTCAATTGAAGGATTCGTGCGAATTGAAGAATCGGATATGTATTTATGTCCTGACTTAGACACTTGGGTAATTTTCCCTTGGACTGCAGGAAAAGGAAAAGTAGCACGATTAATTTGTGATATTTACAATCCGGATGGCAAACCATTCCCTGGTGATTCACGTACAAACTTAAAACGTGTATTAAAAGAAATGGAAGAGTTAGGATTTACAGATTTCAATTTAGGACCTGAACCAGAATTCTTCTTATTCAAATTAGATGAAAAAGGAGAACCAACATTAGAATTAAACGATAATGGTGGATACTTCGACTTAGCACCTACAGATTTAGGTGAAAACTGTCGTCGTGATATCGTTCTAGAATTAGAAGATATGGGCTTTGACATTGAAGCAAGTCACCATGAAGTAGCACCTGGTCAACATGAAATCGACTTTAAATATGCTGATGCTATAACAGCATGTGATAACATTCAAATATTCAAACTAGTTGTAAAAACAATTGCGCGTAAACATAACTTGCATGCGACATTCATGCCTAAACCATTATTTGGTGTAAACGGAAGCGGAATGCACTTTAACGTTTCATTATTCAAAGGTAAAGAAAATGCGTTCTTCGATCCAAATGGAGAAATGCAATTAACTGATGATGCATATCACTTTATTGCTGGTATCTTGAAAAATGCACGTGGATTTACAGCAGTATGTAACCCATTAGTAAATTCATACAAACGTTTAGTGCCTGGTTATGAAGCACCATGTTATATCGCATGGAGTGGTCAAAACCGTTCACCATTAGTAAGAATACCTGTATCTCGCGGATTATCAACTCGTGTTGAAATTCGTTCAGTAGACCCAGCAGCTAACCCTTACTTAGCATTAGCTACCATCCTAGAAGCTGGATTAGATGGTATTAAAAATAAATTAACACCACCAGAATCAGTAGATCAAAACATCTATGAAATGGATAGAGAAGAACGTGAAGCGGTAGGCGTACAAGACTTACCATCAACACTTTATACAGCTATTAAAGCCATGAAAGAAAATAAAGTTGTTAAACAAGCATTAGGTAATCATATCTATCGCCAATTCATACAATCTAAATCATTAGAGTGGGATTATTACAGAACACAAGTATCAGAATGGGAAAGAGATCAATATATGAAGCAATACTAATTGCTATTAACCCTCAAAGGATAAGCTTTGAGGGTTTTTTGTGTCTGGATTTTTGGGGGTATGTGGATAAGGGCGGACATAGTAACAAAAGTCTGGTGAATTGTAACTAAGGGCGTCTATAGTAACAAAAGTCGAAGAATTGTAACTAAAGTAGAAGAGGTAAATAGGCGTAGTAAAACTTGATTTAAAAATAAATATATTTTATAATAATATAAAATATAGAGAATAAAATAGACTGAGATATCGTTCGTTATCTCACACCACGCTAAAATAATATTAACAACTAAGAGGTGATAAAAATGGATTTTGTAACAAGACCAGAATTTGAAGAACATAAAAACCATATGGACTCTCGCTTTAATAAACTTGAAGATAATATCAAGGAATTAAAGCAAGAATTAACTACAACAAGATTAGAATTAAAAACAGATATAAATAATTTAAGGTCAGAGTTTAAACAAGATATGGGTAATTTAAGAACAGAGCTCAAACAAGATATGAGTAATTTAAGAACAGAGCTCAAAGAAGATATGAATAGCATGAGAACAGAGCTGAAAGAAGATATGAATAGCATGAGAACAAAGCTCAAAACAGATTTGAATAGCATAAGAATAGATCTTAAAACAGATATAAAAGATTTAAAAGATGATCTCGTATCTTTATTTGATGAAAAAGGAAAGGCAAAAACGGAAGAGATGAAACATACTCAAATAAAATGGTATATTGCCACAACTCTAATTATAATAGGTATTGTAGGGAGAATATTAGGATTTTATTAAATCAAAAAAGACCACCTACAGAGAGATGATCTTTTAAAGTCTATCATTTTTCTACTGATTGTCGTTTTTTCTCGTAATATTCTAATTTCATTCGATGCCATTTGTCATAATCAGAGCTTGTGATTTGCTTAATGACTTTAGCTGGATTTCCACCTACGACTGTATTGGGCGGCACGTCTTTTGTTACGACTGCTCCTGATGCGATTACAGAGTTTTCTCCTACCGACACGCCTGGTAATACGACTGCATTTCCACCAATCCATACATTATTCCCAATATTAATTTCATGACCAAATTCTAATTGTTCATTACGAATTGTTGGATCAATTGGATGACCTGCTGTATACAAACTCACTCTTGGACCGAACATAACATTATCACCAATATTGATATGATTAACATCTAAAAATATACAATCCATATTTGCATAAAAGTTCTCACCGATATTAATATGTCTACCGTAATCAACATAGAGTGGTGGATGTAAGTATATATTTTCTCCTGTTTTATCAAAAAGTTCTTTTTCTAATTTAATAATCTCATCACTATTTTCAATAGGTGTATGATTAATTTTATCTGCTAGCATTTTTCCTTTTTTTGAACCATTAGATTCATGTATATCGTGCGCTAAGTATAGTTCACCTTTAAGCATTTGCATATAATCAAAATCATTCTGCATATCATAATACCCCTTTGTATGTATTTGATCATATTATATCTTGTTAAACTTGTATATACAAGTTAGGTAGTATGTATCCCTTGTTTTTCAGACCATTTTCATATTTTTTAGTACTTAAAAAAGGTATAATAATAGTTGAATATTAATGAGATTTTGACACTTTCTAATGTTTAGAAGGTGTTTTTATTTTATAATCATATAAAAGGGGATTCTATGGATATTACAATTTGGACACTCGTTATTTTTTCAATTCTGATAGGGGCTATGGTAAGAATTGTGTTTGGTTTTGGTGAGGCTTTGGTCACGATGCCATTACTTGCTTTATTAAATTTAGATTTTAAATTGTCTATTTCTGTTGTGGCAATAGTTGGATTATTAGTGGCTTTACCTGTGTTTATTAGAAGCCGTGGAAATCTTGATTGGTCTATTATTAAACGTTTATTAATGGGTTCTATTATTGGGACGCCTATTGGGATTGTAATTGTTAAATGGGCGAATGAAGATGTGATTATTAAATTTTTAGGGGTATTAATATTATTGTACGGTGCTATTAATCTTATTAATTATTATAAGAATATATACCAAGTTAAATTAAATATTCCAAAGTTTTATGACTATATTGCAGGTATTGTTTCAGGTGTTTTAGGTAGTGCCTATAATAGTCACGGTGTACCGATTATTATATATGGAACTTTGAAAAAATGGCATGTAACAGATTTAAAAAATATTTCGCAAGTACATTTTTTATTACAGGTTGTTTTATTGTCTTTAGTCACGGTGTTTCAGGGTTTTAGTCAATCTCACTTTGGTATTTGTTATTAGCCATTTTACCCCTTCTCATCCTAACACTATGGCTGGGTCATATCATTAATACTAAAATTGATCAACGTGCCTTAATTAAATATATTTATATGTTGTTGATTTGTTTCGGAATCATCATGATTGTTAAATAATGAGAGAGGAATTACGCAATGCAAATTTTTAGAGTTCATGAGAATCATGAAATAAGCGCAAAATTTCTAGATAACCGTCGACTTTCTAAACAAGTATTAGAACTTTATCAAATTATTAATGTATGTCTAGCTAAGCTCGAATATATTGATGGCAATACACGTTATTTAAGTCATCCTATCGTGAAGCATGTTTTTAATGATGGCTATCCTTATTTAACTGACACTTATGAATTATTATTAGCCATGGATAAAGAACATAGAAGAAGAGGCGGGAAAAGGTCAAAAGACTTTGAACATCAAATTTCAAATATGGGTTATATGATTGATACTGGCATTAAAGATGGTGTATTTTCTACTGAAAAGTTACCACCTATATTTGTTTATGGTGAAACGAAATTAATGAATGACGAAGCTTATTTAGAATATGAAAAATTACTATTTATGAAATGGACAGCAGATAAAATTGCACCTCGGTGTAATGTAAGTAGGTGATATCATGAGTAAGAGAGCAGATATGGAAAAGTTATGGAGACATGAAAAATATAATGTTATGATGCATAGTCAAAAGTCATATTTAAATATAAGAGAAGATTTAAAGGGAAATATAACATATGACGATTTACAAAGTATGATTGATGATGCTAAAGACATAGTTCCGACTAAAGGTTCAATTATCAACACTTATGATCATATGTGGGGGTATTTTAAGAAAATTGCTACTGAAGAAGAACGTAACCAATACTTGAAGTATAAATCACAATATCAAAAAAATGAAATTCAATACCAAAGTTTAATTACATTTATATACAAGCTTGCTGTGAAATATAATCAAAAGTATTTATTAGAATCTACTATTTTACATTGATTTACCTATCTAAGTTTAATGATGATTGTGTAACCATGAATAGGGTAAATATTATATAGAAAGTAGATTTTCAAGGAGGCTGACTATAATGGAAGAACGTGTATATCAAAAAATGTGGGACACTTTAAAGAAAGAAGTGCAATTCAATATAGTGGAACTCGAACAAATGGAAGATGAAAGCGAATCTCCAGGATTAAAAAAAGCCCAAAAAATGATGAATCATCTAGAAAAAGAGTTTATCAAAAATTCATAATCAATCATAATCATTTAAATTTGTTCTGTAAATCTATAAAATATATGCAATTATACAATATTAATAATCATTTACATCAATTCCCTCTAGATTCGCTTAATATAGTTTTGTAGTATTTATATATTAAGTTTTTTGGAGGCAGTTATGTTTTTTGATAAAAAGATTATCGTATTTGAGAATTTAGAGAATAAATACAATCAAGAAGAAGCAAAAAATATATTTTTGAGACATTCCATTGATTATGACTTTATTACAATAAGTAGCCAATCTATTATTTTAGGTGGATTACAATATCCTTCAGCACAGAACAAAGAACAATTTATTGCTGATTTTAATGACTATTTAGGGAACTAATGCATTTAGCTGTCATCAAGTTTACAACTTGAGACAGCTTTTTTTATTGATAAGTGACAAAATTGTCATACTATCTCTGATTTTGTTCGTTTATATTTGGGTAATATATCTATATAGAGACTATAATGATATTTATAGTTGAAGGAGGGATATTATGCTCGTAAATAAATGGATTTATATCGCATTAGCTGTGTTATTAGGAAACTTTGGTGTTCATAAATTTTATGCACAAAAACCAGTTGTTGGACTATTACACTTAGCATTCTGTTGGACAGGGATTCCACATGTTATCGCATTCTTCAGTGCTATATTCGCATTGTTTAGACCATCTGATGAACATGGTAATATTCAAGCATAGTATGTTGTGACATGCTTTTATTAAGTTTTGTTAAACCCTAGATATATTTATAAATAATTTTTCGAAAAAAGTCTGGGACAGAAATGTTCTAGACTCTTTTCATATTTTTAGAAATAGAAAGGGCTGAATATTGCAAGTGGAGTGCAACTAGCAATGTTCAGGACCTTGTATTTATCAAGACTACCCAAACAAGCAACATTGAACATCACGTTTACATTGATTTTTCCAAATAAAAGAGACTGGCACATTATGTGATGTCTCAGTCTCTTTAATTTATCCATTATTCAAATCTACATATAGTAATTTAACTTGGTCACGTAATAATTTTATTTCAACAGGTGTTTCGAACAGAATTTCACCGTCTATATCTAATTTGGCTGATGGATCAGTAGATAACGTTGCTGATTCACATGATATATGTTGTATGCTATCACTAATCTCATTCCAATTCATGCTATCTTTTACTTTAAAGAAGTCATTGATGATACCGAAATTTTGTTTGTCGAAAATAAATATATTCATTTTCCCGTCATTAGGTGATAAATCTTCTAAAGGTATTCTACTACCACCTACATGTTGGCCATTCGCAATCAAAATCATTGAAGTTTCACCTGAATATATTTCGTTATCAGCTGTTAATTCATATTGATAAATTTCTGGGTTAGCTACCGTTTTGATTGTAGAAAAAATATAACTGAATTTACCTAATAATTCTTTTTGATTAGATTCAACATTTTCAGCATTTTGTACCATCAATCCAATACCCGCAAAGTTAAGGGCATATGTACCATTGACATCCAATACATCAAATGACTTAATTTGACTCGCTAATAAATCTTGAGAAGCTTGCATTGGTTTTTGAGATATATTTAAAGTCTTCGTGAAATCATTGAATGTTCCACCAGGTAAGACGCCTATTGGTATTTGGAGATTGTTTTCTACGACACCATTTATTAATTCGTTTAATGTTCCATCTCCGCCCAGTATAAAAATAACATCATAAGCATGTTCGTTTGAATTGGCAGCTAATGTTTTACAATAAGAACGAATTTGTCCTTCTTCTTTACTTAATTTTATTGTTAATTCATCACAAAGCTGTGTTAAATTTTCTGTTACTTGACCGAGTTCTTTATATATATCACCTTGGCCAGCAGCTTGGTGGTAAAATAAAATCCCTCTATGAAAATGTTGTGTCATAATCGTGATACCTCCTGTATTGTACCTTTTATTACAATACCATGTATGACGATTGATAAACAATTTTAAATAAAATATTTTAATGTGTTAAAATAAAAAAAGCATTGAAAAGGGGAGGATTATTATCGCTTCACAAAATGATTATATCCATTATGAAATGGAAAAAAGAAAGCAACCTCTACTAGGTGTTGTGATCCATAACGATGCAAGTGAATTAAATGCTAATGAATGGCGTGAAGTATTAATAAACGCACCTGAAGAAAGATATGTACAAGGGATCGCACATTATTACATTGATAGAAATCAACAATGGCAAGCGATTGACACTGAGTGAATTGCCTGGCATACTGCTAACCCAATAGGTAATGAACAATATTTAGGGTATGAAGTATTAGAATCTCTCTCGAGTACAGGTGAAGAATTTTTATTAAATGAGCAAGAAACGTTAAGAGCAATCGCTTCAGATATGATTGATTATAATTTAACACCTAATCGAGATACGGTTCGATTACATTTGGAGTTTAGTGATACAGAATGTCCACATCGTTCGTTAGAAATTCATACGAATTGGAAGACGACAATAGATGGCATGCCGGATGAGTGGATTATTAATGAAATGAAAGATTATTTTATAGAACAAATTAAACAATATATGTTGAATTAAAAAAAGGTGGGACAGAAATCATTTGATTTCAAACCCACCCTTTTTAAATTATTGTGCATATTGTTGTTGTATTTGAACTAATGCATTATAGAATAGTTCAGGTTGTTCAGGACCATTGTATGTTCCTTTTTCTAATGCAGTTAATGAAGCTTTTTCAGGATTTGTTAATCCGCCTTCATATTTTTGTCTCCAATCTGCATTAATAGAATTTAAGTAAGGATTTTGTCCTGTTTCATTGTAAATTTGTTGAGCTTTTTCTGCACCAAGAGCTGAATTCGACTGACTATTACTTGCAGCATTGTTAGCATCATTGCTAGCCGCGTTATTAGCGTCATTAGCTGCTGAATTATCAGCATTTGAAGCGACATTGCTGTTTTGGTCAGCGTTGCTATTAGCACCATTGTCTGATCCATTAGAATTAGCTGAGTTATTGTTATTTGCGTTATCATCACTATTAGCATTTGAATTGCTTGAGTCAGAGTTTGAAGCACTATTACCATCTGAGCCATTACTATCATCTGAGCCATTAGTGCCATTTGAATTAGAGTCACTAGACCCGTTATCATCGGAGTTATTACTATCTGAATTTGAACTAGCAGAATCGCCTGAAGCAACATCATCAGAACTACTATCAGAGTCCTTACTGCTGTCTGATTTACTGTCAGATTTATCATCAGATTTTTTATCTGAATCTTTATCAGACTTACTATCTTTTGATTTAGATGCATCATCAGATTTCGAAGAATCTTTATTTGCAGATGAATCATCTTTGCTGCCATCACTATCATCGTTACCGCATGCTGCTAAGAATAAAAATGAAGATAGTAACAAGATTAAAAATTTCTTCATATATAAACCCCATTTCTTTTTTTGTTTGACACTTATGTATCAACAATAATTCAATACCACTAAATATTAATCTCAAACAAAATTTATTATAATTTTTTAAACTTTTTATTCCGTTTTAATAACACTATATAAAAAAGTACAAATACCATTTTTTTAATCATTAATTTAATCTAAAAGACTATGTGAGTTTGTTTAGATTTTTCTGATAAATCTGTATAATGTTTATATGATTAGAATATGCAGGAGGAATTCAAATGACTATAAAAACAATCGGTTTTGTAGGTACAGGTGTTATGGGTAAATCTATGGCAACACACTTAATTAATGAAGGCTATGAAGTAAATGTTTATAATAGAACAAAATCTAAAACGGATGATTTAGTAAAAATTGGTGCGAAGTGGTGTGACACGATAGCAGATTTAGCTGAATCTAGTGATGTGATTATATCTATTGTTGGTTATCCTAAAGATGTCGAATCTATTTATTTAGATGAAAGTGGGATTATAAGCCATGCTAAAGAAGGCACAACTATTATAGATATGACGACTTCAAGTCCTGCTCTTGCCGAGATAATTTATAATGAAGCAAAAACAAAAAATATTAACAGTTTAGATGCACCCGTATCTGGTGGTGACGTAGGTGCAAAAAATGCGACTTTAACCATTATGGTTGGTGGAGACGAAGAAGTATTTAATCAAGTTGAAGATATTTTCAATGTTATTGGACAAAATGTTGTCTATCAAGGTAAAAGTGGCAATGGTCAACATACGAAACTTGCTAATCAAATTGCAATAGCTGCAGGTATGTTAGGAGTAGCAGAATCCATTATATATGCTGAAGAAGCGAGATTAGATATCGATAAAGTATTCAGTTCTATTGAACATGGTGCTGCGGGTAGTTGGTCATTATCCAATTTAGGACCAAGAATGGTCAAAGGAGACTATGCACCAGGATTTTATGTTAAACATTTCATTAAAGATATGAGAATTGCGATAGAAGAAAGTGAAAAAAGAGGCTTATATATGCCTGGATTATTAAAAGCTAAAGAAGTATATGATGCATTAAGTGAATCAGGTTTCGAAGATAATGGTACTCAATCTGTTATTCAATTATTAAAAGATCATATTAAAAAGGGGTAATACAATGGATTTAAATGAATATCAAAATCTTGCATTAAGAACAATGTCTGATGTTAAGAGAGATCCAGATAAAAGCTTAATTAATGGCGCATTAGGTTTAACAGGAGAATCTGGGGAAGTTGCAGATGTTGTTAAGAAATATGTATTTCATGGTCATGACCTAGATAAAGAAGCATTAAAGAAAGAACTAGGAGATGTACTTTGGTATATTGCATGTTGCGCTTCTGCTCTTGATGTAGATCTAGATGAATTTGGTCAGTTAAATATTGAAAAACTTAAAAATAGATATCCTAATGGATTTTCAAAAGAAGATTCACTAAATCGTAAAGAATAATCAACAATTATCTATTGGATAATAATGACAAAACTGTTAGAATGAAAAGGAGTGAAAACGCTTTCGTAGGAGGTAGCTATATTGGAAGGAAACGAACAATATTTATCTATAGATGAACTAAAACAGTTAATGTCTGACTATCCATTTCAATATATTGTTTGTGGACAAAGTGCGATTGATTTATTTTTGAACGAATATACACACACTAAGGAAATCATGAGCATAACAGTAAGCAGAGAAGAAGAGCTTGATTTAGCAAACTACTTTTTAGAACGCCATTATCAAATAGTAGTAGAGACACCATTGAATGAACTAAAAGAAATTACTGTTGAAGAACTTAGAGATTATAAGAAATATTATATTTATAATAAGAAGAACGAATGTAAAATTCTTAAAGTTTATATATATGAAACGAAAGATGAGAAATGGCAATTTAGTCATGATCACAATATAGAAGTGGAACATTACAAAATATATTTCCATAGTTTAGAACATGATGTGAAGTATTTGCGACCGGAAATTCAAATGATGTATAAGTTATATCATGAGCTGAGACAAGATGATATTTATAAATATCAAAAGTTAATTCAACATTTAAGTTATTATCAATTCTTTATGCTTAGAAAAGTAATAGGAAAAGATAAACTCAATCAGATTATTTTATCAGATACATAAAAGAAGCCGACGATTTAATCGTTGGCTTCTTTTAGTTATTATGCGAGTTGAGTTGTTTTATTTGCGAAGTATTCGTCATAAATCGCTTGAACGGCTATATCAGAATATTGCTCATCAATACCAAACATCATAGAAATTTCAGATGAACCTTGGTTAATCATATTTAAGTTAACATTTCTCTTACTAAGTGCTGCAGTTGCTCCAGCAGCTGTTCCAACTGCTTTATTCATGCCTTCTCCTACAATCATTAAAATAGCTAAATCATAATCAATTGTTAACTCGTCTACAGGAATATTTTCACGAATTTTATTTAAAACTCTTTCTTCTTTTCCTTTAATTTGAGTCGATCTCATTATAATACTAATGCTATCGATACCAGATGGAATATGTTCGATTGAAATGTTTTCTTCTTCTAAGATACTAAGTACTTTACGTGTAAATCCAACTTCTCTATTCATTAAGTACTTTTTGACGTTGATAATTGTAAATCCTTTATCGCAGCTTACGCCAGAAACGATATGAGATAAGTTAGAAATGTTACGTTCACTTACAATATATGTTCCTTTATCAGTTGGTCTGTTTGTATTCTTGATGACAACTGGAATGCGATCTTTATAAAGTGGTTCTAGTGCCTCGTCATGAAATACGCCAAATCCGCCATATGATAATTCACGCATTTCTCTATATGTTATTTCTGGAATGACTTCAGGCTGAGATACGACTGTTGGGTTTGCTCTAAAGATACCTGACACATCTGTAAAGTTCTCATACAAGCTTGCTTTAATACCTCTTGCTAAGATAGCACCTGTAATGTCAGATCCACCCCTTGGGAAAGTCACGATATCACCATTTTCAGAATAACCAAAGAATCCAGGAATGATTAATTTCTCATCATATTCACGTAATTTATAAATCTTCTCATATGACGATTCTAATATCATTGCGTTACCCGGTTGATCTGTAACGATGATGCCTGCATCTTTAGGCGATAAGTAACGTGTAGGGAAACCTAACTGACTATTATATTGTGCGATAAGTTGCGCATTGAAATCTTCTCCACAACTTTTTAAACCGTCTAGTAAGCGTTCGGGTTTATCATGATACACGTTTATCAAATTTAATAAGTGGTTTTTAATTTCATCTAAAATAGAACGATCCATATTTAGTTCAGTCACAATTTCTTCATAACGACCAACAATTTGGCTGAGTTTGTTTGAGTAATCTAATTGATTAATGACTTTTTCATATAAGCGTATAAGCAAATCTGTTGTTTTGATGTCTTCTTTAAATCTTTTTCCAGGTGCAGATACGACTACAATTTTTCTTTCATCATCAGAGTTAATGATGTTAACGACTTTTTTTATTTGCTCACTGTTAGCGACGGAACTTCCGCCAAATTTTGAAACTTTCATTTTATCAGTCCTTTTACTGGGGGGTAATATAATTGTAGCTCTTTACAAAGCGAGAAATAATGATAATATTACTATTAATTCTAATTATTCAAACTTTACAAAAAACTTTAATGAATTTATACTATAATAAACTTAAGTCTATTTCAAGTAGACATTTGTATTTTTAACAAGAACAATATATTTAAGGTGAGTGAGGAAATGAAAGTATTAAATGTAGCAGTATTAGGTCTTGGCACTGTTGGAACAGGTGTCGTAAAGATTGTTGAAGAAAATAAAAAGCAAATAGAAGACACGATTGGGAAATCTATACATATTAAACATATTCTTGTGAGTTCTGTTAACAAGAAACGTGCAATTAATACTTCTAGCTATCATTTAACTGAAAATATTAACGAAATTTTAGAAGACGATGAATTGGATATCGTTATTGAAGTAATGGGTGGTATCGAACCAACAGTAGAATGGTTGAAAGCATTTCTTTCTAAAGGTATACACGTTATTACTGCAAATAAAGATTTATTAGCCGTACATTTAAGAGATTTAGAAGATTTAGCTGAGAAAAATAAAGTTGCGCTTAAATATGAAGCGAGTGTAGCAGGTGGTATTCCGATTGTAAATGCGATTAATAATGGATTAAATGCCAATAATATTAATCAATTTATGGGTATCTTTAATGGCACATCTAACTTTATTCTTAGTCAAATGACACGTGAAGGAAAATCATATGAAGAAGCATTACAGCTTGCAACAGATTTAGGATATGCAGAAGCGGATCCAACTGACGATGTTGAAGGGATTGACGCAGCTCGTAAAGTCGTAATTACGAGCTATTTATCATTTAATAGGGTGATTTCGTTAAATGATGTTGAAAGAGTTGGTATTTCTGATGTTGAAATAGAAGATATTAAAGTAGCAGAAAAATTAGGCTATAAAATTAAATTAATTGGTCAAGGTAAATATGAGAATGGCCGAGTTATTTCGAGTGTTAAACCGACATTATTACCAAATAGTCATCAAATGGCACATGTAGAAGATGAATATAATGCTATATATGTTATTGGTGATGCTGTTGGAGACACTATGTTTTATGGTAAAGGAGCAGGTAGTTTAGCTACTGGTAGTGCAGTTGTATCTGATTTATTAAACGTTTCATTACAATTTGAATCAGATTTACATACGTTACCGCCACACTTTGAACTTAAAACAGAACGTACGAAAGAAATCGTTGAAGATGAAGTGGTTAAATTCCCACTGAAAAATAGTCATTTTATCATTGTTGAAAGTGACAAAGAAGAAGATGTCTTAAGAGATGACATTAAAGCGACAATTGAATTTCATAGAAGTGTAAAAGTAGAACAACGTACTGAAAATACGTATGGTATTGTTATCAGAGGTATTGATGAATTACCAGTTGATCAATTAAAAGAAAATGGCATTAATATTTTGAAATATTATCCAATTGAAGGAGATAAGTAATATGGGCAGATGGCAAGGATTAATTCATAATTATAAAGAATATTTACCAGTAAACGAAGGAACACCTCAACTGACTTTAAATGAAGGTAATACACCATTAATTCACTTACCTTATTTATCAGATAAATTGAACATTAATTTATTTGCTAAATTTGAAGGGCTTAACCCTACAGGTTCTTTTAAAGATAGAGGTATGGTAATGGCAGTCGCAAAAGCGAAAGAAGAAGGTAAAAAGATTGTAATATGTGCTTCTACTGGTAATACATCAGCTTCAGCTGCCGCTTATGCTGCAAGAGCAGGTTTAAAAGCTATTGTTGTAATTCCTGAAGGTAAAATAGCACTTGGTAAATTAGCACAAGCAGTTATGTACGGTGCTGAAATTGTATCAATTAAAGGGAATTTTGATGAAGCATTAAATATCGTTAAAAAAGTAGCAGAAAAAGGCGAAATAGCAATTGTAAACTCTGTAAACCCTTATAGAATTGAAGGTCAGAAGACTGGTGCGTTTGAAATTGTTGAACAATTAGATGGTAAAGCGCCAGACTTATTTGCGATACCAGTAGGAAATGCTGGAAATATCACAGCATATTGGAAAGGTTTCAAAGAATATCATCAATTAAATCAATCAGGTTTACCTGTTATGTGTGGTTTCCAGGCGGAAGGTGCGTCTCCAATCGTACAAGGTAAAGTTGTCACAAACCCAGAGACAGTAGCGACTGCTATTAGAATTGGAAATCCTGCAAGTTGGAAATTAGCTGAAGCAGCGCGTGATGAGTCAAACGGACTAATTGATAGTGTGACAGATGAAGAAATTCTTAAAGCGTACAAACTTATGACAAGTAAAGAGGGCGTCTTCAGTGAGCCAGCGAGTAACGCTTCAATTGCAGGTTTGTTGAAATTGCATGAACAAGGTAAATTAGAGCCAAATCAAACTGTTGTTGCAATTTTAACAGGTAATGGATTGAAAGATCCTGATACTGCGATCGATTTACTTGATTCACCAATTACACCTTTAGAAAATGACGAACAAGCAATTATTGATTATATTGAGCGTGCTTTACAATGAAGAAATTAAAGCTTAAAGTACCAGCCTCAACTGCTAACCTTGGGGTTGGTTTCGACTCAATCGGAATGGCTCTAGATAAATATTTAGAAGTAGAAGCACATCTTTCCGAAGATGGCAAATGGCATTTTGAGCATATTGGACCTCATCTTCAAGGTTTACCTGACAACGAGGACCATTATATTACTAAAATTGCACAAACTGCTACAGAGAAATTTTCTAAAGAAATGCCTGCATTAAATTTAAAAATGTATAGCGATATTCCACTTGCGAGAGGATTAGGTAGTTCAGCATCTGCGCTCGTAACAGGTTTATTTCTTGCTAATTATTTTGCAAATTTAAAGTTATCTAAATATGAGTTACTACAACTTGCAACTGAAATTGAAGGACATCCAGATAATGTTGCCCCAACAATTTATGGTGGATTAGTCTTAGGGGTATATGATCCAGAAGCTAAACATACGGATGTCTCATATATTGATATACCAAAAGTCGATGTAATTGCTACAATACCAGCGTATGAGTTATCAACGGAGAAAGCGCGTAAAGTATTACCAGAATCATTATCTTTAAAAGATGCTGTTAAATATAGTGCGATAAGCAATACGATGATCAGTGCGTTAATTCAACATAATTATGAATTAGCTGGAAAGATGATGATGAAAGATGGTTTTCATGAACCTTATCGTCAACATTTGATCCCTGGTTTTGAACATATTAAAGCATTAGCTTTAGAACATGGTGCGTATGCGACAGTTATTAGTGGTGCTGGTCCAACTGTATTAACGCTCGTCAAAAAAGAATTGAGTGGTAAGCTTGTGAGAGCCTTACAAGACGAATTCGAAGATTGCGAATCAGAATTGGTAACCATTAATCGATATGGTATTAGACAAAAAATTATAAACTTATAATTAAAAATGAGATGCTTATATTCTATGTATGATAGAATATAAGCATTATTATATTTAAGGAGATAAACATGACATATAAATACATCGTAATGGATATGGATGATACACTTTTAACTTCAAAGAATGAAATAAGTGAAGTAACATATCAATACTTAATGGAGAAACAAAAAGAAGGCATGACGTTAATACTCGCTTCAGGGCGTCCAACTGCAGGTATGGTTAAGCATGCAGAAGCACTAGATTTAAAAAGCTATGGAGGCTATATCGTAAGTTATAATGGCGCTTTTGTTATAAAGGCAGAAGATCAAAGTATCGTATTTAATCAAACAATCAGTCAAAAGGATGCACACGATATTATTGATTATTGTAGAAGTCATCGTTTCTTTTATTTAACGTATTTAAATGACCAAATAATTCATGATACAACACATGATTATATGAACATTGAAAGTGAACTAACAGGTCTTCCAATGAATAAAGTTAATGATATTAAAGAAGCTATAACAGGTGACGTTCCAAAAATTATGGGTGTCGATTTCGAGGAAAACATTGCAAGTGCAAATCAAGCGTTGAATGGCAAATTTAATGACCAAGTATCATCAACAATAAGTAAACCGTACTTTTTAGAATTTATGAATAGAGAAGTATCTAAAGGGAAATCGTTGCAAAGGTTGTTTGATCAAATTGAAGCGGATTTCTCAGAAGTGATAGCTTTTGGTGATAGTTTAAATGATTCTGATATGTTAGAAAGAGCAGCAGTTGGTGTTGCTATGGGAAATGCGAACGATACGATTAAAGGTATTGCGGATGTCGTTACAGACGACCATGACCATGATGGTATCGTAACAGCGTTAGAGAAAATATTAAAAGCATAAAAATAAAGCAGCTCAAACCTTAAGAAATTCAAGATTTGAACTGCTTTTTATTATTCGTGACGATCTTCATTAAATGCAATTGAAGTCATTTCAATTACGAGAATTGATTTTGCCCCAAGTATTTTTAATTGTTGTACAATATCATCTATTTCAGTTTTATGTCTCAGTCTTTCAACAAATACGATGATTTGTTCGTATTGATCAATCTCTAAATTATATAAATAATGCGTAATTGTTCTTTCTAATGGCGACATAAAGCTAATCTTTTTATTAGAATGTCTTAATGTACTCGAATCGAAATTAAAGCGTGTTGTACCTTGTACACGAATTTCTTTACCAGGTAAATAACGAGCAATTTGAAGTGGTACGTACATGAATTCTCCTATACCAATGACGAATTTAGGTGAATCATCTAAAAAGTCATTTAATAATTCGCCCATACGTTGAAATAGGTCTTCAGATACTTGTTGTTCTTTACCATTTAAAGTGAATCTACCTGTTGAAATAAAGTATGGATTATCGTGAATCGTACCATCACGCAGCATGTTTTGAGCTTTTACAATGAAATGATCATTGATGACATTTCTTAAAGAGTAATATTGAACTTTCGTATCATGCTTCTGATTGTCTAGTAATTCGTTTTGGATTAAATCTTTCGTCTCATGCTCTATAGCTGTGATTTCTACGTCAAATGACATGAGTGAAATGATATTGATTTTAATATTTAAAGATTTTTCCAAGCTTGAAAATGCTTCTTTCACACTTTGAGATCTTAAATCAATAGGTGTTAATACAGTAAATGTTTCTCTTTCAGGACATTTATCATAAATCTTTTTTATGAGATTTAGTACAGAATTACCATTTAATAAATGATTATCAATGATTGCGACACGTTCATCATTATCAAAGAAGTCTTTATCTTTCGTATAGAAAAATAAACGTTCTTGAGGGTCAACAATATCGCTATGGTCTAATAATGGTGGATGAGAAATAATCTTATCTCGTGTAGAAGCTAAGAACATCACATCATCATCAAATAAACTAAAAATTGATTGTCCTAAATTGACAGCACGTTCACTTAAACCTAGAAATCTCGTTGGTGGATAGTGACCAAGTTTATTAGATTCAACCATATTTATAGCTTGAATCATTTTACTGCGATTTTTACTATTAATAGCTTTAGCAATTGTTTGAATGCGTTCATCCGTTTCACCTGTTAAAGACTCATGGTATAAAAATCCTAACAATAAACCAACGAGTAAAGGATGTTCTGGATATAATCCTCTAGAATATCCTAAACAAGGCGATACAGGTATAAATGGAAATTTTGAATGTTCTTCTTGTGTAATTGCAAGCATTTCATCTATTTCAAAATCAAATCTATTTTCTTTAACTTTCACTTCAACTTGTTGTTCGTTATCTAAAGGAAAAACTTTACTTACTTGGGACATGTGATTACTCCTTTATTTACTTGTGTGCGTCCATTCATGGCTGAATTTCTTTCTCTTAATATGCGCATAAATTTGGTCCGCTGCATAGTCTTGGTTCGTATAAACAGTAATATCAAAAAATGCTTGATTCTCTTCAAAAGGTTCATTTAAATATAAATCTTTAAGATGATCAAATAATGATTGCATCTGTTCCCGAGTTAAACTTGTATATTCTCTAAGTGTTTTCTTAACGAGTTGAGCATGTGTGTCATAAATACTTTGAACAACAATGACAAAACGTTCATCTTGTTCCATAACATCATCAAATAAATTAGTTTGACCTATCATATTTACACCTTCTTTATTCTAAAATTATCATTAATATTTATTATACTATATATATTGCAATAAGAAAAAGTAGATTATAGCTAGCATATTTTAATAAACGCTTTGAACGAGGTAATAAGAGATTATGGTAATAATATTTTATGAAGGGTTTATCGTTACAAAAGTCGGCGGAAGTGTAACTAAGGAAGCCGTTAGTAACAAAACTAGGTCAAAGTGTAACTAAGACAGGCGAGCACGAACAAAATTATAGATAAAAATAACGCCACTCAATCAACTTGAGTGGCGCTTTTAAAAATTATTTCTTATATTGGTGTTTTGTTAAATCGATGTCTTCTAGTTTGATAATTTTTGATTTCGTTGTGAATTTATGAATAAAGTATACTACGAAACCTAATATAATCGGTAAGAATGATTCGATTAACATTGGGTAGTTCAATGTCATAATGCTATCAAATGATTGACCGATTAATAAGAATGCTATTACAGCGATTACGATGATTGGACCTAATGGATATAAAGGTGCTTTATATTCTAGTGTATCTGTCGTTGATTGGCCTTGTTTCTTAATAGCCATTCTTAATCGAATATGACTGATTATACTCATTAACCAAACTAAAGTAACAAGTGCGCCTAACATATTCAACAATTTATAATAACCATCAGTGTTAATCGTTGCATATACGATTGAAGTAAATATTAATATGATTGTGACACATAATGAAACAAATGGCATATTGTTTCTATTTAAGTTATTGATAAATTTAGGTGCTTGCTTATGTTGAGCAAGTGAGTAAAGTAATCTACTTGTAGCATATAAACCTGAGTTACCAGCTGAAATAAGTGCTGTTAAAATAACTGCATTAATAATTGAAGCAGCGAATGCTATACCAACTCTATCAAATACGATTGTAAACGGACTTTGTGTTACAGTGTTTGATTTATTTAATAACAATGGATCAGTATATGGAATAATTGCTGCAATCACAGCGATTGCTAAAATATAAAATAATAAAATTCTCCAGAATACTTGTCTAATTGCTTTTGGCATGGATTCTTTAGGATTTTCAGATTCACCAGCTGTTACAGCTACTACTTCTGTACCACCGAAGCTAAATCCAGCAACAAGTAGTACACCTAAGAAACCAGAAATACCATTTACGAATGGTGCTTCCTTATAAGTGAAGTTTGATAATCCTAATGGTTCATTACCACCTAAAATTCCAAATATCACAAGTACACCAACTATTAAGAAGATTATAATAGTCGCGACTTTAATAAAACTTAACCAATATTCAGCTTCACCAAATGCTTTAACAGTAAATGCATTGAGTAAGAATAGAATAACTAAGAAAATAATGCTCCATACAAACGGGTTAATATTTTGGAATATATCCCAGTATGTAATAATTTTTGCTGCAGTTAATATATCCACGCTTGTTACCAGTGCCCAAATTACCCAATAGAGCCAACCAACTGTAAAACCTGCTGATGGATCAATAAATCTACTTGAGTAAGCACTAAATGAACCAGAAACTGGATAAAATGTTGCAAGTTCACCTATAGCTGTCATTAAAAAGTAGAGCATAACGCCAATGATTGAATAAGCTATAAGTGCACCGCCAGGTCCTGCTTGAGTGATGACTGCACCACTGGCCATAAATAATCCAGTTCCAATCGAGCCACCAATGGCAATCATTGATATGTGCCTAGTCTTTAATCCTCGTTTCATTTCTTCCATATAATTCACCTTGCTTTCTAATTGTACAATTTATCTGTAAATAAAATATACATATTATTTTATTAGTATTTCAGTAAATAAGCAACAAAAACTTTTAACGCATAAATGCTTTAAAGTTATAAAGTGCCAATATAAAAAATAGAAGCCATTTCAAATGTATGAATTGACTTCTTTGTCGTATATTTTCTTATAATAAGAAATTATTTAGTTTCGCGGTGTAAAGTGTGACGACCTAATCTTGGACAGTATTTTTTCATTTCAATACGTTCAGGATTTGTACGTTTGTTTTTAGTTGTAATATAATTTCTGTCGCCACATTCAGTACATGCTAACGTGATATTGACACGCATGTTCATCAGCCTTTCTATTCAGTAATCGTTACGTTTTATAATTTTAGCACAATACAAATGAGTTTTCAATGCAAAAATATGTGTATTATATAATTGCGATATAATGTGTAAAAGCGTATATTGTTATAATTAAAATAAATAATAACGTAGGAGTTAAAATATGAAAAAAATATATATTATAGTTGGTACGTTACTAACGATGGCACTCATACTTTCAGGTTGTAACAACCAAACATCATCAAATGACAAAATCAAAATATATGCAACTAACTTTCCGTATGAAAGCTTTGCTAAACAAATTGGTGGAAAATATGTAGATGCAAATTCTATTTACCGAAGTGGTACGGATTTACATAATTATGAGCCAACACAAAAAGAAATGCTTAATATTGCTAAAAGTGATTTGTTTATATATTCTTCAAATGAATTAGATCCAGTAGCTAAAAAATTAGTTCTACTATTAAAAGTGATGATCACAAATTAGAAGCAGTAGCTAATTTGAAAGAAAGTCATATTTTAGAACATCATCATGAACACGGTGAAGAAGAGCATGAACATGAGCACGAAGATGAAGAAAGTGCTAACGATCCTCATATTTGGTTGGATCCAATTGTCAATAAAGAAGCGGCTAAATCTATTAAAGATAAACTCGTACGACAGGATCCTGAGCATAAAGAATATTATCAAAAAAATTATCAAAAGCTCATTAAAGATATAAACGAGATTGATGAAAGTTTACAAAACGTAACGAAAGATACAAAAAGAGATACTGTATTTATTTCTCATGATTCTCTAGGGTATTTAGCTAACAGATATCTCTTTAAACAAAAAGGTGTCACAGGCATGAATAATGAAGAACCCACACAAAAAGAAATTCTAGAAATCATTAAAGATATTAACAACTCGAAATCACCATATATTTTATATGAGCAAAATGTTAGTTCAAAAATGACAGATATTATAAAGAAAGATGCGAACAGTAAACCGCTAAAATTTCATAATTTAGAAGTATTAACTAAAGATGAAGCCAAACAAAAAAATATTTCATATCAGTCTTTAATGGAAGAAAATATCAAAACTCTTGATAAAGCTCTAAATAAATAATATTTATAGTATTATTTCGTTTACTTTTACTACTTAACCATGTATAGTAACTAATGGATTATTATTAATAGTTGTGAAAGAGGTTATTGATATGAAAATTTTTGATTATGAAGATGTACAGTTAATACCAAATAAATGTATAGTAGAAAGCCGTTCTGAATGTGATACTACTGTAAAATTTGGTCCAAAGACATTTAAATTACCAGTAGTACCTGCAAATATGCAAACAGTCATGAATGAAGAACTAGCTGAATGGTTTGCTAGTAATGATTATTTTTATATCATGCATCGTTTTGATGAAGAAGGACGTATTCCATTTATCAAAAAAATGCAAAGCCAAAACTTATTCGCCTCAATTTCTGTAGGTGTTAAAGACAATGAATATACTTTTATAGAACAACTTTCTAACGAAGGACTTGTTCCTGAATATATAACAATAGATATTGCACACGGTCATTCTGAGCAAGTTATAAGAATGATTAAACATATTAAACAACATATTCCTGAATCATTTGTAATTGCAGGTAATGTTGGTACGCCTGAGGGTGTTCGTGAACTTGAAAATGCGGGTGCTGACGCAACAAAAGTTGGTATCGGACCAGGTAGAGTTTGTATTACAAAAATTAAAACTGGTTTTGGTACTGGTGGATGGCAATTAGCTGCAATTAACGCTTGTAGCAAAGCTGCTAGAAAGCCAATGATCGCTGACGGTGGTATTAGAACGAACGGTGACATTGCTAAATCTATTAGATTCGGTGCAAGTATGGTAATGGTTGGTTCATTATTTGCTGCACATGAAGAATCTCCAGGAGAAACAGTTGAATTAGAAGGTAAACTATATAAAGAATATTTCGGTAGTGCATCTGAATTTCAAAAAGGTGAACGTAAAAATGTAGAGGGTAAAAAGATGTTTGTTGAACATAAAGGCTCTCTAAAAGATACGTTAATTGAAATCGAACAAGATTTACAAAGTTCTATCTCTTATGCAGGTGGAAAAGATTTACATTCTATTACAAAAGTAGACTATGTAATTGTTCGTAATTCAATATTTAATGGTGACAGTGATCGCGGCTAAAACAAGTGAGGTGACGACTTGAGAAAAGTATTCTTTTTATTTATGTTGCTATTATGCTTAACACTTATCAAGCCAGTCCCAGAATCAGATTTGTCTAGACAAATTGGGCAAAAAGTATTGAACGTTCAACAAGGAATACTACACGAAGAATCAGCAAAGAAAGTTGAACTAAAGACACCAGATGACCAAGAATTTGCGATTAATAATATTCAAATCAATCAAACAAAGAACGAAGTAGAAAAGAAACTTGGTAAACCTAAGCGTATAACTGCTAATGAATATAACGAGAAATGGCATGTGTATCATAACGACTATCATGAATTTGTGATGGTAAGTTATGATCATGACAAAGTAACTGGTTTATATACAAACCAAGACCTTATAACTTCTAAAAAAGGTATCACAAGTAAAATGAACAAAGATAAAGTTCGTTCTATACTTGGAGAACCTGAAAAAGCAATAGAAAAAGACAAAGTGAAACTCATACAAAATGATGAAGATTATGATGTTTTCAAATTTGATAACATCTATACAACCGTGTTTTATGATAAACATGAAAATAATCAAATTAAAGGTATCATGCAGATTGCATCATCAACTGAAGATAAACGAACGAATCAGTATCATGCAGCTTCTGATGAATACAAAAAAGCTTTAGAATTACAAAACTTTGATCTTGTAAATGCTGAACGCGTACAGTTTGGACTACCTACATTATCTTATAATGAGCGTGTTAGTGAAACTGCAAGAAAGCATAGTCAAGACATGGTGAAAAATGATTATTTTGATCATAATAACAAACAAGGTATGTCTCCATTTGATAGATTAGATCGAGATGGTTTTAATTATCTTACCGCTGGGGAAAACTTGGCTTATGGTCAAATCAGTAGTATATATGCACATCATGGTCTCATGAATTCACTTGGACATAGAAAAAACATTTTAAATAAAGATTATAAAGAATTAGGTGTAGGTGTCGATATTGGCGAAGAATTACAGCCATATTGGACGGAGAACTACATCACGCAACAATAGAAAAGAGATAAATGATATTATCTTATCAACGTTGATATAATTAAATCGAGAAAAGTCAATATTTCATATTTCCTTAAATGTTTAACACATGTTGTTTCTAGTAATTTTGATTGGTGAAATAACATATAAAGGGGTAGTTTTACATGGAAAATAAAGAAATAAAACGAAAAGATTTAGATGTCTTAGAACGTATTAAAGAATTATTAAACAAAAAAGATGTATCATAAATATATGACAAGTAAAGAAAGAACTCGATAAAGGGAATATGAAAAAAGGAGATGCGTTCGCATCTCCTTTTTGTTATGTTACATTTCTCTAAACAATCCAACAACTTTACCTAATACTGTAACGTTATCTAAATAAATAGGTTCCATTGTACTGTTCTCTGGTTGAAGTCTATATCGCGTTTCTTCTTTGTAAAAACGTTTAACTGTAGCTTCATCATCTTCTGTCATTGCAACTATGATATCACCATTCTCAGCGATTGATTGACTACGTACGATTACTTTATCGCCGTCTAGTATACCAGCTTCAATCATGCTATCACCGACAACATCTAATATAAAGATATTGCTATTATGTGTTGATGTAAAATGTGCTGGTAATGGGAAGTATTCCTCTACATTCTCTACAGCTGTAATAGGTATACCTGCTGTAACTTTACCGATAACTGGAACGTGAATGGTGTTCTCTTGGTTAATGTTCTCTCCAACTGTTTCGGTGATTTCTATTGCTCGTGGTTTAGTTGGATCACGTTTAATGTAGCCCTTTTCTTCTAGTCTTGATAAATGACCATGTACTGTAGAGCTTGACGCTAAGCCGACTGCTAAACCAATTTCACGTACGCTAGGCGGATAGCCTTTCGTTTGTACTATATGTTTGATGAATTGATATATTTCAGATTGACGTTTAGTTAATTCTTTCATAGTCGCACGCTCCCAATTAATTATTTAAATTTATTATAGCACATACGTTTCCTTTGAACAAACATTTGTTCGTATTTTTATTGACTACGAACATTTGTTCTGTTATTATGATAATACAAACAAACGTTCTAGGAGGAATTGAGTATGACAATTACAATTAAGAAGACAGTATTAGTGTATATCGCAGTATTCTTAATGACTCTATTAATTGGATATTTATATTTAGCTCAGTCTAATGATCTTTATAATACAGAACAAACGTACGAAATGACCGATCATCAAATTAAACAACATAACCATATATCTGATTCCAATACATTAGTAGGGTCAATAGATTGAATTTAAACACGAGTAAATCCATTTGGATTTACTCGTGTTTTTTGGTATCTTTTATGTATAAAGAAAGTGGGGATATTATGCTAGATAAAGCAAAAATAGAAAGAATTAACGAATTAGCGAACAAAAAGAAATCTGAAGGTTTAACAGATAGTGAAGCTAAAGAACAATCAAAATTACGTGCTGAGTATTTACAAGCATTCCGCGGTAATTTTAAAAATACAATCGAGAATACTAAAATCATAGATCCAGAAGGTAATGATGTAACACCTGATAAGGTAAAAGAAATTCAAAAAAATAATAATATAAGAAAGTAAGTATAAATTAAGTAATAATAATTAATTTTTGAAAAAATTTCATGTATAATGAAAAGGTATTACAAGAATAAAGGAGACTACATTTATGTTTAACGAAAAAGATCAACTTGCAGTAGATTCAATCCGTGCTTTAAGTATAGATGCTATTGAAGCAGCTAACTCAGGACATCCTGGTTTACCAATGGGTGCTGCGCCTATGGCATATGCATTATGGACTAAGCATTTAAATTTCAATCCACAATCTAAGAACTATTTTAATAGAGACCGTTTTGTATTATCTGCTGGTCATGGTTCTGCATTACTATATAGTTTATTACACGTTTCAGGTAGTTTAGAACTTGAAGAAGTGAAGAACTTCAGACAATGGGATTCTAAAACACCTGGACATCCTGAATTTAGACATACTGATGGTGTAGAAGTAACAACAGGACCATTAGGACAAGGTTTTGCAATGAGTGTTGGTATGGCAATGGCTGAAAAACATTTAGCAGGTAAATTTAATAAAGATAAATACGATGTAGTAGATCATTACACATATGTTTTAGCAAGTGATGGTGACTTAATGGAAGGTATTTCTCATGAAGCAGCTTCATTAGCAGGTCACTTAAACCTTGATAAATTAATCACTTTATATGATTCTAATGATATTTCATTAGATGGTGAATTAAATAAAGCATTCTCTGAAAATGTTAAAGAAAGATTCACATCTTATGGTTGGAGCTATATCTTAGTTGAAGACGGTAATGACTTAGAAGCTATTGATAAAGCGATTACTGAAGCAAAAACATTAGAAGGCCCAACATTAATCGAAGTTAAAACGGTTATCGGTTATGGTGCGCCTAATAAAGCGGGTACTAATGGCGTGCATGGTGCTCCATTAGGTGAAGAAGAACGTGAATTAGCATTGAAAGCATACGGTTTAGATCCTTCTAAACGCTTTAATGTACCTCAAGAAGTATATGATATCTTCAGTGAAACAATGCTTAAACGTGCAAATGAAGACGAAGCAGCTTGGGAAAAATTAGTTGGAGCATATACAAATGAATATCCTGAATTAGGACAAGCATTTAAACAAGCTATTTCTAATGAATTACCAGTTGATTATGATAAAGAATTACCAGTTTATGAAGCTGGAAATAGCAGTGCAACACGTGCGGATTCAGGTGAAGTGATTCAAGCATTAAGTAAATCAGTACCTGCATTCTTTGGTGGTTCAGCTGACTTAGCATCTTCAAACAAATCAAATGTTAAAGGTGAAGCTGACTTTAGTAGCGAAACTCCTGAAGGACGCAACGTTTGGTTTGGTGTTCGTGAATTCGGTATGGCTGCTGCAGTTAACGGTATGGCAGTTCACGGTGGTGTTAAACCATATGGTGCAACATTCTTCGTATTCAGTGACTACTTGAAACCAGCTGTAAGACTTTCAGCAATCATGGATGTACCTTCAACATTTGTATTCACACATGATTCAATTGCTGTCGGTGAAGATGGTCCAACACATGAACCAGTTGAACAATTAGCTGGACTAAGAGCGATTCCTAACTTAAATGTGATTCGCCCAGCAGACGGTAACGAAACAAGAGTAGCATGGAAAGTAGCTTTAGAATCTGAAACAACACCAACAGCGTTAGTGTTAACAAGACAAAACTTAACAGCTTTAGATGTTGAAGAGTCAGTATTAGAAGAAGGCGTTCGTAAAGGCGGATATGTCGTATATCGTTCTGAAATCGAACCTGAATACTTATTAATAGCATCTGGTTCTGAAGTTTCATTAGCTATTGATGCAGCTAAAGATATCGAAGCACAAGGTAAAGGTGTACAAGTTGTATCATTACCTAACTGGCATGCATTTGATCAACAAGATGCTGAATATAAAGCATCAGTATTACCAGCATCTATCACTAAACGTGTAGCAATCGAAATGGCATCTTCTCTAGGTTGGCATAAATATGTTGGCATTGAAGGTAAAGTCATTACAATTGATACATTCGGTGCAAGTGCGCCTGGCGACTTAGTAGTTGAAAAATACGGATTTACAAAAGAAAATGTATTAAACCAAGTATTAAGCTTCTAAAGAATGTTAAAAAAGCCTCATCCAAGAAACTTGGCTGAGGCTTTTTCATTTTAAACATTAAGTTTCATCTTGATAAAATGTAATGAATTTAGTAAACTTTTATAGGATACAGAAAGTGGGTGAAATAATGGCAACGTGGTTAGCAATATTATTAATCGTCGTGGCATTAATCGGTGGGCTTGCACTTGGATTCTTCCTTGCACGTAAATATATGATGGATTACTTGAAAAAGAATCCACCAATTAACGAAGAAATGTTACGTATGATGATGATGCAAATGGGTCAAAAACCATCTCAAAAGAAAATTAATCAAATGATGACAATGATGAATAAGAATATGGATCAAAAAATTAAATAATCTTATATTAATCATAAGTAAAAATAAAACGTATAACCGTGATATTTTTAAACGAGTCTCAGACGTATACAATAGTCTAAGGCTCGTTTCTTATTTTGTTTAAGTTTTCACTTATTGTTCAAATAAAGGTGTTTTAACTTAATTGTTATTTGATAAAATAGAATATGAATGAGAGGGGGATCATTGTGGAAATCACAGTATTTGTAGCTTTTGGTGCAGGCATATTAAGTTTCGTATCTCCTTGCGTATTACCCATCTATCCAGCGTTTATTTCTTATATAACAGGTATGAGTTATGACGACATCAAAACTAAAGGACTTAGTCGTAATGCAATCTTACATACGATTATCTTTTTACTTGGTTTTAGTGTTATATATATGATACTTGGAATGGGTATAGGATATATTTCTGGTATGTTGATTAATTACCAAACGTTAATCAGGCAATTAGGTGCCATTATTATTATTGTATTTGGTCTCATTATATTAGGGGTATTTCAGCCACAATTTTTAATGAAAGACCGTAAAATAAATTTCAAGACGAAACCCACAGGTTATATAGGTACTTTTCTTATAGGTATGGCATTTGCTGCAGGATGGACACCATGTAATGGTCCGATTATTGCAGCGATTGGTACGTTAGCTGCTACTAATTCATCACAAGCATTACTTTATATGTTGTTATATGTATTAGGATTCAGCATTCCATTTTTCGTACTAACATTCTTTATAACTAAATTACAAATTATTAAAAAGTACAATGTTGCTATCATGAAGTTTGGTGGTATAATTATGATAATTATGGGAATATTACTGTTCTTTGATTTATTAACGGAGATCACGATATTCTTCCAATCATTAGGTTTAAATTAAATATTATTGTTATTTCGTACTTATAAGGGGTTTTAGATATGTATTTCCTTTTTTCATTTGTAATAGCAGCTTTAATGGGATTGGCAGTTATTGTTGTTAGAATGAAAGCACAAAATTATCCAACTAATGCTAAAAAAATCGTATTACCGCCATTTTTTATGGCTACAGGTGCATTAATGTATGTTGTACCGTACTTTAGATTAAATGGCAGTGAGATTATAGAAGCAATTTTAGTTGGTTTGTTCTTTTCACTATTTCTTATCTTTACTTCTAACTTTGAAGTTAAAGGATCAGAAATTTATATGAAACGTTCTAAATTATTTCCGGTTATTTTAATATCGTTATTAATCATTAGATCAGTCGGTAAATTTTTCTTAAGTGATTCAATCGATCCAGGTCAATTAGCTGGTATGTTTTTCTTACTCGCATTTAGTATGATTGTACCTTGGAGAATTGCTATGTATGTTAAATATAAAAAATTAAAAGACCGTATGCCAATTGTAAATTAAAAAACAACGCACATCTCAATTATTGAGTGTGCGTTGTTTTTGCATTTGAAATTTCTTCTCTATGATCAAAGATAGAAAATTTATTCTTCTCATCATCAGCTAATTCGAACAATTTTAAATATGGTGTATAATCTATATTAAGTTCGGTTAGCTTTTTCTTCATGAATTTGTGATCTCTTTTTGGTGTTGCTACGATATATCCTCTCATGATATGGTCAAGTTCGATTGTTGTGGCATGTTCTTCTAATGCAATTTTAGAGACACGTCCACCTATCTTTTCTTTCGCAACATCCCTAAATAATTCCGGAACAGGTGAAACGAGTTCGTTTAATAAACTACGTGCTTCATCATTCCATAATGGTAAAGCTTTATTAATGTAGTAGTCTTGCCAATCAAGTTCACTCATACCATTATCTTTAGGCATACGTTTTAAGAATTTACGAAACATAAAGAATCCACCGATTGCAAGTAACGAAATAAATACGATGCACCATAAAATAATAAAAAATATAAATGCGTTACTCAATGAAATCACTCCTTAGATTTAGTATAAATGAAGCGTTTCAACCTGTCTAATAAATATTATAAAAGGAGCTATTAAATGAAAATTTTACATACTGCTGATTGGCACATTGGTAAAACCATCAATGGTCAATCATTAATAGAAGATCAAAAGTTTATACTTTCAAAATTAATCGATGCAATTAAAGAACATCAACCAGATATTGTCGTGATTAGCGGTGATTTATATGACTTACATTATCCTAATAAGGAGGCAATGGTTGTACTTGAAGATGCACTTTCAACAATCAATTTAGAACTTAACACACCAATTATAGCTATAAGTGGAAATCATGATGGTAAAGAACGTTTAAACTACGGAGAAAGATGGTTCGAAAAAACAGGCTTAAAAATTATAACAGGATACAATCAGTTGCTTGAACCAATTAAAGTCAATGATGTCAATATATACGTGATGCCTTACTTTACACCTGCTGATATTAGACATGTATATGAAGTGAAAGATATTCATACACATCAAGAAGCGACTGGATTTATTGTTAATAAAATGAAAGAAGTAATAAATGAAGATGAAACGAATATTTTAATAGGTCATTTATTCGTTGCTGGTGGTGAATCGACAGACTCTGAAAGACCATTATCTATTGGGACTATAGAAACAGTTAGTGCACAAACCTTTGATATATTCGATGCTGTATTACTAGGTCATTTACATCACCCATTTGCGATACAGTCTGATTACATATTTTATTCTGGAACGCCAATGCAATATTCATTTTCAGAGGCAAACCAAGCTAAAGGATATAGATTATTTGATTTTGGTCATAAAACATTTAAACAGTCATTTATACCAATAGAACCTAAAAGAGCATTTCAAGTGATACAAGCAAGCTATGAAGATGTCATACATGAAAAGTTAGACATCAAGCATAAAGATGATTATTTTCACTTTAAATTATCTGATATGGACCATGTGACAGATCCACTTATGAAGATAAGAAGTATATATCCTAATACACTTCAAATATCTAGACAAGACTATGAAGTTGCAAATGATGAAATAGATGTGGATGTTCATACTTTGACGGATTTAGAAATTATTGAATCGTTTTACGATCATGTAACGGGTGAACCGTTAGAAGGTATAAAAAGAGAGAAAATTATCGCATTGTTAGAAAATGATTTAAATAAGGGGGCACAAGAATAAAATGAGACCTTTATTATTAAAGATGCAATATTTTGGACCATTTATAAATGAAGAAGTGGATTTTACACATTTATCTAAATCACAATTATTTTTAATATGTGGTAAGACAGGATCAGGTAAAACGATGATCTTTGATGCGTTGGTTTACGCTTTGTTTGGTAAGACATCGACAGAGTCTCGAGAAGAAGTCGATTTACGAAGTCATTTTGCAGATCCTAAGTTACCAACAAAAGTAGAATTTGAATTCGAAATTAAAAATGAGCAATATAGCGTCGTAAGAACAGTGAAATACATTAAAGAAGGTAATAAAAACCCAACCAATGCCACTGTTGAAGTATATAAAAAAATTAATGATAAGTGGTCATTAGAAACGAAAAGCATTAATACAAGTAATGATTATTTAAAAGCATTATTACATATGAATGTTAAGCAGTTTAGACAAATATTGATTCTTCCTCAAGGTGAATTCAAACAGTTTCTCGTATCGAACAGTACAGATAAAAGAAGTATATTAAGAACTCTATTCGATAGTAATCGTTTTGAGACGTTGCAAGAACAATTAGAGTTAGAAATGAAGAAAGAAATCGCATTAATCGAAAGTCACTATCAAAAAATCACACAGTATATAAATGATATGCATGATTTTGATGATGAAACGTTACAAGAACATAAACAAGTTGAAGGCTATCGTTATGAAGTGATTCAAGAGGCATTATCGTCATATGAAGCGGTAGGACAAGATAAGTTAAAAGAAATAACAGATTTGAAATCTAAACAACAGCAACAAGTTAGTGAAATTGAAAGTGTCTTTGAACGAGAGAAGGCATTAAAAGATAACTTTGAAACTTTAAAAGTTAAAGAAGCAGAATTAAATCAGTTGAAAAGTGAAGAAAAAGAAATCAATGATTTGAAGAAACAAGTCAAATACTTAAAAAGTGTACAGTCTTTAACTTATCAATATCATCAACTTAAAGATAAAGAAACTAATCATACAAACGAAATAAAAAATGAAGAAGTACTTCAAAAACAAATAAGGGATAATACGCAAAAATTAGAAGCAATTGTACAACAAATAAATAATCTACATAAAGAACATGAACAAATTGAAGAATATAGAGCATTTGTTCAAAATACGAAGCATATAAAAGTAAATATTGAAAAATATATAGAAGCAGAACAAGACATAGTAAAACAACGAGAAAAACAAGAAACTTTAAAAAAGGCAATTGAACAAAATGAGCAAGAAACAGATGAACTTCATACTAAACTTGGGCAAATAACGTATGATGAACAAGATGAGCAAAATCAATTAAAAGAACAAGAAACAATGAAGTTAACATTACAAGGTCTAGAAACAACACAAAAACTATATGTAGATAAACAAGCGTTGGAAGAGAAAGTACAAGCATATAATCGTCAATTAGTAGAATATGAAAATGAAAAAACATCACTCGAACAACAAAACGATGTCGAAAAGACATTTGATATATTGAATGTTGAAGATGAAATATTAAAAATTCAAAAGCATGTTCATAAAGGTGAAGATTGTCCTATATGTGGCTCGATCATAGAAACAATCAATGGAGATGTTGATTTTGAAAGCTTAAAACAAGAAAAAGCGAAGCAATTAGAAGTTGAACAGCAGTTACAAGTAGTAAATCAACACATTACGACTTATAAAGAAAGAATTAATTTAACGAATGAACAATTGAACAAGCTAAGTGATGTTAAGGATGTACAAAAGGATATTGCATCATTGAATGAAAGTCTTGAACAAATAGTGAGTACTTTAAAAACATATCAAGAAAATCGTCAGCATATTCAACATCTACAAAAAGAAATAAGCGATGCAGAAAAGCAAATGACAGAACACACATTACAATTAAATGATTTAAATCATAAAGTATCGACATATGAAAATGATTTAGCGTACTTTAAAAAAGAGACGGGATACAATGAAGTATCATCATTTGTTGAACGAGTGAATACGTTAGAAAACACATTATCTAAGTTTGATCATAATATGAAACAATTAAACGAACAACAAGAGCACTATCAAAAAGATAAGCAAACATTACAAATGCAACATACTACGGTTAAAGAACGTTTATCTATGATTGAAGAACAAATTAAATCTACAAAAGATTATTTAAACACTGAAATGAACAAACATGACATTTCATCATATGCTCAGTTAGATGAATTGTTGTTACAAGTAGAGGATATTGATCGATTAGAAGAAAATGCTCAGCAATATGATAAAAAGTATATAGAAGTTGAAGCGGTCGTTAAAGAGCTTAGTAAAAAGATAAAAGATCAAGAAATGCCTGATATCGCTAATACAGAAGAACAATTAGTAAGTGCTAAAGAAACGCTGAACAATTTAGTTAAACAATTGAATCAACTTCAATTGAAAGTTGAACAAAATGACCAAAAATCTAAAGCAATTCTTAATGTGATAGATAAGATTAATCAAGACCTTAAAGAACAAGAAGGAATGATTGATTTATCGAGAACGATGAATGGGAAGAATAGCCAGAAGCTATCATTGGAGAATTATGTGCTGATTTATTATTTAAATCACATATTAGATAATGCAAATAGACATTTCCTTAAAATGACGAATAATCGCTATCAACTCGTGCGTAGAAAGGAAAAATCACAAGGGTTAAGTGGTTTGGAAATTGAAGTGTTTGATAGATTTTCAAATAGAACGAGACATATTACGTCATTATCAGGTGGTGAAACATTCCAAGCGTCGTTGTCATTGGCGATAGGATTGTCGAATGTTGTACAGCAAGAAGCGGGTGCCATTCATTTAGAATCCATGTTTATCGATGAAGGATTTGGTACGTTGGATGCTGAAACTTTAGAAACTGCACTCGATACACTCGTTAATATACAAATGTCTGGTCGTTTAGTTGGCATTATTTCTCACGTATCCGAATTAAAGACAAGAATTCCTACCATATTAAATGTAAACAAGAATGGATTTTTAAGTACAACATCATTCTCGAATAATTGAATGACACATCAAAGACATAAATAGATTAAATTATGTATTTAAGTTGTGATTTTAATTTGATATATTTTAACTAACAGAGTTATGGGAGTGTTAGGATGAAAAAGGGAATATTTCTAATATTGGTTGCAAGTATGATGTTGATAATAAGTGCATGTAGTAATAATGCGATTGAACCGGACAGTCGATTTGGCAATAAAATGCAGTCATTTAATGTAACTGATCAAGATGGTCATAAATTTTCACAAAAAGATATGAAAGGGAAAGTGTATATTGCTGACTTTATCTTTACGAATTGTGAAACAGTATGCCCACCAATGACATACAACATGAGTACGGTCATTGATCAACTTGAAAAAGATGGCGTTAAAAATTATGGGGTATTAAGTTTTAGTGTGGATCCAGAAAATGATACACCGAAAAAACTTAAAGATTACGTTAAACAATATAATGTACCAGACAATAAATGGACATTATTAACGAATTATGATTTCAAATTTATTAAACAATACGCACAAGATAACTTTAAATCAATCGTGGCACCACCACCAAAAGGTAGTACTCAAGTCACACATGGTACAAGTTTCTATTTAATAGATCAGAATGGAAAGATCATTAAATCATATAGCGGACAGGATGCTGGGGATAAAAAATTTCCGAAATCAGAAATTGTAGCTGATGTTAAAACATTAGTAGAAGAAGGTCCAGTAGAAGATTAATAAAGATATTAAAAAAACATCGATTATTGAAAAAACAATAATCGATGGTTTTTTTAAATATGTAAAACTTACTTTTCGCGTAAAGCGTCGCGGATTTCTGTAAGTAATACAGTTTGTTCGTCAACTTCTTCTTCTTTTTTCATAACAGTATTTGCAATTTTGATGAATACAAATAGTGCGAATGCGACGATTAAGAAGTCAATGATAGATTGGATGAATAGACCGTACTTGATACCCATTAATGACCATTTTTCAGCGAAGTCTACTTCTCCAAAAATTAATCCAATAAGTGGCATTATGACGTTCTCAACTAAAGATGTAACAATTTTGTTAAAGGCAGCACCAATAACAACGGCGATTGCTAAATCTAAAACGTTACCTTGCAAAGCAAAGTCTTTAAATTCTTTTAATAATGACATATTAAACACCTCCTTATCGAATTTTATCATACATGAATATGGCATAAAAAGAAATAGTCAATTTGATTTTAGGTGTAATATTTGTTAAAATGTTGAATGTTGCTGTTTTCATATATCACTTATTTGAAAATATCACGAATAAAATAAGTTAAAACGGGAATACATAATTTAAAGTTTGTTATTTTGAAAGGAGAATTATAATGGCCAATATTCCAACACATCCAAATGGGAAAAAAGTTTCAAATGTTTTTACAATTAGTGCCATAGTTGTTGCAATCATTGTTGCACTAGGTGTTATTTTTCCAACTCAGTTTGGTGAAATAACTGGTAATATCAGTGCATGGATTTCAAAATACTTTGGTTGGTATTACATGATTATCACAATTGGTATGGTATTTTTCTGTGTATTCATTATATTTAGCCCAATTGGAAAGTTAAAATTAGGTAGACCACATGATAAACCAGAATTTAATACAATTTCTTGGTTTGCAATGTTATTCAGTGCTGGTATGGGTATCGGACTTGTGTTCTACGGTGCAGCTGAACCAATGTCTCACTTTGTTTCACCACCGAATGCTGATCCAGAAACTAAAGCAGCGATGACGGAGTCCATGCGTTCTACATTCTTACACTGGGGCTTCCATGCGTGGGCAATATACGGTGTAGTTGCTTTAGCGTTAGCTTACTCTCAATTTAGAAAAGGTGAACCTGGTTTACTATCTAAAACATTAAGACCAATTTTAGGGAACAGAGTAGATGGTCTTATAGGTATCATTATTGATGTGTTATCAGTATTCGCAACTGTTGTAGGGGTTGCCGTATCATTAGGTATGGGTGCTTTACAGATCAATGGTGGATTAGAATATTTATTTGGAATTCCAAATAATATTGTTATACAAGGAATCATCATCGTTATTGTAACGATTTTATTCTTAATGAGTGCATGGAGTGGACTTAGTAAAGGCATCCAATATTTAAGTAACTTAAATATTATTTTAGCTTCACTTTTACTTATCGTTACTTTAATTATCGGTCCAACAATTTTAATTGCAAATATGTTTACATCATCAACTGGTGCACTATTCGATTCATTCTTGTTCAATAGTTTTGATGTAGCACCGTTAAATCCTCAAAAGAGTGAATGGTTAAATTCATGGACACTTTACTATTGGGGTTGGTGGATGAGTTGGAGTCCATTCGTAGGTATATTCATTGCCCGCGTTTCTAGAGGACGTTCAATTCGTGAATTTATTTTAGGTGTTATGCTTGTACCAACAATCATTAGCTTTATTTGGTTCAGTGTATTTGGTGTAACAGGTATTGAAGTTGGTAAGTCAAACCCAGAAGTCTTCAAAATGACTACAGAAACTCAATTGTTTGGTGTATTTAATGAATTACCAATGGGTGCGATTCTATCTATTATTGCATTAGCATTAATCTGTACATTCTTTGTAACTTCTGCAGACTCTGCAACATTCGTTCTAGGTATGCAGACAACATATGGATCATTAGAACCAGCAGTTAGAGTGAAGATTGTATGGGGTGTTGCACAATCACTTATTGCATTCGTATTATTATTATCTGGTGGAGATACTGGATTAAATGCATTACAATCAGCAGCAATTATTTCAGCATTCCCGTTTAGTTTCATTATCATTATGATGATTGTCGCGTTCTATAAAGATGCAAACCAAGAAAGAAAATATCTTGGATTATCGATTACACCGAATAAGCATCGTATGAAAGAATATGTAGAAAAATCTAAACGAGAATATGAACAAGAATTAAAAGAACAACGTCGTTTAGCAAGAGAAATGGAAGATTAATAAGTGATAGGCTGAGACAAATTAATGTCTCAGCCTATTTTTATTTATAGTTGATAATCATTATCAACTAATAACTAGAAATTATGTATATTTGAAAATACATAAGTAAAACTTATAGTATCCTATTATAAACTTGAATGATAAATATATTCATTTTTAAGCGTAATGTATTGTTTTACTAAAGTATTGATTATACAATTGTATATGAAGCATTAACTTGCACAATTTTAAAGGGGGAACAAATAATGAGCTCAAGTTTAAAAGAACAATCTAAAAAATCTTTTGAATTGAACGGCAAAACATACACGTTTTATAGCTTAAAAACATTAGACGAATTAGGTTTATCTAATGTTGATAAACTACCTTATTCTATTCGTGTATTATTAGAATCAGTTTTAAGACAGTTTGACGGACGTGTCATTAAAGAAGAACATATTATGAATTTAGCAAAATGGGGTAAATCTAACGATGCTAATGCAGAAGTACCATTTAAGCCATCACGTGTTATTCTACAAGACTTCACAGGTGTACCTGCAGTTGTAGACTTAGCTTCTTTACGTAAAGCGATGGATGATGTTGGTGGAGATGTTTCTAAAATCAACCCTGAAGTACCTGTTGATTTAGTTATTGACCACTCTGTACAAGTAGATAGCTATGCATTACCAAATTCATTAGAAATGAATATGAAATTAGAATTCGAACGTAATATCGAGCGTTACCAATTCTTAAACTGGGCAACAAAATCATTTGATAACTATCGCGCTGTACCACCAGCTACTGGTATTGTTCACCAAGTTAACTTGGAATACTTAGCAAGTGTTGTACACATTAGAGAAGAAGAAAATGAACTTGTAACTTACCCAGATACTTTAGTAGGTACTGACTCACATACAACAATGATCAACGGTATTGGTGTATTAGGTTGGGGTGTAGGTGGTATTGAAGCCGAAGCAGGTATGCTTGGTCAACCTTCATACTTCCCAGTTCCTGAAGTTATCGGTGTTAAATTAACAAACGAATTACCACAAGGTACAACAGCTACTGACTTAGCTTTACGTGTAACTGGAGAGTTACGTAAAAAAGGTGTTGTCGGTAAATTTGTTGAATTCTTTGGTCCTGGTGTAGAAAAATTACCATTAGCAGACAGAGCAACAATTGCTAACATGGCGCCTGAATATGGTGCTACTTGTGGTTTCTTCCCAGTAGATGATGAATCATTAAGTTACTTACGTTTAACTGGACGTTCTGAAGAACAAGTTAATGTTGTAGAGAAATACTTAAAAGAAAACAACATGTTCTTCAATGCTGAAAATGTAGAACCAACATATACAGATGTTGTAAATCTAGATTTATCAACAGTTGAAGCATCCTTATCTGGTCCTAAACGTCCACAAGATTTAATCAAATTAAGCGACATGAAAAAATCATTTGTTGAATCAGTGACTGCACCAGCAGGTAACCAAGGTCATGGTTTGGATAAATCAGAATTTGATAAATCTGTAGATATTGAATTACAAGATGGTACGAAGACTTCAATGAAGACTGGTGACATTGCAATTGCAGCCATTACTTCATGTACAAACACTTCTAACCCATATGTAATGTTAGGTGCAGGATTAGTAGCGAAAAAAGCAATCGAAAAAGGCTTAAAAGTACCAGATTACGTTAAGACTTCATTAGCACCTGGTTCAAAAGTTGTTACAGGCTATTTACGTGACGCTGGATTACAAGAATATTTAGATGATCTTGGATTCAACTTAGTTGGTTATGGTTGTACAACTTGTATCGGTAACTCAGGTCCATTATTACCTGAAATTGAAAAAGCGATTGCTGAGGAAGATTTACTTGTTACTTCAGTATTATCTGGTAACCGTAACTTCGAAGGTCGTATTCATCCATTAGTTAAAGCTAACTACTTAGCATCACCACAATTAGTTGTTGCTTATGCATTAGCTGGTACTGTTGATATCGACTTACAAAATGATCCAATTGGTAAAGGATCTAATGGTGAAGATGTATACTTAAAAGACATCTGGCCATCAATTGAAGAAGTTAGAGACACTGTATTATCAGTTGTTACACCTGAACTATTTAGAGAAGAATACAAAACAGTATTTGAATCTAATGAAGTTTGGAATCAAATTGAAACAACAGATCAACCATTATATGACTTTGATCCTAATTCAACATATATCCAAAACCCTACATTCTTCCAAGGTTTATCTAAAGAACCAAAAGATATTCAACCTTTAAGTGAGTTAAGAGTAATGGGTAAATTTGGTGACTCAGTTACAACTGACCATATTTCTCCTGCAGGTGCAATCGGTAAAGATACACCAGCTGGTAAATACTTGCAAGATCACGATGTAGCAATTAGAGACTTTAACTCATACGGTTCTCGTCGTGGTAACCATGAAGTTATGATGAGAGGTACTTTTGCAAACATTCGTATTAAGAACCAATTAGCACCTGGAACTGAAGGTGGATTCACAACTTATTGGCCAACAGAAGAAGTAATGCCTATCTTTGATGCTTCAATGAAATATCAAGAAAATGGTATTGGTTTATGTGTACTTGCTGGTAATGACTACGGTATGGGTTCTTCTCGTGACTGGGCAGCTAAAGGTACAAATCTTTTAGGTGTTAAAACGGTTATTGCTCAAAGTTACGAACGTATTCACCGTTCTAACCTTGTTATGATGGGTGTATTACCTTTACAATTCAAAAAAGGTGATTCAGCAGATAGCTTAGGTTTAACTGGTAGAGAAGCTATTTCAGTAGATATTCATGAAGGTGTTAAACCTCGTGATATTCTTAAAGTAACAGCTACAAGCGAAGACGGTAAAGTTACTGAATTTGAAGCTTTAGCAAGATTCGACTCAGAAGTTGAAATTGATTACTACAGACACGGTGGTATTCTTCAAATGGTATTAAGAAACAAATTAGCACAATAATATAAAGCTAATTCATAGATGAGCAGTAGATATTCTTTTTAAATTGAATGTCTACTGCTTTTTATATAAAAATTAAATATATGTATTTAAAAGAATATAATCACAGGCGTAAATATATTTATGTTATGATTAGGTTAAGGAATTTAGAAAGAGGGATTGAATCATGATTTATAGTGAAACACCAATAGATGTTAGATATGCAGAGACCGATAAAATGGGCGTTGTTTATCACGCGAATTATGCTATTTGGTTCGAAGTGGCGAGAACAGATTACATTTATAAAGCGGGATTTAGTTATGCAGATATGGAGAATGCAGGAATTATATCTCCTGTAGTTGATTTGAACATTTCTTATAAGAAGTCTATAACATACCCTGAAAAAGTCATCATTAAAACGTGGATTTCTCATTATTCACCTATAAGATCAATTTATTCTTATGAGATATTAAATGAACAACGAGAAGTTGTGTCAACAGGATCAACAACACATGTTTGCTTGAAAAAAGGTTCAAACAGACCCATTAGATTAGATAAGAGTTTCCCTGAATGGCATAATGCATATTTGAAAATTCATGAAGAAACTGAACAAGGTGTAGATCGTAAACTATAATAAATAAGCAGATGTGTTTCGCTTAATACACGAAATACATCTGCTTTTATAGTTTATCTTGAAGCTTTGACTTCATATTTAATTTCTCCATTATCATTTAAATCAATTACTAAGTCATTATCATCAAAGTACCATAAATCTTTTTCATCAATAAAAAATGGAATATCGTTTTTCTCGTCTTTAAAACCAACTTCAGAAGAACTTAATTCTTCTACAGTAAATGCGGGTGAGAAGCCTTGTTTTAACTGAAATTCACCGCCATAACGAACGAAAAATCGTAAGGCTTGATCATCATTGAATTCTAATTCGTCTTTAAACCATTCGATAGCTTTTTCAGTAATTTCTAAATTCATAGTGCATTCTCCTTTACATCCATTTGATTTTTGGTTCTTGTCCTTTGAATATTCTTACGATATTTGATTGGTGTCTGACGAGCAGTATAACCAATATTGCAATAGATACGATTAAGAAAGGTATATCACCAATGATAATTGCACCTATAAAACAACTTATACCCGCTACAATACTAGATAATGATACATATTTAGTTAAATATAGAATTACAAAGAATATAATAGCTAGTATAATTAGTAGTATCGGATGTACACCTAGAACTGCACCTGCACTTGTTGCAACGGCTTTTCCACCTTTGAATTTCAAAAATATTGGAAATACATGTCCGATTACTGCACAAATACCTACAAATATGCTAGGAATATCTACATTAAACCATATTGGGAAGAAAACTACAATAAAACCTTTGAAGATGTCTAAAAACATCACGATAAATCCAGCTTTTTTTCCTAATACTCTAAATGTATTTGTAGCACCTAGGTTGCCACTTCCAAATTGTCGAATATCTTTTTTATAAAATAACTTACCTAACACAAGGCCACTTGGGAAACATCCAACTAAGTAGCTAAGTATAATAACAACAAATGTCATTATTGAAACACTCCTTTGATAGCAGGTACTAATAGTTTACCATAACTGTATATCGGTTACTATTTAAAAATATGATAATGTCTGAACAATGTAAAGGGAAATTGTACCACAATTAGGGATAGGGCTTGCATTTTCTAGGGATTTATAACAAAATAACTATTGTAAAGTAAAAGAAACGAACGTACGTTTGTAGGAGGAGAAATATTGAATAAACAAGCAAAAGTTCAATATGGTGAAGATTCAATACAAGTACTCGTAGGTTTAGAAGCAGTAAGAAAAAGACCTGGTATGTACATTGGTTCAACAGATGTCCGCGGACTTCACCATTTAGTATATGAAATAGTAGATAACTCTGTTGATGAAATTTTAAATGGCTTCGGTACGGAAATCGAAGTGACCATTCATAAAGATAATAGTATTTCTGTTCATGATAACGGCAGGGGGATGCCTACAGGATTACATAAGACTGGTAAACCGACACCTGAAGTTATATTTACTGTCCTTCATGCCGGCGGTAAATTCGGTCAAGGCGGCTATAAAACATCTGGAGGACTACACGGTGTGGGTGCTTCAGTTGTTAATGCTTTGAGTGAATGGTTAGAAGTAACGATTTATAGAGAAGGTCATATTTATAAACAAAAATTCAAAAACGGTGGCGTACCTGTTACAACATTAGAGAAAAAGGGGAAAACACGTAAAACGGGTACAACTGTTCATTTCAAACCAGATCCTAAAATATTTAAAGCTTCAACTCATTTTAACTTTGAAACGTTATGTGAAAGACTTCAAGAATCAGCATTTTTACTGAAAGCACTTAAGATAAAAGTAACGGATTTAAGGGGAGAAGAAAGAAGGGAAGTATTTTATCATTATGAAGATGGTATTAAAGAATTTGTAAATTATTTAAACGAAGGCAAAGACGTGTTACATGACGTTGCAATTTTTAGTGGCGAATCAAATGGAATCGAAGTTGATATTAGTTTTCAATTTAATGACCAATATTCTGAAACAATTCTAAGTTTCGTTAATAATGTTCGTACTAAAGACGGAGGTACACATGAAACAGCCTTAAAGACAGCATTTACACGTGTATTCAATGAATATGCACGTAAAATTGGTGAACTTAAACAAAAAGATAAAAATCTTGATGGTAGTGACATTCGTGAAGGTTTGACAGCTATTATTTCTGTAAGAATTCCAGAAGATTTATTACAGTTCGAAGGTCAAACTAAGTCTAAATTAGGTACAACTGAAGCACGTGCAGCTGTTGATTCCGTTATGTCAGATCAACTGCCTTTCTACTTAGAAGAAAAAGGCCAATTATCAAAAGCATTACTTAAAAAAGCGATTAAAGCATCTCAAGCACGTGAAGCAGCAAGAAAAGCACGAGAAGAAGCTAGAAATGGTAAGAAAAACAAACGTAAAGAAACTTTGTTATCTGGTAAATTAACGCCAGCACAAAGTAAAAATACAGAGAAAAACGAACTTTATTTAGTCGAAGGGGATTCTGCCGGAGGATCAGCTAAATTAGGGCGTGATCGTAAATTCCAAGCAATTTTACCGTTAAGAGGTAAAGTTATTAATACAGAAAAAGCTAAACTTGAAGATATCTTTAAAAATGAAGAAATCAATACGATTATTCATACAATAGGTGCTGGTGTAGGTGCAGACTTTAATATTGAAGATAGTAACTACAACAAAGTGATTATTATGACAGATGCCGATACAGATGGTGCACATATTCAAGTATTACTATTAACTTTCTTCTTCAAGTATATGAGACCGCTATTAGAAGCAGGTAGAGTATATATTGCATTACCACCTTTATATAAATTAGAAAAAGGTAAAGGTAAGTCAAAACAAGTTGAATATGCATGGACCGATGAAGATTTAGAAGTATTAATGAAGAAAATTGGTAAAGGTTTCACACTACAACGATACAAAGGTTTAGGTGAAATGAATGCCGATCAACTTTGGGAAACAACAATGGATCCTGAAACAAGAACGTTAATTCGAGTAAGCATTGATGATGAAGTACGTTCACAACGAAGAGTGACTACATTGATGGGTGACAAAGTTGAACCACGTAGAGAATGGATTGAAAGACACGTTCAATTTGGTATGCAAGAAGATCAAAGTATACTTGAAAGTGATGACATTCAAGTACTTGATGATGAAGTAGAATCATTAGAGGAGGAAGTTAAATAATGGTTGAACAAATTCAAAACCTTCCTTTAGAAGATGTAATTGGAGATAGATTCGGTAGATATAGTAAATATATCATTCAAGATCGTGCACTGCCTGATGTACGAGATGGATTAAAACCTGTACAACGTAGAATATTGTTTGCGATGTATAAAGACGGTAATACGTATGATAGAAACTTTAGAAAAAGTGCTAAAACGGTTGGTAACGTAATCGGTAATTATCATCCACATGGTGATTCTTCTGTATACGATGCAATGGTTCGTATGAGTCAAGATTGGAAATTGAGACACGTACTAATAGAAATGCATGGTAATAACGGTAGTATTGATAATGACCCTCCAGCAGCAATGCGTTATACTGAGGCTAAATTAAGTAAGTTAGCTGAAGTATTATTACAAGATATCGATAAAGAAACAGTTGAACATGTACAAAACTTTGATGATACTGCGATGGAGCCGATGGTATTGCCAGCTAGGTATCCTAACTTATTAGTCAATGGATCCACAGGTATTTCTGCTGGATATGCAACTGATATTCCACCGCATAATCTAGGAGAAGTCATTGATGCGACATTAAAGCTTATCGATAAGCCAAGCACATCTGTAGATGAATTAATTGAACATATAAAAGGACCGGATTTCCCAACAGGCGGTATTATTCAAGGGTTAGATGGTATTAAGAAAGCCTATAAAACAGGTAAAGGTAAAATCGTTGTTAGAAGTAAAGTAGAAATAGAAAAAATTAGAGGCGGAAGAGAACAAATAGTCGTAACTGAAGTACCATTTGAAGTTAACAAAGGTACGTTAGTTAAGAAAATTGATGAACTCAGAGCAGATAAGAAAATTGAAGGTATTGTAGAAGTTCGTGATGAAACAGATAGAGAAGGTTTACGAATTGCCATTGAACTTAAGAAAGATATTAATAGTGAAGGTGTTCTGAATTATCTTTATAAGAACACAGACTTACAAGTGCTTTATCATTTCAATATGGTTGCAATTAATAATAGAAGACCTGAATTATTGGGCCTCAAACAAATTCTTGAAAGTTATATTGAACATCAAAAAGAAGTCGTAACAAGACGTTCTCAATATGAATTATCTCAAGCACAAAAACGTATGCACATCGTTGAAGGTTTAATTAAAGCATTGTCTATTTTAGACGAAGTTATTGAAACAATTAGAGCTTCTAAAAACAAACGTGATGCGAAGGAAAATTTAATTGCGAAATATGAATTTACTGAAGAACAAGCTGAAGCAATCGTAATGTTACAACTTTATAGATTAACAAACACAGATATTGTTTCTTTAGAAAATGAATTTGATGAACTTAAACAAACTATCGAACGCTTAAAAGATATTTTACAAAATGAAAAATCATTATTTAAAGTGATTAAAAATGAACTTAGAGCAGTTCGAAAAGAATTTGCTGATGAACGTTTAACCGAAATCGAAGAAAAAATTGAAGAAATTAAAATTGAAAAAGAAATTTTAGTTCCAAGTGAAGAAACTATTGTTTCTGTTACGCATGATGGATACATTAAACGTACGTCTAATAGAAGTTATATCGCAAGTGGTGTTGAAGAAGTTGGGCTTAAAGACGGTGACTACTTATTAATGCACGAAAAAATGAATACGCAAGATACTTTAATTGTATTCACAAATAAAGGTAATTACTTATTTATACCTGTACATGAAATTGTGGACTTAAAGTGGAAAGATCTTGGTAAACATATTTCACAAATGATTCCAATTGATGATGATGAACTTGTCATTTCTGTAAATAAAGAAACAGATTTCAAGTTATCGTCTAATTATATTATCGCGACGAAAAACGGCATGATCAAAAAGTCTACAAATGATAAATTTAAAGCGAGCAGAATTACAAAACCACTCGTTGCCATTAAACTTAAAGGTGACGATGAAGTTGTTTCTGTATTGAAAATAGAAAATGATGAACTTATAACAGTCATTACCGAAAAAGGTATGAGCTTAACTTATGATACGGATGAGTTATCCGATATTGGTTTGAAAGCAGCCGGTGTTAAATCTATTAACTTGAAAGATAATGATAAAGTTGTGATGACAGATAAATTACCAAATGATCAATCCGTGTTTATTGTGACAGATCGTGGTTCAGTTAAAAGAATGAAAGCAGAACAATTTGTACCTGCTAAAAGATCTCAACGTGGTTTAATGATCTTGAAAGAACTAAAATCTAAAGCGCATAGAATCGTATTTGCTAGAACATTAGCAGAAGATGAAACATGTGTGATGATTTCAGAAAAAGATCAAATCAAAGTGAATACTAAAGACTTTAACTTTAGTGAACGATACACAAATGGTCGATTTGTTGTTGACGAGAATGACTTTGGTCAAGTTATTGATGCATATTTTGAAGAAAAATCTATAGATTAAAAAAATATAGTCATAATGAATGGCACATGGTAAAATCATGATAGCAATTTATTATGACTATATTATTAGAATTGAGGGATTTATTTGAAAGATTTTGATAGTTATATCCCAGATTGGTTTCATAATTTTGTCCAATGGGGTAATGATTTAATTTGGACTCAAAACTTAATTTTCCTATTACTACTAGCTGGTGTATTCTTTACAATAAGTTCTAGAGTAGTACAACTTAGATGGCTACCAGAAATGTTTAGAGTCATTTTCGAAAAACCTGAAACATTAGAAGATGGAAGAAAAGGTATATCTTCTTTCCAAGCATTTGCTATAAGTGCTGCTTCTCGTGTTGGTACTGGTAATATCGCAGGTGTTGCAACAGCGATTGTATTAGGTGGCCCAGGTGCAGTATTTTGGATGTGGGTTATTGCATTTATTGGTGCAGCAAGTGCATTCTTTGAAGCAACATTAGCACAAGTATATAAAGTTAAAGATAAAGAAGGTGGGTTCCGTGGTGGACCAGCTTATTACATAGAACGTGGTTTAGGTCAGAAATGGCTTGGTGTTGTGTTTGCAATACTTATAACAGTAACGTTTGCATTTGTATTTAACACAGTTCAATCTAATACGATTGCAGCTTCTTTAAATGAACAGTATGAATTTTCAAATGTGATAACTGGAATTATCTTGGCTATTATTACAGCATTAGTTATTTTTGGTGGTGTAAGAAGTATCGCAACAGTATCTTCATTTATCGTGCCAATTATGGCAGTTGGATATATCGGTTTAGTTGGTTATATCTTATTTGTGAATGCTGATCAAATTTGGCCAATGATTCAAAATATCGTAAAAAGTGCATTTGGTTTACATCCTGCATTTGGTGGGGCAATGGGATTTGCAGTTATGCAAGGTATTAAACGTGGCTTGTTCTCAAACGAAGCTGGTATGGGTTCTGCAGCAAACGCAGCAGCAACAGCAGCCGTAAGTCACCCAGTTAAACAAGGTTTAATCCAAGCGTTAGGTGTATTCTTTGATACTATGATTATCTGTTCATCAACAGCAATCATGTTATTACTTTATACTGATTTACAATTTGGAGTAGATGCGCCTCAAGGTGTGGCTGTTACGCAACAAGCACTTACAACACATGTTGGTGAATTCGGTGGTATATTCTTAACAATAGCCGTATTTATGTTTGCATTCTCTTCAATTATTGGTAACTATTACTACGGTCAATCAAATATTGAATACTTAACTAAAAATAAAATCATAATGTTTATCTTTAGAGCTTTAGTAGTAGCCATGGTCTTTGTAGGATCAGTTGTACAAGTACAAACAGTATGGGATACAGCAGACTTATTTATGGGATTAATGGCAATCATCAATATCGTAGCGCTATTCGGACTTGCAACAGTTGTATTTGAAGTTGCTAAAGATTATCGTGCACAAAGAAAGCGTAAGTTAAATCCAGTATTTAAAATTGAAAACTTAAAAGTTAACTATAATAATATCGAAGCATGGGGCGATAACCCTTATGCAACATTAAACAAAAAAGAAACAACAGAACAATCACCTGAAGTAAATACAAAGTATGAAGAACCTAAAGAAGATACTTTTGACATTATTAAAGATGATGATAAAGACGAAGATAAATAATATAAGAAAAACGCCGTGGGCACTAGCCCATGGCGTTTTCAATTTATTTAAATAAGTTTGCAATTGAATTGAAGATATCTTTAATGGCATTTACGATTTTATCCCAGAAACCTTCGTCTTGAAGTTTGTCTTTAATATCGTTACCTAAATCTTCTGCTTTTTTCTTTGCATCTTTAAATTCATCTGATTTAACTAAATCATTAACATAATCTTTTGAGTTATTAATAAAGTCTTTTGCATTTTCACCGCTAAAGACACCGTCTTTTTGTGCTTTATCAATAACATTAACAATCATATTAATTTGATTATCATTAATAACGTTTGTTAAGCCATTGTCTTCAATCTTCTGATTGACGATATTTGTAATTTCATTGATTGTTACATTACCTGATTTTTCAGCTACAGCTTGTTTAGATTCTGCAATCGTTTTGTTTAATTGTGATTGAGAAAATCCTTCTTGACCTTTATTTTCTTCAGTAATTTGGTTAATTGTAGATAATTCTTCTTGAGCGACTTGTGTTCTGCTTGATTCTACTTCTTCACCTTGTTCTTCAAATGCTTTATATACACCAGCTAAGGCACTTTCGCCAGTTACATCTTCACTAGATGCAATTGTAACATCTGCATCTTGAATACCAGCTGTCATTAAAGCATTTTTATATGTGTCTTTAGTTACTTTTGTAATTTGACCTTGGTCTTGATTGATCGTTAAGTTAAGACCACTACCTTTAGAAGTCTTTGTAATACGGATACTTGATTTTAAGACATCATTTGATGATTGCATATTTAAGTATTTATTTAAGTCATCAGCTGTAACGTAAGTTGTCTTGTCACTGTTTTTAGTGCCTAATAAGTTAGAAGTTGTATCTTTAGCACTTGAATTGTTTTGTAATGCTGCACCATAAACAGTAACGGCATTATCCCAAGCCTCTTCAGTTACCGCATGGGCTTGATGTTTCGGATATAAAATTGTAGATAATAATAAAACAGCAAGAACACTTATTATATATAGTTTCGTCTTTTTCATATGTTTGCACATCCTCGTATTTATTGATATAAAATATATCTATCATTATATTATCATCAAATGTATAATATGTAATAGGTCTTTAGAATGAGGTTTAATATATGGGAAAATACATTATCGAAAAAGCATTAAACAATAATGTGTTAGTTGCTAATTATTATGATAAAGAAGTTATATTAGTTGGTAAGGGGATTGGTTTCGGAAAAAAACAAGGTGAAGAAATTAATACAGATTTAATCGAAAAGGTATATTTATTAGAATCTGAAAATGATAAAAATAAATATAAGCAATTATTAGATGGTACAAATGATGAAGTGTTTAGTATCGTACTTGAAGTTGTAAATGGTATTGATAAGCAATTGGGTGGAAGTGTTAGTGAAAAGACATTAATATCTTTAACAGACCATATGTTATTTGCGATCAAGCGTATTAAAGAAGGTATACATGTTCATAATCCTTTTTTAAAAGAGACTGAATTGCTTTATCCGAGAGAATATCAAATAGCAGAAAAAGCTGTTAAAATATTAAATGAAAAATTAAACTTACAGTTTATTGAATCAGAAGCTGGATTTATTGCATTACATATCCACTCTGCTGAAGTAAACCATTCAATTCATGATATACACAATATAAAAGCGATTATTCAAAAAGCAATCATTATAATAGAAGAAGGCCTAGAAGTTGATATTAACAAAAATAGTATTAATTATAGTCGTTTTGTTCGGCACCTTCACTTTGCGATTCAAAGAGTATTGGCAGATGAACGAATTCCAGATGCAACTAATATCGAAACACTATTGAAAGCGCAATATCCATTGTGCTATAATATTTCTGTAAAGATAGTGAAGATGATGCAAACACAGTTGAAGAAGCCAGTATATCAATCTGAATTGGCATATTTAACGATGCACATCCAACACTTTAATAATAACTTATAAATTGCGTGTTACTGATACGATCAGGCATGAGCAAATAGACTTTACCGTAATGGTAAGTTTCTTTGCTCATGCCTTTTTTCATGCCGTAATTTATAAAGTTAAACAATTAGGAGGGTATTAATTATGTTTAAAAAGTTCTTTGGACAATTGCAACGTATTGGTAAAGCATTAATGTTACCAGTTGCGATTTTACCAGCAGCAGGTATTTTACTTGCGTTTGGTAATGCAATGCAAAACGATCAATTCGTTCAAATTGCACCTTGGTTAAAATCTGATGTTATTGTTATGATAGCTTCAGTAATGGAATCATCAGGTCAAATTATCTTTGATAATTTACCATTGCTATTCGCACTCGGGACTGCATTAGGTTTAGCTGGAGGAGATGGTGTTGCAGCATTAGCAGCATTAGTAGGTTACCTTATTATGAATACAACAATGGGTGTTGTTAAAGGTATTTCAATTGATGATATTTATAGCTACGCTGAAGGCGCTAAAACTTTAGGACAAACTGCTAAAGATCCAGCAAACGCATTAGTTCTTGGTATTCCAACACTTCAAACAGGGGTGTTTGGTGGTATTATAATGGGTGCTCTTGCAGCATGGTGTTACAACAAATATTATAATATCAACTTACCACCATTCTTAGGATTCTTTGCTGGTAAAAGATTCGTACCAATTATCACATCTGTAGTTGCAATTATTGCAGGTATTATTCTTTCATTTGCATGGCCACCAATTCAAGATGGCTTAAATAACTTATCTACATTCTTATTAGATAAGAACTTAGCTTTAACGACATTTATATTTGGTATTATTGAACGTGCTTTAATTCCATTTGGATTGCATCACATTTTCTACTCACCATTCTGGTTCGAATTTGGTAACTATGTAAATTCTGCTGGTGAATTAGTTCGTGGTGACCAAAGAATATTCATGGCACAAGTTAAAGACGGTGTACCATTTACAGCTGGTGCATTCACAACTGGTAAATATCCATTTATGATGTTTGGTTTACCAGCTGCAGCATTTGCAATCTATCGTCAAGCTCGCCCAGAGCGTAAAAAAGTTGTCGGTGGTTTAATGTTATCTGCAGGTTTAACATCATTCTTAACAGGTATTACTGAACCATTAGAATTCTCATTCTTATTCGTAGCGCCAGTATTATACAGTATTCATGTTATTTTAGCAGGTACATCATTCTTAGTGATGCATCTTCTACATATCCAAATCGGTATGACTTTCTCTGGTGGATTTATCGATTACGTCTTATACGGATTATTAAACTGGGATCGTACTAATGCATTACTTGTAATTCCAGTAGGTATTATTTATGCGTTAGTTTATTACTTCTTATTCACATTTGCGATTAAGAAATTCAACTTAAAAACACCTGGTCGTGAAGATAAAGAATCTGAAACACGCAACAGTTCAGTAGCTGAACTTCCATTCGATGTATTAGATGCAATGGGTGGTAAAGAAAACATCAAACATTTAGATGCATGTATTACGCGTTTACGTGTTGAAGTATTAAATAAATCTGAAGTAAACAAAGATGAACTGAAAAATTTAGGTGCTTCTGGTGTACTTGAAGTTGGTAACAATATTCAAGCTATTTTCGGTCCTAAATCAGATCAAATTAAACATGATATGGCACGTATCATTTCAGGAGAAATTACGAAACCTGATGAAACAACTGTTACTGAAGAAGGCGATCAAGAAAGTGCTGCTATTTTAGCTGAAGGTGGCGCAACAATTTATGCACCTATTAAAGGTGAAGTTGTTAATATCTCTGAAGTACCAGATAAAGTATTCTCTGAAAAAATGATGGGTGACGGCGTTGCAATTATTCCTGAAACTGGTGAAGTAGTTGCACCATTTGATGGTAAATTGAAAATGACATTCCCAACAAAACATGCAATCGGTTTAGAATCTAATGACGGTGTTGAATTATTAATCCACTTCGGTTTAGAAACAGTTAAATTAGAAGGTAAAGGATTTGAAATTTTAGCGGAAGCTGATACAGATATCGTTAAAGGTCAACCGTTAATGAAAGTAGATTTAGACTTTATTAAAGAAAATGCTGATAGTACTGTTACACCAATTGTTGTTACAAACCTTGGTGACGCTTCATTAGAAGTATTAACAACTGGTTCTGTTGAACAAGGCGATAAAATATTAGTCGTTAAATAAGACTTTTATGTTCTAGAAGATACATCTTTTTGGTGTATCTTTTTTTTATACCTAAAAATTAAACCATTATAATATTATTATGTAAACTATAATTGTAAATTTTTGTTTTTAAAGTGAAACGATTAGGGTATAATAGATTATAAATCTTTAAGAGGAGGGCTTATTTTGCAAAAAGAAAAGCATTCCAATAATTCTTTGAATAAAACAACACGTTTTATGCAGTTTTTCGGTGGACGTGATATTTATTTCATTTTAGGATTATTGATTTTGATAGGGTTAACAATATTTATATTCCAACATGTTTCATTTATTTTTGAACCTATCGTTACGATTACGACAACTTTAATTGGCCCAATTATTGTTGCGTTCGTTGCATTCTATTTGTTTAATCCTTTAATTAATTTTATGGAAAGGTTTAACATCTCTAGATTATGGGGGATCATCATATTATTATGTGTAATTATCGCAGCATTTACACTAATTGTGACGTTATTAATACCTGTTGTGCAACATCAAGTTGAGAGTTTATCTAAAAATTTACCTACATATTTCGATGAATTTAGTGATAAATTAAAAGAGCTTTCTCAAAATTCATTTGTAGCGGATTACTATACACAAGCTCAAAATTGGTTCCAACAAAACTTTAGTGATATTCCAAAGAAAATATCTAATTCAGTAGGGGATTTCAGTAATAAGTTTCAATCATTTGTATCTACAATTACACATGTTGTTGTGATCATTATTACATTCCCATTTGTATTATTCTTTTTACTTAAAGATGGTGCAAAGTTTAGAAATTACTTTATTAGATTAATGCCACCAAAATTCAGAAAAGATACACACGATTTAATTGATAAAATGAACGTTCAAGTTGGTTCTTATATTCAAGGTCAAATGATTGTTGCTTTCTGTATTGGTGTATTACTATTTATCGGTTATTCAATCATTGGATTAGACTATGCTTTAACATTAGCAAGTATTGCTGCTGTAACAAGTGTTGTACCGTATTTAGGTCCGATTATTGCTATTTCACCAGCAATTATTTTAGCAGCCATTGATTCACCATTTATGTTATTGAAACTTGCAATCGTTTGGGCTGCAGTTCAATTTTTAGAAGGACATTTTATTTCTCCAAATATTATGGGGAAAACTATGCAAATTCATCCTTTAACGATCATCTTTGTATTGTTATGTGCAGGTAATTTAGCAGGTGTACTTGGTGTTATTTTAGGTATTCCAGCTTATGCTATTATTAAAGTAGCTGTGACACATCTCTTCACATTATTTAAACGTCGTTATAATAAGTATTATCAAGATGACTCAGGTCCATACGAGTTTAAAGATGAAGAAGTTGTATACGAAAAAGAATAAACTATAAAGATAGACTGCCTTTAACTTTTGAAGCTTAATGGCAGTCTTTTTTAAACATTTTAATTTATATATTTATATGGTATTATTTGGGAGTATTACAGAATAAAAGAAGGTTGGAATATGAAACTATTAAATCGAAAGAAAATTTTGCCAATATTAAAGGTTCTATTTATATGTATCGTATTATGCATCGTTGTATTTGTATTGCATAATGAATTAGGGAAAATCGACTTTAAAAAGACTATCGTTCTTTTTAGAGAAATGAATACATTTTATTTTGTAGGCATCATTATATTAGGTGTACTGTCCGTTTCTGTTTTATCACTATATGACATGATGCTAAAGCAGTCTTTAAAAATCAGTTTACCGATACACAAAGTTTTATCCATTAGCTATATTATTAATACGTTTAACAGTATTTTAGGATTTGGTGGTTTAATAGGTGCGGGTTTAAGAATTTATTCTTATAGAAATGATGTAGAAGATAAGAAAAATTTAGTTAAAAGTGTTTCATTGTTATTGTTATCCATGTTAAGTGGTTTAAGTTTATTATGTGCACTTATTGTATTTCGTGTTTTTAATGCAGATGTATTACTAGCTGATATTTCATGGGCTAAAATTGTCATATATATTGGCAGCTTGTTTCTTCCATTATTTATAGTTGTGTCGTATTTGAAACCTTCTATAAGTCGAGATAGATTGCTTGGATTTAAGTTTACAATAGTATCTGCACTCGAATGGATTGCCGCGAGCTACTTATTATTTGTTATTTTAAAAGCTTTACATATACATGTAGACTTTGCGCACTTAGTCGGTATATTTGTCGTTGCTGCCTTATCAGGATTAATTAGTATGATACCTGGGGGATTTGGCGCGTTTGATTTAGTGATCTTATTAGGAATTAAGTCACTTGGCGTACCTGAAGAAAAAGTATTACTAGCGTTATTACTTTATAGAGTTGCTTGTTACTTCTTCCCATTTATAATCGCACTTGGTTTATCTACATTTGAATTTGGTAGTATCGCTAAAAAATACATCGAAGAAAGTAAATTCTATACACCAGCAGTTGATACAACATCGTTTATCAAGTCTGTGCAAAGTGACTTTATGAACAAAGTACCAACATTAGCGCTAGGGCTATTATCTGGTATAACAGGATTTGTCCTTTATTTTAATCACATTTTAATCTTATATGATGCTATTTACTCTCATCATTATACTTTTTATTCAATCTTATTAGCATTACATACAGCTTCTACACTTATGTTACTGATTTGTGCGAAAGGCGTTATGTCTGGTACGATGCGTTCTATACTCATGAGCATTATTTCCGTCATTGTAATGTTAGTTGTATCCATATTAACGAATAGCACGATCATTGCATTTTTATGGTTAACGACGCTTTTAGTATTATTATTTATCGGCTACAAAAATGCACTTGTTGTCAAAAAGATTGTGACACCTATGAAAATAGTTTTAAGTGGTGTATTAATTCTGACAATGTTTATTTTCAATAGAATTGTCACTAAAAATTATTTGAATTTATATCCACATGAAGTTACGAAATTTGATAAATATGCTGTGTTTACAATGTTCTTAATTGCTCTTGCGATATTATGTTTAATCGGTATGTGCATAACATATATTCTCTCTAAAAGATTCCAAAAAAGTTTATATACAAATGCAACATATGAAACGATACAGACTATTATCGACCAAAATCAAGGTTCATATGTGAGTCACTTAGCATTTACAGGAGATAAATCATTTTATGTTAATAAAGATGAAGATGTCTTTATTATGTATCGACACACGATGAATGCTGTTATCGTGTTAGGTGATCCAGTCGGTAACTCGGATAAATATCATGAAGTATTAAAAGAATTTTATGATCAAATGCACTTTTTAGGTCATGATATTATTTTCTATCAAGTACAAAGTAAATTACTTTCTTTATATCATGATTATGGAAATGTCTTTTTCAAATTAGGAGAAGAAGCGCTCATAGATCTCGAAACGTTTAGTTTATCTGGTAAGAAAAAACGTGGTATGCGTGCAACACATAATAAAATGGCGTCAGAAGGCTATCAATTTGAAATTATAGAAGTGCCATATGCACAAGATGACATCAATATGCTGAAATCTATTAGTGACGGCTGGTTAGGTGACAAGAGAGAAATGAGTTTCTCAGTTGGATCATTTGATGAAGATTATTTAAATAAAGCACCAATCGCAGTTATAAGAAATAATAGCAAAGAAATAGTAGGGTTCTGTTCATTAATGTATACGAACTATAATGATTCCATATCCGTAGATTTAATTAGATGGAACAAAGAAGTAGAACTACCAATGATGGATGCTTTATATATCCATATGTTGTTATGGGCACAAGAACAAGGCTATAAACAATTTAATATCGGAATGGCTACATTATCCAATGTAGGACATAATCAATATGCATATTTAAGAGAAAAATTTGCAGCAAAAGTATTTGAAAATATGAATGGATTATATAGCTTCCAAGGATTACGGAATTATAAACAAAAATTTTATCCAGAATGGGAACCGAGATATTTAGTATATCGTAAATATAGTTCGCTATTATGGAATTTAATAAGAGTATCTTTAACAATTAATCATAAATAAAAACCCAAAACCACTTGTGAAAAAGTGGTTTTGGGTTTTTGCTTGTATTTAATTAACACGTGTTTCTTTTATACGTTTATACCATAAGTATAGTACGTATAGCACTGCTATCGCAATGATTACAATAAACACTTTAGAATACATACCTACATATACAAGAATTTGATGCCAGTGATTACCTAGCATTTTACCGAGCATAATTAGAAATATATTCCACATACCTGTACCGACAGCTGTTAAAAGTATAAATACGGGTAAGTTCATTTTAGTTATACCGGCTGGTAATGAAATGAGTGTTCTGACGATTGGGATAAAGCGTCCTAAAAAGATAGCCCAATGTCCATATTTGTCTAACCATTGAATGGTCTTATCTAAGTCTTGAATTTTGATACCTATATATTTGCCGCGTTTATGTATAAATTTATATAAACGTTCTTCTCCTATAAAAGCACCAACACTATATAATACAAGTGCTCCGAGTACAGCACCTAAAATTGTAAGTAAACATACAATTATGATATTCAAGTCTGATTGTGAAGTCATAAAGCCTGCAAATGTTAATATGATTTCAGAAGGGAAGGGGTGTATAACATATTCTAAAAATACGAGTATGAAGACACCGATATATCCATAATGCGTCATAAAATCAGTAATCCATTGTTCCATAATGTTCTCCTTTTATATCTTAAATACTGATAGATGTTATATAAAAATAACAGTATAGCATAATTGTATACGATACTGTTATGCTATACTTGTTTATTTTAAACTTTGTCTAATTGTTTGTTCTTCTTGATATCTTTCAGGATTCTTCTTATAGAAATCTTGATGATAATCTTCAGCTTTGTAAAAAGGCTTATATGGTAATAGTTTTGTAACGACTGATTTTCCTTCTGGTAATTCTTTATTGAGTTGTTCGATATACTGTTCAGCAAGTTTCTTCTGATCATCATTTGTATAGAAAATAGCTGTTTCGTACTGTGTACCTCTGTCTTGGAATTGTCCATGAGCATCAGTAGGGTCAATAATAGAAAAATATATTTCTAGCAGTCTATTATATGAGAATAAAGCTACATCATATTGGATTTCGACAACTTCATAATGTCCGGTATCACCTTTTTTTACTTCTTCGTATGTTGGATTTTCAGTTGTTCCACCCATATAACCTGAAGTCACTTTATCTATTCCTTCATATTGGTCAAATGGCTTAACCATACACCAAAAGCATCCTCCTGCAAAATACGCTTTATTCATATTCATGATATTTTTACCATCCTTTATTCAGTCTCAAGTCTTATTTTTAAGTTAGCTTTGCAATTTTTCTTGATTTTTAGTTTATAAATTGGTTAACTTAATGTATGAGTCTCATTATAATATAATTAGACTCAATTTTGAAGATAAAAGGTTGGTAACAATGACTTCGCATAATCAATTAGAAACTGAAGATAATCGTCAAAAGAATATACCTACAAGAAGAAAAAAGCGTAGAATAAAAAAAAGACCTTTTATTTTCTTAGGTATCATCTTACTTTTAATTGGACTTGGATTTTACATTAATGCTTCTTATAAATCTGGTTTGAAAGTTTCATCAGATAACGGTAAAAAGCATCAATTACATAAATTCAATAGTACAACGCGGAATGATGGTAAAGTAAATGTGCTCGTATTAGGTGAGGACCGCAAAGTAGATAATTCACAACCTAGAACAGACTCAATTATGATTGTTCAATACGATTACTTGAAAAAAGATCTCAAAATTGTATCTGTCATGAGAGATATTTATTCAGAAATCCCAGGTGGCTATCGTAATTATAAGATTAATACTGCATATTCATTAGGCGGACCTGAATTATTACGTAAGACATTGAAGAAGAACCTTGATATTGATCCGGAATACTATGCAATTATCGATTTTGATGGATTTGAAGAAATGGTCGATGAAATTGCACCTAAAGGCATTCCAATCGATGTTGAAAAAGATATGTCTGCAAAAATTGGTGTTTCTTTAAAACAAGGGCAACATAATTTAAACGGGAAAGAATTATTAGGTTATGCGCGCTTTAGACACGATGAAGAAGGTGACTTTGGTCGTGTTAGAAGACAACAACAAGTTATGACTGCACTAAAATCAGAATTGATGAGTGTAGATTCAGTTGTTAAAGCACCGAAATTAGCTGGTATTGCTAGAGGTTATGTTAATACCAATTTAGATGATCAAACAATTTACAAAACGGGAGCTAGCTTCTTAGCTAGAGGCGATAAAGATATTAAGACGTTAACAGTCCCTGTTAAAGGTTCTTATACAAATGAGAATGATATTGAAAATGGGGCAATATTAAAAATCGACAAAGAAAAAAATAAAGAAGCTATTAAGAAATTTCTTAACGATTAATTTATGAGGGAACTAAAAAAGCAATAAATGGTCATTTTGACCATTTATTGCTTTTTATATTGATATAGTTCTTATGAATCAGATTTACGTGTACCAGCAACACCGTAGTGTTCAGGTTTCATTTCTTCAATAATGACATGAATATTTTCTTTTGGTGCTTTTGCATTTTGATGAACGGCTTCAGTAACATCTTTTACAAGACCTTTCAATTGTTCATCAGATCTACCTTCAATTAATTTAATGTTTACGATTGGCATTATAAACGCTCCTTATTATATTGAATATTTGCTGAAGGACCACTATCTCCATTCCAGTCTGTTTGACCGTCATCTTCAATGAATTCAATGTTCACATCTTCAACATGAGATAAGTCTAACAGTTTTAATATAATCCGTTTTCTGATATCTGACAACTCTTTAAGTGTATAATTGTGATTAACTTCTAATAAACATTCTATATGAAGTGCTTCTCCTTCTTTAATAACAGCAAGTCTTTTAATATCACTAATTGCTTTATCATCTAGTATGACACGTGAAGCATGTATTTCAGATTCATGATCGGCGATACCAAGAACGCCTTGTGCATTTTCAATGAAGATAATACCCACAACGATAAACATCATCACACCAATGATGACTGAAGCAATACCTTCTAACATACCCAATCCTGTTAATCTTGCGATAATGATTGAAAGAACGGCAATAATACCACCACCAGTTGCGACAGTATCTTCCATGAATACTAATTTTGTTGCAGGTTTAGCTTTACCAATCAGTAAATAACTTTTAGTAAAAGGTGTCAATAATCCCTTACTGCTTTCACCAGCTTCTTCCAAGATTTCTTTACCAGCTTTTCTTAATACACTACCTTCTAAAATAATACCGATAGATAGAACGGCGATATTAATCCAGAATAATAATAATGATCCACCAGTTTCATTGTGATGGACAATATGGTGAAAACCTTCTTTAACCGTCTCATAAGATAAAATACCTACAATAATGACAGCTATTAAACAGACGAGGTTAATTAATCTTCCGTATCCAAGAGGAAACTTCTGATTTGGACTTCTTTTAGAAAATGCTGATCCTAAAAATACAAAAAGTTGGTTTGCTGCATCACCGAAAGAGTGCATCATTTCAGCAAACATCGCAATGTTTCCTGTAAAGATGAAAGCGAATAACTTTAAACAACCTAAAATAAAGTTAACAATTGCAGCAGAAAGCGAAGACTTGCTTCCTTTTTTAAGTAAATTAATGAAATCTTTCATAAAAAACTCCTTTAAAATATTTTTGTTTTGATTATATCACTGTAATACCCAAATTTATAATAATATAAGTATTTTTATGTAAATATCATAATAATAATATGTAAACTATAAATGTTATTTGAAATTTTTTAAACCATCATTTAGGGAATGTGTTATACTATTTATATAGATATATTAATTAAGTTATACTAATTCTCGACTATTTTAATGTAACTTAATAATAATATTAACTTATTACACATTGTGCACTTGTTGTCACTTTTTAAATGAAAGCATAAGGTTTATAATAGTAGTAATACATATATTTAGTCGAAATGGTTAATATTGAAAGGGGCTCTGTAGTTAATTATGAATGCTTTACATAAGAAAACAGATGTAATATTAATTGGTGGAGGCATTATGAGTGCTACTTTAGGTACAATGCTTAAAGAATTATCACCAAACTTAGAAATTAAATTATTTGAAAAATTATCAAAACCTGCTGAAGAAAGTTCTAATGAATGGAATAACGCCGGAACTGGTCATTCAGCATTATGTGAATTGAATTACACTAAAGAAGAGGCGGATGGTTCAGTTAATATTGATAAAGCTATTCAAATAAATGAACAGTTTCAATTATCAAAGCAATTTTGGACATATTTAGTAAACAAAGGTAGTTTAACAGATCCACAATCATTTATTCGTCCTGTACCACATATGAGTTTTGTGTATGGAGACAAAAATGTACAATTTTTGAAAAATAGATGTGATGCGTTATCAAAAAATCCATTATTCAATGGTATGACGTTTACAGATAATTTTGAAACGTTAAAGCATTGGATGCCGCTTATGATGGAAGGTCGTTCTAAAGATGAAAGAATTGCCGCAACTAAAATTGAATCTGGTACAGATGTAAATTTTGGGAATTTAACACGCTCATTATTAAGTGACTTAAAAGACCAGGGTGTTGAGTTGAATTACAATCATTCTGTTCAGAATATTCGCATAAATGAGGACGATTCATGGCAATTAAAGATTTATAATGCCGAAACTAAAAAGGTTGAATATCACAATACTCAATTTGTGTTTATCGGTGCTGGTGGCGGTAGTTTACCATTATTACAAAAGACAGGTATTAAGGAAGCTTCTAATATTGGAGGTTTCCCAGTTAGTGGTTTATTTATGGTATGTAATAACGAAGAAATTATTGCTAAACACGATGCTAAAGTATACGGTAAAGCAAAAGTTGGTGCGCCACCTATGTCTGTGCCGCATTTAGATACGAGATATATTGAAGGTAAACGTTCATTATTATTTGGACCATTTGCTGGATTCTCACCTAAATTCTTAAAAACTGGCTCTAACTTAGATTTATTTGGTTCAGTGAAACCGAATAATATCTTTACGATGTTATCAGCTGGTTTAAAAGAAATGGGATTAACGAAATATTTAGTAGAACAAGTCTTATTGTCAGATGAAAAGCGTTTAGAAGAACTAAAAGAATTTATACCGACTGCTAAGTTAGAAGATTGGGATATCGTAATCGCTGGTCAACGTGTACAAGTCATTAAAGATACAAAAGAAGGCGGCAAGGGTACATTACAATTTGGTACTGAACTTGTAACAAGTGAAGATGGCTCTATTTCTGCGTTATTAGGTGCGTCTCCAGGTGCTTCTACTGCTGTACATGTTATGTTGCAGTTACTTGAAAAATGTTTCCCTAATGAATTTGTAAACTGGGAAGATAAAATTAAACAAATGATTCCTTCATTTAGAACAAACTTATCTGATAATCCAGATTTATTTAATGAAATTAATACATCAACTTCGAAAGCATTAGGTTTATATAAGTAAGTTTATGTTGAAAATTGACGTTTGTTAAAAAAATTATCAATTATAATTAAAAAATCCTCTTTAATCACTTTAAATTTTAGTTTAATCGAGTTAAACTATCTTTAATGAAGATTAAGGGGGATTTGTATTATGTTTGAAAAGTTACTTACCTCTATAGGTGTCGGTAATCTAACAATCGATACGCGTTTAGAAAAGATGACTTTTAATGAAGAAGAGCCCATTAAAGGTAAAGTAATATTTAAAGGTGGTTCATGTGATTTAGAAGTTAAATATATTGAATTGTCACTTATTGAACGTGTCAATAATCAAAATGAGGATAGTGATTTTTCGGAATTTGATTATGAATTGCATAAGCATAAAGTTAATCAATCCTTCTTGATCAAGAAAAAAGACCATCAAGAATACGAATTTGAATTTAAATTAGAACAAATTGAATTCAAAGGTGAGCCAGAAGAAATATTTTTAAAGACACATGTTCATATTGATCAGTCAATTGGCGCTGACGACGAAGAAAAATTAAGTATAGTAAGATAACTTATAACGAAGTCTTACAAAGTTGACCTATAAGAGGTTAATGCTTTGTAGGACTTTTTTATTTTGATAAATAAATCTCTTGAAATAGAACACGTGTTCGTATATAATAATACAAACAAATGTTCTGGGAGGTGATGTGATGTACAATTACAGTGATTTCCAAGAGAGATATATTTTATGTTTAAGTCATCATAATTTTTTTGCAAATGTGTCATGTGTTTCTAAAGGTATTAACCCAAATGAATATAAATTAGCTGTTATTTCTGATACGAAAAGGCAAGGAGCTATCGTTATTTCTGCTACTGAGCCGTTACAAGAATTAGGAATCAAGACTGGTTCAAGACTATTTGAAATACCACATAGAAATGATATCTTTATCATCAATCCAAATATGAAACAGTATATAAACTATGCAAATGCTATTTATAAAGTATTACTTAAATATGTACATGCAGAAGATATCCAACAACAGCGTGTAGATGACATTTTTATTGATGTGACAGATTATTATAAGCAATATTGTGATAGTCCAATTGAATTTGCTGCAAGGATCCGAACTGAAATAGAACAGGAAACGCAATTGAATTGTCATATAGGTATTGGACCAAACATGTTGTTAAGCAAGTTGGCTTTAGATAATGAGTCTTACCAACATGAACAATTAATTGGATTATTAAATTATAGCGATATAAGAGATAAAGTGTGGCCGATACATCCATTGCATAAAGTGTGGGGGATAAATGATCGGTTAGAAAATGAACTAAATGAACTTGGTTTATATACTGTTGGAGACTTAGCGCGCTATCCAGTTAATAAATTAACGCAATTATATGGCGCTATGGGTAAGGAATTGAATTTAATCAGTAATGGTATAGATACTAATATCGTACGTGAAACACATAGAATTTATAATCCAGACATTAAATGTGAAGTCGCGCTTGAAAAACAATACCAATATTATGAGATGAAAGAAATCATTCTTCAACAAGTGGAACGATTAACGAAACAATTAAGATCTAGAAATTTATTAGTTAAGACAATTGCTTTTTCACTGAAAAGTAATGCCAATACAATCTCTAAATCTTACACTTTAAAAGACGGCACGAATATTACGATGGATATATTTAGAGTAATCTGGAGTTTTACAGAACAGTTAAGTGATAAGCAGGAGAAGTATTCAGCATTAAGTATTTCACTAACACAACTCGTGCCAGAACGAGCTCGTGAACTGAATTTATTTATAGATACATTTGAGCGAGAACGTGATGAAGCATTAGTGTTGCTTACTAATGAAATGAGTGTCAATAACTCATATAGTAGACAAGAAGAAAGTAATCATCATCTAATTAATCATAACTGAAATATAATAAATAATCATTTTGTGTTTAAAATGTAAATATTATTAATATTTGACAAACTCTTTGCACATTTATATACTTATTTTGATTAACAATCAAATACGGGGAGTGGTGCATGGTGATTAAACAAGTTACACCTTATCTTTACTTTAACGGAACTTGCGAAGAAGCGTTAGCGTTTTATAGTGAAGCCTTAGATGGAAGCGTAAGAGAATCACAAACTTATGGTGACGCAGGTGTAGATGCCTCCGAAGATCCTAATAGAATTATACATGCACAATTAGAAGTTAATGGTCATTTATTTATGTTTTCTGATATACCAAATGATGATTCACTTCATAAGAATCACAATATATATATTGTTTTAGAATTTGAAACAGAAGAACAAATTAATGAAGTTTATAATATCTTTAAAGAAGATGGACAAGTTCAAATGGAACTTGGACAAACATTCTGGGGTCAGACATATGCAAAAGTAGTTGATAAATTTGGTATCAGTTGGGATTTAACGTATACTCATCAATAAAATAAAGTATAAAGAAAAACCATAAACAATATTTGAGTAAAGTTTATGGTTTTTTAATCTAGTCATTTAATGAATTAACAATTTCTCCCCACGATCTTTTTCTGTGAGATTGCATTGCTAATCGTGCTGCATGCTTATCCTTCGCTTCTATGCATGCAATAATGGCTTTATGTTCAACGATAGATTGATACGGAACAGGTCGATCATTGATCGTAAATAGTCTAGCTCTAAATAATTGGTCTGCATGTATATTAATAACGCTACTTAAGCGAGTATTATTAGCAAAACTAATTAAATCCGCATGGAATTGATCATCTAATATAGACCATTCGTATAAATTATTCTGTTCAAGTTGTTCTTGCTGTAATACAATTAAATGCTTTAAATGTTCTATATTTTCTTCTGTCACTTTAGTTGTCGCTAATTCTACTGCCAAACCATCTAATGTTTCAGTGATTTCATAAATTTCCTTCAAATCATGCTTTTTTATCGGATTGATATGAAAGCCACGCCTCGGAATTAAAGTTAGTAATCCTTCAGTTTGTAATCTTACTAAAGCTTCTCTAATAGGTGTACGACTCATTTCCAAAGCTTCAGCAATTTCTCTTTCTAAAATTGTTTGACCAGGCTCGAGAATTAAATTTTTAATCGCAATACGTAATATATGATAAGCACGAATAGGTAATCGCTGTTCATCTAACTGTTTAGCGATGTCTAGAAGTTTTCCTTTTAAAGAATCATACTCAATTTGCTGTTCTTCTGACATGTCGTATCCTCCTCATTCAAATAATAAAAAAACACGTCTTTCTTAAAATGAGTTTCTCTCATTATAACAGAAAGACGTGCGGTTATATAAAATGATTACGAATAAAATTATTGTTTCACATTCGAATGTAAATTCTCAATTATTGAATCTGCCATTTCTTTAGTTGTTGTATTACCACCTATATCTATTGTAAGTGCGCCAGAACCTGTCGCTTTTTTAATAGCTTCATTAACTTGATTTGCTTCTTCTTTTAATCCTAAATGATCTAACATTAATGCTGCACTACCAATAGCTCCAATAGGGTTTGCGATACCTTTACCTGCAATATCCGGTGCAGAACCATGTACTGATTCAAACATACTTGGATAACGACGATCTGGATTTAAGTTTGCACTTGCTGCAATACCTAAACTGCCTGCTAATGCACTACCTAAGTCAGATAATATATCTGCTAATAAGTTAGATGCAACTACGACTTCTAAATCTTCTGGATGTAACACAAAGTTTGCAGCCATAGCATCAACTAACCATTGATCAGTTTCAACATCAGGATATTCTTTGCTCACGCGTTTAAATACATCATCCCATAATACCATCCCATATTGTTGCGCATTACTTTTAGTAACACTTGTTACTTTTTTACGTTTGCGTTTTTTTGTAGTTTCAAAAGCATATCTAATTACACGTTCACAGCCTTTTTCAGTAAATAAAGAAGATTGAACGGCTACTTCATTTCCTTCACCTCTACCAGTAAAGTTACGACCACCAACACCTGAATATTCACCTTCAGAATTTTCACGAATGAGTACCCAATTTAAAGATTCAACATCAGGATGATTTAATTTACTTTGAACACCTGGTAAAAATTCAACTGGACGAATATTTGCCCACTGGTCAAAACCTTGACATATAGCGATTCTCAAGCCCCATAAACTAATATGGTCAGGGACATTCGGGAAACCAACGGCTCCAAAGTATATAGCATCATAGTCTTTTAATGTTTCTAATCCATCTTCAGCCATCATGCGACCATTTTCTAAATAGTATTCACATCCCCAAGGGAAGTAATCAAAATCAAATGAAAATTGATTATTGGATTGCTCTGCTAAATGATCTAATACTCGAACCCCTTCGTTAATAACTTCTTTACCAATACCATCACCTGGAATGACAGCAATTTTAAATGTTTTTTGTTGTGACATGATAAATAACCTCCTGTTTCTTTGTGATACATCCATTATTAAATAATGTATACGTTAATGTCAATATATAACCTAAAAAGAAAAATATTTCACTAATTTATTGACTTAATGTATACATTAATGTACGATGATTGAAATGAAAACGCTATCAAATTTTGAAATAAGGGGTGTTTAGTATGGATAGTTCAATAATTACTTTAATATTTTTAGTGTTTGCAATAGTTATGTTTGCTTGGGAAAAGATACCGTTAGCAGTAACTGCGATGATCGTCGCAATTGGATTAGTCATTACAGGCGTACTTAAACCTGAAGAAGCCTTTGCAGGATTTGTCGATAGTAATGTGCTATTATTTATGGCTATGTTTATTGTTGGCGGTGCGTTTTTCGAAACAGGAATGGCTCAAAAAATAGGGGGAATCGTCACTAAGTTTGCTAAAACTGAAAGACAATTAATTATTTCTGTTATGTTAATAACTGGTTTAATGTCAGGGATACTTTCTAATACAGGTACAGCAGCAGTTTTAATACCAGTTGTAATTGGTATCGCAGCGAAATCCAGTTTCTCAAGATCTACTTTACTATTACCATTAGTTTTTGCAGCTGCGATGGGTGGTAACTTAAGTTTAATTGGTACACCTGGTAACATGATTGCACAATCAGAGCTAAAACAAATAGGTGACGGATTTGGATTTTTTGAATATGCAAAAGTAGGGTTACCAATTCTGATTATCGGTATAATATATTTCACTTTAATTGGACATAAATTATTACCAAAAAGAGAAGAAGTCGAGCTTGAAGAAGATTCAATATATGCCCAAGAAGTTGACTATTCAAAAGTTCCAAAATGGAAACAAGTTATGTCTTTAGGTGTATTGATTTTAACCGTTATTGCAATGATTTTCGAACAGCAAATAGGTATTGAGTTGCATGTTTCTGCATGGATTGGCGCTTTAGTATTAATAGCAACGAGAGTTATTCCAGAGAAAAAGGCAATGAGATCAATAGATATGAATACGATACTGTTATTTGTAGGTTCACTTGCTTTAGCAAATGCTATTCAAGTATCTGGTGCAGGAAAGGTAATAGCCAGTTCATTAATGAGTACATTAGGTAAAGACCCATCACCGTATGTATTATTATTTGTTATACTCGTGTTGTCTGCTACTATGACGAATTTTATGTCTAATACGGCAACAACTGCATCATTAGTTCCAATTAGTATTTCTATTGCAAATGCTATGGGGGCAGATCCTAGCGCTGTATTAATGGCGACTGTAATTGGTGGTTCATTAGCATTTGCGACACCGATTGGAATGCCTGCCAATACAATGGTTTATGGTCTTGGAGGATTTAAGTTTGAAGACTATGCTATCGCGGGTATCCCACTTATTATTTTATCTATCATTGTTTCGATGATTCTGTTACCAATATTCTTCCCATTTTATTAATTAAATCTGTTAATTTTATAATTTTTCTGTAACATATAAATAGAACGAAATCTTAAGAAGGTGGCGTTATTCATGAAAGTATTAATTGCACCAGATTCCTTTAAAGGTAGTATAGATGCACTCAGTGCTGCGCAAGCAATAGAACGTGGCATTTTAACAGTAGATCCTGATACTAAAACGTTTCTTCTTCCAATGGCTGATGGTGGAGAAGGTACGATGATTAATTTAGTGCAAGCAACTAAAGGAACAGTAGTAGAAGTTAATAGTATAGATCCATTATCAAGATCTATACAATCAAGTTATGGTATAACTGGCGATGGAAAGACAGCTATTATCGAACTAGCAACAAGTTCAGGTATTGATTTACTTAAACGAGAGGAACTTAATCCATTACATACGACTACTTATGGTACTGGATTACTTATTAAAGATGCGATTGAAAAAGGTATTAAACATTTTATTGTATGTTTAGGTGGAAGTGCTACAAATGATGCGGGTATTGGATTGTTACAAGCATTAGGTTATCAATTTCTAGATAAAAATGGAGTAGATATACCTTTAGGTGCAGAACATATTCATCAAATTGAATCGATAAATGAATCAAATGTGATGTTACAAATACATGATGTAAAATTTGAAATTGCTTGCGATGTGACGAATCCATTCGTTGGTAAACAAGGTGCAAGTTATATATTTGGTCCTCAAAAAGGTGCAACTCCAGAAATTGTTGAGAGGCTAGACCAATCATTTATTCATTTTGCAGATATTATTAAGTCATTTAACGGCAAAGAAATAAGCAATATAGAAGGTGCTGGCGCTGCAGGTGGATCAGCAGGTGGTATGTTAGCATTATTAAATGCTGAATTAAAAAGAGGTATCGAACTTGTAGTAGATTTTGTGAATTTTAAAGATATTATTGAAGAAAATGAAATAGACTTGATTATCACTGGTGAAGGGAAAATTGACGGTCAAACTTCTGGTGGTAAAGTTATATCAGGAATTGCACAAATTGCAAAATCTTATCAAATACCTGTTATTGCAATTGGTGGTACGGTTGAAATGCCATTATCAGCACTTCATGAACAAGGATTAACTGCAGCATTTAGTATTGCAAATGGTCCTATGACTTTAGAAGAAGCTATGAATAATGGTGGTAAACTCATTGAACAAAAAACTGAACAAATATTTAGAGCGCTCAAATGGAAATAATAAAAAGAGGTGGAAAAAATCCCACCTCTTTTTAATGATTATACCGATATTTCTGGACTTGATTAATAATAAAGACACTACAAACCATAAATAAGATAGCTAAAATAAGTGTGAATTTAAAATCAATCATACTTGTTATAAGTAGTGCAATTATTGTTATGATACCGTTAAAAATTGCAATAGGTACTTGGGTCTTGTTGTGATCTTTATGGTCAGCACCAGCACCTGTTGATGATAATATGGTCGTATCTGATATTGGAGAACTATGATCACCGAAGATACCTCCAGAAATAACAGCTCCAATACAAACTGCTAACGGAATGTCTAAATGATACCCTAATGGAATTGCGAGGGGTAACATAATTGCAAATGTCCCCCAAGAAGTTCCGTTTGCGAAAGACATACAAGCTCCAACTAGGAATATTAAAGCAGGTACTATAGCAGGTGGTATCGTGCCATCGATGACTTGAACGATATAGTTAGCCGTTCCTAATTTGTCTAATACACCGCCTAATGACCAAGCTAATACTAAAATAACTAAAATATCTGTCATGTTTTTCATACCAGAAGTATAAATATTTAATGATTGGCTAATTGTTTTAACTTTATAAAATAACATTAATAAGATAATAGAAATTGCTGCAAAGAAATAGGATAAACTTAAAGCAATTCTGAAATCTTTACCTTCCACACTTTGGAATGGAAAGCCTTTTGGTGCTAATAATGTAAACAATGAAACAATTAAGATGACGATAGGTAACCAAATTAAAATAGGTTTACTTTTATTTTCAACATCTTTATCGACTTCCACAATTTCTCTTAATGGTTTCGCATTGTCCCAATAAATTTGACCAGTATTCATTATTCGATTCTCAGCTGATTTCATGGGTCCGAAATCTAATTTTAATAAAATAATAAGAGGGACGATTAATACCGCAAGGACTGGATAAATAAAGTAGGGTAATGAAACCATAAAGGCATCCCATGAGGACATATCTATACTTAATCGTTTAAATTCTGTATCAATTAACCCCATAATATAAACGCCCCAACCAATAAACGGTACCATTACTGAAACTGGCGATGCAGTTGAATCAATAATCCAAGCTAATTTTTCTCGAGAAATCTTCGCTTTATCAAATAAACTTTCATAAATTGGTCCAACAATTAAAGGTGTACCCATTTCAGAAAAGAATATAATAATACCACTGAACCAAGCAGCAAGTTGGATTTTGATACGACTTTTCGCACCGGATATAAATCGATTCGCAAATGCCATAGCACCACCTGAGTTCTCAAGTAATGCAACAAAGCCACCGATAAACACTAATAAAATAAGAATTCCAGCATTATATTCATCCGCAACTGTGCTATACAAATAATCTCCGAATAATTTTTTTAAAGAAGAAATTGGATGAAAACTCGTTAACAAGAGTATGCCTGAAAATAATCCTAAAAATAATGAAACAATAACACTTCTCGTAAGTAATACCATAATGATGGCTATAATTGGAGGAATAATCGACCAAAAGCCAAAATGATCCATAAAAATACCCCCTTCAAAATATTCTGAAATATGTAATTATTTAATCTTCACATATAATTATAGATAAGTAAATATCTTTTTAATAAATTAACAATGATATGTATTCTTATGCGAAGAATTTGTGACAATTATATATAACAAAATGACAAGCATAGTTGTCATTTCGACTATAATTATGTATATTATAAATATAGGTGGTGGTCAAATGAGAAATAGGGTAAAAGAGTTAAGAGCTCGGGAAGGATTTAACCAAACTGAATTGGCTAAAAGAGCAGGTATTTCAAGACAAACAGTTTCTTTGATAGAACGGAATAACTTTATGCCATCTGTATTGACTGCTGTTAGAATAGCAAGAATACTCAAAGAAAATGTTGAAGATGTTTTCATATTCGAGAAGGATGAATTATGAAAAAGAATAAAATTATGTTAATTGGTAACTTAATCTTATATATGCTGATCGGTGGTCTAGTAGGTGGCTTACTCACAAGTATTTTTAAAAAAGGACATGACTTTTTAGAAATTGAACTTACAACTGTGCAAACTGATATTACAGCCATTATACTAGCAATTGTATTAATCATTTTATTTATCATTTTATTAAACGTTTATAAAAAAGCTGGAAAATATAGAAAATTTGAAACAAATCCAGAAAATGAAGATGAAATAGAAATACAGTTAGAAAAAACATTAATTTAACCACCCATTTTGCTTGGTATCATTATGACAATAGCACTAACAATACTAAATATCGTCATTAATTTAACAAAAGAACCAAGTATGATGTCATTATTAATTGCGATGATTTCATTAATAGCAACAGCACCAATATCTTATATGCATTTATCTAAATTGAGAAAATTATACCCAGAGCGAAACTATCCTAAAGCAGGAGATAAAAAATTAAATGAAAAAATAATTGATATGATGGATAGTGGAGAACAATATATTACATTAATTGCATTACAAAAAACTTATACACTGAACCAACAATTAATAATCGGATGTATAGCATTATCATCAATATTCTCAATATCTTCAAACAATAATCAATTCTTTAGTGTGTCATTATTAATTATTTTATATTTAGTCAACACAATGTATTACTCTAAAAAAGTATCAGAATCAATATAAAAAACTGCCTATTAGGTAGTGACCCCCTAAAGTTAGTTTTTTTACTCTAACTTTAGGGGTGCAGTACCTTATGGGCAGTTTTTTGTTTGAATGAAGGAGGATGTGAGTTAAGAAGGCAGTAAACTCACGAAATCGTAAAAAATGTGAGTTATACGCAAAACAAAGCCAAGAGACCTTAAATCTCTTGGCTTTTTTCCTAATCTCGATATTCAATATTACAATGTATACGTATCAAATGATTGTAAGGCTTCTATTGCGCGATCTCTATCTGTGCTTGATTTGAAACTTAGTCTCAATGCACCCATAATGTCTTCTCTTACTTCTAATATTCGGATATTTGTTATTGATATGTGATTTTGACCGAGTATTCTTGTTACTTCACTGATCATACCTGGTTTATCTGGGATATCAACATATAAATCGAATGTTGAAGTTAGGGCACCTTGTTCTTTAATAGGGAGTTGGTCTCTATATGTTTTGGCTGATTGATAAAAATCATGAATTAATGCTGGATTTCCTTCTTCAATCATTTCTTTCGTATGTGTCATTTGTTCGATCCAATTTTCCATAAGTGTGACAAGATGTTCTTTATTTTCTAATGTGATGTCACGCCACATATCTGCATTACTGCTCGCGATTCGTGTGATGTCACGGAAACCGCCTGCTGCTAGTGTTCTGACATATTCGGATATTTGTGTGTTTTCTTCGTTCATATGAATTAAACTTGATGCGATGACATGTGGAAAATGACTGACGACGCCTGTTACATAGTCATGTTCTTTTGCTGACATTTTGATGAATTTTGCTTTAGTAGGTTCTAGCAAATGTTTGGCTTCACTATAAGCCGCTTCATTTTCTTCTTGGTCATATATCAATACATAATAAGCATTCTCGAATAAATGTTTTTTAGAATTTGTGACACCTGACTTATGGCTACCTGCCATTGGATGTCCACCGATTAAATGTATATCTTGTTCTAATAATTGTGATTCAAGTGAACTTAATCCTAATTTCGTACTACCTGTATCGGTAACGATTAATCCTGGTTTAGTATCAATTTCTAATAAACGCTTACCATACTCGATAGATTGTTGTACGGGTGTGGCTAATATAATTAAATCTGCTTGACTTGCACTAGAATCAAAGTCTGTTGCGATTTCATCTATAATTTTCATTGATAATGCGATTTCTGAATGTTTTTCAAAATAATCGTAACCTGTTATATGTAAATTGGGATGATAAAATTTAATATTTTGTATTAAACTCCCACCTATTAATCCTAGTCCAACTATAAATACGCGTTGCATAAAATCCCTCCAATACTTTAATAGTTTAAAGTAAGTTAGTGTGTGAAAGCAAGTGTTATTGATTTATTTTTTTAAAAGTATAGAATGATAATAAATGTATAAGGAGTGGTAATATGACAATTAACGTAAAAGAAACGATCAATACAATTAAAGAACTTGTTTACATTAATAGTCCATCGGGATTTGCTGATCCAGCAGTTGAATATTGTAGAAAAGTTGCTGAATCATTAAATTATGATACGAGTGTAACACACAAAGGCGGCTTATTTATCAACGTACCAGGAAAAAATGATGATGCACAACGTCTGATTACAGCACACGTTGACACATTAGGTGCAATTGTTAAAGATATTAAAGAAGATGGTAGATTGCAACTAGATTTAATTGGGGGATTTAGTTGGAATGCGATTGAAGGGGAATATTGTACCATCACTACGCAAAGTGGAAAAGAAATAACAGGTACCATTTGTTTACATGAAACAAGTGTCCATGTTTATAAAAATAATACAGAAATTCCACGAAATGCCGAACATATGGAAGTCAGATTAGATGAAAAGACATTTAATCCAGAAGATACAAGAGCATTAGGTATTGAAATTGGAGATGCTGTGAGTTTCGATCCAAGATTTGTACATACAGAATCAGGATTTGTTAAATCTCGACACCTTGATGATAAAGCGAGTGTTGCGATGATTTTACAATTTTTAAAATATCTTAAAGAAGAAAATGTCGAACTTCCACATACGACACAATTTTATATTTCAAACAATGAGGAAATTGGATATGGTGCAAATTCAAGTATTTCAGATAAAGTTGTAGAATTTATCGCATTTGATATGGGCGCATTAGGAGATGGGCAAGCTTCTGATGAATACACAGTATCTATTTGTGTAAAAGATGCTTCAGGTCCATATCATGTAGGTTTGAGAAATCATTTAGTCAATTTATGTAAAGAAAATGATATTCAATATAAATTAGATATATATCCTTATTATGGTTCTGATGCTTCTGCTGCTTTACATGCTGGAGCAGATATTAGACATGGATTATTCGGTGCAGGTATTGAATCTTCACATGCTTTAGAACGCACACATGAAGATTCTATTCTTGAAAGTGAAAAGTTATTAAGAGCTTATTGTTTATCAGAAATTAAAAACTAATCAGAATTTAAGGGTTGACATTTAAAATTTATTCTCGTATAGTGATATTTAATTAATCCGAAGAAATCATTCGGAATTTGAAAGATGAGTATCTCGTGTTGATAGTAGCAAATAGAAAGCTAATGGTTGATGTAAATTAGCACTACACACAATGAGAGAATTGGGCTTTCAAATTATCAATTAAATGAAATTTAGAGTGAACATGAAATTCAATGTTAACTAAGGTGGCACCACGGTAACGCGTCCTTACAGATAGCGTATACTGTGGTGTCTTTTTGTATACCTAAATCAGTGGTTATAAGTATAAATTAAAGCCTGTAGCAAACAGAAAGTTAGTGGTTGATGTAAACTAACACAGTTTAATTTAGAAATGGGGGCCATGTCGACATAATTAAATATTGAATGAGCGAATAAGTTATATACTTATTAATTAAGGTGGTACCGCGCATAAGCGTCCTGTTTGATTAGGATGTTTATGCGCGGTTTTTTTATTAAGGAGGATTAAGATGATTATTAAATTTAAAAAGTTAAATGCTGATATTACCCCAGAAACTTTAGGACAAATAAATCGAAAGAAAATGCTTTTAGAAAGTGCAAGTACAGATCAAATGAAAGGTAGATTTTCGATTGTAGCTTTCGATGCAGTTGGAAAAGTGAATTTATATGATGATTATTTACAAATATTCATAAATGAAGAAGTGCAACTTGTAAATGAGCGCCCATATGAATCACTAGAAGATTTCATCAATAATATGAAAGTTGACGAAGTTCCAGAGGCGTTAACACATTTACCATTTGTATCTGGCATGATCGGGTATTGTAGTTTCGATTTAATAAGATATCAAAATAAATTACTTAAGCAAATTGAATTGCAATCAGATATTCCTGACGCTTCATTTAATCTCGTTGAATCTGTATACGTATTTGATCATTTTAAAGAAGAATTGTTTGTTATCGCATCTAATCTTTTTAGTCAGATTACGGAAGAAGAAGTTGAGCAAGAACTTAATAATATGATTGAAACATTAAAAGATATTTCACTATTTCAAAATAAAATTGATCATACATTAAGAGGTGAACTTGAAACAAATATAAGTGAAGAAGATTTCATGCAAGAAGTCGAATATTATAAATCACTGATTAGTAAAGGTGATATGTTCCAAGTCGTACCTTCAAGAATTTATAAATATAAACATTACTTTAACGAACAACATAAAGATACATTGAAACTTCAAATTTATAAAAACTTAAAAAGACAAAACCCAAGTCCATATATGTATTACATTGACGATGAAGAAAGAACGATCATCGGTTCTTCACCAGAAAGTTTCATTAAGAAACAAGGTGACATCATTACAACGAATCCAATAGCAGGTACAAACAAACGAGGTCAAACAGAAGAAGAAGATAAACAAAATGAAATTGCACTGATTACAGATGAAAAAGAATTAGCTGAACATCGCATGCTTGTCGATCTTGGAAGAAATGATTTAAATATGATTGCACAAACAGGTTCAGTATATATGCCTAAGTTAATGACTGTTGAAAGATTTGAACATGTTATGCATATCGTCTCAATCGTCGAAGGTAAAATTAGACCAAACATTACACCGCTTCAAATGATTACAGCTTTATTACCAGCAGGAACAGTATCCGGTGCACCTAAGACGAGAGCAATTACAAGAATTTATGAAAGCAGAAAAAGAAAACGCGGTATATACGCTGGTGGTGTTGGCTATATTAACTGCAACCACGATTTAGATTTTGCTTTAACTATTAGAACGATGGTTGTAGATAACGAATATGTAAATGTAGAAGCTGGATGCGGTGTTGTATATGATTCAAACCCACAAAAAGAATTAAAAGAAACGATGATCAAAGCAAAAAGTTTATTGGAGGTTACACCATGATACTAGTAATTGATAATTATGATTCATTCACATACAACTTAGTAGATTTAATTAAGCAACATGATGATGTCGTGATCTATCATCCAGATGAGGCTCCATTCAATTTAAATATTGATGGATTGGTAATATCTCCAGGACCTGGTCATCCTAATGATACAGAAGACTTAAAAAATTTAATAACAGCTTATAAAGATAAACCGATATTAGGTATTTGTTTAGGCGCTCAAGCATTAACGACATATTACGGTGGAGAAGTTGTCGTAGGTAAAGAAGTTAAGCACGGTAAAGTCGATCAAATTGATATTATCGAAACTTCGAAATTATATCAAGAATGCGAGCAGCATTTTAATATTATGAGATATCACTCGTTAATTAGTGATGAAAAAACATTTCCTAACACTTTAAAAATTACAGTAAGAACGAAGGATTCCATACAATCATTTGAACATAAAATAAAACCACATTTCGGAGTACAATTTCATCCTGAATCATTTGCTTCAGATCATGGAAATGAAATTATAAAAGCTTTTATCGGCATAACAAAGGAAGGTGCAAATTATGAACACATTAAAACAACTCATTCAGTATCATGATTTATCGCAACAAGAAATGAAATCATTTGTAGATTTAATGATGGATGAACAAGCAGATGTATCATTAAAGGTTGCACATTTAGTAGCATTAAGTATGAAAGGTGAAACATCAGATGAATTATCGAACTTAAGTCAAAGTTTAATCGAAACAACATATAAAGAAAGACCTTATTTAGAAAATAGTATTTGTGTTTGTGGCACAGGTGGTGACCATTCTGGCAGCTTTAATATTTCAACAACCGCTTCATTTGTTGTTGCGGCAGCTGGCTTAAAAGTTTTGAAACATGGTAATAAAAGTATTACATCTAAAACAGGTAGCATTGATATCTTATCTGCTTTAAATATACAAACAACACCTATTAAACAAGCGACAGAAAAAGTAAACGAAACAAATTTAGCATTTTTAAGTGCAACGGAAACGTATCCGATTATGAAAACTGTACAACCTGTTCGTAAATCAATACCAACACCGACAACATTTAATTTACTTGGACCAATGATTCACCCATATCATTTAGATTACCAAGTGATGGGTGTTTATGATGAAACGAAACTTAAAATTATTGCTGAAGCAATTTATAAATTAGGAAGAAAACGTGCCATTATCGTACATGGTGCAGGTGGCATGGACGAAGCTACTTTATCTGGTGACAACATTATATATGAAGTATCTCAAGATGAAGGTATTAAACATTACACTGTAAATGCTGAAGACTACGGATTACAATCAGCGCCTAACGAATCATTAAAAGGTGGAACACCTGAAGAAAACAAAGTCATTACTTTAGATATTTTAACAGGACAAGATCATGGTCCTAAAAGAGATGTCGTTGTATTAAATGCTGCGTTAGCGTTATATACAGGTCAAAAAGTAGACTCTATCAAAGAAGGTATTACGTTAGCAGAATCTTTAATAGATGAGAAACATGCATTAAATACATTAGAAGCTGTAGGAGGCAAAGTTTATGACAATATTGGATGAGATTGTAGAATATAAAAAAACATTACTAAATGATCAATATTATGAACAAAAATTAAATACATTGGAAAAAGTGGATGTTCAACATAAAACATCTTTCTTAAGTCGTACACAGCATGATAATAAATTAAATATTATTGCTGAATTAAAAGCAAAAAGTCCTACAGTATCAGATATTCCGAAACGAGATATGGCTACTCAAATAAAACTATATGAACAACACGGTGCATCTGCTATATCAATATTAACGGATGAAAAATATTTCGATGGCAGTTATGAAAGATTACAAAGTTTAACAACTAAGACGACATTACCTGTATTATGTAAAGATTTTATTATTGATAAAAGACAAATTGACTTAGCGCATCATGTTGGTGCCTCAATCGTATTATTAATCGTGAATATTTTATCAAAAGAAGAACTCGAAACGTTATACGCATATGCGACAGAAAAAGGTTTAGAAGTACTTGTCGAAGTACATGATAAAGAGGAACTCGATATCGCACACGAAATTGGTGCACAGTTAATTGGCGTTAATAATCGTGACTTAAAAAGATTTGTCACAGACGTTAAACATACGAATGAGATCTTAACACAAATTAAACCAGGTGTAACATACATTTCTGAAAGTGGTATTCGTACTTTAGATGATGTGAAAAGTATTATCGGTAGTGGTATTGATGGCGCATTAATTGGGGAGTCATTAATGAAACATCCACACTTAGATGAATTTTTACCAAGTTTACGACTAGAAAAACAAGGTGAGCAACATGTTTATTAAATGTTGTGGCTTTCAAGATAAAGAAGCTATCGAAACAGCTGTATTGTATCATGTCGATGCAATTGGATTTATCACGTATCCAAAAAGTAAACGTTATGTATCTGTTGAAGAAATAAAGTCATTAAGTAAAGACATTCCCCAAACGATTGATATCGTAGCTGTTGTTGTGAATTTAACAATGGTAGAAATTGATCAACTTATTCAAGAAACTTCTATTAATACACTACAATTTCATGGTGATGAATCTGTGTCATTTATACAAGAGGTTAAAGAAAAGTATCCGCATATTAAGATTTATAAAGCTTTACCTGCTAATGATCAATTACTTACTAATATAGAAACTTTTAAAAATGATATAGATTTATTTTTAATCGATACGCCTTCAAAAGATTATGGTGGTACTGGGGTATCTTATGATTGGTCCATATTAAATGCATTAAACAATATTCCGTATTTAATTGCTGGTGGTATTAATATAGATAAAATTAAACAAATCGAATCATTAAACTTTAATCATAATGGTTATGACATATCAAGTGGAATTGAAACGAACGGACAAAAAGATAAAGAGAAAATTAAAGCATTACTAACATATGTAAAGGAATGATTGAATTGAATAAAAATATACAATTAGAAGCAGATGAATTAGGATTTTTCGGTGAATTTGGTGGACAATATGTACCAGAAACATTAATGCCAGCTATACAAGAATTAAACGATACGTATCAACAATTAAAAAATGATCCGGAATTTCATAAAACATTAAATGCTTATTTAAAAGATTATGTAGGTAGAGAGACACCTTTGACATATGCTGAGCGTTATACAGAAGCACTTGGCGGCGCAAAAATATACTTAAAAAGAGAAGATTTAAATCATACTGGTGCTCACAAAATCAATAACGCATTAGGACAAGCACTTATTGCTAAGAAAATGGGTAAAAGAAAGCTCGTTGCTGAAACTGGAGCCGGTCAACACGGTGTAGCAAGTGCAACAATTGCAGCACTGTTTGATATGGAACTTATCGTATTTATGGGTGAAGAAGATATTGAAAGACAAGCATTAAATGTATTCAGAATGGAATTGTTAGGCGCTAAAGTTGTACCTGTAACAGACGGACAAGGTACATTATCTGATGCAGTAAACAAAGCTTTACAATATTGGGTTTCACATGTTGAAGATACACATTATTTACTTGGATCAGCGTTAGGTCCTCATCCATTCCCAACTATCGTAAGAGATTTACAAAGTGTGATTGGTAAAGAAATTAAGAAACAAATATTAGAGAAAGAATCTCGATTACCAGATGCAGTCGTTGCATGTATAGGTGGCGGTTCAAATGCAATTGGTACATTCTATCCATTTGTAAATGATGAATCTGTTAAATTATACGGCGTTGAAGCTGCTGGTGAAGGTGTAGATACCACTAAACACGCTTTAGCTATTGAAAAAGGGAAACCAGGCGTGTTACATGGTTCTAGAATGTATTTAATTCAAGATGAAAATGGACAAGTCGAGCTTGCGCACTCTATTTCTGCAGGATTAGATTATCCAGGTGTAGGTCCGGAACATAGTTATTATAACAATATTGGGCGTGTTCAATATCCGAATGCAAGTGATACTGAAGCGATGGATGCGCTTATTAAATTTACACAATTAGAAGGTATTATTCCAGCTATTGAAAGTGCTCATGCATTGAGTTACGTCGAGAAACTAGCGCCAACAATGGATAAAGATGAAATTATTGTTGTGACGGTTTCTGGTAGAGGAGATAAAGACATGGAAACAATTAGAAAGTATATGCAAGAGAAGGGGGATCATCATGCGTAAATTATTTATACCATATGTCATGGGAAACAAAGATTTTATAGATTCAGTCAAACTTATGGACGAAAATGGCGCAGATTATATAGAAATTGGTTTACCTTTCTCAGATCCTGTTGCTGATGGCCCAACGATTATGGCGGCTGGACAAGAAGCGATTAAACAAGGGATGTCTGTTAATAAAATTATTGATCAACTGATCGAACATAAAGATGAAATCAATACATCATATTTATTTATGACTTATTATAATTTAATTGATGCATACGGTGTCGACGCTTTTATAGAACGAATTGCTGAAGCAAACGTTTACGGTTTAATCATTCCAGATTTACCATTTGAACTTGGACAAAGATTTAAAAAACATTTACAGCCTAAAAACATTAAATTAATTTCTTTAATTGCGATGACTTCTAGTGATGAACGAATTAAGCAAATAGCTGAGCATGCAGAAGGCTTTATTTACACAGTGACAATGAATGCAACGACTGGTGATGGCCGTGGTTTCCATGAATCTTTAAAAGATAAAATTAAATTTATACAACAACACGCTAATGTACCTGTTGTTTGTGGATTTGGTATTAGAACTGAAGAACATGCTAAAGAAATAAAGTCATTTAGTGATGGGATTGTAATTGGTAGTGAAATTGTTAAAAGATTAAAAAATGATTCAACAGAACAAACTCAAGCGTATTTACAAAGTATTAGAAAAGCTTTAGATGAAGAATAAAAAAGCATAACCCTTAATAGAAGAAATAGAAACACACTTCATGTATAATCGACATTAACAAATGAAAAGGAGTGTTTCTAATGAGCAAAAAAGTTCTCATAGTTGTTACAAATGCATCTCAATTTAAAGATGGAAAACCAACTGGGTTATGGCTAGAAGAAGCAGCAATTCCTTATAAAGTATTTATTAAAAATGGATTAGAAGTGGATATTGCATCTGTAAAAGGTGGCAGTGTTCCGATAGATCCAAATTCAACTCAAAATGACGAAGCGAAAGAATATCATGACGTATTAGAAAAGTTACAACAAACATATAGTATTAGAGACATCGTGTTTGAGAGTTATGATGGCATTTTCTTACCTGGTGGTCATGGAACAGTATTTGACTTTCCGAATAATGAAGACTTGGAAGATATGCTAGCATATTATAGAAATAACGATAAGGTGATTGGTGCAGTTTGCCACGGTCCAAGTGCATTTGTTGGCGCTAAGCTTCCAAATGGGAACTATTTAGTGGATGGTGTTAAATTAACTGCTTTTACTGATAGTGAAGAAAAAGCAATGAATTTAGAAAATGATGTACCATTCTTGCTACAAACAAAACTTGAAAAGCAAGGTGCTCGATTCGTTAAAGGTGCTGACTTTGAATCGCATACAGTTGCAGACGGTAAATTTGTCACAGGACAAAATCCGAATTCTAGTGAAGAGGTTGCCGAAAAATTTGTAAATGTATTAAAATAGTTAAGCAATATAAATAAAAACCTGCCATTCGGTAGGTTTTTATTTATGAAATAATGGTATAGTAATGAGTATTATTTTAGAATAAAGACAAAATATTGTATAATTGTAACAAATACATAAAAATGAGATTGGGAGTATTGTATAAATGAAATTTACAAATTTAACAACTGGTGAATTTGAAGCTTTTACAAATAAAATGCCGTACGCGCATTTTACACAAGCAGTAGGTAATTATGAATTAAAAACATCTGAAGGCACTTCAACACATTTAGTAGGGGTCAAAGATAATCAAGGTGAAGTATTAGCTGCGTGTCTGTTAACAAGTGTACCAGTTATGAAGAAGTTTAATTACTTTTACTCAAATAGAGGACCAGTAATGGATTATGATAACAAAGAACTTGTTGACTTTTTCTTTAAAGAAATCGTGAGCTATTTAAAAAGTTATAAAGGATTATTCTTTAGAATCGATCCTTACTTGCCATATGAACTAAGAGATCATGATGGCAATATTAAAAAATCATTCAACCGTGATGGTTTAATTAAACAATTTGAATCATTAGGCTATGAACATCAAGGCTTCACAACTGGTTTCCACCCAATACATCAAATTAGATGGCATTCTGTACTTAATTTAGAAGGCATGGACGAAAAGACACTTATCAAGAACATGGATAGTTTGAGAAAAAGAAATACTAAAAAAGTTCAAAAAAATGGTGTTAAAGTACGTTACTTATCTAAAGATGAAATGCCAATATTCCGTCAATTTATGGAAGATACAACAGAGAAGAAAGATTTCAACGATCGCGGTGATGACTTCTATTACAACAGATTAAAATACTTTGAAAATGTAAAGATTCCTTTAGCTTATATAGACTTTGAAACTTACATTCCACAATTAGAAAAAGACCATGAACAATACAACAAAGATATTGCGAAAGCTGAAAAAGATTTAGAAAAGAAACCAGATAATCAAAAAACGATTAATAAAATAGACAACTTAAAACAACAAAGAGAAGCAAATGAAGCTAAATTAGAAGAAGCACGTCAATTACAACAAGAACATGGTGATACATTACCAATAGCAGCAGGTTTCTTCATTATCAATCCATTTGAGGTTGTATATTATGCAGGTGGTTCATCTAATGAATATCGTCACTTTGCAGGTAGTTATGCAATTCAGTGGGAAATGATTAAATACGCATTAGATCACAATATTGACCGTTATAACTTCTATGGTATCAGCGGAGACTTCTCAGAAGATGCACCTGATGTTGGCGTTATTAAATTTAAAAAAGGTTACAATGCAGATGTTTATGAATATATTGGTGATTTCGTTAAACCAATTAATAAACCAGCGTACAAAGCGTATACAACACTAAAAAAAGTATTAAAAAAATAAATGATTTTCAGTAAGAGAGGAATTTAGATAATATGAAATTTACAGAATTAACAGTTACTGAATATGATGAGTTCGTATCTGATAGTCGATACGAAAGTCACTACTTTCAAGTAAAAGAAAACATCAAGACGAGGGAAAATGATGGTTTTCAAGTTGTATTATTAGGTGTTAAAGATGAGAATAACCAAGTCGTTGCAGCAAGTCTATTCTCTAAAATACCAACATTAGGTAGTTATGTGTATTATTCAAATCGTGGTCCGGTAATGGATTATAGCAATCTAGATTTAGTGACATATTACTTCAAAGCACTTGAAAAGTACTTAAAACATCATCAATGTCTATATGTTAAAGTCGATCCATACTGGATTTACAATATATACGATAAAGGTATTGAACAAATTAAAGAAGATGGCGCTAATGACCAAATCGTTGATCTCATTAAATCACTAGGCTATGACCATCACGGCTTTACGACTAAATATGATCCATCGAGCCAAGTGAGATGGATGGGTGTCTTGAACTTAAAAGATAAAACATTAGCAGAAGTTAAAAAAGGATTCGACAGCCAAAGAAAACGTAACGTCAATAAAGCACATAATTACGGTGTTAAAGTACGTTTCTTAGAACGCGATGAATTAGATATATTCTTTAAATTATATAGAGAAACAGAAGAAAGAGCTGGCTTTATTTCTAAGACAGATGAATATTTCTTAAACTTTATCGATACATATGGTTCTAAAGCATTAGTACCATTAGCATATATCGACTTAAATGAATATATTCAATCAACACAAGAGAATTTAAATGAATTAGAAACAAAACGTGATCAAATGATGGCGAAAGAAAACAAATCTGAAAAACAATTAAAGAAAATTGCTGAAACAGACCGTTTAATCGACCATGCACAGAAAGAATTATTAGAAACTAGCGAACTTATTAAAACAGATGGCGAAATCTTAAACTTAGCTTCAGGTGTATTCTTTGAAAATGCATATGAAATCAATTATTTCTCAGGTGGCTCAAGTGAAAAATACAATCACTTTATGGGACCATATATGATGCATTGGCATATGATTAATTATTGTTTCGAAAATGGATTTGATAGATACAACTTCTACGGATTATCAGGAGATTTCACAGAAGATAGCGAAGATTACGGTGTATATCGATTTAAACGAGGATTTAACGTTCAAATCGAAGAATTAATCGGAGATTTCTATAAACCAATCAATAAGAAAAAATATTTCTTACACAATGTAATCCAAAAAGTACGATCTAAAATTAAAAAGTAATCAAAAAAGCTGAAATTCATATTTCAGCTTTTTTTACGTTAAATATACGGTTAGTGACACATATCATATTTAATCCATTAACTAGTTTACATAATATATATTATAGGAAGTTAAGTATATTGTCTTAGGGGACGCCTATTCTACATAAAAACCTAACTAATTTATATTGTTATATGTTTAACTTGTAACGCTTCATCAATTGCATATAGATCTGGATTCATTAAAGCTTTCCATTCATCAAAGCCAAATTGTTTATCAAAATGATTTAGTAATAATGACATGATGTTTTCATGTGTTACGATTAATGCATGTTCATTTACTGGTATCGACTTAAATACTTCTAAAATTCGCTGTTGAGCTTCTAAACTTGTTTCGCCATTATGTATACGATAATTAAAGTCACTGAAAGTCATTTTAAGCTCAGTTAGCCAATTATCTATTGGTAAGTCACTTAAAATACGCTCATTTAATCGGCTATCATAAGTTAATGGTGTTTGGTATTTTGTTATATATGGTTTGATTGATACATATAAGTAGCTTTGCAATGTCTTAATACATAAATCATTCAATCACTCCATATTGATTTTAAGAAAGCATATCATACATCATGATAAAGAAAAACTACTATAAATCGAAATAAATACGATTTATAGTAGTTTATGCTATTGATTCATTTTGACATAACTTGCAATGGCTTTACTAGCAAATTGTGCGGTACCGTCACCAAATTTATTAATATTTTTAGTAAATCTTTCATCACTTACATACATATCACCGATACTACCAAATGCTTCTAAACTATACTCGCAATCAATATTAGAATTTAAATACGTGTACCATCTTTGTACAATTGATTGAGCAATTTCTGAGTCTGGAGATTCATTTCTGTTTGCTGCAAATGTTCTAAAGATATCATTCATTTCTTCTTCTTTTGAAGCTTTTTCTTCTTTAGACCAACTATTAATACGATTGTTGGCTTTATCTACAGTCTTTTTCCCCCACTTTTCACGTGCTTCATCTTCATATTCATTCTGATTAAACTCAAAACCTATAAATTTATCTTCATTCGTCATGTTAATTTCTCCTTTCATATGTTTCGTCGTTTGATCTATCGTTTGAATCATTTGATCAATTCTTGTTCTTTTATTGATAAGCATCTTTTTATGCATATTTAACGCTTTTTCTTTATCAAACGAAGGATCATCAAGAATTTCTTTTATCTTTTTTAGAGGAAAATCAAGTTCTTTAAAAAATAAAATTTGCTGTAATCTGTCTACATTCTCGTCTGAATACAATCGATAACCAGAAGATGATACATTAGACGGATTCAGTAAATTAATTTCATCATAATGGTGAAGCGTGCGCACACTTATACCGACTAATTGAGCAATTTCTTTAACAGTCATTTCCATTTACTTAACCTCCTCATAACCCTACTATAAAGTCTTACGTTACGTTAGAGTCAACTATATAAACAAAAAAATAAATAAAGTCAATTTCGTACATGTTATAATACATTTAGAATATCACGTAAGTCAGGAGTTTTATAATGAATAAAGAGATACAACTTGAATTAAAATTAGAAACATCTCGGTTAATACTATTAGCTGGAGAACAAGTTTTTTCATACAAAGAGACAATAAAGGACGAAATGCTTAACTCAGTAAATACATTAAAAGATTGGGCAGCATTCTTCAATTATCAATTCGATGAATATAAAGTGACTGATTTTCTTAATAAATCAACTGACCCACAATATAACAAAGAATATTTTAGATATTTTATCTTTGAAAAGGATACGATGCAATTTGTAGGATCAGTTGTACTTCAAGATATCGATTTAAGATTACCATCATGTGAAATTGGTTATTGGGCAGTCAATTCAGGTTTAGGCAAAGGATATATAACAGAAGCTATTCAATATATTACACAACATGTTATAGAAAACCATGGCTTTGCAAGAATAGAAGCATACATAGATGTTAAAAATACAAGAAGTATTAACACCATTGAAAGATGTGGGTATGAACGAGAAGGAACATTAAAGAACTCAGATTTAAGCGCAGACCAACAAAGTTTTATTAACGAAGCACTCTATGCAATCACGACACCTGTTTATTTTAAATAAAGAAAGAAAAAGCGACTGGTATATATAGAAATATCTCAGTCGTTATTAGCAGTTTTGGTTGAAGGTGCAAATACTAGTGTCGTTATTAGCAGTTTTGATAAGAAGGCCAAATAACGAGTGTGTTAGTAACACTTCGGTCGAGTTTTGTAACTATGTGTATCCTTAGTAACATTTCGGCAGAGTTTTGTAATTATAGCTATCCTTAGTAACATTTCGGCAGAGTTTTGTAATTATAGCTATCCTTAGTAACACTTCGGCCAAGTTTTGTAATTAACGCCCTCGTTATGAACAAGTTTAGCCGAAAGTGTTCACAAGAGCCTCGTTACGAACAAGTTTGGTCAGAAGTGTTCATAACGATCGATCAATCAATCAAAAAAGTCTGGGACATAATGTAATGTCTCAGACTTTTCTAGTATCTTGGCAGTAGATGTCTGAAGCCGAAATGCGCTTGTACCAAGCTTTTTTCAACTCTAGTCATCCTTGCCGGGGCGGGACTATGAAATCTTTTTTACAAATTAGATTTCTGTCCCGCTCCCCCTATTTATTACGTCTTTTTAATTCATTAAATTGACGTTCATCTTCTATTGTTTCATCTTGACTATGTTTTTTCAGCTAATCTTTTTTGATTCTTTCTCATTAAGTACCATGTTAATAAGCATACAAATAAACTTACGATTGCCATAAATGCTGCATAGCCTAATAATGGTTCGTATGTAATATCATAAAAATTAGGTAATATAAATGCAATCATACCTAATACGACAAATGTCAAAATTGCACTGATGACGTGTTTTTTAAGTATTAATGATGATAATACAGAAAAAACAATAACGACGACAAATGAAATCCATATTTGGGAAATCAAAAATATTCAAGATGCACGTCTCCTTTATCTAGTTGTACTGGTCTATACCCCTTTTATTTATGTTTAATTACGATATAGATAAAAATTTGATTTTTTTATATAAATTTAATTCTACATTTGCAATTTTGTTTAAATTTTACGGACATTATCGCACAAATGTGACCATGATACGCCAGATAAATTGTTCAAATAGTACGTTGTATCATATGACGTAGAAGATGTTTATATGTATAATATGTACATAAGTACATAAATAAGTAAATTTTAAAAAAGGGTGATTTGATGGGACAATCATTACGAAGTGAAGTTCCTGTTCAAGAAACATGGGATCTTTCAAGTTTGTATCAAGACAATGATGCATTTTATAGTGCATTAAAAGCATTAGTTGAAAATGTTACAGCATTTAATGAAAAATATGTGAATCAGTTAAATGAAATATCAACAATTGAATCTGCTTTACGTGAACAAGCTGATCTTATTGTAAGTATTATTCACTTAAGTACATATGTAGAATTACTTTATTCGACTGATACGACAGATGAACAAAGTCAAAAAGTAGCTGCACAATTTTCTACTACATATGGAAAAGTTGCTGGTTTATTATCATTCGTAGAGTCAGAAATTTTGCAATTAGATGATGAAGCATTCAATGCTTTAATTAAACAATCTGAGTATCCTAAATATTTAACGTTGTTAAAACGTCAAAAAGAACATACGCTACATCCTGAAGTAGAAAAAGCGTTAGCAACCTTCTCACCTACTTTTGGTGCGCCATATGAATTATATGGTATTACGAAAATGTTAGATATTGAGTTTGGTACTTTTGAAGCGAATGGAGAAGAAATACCTTTAGATTATGTATCATTTGAAGGTGATTACGAAGTTGACTCTAATACAGAAGTTAGACGTAATGCATTTAAGAAATTTAGTGATGCGTTACGCCGTTATGAAAATACAACTGCAGCAACATACAATGCTCACGTTCAAAAAGAAAAAATTGAATCTGAAATACGTGGTTACGATTCTGTAATTGATTTCTTATTAGAATCACAAGATGTAACGAGAGAAATGTATGATCGTCAAATAGATGTTATTTCAGAAGAATTAGCACCACATATGAGAAGATATGCGCAATTACTTAAACGTACAAATAATCTAGATAAATTGAAATTTGAAGATTTACGTATATCATTAGACCCTACTTATGAACCGGATGTATCAATTGAAGGTTCTAAAGAATATATTAAAGAAGCATTAAGTGTACTTGGTGAAGATTATATGCAAATGGTCAATGATAGTTATGATAAACGCTGGATTGACTTCCCTCAAAACAAAGGGAAACAAACAGGTGCTTATTGTGCAAGTCCATACGGTGTTAACCCATTCATATTTATTTCATGGACAAGTAAAATGACTGAAGTATTTGTATTAGCACATGAACTTGGTCATGCAGGACACTTTAATTTAGCAAATGCACATCAAAATGTATATCAAGCAGATTGTTCAATGTACTTTGTAGAAGCACCATCAACAATGAATGAAATGTTAATGGCTAATAATTTATTGAAGAAATCAGATGATCCGAAATTTAAACGTTGGGTTATTAGCTCAATTATTTCAAGAACGTACTATCATAATATGGTTACACATTTATTAGAAGCTAAATATCAAAGAGAAGTTTATAGACATGTTGATAAAGGTGAAGCACTCACTGCCCCACTTTTAAATAGCATTAAGAAACAAGTTATTTCTGATTTCTGGGGAGACGAAGTTGAAATAACAGAAGGTGCAGAATTAACATGGATGCGCCAACCACATTATTATATGGGCTTATACCCTTATACGTATTCAGCAGGTTTAACAATCGGAGCTGCTATGAGTCAAAGAATTGAAAAAGAAGGACAACCTGCTGTTGAAGATTGGTTAAATGTCTTAAAAGCTGGTGGTTCTAAATCTCCTGTTGAACTTGCTCAAATGGCAGGTATTGATATTACGACAGATAAACCACTTAAAGAAACAATCGCGTATATCGGCCACTTAATCGACGAGCTAGAATCACTTACAAACGAAATTGAATAATATGTTTTCTATTATTAATGTAGAGACTGGTACACTTTATTGTTTCAGTCTCTACATTTTCTTATTCAATATAAACACCCTTATTAAATAACCGTATTATATATTATTCTAATTTTAATATTATTTGTGTTACAATATAATCAAACAAATTCGAACTTATTAAAAAGTTAATATATAGGAGGATCACAAGTGAAATTAAAAGTTGATAGGCACCGTTTTATAATGGATGAACTTAAAAATAATATGTCTGTGAAAGTATCTTCCCTTTCGGAGAAGATGAACGTTGCTGAAATGACAATTAGAAGAGATTTACAAGAACTAGAAAACAATGGTTTATTAAATAGAATTCATGGTGGCGCTAAATTAATTGAAGATAACTTATATAATGAAAAGTCACATAAAGAAAAGCAAACTATCAATGTTTCTAATAAAATGAAAATCGCTCAAAAGTGTGGCGAACTGATTCATAATGAAGATATTATTTTTATCGGATCAGGTTCTACAAATGAACTCATATTTGATTTTATAAAAGATAAGAACTTAAGCATATTTACAAATTCGCTTGATATATTCTTACAATATAAAGATTTATCAAACATTGATGTATTACTCGTAGGTGGTCGTTTCAGATCCAAAACGGGTACATTTATCGGACACTTTGCGAACAAAATGATGGAAGACTTTCATGTAGCAAAAGCCTTTGTCGGAGTTAACGGTATATATGGTCAAAAATTAACAACTGCTAATGAAGAAGAAGGTAAAGGTATTCATATCATTTTAGAAAATGCAAAGCTTAAATATATTACAGCAGACAGCACTAAATTCGGTGTTCAAGCATTATATAACTTCTATAATATTAACGATGTCGATGCTGTTATTTCAGATGATGATGTAAGTGAAGAAATATTAAACACATATCCAAACAAGATTAAGTAGTTATCAAAATGAATATTAAAAGAAACGCAATATAGAATAGCATATCGCTATTTTATATTGCGTTTTTTATTGACAGAAAGTATGTTTGATTTTATATTATAATTAACAAAAAACAAACAATTACAAACATAGGAGGAAGTATATGAAAGTTTTTATTAATTGTATTCGTAAATCCAGCCCTTTAAAAGACAAGATTATTCAGGAACTATCTCATTCTAACATTGAATGGATTGATTTGTACGATGAAACACTTGAAGACGATGTGTTTGCTGTAACTGTAAATACTATAGAAGCAGTTAAAAATAATGAAGATGCTAAAGCTTTAATTATTGATGATTATGGTATTGCACTATTCATTATCGCGAACAAACATAAAAATATAATCGCTGCTTCAGTTTCAGATGACCGTTCTGCTTATATGACAGCACGTCACAACAATACAAAAATTATGATTCTTGCTTCTGAAATTGTTGGCCCTACTCTAGCGATTAATTGTGCTAAAGCATTTGGAGAATCATCTTATGATGCTGGCCGACATCAAATCAGAATAGATATGTTAAATAGTTTGTGTTAAGGAGAAAGTTAAATGAAGATAGCTATTGGATGCGATCATATCGTTACGGATGAAAAAATCAAAGTATCAGATTTTATTAAAAGTATTGGTCATGAAGTGATAGATGTTGGAACTTATGATCATCAAAGAACACACTACCCTATTTATGGTGTAAATGTCGCAAAAGCTGTTATAGAAGGAAAAGCTGACTTAGGTGTTGTACTTTGTGGTACAGGTGTAGGTATTAGTGTTTCAGCAAATAAAGTACCTAATGCGAGAGTTGCACTTGTTAGAGACATAACAAGCGCTCGTTTAGCGAAAGAAAAATATAATTGCAATATTATTGGAGTCGGTGGAACGATTTCAGGCATTGATTTAATAACTGATATCGTTGAAACCTTTATAGATGCTGAGTATATCCAAACAACGGAATCAGATCAATTAATAGAACGCATAAATCAATTGTTAACAGACGACCAAGTTCAATATGATTCCAATCAGTTTAACAAATATATTGATAAATGGAATAAAGGAGAATATGTGGATGAGGTGAAACATTGAAATTATTAACAATTACATTAAATACTTCAGTGGATATCGCCTATCAACTAGATCATTTTGAATTGAACAAAACGAACCGCGTTAAAAATGTTATTAAAACAGCTGGTGGCAAAGGATTGAATGTTACGAGAGTGGCAAACATTTTAGGCATTAATCATTTGGCAACTGGCGTTATCAGAGGTACTACTGGTGAATTTATTAAGCGTGATTTAGATCAAGATGATATTAAACATGATTTTTATGAAACAAATATTGAATCGAGACAATGTATTGCGATTTTAAATGGAGCACATCAAACAGAATTACTTGAACCAGGAGATCCAATTACGCAAGAAGATATTCAGTCATTTATGAAGCATGTGACTAAACTTATTCAAGCGCATGACATTGTTGCGATATCAGGTAGTGCTCTACCAGGCATGAATGTTGAAACTTATCAGGCACTTATCGATTTCGCTGTTAGTCACGGTAAGAAAGTATTGTTAGATGTAAATGGTCATACTTTAAAAGATTTATTAAATCATGAAAGTCAAAGCTTACCTTATTTAATTAAACCTAATATCGAGGAACTAAATCAGCTATTTAATGTGAAAAAATCATGATAATCATCAAGAGATTATCGAAGCATTGAAATCCCCTCTTTTAAACCAAATTCCTTGTGTGATGATTTCACTTGGTTCTAATGGTGCACTTTATAAATATCAGCATCAAATTTATAAAGTAAATATTCCTAAAATTAAAGTTGTTAACGCAGTTGGTTCTGGTGACAGTTCTATAGCAGGATTTAGTTATGGACTCATACATAAACAAGATGTTCACTATGCTGTTAAATCAGCCATGGCTGCTGGAATTGCGAATGCTTTAGAACAGAAAACTGGATTCTTAATGAAAGAGAATTTTGAGTATTATTTAGCAAAAATAAAAATTGAACAATTGGAGTGTTTTTAAATGGTTAAAAATTTATCAAAACTCACAAACGATATAGGCCAAATTGCTGCACTTGCTATTGATCAACGCGGTGCATTAAAGAAGATGCTTGGTGAAAATGTAGCATCAGAAACGATAGAAGATTTTAAAGTACAAATATCTAAGACATTAACGGAATTTTCTTCAAGTATATTATTAGATCCTGAGTATGGATTACCCGCTTCAAAAGAAAGGCATCCTAATTGCGGTTTAATCTTAGCTTACGAAAAGACTGGCTATGATAAAGCAACACCAGGTCGTTTACCTGATTTATTAAATACATGGTCTGTACACGCACTTAAAACAACAAGGTGCAGATGCCATTAAATTACTCGTATATTTTGATGTTGATGAATCACAAGAAATCAACGCACAAAAAGAAGCCTTTGTTGAAAGAGTCGGTGCTGAGTGTGTAGCGTTGGATATTCCATTTTTCTTAGAAATCGTGTCATATGACGCAACAAATGATGATAATTTAAGTGAAGCATACGCAAAAGTTAAACCTCATAAAGTTATCGAAGCAATGAAATTATTCTCAGAAGACCGATTTAAAGTAGACGTATTAAAAGTAGAAGTACCAGTTAATATGAATTTTGTAGAAGGCTTTGGTGATAATCCAGTATATACGAAAGCACAAGCTAGGCAGTATTTCAAAGAGCAATCAGACGCAACACATTTACCATTTATCTTGCTAAGTGCAGGCGTATCACCTACTTTATTCCAAGAAACATTGAAATTTGCTTATGAATCAGAATCTAAATTTAACGGTGTGTTATGTGGAAGAGCTACATGGGCAGGCGCTACTCAAGCATATGTTAAAGATGGCGAACAAGGATGCAATGCTTGGTTAAATGATGAAGGTATTAGTAATATACAAAATCTAAATAAAGTAATTGAACAATATGCAACAGCTATAATTTAATTATAAATACCCCGCTTCTATTTAATCTAGAAGCGGGGTTTAGTTTCTTATTTATTCTGTTTTATTCTCTAATGACTCAGATAGTGCTTTATACCATAGCGCACTTTTCTTGATATATCTTTTTTGTGTTTCAAAGTCGATATAGAATAATCCATATCGCTTATTATAACCATTAGACCAACTAAACATATCTTGCAATGACCAAACAAAATAACCTGTTACATGAGCACCATCTTTAATCGCATCACTAATACTTTCTATATGTGCAGCTATATAGTCTATACGAGGTTGATCATTTATTGTCGTATGTTCGTCTATAAATTGATCTTTATACCCTAGTCCATTCTCAGTGATCAGCAGCTTTTTATAATTTGGATAGTCTTCTTTGATACGCATAATTATATCATATAAACCTTTAGGATAAATATACCAATCCCAGTCAGTCGTTGGAACGTCATGGTTTTTAACAATTTCAGCTATTTGTTTAAGTCTAAAAATCGAACTACCTTTGTCACCAGTACCATTATGATGTATTAAGCTATCCGCTTCATTTGCTTTCACCCAATTACTTTGATAATAATTGATGCCTAAGAAATCTTGTAATTGACTAGCTTCTTTAATGATTGCCATTTCCTCTTCTGTCATATCTAATGAACCATCATATATATTAAGCAAATGATTAATTATATCCATTTTCTCACTAGAATATGCGCCTAAAAATGTACCATCTAATAAAAATCCATTGATAAATGTATCTTGAACTTTAGCAGAGTTCACATTTTCAGGTTGTTGATCAATTGGATAAATTTGAGTTAAAGCATGTATAATACCGATTTCTCCGTCATAACCTTTCTCTTTATAGAGTTTAACTACTTTACTATGCGCAACAATAAGATTATGTTGAGCTTGGAGACACTTGACGACTTGATATTGTTCACCAGGTGGAAACGCACCTGTCACATATTGACCTAAAGTATATGCGATCGGTTCATTAATCGTCATCCAATATTGAACATCATCTTTAAATGTCTCAAAGCAATATGCTGCATAGTTCACAAAATACGTGATGTTCTCCTTACATAACCAATCCCCTTGTTTGAATAGTTCTTCAGGCGTATCAAAATGATGTAATGTCACATACGGTTCAATATTATATTTACGACACGTCGCAAATACATTTTTATAATATGTTACCCCTTTTTGATTAACATCCCCATACCCTTTTGGAAATATGCGAGACCAAGCAATAGAAATTCTTAACGCTTTAATACCGTGTTCTGAAGCTAATTTAATATCTTCTTCATATCGATTATAAAAATCGCTTGCTGGATCTGGGCTAAATCGTCCTTGTTTCTCTAAAAATTCATCCCAAAGCACACGTCCTTTTCCATCTACTTTGCTTGACCCTTCTACTTGATATGCTGCAGTTGCAGCGCCTAGTACAAAAGTTTTTGGTAATTCTAACATGCTTATACTCCTTTAGTTTATTTTTCTTCTGATAGTAGTTTGTATATCTTCTCTATTGCTGCTTCTCCGTCTCTTGTAAGTGCAATATATTCTTTACCTGTTGTTGTCATAAGAAGAGCATTGTGCTGGTCAGTATATTTCTTCATTTCATTTTTCATTGAATCCATTTGAGGGGCTAATATAACAATGTTCATATCTTTAATTAAATCCATATCTTGACCATATGCTCTCGCAGTAGCATTTAAATGAATATTTTGTTCTTTAGCAGCTTTGTTTAACGAATTAGCGAGTATACCACTTGTACCACCACCAGCACATACGACTAATACGTTGACGTGATCCTTAATGTCATATTGAACTTTAGTATCAGTAGTTTCTACCTGACTATTTTCGTTTGACTCTACGTTTGATTGAGGCTGTACAATATTTTGACTTTCAATCGTTCCGCGTTCTTCACTCACTTTAATACGATCATATGCTTTAATAAATGGCATCCAAATCACAAAGTCGAGTATCATAATAACGGCTATTAATAATAAAGATAATGGCGCAAAGTTTGATGCCATATAAATACCTATAGGTCCTGGTGTCGGCCATGGTAAGAAATGCATGAAACTATTCATACCTAGATTCTCTACGAAAAATTTCAATACCCATGAGTTAAGAATTGGTGTCACGATAAAAGGTATCATGAATACAGGGTTTAAAATAATTGGCGCACCAAATAATAAAGGTTCATTTACAGCAAATGTTGTAGGAATAAATGACGCTTTACCAACAGCTTTAAGTTCTTTAGACTTACACAAGAATATAAATATATATGGAACTAAGAATGTGGCACCAGTACCTCCGATCAGTGCTACAAAGTCTTGCGTACTTTGTGTTAATGCAATATGTGCATGTTGACCTTCTCTAAATAATCTTAAGTTTTCAACTTGGTTGTTATACATAATCGCAATAACAGCAGGACCTACTACAGATGGTCCATGTACACCTATAAACCAGAAGAAAGCTATAAATCCGAAGATAATCGCAAATCCTAAGTAACCATTTGCAGCTGTAAATAATGGTGACAGTATAATTGTCGCCAATTCTGCTAAGTTACCATTAGCAATTTGACGAATCGCGATATCGATAATCCAGAATAAACCGACAGAAGCGGCAAACGGAATCATATCTTTAAACGCTTGTGCGATATTACCAGGTACTTGAGGTGGCATCTTAATTGTGATATTTCGGCCAATAAAGAATTTATAAAAGTTGGGTATTACAAATGCCACGATAAATGATGCGATAAGTCCTTTAGTACCAAGCATATCAATGCTTATACCGTCTTTAACGGGGTTCATCGCTACAATTAGTAATGAAGATTCTGCAGCTACGAATGTTGAAATGACATTGATTTGGTTCGTTTTAGGTAATTTTAAGTTTTTATTGTCAGTTAATGATTTCGTAACAGTCCCTGCCATATAAAGTGCTAACATACCCATTGTGAATTGATAAACTTTCATAATGGTAGTTTCGATATTTTTTGGCCAATGGAATCCCCAAACGTTCGGTACGTAAGCAGCTAAAATAAATAATGATGAAAATAAAATAACTGGCATTAATGCAACGAAGCCATCTCTAATTGCTGTTAAGTATGGATTAGAAGCCACTTTTTCAAAAAAATGGTTTCATCTTTTCAATAAATTTAATTATCTTATTCACATGTATCACCCATTTTGTTTTAAAGTTTGAAGTTGTTCATAAATATCAATGATGTAATTTACAGAATCACGTAATGCCATTGTTGTCATTAAGTGATCTTGACCGTGTACCATAATAAAACTTAATTCAGATGATTCACCACTTGCTTCTTGAGCTAAACATTGGGTTTGTTCTTTATGTGCTTCTGTTATAAATGTATTTGCACTTTCAATATGACTACGCGCTTCATCGAATAGTCCGTTTTTAGCTTTTTCCATAGCAGCCATAACTTCTCTTCTTGCATCCCCAGCTATCGCTACAATAGTGAAACCTACCATCATATTCTCTTCTCTACTCATCTCGTGTTGTGCCTCCTTTTTGTGATGATAATATGCGTTCTATATGCAACTGAAAATAGAACAAGTGATGTTGATTAATAACAATATTGAACTTTCTTGATATGGCGTTATATAAGTCTTTTGCGTACAAATAAGAATTTGGATAGTGTGTTTTTAAATGCTGTTGGAATGATATATCAACTTGTTGAGATAAGTCTTCAGAATAATCAAGAATGTGTTCTGTTAAATACTTTAAGTGCTGGATGAATCTATCATAATAATATTCATTGGACTTATTCCGTGTGATACCTATTTGATTTAAGCAATTGATCAAATCGTTCAGTTGAATATTTTTATTCTTATAAGCAGTTTGATTTTCGATACCCTCAGGTTGCTCAGCGTTGATAAAATGTAATGCTAGATTATTTGCTTCATATGCTGGGAAAGAAATATTTAAATTTCGTTTAATAATCGTTAATGCGTATAAACTAGATTCAAATGCACGAGGATGAATGCTTTTAACATCAATAGAAAATGTCTGTATCTTTTGGTTGTTTTGATGAATATTGACCGCGTGATGTAAATGATGCGTTAATGTGACATAAATGTAATCTTGAAATGTAAAATCAAATTTATGTTGAACATCATTTATGATTTCACAACATGTCGTAATAATCGGTACGGGTACATCATTAATTAAAGACTGTAAATGAAATCTCACTTCTTGATTATCGAGTCTAAAGATTTTCTCGGGTGTTTGATGAGATAAGAAATCACCTTTCTTTTTTGAGAACACGATTCCTTTCCCCATAGCGATTACTTCTTCACCATTTTCACTGATGGCAATAGCAACATTATTGTTAAGGACTTGTTTGATTATCATAGGCAGCAATACCTCCAATCATTTGAAATAAAAAATACCACAAGACTTAGAGGTGATTCATGCACCTCAAGAATTGTGGTTTTCGCCTAATTGAATAGTCACGATCCAAATATTTGATTGTTTATTAATGTTCGATATTGTTACATTTATAATTTACAACGCTTTTTAAATAATGTCAATATTGTAATTAAATGGCATATAATCGCGATAAAAAACCAAACTCAACTTCATTTGGAAGTGTCAGTTTGGTTTTATAATTAGTCTTCTTTTTTAACTTGAGCCCAACCTTTTTTAGTGATGGTAATTTTACCAGTCTCGATTGTGATCAATTTTTGTTTATATAATCTACCGATAGCACGTTTGAAACTTGCTTTACTCATATTAAAGACTTCTTTAATCGCTTCTGGGTTTGATTTATCCCAAAATGGTAATTCTCCGTCATATTCTACAAGTAAATCAAATATCACTTGGCCATCTTCATCTAGCCTTTCATGTGCCAATGGTAAGAATGAACCATTTAATTCACCGTTTTCTTTTACGCCGATGATTCTAACGTCCATTTCTTCACCTAGTCTTGGTTCATGTTTACGTTCTGATTCATGTACAAATATTTTATAACCATCTTCAGATAAGAGGAAAGTACCTACTCTTAATAAGCGATATGGTCTTGCTGTTACATGTTGATGTAACATAGATTCTTCAGCCATTTTGTACATCGTGTCAACGATTGTTTCTGTTGCTAGTCTCGCAAACATTTGACTATTACTATCTATTCTAAGTGTACAGAATATCATGTCACCGTTTTGTGGCCATAGCTCTTTAACTTTAGGTAGATCTTCCCATGGAATGAGTACTTCTCTAGGTAATCCTACATCTACTGCAGCACCATCACGGTCTACTCTCAATACTTTTACCCAATCATAACGGTCTTTTGTAATAGTTGGCATGTTTTGTGTAGCAAATAATTCTCCAGATCGGCTAGGATATACAAAGAAACTATAATCTTCACCGATTTCTAATTGATCGTCATCTTCCACTTCTGAAGCATTCATTTTAATAGGTTCGCTATTTGGTCCAAGTAAGTGATAAGTTGAACCTTCCAATCTATCCAATTTTAAAAAGTCTATGCGACCTACAAGCGTATCTTTTTCGTGTGCCATGTCATTCTCCATTCATATGTTTTTCGTTTATTCATTATAACATGCATTTTGCTTCGTGTAACGACTGTTCAAACTCTTGCCCATTTTTGTTTCATTTATGATATAATTCATCGGTAGAAGTATTAATGAAAAGGAGTCATTTAATGTTACAAGTTACGAATGTAAGTTTACGTTTCGGTGATCGTAAGCTTTTTGAAGATGTAAATATTAAGTTCACACCAGGTAACTGTTACGGACTTATCGGTGCTAATGGAGCTGGGAAATCAACGTTCTTAAAAGTATTATCAGGCGAATTAGATTCTCAATCAGGTCACGTTTCACTTGGTAAAGATGAACGTTTAGCAGTATTAAAACAGGATCACTTTGCGCACGAAGATGAAAAAGTGATTGATGTTGTATTAAAAGGCCATGAAAAATTATGGCAAGTTATGACTGAGAAAAACGAAATTTATATGAAACCAGACTTCTCAGATGAAGATGGTATGCGTGCAGCAGAACTTGAAGGTGAGTTTGCTGAAATGAACGGATGGAATGCAGAAGCGGATGCATCTGTTTTACTTTCAGGTTTAGGTATTAAAGACGAATTACATGACAAAATGATGTCTGAATTAGAAAACAACCAAAAAGTAAAAGTACTTCTTGCTCAAAGTTTATTTGGTGAGCCAGATGTTCTATTACTCGATGAGCCTACAAACGGTTTAGATATTAAAGCGATTGCTTGGTTAGAAGATTTCTTAATTAACTTTGAGAATACAGTTATCGTCGTATCACATGATAGACATTTCTTAAACAATGTATGTACACATATTGCTGACTTAGACTACGGCAAAATTAAACTATTTGTCGGAAACTATGACTTCTGGTATCAATCAAGTCAACTTGCTACTCAAATGGCTCAAGATCAAAACAAGAAAAAAGAAGAACGTATTAAAGAATTACAAGACTTTATTGCAAGATTTAGTGCGAACGCTTCTAAATCTAAGCAAGCAACAAGCCGTAAGAAAATGCTTGAAAAAATTGAACTTGATGACATTCAACCATCATCAAGACGTTATCCATTCGTTAATTTCACAATTGAGCGAGAAATCGGTAATGACTTATTACAAGTTCAAGGTGTTTCAAAAACAATTGACGGTCAAAAAGTATTAAATAACGTTTCATTTACAATGAACCCAAATGATAAAGCTGTATTAATCGGAGAAAGTGAGATTGCTAAAACGACCCTACTTCGTATTTTAGCTGGTGAAATTGAACCAGATGAAGGAACAGTTAAATGGGGCGTTACAACAACACAATCATACTTACCAAAAGATAACTCAGAATATTTCGAAGGTATAGAAATGAACTTAGTTGACTGGTTAAGACAGTATGCACCACCAGAAGAACAAACAGAAACATTCTTAAGAGGATTCCTTGGACGTATGTTATTTAGTGGTGAAGAAGTTAAGAAAAAAGCAAGTGTCCTTTCAGGTGGAGAAAAAGTAAGATGTATGTTAAGTAAAATGATGTTATCAAACTCTAACGTATTATTACTAGACGAACCAACAAACCACTTAGACTTAGAAAGTATCACTGCAGTCAATGATGGATTGAAGAATTTCAAAGGATCATTAATCTTTACTTCATATGACTTTGAATTTATCAATACAATCGCTAATCGCGTAATTGAAATCAAAGAAGACGGCGCAATTTCTAAAGAAATCAGTTATGAAGAATACTTGAGAGATCAAGGTGTTTATAACTAATTAGCATATATGGAACTGAGACATGAGGACATGTCTCAGTTTTTTATTTTTGGGGAAAATGATGGAGATGTGAGTTTTCAGGCGTTCAATGTTGCAAGTGAGCGTCGACTAGCAATGTTCAGGTGTTCAATGTTGCAAGACAGGGTAAACAAGCAACATAGACACCCTCTATTTAGTCAAGTCCATATGTTTGTGTAATATCTTTAGAATGTAATCAACCTTTGGTTTTTTAATGAATCGAACAACTATATTTGTTTTGAAGTTTAAACAGATATAGTTGTTTGATCACTACTTATTTTTTAAAAAATAAGTAGCTTAATTAAGCGATAAATGGTCTGTTAGACTTATCAAATCTTTCTTGAATATCCATAAGTACTGCGCCAATTAATCTAAAAGCTGAATCTAGATTAGGGAATGTTTTAACTATTTTTTCTCGTTTTCTGAGTTGCATATTAATATTTTCAACTGAATTAGTAGTTCTTAGATTTTTATGATGTTGAGCAGGAAATCTATAGAATTGTGAGGCATCTTCGAAGCCTTCATCCAATATTTTAATAGCTTCCACATACTTAGGATTACTTTCATATTGTGCAATGAATTCATCTTTGAGCTGAACAGCGTGACGATATGTTGGTGCTTGGAATATTGATTTAAGTAACATTCTAGCTTCTTTAGAGTTCTTTTTAGGAAATCTCTCTACAATATTTTTAAGAAAATGGAATGTACAACGTTGCCAAGATGAATCAATAAACTGTGACTTAATAGATTTAATAAGTCCAGAATGCGCATCAGAGATAATAAGTTCAGGTGTTGTTAAACCACGCATTCTTAAGTCTTCAAAAAACTCTGACCAAGCTAATTCTGACTCTTGATTAGAAATTTTAAAGCCAATAATGTCGCGTTTTCTATTTTCGTTGATACCCATAGCGATATAAACACCTTTAGAAACAATTTTATTATTCTCTCTTACCTTAATGTGCATAGCATCAACAAATACATACTTATACTGATGACTAACAATAGGTCTACCAGCCCATTCTTTAATTTCAGGATCTAGGTTTTTTATTACGCCTGAAACAGTTGATTTAGACACAGATTTTCCCGTTAGGGATTCCACAATTTTATTAACATTTCTAGTTGAAACACCATTAATGTATGCTTCTGTCATCGCTAAAATAAGCGATTGGTCAGAACGCGAATATTGATTAAATACTTCAGTTGTAAATTCACCGTCACGTGTTCTTGGAACTTTTAATGTCAGATTGCCAATAGGCATCAGGAAATCACGCGCATAATAGCCATTAAGTTGTGCGTTTCTTCCTGAATTCTTTTGTTTATATCCAGCATTAACATACTTGTCTCTTTCCATTTCCATGTATGCATTTATGACAGTCATAGCTATTGTTTTCATAGACGCATTCATATCACTTCCAAAAATAGCACTTGCCAATTCTTCATAATCTAAGTTAACATTTAATTGAGTCATATATAGTCACCTCTACAATTTTTTCTTAGTCGATTACATTGTACCAAAGTGAGCTATATGTGGCTCTTTTTTTATTACACAATTATATGGACATATTCCTCTATTTATCAAGACTGACTAAACAAGATAAATCCAGCCCTACTTTTCTTACCAACCTCCCCCCATTCCTAAAAACTCCCTCCATCTCCTCCACACTCATCTAAAATGAATATGAATGAATATTAATATTCTAAAATGATCAATCAAATAGTAAGAACTTTTTGAAATTATCAGTTTTCTCTCTTTACATCAATATTCTTTGTATGTATAATGAATGCATACCAATTGAATATGTTTTTGATGAGGCGCATCAATCATTAGTAACTACCCCTATTGGACTGCAATCTTAAAGGAGTGAAAGGGTGCGATGCCGAAACATTATATTTTTGCAGAAATATGGTGTTGGACATTTAGGTTAAGAGCTAGTTGTCTGTCATTATTTTAAGAATAATGGAGTGCATCACTTGTATATATAAATTAAAACAAGTTCGAATGCCGAACTTGTTTTTTTATTTATATTACAGCGTTCGTCTCCGATTTATAGGAGGAATTATTTTGAGTCAGAGTGTTTTAAAATTTGGCGGTACGTCCGTTGGTGATTTTGACAAAATTAAAAATATCGCACATATGTTGAAATCACGTGTTGATAATGGAGAACAATTAGTAGTGGTTGTAAGTGCTATGGGTAAGACGACAGATTCTTTACTTGAAAATATTAGCTCACTTACGACGCAACCTAAAGATGAGCATTTAGCGATGTTTTTAACGACTGGTGAACAACAAACCATTTCATACTTATCAATGGTATTGAATGATATTGGTGTTCAAACGAAAGCAATGACTGGATATCAAGCAGGTATCAAGACAATTGGTAATCATTTGAAAAGTAAAATTGCAGAAATTGATGCACTACGTTTTGAAGAAGCTTTTGAAACAAATGACATTCTTGTCGTTGCAGGATTTCAAGGTGTGAATGATCATCTGGAAATTACAACTTTAGGACGCGGCGGTTCTGATACAACTGCAGTAGCCATTGCAGCAAGTATAGATACATCTTGTGAAATATATACAGATGTTGATGGTGTATATGGAACAGACCCTAGAATTTATCAAGAAGCAAAGTTGCTCAATGAAGTTTCATATGAAGAAATGATGGAAATGAGTGCTTTAGGTGCTGGCGTATTAGAATCTAGAAGTGTCGAAATTGCAAAAAATTATAACATACCATTATATCTTGGTAGAACATTATCAAACGTGAAAGGAACATGGATTATGCCACAAACAGAGATATTAGAGAAAAAAGCAGTTACAGGAGTCGCACTTGATACACATATGATTCATGTTACTTTAACTTATCTGATGCAAAATTTTGCATTATTACAGAAATTATTTGATTCATTAGAAGAACAATCAATGAATGTTGATATGATATCTCAAATTGAAAATCAACAAGGATTACAGCTTTCGTTTACGATTAAAGATTCAGACGTATATCAAATCGAACAAATCATTGAACAACTTACTGAGGAATACCCTCACTTACGTTACAAAATGAGAGATAACTACGCTAAACTTTCAGTGATTGGAACTGGCATGAGAGATATGTCAGGAATAGCTTCTAAAGCATTCCGTACTTTAATTAGTCATGACATCAACTTCTATCAAACAACAACTTCTGAGATTAGTATTTCTTACGTTGTTGATCGCGAATTAGGAGAAACTGCCGTTCGAACTTTAAGTGAAGCATTTAATATATAATGAATGATGGAGTGAACAAAATGACAAAATTAGCAGTTGTAGGCGCAACAGGTTTAGTAGGAGAAAAAGTATTAGAAGTATTAGATAGAAGAAATGTACCATTTGATGAACTTGTATTATTTTCATCACCTAGATCAGCAGGTAAACAAATCGAATTCCAAGGAAAAACTTATACTGTTGAAGCATTGACAGAAGAAAAAACAGATGGCAATTTCGATTACGTTATTATGAGTGCTGGTGGTGGTACAAGCGAGAAATTCGCCCCACTATTTGAAAAACATGGTGCAATTGTAATCGATAATTCAAGTCAATGGCGTATGCATGAAGATATTGATTTAATCGTTCCGGAAGTGAATGTACCTAAATTAAATCGTAAAATTATTGCAAACCCTAACTGTTCAACAATTCAATCAGTTGTACCTTTAAAACCTTTATTAGATCAATTTGGATTGAAACGTGTTGCGTATACAACATATCAAGCAGTATCAGGATCTGGTTTAGCTGGTCGTGAAGATTTAGCTAATGGTGAAAAAGGAGAAGCACCAAAGAACTACCCTCACCCAATTTATAATAATGTGTTACCACATATAGATGTATTTTTAGAAGATGGTTATACAAAAGAAGAACAAAAAATGATCGACGAAACTAGAAAAATCTTAGATCAACCTTCTTTAAATGTAACAGCAACTTGTGTACGTGTACCTGTTCAAGACAGCCACAGTGTGCATATAAACGTAACTTTAGATAAAGAAGCAACTGTTGAAGATATTCGTAACTTATTTAATGAAGATAACCGTGTTGTCTTAGTAGATAACGTAGAAAATAATGAATATCCATTAGCGATTCATTCTACTGGTAAAGATGAAGTATTCGTTGGAAGAATTCGTAAAGATGATTCTTTAGACAATACATTCCACATCTGGTGTACTTCAGATAATTTATTAAAAGGTGCAAGTTTAAATGCCGTTCAAGTGCTAGAACAAGTATTAGAATTAAATAAAAAATAACGAGGAGTGTTCAGTATGTCACATATTTTTAACGGTGTGGGCGTTGCCCTTACGACACCATTCACAAATGAGGATGTAGACTACGAAGCCTTTGAAAATCATATAGAATTTTTAATAGATAATGGTGTTAAAAGTATTATTATTAACGGAACAACAGCAGAAAATCCTACGCTTACAACAGAAGAAAGAAATACATTATTAGAATGTGGGATTAAAAAAGTGAATGGTCGTGTACCAGTTATAGCAGGTACAGGTACAAATAATACGCAAGCTTCTATCGATGCTTCCATAAAAGCCAAAGAATTAGGTGCTGATGCAATTATGTTAATCACACCTTATTACAACAAGACGAGTCAACGTGGATTAATCGCGCATTTTACAAAAATTGCAGATGAAGTTGCATTACCTGTTGTACTTTATAATGTCCCATCAAGAACAAATATGACGATAGATATTGAAACGGTGCTTAAACTAAGTGAAAATCCATACATCGTAGCTTTAAAAGATGCGACTGGAGATTTAGAATACGCAAAAACTTTAAAACAACAATTACCAAGTGACTTTGCATTATATAGTGGTAATGATGACAATATGTTGGATTACTATCAATTAGGCGGAGCGGGATTAATTTCAGTTGTAGCAAATGCTATACCACAAGAAACACAACAATTATATGATTATGTCGTTAATGATCAATTAGAACAAGCAAACACTTTAAATCGTGATATTACCGAATTACTTGATCATTTAAGTGTAGATGTAAATCCAGTGCCGATTAAGTTATTAACGTCTGAATTAGGTTTCGGTTGTTATGAAGTAAGATTACCGCTTGTTACATTGGAAGAACAAGAAAGAAACGTTTTAAGTGAAGCATTTACTAAGTTTAAAGATGGTGTAAAACAATGAAGATATTATTAATCGGATATGGTGCAATGAATGAACGCGTCGCAAGATTAGCAGAAGAAAGAGATAACGAAATTGTTGGTGTTGTTGTAAAGGATTCAACGAAATCATATCCCTACCCTGCTTTCGAATCTATTTCTGAAGCGCCAGAAGCGGATGTGGCAATAGACTTTTCAAATCCTGAATTATTATTGCCTTTATTAGAAGAAGACTTCACATTACCTTTAGTTATCGCAACGACTGGTGAAAAAGAACAAATCATAGAAAAGTTAAAAGAAAAATCTCAGAACATGCCTGTATTTTTCAGCGCAAATATGAGCTATGGCGTGCATATACTCAAAGAAATTATTCAATATGCAGTACCATTATTGGAAGACTTTGATATTGAAATGTTAGAAAAGCATCATAATAAGAAAGTCGATGCACCAAGTGGTACACTCGTTCAACTATATGACGCAATTAAAGAAAAAAGAGCACAATCTGTACCAGTTTATGACAGACATGAATCAACTACTAAACGTGAACCTACAGAAATTGGCATTAGTTCACAACGTGGTGGTACAATTGTTGGAGAACATCAAGTACTATTTGCTAGCCATGACGAAACGATTGAAATCACACATCGTGCGCAGTCTAAAGATATCTTTGCTAATGGCGCAATTAATGTAGCAGATGTTCTAGTCAATAAAGAAAACGGATATTACACATACAATAATTTAAATGAGGAGAGAATTTAACATGGTTAAAGATTTTACGGCAGAAGAAATTATACAATATATTAGTGAAGCAGAGAAAGTAACGCCTTTAAAGGTTTATGTAAACGGCACATTTGAAAATGTTGAATTCCCAGAGTCATTTAAAGTATTTGGTTCTGAAACATCTAAAACAATTTTCTGTGATGCTAAAGATTGGAAGAGCTTTTATGACGCGAATCAATCAGCTATTACGGATTTAGAAATTGAACATGATCGTCGTAATTCAGCAATTCCATTAAAAGACTTAACAAATACAAATGCAAGAATCGAACCAGGTGCTTTCATTAGAGAACATGCAGTTATTGAAGACGGTGCTGTTGTGATGATGGGTGCTACAATCAATATCGGTGCTGTTGTTGGAGAAGGTACAATGGTAGATATGAACGCTACTTTAGGTGGACGTGCAACAACTGGTAAAAATGTACACGTTGGTGCTGGATCAGTATTAGCGGGTGTTATCGAACCACCAAGTGCATCACCTGTTGTGATTGAAGATGACGTATTAATCGGTGCAAATGCTGTTATCCTTGAAGGCGTTAGAGTCGGCAAAGGTGCAATCGTTGCAGCTGGTGCTATCGTAACTAAAGATGTTCCAGCTGGTGCAGTAGTAGCTGGTACACCTGCTAAAGTTATTAAACAATCAGCAGATGTACAAGATGGTAAAAAAGAAATTGTATCTGCTTTACGTAATTTAAATCAATAATATCATTTTAGTCGGGGCGGGACTGCGATATCATTTTCCTTAAATGAAATTTCTATCCCGCTCCCTCTTTCTATACATAATACAAAGGACTGAGTTAAATGTCTGAATTAGAATTTGTGAAAAATACAAGAAGATACTTACATCAACACCCAGAGTTAAGTATGCAAGAATATGAGACAACTGCGTATATTGAAGACTTCTTAAAACAATTAAATATTCCATACGAACGCCCTATTCAAACAGGTGTCATTGGTTATTTAGAAGGCAATTCGAATCATACAATTGCGTATCGAGCGGATATCGATGCCTTACCTATTCAAGAAGTAAACGATGTACCTTATAAAAGTACGGTTGATCAAGTAATGCATGCATGTGGTCATGATGGTCATACAACAGCATTAATGCTTTTTACACAACGTTGTAAAGCTTTATATGATAAAGGTGAATTACCGCATAATGTCGTGTTTATATTCCAACCTTCAGAAGAAACTGAAGCTGGTGCGAATCAATTAATCCAATCAAATGTGTTTGATAAATATAATATAGAGAAAATTTATGGCGTACACATTATGCCATTTGAAGATGTCGGCACAGTAGCCTTTAAAAATGATGAAATTACAGCCAGTGCAACAGAGTATCGATTTTACTTAAAAGGAAGTTCGAGTCATGTTGCCAGTAAAGAAGATGGTAAAGCAGCATCAGAAGCGATGATGCATGTATTATCTCAAGTTACACAAATTCAGCAATTTCATTTAAATGGTTTAAATCGCAATATTGTTCATGTTGGACAATTCAATGTTGGTGAAGCCATTAATACCGTTCCAGAGAATGGATACTTAGAAGGTACGATTCGTACATATGATACGAATGATCTTGAAATTGTTATAAATCAAATGCAAAAAATCGCAGAAAGTGTTGAATTGCTATTTGGAGTTATTTGTACGGTTGATTTTGCTAAAGGATATCCACCTACTACAAATGATGCACAATTATATGATGGCGTTAAAGAAGCTTTAACAAGCCTCGACTTAACATTACATGAACTTGAAAAGCCTTATTTATTTGGTGAAGACTTTAGTTTCTATCGTCAATTAGCACCAAGTTATTTTGTCTTTTTTGGAACACGAAATGTTGAAAAAGATTATATTTATGGTCTACATACAAATAGACTCAATTTCGATGAAGAAGTATTAATCAGTGTCGCTGATTACTATACAGCACTATTAAATCAAGGAGCGGACAAATAATGGTAGCACGTATTACGATTGATGAACAAAATTTTATAAAAAATGCTAAAAATGTTATTAAAGATAACAAAGTTATGGCTGTCGTGAAAAACGATGCATATCATTTTGGACTAGAATTCGCAGTTAAATCCTTTATTCAGGCTGGTATTCAAACATTCAGTACGACATCACTTCATGAAGCAGTAAGAATTCGTGAAATAGATAAACAAGTGAATATCTTTTTGATGAATCCTTCTATCGAATTTGAAACATTAAAGGCACATAACATCGCGATGACGTTACCTTCATTGACGTTCTATCATGAACATGTAGAAGATTTAGCAGGCGTTAAATTACATTTAGAACTTGAAAATCTACTACACCGTTCTGGTTTGAAAGACCAAGATGAAATGTTGCAAGTACTCAAACATAATGAAAGCTTACCTATTGCAGAGCAAGCGATTATTGAAGGGATTTGGACACATTTCGGATATGCAGATGAATTTGGTGGCGATGAATATGAAACAGAAAGACAAGCTTGGATTGATTGTTTATCATTTATATTAGACCAAGGTTATGCCTTCAAATTTATTCACGCGCAAAATAGTGCAAGTTATGTTCGAGAAGACGGATTGTTCAATCAACATACGCATGCTCGTCTTGGTATTATACTTTATGGGTCAAGACCTTATAGTACCCTCTCTACTACACTTACAGATCAGAACTTTACGGTTACAGCTAATGTGATACAAGTTCGCCCTATTAAAAAAGGAGAAACTTGTGGATATAGTTTCCAATATACAGCTGATAAAGATTGTAACATTGCTGTAGTTGATATTGGCTATGGAGACGGTATACTTAAGACAAGAGCGAAACATGATGTACTTATTAATCAACAACGCTATCCAATTAGAGGGTTGATGATGAGTCACATGTTCGTTGAAGTAGATGATACAATCCAAAGTGGTGATCAAGTTGTTATGTATAGTAACGATATAAGGATTGATGAATTTACATTTAAAGGTGTTGGTGCAAATTCTGAGCAAATCAGTGCATTAAACCATCATTCATTAATAAAGGAGATTAGATAATGACAGTTAAATATAATGACCAAGGTGTTCTTACAATGGGCAATGTATCATTACAAACGATAGCTGCAAGTTTTGGTACCCCTACTATCGTATATGATGAGGAACAAATTAGAACACAATGTAGAAGATTCCATGAAGCATTTAAAGAAAGTGGCTTATCATATAATATCTCGTATGCTTCTAAAGCTTTTAGTAGTATTCAATTGTTTAAATTGATGGCAGAAGAAGAAATGGGTCTAGATGTCGTATCTGAAGGTGAATTATATACAGCTTTAGCAAGTGGATTTGATCCAAGTAAAATTCATTTTCATGGTAACAATAAGACGAATGAAGAAATTGAATATGCGATTGAAAGCGGCGTTGAATATTTCGTCATTGATTCTTTAGATGAAATCACACGTATTAATAGATTAGCTTCTAAGCCTATTAAAGCTGTATTAAGAGTGAATCCTGGCGTTGAAGCACATACACATGAATTTATCCAAACAGGTCAAGAAGATAGTAAATTTGGCTTGTCTATTAAACATGGTACTGCACTTGAAGGTGTTCGTGCTTTACAAGCATCAGATAAAATTGATTTTAAAGGAATTCACTTCCATATTGGATCACAAATTTTTGAAGCTGATGGTACTATCAACACAATCCAAATCGTATTTGAATGGTTAAAAGAACATGATATTGAGATTGATATATTAAATTTAGGTGGCGGTTTTAGTATTAAATATACTGAAGCGGATAAAAGCTACCCTATTGAAGATGGTATTAAATTGATTACAGATGCCATTAAAGAAAATAGTCAAAAATATGATATGGCTATTCCAGAGATTTCTATAGAGCCAGGACGTTCAATTGTTGGTGAAGCGGGTGTTACGTTGTATCAAGTAGGAACAATTAAAGAGATTCCTAATGTTAATACGTATGTATCAATTGATGGTGGTATGAGTGATCATATTAGAACGGCACTTTATGATGCTCAATATGAAGCATTGTTAGTGAATAGAAATGATGAAGACACACATGACGTTACAATTGCTGGTAAGTTATGTGAATCAGGTGACTTAATTGGCAGAGATATGAAACTTCCTAAATCTACAAAAATCGGTGATTATATTGCTGTATTATCTACAGGTGCTTACCACTACTCTATGAGTTCAAATTATAATCAAATGCTTAAACCTTCAGTTCTATTTGTTAAAGATGGAAAAGCGAGAGAAGTTATTAAGCGACAAACATTAAAACAATTGATTATGAATGACGTAAAATAATAAGCTGAAAACTTGAAATTTATTATTAAATAATAACAATATGATAACGCAAAAAGAAACCCTAACATTGTTAGGGTTTCTTTTTAGTCGTTCAAATTCATATATATTATAGTTTTACAACGTTTGCAGCTTGTGGGCCACGGTCGCCTTCAACTACTTCGAATTCTACTGCTTGACCTTCTTCTAAAGATTTGTAACCTTCTTGGTTAATTGCTGAGAAATGTACGAATACGTCATTTTCTCCTTCAATTTCGATGAAGCCAAATCCTTTTTCTGCGTTAAACCATTTAACTGTACCTTGTTTCATAATTGTGAAACCTCCAAGACTAAAATTCAATATGCGATATTCGCATATTACAAAAAACACAATTAATTAATAATGTTATTTGCAATATGGAATAACGATATTGCTATTTCTTATTATACGTCACAGAATATTCAAATGCAATACCATTTAAGATATTTTCAGAATTTATTATTTTGGTAATGGCGTATAAATTGAATTGTCATTTAATATAAGAATACTATAAAATATTTGCATATCTTCTTCACAGTCTTCACAGTAAGAAAGATCACAATTATTATAGAAAGCATGTATGTTATGTTTACCTACAAGTTCATTCGTAAACTTCGTTTGATATTGATTAAGTAAATTATGATATTGCGTGACCATTTCATCATAATCCTGACATTCAATTTCTTTAATGATATAGTCTTTCCAATCGTCAAACAGCCACCATCCCTCATAATCTGTTCGGATTGTTACGATTTTATACATCTTAAAATCTCCCCTATTTAGAAAATTGCCCTAGAGTTAATTTAAATCTTATTGAATATTAAATCAAGAAAATAGCTTGTGGGTTTGTTTCTAATTATTAGTTTTTTTACACTGAACCCTTTATAATAAAGATATGAGGTGATAAATATGAACGGAAAACATATTAAAGTTTTTGGACGTGTACAAGGTGTTGGGTTTCGATTTTTCACAGCTCAACTCGCTAAGAAACATAAAATAGTTGGTACCGTTGAAAATGTCAGCGATTATGTAGAAATATACGCAAGTGGTGAAGAAGATCAATTAGAACAATTTGTTAATGGTGTTATCCAGGGAGTAGCGCCAGCTTCAGTTGTAGAAAATTATACAATCGAAGATACCACTTTAGACGAAAAAACAAAGCATTTCAAAACGTTATAAATTAGGAAGATGACAATGAAATATAATTTATCATATGTATTAGGTGCTTTATTAGCAGTGCCTATATCATTTATTGCTTTTTTATTTAGTGTTTTTCAATTAGATTTAAATTTTCTTATAGATATGGCTGTATTTGCTGGCACTTACGTTATTAGCTTTTTACCTATACAATGGTATAGTTCAAGACGTTATTTAAAAGAAATGGGTTTAACGCGTCGAGAATTCCATTTTATTAGAAAACAATTAAACGAAGCGCAGCCCAAATTGAAAAGACTTTATAAAAATTATATGCGTATTAGATCGTATAAAGAATTCAAGAATTTAAACGAAGTCGCTAAATTGGCACGTACAATTTATAACACGGTTAAACAGTCACCTGAGAAATTTTATAAAGTAGAAAGTTTCTTCTACTCTCACTTAGACAATACCGTGAATTTAATTGATAATTACACAATATTACAACGTATGCCAAATAAATCTAAAGAAGAAAAAGCTAAACTGAAACAAACAAAGCTCACGATTGATGAAAACAAACGAACACTCGTTGCCGATTTAAAAGAATTAAATGAATCGAGTTATCATCAATTAGATATTGAAATGGAACTTGCTGATATTGCTAAACAAAGAAATAGCTATAGAAAAGGCATTCCAGAATCAACGAAAGAAAAAGTAAATTTAACAAAAACTCATAAAAAATATGAATATGAAATGGAGCGTAACAATGACTGAAACGAATAAGAACTTATTTGACGACCTTATTGATGACCCATTTAAAGATTCATCAGAAGCGTTAACACCACAAACTTCAGAAATTACAGAACAGCAAACCCCTTCTGATGTCACGTCAACTTATGAAAAGACATTCTCAGATGAAGATCAACGTAAAATTGATGAAATTGCTAAGCAGATAAAGCCATTAGATAATGATGGTCTTCTACTCTATGGTCAACAAGCTCAAAATAAATTATCCCAGTTTTCACATCAAATGCTTACTCAAGTACAATCTAAAGATGTGGGCCCTATTGGTAATTCATTAAGAAACTTAATGAATAAATTAAAAGAAATAAATCCAGATGAATTACAAAAACAAAATCAATCTAGATTGAAACGTATTTTTAGAAGAGCTGAACGTTCTGTAAATGAAATGTTTAGTAAATATCAATCTGTTGGTGCACAAGTCGACCGTATATCTGTAGAATTGCAGAAATCACAAAATATGCTGATGAAAGATGTTGGCTTATTAGATCAATTATATGAAGAAAATAAAGCTTACTTTGATGCATTAAATATTTATATCGCAGCAGCAGAAAAGAAACGCGACGAGTTGAAACAACATAATCTTGTAGAATTAGAACAAAAAGTTAAAGCATCTAATAACCAAATGGATGTACAAGAACTGGCAGATTTACAACAATATATTAATCGACTAGAAAAAAGAATTTATGATTTACAACTTTCTAGACAAATCACATTACAATCTGCTCCACAAATTAGAATGATACAAAATATTAACCAAACTTTAGCAGAAAAAATTCAAAGTTCAATTTTAACAAGTATCCCATTATGGAAGAACCAAATGGCAATCGCGTTAACACTTTTAAGACAACAAGGCGCGTCAGAAGCTCAGAAAAAAGTAACAGATACAACTAATGAATTATTGCTGAAGAACTCTGAAATGTTGAAACAGAATGCAATTAGAACAGCTGAAGAAAATGAACGAGGCATCGTTGATATCGAAACATTGAAGACCACTCAAACTAATATAGTAGATACAATTCAAGAAACATTACGCATACAAGAAGACGGCACACGCAAACGTCAGCAAGCAGAACAAGAATTGCAAAGCTTAGAACAAGACTTAAAAATAAAATTATTACAACTCAAAGATGAACAGCAGCAATTGAGAAACACTTTTAAATCATAATTAATAGAATCCACCAACAAACTTCGCATTTGTTGGTGGATTTTTGTTTTGTGGATGAGAGGTGTGCGTTGTGACGGCTTAGTTAAGTGAATAGCTCTTCTGAGTCTTGGCTTAAGTGTAGAATAAAGCCAAGAGTGATGTGAACCCAAATATTTGAACTAAACAAATCAAAATATTGGGGTGCATTCTAATGAGGAAAAAATATGAATTTAAATTCAAACTAAAACTTGTAAAAGAATATTTAGAAGGACATCAAAGTTATAGAACAATTGCTTTAAAATATGGTATTTCAAGTTGGTCTGTCCTTCGGATTTGGGTCAATCAATATAAAGAGTTTGGAGAAGAAGGTTTAGAAATAAAAAGTAGAAATACTGTTTATACTAGCGAATTTAAATTATCTGTTTTAAAATTTAGACAAGAAAATATGTTGTCTTATCAAGATACTGCGAATCACTTTAGAATTATTAATCCTATTATCATTGCCAATTGGCAACATCAATTTGATGAAAAGTGTCGTCTTGATATAGATAATAAACAAAAGGGACGATCTCACACTATGACTAAAAAACGATCTGAATCAGATAATAAAAATTTACCTTTAAATGAAAATGAACGTGAAGAACTTGAAAGACTTAGAAATGAAAATGAGACGTTAAAGGCAGGTATAGCTTATCAAAAAAAGTTACAAGCCTTGACCGACATTTACGGAAGCAAAAATCAGAAATAGTAAAGGTCATTAAGGAACTAAATGAAACATATAATATACGATTAAGTATCTTATTTAAAGTCGCTCAAATAGCTAAATCTGTATACTATTATTGGATAAATAAATTTAGTAAAGCTGATAAAGATGAAACATTGATTCAAGTAATAAAAGAAATATGTGAAGAATCAAACCATACCTATGGTTATCGTCGTGTTACACAAGCACTAAGAAATAGAGGTCTTATCGTAAATCATAAAAAAGTACTAAGAATTATGAAAGAACATAATCTAACTTGTACAAAGTTCACACATAGAGGTCGTAAGTATCGTTCCTTTAAAGGTAAAGTTGGTAAAGTAGCTCAAAATATATTAAATCGTAGATTTAAAACAAGTCTCCCATTTCAAAAAGTCGTAACAGATATTACAGAGTTCAAATTAATGAATGGTCAGAAATTATATTTATCACCTTTTATGGACTTATATAGTTCAGAGATTATCAGCTTTAAAATCTCAAGTCGTCCTACATTAGATATAGTCATCAATCCATTAAAAGAAATGATAAAGCGTCGTCCAAACCTAGATCATCGTTTAACGATTCATTCAGATCAAGGCTGGCATTATCAACATTCACAATACACTAGATTATTAAAAGACCATAAAATATTTCAGAGTATGTCTAGAAAAGGTAATTGTCTAGATAATTCAGTTATGGAAAACTTTTTTGGGTTACTTAAACAAGAAATGTATTATGGCCAAGAATTTAAAGATTTTCAGGACCTTGAACAAGCTATTCATCGATATATCGATTTTTATAATAACGAAAGAATCAAATCAAAATTAAAAGGCTTATCTCCCAAAAATTACAGGAGACAAACCTTTGAAATAATATACTAATTAAGGTTTAGATTTTTGGGTTCAGTACAGAGATGGACCAAGTCATGGCTTAAGTATTGAATAAAGCCAAGAGATTGTCTAAGTCATAGCTTAATTACTTAGTTAGGCTAAGACTTGGTTTTAGATGTGAGTTAAAGCCAGAATAAACACACGAGATCGTCAAACATGTGAGTTGTACCCTAACAAACTCACATCTCCTACACCCTCTGCTCATCCATACACACTGTTACATAAATTGGCCTAAGAAATACCCCATTAATGTTCCGACGTAATTTCCGATTACATAACCTAAAGTACCGATAATTAAAATAGGTCCGACTAATCCTTGCCAACCTTTTGAAATTGCTAACGCAGCTGCTGTTGTTGGTCCTCCGGCATTAGCGTTACTAGCGAGTAACATTTCCTCTATATTGAATTTGAATAATTTTCCGAAGAACAGTGTTATAGATAAATTGAAAATCAAAATAACGGCAACGAAAATAAATAATAATGGTGCAGTTTTGATAATGATTGGTATAGATGCAGGTACACCTATTACCACAAAGAAAATATATATTAAAAATGTACCGAGTTCATCAGAAGCGTTTAAATTCTCAAAGAATTTACTAAACATAGCTACTGTAACAAGTGTTAATGTCGTTAATAATAAAAATTGGTCACCTATAATACTCACTAATATTTCCATAAAGTGATTGTTTTTAGGAATGTATTCATTTACAAGTTCTGAAATTTTAAAGCTAATCGCAACTAACACAAATGCTATAGAAATCGAATAAGCAATATCTTTTAAACTTATTTCATTTCGTTTCCAATATGCTTCTGCTTGATTACTATTTGCATCATCGTTTGAATTATAAAGCCTTTTAAAATATTTTTTAACAAATTTCATATTTGGTAGTGTAATCAGTACAATGAAGTAGAACGCCATTACAGTATTATCAGCTACAACCGTTGCAGATACTAATTCACCTGGTGTTTGGAATTTTGTACTAAGTGCTGCAAAATTCACACCACCACCTGTGTAACTACCTGTCATCATAGCACCGATTTTATCTAGTTCAGGTATAAATTGGTGAAGTAATAAAAATCCTACAGCAACACCTACTACAGTACCTACTGAACTGATTAGGAATATGAATAAAAGTCTTCTACTTTCTTTCCATATTTTAAATATGTTTGATCTGAATAAAAGTAAAGGAATTGCTAATGGAATAACATATTCCCATACTTGATCATAAACTGGCGATTCAATCGGAATAATATTGAGATTGGAAAATATCATCGCACCAACTAATGCAATGATAGCGCCTGTTAGTTTTGCAGCAAATTGATACCTTTGTTCTAAGAAGATACTAAGCGCAGCAATACCTACTAGAATTGCCCATAATAACCATGTTTCATCTTTGTTTATAAATGCATTTAATATCATGAAAACCAACCCCTTTTTATATTGTTATCAATATGATGACATAAAAAATAAGAATCTTCAAAATTATTTTGAAGATTCTTATACAACTTACGAATATGTGATTGGTGCTTGATTCTTAACTTTACCAATTATAAATCCAATAATGAATCCGACGATTGCAAATGGAATCCATTCCATTTGGTGAGTTGATAAAGGTAATTGTTGAATAAATCCAATTTTTGCCCAACCCATTTGGTTTACAACTGATATTAATGAAATAATTGTTACAAGTGCTACTGATAATTGCTGTGCGATTGGTGGTGTACCAACGTATTTAGCAAGAACAATTAATAATACAGCTGTAATTGCGATTGGATATAACACTAATAATACTGGTAGTGAACCTTTAATTACTGTAGTTAAACCTTGGTTTGAAAGGATGAAACTAACTAATGTAAAGATTGTTACAAACCATTTGTAAGAAATTTTAGGTATAATTTCGTGGAAGAATTCACTCACTGATACGATTAAACCTGTAGCTGTTGTTAAACAAGCTAATGCAACGATAATACCGATTAAATATTTACCAAACTCGCCGAATGCTAATTGCGCGGCTGTTGTTAAGAGATATGTACCGATATTTTGACCGTTATCGTTTAATTCTTTAATTGTCTCAGCTGAAACGTTCATGTGATTTCCGATCCAACCTAATGAGATGTAAATAAATCCAAGTGCAATTGCTGCAATAACACCTGCATAAATTGTTTGTTTGAATAATCCTGTTTCTCTCGTTACACCTTTACTCTTAATTGCTGTAATAACAATTAGGGAGAAAGCAATAGCTGCGATAGCATCCATTGTTAAGTAACCTTCAACGAAACCTTTACCAAAGCTTGTTCCAGCACTACTATAAACAGCAGGATCACCTGGAACAGGTGCTTCTCCACCTAATGAGAAGAATGCTTTAATAATTAATGCTGTAATTGAAATTAATAGTAATGGTGTTAAAATCTCACCGACTTTATCGACCATTTTACTTGAGTTGAAACTTAAGTAAAAGACAATCACAAAGTAAATCAGTGAGAATATAAATAAAGCCATTGAACTATTTGTATCAAAAATTGGTGTAATACCCATCTCGAAAGATGTTGCTGCTGTACGTGGTATTGCGAATAATGGTCCTATTGTTAAAGAAATTGCAACTAATAATACAATTGCAAAGACAGGATGAATTTTACTTAATGAAACTCTGTATCCCTTTTCCTCAATCGAACCTGCGATTACACCAATAAGTGGTAAACCGATTCCCGTAATTACAAAACCAAATATTGCTGGCCAGAAGAAATGACCGCTCGATAATCCTAATGCTGGTGGAAAGATTAAGTTCCCGGCACCAAAGAATATCGCAAATAACATAAACCCTACTACAAAAATATTCTTGTTCATATATTTTACTCCTTTTACGTCTTACAATAATTTATATTCTATCATTGCAGTTTGTTTTCGTCTATATGAAATTTCTGAAAATTTAAAAAAGAATGTTATTATTTAGGTTTGTTAATTATATAGATTGCAACAGTAATTTTTTCAATAACGGTGCCAACTGGTATGGTAAATTTTCAACACCTTCTACAAATAAACTTTGTTTACCATAGATGTTATGAACAGTCTTTTTCGTTGCTTCATCAATCACGTCTTGATTAAGGAATACATTAAAGACATAAATCCCTTGTTTATCTGCTTCTATCACAGCTTCATGTGTATCTATAATGCCGTCTTCTGCATAATCAAAAGCTGAAGGTTCTCCGTCAGAAAATACAATTAAGAATTTTTGAGACTCAGATCTTTGAAGTAAATGTTGAGTTGCAACTCTTAATGCGACACCGTCTCTATTATCATCTTGCGGTTCTAGTGTCATAATTCTTGCATCATTCTGTTTAAGTGTTGATTCATTATATAAGATAAGTTCTTCAATAGAATTAGGTTGATTTAATTTATCAGCTTCAAAAGCATCCTCACTAAAACCAAGAATTTCATGTTTAATATCTAAATTTTTCAGTGTTTCATGGAATAAGACGACACCTTTTTTAGTTTCTTCCATTTTGTCATGCATACTTGCTGATGCATCAACTAATAATGTAAATGTTGCATCTAATTTTCTACTAAATGCATCTTTTTTGAAGAATAGTTTATATTGATCATCGATAAACCAATTTAGTAAATTCTTTTGTAATCGACCTTTAGTTAAGTTCTCTCTTATATCACTATATTGATGATTCATAGATTTTTGGATAATGCTCGTTAAGTCTTTTATTTCAAACTGAACACTATCGACAGCTTCTTTATAAGCTTCGATATGCGTTGGTAAAATATATGGTCGATTGAATGTAAGAGAAACATTTTGGTTAATACCTTTAAGTTGATATTGCTGATTAAGACCTTGTGCGCCGCCCTCTTCATCATCTAAAGTATTGTTAGAACCCTTACCTTTTTTCTCCATCATATCCGTCATATCATCACCAGCGTCACCTTCTCTATCGTTATCTGTCAGAATGTCGCTATTTTCACCTTCGTGAAGTTCCATTTCTAAATAAGATTTGCTGTCAGTTTGACTGTCGTTCGTCTTTGTTTCAGCATCTGCAGTTTCAATATCATCTGGATCATGTTCTTGTTCATGACTTTGATCAGAGTTAGCTGCATCTTGACGTTTTAAATCTTCTAAAGTCCATTCTTCTTCATAAGAACGATAAATACGCTCAGGGATATGATAATACTGGTTGAGCATATCTTCTTTTAATAAATAATCCACTAAAATCATAATACTTACTGCTAGATCATAACTATCTTCCGATGATTGCAAGTTGAATATTTGGGTTAATCGATTAAACACTTGTACGAGTGCATCATCAAAATCCTCATTTATTGAAATATTGTTGATGAAATTTTCATTTAAAATCGCATGTTCTATTGCTAAAAATAATAAGTCTGTATAAGTTGTCTTCGTTTGATAAACGTGAATTTGACTATTATTTTGTTTGATTTTGACGTTCAATCTATGCTTAAACAACTTTTTAGTGACTGGACGTTTAGACATAATCAAATTTGAAAGACGATATTCTTCAATAAGCATAAATAATTGTTTGAAAAAGCTCATATGATCAAATGACTCATCTAATACTTCTTTGTAAATACCTGGATCTGTATGTTTAAATCCTAGAGTATCTAACATGATGTCAGATTTTAGCCCTGCATTTATAATGTGTTCGAGTCGATGTAACCATGTGAAACTTACATTACATGTATTGTTGATAGGATCATAGTGTTGGAATTTTTGGAAAGAAACTTTAACGTTTGGATCTTCAAGTAATAATTTAGCTAAATCAGTTAACATCATTATTTGTTGTGCATCGATTTGTTCGTCATTAAATAATATAAAACGATCACTCATGATATTCTCCTTACTCGAAAATTAATTCAATAGCATTTTGTATAGCTTGTTGTTCTCTTTCGTCGTCTATTTTGTCTATAATGGCGCGTTTAATCGCACGTCTAACTGGAATAACAGTCGCTAAATCAGCTAAGTCAATCAATGCTCTTATACTCGCTGATTCTTCTGAAATTTGACCTTGGCTCGACATAATGCGTAAATCTTTATTAAATTGAACGATTGAATCGATGATTTCATCATCTTGTAATGCACTTTGTTCTTTAATAATCATTTTTAATGTTTCACCATCTATATAATCAATATCTAAGACAACGAATCTGTTTTTTAATGCTTCGTTCATTGGTAACGTTCCGATATAGCCTACGTTGATTGCGGCAACGACTGAAAATCCTTCTTTAGCTTGTACGACTTCACCAGTAAATGGATTTGTTAACGCTCTTCTAAAATCTAATACACCATTTAAAATAGGTAACGTTTCTGGTTTCGCCATATTGATTTCATCGATATATAAAATGTCACCATTCTTCATCGCTTTAATAACAGGTCCATCGATAAATACGATTTGTTGATGACCTTGTTCATTTGTTTCAATTGTTTTGAAACCTAATAAGCTTTCTGCATCTAAATCTACAGAACAGTTTACAGAATGCATTGGTTTATTTAAATCTCTCGCAAGTGTTTCAGCGAGTTTCGTTTTTCCTGAACCAGTCGGTCCTTTTAAAAGTATATTCTTATTAAGCTTTATCATAGACAAAGCGTCATCATATATAGTTTCGTCGTTGTTTAAATATTTATTAAAATTAGCCATTATGTTCTCCTTTAGTACATTTTATAAACTTAAAAAAGAGCCCGGAACATATAGATGTATCAGACTCTTATCGTATATTTATACTTCTTTAAAGTATGTTTTGTAGTAGCCGCCAACATGACCAGAATTATCAATGATTTGATAATATTCTTCTGTTTCATTAACGACATCGTATGTTTTACCTACTGTTAACATATCAGATACTTTAAATTTTTGTGCATCTGTATGTGTAACTTCTACTTGTTTTATAACGTGATTTTCTTTCCAAGTTTCATGTAACATAAATAAACCGCTCCTTTAATTCACTGTGTCATATGTAATTGTAATGATGATGCCAGTTAAGTCACGCACATATAACGAAATTAAGCCGGCTTCATGTTTAATAATATGATGTTCCATTTCAATTTCTTTAACGTGATTAACTATTTTTTCAAAATGATCGATATCATCAATGGAGATTGCTACTCTTTCGATAGGTGGATTTAATGACTCAATCGCATTTGGATAATCAATCAAATGTAACTCTCCGCCATTTCCACCAGCACCGACTTTAAATACGATAGCTGACTCATCATCTATTGTCTTGTATTCGGCAAACAATTGCAACTCAAAAATATTATTTAATAATGAGCCAGTTGCTTGTGTCTCAGGTGATTTAACCATGACCGGCCCAATTCCTTGAATTTGATGAATGGGACTAATTGGACCACCATCATAAGCAGTTCCAAGAGGTACACCAGAATTTTGTTCATCAGAAATAAGATGTAACGCATGTCCATTATTATCATAAAATTTAAATAGATGCTTAGCATTTAATTGTTGCACAGATTCATATTTAACTTGATGATCATCAAATTGTTGTTTATATTCATATAATGCGTAATCAGTCGGTACACGTAAAGCTATCCCGTGAAAATGCGTATCTAATTGTTCTGAATCACCAGAATATTGCTTGAAAATCAGTCTCGTACCAGGTGCAAGATTTGCATCACCTATATGTAAGATATTCTTTTCGTGGTTCATCAAGGTATTAAGCCCTAAAATATCTTTATAAAATGACTCTGTTTCTTTAATATCAAAAGTCCATAATGTAACACTTCTTAGTCCATTCATGAATATCTCTCCTATATATGAATTCCTATAAATTATATCAAATAAATTCAAAGTATGACAAATCAATCAAATTGAGAATAATGAAAAATATATTTTTGGGTTGTATGGGTGCCGTTACGAACAAGTTTAGCCGAAAGTGTTCATAAGAGCGGCGTTACGAACAAGTCTGGTCGAAAGTGTTCATAAGAGCCGCAGTATTTACACTTCTTATGAGTTTTTAAATAAGAACCCCGTTATTAGCAGTTCTGGCCGAAAGTGCAAATAACCTCAATCCATATTAACTTTTATATACAATAAAAGCCACCAATATCACATAAAATTGGTGGCAAAATCCATTATCTATTTTTCTTACTCAATCGTTCTTCCATTTGTTTAATTTTATCCTTATTGTGTTTCAATGATTCTATAATTTGAGCCTTTTTCTTTTCGACTCGTGCTTTCGTTTCTTCGTAATTCTCATCTTCTGCAGCACGTTTCTCATAGTAATACGCGTCTTCTTTCCAACGTTCATGTATCGATTTACCCATAGTATCCCCCATTTAAAATTATTGTTTTAATTCAATACTTTCTTTATAGTAAGCCATTTTCATATAAAAATAAAACCACAACTCAGAATTGAGATGATTCATAAAACGAAAAAAATACAACGACGATTTCCGCCGTTGTATTTTCCTTTAATCCTATATTAAGATTCTAATAATAAATCTTCTGGATTTTCAATTAAGTCTTTAATTGTTTTTAAGAATCCTACTGCTTGTTTTCCATCAATAATTCTGTGGTCATAGCTTAACGCGATGTACATCATCGGTCTATTTTCCATACGATCTTTATCAATTGCAATTGGTCTTGTAACAATTGAGTGCATACCTAAAATAGCAGCTTGTGTACCATTGATAATTGGTGTAGACATTAATGAACCAAATACACCACCATTAGTTATCGTGAATGATCCACCCATCATGTCATCTAAGCCTAATTTTTTGTCTTTAGCTTTAACAGCTAAGTCTACGATATCTTGTTCGATTTCAGCGAAGTTTTTCTTGTCACAATCTTTAACGATTGGTACTACTAAACCTTCTTCTGTAGAAACGGCAATACCGATATCATAGAATTGTTTAAGTACTAAATCAGTACCATCAATTTCAGCATTTACATCAGGATATTTCTTCAATGCTGCAACTGCTGCTTTAGTGAAGAATGACATGAATCCTAAACGTGTACCGTTATGGTCTTCTTGGAATTTTTCTTTCTTACGTTTACGTAATTCCATTACGTTAGTCATATCAACTTCATTAAATGTTGTTAACATAGCTGTATTATTAGATACTTCTAATAATTTCTTAGCTATTGTTTGACGTCTACGTGATAATTTCTCACGAACAACAGGTTTAGAAGGATTGTCATTAGATTTAGCTTGTGCTGGTTGGCTTTTCTCAGCTGGTTTAGCTTGTGGTTGAGGTTTAGCTGCACTTTCAACGTCTTCTGGACGAATAACGTCGCCTGCTTGAGTCTTAACCTTGCTTAAGTCGATACCTTTTTCACGTGCTAAACGACGTGCTGATGGTGTTGCTTGAATTCTTTCATTTGAAGATGCTGTTTCTTCTTTAGTTTCTGTAGATTCTGGTTTACCTGCATCTTCTTTAGATGGTTCTTCTTGCTTTTCAGGTTTAGCATCGTTTGAAGCTGGTTGTGCTTCTCCGTCTGAAACGACTGCAATGACTGAACCTACTTCAACAGTATCGCCTTCTTCAGCTTTGATTTCAGTTAGAACACCTGCAACTTCTGAAATGACTTCAACATTTACTTTGTCAGTTTCAAGTTCGACGATATTTTCGCCTTTTTCAACTTGGTCACCAACTGATTTGAGCCATTCTGAAATTGTTCCTTCTGTAATTGATTCTGCTAATTCTGGTACTTTTACCTCTGACATGATTCTTTTCCCCCTAATTATGTTTTAAAGCTTCTTGGATTACTTTACTTTGTATAAGTTTGTATATTTCGCCGTCGCCTTCTGCAGTTGAAGAACGTACTTTACGACCGTGATATTCAAGCTCTACTTTGCGATCTTCTAGAATGTCTTGAAGTTTTAAGCTAACAAATGACCAAGCACCTTGGTTTTTCGCTTCTTCTTGAACCCAACGAACTGTTTCAAGATTTCTGAATTCAGAAAGAACGTTCTTTATCTCTTCTTTAGGGAATGGATAAAGTTGTTCAAGTGCAATTAAACAAAGTTCATCGTTAGGATTTTTTTGTAATTCAGTTTTTAAGTCAATAAACATTTTTCCTGATGAAATAATAACTTTCTTAACTTTAGTCTTCTTGTATGGTTCAACTAAAATTGGTTCAAATTGTCCTTTAGTGAATTCTTCAATTGGACGAGAAACAATTTTATTTCTTAATAAGCTTTTTGGTGACATTAAGACTAATGGTCTCATTTTATCTGTGTTAAGATATTTTGCATGTCTTCTTAATAAGTGATAATAGTTAGAAGCACTTGTTAAGTTAGCGATTGTCATGTTGTTTTCACCAGCTAATTGTAAAAATCTTTCCAATCTTGCTGATGAATGTTCAGGACCTTGTCCTTCATTACTATGTGGTAAGAATAAAGCTAAACCACTCTTTTCTCCCCATTTAGCATTACTGTTAGATAAGAAGTTATCGAATATCATTTGTGCCATATTTGCAAAGTCACCGTATTGTGCTTCCCAAATATTAAATGATTGTGGATGATCAACATTATAACCATATTCAAAACCAACTACTGCAGCTTCAGATAATGGTGAGTTATGAATATCGAATGATGCTTTACCATTCGGTACGTGATGTAATGGAATAAATAACTTTCCATCTTTCTCATCATGTAAAACAGCATGTCTATGCGCGAATGTTCCACGTTCTGAATCTTGTCCAGTTAATCGAATTGGTGTACCATTTTGTAAAATTGTCGCAAATGCAAGTTGTTCAGCATGTGCCCAGTCTACAAGACCGTCTTTTTCAAATGGTTCACGACGTCTATCTAATACTTTGTTTAACTTCTTGAAGACTGTGAAATCTTCTGGATAATCAAACATTGCATCATTGATCGCTTTTAATTCTTCATAAGTAGCGTTTGCTAACTCATAATCTTGTCCTTCACTGATGTTATCAGGTAAAGACATTTCTGGATTATCCATCTCAGCATCTTTATCAATCTTGTCATGAGCAGCTCTTAAGCGTTTCGTTACATCTTCAAATATTTCATTCATTTCAGCTTCTGTAATAATGCCTTCTTCGACAAGTTTTTTACCATAAATATGTTCAATAGATGGATGTTGTTTAATCGCTTTATACATCATTGGATTTGTAATAGATGGTTCGTCCATTTCGTTATGTCCATAACGTCTATAACCAACTAAATCGATGACGAAATCTTTATTGAATTTCTCTCTGAAGTCCATTGCCATTTCAATAGCTTTAACAGTAGCTTCAACATCATCTGCATTTACATGGATAATTGGTAAGTCATAGCCTTTTGCAACATCTGTTGAATATGTTGTTGAGCGTCCATCATCAACTTCAGTTGTGAAACCAATTCTGTTATTCGTAATGATGTGTAATGAACCACCAGTTGTGTAACCATCTAAGTTACTTAAGTTCATAGATTCAAAGTTAATACCTTGTCCAGGGAATGCAGCATCCCCATGAATTAAGACTGCAAGTGATTTATTAACATCTTGACTTGGTCTACCTACATCTGCTGTTGTATCTTGATTTGCTCTCGCTTTACCAAGAACGACTGGAGAAACGATTTCTAGGTGACTTGGGTTGTTTGCTAAAGTAATCGATTGTTCGATACCATATTTACTTGTTGTCTTCGTACCACCTAAGTGATATTTAACATCGCCAGTCCAACCAGCTGTGATTTCTAAAGAACCATCTTTCGGTAAGAAAATAAGTGGGTTCTTATGCATAAATTCAGAAATCATCATTTCATATGGCTTTTCTAATACGTGAGTTAAAACGTTTAATCTACCCCTATGCGCCATACCAATTTGGATGTTTGGTATATTTGCAGCATTCGTACGTTTTAAGACTCTTTGTAACATTGGTACTAAACTATCTACACCCTCGATTGAGAAGCGTTTAGCGCCTACGAAATTCTTATGGATATATTTTTCAAAGCCTTCTACTTCAGCTAAACTTTTTAATAGTTCGATTTTTTCTTCTTTAGTAATTTCAATTGTATGTGTTGATTCGATATATCTCTTCAACCATACGCGTTCTTCATTATTATTAATATGCGTGTACTCAAAAGCGATAGGACCTTGGTAACAAGAAGTCATATATTCTATTGCTTCATATGCATTGTTAAATTCTCCATCAAAGTGATCTGATACGATAACTGCTGGAAGTTTTTCCAAAGTTTCTTTTGAAAGTCCAAAGTCTTGATGAGTTAATTTTGGTACGTTTTTTCTTTCTGGACGGTACACTGGATAAATATCTGCAGTTAAATGTCCATACTGTCTGATATTATCAATTAAACGCATTACACGTTTTACACTTGAGTTGTCCACCCCAGTACTTGATTGTAGGCCAGCGCCTGTGTTGTTACTTGTTAATTCATCGAATAACACTTGCAAGTCTTTCGGTACTGACTCTGGATCATTAACGTAATTATCATACATTTCTAACATTAACCCTAAGTTAGTTCCAAATCTTACAGGTGCTTCGACATGATTATCATTCTTCATGTTCCACCCTCCAAGAAAATTATAAACCGTTTACATTTCCATTTTAGCACTTAACAGTATTGAGTTAAAGGCTAATTTGACAATATTGAACTTATTTGTTTATAAAAGATTCTTTGAATACAACTGATATTTTTGTGTACTCATTCACAACACTTTCAACTTTCACAATTCCGTCATAAGAATTGACTAATTTCTTAGCAATTGAAAGGCCGAGTCCATTGCCGCCTTCTTTTCTAGAACGTGATTTATCAACTCTATAAAAGCGGTCAAATATGAATTCTAAGTCTTTTTGAGGTATGCCCACACCATGGTCAATAATATCAATTGTAATATTTCTGTTTTTTAAATTCGTCACAATTTCAATGTTTTTATTTTTCTTATCATATTTCATAGCATTATCAATAAAGATTAATAACATTTGTTCAAAATGAAATCGATTGATATTCATTCTAATTGCGTTGTAATTTGATTCGAAATTGAATGTATAATCTGGATGTAATTTCTTTAATGATTTAATTCTAGAATTTATTTCATAGTTGATATCGACAATATCAATCTCATCACCTGTACTTGATCGAGCGTCTTTTGATAATAGTAGTAGTTCTTCAACGAGTTTCGTAATACGTGTCATTTCTTCAATAGAAATATCTAAAGATTCTTCTAATACTTCTGGATTGTTTTTGCCCCACCTTTGAATGAGGTTTAAGTGACCTTGTATAATTTGCAGCGGCGTTCTCAATTCATGTGAAGCATCTTCGACGAATTGTTTCTGTTGGTCAAAAGAACTTTCCAATTGTTCCATCATTCTATTAAAGGTCTGGATCATATCGTCTGTTTCTTCATAGTTTGTTGGGACTTCAAGCTTTTCTTGGAAACCGTCTCTACGAATTTGTTTCATTTTATCGGATAATATCGTAATAGGTTTCGTGATTTGCGATGAAAATACATAACTGATTAATGCAATTAAGAACAATGCCGTTAATCCAAATACAGTTGCTAGTATAATCATAAATTTAATGATGGCATCATAATTTGCTAGCGGATGGACAACAGCTTCATAACCACTGAAATAACTTGTGTTTACAGGTGTATAAACGACAATATATGATTTGTTATTTTGTTTCGTTTCATAAACTTTAAGTTGATTCACGCGCTCAAATTTCGGCGTATAATCTAAATCATTATTATGCGTTTCTTCAAAAATCGGTTTACCAAATCTATCATATAGCACAAGCTTTTGATTATCCGTTATCGTCGCATTAGTATCTGTTGAAGTAATTTGACCAAGAGTCTTCGTCTTCAATAAATTAATGGTGTCATATGTACTTCTTGTTGCTGTGCTTGTTTCTTGGTCTTTCAAATATAAACTAATGAAATAAATGATAAACATACTGAACAAAGCAAATATAATAAACGTAATCGTCGTCGTAAGCATCATCCATTTAGTTTTTAATGATTGTTGTTTCATGATCTGATCACGTATCCCACTCCTCTAACAGTTTCGATAATATTCTCTTTCTTGAATAGTTTAAGTTTGTTACGTAAATAACGAATATATACGTCCACAACATTAGTCTCAACTTCTGACTCATAACCCCATACATGATTTAAAATCTGCTCTCTTTGTAAGACGAAATTTTGATTTTCAGCTAGTAATAATAACAATTCGTATTCAGTCTTCGTTAAATCAATAGATTCACCATGGATAGATACAGAAAAAGCATTTTTATCAATTGTTAAGTCATTAACAGTAATTGTGTGACTTATTGGTTCAACTGTGACGTTTCTTCTAATAATAACGCGAATTCTCGCTAATAATTCTTCAATATCAAATGGTTTAACAATATAGTCATCTGCGCCATAATCAAGACCAATAACTTTATCATATGTATCGCCCTTAGCCGTTATCATAATAATCGGCGTATCTTTCTCACGACGAACACGTCTACATACTTCAAGACCATTCATTTTTGGTAACATGAGATCTAATAATATACAGTTGTAATCTTCTGCTAAAGCTTGGTTTAGTCCGCTCTCACCATCATTACATATTTCTACTTCATAGTCCTCATGCTTAAGTTCTAATTCTATAAATCTTGCTAAATTTTGTTCATCTTCTATGATGAGTATCTTTTTCATAGTGCCACCTCGTAATAAAATTATAAAAGTTTTCAATTTTCAATTGACAATGATTCTCAGTTAGTTATAATAGTAATTGAAAATGATTATCAATCAAATAAAAGAGTTCCCCCTCTAGTAAAAGATAACATTTTCGAGTTTAACATGTTCATTATATATGAGCATCACTATTTTATCATTTAAAATAGTAAAAAATTTAAATAACTAATTGACATTCATTCTCAATTGGTTATAATAGTAATTGAAAATGATTATCAATCAAATAAAAGAGTTCCCCCTCTAAGTATAGATTGAACATTTTCTATAACCCCCTTTTATGCCCATAAAAGTAAAATAGCCGTAGTGATTCTGTCCAAATCACTGCGGCTGTTTTTTGTTTGGATTTATTGAGGGATAGAAGCGTTATGAGCAGTTCTCGCGAGAACTGCAAATAACGGTATCAGTATTAGCACTTTTGATAAGAACTGCAAATAACGGCGTCAGTATTAGCACTTTTGATAAGAACTGCAAATAACGGTATCAGTATTAGCACTTTTGGTGAGAACTGCAAATAACGGTATCAGTATTAGCACTTTTGGTGAGAACTGCAAATAACGAGGTTCTTATAAACACTTCTGACGAAACTTGTTCGTAACGGGTGCCTTATAAACACTTCTAACCAAACTTGTTCATAACGGGTGCCTTATGAATACTTTCAGCCAAACTTGTTCATAACGGCAGCTAATTCCAAAAAAATAAGTATGGAACAGCTCATCCTGTTCCATACTCATCTATAATTTCTTTCGTATCATACTTTGAGTTAACATTATGCAAATGACGCCGCCGATTATACCAGCGATGATATCAGTTGGATAATGTACGCCTAAATATACGCGTGATGATGATATCATTGCAATACAAATGACACATAACCCTATCAAATAAGGTCGTATAGATTTGTTTGCTACTCTAAATATAATGAATATCAGTGATCCGAAAAATGCGGTGGATCCCATTGCATGTCCGCTCGGAAAACTAAATCCAGATATATCTATCAGTCTAAGTAAAGTTGGTCTTTCTCTGTCGAATATATTTTTAAGAAGTGGATTTAATGTACCTGATAAAATCATCGTAACTGCAAAAAATAATGTTTCAATGTTATATTTTTTAAGTTTTAAGTAACAAATCACGATGAGTGATAAGGCAATCATTGCCCAAACTTCTCCTAGTTTTGTGAAACCAAGCATTATAGAAGTCGTTATAAAGCTTTCAGTTGAATATATAAAGTTATAAACTTCATTATCAATCCATTTACCGAGTCTTGATTCATGGAAAAATGCAATGACTCCAAATATCAAACTAAATATTAGTATGAGTAAAGTACGGTTTGCTTGGCTCATTCGATTGCCCCCTTTACTTTATGTCTGATTCGATTTTGTTGAATAGTGTTTCTTTAGTATAACTTTCTTTGAAATGTGACATTTTGTCAATAATAGCTTCACGTTCGTTTTCTAATTTATCAAGTTGACTAATCAGATTAGCTTGGTTCACATCTTTTTCTTGTAATACTTTAGCATATCCATTTTTCTCAAAAATTTTAGCATTATCAATTTGGTCTCCTCTTGATTGATCTAAACCAAGTGGGATTAATAACATTGGTAACTTCAATGTCGCAAATTCATATATAGCGTTAGCCCCTGCTCTACTGATGACAGTGTCTGTAATCGCATAGAAGTGCATTAATTCATTTGAAACAAACTCATATTGGACATAGTTGTCGTTTTTAATACTATGATCTACATGACCTTTACCAGTTAAATTAATAATTTGATATTTCTTTGTTAAATAGTCTAAGTTATCTCGAATCGCTTTATTTAATGCTTTAGAACCTAAACTACCACCCATTACGAGTAATACAGGTAATTGATCATTAAAGCCCGTTGATTGATAGCCTTCTTCTTTAGAGCCATCTCTTAAATCTTCTCTAATAATCGCACCAATATAATCTGATTTTTCTTTAGGTACATATTTTAAAGTTTCTTCAAAAGTTGTATACATTTTATTAGCAAATTTCATTGAAATTTTATTTGCTAAACCTGGTGTAACATCTGATTCATGTACAATTGATGGAATTTTTAATGATTTGGCTGCGATAATAACTGGAACACTGACAAATCCACCTTTAGAAAAGACTAAATCTGGTTTTTCTTTTTTTAATACTTTTCTAGCGTCTAATATACCTTTTAATACTTTAAAGACGTCTTTTAAATTCTCAAAAGATAAATATCGACGTAACTTCCCGCTTGAAATCGGAATATATTTCGTATCTTTGGCAGAGTCTGTAATCATTTCTTTCTCAATACCGTTTTTAGATCCAATATATATTGTTTTTATATCACGCTTTTGTGCTTCAGGAATGAGTGCTAAATTTACTGCAACATGTCCTATCGTACCGCCACCGGTAAATGCTATCTTCTTCATGGTTATTTCTCCTCGTTCTCTATCAATTTATAATATGCATAAAATGGTGCGTTCTTATCAAATGGAAACTCATCTGTTTCATATTCACCCATTTTTATAAAATCAAATTTTTCAAACAGTCTTTGTGCACGTTTATTAAGTGAAAATGTATCCGTTATGATAATAGGCGTGCCTGCTTCTGTAGCAATATCAATGGCAAATTGCATCATCTTCATTGCGACACCTTTATATTCAGGATTTGTAGCCATTCTATGAATGGCATATGCGCCGTCAGTATTAGCTGGCCAGTCAAATTGTTTATACCATTCAGCTTGTTCTTGATTGACACATATATATCCGGCAATGACATTGTTTTCTTCATATAGATATAAGTCGCCGTTATCTATATCTTCGTAGAAATGCTTCTCTAATGGATAACGATGATCCCATTGAGGATTCTGATCGTGTTCCATAATCGATTTAGCCGTTTCTGTTAATTGATTAATATGTTGAATATCTGATCTTGTTGCTTTTCTCAAACTAATTTCCCCCATTTACTTATGCATATATTGAATTGCTTCATCAAGTTGTTTATCTTCACTACGGATTTTCTTGCGTAAAAGTTCAATAAATTTCTTAGTTGTATCATCTGTGAAAATACCATTTGCTGTTAAATCTTGATCACTTTGGAATGATTTAACTTGAGATGTCAGTTGGGCATCAAAATTGTCATTTTCATTGTTAATATTATACCCTAAAGCGTTCAAACCAATCTTAATTGATTTAATTTCTTTAGATCGATCGCCTTCTTGGTAAGTCTTACTTGGATCGATTATTTCTATTTCTTCATATTTAGGTGCTTTAATGGTTTTATCTGGTTGAATACCTTTTTTATGAATATAAGATTTGTTAGGTGTTAACCATCTCATGTTTGTATATTTCAAAATGCTAGAATCGCTAAATTCTTTATGAACTTGTCCGATACCTTTACCAAAAGTCGTTGTACCTAGGACATCTGCAATTTTATAATCTTGTAATGCGCCAGCAAATATTTCTGCAGCACTTGCGGAACCTTTATTAACGAGTACTGTATAGTCCATATCGTCAATACCAGACATTTTGTCGTTTTCAGTTTCAACTGCTTGTGGTTTATCACCTTTCGTTTCTAAATATATAACAGGTTTATTTTTATCTACAAACAAGTTAACACTTGTCAAAACTTCATCTAATAAACCACCTGGATTGTTTCTTAAATCTAAAACGACATGTTTCACTTTATCTTTTTTCGCTTGTTTCAATGCGGATTGTAATTCTTTCGTTGTTTTATTTTGGAACTTAGAAATTGCAATGACCCCAGTGTCTTTTTTCTTTGTATAATCGACACTTGTAAGATGAATTTTGTCACGCTTAATTTTAACATCAAAAGGTTCTTTACCTTCTCGTTTAATGGTTAACGTAACAGTTGTCCCTTTTTTACCTCTTACTTTTTTAACAATTTCATTTAACGATTTATTTTTAATCGATTCATGATCTACTTTTGTAATAACATCTAAAGATTTTACGCCAGCTTTTTCAGCAGGAGAATCTTTCATAGGACTCGTAATTCTAACGTAGCCATCGTGCATTTCCATTTCTGCACCAATTCCAACAAAATCACCAGAAATTTCTTCGTTATAACTTGTTGTATCTTTAGCGGATATGTATTCACTATAAGGATCATTTAAAGATTTGATCATACCATCAATAGCGCCTTGTGTTAATTTGTCGTCATCAACATCTTTGTAATAGTCGTTATTAATTTGTTTATAAGCTTTTTCAATTTTGTTAAGTTCTTTTTGTTGATCATTACCAAAGTATAAACCGAATTTATACGAAGCAAACGTCACAACAGCCGTTAATAAGACCGTAACAAATAATATAATAAATAACTTATATAAAGGAAGCGTTATTTGCCGACTTTGTTTGTTTTTAAAAGGTTTCATTTACTCACAACTTTCTTGTCAAATATAATTTATTTTAACAGTTAAATCATATAAATAAAAACACTTTGGTGTGGGAAACAGCAAAGTGAACAAATTAATAAGGAAAAATGTTCATATCGTAGTTATTATGGGTGCTATTAGGGACAGAATTCTGAGAAATGTCTCTAAGTGAGCGCCGTTCTAATTACCAGAATTCGGAATAATGGAAGTTACAGCGTTCTAACTACCAGAATTCAGAATAATGGAAGTTACAGCGTTCTAATTACCAGAATTCAGAATAGTGGTAGTTAGCCCCCATCATCCAACTTTACAAACGAAAAAACACCTCATTTGGTACTGCACCCCTAAAGTTAGAGTAAAAAAACTAACTTTAGGAGGTGTTTTAATATGACAAAATATAGTGATGAATTTAAGTTGAAAGTTGTAAGAGATTATCTAGATGGCCATTATGGTCATCGAAAATTAGCTAAAAAATATAATATACCTGATAAAATTATTATACGAACATGGGTAAAAGCCTTTCAATCATTCGGTGTAGATGGCATTAAAAAGAAACAGAAAAAGACAGTTTATTCTGTTACATTCAAAATAAATGTATTAAACTATATGAAAAGAACAGGCGATTCCTTCCAAGATACAGCGATTAAATTTGGCCTAAATATCCCATCTATTATTGTGCGATGGAAAAAGATATATGACAAAGAAGGTGTGGAAGGACTCGAAAAGCCGAAAGGACGACCTCCCATGAAAAAGAAGAAACAGAAGAAATCTAATCAAAACCTATCACGAGAAAAAGAGTTAGAGCTAGAAAATGAAAATCTTCGATTAGAGAATGCTTATTTAAAAAAGTTGAACGCTTTTCGAGAGAATCCGAGTGCCTTTCTAGAAAAGCACAAGCAGCAGTGGCATTCGAACTCAAAGAAGAAGGATTCAAATTAAAAGATATCTTAGTAAAGGTTGGTATACCAGAAGCAACCTATCATTACCATGCCAAACAATTACAAAAGGAAGATTTAGATAAAGGTTGGAAGAAAAAGATCATTGAACTTTTTCAAAAACACAACGGTAAATACGGCTATCGTCGTATATATTTAGCTTTGAGAAATCAAGGTTATCTCATTAACCATAAGAAAGTACAACGAATTATGCGAGAACTAGGATTAAAATGTCAAAAATTCACACGTAAATCACGCTATCAATCATACAAAGGTACAGTTGGTAAAGTGGCTGAAAATCGCTTGAATCGTAGATTCCATACATCTATTCGACTTCAAAAATTAGTGACAGATATCACTGAATTTAAATGTGCTGAAGAACAAAAATTATATCTCAGCCCTATTATGGATTTATACAATGGGGAAATCATTTCTTATGGTATATCCAGAAGACCAACATTAGACTTAGTACTTCAATCATTGGATAAAGCAGTTACAATCATTAAGCATGAAGCACCATATCGTACGACGATACATTCTGATCAAGGTTGGCATTATCAGCATAATGCATGGATTAGAAGATTATCGGAACAAAGGATTTATCAAAGTATGTCACGTAAAGCGACGTGTGCGGATAATGCTTCTATGGAGAATTTCTTTGGCATCATGAAGCAGGAAATGTATCATGGAGAAGAACTTGTTAACTATGAAACATTAAAAAGAAGAATTGAGGATTACATCTATTGGTATAACAATGAACGTTTGAAATTAAAATTGGCTGGACGAAGTCCAGTACAATACCGAACTCAATCCAGCCAATTAATAGCATAATGGAAACTCTAACTTTGGGGGGGCACTACCTTTCCGTTTGAAAATGAGGTGTTTTACCTTATCTTAGAATTTCAACCATTCTTCGTATGATTCGAATAAATCATCGAAGACACTCATTGGTTGTGTGAACACGGCTTCTGTTTCTAAGTAATCTGAAAGTGTGTGGTAATCGTTTGTGAATTTTGGAAATGATAAGTCTTGGAAGATTAAATCTGCCAACTTACCTACTTCGCTTTTTTCACTTCGTTTTGTTAGTGCGTATTGATAGAAAGAATATTGTTTCATTTATTTCATTTTCACATCAATAGCCTTAGTTTCACCTTTAACTAGACTTTCTAATTTTTCGATATTAATTTCTTCAGCGTCATCTGTGTTTGTAATAATTACAGGACTGATGACTGATTTTACTTTTGATTCGACTGTTTCGATGTCGAATTTTAATAACTCATCGCCTTGTTGAACTGTATCACCAGTGTTAACAAGTGCTTCAAAGCCTTCTCCACCTAATTGAACAGTTTCTAAACCTACGTGTACCAATACTTCTAATCCGTTAGCTGCTTTAATTCCTACAGCGTGATTTGAAGGTTTGAATACATTCACAACTTCTCCATCAAATGGTGCAACTACTACACCTTCTGTTGGTTTAATTCCGAATCCTTCACCCATCATTTTTTGAGCAAATACTGGATCTGGAATATCTTCAATTGCTACATATTCACCTGAAATTGGTGCAAATACTTCAACATTTGTATCTTTTGCTTTGTTACCGCCAAATAATTTTTTAAACATTACAATCTACTCCTCTAATTTTTAAAATGATTTACTAATTCTCCATACCCTAAATCTTCTAATTTATCATATGGAATAAATTGAACAGCAGCTGAATTAATACAATATCTTAATCCGCCAGTTTCTTTAGGACCGTCATTGAAGACGTGACCTAAATGACTATCTGAATCTTCAGAACGTACTTCAGTTCTGATCATACCATGTGTTTTATCAACAAGCTCGATAATTTCTTCATCATCCAACGCTTTTGAAAAACTTGGCCAACCACAATCAGATTCAAATTTTTCTTCTGAAGTGAATAATGGTTTACCAGATAATTTATCTACATAAATCCCTTTTTCAAAGTGATTCCAATATTCATTTTGAAAAGGTGGTTCTGTACCATTTTGTTGTGTTACGAGGTATTCCATTTCATTTAATTCATCTTTACTTTTTTTAAGCATTTTAACGCCCCCAATACTTTTCAATAAATGCTTTACGTCCAGAACCTTGTTGATACCCTTGATAATGTGCGGGATTCTTCAAGTAGTAATCTTGATGGTAGTCTTCCGCAGGGTAAAAGTTCTTGTACGGTTTAACTGGCGTAATGACTGGTTTATCAAAAATATTTTGTTCATTTAATTGATTGATTTTGTTATGCGCTATTTCTTCTTGTTCTTTGTCGTGGTAGAAAATAACAGGTTCATAACTTTCGCCTCTATCAAAGAACTGACCTTTGTTATCTGTTGGATCAAAAGTCTTAAAGTATATATCTAAAATAGCTTCAAAGTCTGTTTCATCTTCATTGTATTCAATTTGAACAGCTTCAACATGACCGGTTTGATTTGTACAAACTTCTTCATAAGTTGGATTTTCAACATGACCACCACTATATCCGGAAGTCACTTCAATAATACCAGGGAATTCATTGAAAGGTTTAACTAAACACCAAAAACATCCCCCAGCTAACGTTGCATATGCCATAGTTGTACCTCCTTTCATGATGTTAGGTTACTTTAACTTAATATCAAAGTACCATTTTTTGTCTGAAATATCTAATGTTTGAATTTGTATAGACTCAACATTATCAATATCCAACTGATTTAAAGATAAATTGAATGATTCATCTTTAGGATTTACATGAATATATGGTGGAAGTTCACTATATTTTTTGATTTGAGATAGAATAAATGGATTTGAAATATTTAATTTACCAATATCTATCGATTGAATTTTGAAATAGATTGTATCGTTATTTAATTTTTTAGGTTTCGTTTGTAGTGTTATATCAATATCTTTACCTAAAATTTTAGTACGAGTATCAAATGATAATGATTTCTTAGTGATGCGTGATTGAATATCATAATCTTTCATAGAAGTATTCATTAACGATTCTAATTGTGCATTATCAAAAGAAATGGTGAAATCTTTCTTAGTTTGTTCTGTGTTTATGGTTGGATGGTTTGTATCGTCTGAAATTTGAGACCATACATAAGCTAGAGCACCAAGTATTAGAATAATTAATATAATAAAAGCATAAAACCAAGCTCTATGATTCATCCAATGTTTATTTTCCATAGAAGAACACGCCAATTGCACCTTCACCAGTATGTGTTGAAACGACTGGTGTCGTCACTGCAGTATCAAACAAGTGGAAATTTTTCTTTTCTTTAATTGTGTTCATCAATTTCGTCATCAATTGTTCTGCATTCGCATCTGCAATACCTATTTTAATAAGTTCTTTCTTCTCTAAGAAGACATCTAATTCTTTCATTAAATATTTAACGATAGCATTTTGCGTTCTTGCGTTATGCATCATTTCGATTTTTCCGTTAATCAATTCGCCGATTGGTTTAATATTCATCAATGAACCGAGTAAGCCTTTCGCTTTACCGATTCTACCGCCTTTAATTAAGTTGTCGATATTACCAATGACCACAAATAGTCTTAAATTATTTTTAATCACTTCAATTTCTTCAACGATTTCTTCAACAGTCTTACCTGCGTTGATCATCTTCACGACTTCTTCAATTTGGAACCCGTAAGCTAATGAAATAAATTGACTATCCACAACTGTAACTTTACTTTCTGTCATTTGAGCTGCTTGTTGAGCTGCACTAAATGTACCAGATAACTCAGAAGTCATATGAATACTAATAATTTCAGAACCATCTGCTCCTAACGTGTCATATGTTTCAACAATTTTACCAATTGGTGGCTGACTTGTTTTAGGTAGTTCTTTAGCGTCTTTCATTTTTTCTAGAAATTCTGATGAGCTAATATCCTCTTGGTCTACGTACGTAACACCATCGATTAATATATTTAGGGGTACGACAGTAATGTTGTTTTCTTCTAAAAAGTCTGCTGATAAATCTGTCGTCGAATCAACAACTATTTTAATTTTTGACATAATGATTCTCCTTTAATGATTGAACAGTATTACTAATTTTTCCTTGTACAAATTGACTTACTTCTTGCATGGTCTTATCTTCAAAAATAGAAGGCTCAATTGGGTCTAGAATGTGTACATAAACATCGCCAGGGACCATTTTTTTAGAATCTTGAGCTTCCATGATTTTAGACGTGCCATAAATTGCAATAGGTACAATTTTAACTTTAGCTGATTTAGCTAATTTAAAAGAACCTGCTTTAAATTCTTGCATTTCTCCGCCTTTACTTCTACTACCTTCAGGAAAAATTAATAAAGAATGTCGTTCTTTTAATTTATTAATACCATCTTTTATCATTTGTAAACTTGCGCGTCTATTTGAACGATCTAAATATATGCAATTCATTTCTTCCATCCATGGACTTAAAAATGGAATTTTTTGAACTTCAGTCTTTGATATAAATCCAAATGGTTGTGGTAAATGAGTAATTAATACAGGAATATCAAAATTACCTTCATGATTTGAAATGTATAATACAGGCTCATCAAATGGTTCTGTATTGCCAGACAAGTGTGTTGTAACACCAGCTGAATCTAGAATTCGTGAAGCCCATCTTTTTGCATATAAAAAGATCATTTCATCTTGTTTACGGACATCATTAATCAATGTCTTCTTATGCTTAACTTTGTTTAATTGTGAAGACACAAGTGCTGCATAACCTATAATATAACCGATTGTTTTCGTCGTTCTTAACATACTATTTTTTCCTTTCCAAATGCATATAAGTGTGTGGTAAAGTGTTTTTTTCATCGAGTTCGCCAGATTCAGATGAAAGAACCGTCCAATCTTTGAAGTCGTATGGAGGGAAAAAGGCATCACCTTGAAACTTATCTTCTATTACTGTTACATACATATCGTCAACGCGGTCCATCATTTGTTCATAAAGTCCTTGACCACCAAAGATAAAGATATGTCCATCAAGTTGATTGATTTCATCTAAAGAATGAATCACATCGACACCTTCGTGTTCAAAAGATGGATTTGTCGTTAATACAACATTACGTCTATTCGGTAATGGCTTACCTAAAGAATCAAATGTTTTTCTTCCCATCACGATCGTATTTCCAGTTGTCAATGCTTTAACTCTTTTTAAGTCATTTGGTAAATGCCATGGCATCTTGTTGTCTAAGCCAATTACGCGATTTTGATCATGACAAACTATTATTGATTTCATTTAAATAACTCCTTTTTAAACTGCAATAGGTGCTTTAATACTTGGATGTGATTCGTAACCGTCAATTTCTAAATCTTCGTATTCAATATCAAATAATGATTTATCTGTGTTGATATTAAGTTTAGGTGCATCGTAAGAATCTCTTGAAAGTTGTTCATTTATTGCGTCTATATGGTTTTTATAAATATGCGCGTCACCAAACGTATGGACAAACTCGCCTACTTCTAATCCACATTCTTTCGCAATTAAATGTGTTAATAAACTATAACTTGCAATATTAAAAGGCACACCTAAGAAAATATCTGCACTTCGTTGATATAATTGACAGCTTAACTTTTCGTCTTTCACATAGAATTGGAATAATGTATGACATGGTGGTAATGCCATCGTATCTATTTCAGTTGGGTTCCAAGCAGAAATAATATGGCGTCTTGAATTAGGATTTTGTTTAATATTTTCAATTAAAGTCTTAAGTTGGTCAAATCGTTTACCATCTTGATCTTTCCAACCTCTCCATTGTTTACCATAAACATTGCCTAAGTCACCGTATTTTATCATAAAATCATCATCATTCAGAATCTTATCTTTGAATATCGCAAGTTGTGCTTTGTATTGTTCATTAAATTCATCATCTACTAAAGAACGACGACCAAAGTCTGTCATATCAGGACCATCATAGTCATTGCTTTCAATCCATTTCTTGAAAGCCCACTCGTTCCAGATGTTATTCTTATATTGTAATAAATATCTTATATTAGTATCGCCTTTAATAAACCATAAAAGCTCAGTTGCAATTAATTTAAAAGATACCTTTTTAGTTGTTAATAACGGAAAACCTTCAGATAAATCAAATCTCATTTGGTGACCAAATATAGAAATCGTACCCGTACCCGTTCTATCGTCCTTATTCTCGCCTTCTTCTAATACCTTTTTGCATAAATCGTGATACGCTTTATCAAAGTTATTCATTTGAGCACCTCTTTTTCATATTCTCCTGTTACTATATTAACGAAAATAACGGTAATTTACTACTGATATAATATAGAAAATTTCCAGATTATTAGGTATAATGGTTATAAATTAACAAAGTGCTAACAAAACGAAGGAGGCTATTTCAATGAATGAAATTTTTGCTACTTTAGGCTTTTTCTTATTATTATGCTATATGATTAGTATGTGCATTACAGAATAGTATCAATAAGGGGTAATATACAAAAACTGGGACAAACTATTGTCCCAGTTTTTTGCATATAATGGTATAGAATTAAGTGATGTTTAAATTATGAATGTAAGTGCACGAAGACTAGAAGATATCGTGCGACTAGGTACCAAAACAAGCTACATCGCAAGAAGACTTTCGTATAATATTCTCCACCATCACTCATATTTATAATCTTGATTTATTCTCAGTCCATAATGTGTTTTAGTGCTTTTCCTTATACATTGTATTGTATTAAACTTTTTGAAAAGCTCGCTTTTATAATGTGCTTTTACGATTAAATATTTGAACCCCGATACATTTTTGATTTCTGAAGGTATTTCAATATTGCGTGAAAGTTCCCCCATTCTATCGGCTTCATCAAGCGTCTGTTCAAACATATGATCTAAATATAAGATGTCGACCAATTCTGGATGTTGTTCGATCCAATTGTGATAATCATCATTTATATAATGGATGCGTCTTAATTCGTCTTCTGTTAAATAGCGTTTCATGCCTTCAGAAATGACATAATGGATAAGTGGATTTTGTTCTATCGCATATACATTTGCTTGTTGATAATGCTTTAATATTAAATAAGTATCACGCCCAAAGCCCATTGTGCCATCTATGAAATTAAATATTTTAAAGTCTGATATTATTTCATCTAACATTTCAATTAGTACAGGCATCTTATGTTGTTTCATCATATGCAATTTAACTTTGACAGTATCTAAATGAAAATATATCGGTGTATCTGGCGTGAAATAGAGTTTAGGTCCGCTACTTTCAAATACAATTAATGGTGTCGCATCTCGTTGAAACAATTGATTAATCGTTAATTTTCTTCGTTTAATGATTTGAACATTCTGAATGGATGCTAATTTAGATAACACAGAAAATGCATCTTCTACTTGTTTGTAGAGAGATGCATTAGTTTTAACGGCAGTTGTGATACGAATATTAATCACAGTATTCATCAAAAGCGTCTTTAATATCCAAACAGATTTCTTGGATATCTCTTCCTTCAATATGTTCACGTGGCATAAAGTATTTAAGCTCGTTACCTTTAAATAATGCCATTGATGGACTTGATGGTACTTGTGCGATATATTCTCTCATTGTTTCAGTTGCTTCTTTATCTTGTCCAGCAAATACTGTAGCGATTCTTGAAGGTTTTTTATCATTTTGTTGAGCTACAGTAACAGCTGCAGGACGTGCTAAACCAGCTGCACATCCACATACAGAGTTTACGACGATAAATGTTGTTTCATTCGGTTGCGCGTTCTCCATATATTCTTTAACTGATTCTGCTGATTCTAAACTTTCAAAGCCTTGTCCAGTTAATTCACTTCTCATTGGTTGAGCGAGTTCTTTCATGTATTGTTCATATGCATTCATCTTTTATCCCTCTTTCTTTCTATTAGCCATTTGTTTCCAAACTGAACCTAATGCTTCTTCACCATTTTCGATTCTTTCAATTGCCATTTGTACTTGCAATTTAACATCGAATGCTGGATCATCTTGTCTTTTCTTCAATGCTTCTAAAGCAGTTTCATCGCCTTCATCAAATATAAACATAGCTGCACGCCATCTTACAATTTTCTGAGGGTCTTCTAATGCTTCTATCATTACTGGTAAAGCTTCTTTAAATCCTAAATCACTTAAACAGTCACCAGCTGTTCTTCTAACAGAAACAACTTTATCTTTCATACCTTTGTATAAATAAGGTAATGTTTCTTTTGATTCAATCATACCTAATAGTACGATTGCCATTCTGCGTACTTGAGGTTTTTCATCATTTAACGCGACATCTAATAATGGATAATCGTCTTCTGTCGGTGTTGGAAAGTCATTTAACATTCTTAATTTTACTTTCCAATCCTCTTCTTGTTCAAACGTTTCTTTATCAACATGTACAAATTGCTTTTCAGGAATGGTAATGTCACTTGTTAAAGCTTCTTCAACTAAAGCCTCTAATTTCTCTTTAGGGTACAAAGCTAATATTTCTTCTTGAACGGTTGCTAATACTTCCTCTACTTCGCCGTAACGTACACCTAAATCTTCCCATTTTCTTAAAAAGACAACATTATCTGAGTCTTTTGTTGCTTTTAGCATACTATCAATATAAATCTCTGGAAGTTGTTTTCGTTTTTCTTCTTCTTGTGTTGTTAATTTAATTTGATAAGGTATACCTTTAAACTTTAAGACTTCAGCTTTTACTTCACCGAAATGTTCATTTACTTGATTTTCAGCAAAGTCCTCTTCTTGATCTGAACCTGAGATGGCTGCTGTAACGTCTTTAAGTAAAGTATCCCAGTTTTCTTTTGGGCGTTTATCTACAGCGATAAAGTCCATAACATGGAATACAGATTTAATACCATCTAATTGAAGAATACGGTTAATGAATTCCGGATTATGATCATTCACTTCAGTATAAGTATTTGAAGACCTATCTTCTTTCTTAAATGATAAAACGATTTTCATCGTATTTGGGCTTGGTGTCGGTTCAACTCTAACAATTTCCATAATATCCTCCTTATTGCAACTTGTTACCTAATTGTTTAATGCGTATACCGATAGAACATTCCGATATACAATACTGATGTGCTTGGCGTTTACCTTTAGTTTCCCTATAATGTGTCTTTAATAAACACCCTTTACAGTATGTTTCCATCAATTGATCTATTTGTTTAATTGCTTGTTTCTCTTCTTGAGCTAAAATGAGTGTCACTCCCTTACTAGACCGTTATTATAACATTCATCATACAAATTGTTTACGATAAAGCTTATTGATTTTTATAACTTTGAGCCGTATAATAGATAAGTTCGATTATCGCGGTTTCTAAACACCCGCTATATCAAAATTTAGGAGGAACAAAGTTATGTATAATGAATTAATAGGTATTGGAACTTTCTTCGTTACGTTTATATTGATGCTCGTTCTATACCGATTTTTTGGAAAAATTGGCCTGTTCGTTTGGGTTGCTATAGGTACTATTATAGCAAATATACAGGTTATTAAAACAGTAGAACTCTTTTCAGTTAGTGCAACACTTGGAAATGTTATGTTCGCATCAATATATCTTGCAACAGATATATTAAACGATATCTATGGTAGAAAACGAGCACGAAAAGCAGTTTGGCTTGGATTTTCTTCAGTAATCGTCATGGTTATATTATTACAGTGCTCTTTAGCGTTTATTCCTGCACAGGAAGATATCTCTCAAGAAGCGCTTGAAACAATCTTTAATATTGTACCAAGAATTGCACTTGGATCCATCATTGCATATATCATTGGTCAACATTTAGATGTATTACTATTCACATTAATTAAGAAGAAATTCTCATCTGATAGAACTTTCTATATAAGAGCTTACGGAAGTACAGTTATCAGTTCAATAGTCGATACAGCGATCTTTGTACTGATTGCGTTCTATGGTAACTTACCGAACAATGTTGTCTTTGAAATATTCTTTACGACATACTTCTTAAAACTCATCACAACATTATCTAACGTACCGTTTGGTTACATTGCTAAATCAATGTATAGAAATGGTAAGATTAGCGAATAATTTCATACAATTCCAATAAAAATCCTACCTACTCCATTACAATGGAAAAGGTAGGATTTTGTTATTTATTGAATACTTTCAGATACTCTACATAACTCGTTAAGTAATGTTCGATATCATCTATCTTTACACGATAACCTTCATGTTTAATATAGAATGCCTCTAATGTGCGCTCTGGATTTTGGAAATACATTGCAACTTCAGGATAAAAATAACCTGTTCTCATATAATCTGCTCTTCTATGAATCGTATCAACTAATAAATCAACGTCTATATATTGTTTAATCAACTCAGATTGGTCATGTTGTTTCGCACTTTCTACTATATTATATGTAGCCATTAACATGCCTAGTAATAATGGATCTGTAGACTGACGATTTTGTACGTTATTCAAATGTTCTCCTAAATTTTGAAAAGCAAATTGATAATATTTTTCTTCTGGTTCTATTTGAATCAATACTTCTGTACTATAACTTAACCAGTAGTCATGGTGTTTCCAATATGATTTTTGAATAAATTTTTCGTAAAGTAATTTGGCAGTATTCAACCATTCTTCATTTTGATCCAGTTGATATAATTTTAATAATGCTAGTGCTGCTTGACCTTCATAATAAATGAATCTAAATGATTCTTTAACTGATAAATCTGGATAATTCAATACATGAGTTGTTTCTCCGTTCTCATCAATCATATTTAATAAGCCTTTCGCTACATTTTGAGCTGCTTTTAAATACTTCTTATTCGAACGACCGTATTGTATATAACCACATACAGCTAGTATAAATGCAGCGTTCTGACCTACTTTAATTTCATTAATATAATGTGTATCATCAAATACATAAGTTGCACCTTCGTGTTTATGTAAATAATGATTGATAATGTAATCTATCGGTTTCTTAGCTAAACTTACGTTCTTCTTCAAATAAGATAATGATTTAATAAATGCATATGTTGTAGAACTATGACATAGGTTGTTATAAGTATTGATATTGATATCAAAGTGTGGAAAATAGCCATAATGATACTTACCATTATCTTGTATAAGTTTCATCAAATAATCTGTATTCGTTTGAATCATACGATCAATTTCAACTGGAAGATTATCTACTGGTCTTAACCCTTTCTTGTAACTTTCTTGTTCTAAATTTATAACCTGTTCATCTTCAATAAAAAAACTCTTTGTATAGAATCTCTGAACTACTTTGCCTTCATAATCTTTGTGTAAATACAAATTATAATTCTTCTTATACTTTCTTAAATAATGATTGATATTTTTCTCAGAAAGTATGAATATCCCTTTCTCGTTTGTAGGTCTAATAAAAGCATTGCTGTTTATTTCTTCTGGTAAAAATGCTAGATGCCAATTGGAATCTAATACAAAACCATACTCAACATGATTTCTAGTTGTATGAACTAAGTATTCTTTTAAATTATCAAATGGGATGTCTTCAACAGATGTTACAATATCAATTTTAATCCATTTGGCCGCTTTACCACTCTTCTTACGATATGTTTCGATAAATTTAATCATTTGATTACTGTTCGATAATTTAAAGCTTTTAACAACGGCTTTAACTTTAGGATGCCCAATACTTATAAACAACCTTTCACAATCAGAATGTTCACTTATAATACTTTTAATTTGCTGTTTAGCATTCACACTCTTTCATTCCTTTCAATTTCAATATATGTATATAAATTTTTTAATCTGAATTCAAATATGTATAGACAAAAATGAAAATACTCATTATATTTTATTGTTCTTCTTCTTGTTTTTTACGACGACCGAATAAGAATAATGAGCCAAGTCCTGCGAATAAGCTTCCGAATAAAGTAGCATTTTCAGCAGGTGTTTCACCAGTGTCTGGTAATACTTTTGCTTGTTCTTTGCTATCTTTATTCATCATGTTATCTTTAGAACTTTCCATACCATTAGTGCTTTGTTGTTGTTCATTTTGTGCCATATGTCCAGCATGATCAGCAGCTTTGCTATCCATACCATCCATATTGCTAGAACCAGCATCTGTGTTATCAGAAGCTTTTTCAACTACAACACCAACAGTTACAGTTTGTTTAGAACCATCAGGGTAAGTAACAGTTACTGGAATATCAACCATAGTACCAGGTGTTACATCTTTCGGTGGAACAACTGTAATGTCGCCAGAATTAGGGTCTACAGTTACAGTCCAACCACTTGGAACTTTGTCAGCTGGAACGTCAAACTTCGTACCAGGTGGTAATTCTTTATCACCAGTTTGAGGTATTTTAGCTTCAGTACCAGGTTTAACTGGAGTTGAGCTATCACCATATCCAGGGTCATTTGAAGCAGCTTGACTAGGTATAGTAATATCTGGTTTACCGTCACCGTCTTTATCTGTTGGTGTATTTGACTTAGGATCAGATTCATCTTTATTAGGAATACCATCTTTGTCAAAGTCTTCGTCACCATCAGGAATTCCATTTCCATCAGTATCAGCTTTAGTTGGGTCAGTACCAATTAACTCTTCATCTTTATTGCTTACACCATCACCATCGATGTCGTTGTCATCTTTATCTGGGATTCCATCTCCATCAGTATCTTTGTCTGAATCAGAATCAGAGCTAGAATTTGAAGTACTGTTAGAGTCAGAACTACTATCAGTGTTGCTATCTGAAGTTGAGCTTGAATTACTGTCACTATCAGAAGTACTGTTTGAATCAGAAACTGAATTAGAGTCTGAGTCAGATGTACTGTTGTCATCTGAAGTAAAGTTACTGTCAGAGCTGCTGTCTGTATTAGAATCAGAGTTCATGTCAGATCCACTATTAGAGTTAGAGTCTGAGTCAGAAGAGCTGTTGTCATCTGAAGTAGAGTTACTATCAGAGCTGCTATCTGTATTAGAACCAGAATCATTGTTAGAGTCAGAGTTCATGTCAGAACCGCTGTTAGAGTTAGAATCTGAGTCTGAAGAACTGTCAGTAGCTGAATTGCTATCAGTTGTAGAGTCAGAACTGCTATCAGTGTTACTATCTGAAGTTGAATTACTATCAGAGCTGCTGTCTGTATTAGAACTGCTGTTAGAGTCTATGTCAGAACTACTATCTCCCTTATTATCCTTAGGTGTAGTGATATCAGGTTTACCGTCACCATCAGTGTCTTTAGGAGTAGTGATATCAGGTTTACCATCACCATCTTTATCAGTCACTTCATCTGATGTAGGATCAGATTCGTCTTTGTTAGGAATACCATCTTTATCGTGGTCTTCATCTCCATCACTTGTACCATTACCGTCAGTGTCTGGGTTAGTTGGATCAGTACCGATAAGTTTTTCATCCTCGTTGTTAACGCCGTCACCATCGATGTCGTCGTCTTCACCATCAGGAATGCCATCTCCATCAGTATCTTTTGGAGTTGTGATGTCAGGTTTACCGTCACTATCTTTATCAGTTATTTCAAATGAATTTGGATCAGATTCGTCTTTGTTAGGAACACCGTCACCATCGAAATCTTCGTCTCCATCATTTACACCATCACCATTAGTATCTGAATCTAACGGATCAGAACCGATAAGCATTTCATCTTCGTTGTTAACGCCGTCGCCGTCGATGTCTGGATCATCTTTGTCAAGAACGCCATCTCCATCAGTATCATCTGGAGTTGTAATATCAGGTTTACCATCACCATTTTCATCTGTTGGTTTATCAGATTTAGGATCAGATTCATCTTTGTTAGGGTATCCATCACTATCAAAGTCCTCGTCACCATCATTCTTACCATTACCGTCAGTGTCTGGGTTAGTAGGATCAGTACCGATAAGTTTTTCATCTTCGTTGTTAACGCCGTCTCCATCGATATCTGTATCATCTTTATCTGGTATGCCATCTCCGTCAGTATCTTTCGGAGTTGAGATGGCAGGTTTACCGTCACCGTCTTTATCTGTTGGTTTATCAGATTTAGGATCAGATTCATCTTTGTTAGGAATACCGGCACCATCGTGATCTTCATCACCATCAGGAATACCATCATGGTCAGTATCAGGATTATTCGGATTAGTACCAATAGCTTTTTCATCTTCGTTGTTTACACCATCACCATCGATGTCAGTATCTTCTTTATCAGGAATACCGTCACCATCAGTGTCTTTAGGTGTTGTGATGTCAGGTTTACCGTCACCATCTTTATCAGTTGGTCCATCTAATGTTGGATTAGACTCATCTTTGTTAGGTATACCATCACTATCGTAATCTTCGTCACCATCACTTACTCCATCACCGTCTGTATCAGGTTCATATGGATCAGTGCCGATAAGTTCTTCGTCATCGTTGTTAACACCGTCACCATCGATATCGCGATCATCATTATCTTGGATACCATCACCGTCAGTATCTTGAGGCGTTGTGATATCAGGTTTACCGTCACCATCATCATCGTGATCTTCGTCACCATCAGAAATGCCGTCATTATCAGTATCAGGATTGTATGGATTAGTACCAATTAATTTCTCATCTTCGTTGTTGATACCATCACCATCGAAGTCAGTATCCTCTTTATCAGGCGTACCATCACCATCAGTATCTTTCGGAGTTGAGATATCAGGTTTACCGTCACCATCTTCATCCGTTGGTTTGTCTAATGTTGGATTAGATTCCTCTTTGTTAGGAATATCATCGCTATCGTAATCCTCGTCACCATCACTCACACCATTACCGTCAGTATCAGGATTTGTTGGATCAGTACCGATAACTTTTTCATCTTCATTGTTTACACCATCACCATCGATGTCAGTGTCATCTTTATCTGGGATGCCGTCGCCATCAGTGTCTTTAGGTGTATCAATATCAGGTTTACCATCGCCATCTTTATCAGTTGGTTTATCAGAATTTGGATCAGATTCATCCTTATTAGGAATACCGTCACCATCATGATCTTCATCACCATCTGGTTTACCATCGTGATCAGTGTCAGGGTTTGTAGGGTCAGTACCGATAACTTTTTCGTCTTCGTTGCTTACGCCATCACCGTCGATGTCGTTGTCATCTTTATCAGGTGTACCATCGCCATCAGTATCCTTCGGAGTTGTGATGTCAGGTTTACCGTCACCATCTTTGTCAGTTGGTTTATCTGAAGATGGATCAGACTCATCTTTATTAGGAATACCATCGCTATCATGGTCTTCGTCACCATCACTCACACCATTACCATCAGTATCTGGGTTGTTTGGATCAGTACCAATAACTTTTTCGTCTTCATTACTTATGCCGTCACCATCGATGTCTTTGTCATCTTTATCAGGTGTACCATCTCCATCAGTATCTTTGTCTGAATCAGAATCAGAGCTGCTGTCAGTGTTGCTATCTGAAGTTGAGTTACTATCAGAACTGCTGTCTGTATTAGAACCTGAGTCATTGTTAGAATCAGAACTACTATCTGTAGCTGAGTTACTATCAGTAGCAGAACCAGAATCTTTATCAGATTGGCTATCAGAGCTGCTATCTGTGTTAGAACCAGAATCGTTGTTAGAATCAGAGTTCATGTCAGAACCACTATTTGAATTAGAGTCTGAAGAACTGTCAGTAGCTGAACTACTATCTGTAGCAGAATCAGAAGAACTGTCAGTAGCTGAATTGCTATTGTTATCTTCTACTATCACCCTGGCAGGTATTATTTCAGAAGAACCATCTGGATATTTAACTAAAACTGGTATGTCTTTTTTGTCTCCAACTGGTGTTTCTGATGAAGGTGTAACAGTAACAGCACCTGTCAATGGATCAACTGTAGCAGTATAACCTGTTGGAAGATCATTTTTAGGTATCTCAAACTTAGTACCTTCAGGATAATCACGCTCAGTTAAAGGAATATCAATAGATGTACCGCGTTTAACAGGAACTGGTTCTCCTCCATAACTTGGTTCGAAAATTTCACTGTCAGGTTTTACTACTGAAACCGCAACTCTAGTTACTTCAGAAGTACCATCTGGGTACTTAACTAAAACTTCAATAGGCTCTATTTCATCACCATTAGCATTAGCTGGAGTTGTTACAGTTAACTCACCAGTATTAGGGTCAACTTGAACATCCCAACCGTCAGGAACACTACCATTAGGAATTTCAAATTTTGTTTTAGGTGGTAAAGTGCTATCACCTTTTTGTGGTAATTTAATAGTATTACCTGGAGTAGTTTCAGTATCTTCATATCCAGGAGTATGATCATTAGCTTGGTTTGAAACTACTTTTACTGGAACAGAAGTATCGTCAGAAGAACCATCTGGATACTTAACTTTAACTGGAATATCAGCTTTATCTCCATTATTTGCATCAGCCGCAGGTGTAACAGTTACTACACCAGTGTTAGGATCAACTGTAGCAGTCCAACCTGCAGGAATATCAGCACCTTCGGGAATTTCATAAGTTGTACCAGGAGGTAGATCAGTATCACCAGTTTGTGGTACATCTACAGCTTTACCAGGTTTAGTAGGAACAGGTTGATCACCGTAGTTTGGCTCATTATTTTGAGCATCATTTTTCTCTACTTTAACTGGAACAGATGTATCATCAGAAGAACCATCAGGATATTTAACTTTAACTGGAATATCCGCTTTAGTTCCAGGAGTTGCGTCAGCCGGAGTTGTAACAGTTGCTACATCAGTATTAGGATCAACTGTAGCAGTCCAACCTGCAGGAATATTAGCACCTTCAGGAATTTCATAAGTTGTACCAGGAGGTAGATCAGTATCACCAGTTTGTGGCACATCTACAGCTTTACCAGGTTTCGTTTCTGTTGGTTTATTACTGTATCCTGGATTGTTAAGACTAGCGTTAGTTCCAGAACCTCGCTCAACAATTTTCTTACGCATTGGCGTTGTTATGTTTTCTTGAGTACTTTCTACTGTAGTTTTTTCACCAGTATTAGGATCAATATTGTAAACTTTTGTAATAGTTTTAGTACCAGCTTGACCTGGGTCTACAACTTTCTCAGTACCAGCAGCTAAATCTGGATTGTTTCTATATTCAATTTCAACAGGAATTTCTGCAGTTGATACTTCTTTAGCACCAACTTCAACAATCTTATCTTGTTTAGGTGTACTACTAATTACTTCACTAGTAGGGTTTGATATGTACTGAACCCAAAAATCTAAACCTTAATTAGTATATTATTTCAAAGGTTTGTCTCCTGTAATTTTTGGGAGATAAGCCTTTTAATTTTGATTTGATTCTTTCGTTATTATAAAAATCGATATATCGATGAATAGCTTGTTCAAGGTCCTGAAAATCTTTAAATTCTTGGCCATAATACATTTCTTGTTTAAGTAACCCAAAAAAGTTTTCCATAACTGAATTATCTAGACAATTACCTTTTCTAGACATACTCTGAAATATTTTATGGTCTTTTAATAATCTAGTGTATTGTGAATGTTGATAATGCCAGCCTTGATCTGAATGAATCGTTAAACGATGATCTAGGTTTGGACGACGCTTTATCATTTCTTTTAATGGATTGATGACTATATCTAATGTAGGACGACTTGAGATTTTAAAGCTGATAATCTCTGAACTATATAAGTCCATAAAAGGTGATAAATATAATTTCTGACCATTCATTAATTTGAACTCTGTAATATCTGTTACGACTTTTTGAAATGGGAGACTTGTTTTAAATCTACGATTTAATATATTTTGAGCTACTTTACCAACTTTACCTTTAAAGGAACGATACTTACGACCTCTATGTGTGAACTTTGTACAAGTTAGATTATGTTCTTTCATAATTCTTAGTACTTTTTTATGATTTACGATAAGACCTCTATTTCTTAGTGCTTGTGTAACACGACGATAACCATAGGTATGGTTTGATTCTTCACATATTTCTTTTATTACTTGAATCAATGTTTCATCTTTATCAGCTTTACTAAATTTATTTATCCAATAATAGTATACAGATTTAGCTATTTGAGCGACTTTAAATAAGATACTTAATCGTATATTATATGTTTCATTTAGTTCCTTAATGACCTTTACTATTTCTGATTTTTGCTTCCGTAAATGTCGGTCAAGGCTTGTAACTTTTTTTGATAAGCTATACCTGCCTTTAACGTCTCATTTTCATTTCTAAGTCTTTCAAGTTCTTCACGTTCATTTTCATTTAAAGGTAAATTTTTATTATCTGATTTAGATCGTTTTTTAGTCATAGTGTGAGATCATCCCTTTTGTTTATTATCTATATCAAGACGACACTTTTCATCAAATTGATGTTGCCAATTGGCAATGATAATAGGATTAATAATTCTAAAGTGATTCGCAGTATCTTGATAAGATAACATATTTTCTTGTCTAAATTTTAAAACAGATAATTTAAATTCGCTAGTATAAACAGTATTTCTACTTTTTATTTCTAAACCTTCTTCTCCAAACTCTTTATATTGATTGACCCAAATCCGAAGGACAGACCAACTTGAAATACCATATTTTAAAGCAATTGTTCTATAACTTTGATGTCCTTCTAAATATTCTTTTACAAGTTTTAGTTTGAATTTAAATTCATATTTTTTCCTCATTAGAATGCACCCCAATATTTTGATTTGTTTAGTTCAAATATTTGGGTTCACATCAATAATTCACCCGTTTCTGGATTAACTACATATGTCTTTTTAGTTTTAGATGTACCGTTTTGTCCTTCTTGAACAGTTGTTGGTGCATCTGTAACTAACTTATTAGGATTAGCACGATAAATTGTTTCAAAAGGTGTAGTCTCGTCTGCAACTTCAACGTTATTTATACCAACGACTTTTTCAACAGGTTTATCAGTATCTTTAACATATCTAGTATCTGATTCACCAGTTACACGGTTTGTAAATGTGTATTGAACATCATCTTTACCTTCTTTGATAACTGTTTCTTCTTTAAAAGCCTTAGTTTCATCAGGTTGTGCTTGGTATTTAACTAGTCTAGGTACTGAAACTTCCTCAATAGTGTTAACAATCAATACAAAACGTTGACTCTTACCTAAGTCTAGCGTTTTAATTGATTTTTCCTCACCATATCCTGGAGTAGTGTATTCAGTTGTAAATTTGTCATCATGTGATATTGAACTTAAGTCAGAATGTGTTCCGTTTATTCTAGTAGAAAAACTAGTTACGTTATCCCAAACATGTGAAACATTACTTTCAATGTCTGAATCATAATGACCTTTTCCACTATATTCACGTGCATCCCAAGCTCTAACTTGATGGTTACCAGTCCATTTAATCATATTTTGCTTACCAATTTGACCTTGCATTAAAGCAACATTGTCTTTTGGATGAGTAGTTGTACCAGCTTCGCCACCTGTTACGACACCTGTACGTTGTAAGTTAAGGTATTTAACAGTACCATCAATGAAAATACCTCTTTCATCATCGCCACCACCAATATTGACAAATCTAACTAGTTCAGAACCATAATCTGGGTTGTCAGATTTTATATCGAATGTTGAATTTTCTTTCAAATTGATTCTAGCTTTGGTAGCACCAGATGCAGGCATTACAAGAACGGCATTATCTTTACTTTGACCGCCTAATTGGTGATTGATTGCATTTACTTTAAATACTGCATTATTTAAAACGTTAATTTCTGAGTTTGAATTTAAACCAATTAGATTGCCGTTTCTACCCGTAGTACCAGCATTGCGTTTCGAATCCGATTTTGCATTGAATACAGCATCTTGTTCAATATTAAATACAGAAGCACTCTGCATATCTAAAATGTTACCATTACCTTTTTGATTAATTGTAACTATAGTACGTTTACCTGTATTTAACATACCATTATCAGCACCATAGTCAAAGATATTTTGACCTGTTAAATTAATATTACTGTCGTCACCTAAAACAATACGTACACCTTTTCCACTTGTAGAGAAAATAGTATGTGCATAATCCTGGTCCCATGGATTTTCAGAAGATGTGTTTAAATTAACTGTTGAGTGATGACCAAATGAAAGGTTACCGTTAAGGTATTTTCTAGCGTTATTCATTTCTTTATTATCACCATAGACTTGGAATAATTTTCCTTTAGTATTCATGTCCATGTTGATGATACTATTCTGAGATGATTTAATAACATTTGCACCGATTGTAATGTTTTTATCTTTACCACTTTGGCCATTGTTATGACTTGTGAAAGTTTCTAGTAAGTTAACTTCTAATTTTTCGTCATTAATTAATGTTCCACCAGTATGTGTAATGTTTCTTAAGTTAAGAACATTATCATGTGAGCCGTTTTTAAACATGATAAAACCCTTATTATCACCATTAAGTTCATTGTTACTGATACTAGCTGTTCTGATTTCACCATTATTAAATGTGAAACTCCAAGCTGGTTGGTTTTTACCATTTGCAGGTACTTCGATGAAGTTATCTTGTGCATCGAATACGTGACTATTTAAGTTAACAGTTATCGCTCTTGGATTGTTACTTAATGTAATATGGTTAAATTTAGCACCTGCTGGTCCTCTTGTAGCTGCAGGCATTGAGATATTTTGAGTGAAATTGATTGTTCCAACATTTCTGTCTTCAAGTGCTCTAAAGTACTCAACCCAGTTACTTACATTACGTGTTTGAAGTTCTGCTGCTCGAAATACACTGCTGTAACTTTCACCTGATCTTGGTGCTTGTCTTGAAGGTTGTTCTAATGTTGTTGCTTCGACTTTGTCTTTGTTTTGATCATTAACAATGTCTTCAAGTGATTTAGATGACACGCTGCTTGTATCTACATCAGAAATTGTATTTGTAACTGTTGCTTCTACTGTTGGTGTATCTACTGCAGGTGTTTCTTCAACACTTGCTGGTTGTACTGCATCTACAGTATTAACTGCTGGTTCTGCAGTTTCTGTTGCTGCTTCTGTAATTGTTTCTTCTTTAGCTACTTCTGTTGATTCAGCTTTTGGTTGTTCTGCTTTTTCAGCAGTTTCAACTTTATCAGCTTCTGGTGCTACTGTATCAACTTTTGTTGCTTCTTCTGTTGATGCTTCTTCTGTAGTTGATTTATCTTCTGTTGTTGATTCTTCGATAGTTGTTGTATCTTGTGTTGTTTCATCAACTGCAGGTGCTTCGGTAGTTGCTTCTTCTTGTGGTTGTTCTGCTGGTATTTCAGCTGTACCGATTTCTTTAGTTTCTTCTACATTTGATGATGTTTCTTCAATTGCAGATGCTTCTTCAACTGGATCTGTTGATTTGCCTTCTGCTTTTTCTTCTTGTGCATGTTTTTGAATTACATTTTCAGATGCAAAAGCATCATGAGTTGGTAAGCCTAAGAATATAAGCGTACCAATCAGTATCGAACACGTTCCTACTGTGTAATTACGGATACTAAACTTCTGTAATTTCCGTTGCTTATCCATTAGCAAGCCCCTTTACTATAAAATTTCATAAAAGGCAACTTTACTCATGGCTGAGTTTCTTCCGTTACTATTTTGTCTCTATCTCATTAGTAATGTGTTCAATATATATTCTATTTAATGAATCTCAGATATATGAGTGAAGTGCACACTATTAATATGTGAATGGTCGTGCGAAACTAACTCTCCCTCCGTTAAGATTATTCACACATAAGATATGAACAAAAATATATTTCGTTCTGAATTAGTATATCATTTTTAATGTCGATTTCAAATACTATTTATAACTAACTCTATAAATTATATATACTATTTTTACAACTTGTAATATTATGTACAATTTTGATGAAGAATTATTAAGTCTGAAATAAAGATATTATAACCATTTATTGAAGTCTGTTTATCGTTCGTGTAAATTAGATGAGAAGGTAAATAATTTGAAAGAGTTGATTGAAATGCCACAAATATATTTTGACGCCGCTTCTAAAGGTAATCCTGGAGAGAGTTGTTGTGCATGCGTCATTATTACGGATGATGCGAGACATCATTTTACGTCATCCCTAGGTGAAATGGATAATCATCGTGCTGAATGGGAAGCGTTAATCTTCTCTATTCAACATGCGATTGAATTAGAAGTTGGTAATGCGTTGATTTATACAGATTCGAAATTAATTGAAGATAGTATTGATAAAGATTATGTCAAAAATCCTACGTTCAAACCCTACTTCGAGCTATTTAAAGAATTAGAACGTCAATTTGATTTAATATTTGTTAAGTGGATTCCAAGAGCTCAAAATAAAGAAGCGAATCAATTGGCACAAACTGCCTTAAGAAAACAATTAAAGCATAAATAAAAAGCATATCACGACGGCGCGTGATATGCTTTTTGTGTTTAATTATAAGAAGTTTGTTGTTAAATATTTACTTGATACGAATAATTCGTGCTCATTACAGATTTCGATTGATTGTTCGATTTCATGATGATATGTCATTTGATTCAGTAAATCTTCTGTTTCTAATGGTACATCTGTATGAATTTGAGCAAGTTGTTTCGACATAGCTAAGTCATCTCGATATGTGATGATTTTCTTTTGTTGACCTGCTGTTAATTCATTAATGTTTTCAAGAACATTTTCAACAGATTGATATTGTTGTATCAATTTAATCGCTGTTTTCTCACCGATACCTTTAACACCTGGATAACCATCAGCTGTGTCACCCATAAATGCTTTAACATCAATTAATTGATGTGGCTCTAAACCATACTCTTCTCTAAACTTATGAATATCATATTTGTTGTAAATATTGAATCCTTTTTTCGTCAGCCATATATCCACATCTGTATTAATACATTGTAATAAGTCACGGTCACCACTCACGACATATGTTTCATGTCCTTTTTCTTGAGCGCGTTTACTAATTGTCCCGATGACATCATCCGCTTCATAATTCGTAATACCTAAATTGAGTAGTCCTAATTTCTCAGCGATTTCTTTCGCTCGGTCAAATTGTGGAATCATTTCTTCAGGTGGTGCAACTCTATTTGACTTATATGCTTCAAACATATCATTTCTGAAAGTCTTAGATCCCATATCCCAACATACGGCAACGTGTGTCGGTTTAATATCATTGATCACTGTATAAGAATGTCTAATAAATCCTTGTACAGCATTCGTAGGAATTCCTTTAGAATCTCTCATAAATTGTTTATGAATGCTTGTAGCATAAAAATGTCTAAATAATAAAGCCATACCATCTATTAATAATATTTTGTTACTCATATTGTGCTCCTTTATATCTCTTTTAAGACGTTTTCGATTTTTTCTATGACATCATTATCAATATTTACAGATAAGTAATCTTCAATGAGATGAATCGTCTCTTCATTATACTGATCGATGTACGACTCACCTATTGTATCATAATGTGCCAAATTTTTAGTTAACGCTTCATTAAACGTCACGATTGGATGGTCGATAAGCTTCATTGTATCATTTAAAATTGCATTTTGTGTTTCTTTTACTTTAGATGTCTTAATTAAATCTTTCTTACTCACCGAACTGATTGTTTGTTTCACAATATCTTGAACGTGAATGCTGATTGGTTCTGGATTGATTTCATTTTCAAAGTCATGTTTAAACTTAGAGATTAAAATAGAAGCATCATTTAATTCAACAATTGTTGGTGTTAATAAATCATCAAATATTCTCGCATAAAAATTCTTCAATCTTTCTACGATAAGTGAACTTTCTAAACTTAATTTCTGGTTTAAATCATCTACATAATATTTCGTACTCATTTGTAGAGATTGTTTAAATTGATCCGTAACAGTAGATGTATTGAAATGTTTTTTGACGATATCATTTAATTGTATATTCAATCTGTCTTTCAAGTAATACAGTTGATCATGAATTTCTTTTTCTAGTTGATGATGTGATTTAATCACAATTTGATTAGTGAAGTTCTGTTTATCTTTATAACTGAGTAAAGTTGACTTTCTCTTTTCAAGTTGTGCTTTATCTTGTCTATACGTATGCACCATTTGTTCTAATTCATTCGTCAGTTGTTTAATTCTAGATTCTACTTGTGACTTTAGAACTTGTTTACTTTCAACTTTAACAAAGTGATCTAAATCGTCCATAAGACGTTTGAACTCGTCATCATGTGATTTCAGTGCTTGTTTACTTGAAACTGGATAACATTCTGGTTTGATGTTCAATGCATCTAATGATGATTCTACGTAAGATATAACAGCTTTTTTATCTTCTTCAGATTCTGCTAAATCAATGGCGTTAATGACAAATTTCAAACCTTGTGATTGTTGTAAATTATTCATATCACGCATGTATGTTAAGAATTCACCGTCTTTATCAGTAAAGGCGTGATTATAATAACTCACATAAATAATTAAGTCACTTGATGCAATGATTTGTTCTGTCTCTCTCGTATGTCTTTGGTTGTTAGAATTAAGTCCTGGTGAATCGATTATAATCTTGTCTTTTAACCATGCTTCTTCAAGTCTTAAATTAATTTTGTATACAAATGCAGCATGTGTATCATCAGCTGTTAACTTTTCTAATTCTTCTATATCGAATGTGACAGATTTGCCTTCTTTTAAGATATCTTTGTAATGGTTAAAGTTCGTCTCGATTGCTTCAAAGAATGCTAAATGATTACTAGATAATGAAGGATGTTGTTTAATCTCTTTATCGTCAATAAACGATTCAATTGTTGAGTACTGTTTATTGGCGTACTCTGTTATATGATTAATCTCTTCTAATAATTGCTCATAAGTCTTAAAAGTTACTTCTTGTTCAGTACCGTAGCTGATTTCAGTAATACTTGCTGTTGTAGGATTTGGTGAACTTAGCAGCACGGGCTTTTGTAAAATAGCATTAATTAAACTACTCTTTCCTGCACTAAATGTTCCGAATACAGCAATCTTTGTGATGTTATGCTCTATTCTTTCGACTTGGCTTTCGATATTATGAACTTCACCTTCAAATAAAGGCAGTTTCTTTAAATGATTGATTTGATTTTTAAGTTGTTGCAGATTATTTTCTTGATGTTCTGTTTGAACTTCTTTGTATTGTTGTTTCGTTTCTTTCTTATCTTCTAGGTCCAGGTCATTTATATGAATAAAATGTCTATCTATTAATTTATCGATAGATTCATCAAGATGAATATAATAATGTTGATAATTGTTTGTGATAAGTGATGTTTTTAAATTCTTAAATTCAACATATGTTTCATATTCATTTAATTGATTCGTTTCTTCATTAGACTCGTTATGCACTTCACTCGAATTAACGATTTCTTCTATTAATTGATTTGTTTCATTGCGTATTTTTCGATTAATCATTTCTGTAATGCCTTTAGAATAAGTCAACACGTAATCATTTGTAATGGACGTTTGTTCTTGTACGTGACCACTTAATTCTTCTTTACTAATCGTATATTGCTGGTTGATGATTTTCTCGAATAAGTCCGCATCTTGAATGTATTTGTTTAAGTTCTCTAATGATTTAATCCATACTTTTGTAATTTCATCGTGAATTTTGATGTCTAAAGCTTCTTTCACTTGTTCAAGCGTTTCATCTTGAATCATCGCTTTCTTTTTATCTTTATTAAATAGCCCTTTCACTTTGTAGTCCTTAGCTGTTGTTTCTAAATAGTGACGAATCGTTTCTCGCATTTCATATGGCATCAAATAAGCGTTATCTAAAATTTCTTTGCGCTTTTCTTTTAAATTTGAAGTGAACTGATCTTTATCTTGAATTAATGATTGTTCACTTTGGACATTGAATTTCTCTTTGTATGCTTGATAATCGTCATCGAACGTTTCTTCAGTAGAATCAATATCAGAAAGAATCGTTTCCATATGTTGATTAATATATTTCAGCTGTTCTTGTTTAATGTAATTCGTCACACGGTCTATAAATATTTGGTGTTCTGATCGTTGTTGATCAAGCTGATGGATATATTGATTAAATAACTGCTTCTCATTGTTAGGCGTATCATATTTAGAAACATAAAATATCTTCTCTAAATTCAGTTTCCAATCTGTAACGGCTTTGTTGACACGATTTTTATAAGTATCAAATGAGATTTCATCTTCGTCATGTTTGTCGACTTGGTTGACTACCAATATAACCGGAATATCCAACTTGTTTAATGATTTAATAAAATTAAAATTCATATCCGACTGCACATGGTTATAGTCTACTGTATAAAATACATAATTAGATGTCAGCAAATATTGAAAAGCACTTTCTCTATGATTGTCACTCATTGAATCGACACCAGGCGTATCTTGGAAAGTAAAGCCTTTATTGAATTTATCTGATGTAAATTCAATTTCAATAGATTCCACTTTTCCATCTTCGGTATTAAGCCTTTTAACATCTTCTTGATTATCTACAACTGTATATTGATTGTTGTTTAAATTAACGGAAATGCTGTTTTTATCTGAAGAAATCAGTTGTGCTGTGTTGCTTGTCGTTGGAACAGGAGAACTTGGTAATATATTTTGTCCGATAACATTGTTAATTAATGTAGATTTCCCTGCTGAAAAATGTCCGACAAAACTCACTGTATATTGTTCGTTATATATTTTTTTAATCATTTCATTGATTTGTTTAATTAATGGTTGGTTAGATGACTTTTCAATTTCTTTTTTTAATTTATAAAGTAAATCTAATGATGCTTGATTACGATCCATTTTAATTCCCCTTTATTTTCACACAAATAATTTAAATAGTGTGATTTACATCACATTAATTTTTTAATCTCTATTCTATTATAAATAATGAAGAGAATATAAGAAAGGATGAATAAAATGACAGTCCAAAATAATGACCTAAACAAGAAGACTGATGACCACTCTCATGATGATTTGGATTTAAGAGGCACACTGTATTCAGTTTTCACATTGGGAGGCATCTTTGCAGTATTATGGGTAATTTGTTTTATTTTATTTTTAGTAAGAATTTAAGGGGTGAAATCTGTGCATAAATACGAAAAGTTATGGCTAAAAGTCGGCATAAGCTCATTAGTCATTTTCTTAACAATTTTGATGATTACAGGTTTGCATAATGGACACACGCCAGCCGCTTCTGGTAGAGACTATGTTAATCCTGATAAAGTCGATCAAATCGAACCTTTCAACAAACCAGGTTTACACAAAGTTAGCGGCAAAGATTACGACTATGAATTAGTGATTCTTGCTTCAGCTTTCAATTATCAGCCAGGTAAAGTCGAAATTCCTAAAGGTTCAAAAGTAAAAATCATTGCGACAAGTAAAGATACTTTGCATGGATTTAGTTTACCAGGCACAAACGTCAACATGATGTTAGAACCTGGACATATTAGTGAATATTACAAGACATTCAATGAGAAACGCGAATATTTAATCATCTGTAATGAATATTGTGGTATCGGACATGCAGATATGAAGTCGATGATAAAGGTTGTGGATAAAAAATGATAACACGATTAAATAAGAATGATAGCAGACTTGTAATGGCGCATATGTATGTAGCCATTGGTTGTTTAGTCCTTGGTGGATTAGCAGGTTTGTTACAAACATTAGTAAGATCAGGATATTTACAATTACCTAAACAAATTTCTTATTATCAAATCTTAACAGTGCACGGTATTGTATTAGCATTGGTACTGACAACTTTCTTTATCTTAGGCTTTCAATTTTCTGCAGTAGCTAAGACATCTGGACATTTAACGTCTGTACAAAGAAAGTTCGGTTGGGTTGGATTTTGGGTAATGATTATTGGTACGCTCATGGCAGCAACAATGGTTCTATTAAACAAAGCCACTGTTTTATATACTTTTTATGCACCATTAAAAGCACATGCTATTTTCTATATTGGTATGGCGCTTGTTGTTGTAGGTAGCTGGATTTCTACAGTTGGACAAATTTTAAAATATGTAGAGTTTAAGAAGAAGAATCCAGGTAAGAAATCTCCCCTATTAAGCTACATGGTAGCAATCAACGGGGTAATGTGGATTGTATGTTCATTAGGTGTTGCTGCGACAGTACTTCTTCAATTAATTCCTTGGTCATTAGGTTTAGTTGAAAGAGTAGATGTAACATTAAGTAGAACATTATTTTGGTATTTTGGTCATGCACTTGTTTATTTCTGGTTGTTACCAGCTTACATGTGTTGGTATGCAATTGTACCAAAGATTATCGGTGCAAAAGCATTCTCTGACAACTTAGCAAGAATGTCATTTATGCTATTCTTATTCTTCAGTATTCCAGTTGGGATACACCACCAATTAGTTGAACCAGGTATTGATGATACATGAAAATACCTACAAGTTGTATTAACATTTATGGTTGTCATTCCTTCAATGATGACAGCATTTAGTTTGTTTGCAACATTTGAAAATTACGGACGTTCTAAAGGATATAAAGGATTATTTACATGGTTTAAATCTTTACCATGGAATGACGCAAGATTCGTATTACCATTCTTAGGTATGTTAGCCTTTATCCCAGGTGGCGCAGGTGGTTTAGTAAACGCATCTGCACAAATGAACGGATTAATTCATAATACAATTTGGGTAACTGGACACTTCCATTTAACAATCGCTTCAGCGGTCATCATGACATTCTTCGGAATTATGTACTGGTTAATACCTCATTGTACAGGTAGAAAACTAACTAAATTCACAAATAAATTAGCGCTTATGCAAGGTTATACTTGGGCAATTGGTATGACAATTATGAGTGGCGCGATGCACTACGTTGGATTAGTAAAAGGTGCACCAAGAAGATCAACATATTCAGAATATGGCGGTGCTAAACAAGCTGCTGAATGGATACCATATCAAGTACTACAAGCAGTTGGGGGAACAATTTTATTTATTTCTATAATATTAGTCGTAATGGTGTTTATACACTTAGCTTTCTTATCACCTAAAGGCGAAGAAGAATATCCAGTATCAGAAGCATTAGATGAACAACAACCAGTCATTAAATTTGTTGAGAACTGGAGATTCTTAATCATCGTGACAGTATTGCTTATCTTAATCGCATATACTGTCCCTATCGGACAAATGTTCACAGATCCAGCACCAGGAGCCAAAGGATTAGGAGAAGGCAAACTTTGGTAATACTAAATTAATACATTTAACTTAGAACCTTCATACAATGATGAATAATAGGAAGACTGGCAATGAATCTTTAGAAGATGCGTTGCCAGTCTTTTTTTGTATGGGGTTGGTGGTTTCCTCTTTCCTACTATCTATTTATTTCGTTTGCCCCAATATTGATAGTACGTACATTCGATATAGCCGTTAAAGAGTTTTCTTCTTTTTGTGGCTTTCTTACCTACTAATGGTTCAAATTCTTTATAGCTTGTAAGCATATATAATGATGCTTGGTCGTTTTTTTTCATGATTTCGCCTAAGTGTTTGTACATTGCTTCTACTTCACTTCGTTCACCGATACGTTCACCATATGGTGGGTTTCCGATTATTGAAACGGGTCCTTCTGGTACTTCTAAGTTATGAACATCTTGAACTTTAAATTGAATGATGTCCCCTAACCCAACTTCTGTTGCATTGTCTTTCGCAATTTCAACCATTTTAGGATCGATATCACTTGCTATGATATTAATTTCTTTATCATATAATGCCGCATCATCTGCTTCTTGTCTTAATTGGTCATATAAGCCTTCTGGTATGATATCCCAATCTTCACTTGCAAAATCACGGTTAAATCCTGGTGCAATATTTTGAGCGATGAGTGCTGCTTCTATTGCAAGTGTACCTGAACCACAGAATGGATCGATAAATGGTGTTTCACCGCTCCAGTTTGTTAATTTAACTAGTGCTGCAGCTAATGTTTCTTTCATAGGTGCGTCACCTTGTGCTAAACGGTAGCCTCTTTTATGAAGTCCAGCACCTGAAGTGTCGATTGTTAATAAAGCTTCGTCTTTCAGTAATGATACTTCAACTTGGTATTTACTACCTGTTTCATCGATCCAACCTTTAATTTGATACGCATGTTTCAATCTCTCAACTATCGCTTTTTTAACGATTGCTTGACAGTCGGATACGCTGAATAATTTAGATTTAACACTTTTACCTTGAACTGGGAACATACCTTGAGCGCCAATTACATCTTCCCATGGTAATGATTTCGTCTTTTCGAATAATTCGTCAAAAGTTGTTGCATGGAAACGTCCTACTACGATTTTGACTCTGTCAGCAGTTCTTAACCATAAATTTGATTTAACGATTGCTGTTTCATCACCTTCAAAAAGTACGCGACCGTTTTCTACTTTTATTTCATATCCTAATTCTTGAACTTCTCTAGCAACAATTGATTCTAATCCCATTGGACTAGTAGCGAGTAATTGATACATGCATATACTCCTTTATATTTAAATTATCATTATTTACAAATAAAAAGCTCTCCTACTTGGGAGAGCGACACTAGTAAGTGATAAATCTGTAAGCCATGTTTTGTCCTTTAGTACTGCTAACGTGTACTAGTTACACTCGTACGCCAGTGATAATCATCTGTCTGTATGATTACATACCTTCTTATTCCGTTCATTTCCGTCAAAGAAGTGCTCCTACCAATTTTGGATTGCTCACTCGAGGGGTTTACCGCGTTCCACCTTTTACATTTCTGTAAAAGCTACGTCACTGTGGCACTTTCAAACTACTTTAACCATATTATTACTAACTTAGGTTATTTCATTGCCGTCAATTAATTGCCCTGGCTTATTGTTTCGCCAAGCACGAACACTACATTCATCTCAGAATGTGTGAGCATGGACTTTCCTCTACTTAACGTAGCGATTATCTGAAATACCACTCAACAAAGAATTATAGCATAAACAGCGTTAAATAACTATCATTTATTCGCCAAATACTGCTTTTTCAAGATTAGAAATTCGTTTCAAGATATCTACATTATTAGAATTGTATTGTTGAGAGCCTTGTGGTCTGCCTGACGCGACACGGATTCTTAACTGTTCGATTTCTTTTTTAAGTTTAGAATTTTCTTCTGTCAATTTGATGACTTCATTATTTAAATCAGCCATTTTTTGATAGTCTGAAATAATGTCATCTAAAAAAGCATCTACTTCTTCAGTTTTGAAACCTCTTAAACCTCTTTCAAATTCCTTTTCATAAATATCTTTTGCAGATAGCTTTAATGTTACATCAGCCATTTTTACACCTCATTTAATATGATTCGTTGTCATTATTATAATTAAATTCCATAAAGTCTTGTAAATCCATGAATGCAATAACATTATAAGTATAGTTTGTCTTTTCAGCAAAATCAACTAACTTACTTTTGAAGTATTTAGGTGATGCTTCTTGTTCATCATCATAAAATAATATCGTCTTATCGGTATTATCGAGTATAAATTCATTGGCTTGTTGAAATTGGAACCCACCTTGATAGTCACTTTGATGAATCGCATTGACATAGTCTGCTTGTGCAACAATATTTTGGTAAATTTGCTGGTTTGCTTCGTTCCATTTATTATAATGATTTAAAAATGGCGTCAATACCGCAAGTTTCAATTGTGGGTATTTATGTTTCATTTCAATTGTTACTTCAGCTGCCCAAAGTTCAAATCCTAATTGTCCTGAAATGATAACCCACTCCATACCTTCTTCTATTTCTTGCTCAATGATTTCTTTAAGATATGCTTTGATGACTTTTACTTCAGGCTGATCATTTTTGAAAATATTCAGTTCAAACGGTTTGTATCCTGTAAAATATACAGACGTCATGATAAATCACCTATATGGATATAAATATAATTCAAATCATGTTGTACAGCTTTATGCTTTTCAAAGAAGAGTTTCTTACTTGTACGTTTATAATGACATTCTACAGACAACTCTTTGTAGTTACTAATTAAGAGCTGGAATTTCTGTTCATTCATATATTGTAATTTCAATACGGCATCTTGATGAACGGCAAGTTTGTCTAGTAGAACATCGACTTGTTCTACAAACGGTACGACATCTTTATAAAAGTCGTATTCATGATCGTCTTTCGCATGTTGAAAAATATCTAGCATATCATTTAATTTATTTAAAAGATCTTGTATCATCGCTACACCTACTATTAATGAAGTTTGTATTTTAAATGTACTCACGATAAAATGATAACATAACTAGAAAAGTTCTAGAATATTTATGTATCATAAAAAACTTTTGTAACTTATAATGAAATAAGGTATAATATTTAGAGTTTTATGATATGAAGCTAGGTGATGAATTTGAATTATCCAAACGGAAAAAAAGTTACAAAAAATACTTCTAAAGTCTCAATCCAAGATGATCCTAAATATAGTAGAATACAATATGGAAAACGGGGTATGAGATTAGAGGAGGAAATTGATAAATCCAATGAATACTTCAGATTAGAAAATATAGCAGTTATTCATAAGAAACCAACACCTATTCAAATCGTCGATGTTGACTACCCTAAAAGACAAAAAGCTGTCATTAAAGAAGCTTATTTTAGAAAGCCTTCAACAACAGATTATAACGGTGTTTATAATGGATACTATATTGATTTTGAAGCTAAGGAAACGAAAAATAAAACAAGTTTCCCTTTAAATAATATCCACGATCACCAAGTATCACATATGGAACAAGTATTAAACCAAAAAGGTATATGTTTTTTGTTGATAAAATTTAGCTATCATGATAGCGTATTTTTATTGCCTTTTAGGAAGTTTATGGTATATTGGGACAGATATAAATCTGGAGGCAAGAAGTCCATCACGCTTAAAGAGATTGAAAATGATGGTTACTTAATACCAATCCAATTTAAACCAAGAATTAACTACATAACAATAGTTGATCAATTGATAAAAACAGAAAGTGAGGCGCTCAAATGAGTCAATCAAAAGCTTCTAATAGTAAAAATGGTAAAGAACAACCTAAGAAGAGGAATATCAAAAGGACGATAATTAAGTTGTTCGGTATTCTCATGCTAGCATTCTTAGCAATGGTAATCATAGGTGTTCTCGTATTTGCATATTATGCTTGGAAAGCTCCTGCTTTCAATGAAAGTGCGCTTAAAGACCAATTACCAACTAAAATTTATGACAAAAATAATAAACTTGTCACAACCCTTTATATGGGACAAAAGAGAGAACATGTTAAATTTGACGATGTGCCAGATCAGATGAAAGATGCTGTACTCGCAACTGAAGATAATCGCTTCTATGATCACGGTGCATTAGACTACAAACGTTTATCTGGAGCAGTTATGAAGAACTTTACAGGTGGCTTTGGTTCACAAGGTGCATCTACATTAACACAACAAGTTGTCAAACGTTCATTCTTAACAGATAAGAAATCCATCGAAAGAAAAGCTCAAGAAGCTTACCTTTCATATAGATTAGAACAAGAATATTCTAAAGATGAAATCTTTGAAATGTACTTAAACAAAATCTATTACTCAGATGGTATTTACGGTTCTCAAACAGCAGCTAAATATTACTTCAATAAGAAATTAAAAGATTTAAACTTAGCTGAAACAGCTTACTTAGCAGGTTTACCACAAGTTCCAAACCAATATAACATTTACGATAATCCTGAAGCGGCTGAAAAACGTAAAGACACAGTTCTTTATTTAATGGAAAGACACGGTAGAATCACTAAGAAAGAAATGAAAGAAGCGCAAGATACACCTATCGATAAGAACTTAGTTAAACGTACAGTTGAAGAAAGAAATGACTCTATGACGGATACACCTGACAATGAGTACGCTTCTTATATTAACTACGTTAAACAAGAAATTACTCAGAACAAAGCGTTCAAAGATCAATCATTAAATGATATTATGACGAGCGGTCTTAAAATCTACACAAACATGGATAAAGATGTTCAAAAAACATTACAAGAGTCAGTTGATAACGGTACTTTCTACAAGAATAAAGACCAAATTACTGGTTCATCTATAGTAGATACGAAGACTGGTAAATTAGTTGGTATCAGTGGTGGTAAAGATTTCAAAGATGTAGTTGATAGAAACCAAGCAACAGACGTTCATCCTACAGGTTCATCACTTAAACCGATATTAGCTTATGGTCCAGCAATTGAAAATATGCAATATGCGACAAACCATAAGTTCCAAGATGAAAGCGAGTATAATATCAATGGTACTATCTTTAAGAACTATGATGGTCAAGGTCACGGCTCAGTAACAATGGCTGATGCATTAGCAAGATCTTATAACATTCCAGCATTGAAATCTTGGCAAGAAACAAACCAAAACGCTGGTGAAAAAGCAGTTAAAGACTTTGCTTCTAAAGTGAATTTAAATTATAAAGATGAAATTGGACCTTCAGAAGTACTTGGTGGTTCACAATCAGAATTCTCCCCTACTCAATTAGCATCTGCATTTGCGACTATGGGTAATGGCGGAACATATAATGAAGCAAAATCAATTAGAAAAGTTGTCACTCAAGATGATGAAACAATCAAATTCTCAAGCGAAAGCCATAAAGCTATGGAAGACTACACAGCATACATGTTAACTGAAATGCTGAAAGGTACATTCCAAGCATACGGTTCAGCTTATGGATATGGCATTAACGGTGTGAACGTAGCAGCTAAAACAGGTACTGGTACTTATGGTGATCAAGTATATAGTGAATATCAATTACCTGAAAATGCAGCGAAAGACGTTTGGATTACAGGTTATACACCACAATACACTATGTCAGTTTGGATGGGCTTTAACAAAGTTAAAAAATACGGTGAGAACTCATTCTTAGGACATGATGAACAAGTTAAACCACAAATATTATTCAATGAAGTTATGTCAGAAATCTCTAATTATGATGGTGCAGACTTCGAAAAACCAGATTCAGTAACAGGAAGCGGTAAAAGCTTAAGTGTTGCAGGTAACGAAGACAATAATACAACATCAAGCTCATCACCTAGCACTGGTAATAGAAGTAATCAGCAAAATAACTATAACTTCTCAAACAATAATAATAATGTAACAACAAACGAACCACAGACGAATTCAAATTCATCTACAACACAACAAAACAATACACAACAACAGTCATCTACTAATCAGAACGTAACAACAGAAGAACAAACGACAGAAACACCAACATCTGAAGAATCAGAATCTGATTCAGACTCTGACAATAGTAGTTCAACCTCAGATGCAGCAAAACAAGCTGCCAAAGAAGAGAAAGATGACTAAGATTTAGAAAAAGCATCACATCCGGTAAAGGATGTGATGCTTTTTTGATTTATATATTAGTGTGTTAAATTATAGCCGGGCATATCGCATGAAGACTCAAAGTGTATTATTCCCTATAGAGTAGACATTAAAAAAACTAAAACTCTATAGGGGGTATTTTTATGTATAAAACTAGACTACCTGTTAAACTGTATCAGGAAATCTTCGATTTGCATGAAAAGGGTTATTCCTTTCAAAATGTAATTGATAAGTTAAATTTAGATATTAGTGATAGTGTGATTCGATTTAAATATAAAGTGTATAAGCAACATGGTATAACAGCACTTATAAATAAGAATCGAAATAAAATCTATACACGCGAATTTAAAGAAAAAGTTGTTAAAGAATATCTAGAGACTAATAAGACGTATTCAGATCTAGCAGCCTATTACAATATTTCACATCATGCTACTTTAAAAAACTGGGTGGTAAAGTATACTGAAGGAAAGGAAAATAAATCTTATTTTCCATATCTGGAGGTAGACACTATGAATACTAGAAAAACAACATTTGAAGAGAGAATTGAAATAGCTAAATATTGTATTGAAAATAATAGAGACTTTAATAAGACAGCTGAAAAGTACCAAGTTAACTATTCACAAGTCTGTAATTGGGTAAAAAAGTATGAAAAACATGGTGATATTGGTTTAGTAGATGGTAGAGGTAAAGGAAAACCAGTTGAAGCTTTAACTAGAGAAGAAGAACTTGAATTAAAAATAAAAGCACTTGAACAAAGAAATAAATTTCTCCAAATGGAGAATGGGGTATTAAAAAAGCAGGAAGAAATAGAGAGGCAGTTGATGAATCGAAAATCAAGCAAATAGCAGCATACAAGACAATCGAAGCATTAAAAGATAAGTATCCAATCAAATGGATATGCGCCGCACTTGAAATATCGAGAGCAAGTTATTATAAATGGAAAAACAGAGAGGTTTCAGAATCTGAAAGATTCAATAACGAATTAAAAGATGAGATTTTCAGGATTTATCATGAACATGATGGCATATATGGATATCGAAGAATTTATATTTATCTGAGATTATATACTAAATTCCAGGTTAATCATAAACGCGTATATAGAATTATGAAGAAGTATGGATTAAAAGCTGTCATTAGAAAAAAGAGAAGGCAATATAAACTTAGTAAGCCAGAAATCACTTCTCAAAATATCCTAAACAGAAAATTTACAACAAGTAAAGTTAATAAGGTCTGGTTAACAGATGTGACAGAATTTAAATTGAAAAATGGATCTAAAGTGTATTTAAGCGCTATTTATGATTTAGGTGCTAAGAAAGTCATCAGCCATGTAGTCTCATCTCAAAACAATAATAAGCTTGTATACGATACCTTTAACAAAGCCATAATTAAAAGAAATACCGAAGGCATTATATTTCATAGCGACAGAGGATTCCAATATACGAGTGTTCTATTTAGAGAGATGATTAAAAATGCTTCTATGAAGCAAAGCATGTCTCGTGTAGGTAGATGTATTGATAATGGTCCTATGGAAGGCTTTTGGGGGTTACTCAAATCAGAGGTATTCAAAGACAAATCTCAAACATTCAATGATATAAAACACGCCACAAAGCAAATAAATGAATATATAAAATTTTATAATTCTAAAAGAATTTCATTAAAAATGGCTGCGCTTATAAAAGCACAGCCAACATATTGATTACTTTTTTTAGTGTCTACTTGACAGGGTTATGTTCAAAGATATTGTGCGATATGGCCATTAATTTCTATTCTCCGCTTTCACGTTGTGCGGTTCTTTTAAGTTGAATCTGATATCTCGCATTCATTCTAATTAATTCTTCTTTCAATGTTACCATTTGTCTATATCCCATAAAGTGATATATTCTATCGTTTATATAGTGGTAGCGTTCTTCGAAATTCATTGGTATAACTGGATATTCTTCAATATGTGCTATATCAAATGTTTCTATTTGATTGATTTGTTCTATATAAGCGATGATCAAATGATAATATTGATCTAATAATTGGTGCGCTTCATTTGTTTTAAGCTTTTTATTTTTAACAAGTGGCTCTATTTGTTGTTCAAGTTCTATGAAATCATTTTTTTGTATCATGCGCCTTCAACCTTTACTAACCCAGCTTTTAAACGTTTTTGCCCTTCTCTACAATCTGCAAATAATGGACATACTTCGCATTTCGGTTTACGCGCTACACAGTGATAGCGTCCAAAGAATATAAGCTGATGGTGGCTTTTTGTCCATCTTTCTCTTGGAATGATGCTACATAAACGATCTTCAACTTGGCGCACATTGTCTTTAATTCTACATATTGCAAGACGTTTAGATACGCGTTCTACATGTGTGTCTACTGCTAATGATGGTTCCCCAAATGCTACACTCATCACAACATTCGCTGTTTTACGTCCTACGCCAGCTAATGATTCTAATTCTTGATGTGTACTTGGTACGACACCATTAAAATTATCTAGCAATGACTGACAAAGTTTTTGTATATTTTTAGCTTTATTACGGTATAAACCGATTGAACGAATGTCATTTTGTAGTTCTTCTAAACTTACATTTAAATAATCTTCAGGAGTTTTATACTTTTCAAAAAGTGATTTCGTCACTTTGTTAACGAGTATGTCTGTACACTGTGCAGAAAGTAATACTGCGATTGTTAGTTCAAATGGATTATCATGAACGAGTTCACATTCAGCATCTGGAAACATTTCATCAATAACATCCATCATTTCTAATGCTTTCTTTTTACTTATCATAAGGATTCTCCCCATTTACCCAATCAAAAGTCGGTATTAAATTAACATTTTGCTTTACTTTTTTAGTTTGATTAAACTTTTCACTTTCTTCTTTGGAAGATTCAACAGTCGTGATGTTCTTCTTCTTCCAGTTCAATAAGATACGGTCGATATATTTGATGCTGAGTTTGTCTAAACTATGCGCTTCGTTAAGTGCGCTCATAATAAGTTCGTTTGAATGTTTATCAGTATCAATCCAGTGGTTTAATGTTTGTACTTCTAATGGTGTTAATGGTCGACCGAAAGTGGATTCGAATTCTTGGAATAATTTCTTGAATTGTAAGTTTTGATCTTCTACTGTACCTTGTTGCATTGCTTCATTTTTGATTAATGCGAGTTGTTCATACATAGGATCAAATGATATGAATTCATTATATTTATGTTGGTCATCTTTTTCAATTTTAATGTCTATAATTTTTAATTGAGAAAGTTGATTGATGATATGACTTACTTCTTGTATAGATAATGACGTGCCACGTTGGATATCTTCTAGTGGAGGCTGTAAGTTTCGATCATTCTCTTGATCCAGCAATTTAATAAGGATAACGAATTGTTTTTCATTTAATCCTAAATTGGCATAATGATCAAACAAAGCTCTTTGAACAACGACTGGCTTTTCTTTTAACATAGCACTTGTATACATTTTTTCACCTACTTCATTATAAAAATATAGAGTCTGGGATCACTATTTAGCTCCCAGACTCGCATATTATTATGGATATAATCGATTTAATAAACGTGGGAATGGTGCAGTTTCTCTAACGTGTTCTACGCCACTTAACCATGCTACTGTTCTTTCAAGTCCTAAGCCAAATCCACTATGTGGTACACTTCCGTATTTTCTTAAGTCAGTGTAGTAACTATATGCTTCAGGATCTAAACCATGTTCATTAATTCTTTGATTAATTAAATCTAAATCACTAATTCTTTCAGAACCACCAATGATTTCTCCGTAACCTTCTGGTGCGATTAAATCTGCACATAATACAGTGTCTGGATTTTCAGGGTTTGGTTCCATATAGAATGGTTTAATTTTTGTTGGATAATTAATGATAAATACTGGTTTATCATAATGGTTTGCAATTGCTGTTTCATGAGGAGAACCGAAATCGTCGCCCCATTCAATATCATCGAATCCTTCTTGATGTAAGAATTTAATGGCATCATCGTAAGTGATTCTTGGGAATGGTGTTGAAACTTGTTCTAACTTAGAAGTATCTCTTTCAAGAAGTTCTAATTCTAATTTACAATTTGCCAACACAGCTTTAACGATGTGATGAACGTAATTTTCTTGAACTTCTAAGCTTTGGTCATGTTTCATAAATGCCATTTCGCCTTCGATCATCCAGAATTCAATTAAATGTCTTCTTGTTTTTGATTTTTCAGCTCTGAAAGTCGGACCGAAACTAAATACTCTATTATGCGCCATAGCTGCAGCTTCTAAGTATAATTGACCACTTTGAGATAAGAATGCATCTTCATCGAAATATTTCGTATGGAACAATTCACTTGTACCTTCAGGTGCACTACCTGTTAAAATTGGTGGATCGATTTTAGTGAATCCACTTTCGTTAAAGAATTCATATGTCGCACGAATAATTTCGTTTCTAATTTTCATAACGGCATGTTGACGTTTAGAACGTAACCATAAATGTCTGTGATCCATTAAGAATTCTGTACCATGATTTTTCGGTGTGATTGGATAATCATGTGATTCTGAAATGACTTCTACACCACTTACTTGCATTTCATAGCCAAATTTAGAACGGTCATCTTCTGTAATTGTACCCGTAACATAAACAGATGTTTCTTGCGTTAATGATTTAGCTAATTGGAAGATGTCTTCTGATACTTCAGCTTTCACAACAACCCCTTGCATAAATCCTGTTCCGTCTCTTAATTGTAAAAATGCTATTTTCCCACTTGATCGCTTGTTTGCAATCCAAGCACCGATTGTCACTTCTTGATTGACATAATCTTTAGCTTGTTTAATCGTAATATTCATTATTATTTCTCCTATTCAAATAAATTACCTATAGTTATTTTATCAAATTATGCATACAACTGCTATCTGTTTGGATATTTTCTTAGTTTATCTTGGAATTTATTTAAATCGCCTTCGATAACAGGTATTTCACCTAATGCATTAATAAAGTATTTACTATAATTGCTATCTAATATTCTTCTATCAAAGCAAATTAATAAACCTTGGTCGTTCTTGTTTCGAATTAATCGTCCGATACCTTGTCTGAATTTAGTTACAGCGTCTGGTAAGACAAAGTCTTTAAATGGATTGTCAAATTCATCTTTCATTAAATGGTATCGTGGATCATCTTGATGTATAAACGGTAACTTCGTCATCATGACACATTTAATACCTGAAGATTGATAATCAAATCCTTCAAAGAATGATAAAGTACCTAGTAAAATCGTTTTATCAAATTGGTTAAACTGTTGTACGAGTTTGTACACATGTGAATGTTGTTGCTGCATTAAGACGACATAATCATCAAAGATTTCAAGTTCTTCCATGTATCGGTATGCTTGATACAACATCGCATAGTTCGTAAACAGTACTAAACATTTTTGATTTGTTTCACTTACAAATGTTGATAAATAACTAACAATCGTTTCAATATAGTCATCTTGTTGATGATATTGATAAGTCGGCATATTTTGCGGTACAAAACATGTTGCTTGATTTTTCAAGTCGTAAATATCATTTAAATAATAAGTGTTAAATTGAATGTCTTCAGGAAACATAGATTTAAATGATGTAAATGAATGATTAACCGTTAATGTCCCAGAAATGAAAATATTGCTATTAAATTGTTCAATAAACACTTCATTCAGTAAATCTTTTACTTCTGCTTTTTTAACAAAAAGTGAAAGTGTAGATTTCTGAGATATTTTCTTAATGGATACGAATGGCACTTGACCAGACTTAATCATGTTATAAATTTTAGTATATTGATGATAAATATAAATTAACTCTTTCTTGAACGCTTTAACATGTGCGTGTGAGTATGATTTAAATCTAGATAATATTTGATTGATTGTACTAATTTGTCGTTTAAATATTTCAGATATATTCGCGACATCAATATCATAGAAGTAATGAATTTGTTTATCATCTTCATGTGATTCTTGATGCTTATCAGAAATTTGAGCCATTAAATCATCAAATAATTGTTCGTTTTGTTCGTGCAGTAAATCAATATCACGTTTCAGTTGATAAATATCGATTGGTTCAATTGGATATTGTTCAATGACTCTTCTATTTTCTAATTTATCTAATCGTTTAAATAATTTTTCTTGCTCATTTTTACCTAATAAACCGAGATGATATTTAATATGTTGGTAATTTAAATCATCTGTCACTTGATTAAGTGCGTAATCTTGAATGCGATGTGCTTCATCAACAATAATATGTTTGAACAATTGATATACCGTATCTTCTGTACTATGTTGTAACAAGTGCGCGTGATTTGTTATACCAATCTCTACATGCTGCGCACTCTCTTTAATAAATTGGTAGTAATGTATATCATTTTTAAATGGTACATAAGTCGTGCGTTTTTGTTCAAAGAAGACTTTTTGACCACCTTTAAGATGGAGCTCTTCAATGTCACCTGTTTCCGTTTCAAGAATCCATACAAGTAACTGCATTTTTAAAATTGTCGCTTCATAGTTGTCTGTATCGTCTTGTAATATATTCAAGATTAAACCAAGCGAAATATAATGATCTTTACTTTTAATAATCATCGCTTTTAAATCTAAATCTAATGCATTTAAGACTTTATTAAATTCTTGTTCTAGAAGTTGATTTTGGAGTAACTTCGTATGTGTTGAAACGAGAATATGTTCACCAGTTTCTAAATAATACAATAATGCAGCGAGCACAAAGCTCATCGATTTACCACTACCAAGCGGTGCTTCAATTAAAGCATTCTCGTTATGCATTAATGAATCGAACAATTGTTGAACGAGTTGATATTGTTCTTTACGATAATCGAAGTTAAATGTTTTAAGTATTCTATCATAAGCTTCATCTAGTGTAATAGATGTACGATTACTTGAATGATGGATAGGCATTTGTTTTAAATAATGAATGTTCTGGTACTTTTTAATATTGCGATTATGCGTTTCGGCACCTTGATGTGTTCTAACAATTTCAAATAGAACGTCTTTTAAATCATACTTTAAAGATTTAGATAAATAATAAAGTTGTTTAATGGTATCAATCGGAAGACCATTTAATTTTTGAATGGCTTTGATAAATAATAGTGCAGTTGCTTTAGCATCTTCATAAGCACTATGCGCTTGGTTTAAATCAACTTGTAGAGATTGACTCAGTTCACTTAACTGATAGCTTTCTTCGTTTGGAAATGCGATTTTAAACAATTCCATCGTATCAATCGTTAATTTAGGTTCAAATTGTATTTGATGCTTTTCGAAATGGGATTTGAGAAAGTTTAAATCAAATAGAACATTATGCGCGACAAATACACAATCTTTCAACAAGTTAAATAATGATTGACTGATTTCTTCGAAGTACGGAGCTTCTTCTAAGTCTAATTCATTAATATTGGTTAATGCTTGAATGAAAGATGGAATTTCCAAATCCGTTTTGACATATGAATGATATGTATCGGTAATTTGGTTATTTTCTATAAATGTTATCCCAATTTGAATGATTTCATCATATTGAATTTGGTTTCCGGTTGTTTCTAAATCTACAACAGCGTATCTTTGCGCCATATTATCTCTCCTATATTTCGATATCTGCACTCATAAATTGGTGTAATTGACCATCATCAGATATCACGGTTAAGAACCCATTATCTTGTATATCAATTGCTCGACCAAATACTTGTTTTTTACCTTCTGTATAAGTTAATTTTTTGTCCCAAATCATACTTTTACTTTTATATAACGCTTTAATGTCACTGAATGGTAATTCTAAAAATTGATTATATCTCAGTTCAATAGCTTCTATTAATAATTTTAAAAATTGATAAGGTTCTATAGATTGTTCATTCTCTATTTTTAAGCTTGTGGCACGTGATTGACCAGCTTGATCGAAATCTTCTTGTGTTTGGTTTAAATTTATACCAATGCCACAAATAATCGCATTAACGCCATCTGTATCTGCAATCATTTCTGTTAAAAAGCCACAAACTTTTTTATCGGCTATATAAATATCATTTGGCCATTTAATTTTACTTTGAATGTCATAATGCTGTTCAATCACTTCTTGAATGGCAAGACTTATAAATAGATTGAAAGTCGACATTCTTTGAATTGGAATATCTGGACGTAATACAACTGACATCCAAAGTCCTTTACTTTTAAGAGATGACCATTCTCTTTGGAAACGCCCTCTCCCATTTGTTTGTTCATCACTCAAAACAATAAAGTCATGATCAATGTCATTTACACGAGACTTGGCTAACAATTGTGTTGAATCTACTTGTGTTTGAACAATTGCATGATTCAATATACTTTGATCTTGAAGTGTAATGTTCACAATGTCTTCTTGCCAAGTTGTAGGGATTTCTGAGATTTTATATCCCTTATTAGAAATAGACTCAATTTCAAAACCTTCTTTTCTCAATTGATCGATGACTTTTTTAACTGTTACACGTGAACAATTTAACGTTTCAGCTATCTGTTGTCCTGACAAATATTCATTATTTTGATATAAATATTTAATAATTTCACGTTTATATTTTGACATTCTCTCGCACCCATTCTATTAAATCATTTTCTGTGTTATCCACTTTATGGTTAATAACAGCCTGTTCAACTTTATTTAAAATATCTTTTATCCATGGTCCACCTTTTTTATTAAATGTAACCATCAATATTTGACCGTTAATTTGTAATTCTGATTTATCATATATAGGTAGTTTATCATATATTTCATCAATTACACGGTCATTCATAATTGTGGGATGTATAGAGATATTCAGTTCTGTATTATGCTCGGAAATAAAGTGTATGATTTCTTTCATTTTATCACGATGATACGTATAAACGAGACGAATCATATCTTGCTTTGAAATATTATTTTCAGAAAGTGTTATCAATAATTGAACGTATGATGAGATATCGCGCTTTTCTTGATTACTGATTTTCAAACTGTTCAAGTTTGTTAAATCTAATTCGTATAAATAACATAATGCAGCCACCCATAAATTGAAATGGGCATGTTCTGGCATGAAGATACTTGTTTGGTTGATTTCTTTGAAAAATGGAATATATTTAAATATTTCTAGTTCATGAGCAGTCTTTTTTGTATCATGAATATATTGACCTTGAATCATTTTTTTTAGTTCAACAACTATTCTTTCAATTGCAATAGCATTTAAAGAATGTGCTGTTTGATGCATGGCGTCTTTAGTATCGTGATCAAGTGCAAAGCCTGTCTGAGCTTGGAATCTTACACCTCTCATAATACGCAATGCGTCTTCTTCCATGCGATCAATAGGTGTTCCGACAGCTTTTATAATTTTGGATTGTATATCGTTTAATCCGTTGAAATAATCATGGAGTTGATACGACTTATCCATTGCGATAGCATTCATTGTAAAATCTCTTCTTGCTACATCTTCATATAAATCCGTTACAAACTGAACAGATGTAGGTCTTCTATGATCAACATAATCCCCATCTTTTCTAAATGTTGTAACTTCAAACTGTTGATTTTCACCCATTACAATCATCGTGCCGTGCTCTTTGCCTATTGGTAAAGTCTTGTCAAATAATTGTTCAACTTCATCTGGTAAAGCACTTGTTGTGATATCAACGTCTGAAATTTCTTTGTCCATTAAATAGTCTCTTACTGAACCACCGACAAAATATGCTTGATGCCCATTACGTTCAAGTGTTTCAATTATCCATTTCGCATCTTCAAATACTTGATATTCATGCATATTATTCTCCTAACATATCGTTGTAGCAAGATTCGTACTGATCAGCAATCACTTTAGATGAGAATCTTTCACGTACATCTTGAATCATAGCGTTTTGCATTTTGCGATAAAGTTCTGAATCTGTTAATAATTTAACCGCATATTCACTCGCTTTATCTGTATCACCGACATCAACCGTATAACCCGTTTCACCGTTTTTAATGACTTCTTTAATACCACCTGCATTTGTACCAATCGGCACGACACCTGTAAGCATAGCTTCAAGCAATACAAGTCCAAAGCTTTCTTTTTCACTTAGTAACAACGTTAAATCAGACATTTGATAGAAGATATTTACTTCATCTTGTTTACCTAAAAATAGAACTTGGTCTTCTATATTAAGCTGTTTAATTTGTTCTCTTGCCACTTGTAACTCTGGGCCATCACCGATGAGTAATAATTTAGATTTAATTTGTTTGTTAATTTTGTAGAATGTATCTACGACATCTGGCACGCGCTTAACTTTTCTAAAATTTGATACAAACGTGATGACTTTTTCATCTTCTTCTATGCCATATCGGCTTCTTAAATCCGTATTATAAATTTGTGGGAAACTTTCTTCCTGTACAAAATTGTATATTGTTTTGATTTCCTTATCAGGTTCTATAATGTCATATGTTTCTTTTTTAAGACTATCACTGACACTTGTTACAACGTCACTCTTTTCAATTCCGAATCGAATAGCACTTTGTAATGACGTATCATAACCTAATACTGTAATATCTGTTCCATGCAAAGTCGTCATGATTTTGACATCTTTTCCGGATATTTGACGCGCTAAAATACCACAAATTGCATGCGGTACTGCGTAGTGCATATGTAATATATCCAAGTCGTAATCGTTAATGACATCTGCAATTTTAGCACTTAATGTAATATCATATGGTGGATATTGGAATACAGAATATTGATTTACGTCAACTTGATGAAATGTTACGTTTGGAACAGGCTCTCTCATTCTAAAAGGCATATTAGAAGTAATAAAGTGAATCTCATGACCTCTTTTCGCCATTTCCAAACCAAGCTCAGTTGCAACAATACCTGAGCCCCCCATTGATGGATAACAAGTTATACCGATTTTCATATTAATCCTCCATTATGACTTATTTACGTTCAAATCTATCTTTATCTCTTACATTGAATTTATTCATTGTATCTTGGAAACTTTTATTTAAATCTATATCTAAAGAATTTGCTAAACAAATTAAGACGAATAAATTATCTCCTAATTCAGCTTCAATTGTATTGTCTTCTTCTGTTGGTTTCTTTTTCTTTTCACCATGACTATGATTAATTTCTCTAGCTAGTTCTCCAACTTCTTCTGTTAATCTCGCTAAATTTGCTAAAGGCGAAAAATAACCTGCTTTAAACTGAGAAATATATTGATCAACTTCATGTTGCATCTCTTTCATGTCCATAAAATTTCCTCCCTACATATCTTTTATAACTCTATATAAAAGAACTCACATAATAAAATTATATATGATAATCATGCATAATGACAACGTAATAAGCTTATAACTACAAACCTCATAAATATTTATAAAATAAAAAATACCAACAAAGTCAAAAGACTTTATTGGTATTAAAATGATTTCATTAATTATTACGTGCCATCAGAATAAATCTTGCTAATTCAGCTACGGCTACAGCCGTTGCTGCAACGTATGTCATAGCAGCTGCAGATAATACTTTTTTAGCATGTCTATATTCTTGTTGGTTAACGATATTTAATTTTTCAATTTGTCGCATTGCCCGTTTACTTGCGTCAAATTCAACTGGTAATGTAATAATTGAGAATAATACAGCGAATGACATAAATACGATACCAACCCATAATAATGTTGTACCGAATGTACTACTCATTGCTGTTAATACGATACCAGCTAAAATGATAATGTATGATAACGAACTTCCTAAATTAGCAAGCGGTAAAAGCGCTGATCTAAATTTAAGGAATCCATATCCTTGAGCATGTTGAATAGCATGTCCTACTTCATGTGCTGCAATTGCTGTACCCGCAACACTTGGTTGTTGATAGTTTGCAGGTGATAATACAACACGTTTCTTAGTTGGATCAAAATGATCTGATAAGAAACCTTCGCCTTGTAACACTTCTACATCATGAATTCCATTTGCAGCTAAAATTTCTTCTGCAACTTGTTTACCCGTCTTCCCACTTGTTGAACGTACTCTTGAGTATTTATTGTATGTTGATTTTACTCTAAATTGGAAGTACATAGGGACAATCATAATGATAATAAAATATATGATATATGAAAACAAATAACTTCCTCCTTTTTATCCCTGTTATTTATTATATTACGGAGTGACGGCTCTTACGTCAAATATTTTGAACGTAATTTGATGTTTTTTTGGAAATATAGTAATAACAGAAAAGCGATAACGCTTAGCCAAAAAGCAAAGTATCCTATATGTGCCTCATACTGACTTAACATACTATAAACGGGATATTGATGATACACATAATCAATAACATCATTATGAAATACCCAAATCATTGTTACAATAATATGCCACTTTTTAATGTTGAATAAAGGATAAAACATCAATGCTTGAATAGCCATAATGCCGTGTGAAGTCATCAGCATAATTGCCATTGGAACAAGTTGATCGTAATGAATCATTACAAATATATTCATAACAACCGCCCATACACCATATTTAATTAATGTAATAAATGCTAAACATTCAAACAAACCTAAATGTTTATTGAAATAGATTGCTGCTATCGCAATCACTAAGAATAATGTTGCTGTTGGACTGTCGGGTATAAATGGCCAAAAGTACCATTTGCTATCAAGTAATTGACTGCCATACCATATGTATCCATAAATGGTGCCGAGAAGATTTGCGATAAATAGCGTAATGAGAATAGATTTCTGCCCCATTACATATCTCCAAAATTCCATTGTATTACTCCTTTGAAAAGAGCCTGAGGCACGTCATATGCCCCAGGCTCAAATTTAATTATTTTTTCAATTCTTTACCGTTTGCATCTGTTTCATGTAAATCTGCAACGTATTTAGCAACTTTGTCGATTTCATCTTTAGAAAGCGTATCTTTAAAGCTAGGCATTTTACCTGCACCATTTTCTAAGAATCCTTTAACGCCATCTTTAGGTAATTTCGATTCAACTAAGTTTGGACCTTGTCCACCCGTTAACTCACCACCGTGACAACTTGTACAGTTTGACTTGATGATGTCAGTATAAACTGGGTCTGACTTGTCTAAGTTAGAGAAGACGATTTCACCTTGTTTTGCTTGTTGTTTCCAATCATGGTAATAACTTGATTCCCATGTTGTATAGAATAAGATTGCAATTGCGATTAACATAAATCCAGAAGCAAATGGTCTCTTTGTCCATTTACGTTCAGGGCCTCTATCTAACCAAGGTGCTAATAATAAAGCACCGAATGCGATACCTGGTAAGATAATTGCTCCGAATGTGTTATAAGGACCAGATGCGAATGAATATTTAAGTATTTGATATAAGAATAAGAAATACCAGTCTGGTAATGGTGTGTAACCAGTATCAGATGGATCTGCCACACGTTCAAGTGGCGATGGATGAGCGACTGTTAAACATAAGTACGCGATTAAGAATACCGCACCAGTCATCCATTCTTTTAGTAGAAAGTCAGGCCAGAAACTTTCTGTACGACCTGGAAATTCTGAATAATCTCGATTTAATTTCGGTTTGTCGTATGACTTTATTCTTGAATCACCAACAAACTTCATCCCTTTACCGCGATGCATGTCGCATGACCTCCTTTTTCATTTATTCACGTTAATTTTATAGTGGACCTGAAATACCTTGTTTTCTGATCATTATAAAGTGTGCTGCTAATAACGCGAATAGTGCAGCTGGTAGGAAGAATACATGTATCGCAAAGAAACGAGTTAGAGTTTGTGCACCAACTATCTCTGCATCCCCTGCTAGTAATGTCTTAACCCACGGCCCAATGATAGGAACAGATTCTGCAATTTGTAAACCTACTTTTGTTGCGAATAGTGCTTTCATATCCCATGGTAATAAATAACCAGTAAAACTTAATCCAAGCATTACGAAGAATATTAATACACCGACAACCCAGTTTAATTCTCTAGGTTGTTTATAAGATCCTGTAAAGAATACACGAAGTGTATGTAAAAACATCATTACTACTACTAAACTTGCTCCCCAATGGTGCATACCACGTACGATAACACCAGCAGCTACATCGTGTTGTAGATAGTAAACTGATTTCCATGCATTAACGATATCTGGAACATAGTACATCGTTAAAAACATACCTGATAAAACTTGTATTACTGTAATGAAAAACGTTAGACCACCAAAACAATAAACGAAAGCTGAAAAGTGATAAGCAGGGTTAACATGCTCTGGCACCTCATGATCAGCAATATCTCGCCAAATTGGTGTAATATCAAGTCTGTCATCGACCCAATCATAGATTTTATCTATCATTGTTAATCCCTCCTTATTTAGCTAATTCGTTCTCGTGCTTTTTACCGATTTGAATAATGCCACCTTTAACTTTTACTTCATATTGATCAAGTGGTGCTAATGGCGGCGTACCTGGAATATTCTTACCGTTCTTTTCATAACGACCGTTATGACATGGACAATAGAATTGATTTGGATTTGATTTATCGCCATTCCACTGTACTGTACATCCTAAATGTTTACAGACTGGTGATAATGCTACGATTTCATTTCCATCTTTGTACACCCAAGCAAATTCTGTAACTTCACTTGTATACCAAGCATCTTCTTGCTCGAATTTAAAGTCCACTTTAATAGGCTCTTTACCAAGTTCTGACTCCTTTACGCCTGTAGCAATCATATCGCCTTGTGCATCAGCTTTGAATACAGGATCAAGCGCAAATCTACCCATAGGTAAAATCATACCAGCAGCCATAAATGACCCAACACCCATCAATGAATAGTTTAAAAATTGGCGTCGTGTGACACGTTGGCTCATTTAGATTCCCCCCTCTATTAATCGTTCTTTTATAACTAGGACAACTTAATTTTAGCCTATTATTTCAAGACGGTCAACGCTTTGTCACAATTTAAATGTTTATTTATTAACCTTTTATCTAGGAATTTTCAAAAAAATGAAAAGGCTTTATTATAAAGGCGGAAATATTGATAAAAAACTGTGGAAATAACCTTATTTTCCATATAGAGGAGACAATTGTATTTTTAAAATAAAAAACCGCAACAAATCTTATTGAGTTAAGATTTGTTACGGATATTATGATGTGAAGTTATCTAGAAGTTGGTTATTATCGCACGAAGACTATGAACATAACCCTGTCAAGTAGACACTAAAAAAAGTAATCAATATGTTGGCTGTGCTTTTATAAGTGCAGCCATTTTTAATGAAATTCTTTTAGAATTATAAAATTTTATATATTCATTTATTTGCTTTGTGGCGTGTTTTATATCATTGAATGTTTGAGATTTGTCTTTGAATACCTCTGATTTGAGTAACCCCCAAAAGCCTTCCATAGGACCATTATCAATACATCTACCTACACGAGACATGCTTTGCTTCATAGAAGCATTTTTAATCATCTCTCTAAATAGAACACTCGTATATTGGAATCCTCTGTCGCTATGAAATATAATGCCTTCGGTATTTCTTTTAATTATGGCTTTGTTAAAGGTATCGTATACAAGCTTATTATTGTTTTGAGATGAGACTACATGGCTGATGACTTTCTTAGCACCTAAATCATAAATAGTGCTTAAATACACTTTAGATCCATTTTTCAATTTAAATTCTGTCACATCTGTTAACCAGACCTTATTAACTTTACTTGTTGTAAATTTTCTGTTTAGGATATTTTGAGAAGTGATTTCTGGCTTACTAAGTTTATATTGCCTTCTCTTTTTTCTAATGACAGCTTTTAATCCATACTTCTTCATAATTCTATATACGCGTTTATGATTAACCTGGAATTTAGTATATAATCTCAGATAAATATAAATTCTTCGATATCCATATATGCCATCATGTTCATGATAAATCCTGAAAATCTCATCTTTTAATTCGTTATTGAATCTTTCAGATTCTGAAACCTCTCTGTTTTTCCATTTATAATAACTTGCTCTCGATATTTCAAGTGCGGCGCATATCCATTTGATTGGATACTTATCTTTTAATGCTTCGATTGTCTTGTATGCTGCTATTTGCTTGATTTTCGATTCATCAACTGCCTCTCTATTTCTTCCTGCTTTTTTAATACCCCATTCTCCATTTGGAGAAATTTATTTCTTTGTTCAAGTGCTTTTATTTTTAATTCAAGTTCTTCTTCTCTAGTTAAAGCTTCAACTGGTTTTCCTTTACCTCTACCATCTACTAAACCAATATCACCATGTTTTTCATACTTTTTTACCCAATTACAGACTTGTGAATAGTTAACTTGGTACTTTTCAGCTGTCTTATTAAAGTCTCTATTATTTTCAATACAATATTTAGCTATTTCAATTCTCTCTTCAAATGTTGTTTTTCTAGTATTCATAGTGTCTACCTCCAGATATGGAAAATAAGATTTATTTTCCTTTCCTTCAGTATACTTTACCACCCAGTTTTTTAAAGTAGCATGATGTGAAATATTGTAATAGGCTGCTAGATCTGAATACGTCTTATTAGTCTCTAGATATTCTTTAACAACTTTTTCTTTAAATTCGCGTGTATAGATTTTATTTCGATTCTTATTTATAAGTGCTGTTATACCATGTTGCTTATACACTTTATATTTAAATCGAATCACACTATCACTAATATCTAAATTTAACTTATCAATTACATTTTGAAAGGAATAACCCTTTTCATGCAAATCGAAGATTTCCTGATACAGTTTAACAGGTAGTCTAGTTTTATACATAAAAATACCCCCTATAGAGTTTTAGTTTTTTTAATGTCTACTCTATAGGGAATAATACACTCCGAGATATCGTGCGCAAGGGTACAAAATCAAGCCGTATCGCACGAAGACTACGAGATATCGTGCATCTACCTACTATTTATTCCATGTTCTAATGATAAACTTCATAAATTGTTTGACTTCGTCTTCGATAAGTGTGCGTTTCATATCATCGTCTAAGTCACCCATTGGAATCGTGTTTACTTTATACAATTCGTGATCGACACTCAGTTCTACTTGATCACTGCTTAAAATAATTATATTGTTCAAGCCATACTCTTTTAAACTTTGTATAAACGATACGACGTGATCGTATTGATTACCACTTGTGAAAAATGTTGGTGTAAGTAATAATCTACCTTTAAATTGTTTTTCTGCTAACATGCCAACAAGTTGAACTGTTTCATTTTGGTCGCATGATGTTAATAATTGATGATTCATATCAATATTAGATACAGGAATGATGGCTGTATCGATATATTCTAAGTTGTTTTTTAATTCTTTTAAGTCAACATGATTAAATAACATTATCGATGTTCCTCCAACTCATTAATGAATTGTAATATTTTAGACATTTCTATAAACATGTCTTGATCATTATTATCTAAAGATTTATCTATTTCATTACTGATGAGTTTACGCCAATGTCCTAGTCCGTGTGTATTGTTATGATTTAAAGCACGAATATCTTTGTCATCTCCATAATAATCAACAAGCATTTGTAACAATAGCAACTTATTCAGTCGATCATCATTTCTATTTAAATATAAAAGTACATTTAAATGTGTATTATCTAATCGAATATCGTGGAATATTTGTCGACCATCTTCTATACAGAAACGATCTTTACAATAAAGTAAAGGCAGTTGTTTAGATTGCTCCGTACTAATGGACAGTATGCGTTCATCAGAAAATTCATTGACGAATGAAATGTTAGATAAATATTTAGGGCTACTTTTTAATAAATTTAATATCCATACACTTTCAGCAATTTTAAAATCGTATTGATATAGAATATATTCTATAAATCGCTGTTTTTCATAGTTTAACCATGTATGATTCATAATTAACCCTACTTATAATAATCTTTCGTATTCTTGGTCCCAATATGGATTTTCAGGATCAAGTTTGCGAACAGATTCTAATATATTTTTAGCGTTATCGACATGACCGATTTCAATTAAGTAATGGTAATAGTCGTTTAAGAAATCAATATTTTGTGTTAAATCTGGATATGCTAATTCATAGAAGTGTTGAGCTTCTTTATCTCTTTCTTCTTCACCGAATGCATATGCAACGTGCCAAGCTACTACAGGGTCTATATCTTCATGATCAACATATGTTAATAAATTAATAAGACCTGTTATATTATCTTTTTCGCGATAATAATCAGCAAGTATAATGGCAGCTTCAGTATAAGAAGGGTCAACTGTTAATGCATCTTGTAACAGAATTGCACCATGCTCATCATTTGTTGTTAACATTAGTCTAGCAGTATCTGTCATAAGTTCTTTATAATATGCGTTTAAGCGTAGCCCTTCTTTACCGATTTCTATTGCTTTTTCATAATCTTTTTCTGATTCATAAATTTGCAATAAGTAATGGTAAGCTTGCATAAAGTCTGGGTCTTTTTGTAATAACTTTTCAAGTTGCTTAATTGCTTCTCTTGTTAAGTCATTTTTTTGGTAACTAATTGCTTGTTTGAAATAATCTTCAGCTGTCATATCCATTTCTGATACATTTTCATAATATTTGATTGCTTCTTCGTATGCACCACTTTGTAAACTTGCGTCTGCCATTCGTGCATAAATCGAAATACCATTAATAATATCTTCACCAGTTTGTGTGATTGTTTCATAGTTAGAAATCGCTTTTAAATATTGACCATCGTAATAGTACCTTTCAGCTAAAGCGAATGTAATCACAATATCATCTGGTTCCATTTCTTTTGCTTCAAGTAATTTCTCTATTCCAACTTCAAATAAGCCTTGTTGTTGGTATAAATCAGCCTCAAGCATCAATTTCTCTGTAGAATGTGGGCTATTATACAATACTTCATGCGCTTTATCTAAGTCGTTTTGGTCAATTAGCCCTTCTATATAATAAACAAGCAATTCATTTTCATCAGGATAAAGTAAATAAAGTTCTTCGAATATTTTAACGCCTTGATCGACAATACCGTATTTATATAATGTTTCGCCTAACATAAATAACGCGTCGTGATCGTCAGATTGTAGAACTCTGTTTACTTTCTCATCTAAATGTTCGATATTCTTCATGTGAATATCGTCAATTACTTTATATACATCTTCCATGTTAAAGGACTCCTTCTATTCATTTATTAGAGATTTAAGTTCTTTAAATGCATCTAATACTTCTTCTTTAGAAACGGATTCAATTGTAAATGAAGCTTCACCATTTTGTAAAACCATTTGAATCGTTTGTCCAATATTCTTTTTGTCTTTTTTCATATATTCAAAAATTTGTTCAATATCAGCATGATTTAAGACGTTTAATGGGTAGCCTAATTCTTTTAAATAATTAATGAACAGATTCACACTTGAAGTGTTATCGTACATATTTCTATTTTTATTTATCACTTTCTGGAAAAGAATACCGATCATCACAGCTTCACCGTGAGCAATTTTTGTTAAGTATTCTAGTCCATGTCCAAAAGTGTGTCCTAAATTTAAATGTTTACGTACGCCACCCTCAAATTCATCTTCAATCACAATTTTTAATTTAGTTTCAATGCCCATTTTTAAATAATCTTCTATATTTTTCAATTGCGCTAATTCTTTAATTGAAGGATAAACATCCATCAAATGAAGCGTGTCAGCTTCACTATTTAAAATGGCATGTTTAAGTATTTCGCCATAACCACTACGTATTTCGATATGCGGCAATGTTTCTAGGAAATTTATATCATATATAACAGCGCGTGGTCTATGAAATGCACCTATTAAATTTTTACCGACCGATGCATTAATACCCACTTTTCCACCGATTGCTGAATCGTGTGCCAAAAGTGTTGTTGGTACTTGTATAAAATCAATGCCACGTAACAAAGTTGCAGCTAGAAAACCAACAAAGTCTCCAGTTGCGCCACCACCAATAGCGATGAGTTGAGATTGTCTTGTGATATTCATTGATAAGAGCTTTTCGCTGAGCGATTCAAAATATGACATTTGCTTACAAGCTTCACCACTCATAACCGTTAAAAATTTAATATCTTGATCTTGAAGATGCGACTTAATATAGTCTTTATGAAATCTATAAACATCTTGGTCAATTAATACAATATTTTGTTCATCTGCTTTAAGATATTGATTAAGTTCAGCTAGTGCGTTCTGCTTTAATATTATCGGATAATTGTTGTTAGTATATGTTGTTTCAAAAATCATTTCATCACCTAGAAGTTTAAGTTCCAATTACGATGATTCTTAATAGCTTCTTGTAATTGGTCAATGTGATTAGATTGGTATTCTTCAGTTAAAGCTTTTGCAATTTCAAATGCGATAACATTTTCACAAACAACACTTGCAGCAGGAACAGCACAACTATCTGATCTTTCAATTGTCGCTTTAAAGCTATCTTTAGAATCGATATCTACAGAATTTAATGGTTTATATAAAGTTGGTATTGGCTTCATAACACCATTAATGACGATTGGCATTCCATTTGACATACCGCCTTCAAGTCCACCTAAGTGATTTGATAAACGATGGTAGCCGATTTCGCTATCGTAAGCAATTTCATCTTGAATTTCACTACCTGGTTTTTCAGCAGCTTTAAAGCCTTCACCGAAACTAACACCTTTAAATGCGTTAATACTTACGACTGCTTGTGCTAAACGACCGTCTAGTTTACGGTCATAATGAACATAACTTCCAATTCCAGCAGGCATATTTTCAACGACTACTTCAACGATACCACCGATTGAGTCACCATCTTTTTTCGCTTCATCAATACGGTTTCTCATTTTTTCAGCTACGTCATCATTAATACAACGTACATCATTATGATCAATATTTTGCTTGACTTCTTCAAGTGTGTATTCATAATCGTCTTTAACGCCACCGATTTCAATAACTCTTGAATAAATTTCAATGTCTAAAGCTTTTAATAAAATTTTAGAAACTGCACCAACAGCAACTCTTGCAGCTGTTTCACGTGCAGACGAACGTTCAAGTACATTTCTTAAATCTCTATGATTATATTTCATACCACCAACAAGATCGGCATGGCCTGGTCTAGGTTTAGTGATAACTCTTTTCATATTTTCTAATTCTTCTTCAGTTAATGGGTCAGCGCCCATAATTTTTCTCCAATGTTTAAAATCATCATTCTTAACGATGAGTGTAATAGGGCTACCTAATGTATAACCATGTCTCACACCTGAAACGATTTCTACTGAATCTTTTTCAATTTGCATACGACGACCGCGTCCATATCCACCTTGACGTTTAAACATTTCTTCATTAATCTCGTTTACGTCAATTTTCAAGTTTGCTGGTACACCTTCTATAATGACAGTTAGTTGTGGTCCATGTGATTCACCAGATGTTAAGTAACGCATATTATCTCTCCCTACTGTTAATTAAATATAAAATTAATCATATCATATTTAGTGCGTTAAATTAACAAAAACAGACGAATAGTTTAACAAAGTTTTAGATTTTTTTGATTTTAAATAAGTGTGAATTTTATGTTGTTATTGGCATGTTGGTTGTGAGGTGGAAATACTGGGGTGTTTTTATAAGTGTGTTGGTTGTGCGGAGGAAATACTGGGTGCCGTTATTAGCAGATTTGGTGAGAAGTGCAAATACTGAGGTCGTTATTAGCAGTTTTGGTGAGAAGTGCAAATAAGGAGACCAGTAATTACAATTCTCAGTAGTTTTGTAACTAAGGCAGTCCATAGTAACACTTCGATAGAGTTTTGTAATTAAGGAAGTCCATAGTAACACTTCGGCCGAGTTTTGTAATTAAGGCGGCCCATAGTAACACTTCGGCCGAGTTTTGTAACTAAAGCTCCCGTTATGAACAAGTTTGGCCAGAAGTGTTCACAATGCCCGCGAATTTCAGTCAACGCACCACGAATACTCGTAAACGTCCCGAGAATACCGACGAATACTCATATATGCCCCCACACAACTCCCCACTTCCGCCTCTTAACAAAAAAGTAGTTCAACAATTTCTTGTTGAACTACTCCACTATTGTATTTATTTTTCGTAAACCCAATTTTCATTATTTAATTTATAATCATTTAGTTCTGATTGATCAAACCAGAGACCAATTTCACGTTCTGCTGATTCGTTTGAATCTGATCCATGAATAATGTTTCTGCCTAAATCGATACCATAATCCCCTCTTATCGTACTTGGCGCTGCTTTAGTAGGGTTTGTTTCACCAACAAGTGTTCTTGTTACTTCTACTACATTCTTACCTTCTACTACCATTGCAAATACTGGTCCTGATGTAATAAAGCTTACTAAATCATTGAAGAAAGGTTTCTCAACGTGTTCAGCATAATGTTCTTTAGCTAATTCTTCACTAGCTTGGAATAATTTAGCTGCAACTAATTTTAAGCCTTTTCTTTCTAATCGTGAAACGACTTCACCGATTAAGTTTCTTTGTACTGCATCAGGTTTAATCATTAAAAAAGTTCTTTCCATTGCGTAATCCCTACCTTTGTTTTATGTAAATCCAAGATAAGTTTATCATTGACTACGCATACTTGCAAGCGCTTTCTAGTGGTTTCTATCTCTTATTTTCACAATTATTTCCAATAGCATTTTTTTTCCTGATTCATTATTTAATGTATCAATTAAATTTTCTGCTTTTTGTAAATAATGATTGCTTACTTCTTTAGATTTTTGTAATTCTGGTGATGTAATAATTTCTTGAACTAAACCGTCAAATACTTCTGAAGGACTATCGGGTTGGAGTTCATTGATACTTGCTTTAAAATCTTTCGAATTTTTCATTCTTAATAAGACTGGTAAAGTTAAATGTCCGTTTCTTAAATCAGATCCAACTGGTTTACCGAGTTTCTTTTCAGTACTTGTAAAATCTAAGATGTCATCTACTATTTGATAACTCATACCAATGTAATATCCAATTTTAGTTAACTTCTTCACAGTTTCATCATCTGCACGTGCCGCGTACGCACCTAATTCTGTAGATAATGAAATAAGCAATGCGGTCTTACGTTTAATTCTACGTAGATAATTTGTTATCGATTGATTTGAAACGAATTGATCTTCGAATTGGAATAGTTCACCACGACATACTTCGATAATTCCATTTGCTAATTGTTCATGAAGCTTTGGATGTTCTATTTGACTAACTGCATTTAAAGATTGAGATAATAAATAGTTACCCGTAATAACTGCAGTTTGCACATCCGACTTCTTTGCTATAGTTGGCTTACCTCTTCTTTTGTCACTTTTATCAATGACATCATCATGAACTAAACTGGCCATATGTATAAGTTCTAATGTAGTTGCTACAGTGATTACATCTCTTGAATAATGCTCGCCAAATTGACTTGCAATTAAAGTGAATAATGGTCGTATACGTTTACCACCAGAAGTTAATAAATATTGGCAAGCTTCGTTTATAGTGTTTTGGTCACTATTTATATAACTATTCAATTGTTTTTCTATTTCTTTTACTTCTTTATTTATATGAATTTTAGTTTTGTCATACATGTAATCACCTTGTTATTTAGGTTTGTAAGCTAAATGCATTGCCGAAACGCCGCCAGTGAAGCTTTTCACTTTAATTCTTTCATATCCAACATCAGCAAACATTTCTGCTAATTCTTTTTTGCCAGGGAAGTTTCCGGCAGATTCTTGTAACCAGTTGTATTCTTCTAAAGATTTCGCAAAAATTTTACCGAATAGTGGCATGATATTTTTGAAATAAAATCTATATAATTGTTTGAATACTGGCATTGTTGGTTGACTTGTTTCTAAACATACAACCATACCGCCTGGTTTAACGACTCTTTTAAGTTCGCTTAAGACATGTTTATAATCGGGTACGTTTCGTAAGCCGAATCCGATCGTTACATAATCAAATTCATTATCTTCGAATGGTAAGTTCATAGCATCACCATGAATTAAATGAATATTTGCCATGTTATCTGTTTTTTTCTTACCGACTTCTAGCATATTCTCACTAAAGTCGATACCAACTACTTCACCATATGGTCCAACAGCGTGACTTAATTGAATTGTCCAATCTGCAGTTCCACAGCAAACATCTAAAGCTTTAGAACCTGGTTTAACATCCATTTGTTTCATTGTATATTTACGCCATCTTTTATGTTGCTCGAAGCTGATGATATTATTTAATGTATCATATTTACCTGATATATTTTGGAAAACTTCATGTACGTGTTCTGATTTCGATTTATTATCCACTAGTTATTCATTCCTTTAAGTTTAAAAATGTAGTTATTCATTAATAATAATACGCATAAATTTTTTCTTTCAAAATTTCTTTATCCATATTAATTTTGTAGTAATCAATCACTGTTGTAATAAAGATTGATTCTATTTCTTTTATAATAGCTGTATCTTGATTTATTTTATCATGAGCCAACGTTTGTTTTAATTCATTTTGTTTACTAATTGCTTGAGTCATAATATCTAAAAATACGAGGTCTTTATTTAATGTAGCACATTTATAAAAATATGCACTAACAAGATCACCTATTAAGATATCTTGATTAGAAACATTTGGCTCGCCTATTCTATTTAAAAAGCGCATTGAGGCATCAATAGATAATGTAGCTAATTTAGCATTAGTATCGATGTTCATTTCATCTAATACGTCAGCTATGATTGGATTAACTACAGGTACATTACTATTCTCTACACCTTTTAACAAATTAGAAATATCTTTATTATAAATTTTTTCAATTTTATCCATCTTATCACCTCAACAATATCACCTATATATCTTAACACTAAGTTAATTGAATTGAAAATGCATATATTCATTTCATATAAAGAAATAAGACAAATAAAAAAAGCCCTTAAAAAGGGCTTTGATACAATCAATTATTTAACTGCATCTTTTAATGCTTTACCTGCTTTAAAAGCTGGAACTTTGCTTGCAGGGATATCAATTTCTTTACCAGTTTGTGGGTTACGTCCTTTACGAGCAGCTCTTTCGCGTACTTCAAAGTTACCGAAACCAATTAATTGTACTTTTTCACCGTCAGATAAAGATTTTTGAATTGATTCGAACACTGCATCTACAGCAAGACCAGCTTCTTTTTTAGTTAAATTAGCTTTTTCACTTACTGAGTTGATTAATTCTGTTTTGTTCATTTCAATTTCACCTCCCAAAAGGTTATCTAATGATATGTATAAATACCATTATGATAAGACTTTAACACAACAACCTGTGCCACTGCAACGATTTACAAGCTATAAATGCATAATTTCTATATTTTTATTAATATTTTTTCACTTTTGATTTAAAAACAGGTTCATTTTTACTATTTATTGTAAATTCAGGCGAATAAGCCGGTAATATCGGTGAATCTTTGTATAATAAATATCGAATATCTTCACCTGGTTTAGGAAGTGATTTTTCTGTTTTAATTGCTTTTGCTAAATCTAATCTATAATCAATAACAAAATCATTTCCGCCGTTCATATAGACAGGTAATCGTTCATTACTATATGGACTTGGTACAGTTGGCTGTTTTTTGAAACCATACTTTTTGTATTCAAGTTCATATACATTAGGTGCAATTTTTTTACCTAATTGTAATGGTTTACCTGATGCATCTATTCGAATTCGAATATCTTTTAAGACTTCTGATGTTCTTAAATCGATTAAATGCACTTTAGGGTCTTTGTCGACATCCATGATTACATATTGATAAATACCGCCGTTCTCAAATGAATTACCTGGTAATTGTGATAAGAACTTTGGTTTTAATTTATTAAAGTCAACTGGGTGTTTTAAGTATACTGAATAACTATCATCTCTATCTTTGATAGGTAATAATCCACCACTTGCCTTTTTGTATTCATCTACCGCTGTTTGAACCATACTTAATTGGTCTTTCGCTGGCACTTGGTTTTCTGCTTTCTCTTTATTAGGAAAAGCACATGCTGACAAAATTAAAGTACTCAATATTAATAAGATCGATAATTTTTTGTAATTATGCATGGCTCGATCCACCTAATACAACAATCATAAAGATACCAGCAATAATTAGAGAAATGACTGCTAAAAACATTGTTATACTACTGATGATTTTATTTTTTAATTTAAATCTTGATAAATATACGAGTATAATTGCTAAAATCATAAAACCAATAGAATAAAATGACACCCACATTAAATCCATTCTTGATATATCAAACATTTAAATACCCCTCTTGCTTAAATATTCTCTGACTTTTTGTCACGTTCCATAAGATCTTTGACACCTTCAGAAACTGGATAATCTTCGAATAACACTTTATATAAACCTGAAGTTATTGGCATTTCAACATCATATTCTTTCGCTAAGTTGTATGCAGCTTCAGTTGTTCTTACACCTTCGACGACCATATTCATTTCTTCTAATGCTTCGTCCAATGTAGCCCCTTTACCAAGCATATTTCCGCATTTCCAATTTCGTGAATGTACAGATGTACAAGTAACGATTAAGTCACCGATACCACCAAGTCCTAAGAATGTCATAGGATCAGCGCCCATTTTAACACCTAAACGTGTAATTTCAGCTAAACCTCTCGTTATAAGTGCAGCTTTCGCGTTGTCACCATATCCAATGCCGTCAGTAATACCTGCAGCAAGTGCAATGATATTTTTTAACGCGCCACCTATTTCAATACCGACAAAATCATTGTTCGTATATACACGGAAATAATCCGTCATAAATAAATCTTGAGCTAAACGAGCAACTTCTTCGTTTTCAGATGATACTGAAACTGTTGTTGGATGTTTAATCGCAACTTCTTCTGCATGACTTGGTCCTGATAATACAGCGATACCGCCATTGATTTTGGTATCGATTGATTCATCAATCATTTCAGAAATACGTTTGAAAGTGCCTGGTTCGATACCTTTAGACACATGGATGAATACTTTTTTACCATATGCGATTTCATTAATATTTTCACATACTTCGCGAATGGCTTTTGTCGGAACAGCAATAATAAAGATAGATGCATGATGGATAGCATCTTTTAAATCAGTTGTTGCTTTAATATTTTCATTTAAAATATTTTCTTTTAAATATTTTGTATTCTTATGTTCTTTGTTGATCTCGTTAATAGTTGCTTCAGTCTTACCCCACATTAATACATTATGTTGGTTGTCTGCTAATACGTTTGCTAAAGCAGTACCCCAACTACCTGTACCAAATACAGTTATATTTGTCATAGCTATCAATCCTTTAATATTAGTTTCTTTTTCTTGAGATTAAATGAACTGGTGTACCTTCATAACCGAACGCATCTCTTATACGATTTTCTAAGAAACGTTTATAAGAGAAGTGCATTAATTCAACATCATTAACAAATATTACAAATGTTGGCGGTTGAATCGCTACTTGTGTTGCATAGAAAATGTTTAATCTTCTACCATTATCAGTAGGCGTTGGATTCATCGCTACAGCATCTGTAATAACTTCATTAAGTGTAGAACTTTGTACACGTTTACGGTGGTTTTCATCTGCCATCGTAATTAATGGGAATAATGTTTTTAAGCGTGATTTTTCTAATGCTGATACGAACGCAATTGGCGCATAGTCTAAGAATTGGAAGTTATCTCTAACTTTTTCTTCAAACTTCTTCATTGTTTTCGAGTCTTTTTCAACGGTATCCCACTTGTTAACAACAATAACAATTGCTTTACCGGCTTCATGCGCATATCCAGCAACTTTTTTGTCTTGTTCAATAATGCCTTCTTCAGCATCAATCACAACAAGTACGACATTAGAACGTTCGATGGCTTTTAAAGCACGTAATACTGAATATTTTTCAGTACTTTCGTATACTTTACCTTTCTTTCTCATACCTGCAGTATCAATTAATACATACTCTTGATCATCATATGTGTATATTGTATCAATCGCATCTCTTGTTGTACCAGCAATTGGTGAAACGATAACACGTTCTTCTCCAAGAATGGCGTTGATTAAACTAGATTTACCAACGTTTGGTCGACCGATGAGTGATAGTCTAATTGTTTCATCATCATAATCTGGTTCGTCATCTTCAGGAAAATGTTTAGCCGCTTCATCTAATAAGTCACCTAAACCTAGACCATGTGAACCTGAGATTGGGAATGGCTCACCAAATCCTAATGAATAGAAGTCATAGATTTCACTACGCATTTCTGGATTATCAATTTTATTAACTGCTAATACGACAGGTTTATTTGATTTGTATAATATTTTAGCGACCATTTCATCAGCTTGTGTTACACCTTCACGACCATTAACCATAAAGATAATAACATCCGCTTCATCAATTGCAACTTCTGCTTGTGCTCTTATTTGTTGTTGGAAAGGTTCATCACCTAAATCTATTCCACCTGTATCTATTAAGTTGAAGTCATGGGTTAACCATTCTCCACTTGAATATATTCTATCTCTTGTTATACCTGGTGTATCTTCAACGATAGATACCCTCTCGCCTATAATTCTATTAAAAATTGTAGATTTCCCTACATTTGGTTTACCTACAATTGCTATAATGGGTTTCGTCATAAATCTACTTCCTCTCTTTCATAATCCTTTCTATTTTAACATATGATGACTATTTAGCCTATCGAATTAAAAAAACTAAAAAAGACTGAAACATTTCATTATGTTCCAGTCCCTTATATACACACATATTATAATTTAAAATCTTTTAATTTATCTCCGAAGACATCTCCTAAAGTAGGATTGTCATCATCTGTGTCTTGTTGGTTTAAATAAGATTCATCAAAATCAGTCTCTTGTTCAATTGTATCTTTAATAGATAAAGAAATTCTTTCTTCATCTTTATCGACAGCAAGAAATTTCACTTGTACATCTTGTCCTTTTTCTAATACTTCATCAGGATTACCGATGTGATCGTGGCTGATTTGAGAAATATGAACTAATCCTTGTAAGCCAGGTGCGATTTCTACAAATGCTCCGAATTGAGCTAAACGCACGACTTTACCAGGTACGATATCACCAACAATGAATTGTGAATCGATTTGTTCAAATGGGCTTGGTAACGTGTCTTTAATAGATAAAGAAATTCTTTCTGCTTCTCTATCAACAGCACGCACTTTAACTTTAACCGTATCGCCAACTTTTACAACTTCGTCAGGTGATTTAACATGATCATGAGATAACTCAGATACATGTACAAGTCCATCTACGCCACCTAAGTCAATGAATGCACCAAAGTTCGCGATTCTAGCGACAGTACCTTCTAATACATCACCTTGTGAAATATTATTGAGTAAGTCTTCTTTTTTAGAACTTAATGCTTCTTGTTCAACTTTCTTGTGACTTAAAATGACTCTGTTATTTGTTTGATCTAATTCTTCAACTTTAAGTGTTAATACTTTACCTAAATAGTCTGAGAAATCATCAATATAGTTTACAGAGATTAATGAAGCTGGAATAAAGCCTCTAATACCAGCATCAACGACTAAACCGCCTTTCACAACTTCAGTTACTTCAGCTTCGATTGTTGCGTCATCTTCTAAAATCTTTTGTAACTTTTCGTATGAAAGATTTTCATCTAATTTACGTTTCGATAATATATAATGTCCGCTTTCATCATTTTGTTCGATTTTAGTTACGAATGCTTCGATTTCATCACCAATATTGACGACTTCGTTAGCTGTTTCGATGTGTTGAGTTGACAGTTGGCTAATTGGAATGATGCCATCAAATTTACCACCCACTATATGCACAACTACGTGTTTATCTTCTACTTGTTGTACAGTACCCTTAACTTTGTCACCTTCTTGCACTTCATTTATCATGGATTCGTTGAATTCTTCCGTCATCAAAATTGCCTCCTTTAAATAAATATCATAATAATAACTTCTTATAAAGCGGCTAAATTGTCAAGAAATTCGAACTATTTAGACCATTTTACTTTTTGCAAGTTCGACTATCTTATTTGTCACTTCTTCAATTGACAATCCAGTCGTATCGATACTAATAGCATCTTCTGCTTTCACTAAAGGTGAGATTTCGCGATTCATGTCATATTGGTCACGACGTTCAATATCAATCTTTAATGATTCGATATCAGATTCGATGCCACGTAATTCATTATCTTTAAATCTTCTAATAGCACGCTCTTCAACTGATGCTATCATGTATACTTTTAATTCTGCATCAGGTAATACTGTTGTACCGACATCTCTACCATCCATTACGACATTTTTCTCATCTACTAATCTTTGTTGTTCTTCTACTAAAAATGTTCTTACAGGTTCTTTAGAGGCAACATATGAAACTTTTTCGGTTACATCATTTTCTCTGATTCTTTCTGAAACATCTTTACCGTTTAAAATAACACGTTGCCCGTTATCTAATACGATTTTTAAGTCAATTTCTTTAACAAGATGGTCAAAGTCTTCTGAGTCTTGCTCAATATAATAAAGTGTAATCGCTCTATACATAGCGCCTGTATCCACATAAATCATATTAAAATGTTGAGCTACAAGTTTAGCGATTGTACTTTTACCAGCTGCTGCTGGACCATCTATTGCTATATTTATTTTTTTCATTTGTATAACCTCTCTTGTTCTTTAATCTTATATATTTTATCATAAATTATAATCATATGAATAGGAGGAAAGAAATGAAGAGAATATTAGTTATACATACTGGTGGAACAATTAGTATGTCTGAAGATAAAGATACAGGTAAAGTAGAAACAAATGCTGAACATCCGATGCATAGACATCAAGCATTTATACAATCTCTAGGTGATATTACAGAAATAAATCCATTCCAAGTACCTTCCCCACATATGAATAATCAATATATTAATCAATTGAAAGATATTATTACAGAATCAATTGATAAAGATGAATATGATGCGTTTGTGATTACTCATGGAACAGATACTTTAGAAGAAACGGCGTATTTATTAGATTTAACAATAGATACGAAGTTACCTATTATTTTAACAGGTGCCATGAGATCTTCAAATGAAATAGGTTCGGATGGCTTATACAATTATGTTTCAGCTTTAAAAGTAGCATCTACAGATGATGCACAAAATAAAGGGGTTATGGTTGTATTCAATGATGAAATTCATACAGCTAAAAATGTAACAAAAACACATACGTCAAACACGAGTACTTTCCAAAGTCCTAACTATGGACCAATTGGCAGTGTTACAAAGACGCATGTCATATTCCATCATCAACCTTTTCCATATAAAAAATATCCAAACATCAATCCGGATATCAAAATAGGAATTGTAAAAGCTCACATGGATCTATCAAGTGATTTATTAGATTTCTTTGTAGAAAAACAATATGATGGTCTAATTATAGAAGCCCTTGGTCAAGGCAACATGCCACCTACTGCATTAAAAGGTATTCAGAACTTGCTCGATGCTGATATTCCAGTTGTAATGGTTTCGCGTTCATTCAATGGCATTGTAGGAGGTATTTACGCTTATGAAGGTGGCGGATACCAACTTCAACAAATGGGCATTATTTTATCAAACGGATTAAATGGACAAAAAGCACGTCTTAAACTACTTGTTGGTTTAAGTAATCATTTATCTAAAGAAGATTTAGTTGAATATTTCGCATAAAAAAATAACCATGTTACTGGCTAATTGTCCAATAACATGGTTGTTTTTATGATTCTAAAGGTGTTTGCTTTTTTCTTTCAATATCTTGTGCAATTGTGCCACCGTGGAATTTACCATTTTCGATAAATATCGTGTTAGCATCGTTACCAGCAGCTATAACACCAGCGATATATAAATTCTCAACATTCGATTCCATTGTATCTCTATTATATGAAGGTGCAGTTCCAAATTCATTTGTAATTGTTTCTACACCACAAGATTCTAAGAATTTATAATCAGGGTGATAACCGATCATTGCAAAGACAAAGTCATTTTTTATTGTATATGACTTACCTTCTTTATTAAATGTAAGCGTGTCTTCATCGATACGTTCTACTTCACTGTTAAAATGCATCGTGATTTTTTCGTGTTTTGCTAATGATTCAAAGTTAGGTAATATCCATGGTTTAATACTTTTAGAGTATTCTGATCCACGGTATAACACTGTTACATTTGCACCTGCTTTTTCTAATTCAATTGCTGCATCGACAGCTGAATTTTTTCCGCCAATAATCACAACGTCTTGATTAAAATATGGATGTGCTTCTTTGAAATAATGCATCACTTTACTTAACTCTTGGCCTTGTACTTCTAATTCGTTTGGCTGACCATAGTAACCAGTAGCAATTGTTAAGAATCTCACTTTGTACGTTTGTTTAGTTGTTGATACTAAAAATCTATTATCAACCTTTTTAACAGCTAATACTTCTTCAAAAGTCCTTACATCAAGTTGGTATTGTTTCACGACTTCTCTATAATAAACGAGTGCTTGATTTCTTTTAGGCTTTAAATCTTCAACGATAAATGGTACATCACCAATACCAAGTTTATCACTAGAAGAAAAGAATGTTTGATGAGTAGGATAATGATAAATAGCATCTACAACATTACCTTTTTCAATCACGACAGCATTAATACCTTTTCTCTTCTGTTCGATTGCTGCACTCAATCCACAAGGGCCACCACCGATTATTAAGCTTTCATATTCTTGCATGTACTTTCACTCCTTATAATATCCTCAATCATTATATCAATAATGCGAGATTAGTAAAATAAAATGAAACTGAATATATGAAAAGATTGGGAATGAAGCGTGGCTAGATGTTATTAGCAGTTTTGGTTAGAAGTGCAAATACTGAGGTCGTTATTAGCAGTTTTAGTTAGAAGTGCAAATACTGAGGTCGTTAGTAACAATTCAGCTGACTTTTGTAACTAAGTTAGCCCATAGTAACACTTCGACCGAGTTTTGTAATTAAGGGGGGGTATAGTAACAATTCTCAGTAGTTTTGTAACTAACAGCCCCGTTATGAACAAGTTTGGCCGAAAGTGTTCACAAGACCCTCGTTACGAACAAGTTTAGGCAGAAGTGTACATAACAGCTGCCACACCACTCCATATAACTTCGCCAAAATGAAAAGAACCTGAACACATTACATGTTCAGGTTCTTTCTTAATTTATTCTTCTGATACATCAAGTACTTTGAATCCATTTTTGCCTAAATACTTAATGAATTTTTCTAAATTGTTTGTTTTCTCAACTTTGATGATCATTCTGCGATACATTTTATCTGTTTCATCAAATGTTACGAAAGATATTGTGTTGAGTTTGAATTTCGCTATGATACTTGATAATCGTTTAATTCTGCCTTCAGCTTCTACAGAAGTAATCGCAATACGGATTCCTTTTTGTTTCATACCGAATGCTGATTTAAATTGTTCCATTACATCATATCTTGTTAAGATACCAAGAAAATCTTTTTCATTATTTACAACTGCTAATATTGGAAAGTCTTGCAAGTTAAGTAGTGATTCTTCTACTACTTGGTTTGCATGTAATGAATGTAAATCTAATGTTAAAATTTCTTCAATTTTAGTATTTTCAATAAATTCATCCCTTGAGACATTTTCTTTTTTGAAGAAGTAATGTCTAAAAATACTATATCTCGTGATCATGCCAACATACTTTCCATCACTAACTACTGGTAACCCATCAATACCATGATGTTCTAATTTATCAAGTGCTGAGTGAATCGTATCTTTCGGATTCGCGATATAACATTTTTCTTTTGGTATCATAATGTTCGATAAATACATAAAGCCATCCCCTTTTGTTTATGTCTATGGTATTACTAAATTCTGACCTTGAGATATTTCATTGCCAGAAATACCATTTGCTTGTCTAATTTTTTCTACATTTTCTGGTGATCCACTACCATAATATTGAATCGCAATACGGTATAAGTTTTCTTTACCAGTTACAGTATGTGTTTCTTGAGACTGATTTTGGTTTTGATTACTTTGTGTATTTTGATTTGTTTGGTTGTTAGCTGCATCATCAGCTGCATTTTGTACATCTTCATTACTTACGCTATCATCACTATTTTGATCTTGGTTACTTTGACTGTCTTCATTGCTATTTGCATTTGAGTCTGAATCTGAATTACTTTCGTCTGAGCTATTTTCAGAAGCATTATTTGAGTCGCTTGAAACACTGTTTTTGTCAGAGTCTTCATTTGATTCTTTAGCTTTGTCATTCGCTTTATCTTCGTCTTCTTTTTTAGCTCTATCTTTTTCAACTTGTTCATCAGCTTTTTTCTTAGCGTCACTATTTGTTTGCTCTGTTTTTTCAGCAATTTCTTTACCATTATCTTTATTTGCACCATTTAAGTACATACCTAAGAATAAGGCAAGTGCGCCAAGTATAAGAATTGCAGCTATTATAGGAACAAGTGCTTTCTTGAATTTATTTGAGTTGCCATCATCGCCGTTTTGTCCACCACTACCATTACTTGGTGGTGTACCTCCACCGGCTGAACCGCCTCCTGCAGCTCCTGCTACGCCAGCGCCAACTGCTCCGGCACCCGCTGCTTCTGCACCTTTTTTGTTTTTAGATTGCTTATCTTTGTTATCTTTACTGTTTGATTCTTGTTTGTTGTTTTTATTTGATGCGGCAGATGCTGCTACACCAGCTCCGGCAGCGGCTGCTGCACCTTTTTTACCTTTTGATTTGTCTTTTTGGGACTCTTTTTTGTTTTGATCTTTAGCATTATTCTGTTTTGCAGAACTACTTGCACCACTAGCGCCTGCACCAGTAGCAGCGGCAGCACCTGCAGCTTTTTTATGATCATTTTGCTCTTTAGGTTGTTGATCCTTAGTTTCAGGTTTATCTGTTAAAGATCTTTTTTGTTTTGGTTTATTATTTTGAGTGTTTTTATTGGCGTTAGCAGCACTTGTGCCTGCTGCTCCAGCACCAACTGCACCTGCAGCGCCAATTGCTCCAGCCTTTTTAGACGACTTATCTTCATTGTTTGGTGTTTCTGAAGCTTTAGGTATTTCTTTTTTAGGTTGTTCTTCTTTTGTTTTCTGTTTATTAGCTTCTTCTTTTCTACGTTGTCTTCTTAATGCGCCTCTTGGTGGATATTGTTGTTCTTGTTTACTTTGTTGTTGTTTTTCATCTTTTGGTTTGTCTGATTCTTTTCGATTTGGCTGACTTTTATCGTTAACCTCTTCGTTGTTGTTTTCTAATTCTTGTGTCTTGTCTTCAGGTCGTTCTATCTTTTGACGACTTTTTTCGAATTCGTCTTTAAAATTATCTTTAGACAATAAACTCACCTCATCATTATCTTTTTGTATATATATTGAATTATACTTTATTATATCCTTGTTGAACTTATCAAGTAAAGTAATCCTATTAAAATATTGCATTTAATCTATTTTTATAAGAAGTTTTGTATTTGACTTCTTTTATATTTGGTAATTTTAATAAATTTGCATTCTTACAATTGTCACAACAATGATTATCTTGTGTAACATGTTCATTAAAATAGTTCATTAAATACGTACGTCTACATGTATCGATTTGAATATAATTTCTCATAAAACTAAATGCATATTGTTTTTGATTCTGCTCAGCTTGAATTTTCTCTTTTAATTGATTAAGTGGATATAATTCAAGAAGATATTGAATATTTTTAGATATCTCCTCATTTAGTTGATACCCTTGTTCGAATAAATTAAGCATATCTATATCAATTCCATGCTCATCAGCTAAATGGCTTAATATGTGAATATCACTTGCTGTAAATAAACTAATTGCTTGAGAGGATTCGCCATCACGACCTGCGCGCCCTACTTCTTGTACATATTTAGAAGGTGAAGTAGGTAAATGGTAATGTATAACGGTTCTTACATCTTGTTTATTAATCCCCATACCAAAAGCACTTGTGGCAACAATGATTTTAATATCGTTATTGATAAACTGAGTTTGTACAGTTGTTCTTTCTTGATAGTTTAAATCTCCGTGGTAAATCCCTGTTAAAAAGCCTTCTTTATAAATCATTTCAGCTAATTCATGACATTTCTTTTTAGATGATACATAAATAATGGTTGGTCCTGAGTCTTTTATTGTGTCTAATAGGTAATGATCTTTTTCTTCTTCGCTATCAAAATTAACATGATGATACATAATATTTGAACGATTGAGTCCTTCTTTATGTATTTTAAATTGACGCTTTGTAATCACTTCTATATCTTGTATCATTTTATTTGTCAGAGTAGCTGATAGTGCAATAACTTGTGCTTCTTTAAAGTATTGTGTGACTTTAGAAATCAGTGCATAATGTGGTCTAAAATCAAAGCCCCATTCACTTAAACAGTGTGCTTCATCTAAGACAATATATTTAAAACCAATAGATTTAAATCGTTTAAAATTATGTTCTTCATATATGAATTCCGGGCTACAAAATATAAATTGATAGTTCGATAAATTTCTAAATATGTCTGACCGTTCATTAGGATTAATAGCAGAATGGATTGCAACAGCATTCTTCTCGCCATTTAATTTCATCTGAACGACTTGATCATCCATTAAAGAAATTAGTGGAGAAATAATGAGCACTCTGCCACCAGTTATATATGCTGGCAATTGGTAACATAAACTTTTTCCAGCACCGGTTGAAAGGATGCTCAGCACATCATGGCCGTCTAATATATTTTGGACGGTTTCCTCTTGCCCGTTTCTAAAATGATCATAACCAAAATACTTTTTAAGTTCTTGTTGTAGCATTTAATCCCTCCATTGCATAGCAAACATACATGAGTTTGATTTCGAAATACGTAAAATCATTTAACACTTCATAATAAAATTTCAAATTTTGATTAGGTGTTTGTTGAATAACTTCTATAAATCTAGCGTATTGTTCATCACTTACGTATAAATTCTTATCCTTTAAATAACCTTTAATAAACATTTCAATAATATGATCATGAATAGTATGTGTCTTAACACGTTTAATGTTTGCAAGTTGATCCATATCGTAACTGCGATTTAATAGTTCATATGTAGTAAATGTTTGTTGGTTTAACAAAGGCTGGTAGTTAATCTGAGATAATATTGGATAGCGTTCTTTATTTTGTATCGTAACTTGGATAAATTGATATTCTTCTACTAACTGTTCTCTTAAATCCATAATACCAATGTCTTCAATCATTGAAATTTGTTCAATTGTATAAGGTGTTTCCCGAAAACCTGCTAATAAATAATGCATATAAATTGTTTGAAAGTATGTATTCATATCTTCAAATAGCTGATATATTTCTTCTATAAATTGATTTTCCCCTACTTCTTTAATGTGTACATAAATTTCTTTAGCTTTAAATTGTATCTCTTTATCATTGATGATTGGTTGATACGCTAAATGGTTATGCTTTTTTTGACTAATCATCTGAGTTAATAATAAGATTGTATTAACAGATTGAATGGCCTGACTATAGAAAAAGTCGCCAATAATTGGCTTATTAATGTGTTCTACAGGTTCGTTAATGATTAGTTCGAATTGTTCAAATTTCAAATTTGGCAAAGAGCCATAATACAATTTTAAATGTTCAATCGTGGCATCAAAATATGTTTGATGAGTCTTTTTACCTATTAAAATATTATAAATACTTTTATCAGTTTTGTTGTCATGCTTCATGGAAAGGGTTTTCAGTATAATCTGTTTCAAATAAGTCACCTCAAATAACATAAAAATGTTGAAATCTCTAAGTGTTATCACTAAAATAAGTATGTATAATAAGTGTAGCATGTTTTTTAAAGGAGGCGAAAATTTTGGCTAAATACACAATAGTAGATATGGATACATGTATAGCATGTGGCGCATGTGGAGCAGCTGCCCCTGATATATACGATTATGATGATGAGGGAATCGCCTACGTGATACTAGACGACAATAAGGGAATCGAAGCTGTACCAGAAGAATTATTAGAAGATATGGAAGATGCTTTCGAAGGTTGTCCGACAGATTCAATTAAAATAGCAGATGAATCATTCGATGGAGATGCACTTAAATTCGAATAATATATATGAGAAAGGCTAGGATGTGAGGTCCTAGCCTTTCTTTATTTTATAATAGACTTAAGTTTATCAAATATTATAATGTATATGACAGAAATGACAATACCTTTAATTAAATTAAATGGGATAATACCGGCAGATACGATTAATTTTAAATTATTTGCGATATCTGCAAGATTCATAATTTGTCCGTATAAAGGTAATAGAACAAAGTAATTCATTAAACTCATTAGAATTGTCATCAAGATTGTACCAACTGATAATCCATATCCCATAAATAATTTTGATTTTTTCATGCGATAGAAATAATAAGTTGGAATGACGAGACATATTGACGCTAAAAAGTTAGCTGTATTTCCAATTGGTTCGTGTGACACAATTAAGAAATTCAATACGTTTTTAAATAATGCGACTAATATACCTGAAACTGGACCGAACGCAAATGTTGCGACAAGTACAGGAATATCACTGAAATCCATTGTTAAATATGGTGGTAAAAATGGCAATGGAAATTTCAAAAACATTAAAATAAAGCTGATTGCGATGAGCATACTTACAGTGAGTAAGCGTTTTGTTTTGTTATCGTTAGACATATAAACTCCTCCTATTCATCTCGTAAGAATAGGAGGAAAAATTATCGCAAAATAAACCTAGTCAAGACTAGATTTTTTCCTCCATCTTCTCCCATCCAGACTTTAACTGTCGGCCTTAGAATTTCACTAAGTCAGCCAATATACATACATATATTGGGTCGCGGGCTTTAACCGCCGGTATGGAATTACACCAAACCCCGAAGATGAATTTTTTTATTTAGTTTTAATTACAAAATATATATTAGCACATTGGTCAGGTATTTTCATCTAAATAACTCAACAATTTAAACTTTTGGTAAAGTTATTGTAAATTGAGTGCCTTCACCCTCTTTACTATCGACTTTAATCGTACCATGATGTGCATCTATAATTTTTTGAACGATAAAGAGACCAAGTCCTGTTCCATGTTTACCTCTTGTGCGAGAAGCATCAACTTTATAAAAACGATCAAATATTTGATTTAAATGTTCTTTAGCAATACCTACGCCACTATCTTGAACTGTTATAACAAAATCTTCTTCATCCGTATCATCAAAGACGACATTAATAGAATCATTTTGATGTGTGTATCTAATCGCGTTATCGATTAAATTCGT